>JAZKCU010000043.1:0-52872 GCA_040387935.1 Verrucomicrobiota bacterium | reverse complement strand
CTCGGAGACCTCTCCCCCCGTCTATTTGGTCACCCACATTGCTTAACGGCATTGGACTTAAGCCTGAAGCTGCAGCTTGAAAAACCGGTGGCCGCGCTGCCGGCCGAGGTGCGCGTGCCGGAGATCGAGATCGTGGGCGCGGCGCAGGCCAGCGGCGAGGTCACGCTCAGCAGCGAGCCGCAGATCGACTTCACGCCGAAGACTCTTACAGCGGTGACGCGCAGCCAGACGGCGGGCAGCGGCAATGTCTTCCGCGTGCTGCGCCAGCCCTATGTCTTCACGCTGGATGTCACCGAGGCACGGCCGCAGGTGGAGATCACCTCCAACATCAGCGTCAATGTGCTGCGCGATGCCACGAAGCTCGAAGCTGCGCTGAATGTGGACGCGCGCCGTGTCGGTCTCTTTGACCTGAAGATCGCGCTGCCTGCGGGGCTCATCGTCACGGATGTGAGAGGCAGCGACATCGCCGAATGGAAGGCTGATACCGCCGCCACGCCGCCGGTGCTGAACATCAAGCTCAAGCAGCAGAAGCTCGGCAGCTTCGGCTTCAACATCAGCGCGCGTCAGCCGCGTGATCTGCTGGCAGATGTGACGCTGCCCGTGCTGCAGCCGCAGGATGTCACCCGTCATGAGGCCAAGCTCGGCGTGGCGGTGCATTCCAGTTTGGAGGCAAACACCAAAGCGCTGGGTGATTTCCAGCAGGAGGACGTGGCCTCGATTTCGCCGCAGTCGGCGCCCGGGACCTCGAGCCTCGCGGCCACGCTGGCCTTCAGTTATCGTGATGCGGCGAAGCCTGCGGTGCTGTCTCTGAAGAGCCGCAGCAGCCAGACGAATGTCGAGGTGCTGACGCTGGTGGAGGTGCGTGAGCAGTCCACCCGGCACACCTGGACGCTGGCCTTTGACATCGCCTATGCCGCTGCGGACCGTTTTGTTTTAGCGGTGCCGAAGAGCGTCGCCGCGGACATCCGCCTGGTGGATCCGCTGGTGAAGGAAGTGAACAAGGCCTACACGCCGGCCACGCCGCCGACTCTTCCTGACCTAACCAACTACGCGCTCTGGGAAGTCATCCTACGCGGTGAGAAGCTCGGCTCCTTCACCCTCAGCCTCAGTCTGGAGAAACCCGCGCCGATCGAGCAGGGGAAGACCGGCACGGTGGAGCTGCTGCACGTGCACGTGCCCGGCGCCTTCCAGGAAACCGGGCAGGTGGCCGTGGTGAAGGCGGACAGTCTGGAGATCCGCAAGTCGAACGCGGAGACGCTGGAGGAGATCGACACGCGTGAGCTGCGCGGCGAGCTGCAGCGCCCGGGTGTCTTCCTGGCCTACAAATACCGCAGCCTGCCGGTGAAGCTCAGCGTGGAGCTGGCGCGCAACAGCTTCCTCGCGGTCCCACAGGCGGTGGTCACGCATGCGGACCTCATCACCGCGGTGGCCACGGATCGTGCGCAGACCACGGAGGCCCTGTATTGGGTGCGTAACAATGACCTGCAGTTCCTGGTCGTGCGTCTGCCGAAGGGCGCGCGCATCGTCAGTGATGTGTTTGTGAACCGCGAGTCCCAGCAGCCCATGCGCCGTGAAGGTTCGGACGATCTTTTGGTTAGGCTTCCGGGCGGTGCGACGACTCGCGAGTCCATCCCCGTGCGCTTTGTGTATGAGATGCCGAGCCCGAAGGCCGGTGAAAAACTCGGCTGGTGGGGGCATGTCACCGTCGCGCCGCCGACGCTCGCCGAGGTGGGTGTGCTGGAGACGAGGCACCGTGTCTATCTGCCGGAGGCCTGGCACTACACCAGTGTCACCGGCCCGCTCACACGCATCGCCACGGAGCGTGGCTGGGCTGCGATGCGCCGGGTGATTGATCCCTTGATCCCTGCCTTCGGGCCAAATCTGGTGGCGCTGGAGCGCAGCACCTGGCGCGAGCCGCCGGCGGTGGCGGGAGACCTGCGCACGCTCTACGGCCTGCAGGTGCCGCAGCAGGGGCATCTGGAGACGCTGCGCCGTCTCGGCCCTCCGGCGGAGATCGAGCTCGGCTTCCGCGGCAAAAAGGTGTCCTACTTCTACAACAGCCTGTTCTTCATGATCGCACTGTTGGTTGGGCTGGTGCTGTCTACGGCGCCTTCACGGATCAAGATGCTCTACATCGCGCTCGGCGGCATCGGTGCCATGCTGCTGACCGGCCTCATCGGGCCTGCGAACATCCCCATCGCCACCTCCATCATGCTCGCCGTGGGTCTGGTGGCCGGGTTCTGGTTCTGCCGTGCGGCGCTGGCGGTCTTCGCCGGATTCTTCAAGGCGAAGCCCCGGCCTGTGGTGGTCGTGAGCTCCACACCTCCGCCGGTGCCAGCTCCGGTCACGCGGCCCCCTGCTCCGCCGTCGCCGCCACCATCGCCGGTCGCTCCTCCGCCACCGTCGCCGTCTGCGCCGGAGTCACCACCGGCTTCCCCTTCCTCCTCATCCACCTCTTCTTCCACCCCTGACCAGCCCCAGTCATGAGCACGTGCATGAATTTGGATTCGCGTGATCCGAATGCGTGGCGCGCTCGCGGGTCACCGCCATGGCGGGGTTCACCCGTCGTTATCTTGCTGCTTTGTTGGTTAGGCCTTTTTGCCCAGGCTGCGGAGCCGGTGGTGAGGGAGCCGACCCGCAAGGAGCTGTGGGTGCCCTCCGAGCATCTGGAGAAGGTGCTGAAGGAGCACCCGAACGCCGTGCTGCTCTCGCCGGAGCAGTATGAGGCGCTCATCCGTGATGCTGGGAAGGTGAAACCTGAGGAAGATCCCAAGGACAAGCCGCCGGTGGATCTCATGGTCGAAAGCTTGGTCCTAAAGGGCACGCTGGATCCGAAGGCGGCGACCATCCGCCTCAGCGGCACGCTGACGCTCTTCTCCACCAGCGAGGAGTGGGCGCAGCTAAAGCAGCTCTGGTATCTGCCGCTGCTCTCCGCTCATGCGGAGGGCACGGTGCTGGCCTCTCTGAGCCAGCCCTATGGCCGCACCAGCCCGGCCGGGGTCGTACTCCCCCAGCGGGCGCTGAACCTGCACGTGAAGGGTGTGGGCAGGCATCGCCTGCACATCGAGACGGAGGTGCCGGTCGACCGTGAGCCGGTGCGCGGGAGCGGGGGCTTTCAGCTCCAGCTTGTGGGGGTGCCGGGGTATGTGGATGTGACCTTCCCAGCGGGGCTGAAGCCTGAGTACAGCACGCATCACCGTCGTCTGGCTGAACAAACATGGCGTTATGCCTGGGAGGCTGCGGTCAACCGTCCCTCCAATCTGGGAGAGTATTTTTCCAGCGAGGCGGGAAAGCCTGGAAACCTGAATCTTTACGCCTTCGTCGCCTGCAATGTGAGGTGGCGGGCCGGGAACGCCGCTGCTGAAGCGGTGCCTGAAGCGCCCTTTTCCGGAGCGAGCCTGGATGTGAGGATCGAGGAGAGCTCCGTGGAAGTGGTGAACACTTTTGGTTGGGCGCCTTACTTCGGGATCAAGCCCATGGAGGTGATGGAGCTCAGCGCTGGAGCTGAGGTGATCTCCGTGCAGCAAAAGGATCTGGAAGGGCCGCCCGTGGCCTGCGCTTGGAAGCAAACCGGCACGCGTCTGGAGATCGAGCCGACGCGCGGCTACATCCACTACTCCGTGCTCATCACGCTGCGCCAGCGGCGTGATCCGTCCCAAAACCAGGTGACGCTGCCGCATGTGATCACGGATGCTCTCGCTTCTGCGGAGGTGAATCTCCGCAGTTCCGAAGGTGTGGAGATCCTCACTCCGGCGGCACCCTTTACCACGCTGATGAATGCGCTGCCGAAGGTGATGGTGCGGCCCGCGAAGCCGCGCCTGGAGGTGGATGCGGACCTGGTGGCGAAGCTGGAGAAGGACAGTGTCTCACTCACACGCACGCTGAACCTGCGCACGGACCGTCCGGTGCATGAGCTGCGTGTGACTCTGCCTGCGGGTGAGGAGTTCATCCGCATCGAAAGCGCGGCGAAGGACTTTGAGTGGAAGCGGGTGACGAACCATCTGGAGCTGCGCTTTCCACAGGGGGTGAAGGCGGCGATGCCGCAGAGGGTGCTGCTGGTCACGCGCCAGAAACTGCTGAAGGCCTGGACGGGGCCGCGCCAGCCTGAACTGGTGAAGGTGCAGCCCCTGGCCATCCCGGAAGCGGTGAAGGTGGCGGGCTACAATGCGCTGGCTTTTGATGATGCCTGGCGCGTCGCGCTGAAGGGCACCGCCGGTCTCGAGGATCGTGATGCGCAGCTTTCACCGGTGAAAGGGCGCATGGCCTGGTTCAGCCTGCGTGACTGGGAGCTGAGCTTTGAGGTGGAGCGCGCGGAGCCGGTCTTCTCCGCGGAGATCACGGCCTATGCGCTGCCGCGTGCGCGCACGGTGGAGATCGAGGGCCAGGTGCGGCTGGACATCCGCGCCGCGCCGCTGCGCAGCTTCCAGCTCAAGCTGCCGCCAGCCTCTGCGAAGCTGCTGCGCATGACCTCGCCGCTCATTGGCGAGCAGAAGCTGGACGATGCCACCGGCCTGTGGACCTACACGCTGCGGCAGGAGAGCACGGGCACGCATGAGCTGCGCTTCCGCCTCAGCCTGCCTGCGGAGGTCACGGCCACCGCCGAACAAACTTTAAAAGCCACGCTGCCGGTGCTTGAGATGCCCTCCGCGCGCCGCTTTGCGGGGACGTGGGTCATCGAGGCAAACACAGACACTCAAGTGAGCTTTGAGACGCAGTCCCTGCAGCCACTGGATGTGCTGCGGGTTCCGGTGGTCAGCGGTTATCAGCCGCGGCACCGCCTCATCGCGGCCTACACCTACAGCACGGGCGCGCACACGCTGGCCCTCACGGCGAAGCGGCATGCGCATTCGGAGCTGGCCACACTCGTGGTTAGGAAACTGCTGCTCACCACCGTGCTCAGCCCGGACAGCACGCGGCGCCATGAGGCCGTCTTCCGCGTGCGGCATACAGGTGAGCAGTTCATGCCGGTGAAGCTGCCCGCGAAGGCGCGGCTGCTCTCCCTAGAGGTGGAGCACCTCGGCGCGAAACCTGTGAGTGCTGCGGGCGGTATGATCGCCATCTCCCTGCCCGCAGGCAGCCAGTCGGCGCTGATCTCAGTGATCTATGAGGAGGACGGCGAGCCGTGGAGCTCCGCGGGTGAAGAGCAGATCCAGCCGCCGGAGTTTCTTGCAGGTCTGCCGGTGCTGGAGACGGAGTGGCATGTGCATGCGCCGAACGGCCGTCATTATGAGCTGGGCGGTCGCTTCATGGATCTGGTGGAGTCGGCGCATGCGCCGGGTCTCATCAGCCGCCTCAACAGGTGGGTCTCCGCCTCCTCGCGCCGGCCAGGAGCCACCGAAAGCGTGATCGAGCGCGCGCGGCGTGAGGCTGTGGAAGATGCCAGAGCTTCGTCATCCGGGCAGGCCGAGGTGGAGGCGATCAAGCAAAGGATGGCGCGCCACATCCTTCCTCAGGTCCAGTTCTCCGGTGCTTCGCTGGAAGAGGCGGTGGAGTTCTTGAACATCAAATGGAACTGGATGGAGAGTCATGAGGACTTGGTTTTGCCCAAACTTTCCTTTGTCCTGACCAACACCACCGCCAACAATCCGGCGCAGATCACGCTTGATCTGAAGGACGTGCCATTCATTGAGGCTCTGCGCTACGTTACCGAGCTGGGTGGTGTGACGTTCCGCCTAACCGAGGATTCGGTCATCATCGAACCTCACTCGGACCGGGCTGCCCGCCTCTCCGGCCGTGTGTTCAAGGTGACCAGTGGTCTTGTGGAGAAGCTGGAGGAAGGTAAGGCGCGCTATGCTCGCGGATCTGAGGACCCCTTTGCTGCCGGGCAGCAAGCCCTGCCTGAGGCACCTCAGCATCCCACGGGCTCCAGCGAATGGTGGATGGAGGTCTTGAAAGGCCAGGGCATTTCGTTTCCAGCGGGTGCCCGGGTGGTGTCTGATCCCGATCATGGTGAGCTCATTGTCCGCAACAACGGGCTCAATCTCGATTACATTCGGGATTTCCTCTCCTCGCTGATGGATCCGGTCACGGCCGCGCTGCTTTATCCGGTGGATGAGCCCGAGTTTTCGGCCTCGGGTGAGGGGGGTGCGAGAGCGCCGATGGATTCTCAGACTGGTTCTGGTGCGCTGCTCACGAAGATGCAAAAGATCGTGTTTCCGGAAGTTCGGTTCAGCAATGCCACGATCGAGGAGGCACTGGAGTTTCTGCGCGTGAAGAACCGTGACCTGGACATCTCCGAAATGGATCCCACGAGAAAGGGTGTGTCGTTCATTCTGAAGGCAGGGGATGAAGCTTCCCAGGCCCGCATCACCCTGGATCTCAAGGATGTGTCGCTGGCAGACGCGATGCGTTATGTCACGGAGCTGGCGGGGATGAAATACAAGGTGGAGCCTTATGCCGTCCTGGTGGTTCCGCTCACTGACACCACCACGGAGCAGTTCACCCGCGTTTACAAGATGCCGTCGGGATGGAAATATCTTTCGTTAGGCGATGTGCCAGGCGCTCCTGACGCCCCGGCGGATCCCTTCGCTGCCGGGGGCAAAGAGATCTCGCCCTCTGGCCTGATCACGCGGGGAACAGCGGTCGATACCCTCAAGGGCCAGGGCATCCCGTTTCCTGCAGGTGCCAGTGCCGTCTACAATGCGGTGACGGGGGATCTGATCGTGAAAAACACCGGGCCGAATCTGGACTACATCGACAACTTTGTCGGTGCGATCAAAGCGGTGGCTGAGAAGGAAGGGATGAAGGGCGGCACGAAGACCGGCCTCATCTCCCTGGACCTGGATCTGCCGACCGCCGGCCAGGTGCTGAAGTTCTCCGGGCATCAGGCGCCAGAGGTGCTGACGCTGCGACATGTGAGCTGGGAGCGTCAGCTCACCTTTGCCATGCTGGCCGTGCTGGCAGGCATCGGATCCTGCTTCCGCTGGGCCCGGAGACGACCCTGGCGCAGCACCTTCCTGGTCGCCGTGCTGCTCACGCTCGGCGCTCCGCTGGTGCTGGGTGGTCCCGCGCTGGCGCTGGCGAATGCCTTCCTCTTCGGCTGGCTGCTCGCCCTGGTGCTGCGCGGCGCCTGGTGGATGACGAAGGACTTCTCCACGGTCCGTCGTGAGCTGAATGGAAAGGAGGCGGTTGTATGAAACATTTCTTGTTAGTTTTGGGCCGTTCGGCCCTTCTGCAAGCCCAACGGGCTTGTGCATCAAAGTGGAACAGGCTTGCAACCTGTTTCCAGTTAGGCCACAAGAGGCCTTGGTGGCGCCCACGGCCAGACAGGTTAAAAACCTGTCCCACTTTCCTTGAAGCCCAGGGTAGCCTCGCCAAGGCTCGGCAACCCTTCGCTATGATGCGGAAGGCCTTTGGCCTTCGGGGCAGGGACAGGCAGACGCCGGATGTTCACGTGGGTCGAACACCAACGGGGTTCCGCATCGCTGTGTCGATGCTTTTCGCCACCCTGTGTCTGGCGTGCCCTGTATTTGCTGAGGAGACCAAGCCCGAGCCAGCGAGCGGGACAGGGATGCAGACACGCATCTTTATCGTCACCTTTGAGATGAATGAAGTCTTACAAAGATACATGCCCGAGGAGACGCCTGGAGCGCCCCGCTTGAAGAACGAAGAGCTGTTTATGAGGATGGGCATTCCGTTTCCTGAAGGTGCCGAGGTGATCAAACGCGGATTGGTGGCCAACCAGCTCATCGTCCGCAACAAAACAGAGAACCTCGCTCTCGTTCAGCAGCTCGTTGATGCGCTCAAGTCCGAGGCCGAAGGTGGCGCAAAGGCAAACACCTTGGCTCCGATGATCGACAAGTTGCGTCATGCTGATGCGACGTCTGCGAACGGGCCTCAACTGATCTTCATGCTGTTGATCACCAGTGTCATGTTGGCGGTGGGAATCGGAACCGTGTGGCTCCTCATCAAACGACGGGGCGATGCCATTCGAAAAGGCGGCGACATGACAAAACTCAAGGCTTCTGCCTCCGTGGTCATGCTGGCACTCCTGTCGGCGTTGATGATGATCACGTCTGCATCCACGGCCGCCGAGCCGGATCGCTCCAAACCGGATCCTGCGGCGCATACGGTCATTGTGCCTTATGATGCGTCGAAACCTCCGGCCGAACAATATGTGCAGCGGCTTTATCTGCCTTATGACAGCTTTCAAAAGCTCTGGCAGCAGGCGAAGGAGAACCGACGGCCGGAGGTGGTGCCGGCGGATGAGCATGCGTTTGAGATCCTTTCGGCCCTGCATGAGGTGCGCGTGGAGGATCGCGGACTGGTCATCGAGTCGAAGATCGAGGCGGTGCTGCGCGGGCATTGGACGCGGCTTCCGCTGCCCTACATGAGCGGCAAGACGGCGCTGCTGGTGGGCGAGGTGCAGGTGGATGGCAAGGCGGCGGCGCTGAGTGAGGGCGCGGTCGTTTTGGAAGATCCGGGCGTGCATCAGATCCATCTCACGGCCACGCTGGCGCTGGAGCGGGACTGGAAGAAGGCGGAGCTGCAGGTGCCACCTGCGGCGGGCGCGCTGCTGGCGGTGCACACGCCGAAGTCAGACGGCTGGCTGCGCATCAACGGCGTGTTTGCCACGGCGGTGGAGGAGAAGGACACGGGCCGAATCTTCACCAGCGGCATCAGCGCGCAGGACACCCTGGTGCTGGAGCGCAGCACGCGCGGGCTGGATCGTGGCGAGGGACCGGTGACGGCGGCGCGTGTGACCTCGCATCTGGATCTGCGCGAGCATCAGCGGGAGAATCTGCTGACACGTATGGTGTTTGAGTTTCCAGGTAGCACGCGGAAGCGGGTGAGCTTCACGCTGGACGCTGCGGAGCAAGAGCTGACTCTGGTGAGCGCTGAGCTGCCCGGCCCTTTGGCAGCGGGAGCGCAGTCGCAGGAAATAGTGCCGGTGGAAAGCATCGCGGTAAGTGGCGAGGGCGCGCAGCGTCGTCATGAGGTCACCTTTGGCCGTGAGGTGACAGACCGCGTAGAGCTGGTGGTGCAGACCGCGCGGAAGAAGAGCGGCCAGCCGATGATCGCTCCGCAGGCCGAGGCGCAGCGTGTGCAGGAGGTGCTGCACATCCTGCATGAGCCGACCCTTGAGGTGAAGGTGGCACCGACCCCCGCGCAGCGCCGGGTGGAGGCGAAGCCGGTGGAGGGAATGACCACGATGGCCTATGAGCAGAGTGCGCATGCGCCGCTGGCCTTTACCCTGACGAAGCGGCCGCAGCTCACTAAGGCGACGGTGGACTATGTCTTCCAGCTCAGTCCGCAGAAGATCGAGCTCATCGCTGCGCTGTCCCTGCAACGCCGGATCGGCGATTGGGACCAGGTGCGCGTGGCGCTGCCTGCCGGTGGCTATGAGGTGCAGGGCGTGACGGGGCCTGGACTGGTGGGCTGGCAGCATGAGGGCGGTGACCTCTTCCTACAGCTGAACTCAGAGATCGCCGGGCTGGATGCGCGCCTGGTGGTGCATCTGGCGCGCACCGTGGCGCAGCCCGCAGCCTCGTGGACACTGGAGCCGCTGAGCCTAACAGGATTTGAAAAAGTCACCGGCCTTGTGCTGGTGGCAGCGCATGCGGCCAGCGAGGTCCGGCTTCCGGCGCTGAGCGCCGGGCTGAAAGAGGTGGATGTCACCGTGCTGGACAGCGTCATCGCCATCGCGCCGCCGATCGAGAAGAAGCGGGCGCTGGAGTTTGACGATCATGCGTGGACGCTGACGGTGCCGCTGACCCCGCAGGCCGCGCGTTTTGTGGCAGAGGGTGTGGCCCTGGTGCTGGTGTCTGATGCCGGGGTGCGGCTCTCGCAGCAGATCGGCGTGCAGGTCACGCAGGGCGCGCTGCGCCAGGCCACGGTGCGGCTGCCTGCCAGCCTGCCGGAGGCGGTGGTCACCGGGCCGCAGCTGCGTGAGCTGCGCAGCCGTGTGGAGGGCGCGGTGCGCATCTATGACTGCACCTTCCAGTCGGATGTGCTGGACCAGGCCGAACTTACTTTTGATCATGATCTGCCGCTCGGCGCCAGCCTGCAGGTGCCGTTTGCCAATGTGGACGGGGCGGAGCGGATCACCCGCTACTTTGTCACGGACAATGTCTCGGCCCGCGAGGCCAGCGTGGCGGAGAAGACGGGGATCGAGTCTGTGTCCAAGGATGCGATGCCGTATCTTCCGGATGATCTGGTGCGGCCGCAGTTCTTCCGCTCCACCGGCGCGGGCACGCTGAGGCTGGCCTTCCAGCAGCTCACGGCCACGGAGGCAAACGCGGCGCTGGTGACGCTGGCGGACATCACCACCGTGCTGCGCGCGGATGGCGAGCGCTGGGACACGATTCAATACTCTTTGTTAAACCGGACGCTGCAGTTCCTGCCGGTGAAGCTCAGCGCCCACAGCGAGCTCATGGGTGCCAGCGTGAATGGCGAGCCGGTGCGCGCCGATGAGGAGAAGCGCGCGGATGGCGTGGTGAAGCTCATCCCGCTCATCCAGACGAAGCCAGGTCAGCGCGCGCTGGAGGTGCGTCTGGTGTGCCGCATGAAGCCTTTCGGTGATGACGGCCTCACGGATGCCATTGAAGGCACGCCGAAGCTGGATGATCCCGAGCTGCCCGGCCTCAGCGTGGAGCGCACCACGTGGAGCGTCTGGACGCCGAAGGGCGTGGTGATCAAGGACTTCGATGGCAACATGGAGGAGGTGGACGCGGAAGGCCGTGATCTGCAAAAGCTGGAGGGCATGCTCTCTGAACTTGGGGATGTGAACCGCGAGCTGGCCAGCGGCAAGCTGAGCTATGGCGATGCCAAGGATGCCTACTCACGCGCCAGCTCCCTGGCGGACCAGGTGTCCAAGGCCAAGGAGGCGGTGATCGACAGGGCCTCGAAGCTCGGCTCCAGCCTGCTGAGCAAAAGCCGCTATGAAAAGAAGCCGCTCAATGACCGCCTCTATGAGACCCAGGATGAGATGGATCAGGAAGTCTCCAAGCAGCGCGACCTGCTGGACAAAAACTTTTCCGGATACGTGGGCAAGGACGCCAAGCCCGAGTCCAGCGCCAAACCAACTTTGAAACCGAAGACCGAGTGGAACGCGAACTACGCGCAGAAGTCCGGCAAAGGCGAGCTGAAGCTGAACAACACCTTCGCCGGCAGCACCACCGTCAATGGCGGCGCCGTGCTGAATGACAACGTGGTGGTGAGCAATGGCTTCTTCAACGACGTGACGGCGCAGACGATCACCAGGAACGGAGGCCTGGCCATGAGCAGCAATCAAGGCAGCCTGGTGCTGAACGGGTCCAACACCATCAACATCGGCAATGCGCGTGCGAACAACCTGAGCAATGCGGGGAATGTTGAGATGAATGCGCCTGCCTCGGGAATGAAGGCCGATGATGGGCAGACGAACCAGGGGTTTGCCATTGCCAGCGCGAGCGCAGGCAGCACTAGCAGAATGCTGAACATGGTCAATGAAGCTTGGGAAAACAAGCCTGCCCCAAAGGCTGCTCCGGTGGCATCGCCTGCTTCTCCGGTCGCAGGTCTGGCTGGCAGAGTGTCCGGAGCCGGCGGCTTCGTCGCGCCGTTGCCCGCTCCTGGAGCCATGAATGCAGATCCATTCGGCGCACCCGCGCCGTCTCTCCAGACCACGGGTAATGATGACACGTCAACGATGAGGAGGCTGGAGTTTGTGGCACCCGCTCAATCTGCCGGTGTGGCTTTCCCTGCCGCCGATCCCTTTGGCGCTGCGCCTGCGACTCTTTCCCAGGCCATGCCCAGTGCTCCTGCGGCTCAGATGGCTCCTGTGATGGCTGAGGAGATGTCACGCAGCCGGCCTAACAATGCGACCGACAAGATCTCGGACGGTGACATGCGCCGCCTTCAGGCCCAGACTGCTGAGTTCCTGCGCCCCACGGGCCGCCGCTCCCTGCTGGTGGAGGTGCCGGAGGACGGCGAGGTGCGCCACTTCACCAAGCTGAAGGACCACGCCGTGCTGGACCTGGACCTGCGCCGCACCTGGAAGCCTGGCACCGCCGCAAGCCTGATCTGGCTCGGCGTCGCGCTCGCGGCCTGGGCGTTTTCCATGCGGTGGAAGCGTGTGGCGTGACAATGAGGTAAGTCAAGAGGTGCGCGAAGAGACTTTTAGCAAGGATAGGTGCGCATGGGCCATCTGGAGCATAAATGCTGGGTGCTCCAGGATTGACAAAATCCCCCGACGAGCCTTTGAGACAGTCCATGACCGAACAACGCGATTGGTATGACACGCCTCTTTACTACGACATCATCTTTGATGCCGACACGCCGCGTGAGGGCAGCTTTCTCCAGGCGGTCTATGAGCTGCATGGGCCCGGTGGCAGATCACGCCAGCTCCTCGAGCCGGCCTGTGGCAGCGGCCGTCTGGTGTTGGAAATGGCCAGGCGTGGCTGGAAGGTCAGCGGTTTCGATGGCAACGCCCGAATGCTGGATTTTGCCCGCGAACGTCTGAAGCGTGAAGGCCTGAAGGCACGCATGTGGGAAGACTGGATGCAGAGCTTCACCCTGCCCAAGGTGCAGACCTTCGATCTCGCGCACTGCCTTGTCAGCAGCTTCAAGTATCTGCACACAGAGCGCGATGCCGTCGCATGCATCCAAAGTGTGTCGGACTGCCTGAAGACAGGCGGTCTCTTTGTGCTTGGCATCCATCTCACCGACTATGAAAAGAGCGCCGAGGAGCATGAGCGCTGGATCGCCGAGCGCGATGGCATCCACGTTGTCTGCAACACGCATACCTGGGCTGCTGATCGTAAAACGCGTTTGGAGAACCTGCGCACACGTCTGCAAATCACCCATGGGGGGCGCACGCACACTCAGGAGACATGCTGGCAATTCCGTGCCTACAGCGCCGCCCAGGCCCGCAGCCTCCTGCGCAAGGTTCCCGCGCTCAAGCTCGTGCAGTGCTACGATTTCACCTACAACATCACCGAACCTCGCAAGCTTGATGACAGTTACGCAGACATCATCCTGGTTTTGAAGAAAATTTAGTTAGGCGGAGGGCCGAAGCCGCCCGGGCCTGGAGGCGGGCCAAAACCAGGCGGGGGAGGGCCGAAGCCCGGAGGTGGTGGTCCACCAGGACCTCCACGGCGTCCGCGTCTCGGGGGTCCGCCTCCTGGAGATCCACCGCGACCGCCACCTGGAGGCCGGCCCTGCTTCATGAAGCTGTTGTCAGGCTCGCCGCGCCATTGGCGTCCCATGTAGGGGAACTCGGCCGTGACCACATAGTGGTAAATACCTTCAGAGTGATTCGGCGTCGGTCCCACATGACCGTTGCATTCATCCAGATCACCGGAGCGTGCCACATACTCATAATCCGCTGTGAAGGTTCCGTCATAGGCGCCGCCAGGGCCTTGGCTACCACTCGGGCGTGTGCCTTTCTTGAGTTGATAGCTGGAGCGTTGCTTCATGGCATCTCCGCCCGCATAGATGGGAAACCCATCTGCCGCCCAGCCGAGGTGCACCATCAAGGTGCCGCCACCGCCAAGCCTGGCGATGAGGCCCGTGGGCAGTCCATGATAATGATAGACACCTCCGGGCTGCACATGTGCATCGTTTTGATCCAGTCCCAGGTTGATCTTGCCGCTCTTGGCCTCGTAGTTCCACTCGCGCAGGCCATTCCAGAACTCGGCGGTGCCTGCTTCAAAAGGGACGCCATTCACCGCGACGCCGAAGAAGGCCCCACGTGACTCTTGAGGCCGTGTGGAAGCGCGAGGTGTCAATGTCATGCGGAACTCATGCTTCTGCGCCTCGATGGTGTGCGGATTGCCTGCGTTTGGAAACTGGCCCACATCGTGATCCGGGATGCCGTTGGACTGGATGATGCGTTTTCCATTGGCCTCCGTGACGCGCACTTGAGGAGCTTCCAGAGCTGTGGCGATGATGGCCAGACTGGAAGCCAGGGTGGTGAGAACGGGACGCATTTTCATGGCTGTGTGAAGTTGGACCTTACACACCCGAACAACCCACAGACTGAGACGATGTCGCGACAGTTTACCATGCCTTAACAATTTTTACAAACAGGCGAAGAGGCTTGCTGCACGGGAGGCGTTTAGTCAGTCTGACCACCATGAAACGACTTCTTCTCGCCACTCTTTTTGCGGTCTCATTGGCGCATGCAGAATCCGTGAAGGATCGCGAGGGCGCCGTTCGCGCAGACAAGGCCCGGATGGAGACTGACAAGCGCTGGGCCTACAACGATCTCGACAGCGCCTTCAAGCAGGCACAGGTCACAGGAAAGCCGGTGCTGGTGGTCATGCGCTGCGTGCCCTGCCTGGCCTGCATGGGGCTGGACACGGCGGTGCTGATGGAGAGCGATTCTCTCGCTTCTTTGTTAGACCAGTTTGTCTGTGTGCGCGTGATGAATGCCAACTCGCTGGACCTGACGAAGTTCCAGTTCGATTACGATCTGTCCTTCTCCACGGTGTTCTTCAATGGTGACGGCACTGTGTATGGCCGCTTCGGTTCATGGACGCATCAGAAGAACTCTGCTGACCAGACGCTGGTGGGGTATAAAAAGGCGATGGAGGCCGCGCTGACCGTTCATAAAGGCTATCCGAAGAACAGAGCAGACCTCGCCGCGAAGCAACCGGCGCCGATCCCTTTTGTGAATCCGACGGACATGCCGAAACTGGCGGAGAAATACAAACGTGACCTCGACTGGAATGGCAAGGTGGTGGGCAGTTGCATCCACTGCCACATGATCGGCGATGCCATGCGCACCTCGTATCGCGAACGACGCAAGCCTGTGCCGGATGAGTGGATCTTTCCCATGCCCGCACCAGAGACCATTGGCTTGAGTCTTGCGGGAGATCAGATCGCACAGGTAAGCGCCGTCACGGCGGGCAGCCTTGCCGAAAAGTCAGGGCTGAAGACCGGAGATGAGATTGTCAAGATGGCCGGGCAACCGCTGGTGTCCGTGGCGGATGTGGCCTGGGCGCTGCACCGCACAGGCGATAGCGCGAAGCATAAACTGCAGGTGAAGCGTGCTGGTCAGGACGTGGAGCTCACTTTGGACCTGCCCTCCGGCTGGCGCAAAAACACCGACACCTCCGGCCGCGCCTCCGCCTGGTCCATGCGCGGGATGGCGGCCGGTGGATTAAACATGCTGGACCTGTCTGATGAGGAGAGGAAGCAGCGCAAGCTCGGCACGGAAGGCATGGCGCTCTGGGTGAAAGGACTCGGCATGTACGGTCCGCACGCCGCCGCGAAAAGCGCGGGCTTCCTGAAGGATGATGTCTTGATTGAGGTGGATGGCATCAAGGAGCGCATCACAGAGAGCCGCCTGCATGGTCATCTGATGCAGTCCCGTTTCAAAGGTGATGAGGTGCCGGTGAAGGTGCTGAGGGAAGGGAAGACGCTCGATCTTAAGCTGCCGATGCAATAAGGGGACCAAGAGGCCTCCATGTGACGGTTGAGGCCGATGCCAGCAGTATGTTGTTCACGCTTTAGCGTGGGTATGGAAGGTCATTGAACACGCTAAAGCGTGAACAACGTACTCGACGAACGCAGGCTGCCCGGACAATGCCTGACTTGGCGGTTGAGTTGGCGGCATCTCCTCGCTTTGGTGGCCGCATGCTCGATGTCCTGAATCTCTCCCATCTGCCTGCGAAGACCAAGTTATCCGCCGAGCCGGTGCTTCAAGGCGTGAGTCTAGCGCTGCCCCCGGGGCATGTGCTCGGCATCGTGGGTGCGGCAGGCAGTGGCAAAAGCATGCTCATCCGCCTGCTCGCTGGTCTGGAGCTTCCCACCACGGGCACCCTACGCTTCCAGGGTCATGACACCGCCGTCGTGCCGGTGCATCCAAACCAGATCGCGCTCGTGGCTGCCACGGATGAAGGCCTTTCAGAGGTGCTCACCGTGCGCGAATCGCTCATGAGCGCGCATTTTTTGCGTGTGGGTGGCCAAACCAATGATGCGCGCACGGATCGGGTGTCGCATCTGCTTGTGGGTGTTGGCCTGGAGATGGTGGCTGCTCATCGGGTCAGCACCTTAAGCCTCGCCCAACGCCGCCGTCTGAAGCTGGCCATCGCCCTGGTCAGTGATGCTCCGCTGGTGCTGTGTGATGAGTTTGCGGACGGAGTGGACGTGAAGTCTGCGCAGGAGCTTGTCGCGCTCCTCAAGTGGGTGGTTTCAGATCTTCCAGGCCGCATTGTCATTCATGCCAGCCAGACACTGGGCAATCTGGCCTCCTACGACTCGGTGCTCGTGCTGCATGAGGGGCATGTCTGCTTTCATGGTCCCTCACGCGCCGTGGCGCATTACTTCAGCATCACCACCGTGGAGGAGCTCTATCCGCGTCTGGCGAAGAGGCCCGCAGACCGCTGGGGAGAGTCATGGTCACGCCATCGCGTGCAGTATTATGAGGCTTTCCAGCTGGGTGACCTGGGTGAGCCAGCGGAGCAGAAAGCGGGCAGCGAGCCAGGTGTGGATGGTGATGGTCTGGAGGACGATGCCGAGACTGCGCCTGAAGCCCCGAAGGCTGCCGCGAAGCCTGAGGTGGAACCTTCCACCCCCCTGCCTCTGCCGTCCTTCATGGGCCAGACCCTGCATCTGATGCGCCGGCGCTGGACCCTCTGGCGGCGCACGCAGCGCGAGTGGCTGGAGTATCTTGCCCTGCTTTTGGTTTGTCCTCTGGCCGCCATGCTGCTGATGGCGCCGAACACAGGTTACATGTCAGAAATCCGGAGTGAGAATCATGCGCCGGAGGTGCTCTGGCCTGCGGCCTACACCTGCGCCATGATCCTCTGGGTGCAGGTGCTGCTGATCATGGTGGTGAGCCTGCGGCTCGCCACACGCGAGATCGCGGGTGAGCGCGTGCTGTTTGAGCGCGAGCGCATCGCGGGATTGCGCGGTCTCGCGTATCTGGTGGCGAAGCTCGGGTTCCTCACTCCTTTGATGATCGCACAAGGTCTGGCGCTGGTGCTGCTGACGGATTTGATGGGCGGGCATCTGCCGGGAAACGATGGCGTCCGTCTGGTGCTGCTGGTGCTCAGTGGGGTGGCCTTCGGTAGTTTATGTCTGGCCATCTCCGCGTGGGCGTGCTCTGTGGACCGTGCCCAGAGTCACGCCTGGAAGCTCTGGGCGGCGAATGTGCTGCTGGCGGGCGCCATCCTCGGTTTTCCGCGTCCCATGGGCTTTGTCCTTCAGCCGTTCATGACGGCCTACTATGGCTGGTCAGGCAGTGTGGACACTCTGTCAGGCTTTGCGGTCTTTGAGCCGATGACTCATTTCGTGCGGACTTGGTTCGCCACGCCATGGACCGCGGTGATCGCGCTGATGGTGCACAGTGTCACTGGGATTGTTCTGGCCGCATGGGGGCTGAGGAAGAGGCAGTGAGATGGCGCTTCAGATGTACGTTGTTCACGCTTTAGCGTGTGCTTCGAACGTCATTGAGCACGCTGAAGCGTGAACAACGTACTTGAGTTGCGAGGCCTAACTAACTGCGTAACCAGTCGAAGAAGGACTTTTTTGTCTGGGCCTCGTGGGAGATCGTCACAGGGGGTGTCTGGGGAGGGCTGGCTTCGGAGGCGGGTGCTTCTGTCTCGGTGGCCGGGCGCGTGGGCGACAGGATGGCGGGAGGCGTGAAAGCGTGGATGAACTGAGGGGTGGCGGGTTCGGCGGCGACTTCAGGGTCTGTCACCAGGAAGCCGGACTCCTCCAGCGCGGCGGCGGTTTCCTCATCGGTCATGCCGGGGAGGTGGATCTCGTCCGGAATCTCGCCCACGGGTTCAGTGGAGGGCTGCGGGATGTAGTGCAGGGAGTCGTAGGCAGGTGCCGGGGGATGATGTGGCTGAGGCGCCGGTGTGTCTTCGCCAGGGGACTCAATCAGAGGCGATGTGGCGGGGAAGACGTTCAGGTCCGGCATGGCCGTCATCTGTGCATAGGTGAGCGGCACTGTGGAGGCTTCCGCGTAGGTGTCGGGGAAGGTAGGCAGAGGCTCATCCTCATCCAGAGTGTCCAGCAAAGGGGATGAGGGAGGAAAGACATACATCTCCGGCATTTCGGGGGCCTCGATGCGCGGCAGCGATGTCGTGGGCACGTTCGCGGGAGGCTCATCTGAGCTGGGGAAGGGAGGCAGAGGCTCGCTCTTTGGATTTTTGCCAGCGAGCGAGGGATTCAGGGCGGCACGGAGATCATTCCAGGCATCTGCCAGTGGGGCCTCAGCCCGCAGGGGGGCGATGGGGAAGGCTAGCGGTGCCTCAGGATCGAAATCCTCGGCGGAGGTTTCCGGGTCCGCGAAAGGGGAGGTCGGCACAAACGAGGCGGCCAGGGATTCCAAGGAGGGAATGGTCGGGGGCTCGTAGGTCGCCTCGACCGGGTCGGGCGGTGGAGGGGCGAAAGGTGTCGAGAAAGGTGGGGGAGCGAACTCGGGCGCTGGCTCTGGTTCAGGCGGAGGTGCAAAAAAGGCCTCATTCACCACGGGCTGGGTGGGCGGTGGCGGGGATGCCTCAAAAGGAGTTGTCTCGCGTCCGAGAAGATCACGAAGCCGTTGAGGGGCTGACGGTGGGAATGATCCGAAAGGGGCTGTCTCAGCAACAACCGCAGGTGCAGGTTCAGACTCCGGTTCCGGCTCGGGCAGCCATACTGGTGCGGGTGGGGATTCCATCGCCACGGGCTCGGCCGGCGGTGGTGTGACGAGGGTGGGTGGAAGCTCAGGAGCGGTGGGAGGCAGCTCCTGGGTCACCGGTGCTGGCATCAAGACCGGAGCAGGCTCGCGATGGACGGGTGCCTGGGCAGGGACGGGCTGATGTGTCTGCTGGCGTTTCCTCCACCATGCCAAGGCCAGGCCAGCGGCCAGCGCCAGGGCAGGGCGGCCCATGCGCGAGGCGACGATCACGCCTGCGGCGGAGGCGAGCGCGATGGTGGCAAAGCCTGCCGGGCGTGAAGCCGAAGATGGAGGGGGGTTATCCATGTGTTTTGAGGGTATCTCATAGCGTCATACGCGCGCAACCCGAATGTCGGCTCCTTCGGGAAGAGCATCTTCCTCTTGCACGGAGGGCGTGAAGTGCTTTCTGCTCACCCCCCATGTCCCGCCCGGCCAATACCCTCTCTGAAATCGCCGCCGCTTTGCGCTCCGCGCAGCGCATCGCCATCGCCGCGCATGTGCGCCCGGACGGAGACGCGGTTGGCTCCGTGCTCGGGCTCGCGCTCAGCCTGCGGGCGATGGGCAAGACGGTCTATGCGCTGCTGGAAGACGGCGTGCCTTCCAACCTGACCTTCCTGCCGGAAACGGGCACGGTCTTGCAGCCGCCGTATGACACGCTGGACATCGACTGCGCCATCGCGGTGGACACGGCCACGCATGAGCGTGTGGGCGCTGCGACGAAGGCCGCTCTGGGTGTGGCGCCGCTGCTGGTGAACATCGACCATCACCCGACCAATCCCGGCTATGGCCATCTGAACCATGTGGACGGTGCCCAGCCTGCCGTGGGCCAGATCATATATGAGCTGATCAAGGAAGGCGGCTTTCCAGTCACGGATTCCGTGCTGCAGCATCTCTTCACCGCCATCAGCACAGACACGGGTTCCTTCCAGTTTTCCAGCACCACGGCGCGCACGCATGAGATCGCTGCGGAGATGATGCGTGAGGGGCTGGACACGGCCTATCTGGCGCAAATGCTGTACCAGACCTATCCGGCGCGCCGTCTGGCCCTGATGCGCTCCATGCTGAATGAGATGCAGTTCCGTGCGGAAGGCCGCATCGTGAGCTGGAATCTCACGCAGAAGCTCATGGACGAGGTGAAGATCGAGTCCGGTGACACGGAAGGCATCATCGACACCCTGCGCATGATCGACAGCGTGGTCAGCGCCGTCATTTTTGAGGAGCTGCCGGATGGCAAGATCCGCGTCTCCTCACGTTCCAAAGATTCCCGGCTGGATGTCTCCGCCGTGTGTGCCCAGTTCGGCGGCGGTGGACACCGCATGGCGGCTGGTGCGCGGATGAAAGGCCCCATCGAAGCGGCCGCAGACACTTTTTTAAATGCCCTCGAACATGAAGTCCGACGACTCGCTTAACGGCGTCCTCCTGGTGGATAAAGGCCCTGACATGACATCTCATGATGTCGTGGCCGTGGCCCGCCGCTGCCTTAACATGAAAAAAATCGGCCATTGCGGCACGCTGGACCCCATGGCCACCGGCATGCTCATCCTGGTCATCGGCACGGGGACCAAGCTTTCCGACCTGCTCATGAGCGAGGACAAAGAATACACCGGCACCCTGAAGCTCGGCCAGACCACGAACACCCAGGACCGCGAAGGCGAAGTGCTGGAGGAGAAGCCCGTGCCTGCCTTCACCGATGAGGAGGTCAAGACCGCCTTCGAAGCCTATCAGGGAGATTTCTACCAGATGCCGCCCATGGTCAGCGCCATCAAGATCAATGGCGTGCCGCTGCACAAGCTGGCGCGCAAAGGCCTGGAGGTGGTGCGCGAGCCGCGCTTTGTCCGCGTGTATGCGCATGACATCAGCCGCATCGCCGTGCCCGAGGTGGATTTCCGCATCGTCTGCAGCAAGGGCTTCTATGTCCGCACCTATGCGCATGACATCGGCCAGAAGCTGGGCTGTGGCGCGCATCTCACGGACCTGCGCCGCACGCGCAGCGGCCACTTCACCTTCAAGGAAGGCCAGTACACCACCTTTGATGCGCTCAAGCAGGGCCGTCGTGACGAGGTGCTGTCCTCCATCATGAGTCTTTATGATGTGTCGAAGCTCCGCGGCGCTTGAGCCATTCTTGAAACCACGAATGGACACCCAGCGACACGAATCTTCAAACCTCTGAGATTCGTGTTCATTCGTGTCTCTTTGTGGTTAGACTTCCGGATATGTCACTCTCACGCTTTCATCTCTCCGCCAGCGAGTGGCAGCCGGATCAGCTCACGCTGATGGGGGATGAAGCTGCACACTGCGCTCGTGTGCTGCGGAGGAATGTGGGAGATGCCATCGAGATCTTCGACGGCCAGGGGCGCGTGGCCACGGGAGCGATCACCGGCCTATCCAAAAGTGCGGTCAAGGTGCGTGTGGATGAGCTGAAGCAGCATGAGTCACGTGGGCAGGAGATCCATCTGCTGCCGGCGATGATCAAGGCCGAGCCGTTTGAGTGGCTGCTGGAAAAGGCCACGGAGCTGGGTGCGGCGAGTGTGCGGCCTGTGATCACGGCCCGCACGGTGGTGCACCTCAGCGGTGAGCATTTGGACAAGAAGCTGCACAAGTGGCAGCGGCACATGATCGAGTCCGCGAAGCAGTGCCACACGCCGTGGGTGCCGGCTTTGGAGAGGCCGAGGGCTTTCACGGATCTGGTTTCGAAGCTGCCTGCCGAGAGCACGCGGCTCATTCCTGCGTTGAGCGAGCATTCACGGCGGCTGCATGAGATCAGTTTCAGTGCAGCGCGGCCTATTTTTATTCTCATCGGGCCTGAAGGGGACTTCACGGATGAGGAGGAGGCGGCTGCCCAGGAGGCTGGGTTTCAGGCCATCACGCTGGGGCCCTTGATTTTACGGGCTGAGACGGCAGCCATCGCCACGCTGGCGATGGTGGGGCATGAGGTGGCGAGGCAGGGGGCTGTGAAAGCAGGGGTGTGATGATGCCGAACTCGAGATGCCTGTAGGGACGAGGAATTCGATCTCATCCCTAGATCGCAGACAAAACCCCATTGGAATGGGGTTCAACGTCCGGCTGGTCGTATCACCCTGCTTCAATGGGGTGGCGGGAGTTCGATGAACCTGGAATCCATCGTTGCCTAACAGGGTTTACTTGTCGGGTGACAGTGACCTTCTTTCGTCAAGTCCACCAGCCATGTGTCGGGCTTGCGATGGCTGAGGATAATGTCCGCGGCCAGATTGAACCAGCGTTCTGCACTATCGATCACGGCGGCATCGGAGCTTATTGTCACCACGTCCTTGGCTTGCTTGAGCACGGTGTCCGGATTGAAGACGGCTTCCACTGTCCAGGGCCAGTGATGCTCCTGCGCGAGTTCGCGCAGACGCTGTGCGAGGCGGCCGCTGTTCGGCACGGGACTGTCCAGCAGCCAGTGCGCGGAGCGGATGCTGAGTGACTGCAAACGATCCGCTGCAGCGAAGATGGCCGCATCGGTTTCGGCCACGGCATGGTAGGAGCCGTGCACGCTGGACATGTCACGCACACAACCGTCACGGCAGAGCAGCAGCACACCGCCGCTCAGAAAGGCCTCGAGGCTCACCAGCAGGTTGAACCCGTCCACCATGACTTCGCGATCACGCATCTCTTCGGGCTTGAGCTGGCGGCGTGAACGTTGGTCGAGGTTCTCATCTGCACAGGCGGAGCGGCCCACGGCGGTCCGTTGCCGCTCCGTGAGGGAATGCCGGTCGCCGACCAGCTTCAGCGCCGAGGTACGCGCATAGCCACGGGAGAACAGCCATGACAGATCCGCCACTGCCTCTCGCAGCGCTGGCAACGCCGGTGCACCAAACGACTCCCGGTCCGCCGGATGCATGCCACGATGCCTGGTCTCACTGCTCATGATGGGTCAATCTGCATCGAAAAGAGCGCCGTTGCTGTCACGGTGCCTTCAGGATCACACTGCCGGAGAGACGTGAGGTGGTGGCGGTGGAGGTGCCGGTGGCAGGGAGTTGGGGCAGCACAAAGAAGCCTTTGCCACGGCTGTTCGCGGGGGTGGCGCCATCTGGCAGCAGCACGCCTTTGAACTTGATGCCGGTGCGCTTCACACCGCCGTCGGTGAGGCTGAAGGTGCCGTTGAAGAGGCCTGTGGCCGGGTTCAGGGTCACGGACACATTCGTGGGGTTGTTCGCGGCGGTGAAGGTGGCCTTGTGGGCGGCGCTGATGGTGAAGGTCTGGTTCACACTGGCTGCTTGCGTGGCGGAAGCGATGCCGCCATCCGCGAACTCCAGCCGCGCATTGGAGGCCGCTGAGGCCAAGCCGAGCACGATGCCTGTCGGCGGTGTGTAACGTCCGCCGGTCATGCTCGCATCAAATTGGAACGACGACAGATAGGTGTACGTCGGTGCCACACCTGGCGCGGTCTGGCTGAATTTCCGCCAGCGCAGCTTCTGACTAGGATCAATCTCATTGTTAGGCCTGAGAATGCGCGGCATGCCGCTGATGCCGCCCAGATAGCTGACAGCCGTCTTTTTATAGAGCGAGCTGTGGATGATGAACTGCAGTGTGGGTGATGCGGGACCACTGCCAGTCACCGTGACGTCGTCCGCCAGCACCAACGTCCAGTTAACCAGACCTGAGGGCTGCATGGTGGCTGTGACGTAGCTGCTGCCCAGGGGCCGCGAAACGGTGGATCCGGCAGGTGGCGCGGCCTCGATGGTGTAATATTCGGACACGTTCTTGCCCTTGGTATCCTTCAGCGTGGTGGCGGGTGTGCTGCTGCTCCATGAGGTGCGCCAGCCACCCAGGAAGTTTGCAAATGTGCTGCCGGAGTAGCCCTGCCAATACAGCGAGCCGGTGAGGCGGTTCGCGCCTCCTGCAGATTCTGCGGTTTCGAGCTTGAGATTGAGCACCAGTGAGATCAGCGGGCTTTTACGCGGGATGATAATCTGCGCGGTGGCAGGGGCCACCGCAGCGGGCGCAGCCACAGGAGTGACCACCAGCGCGCCGCTGAAGGGATAGCTCTCCGTCGCTGAAAAGGTGAGCTTTCCCGAAAGCGCACCTGTGGCCAGTGTCTTAAAGCTCAGATATGCGCGGTTGCCAGAGTTGATGTAGTCATTGTCACCGATAAGGGCCACGTGGTCTCCCACAAAAGTGTCTGGTAGATCACGCACGACGATGGTGAAGGTCACGCTGCTCGGACCCGCTGCGTTCGTGGCTTTTACCGTCACGCTGGTGCTTCCACCCTTGGTCGGCACACCGGTGATGCGGGCCACGCCAGTCGCAGGATCCACCACCAGCTTCAGACCTGCAGGCAGAGGTGCGGCGGTATAAGCCGGGGCAGG
The DNA here is from genome assembly GCA_040387935.1 of Verrucomicrobiota bacterium. Classification (GTDB taxonomy): domain Bacteria; phylum Verrucomicrobiota; class Verrucomicrobiia; order Verrucomicrobiales; family Verrucomicrobiaceae; genus Prosthecobacter. The sequence continues at coordinate 28,953 of JAZKCU010000043.1, read as the reverse complement.
GAGGGCAGGCGTGCTGGTGGGCACCGTCATGTTAAAAGTGCCGCCCACGATGGCCAGCGGCACTGGCGGTGATGACACCAGCACTGGCGCGACCACGCCTGACTGCGTGATGGTGTGCACGACCCCGCCGATTGTCACGGTGGCTGTGCGTGCGGTCTTTGTTGTGTTTGCTGCCACGGTGAGATTCACAGGGCCGTCTCCTCCGCCTTGCAGTCCAGACACACTGACAAAGGGTGAGCTTTCCACGACTGACCACGGTGTGCCCGGACCGCCTGTGTCCACCGTCACCGGATAGGTCAGCCCTGCGGCCAGCAGGCCGGCGGGGCTGGTGGTGGGAGTGATGCCGATGGTGTCCTTGTCCACGGTCACGGTCACCGGATCCGACACACCGCCAAAGGCATCCTGCGCGATGTAGGTAAAGGTGGCACCGCTCGGGGAGGCTTGGCCCGTGAAGGTGGCCGCGGGGGTGAAGATGATGGCGGTGCCGGAGGGTGACTTCGCCACCTTGCCCTGAACCGCCGGAGGCGAGGTGAAAGATTTGACGGTCAGCGCATCGCCATCTGGATCCGTATCATTGGCTAGGACGTGGATCGTCACTGGACTGCCGGGCACGGCCAGTGCTGTGTCCGGCAGCCCCGCTGGCTTGCGGTCCAGCGTGGTGAAGTTCATCACGCTGCCTGCGCCGAGGCCCGTGGCGCTCGCGGCGGCGGCGCGATAAAAATACTTGGTGTGCGGCAGGAGGCCGCCCAGGCTCGAGGAGACCGGGGTGGCGGTGGAAGCTGTCACCGTGGCGGGCGCTGCGGTGATCACCTGGTTCAGCGCCGTGGCAGAGAGACCATATTCAAAGCGCACCTCCGCTGTGGCGGCGCTGCCGGGCTTGGCCGTTCCGCTCAGCACTGCCTGAGCATGTGTGATGCTGGCGGGCAGCACTGCCAGAGTGGCCGCTGCGGGTGCCGTCCCTGTGCCGGCGGAGGTCTTCGCCTTCACCGTGTTACCCACCGTGGTGCCGCCGATGTGGGTCACGACCACACGGTAGAAGCAATCTTTGTTCGGTGGCAGAAAGGGGATCACCGCGGACACGCCCTGGTCCGTCTCGCCTGAAAGGGTGCCCGGCGTACCCGCAATCGTCTTGTCCAGCAATGCGGCGGTAGCCCCATACTGAACAAAGACCGTCACTTCAGCCTCCTGCGGGTTCACTGTGCCCGCCACCGTCAGCGAGGTGGCCGTTTGCGCGGTGGGTGCCAAGGTGGTCACCGAAGGGATGGGAGCAGGCCCCATGAGGTAGAGAGCGCTCGCATAACCACCCCCGGGCGTGGTGAAGTTCAGATGCCGGGCCATGGTCCCGTCCGCCATCATCGTCCGGCGGCGGCCGCAGTCAGGGCCCGGCTGCGGGTAGTCATAAGACTGGTATGGCAGGGCGTAAACGGTCGTCAATGTGGCGGTGATATCACCCGGGAAAGTGACGGTCTCGCCGCGTCGTAGGATGAGGTCGAAGGTGGCGCCCTCAACCGTCTTCTGGCCGATCCAGAAGCCTGCATTGTTTGCGGTGGTCGTTCCCGGCCCTTCGATGCCGGACTCGAGTGTCATGAAGCCATCGTTTTCCAGATAGAAAGTATAGGCATTGCCCAGCGTCTCACCCTCGGCCATGCCGGGCAGCACATCCCCATGCTTTGCCAGCAGCTGCCAGTTGCCGTTTTCATACCAGGCCAGTGCCCGGCGGACAGGCGTGTTGTTAGGTGGTGGCAGAGTGATCTCTCCCACCGTCAAAAATTGCCCCGCAGAACCCATCTGCGGCACATAGAGGAGATAGTCATTCGCCCAATTGAAGGCAGCGCTGCCGGAAAACGTGGCAGGATCCCGGAGCACCGTGGGCGGTCCGCCCATGAGGCGTGTGGCCAGGATCTTTGCCGGAACCTGCACATGCGTGCTGGGGTTCACACTCGTGGCATATCCGCCATAAAGACCCGAGGAATTGAAGATATAGCTGATGACCGCCAGCTTGTTCCCAGGACGACCTGGATCATTCGGGTGATAGTACTCGTGAGTGTTCGCCTGTGCGGAATAGACCTCGCCGCCGACCCGCGTGTAGACGCCATCTGTCCCCAGCAGCCACGTCAAGCTGCCAGCCTCAAAACCATTCAGCCGGTAGCCCACACCGACCAGCATCCGCCCATCTGCCGCCATAAAGCTGAGGCCCCACGAATTAGCAATGTAGCCCGCAGGCGGCATACTAGCACTCGGCAGCACGCTGCCTGGCCCGTGCACCAAAAGGTCCCCTCCGCTGCCCATCCAGCGATACACGAAATTGCCGATCGTGAAGGCCAGCTTGCTGCCATCGTAGAAGTTACGCAGTTCTGGGATGTCCGTCGGGGAGTTGTAATTCGCCACTCCCCCCTGGATGGCAGGCCCAAAATTATCCACCGTGCCCACATACACATAAGCCGGACCCGCAGTGCCATTCGGTCCGCGGACCCACCTCACCACCGCGATTTTGTTGTCGGAGCCGATCAGTACATCATCCACATCGCTGTACATGGCCAGCCCGCCCAGTGGCCTTGGAAGCTCGCCGCGGCGGATGTAGTATCAGCCGATGTCGACACTCATGTCCTCGGGATTTACCCGGCTGTAGCCCTCAAAGATGACCGTGCCATCTGGCATGATGCCCTTGACTGAACTGACCGAGAGATAACGATTCCCGATCTCCGCCAACGGCTCCCTGTCCACCCAGAGGCGTTCCTTCCAGCCCGCCTGCGCCCGCCCAGCCATGAGGCCAAGGGTCAGCATGAGGACAAGACAGACACCACGTCCGCTCCAGGCGCGACGTGAACCAAGATACCATGAGTCAAGAGTCATCACAAAAAGGCCGGGAGGCGCTGAGAATACCCCAGCCTGCCCCTAGTTCAATGAAAGTTGCTCGGTGAACGTGGTGCTAGCCCTCACGGTTGCGGTCCTCGTGCAGAAAGCATGATAAAGGATCAGATGACCGGGGCGTTTACCACCCCGCGCCACCTAACCACTCATCGCCACCATGCTCCGCACCTCACTCAGCCTCGGCTTGATCCTGCTCGCTCTCTCCGCCTCTCTCCAGGCTCAGGAGAAGGCCTCATCTCCACCTGAAGGCTTCAAGGCCATCTTCAATGGCAAGGACCTCAGCGGCTGGAGCGGTGGTGCCACGTGGTGGTCGGTGGAGGATGGCTGCCTCACGGGTGTCACAGATGGCAAGCTGGACTACAACCGTTTCATCACATGGAAAGGTGGTTCGGTGAAGAACTTTGAACTGCGCGTGAAGGTGAAGGTCACCAAGGGCGGGAACAGCGGCCTGCAGTATCGCGGTAAGGAGCGCCCAGACCTCGGCGAGTGGGTGGTCACGGGCTATCAGTGTGACGTGGTTCCTGGAAAGGACGACTACAACGGCATGCTCTATGAGGAGCGCGGCCGCCGGATCCTGGCGCATACGGGTGAGAAGGTGGTCATCGATCCGCAAGGCCAACCCTGGGTCGTTGGCAAGCTTCCCATTCAGACGTTTGCCGCCGATGAATGGCACGACTATCGCGTGCTCGTGGAGGGAAATCACCACCAGCATTGGATCGATGGTGTGCCTACCGTCGACGTCATCGACCTCGACGAAAAGGGCCGCGCTCTCGAGGGTGTCATCGCCGTGCAAGTCCATCGCGGACCGGTCATGAAGATTCAGTACAAAGACTTCTGGGTGAAGCACCTGCCTGACGATCTCCCCCTGCTCACCACGGCCCAATCTCCCATCCCCGGCGATGCCGTGAAGGTGGTGCCGCAGGGAGCTCCTGCGACGAAGGCGGCGAAGTAGCGAGCCCAGAAGTATGTCGTCCACGCTTTAGCGTGGGATCGGGAGTTCATTGAACACGCTGAAGCGTCAACAACGCACTCCCAAAACAAAGGCTGGAGACCCCTTTGAGGATCTCCAGCCTAACAAAAAAAGTCTGATGGGTGCCTCTTATGGCTTCTTGATCGATGCCAGGATCGCCCCGATCTCCTCACCATATTCCTTGGAGCCCTCAGGCGTAGAAGCGATGAAGATCATATACAGATCATCATTGTCCCCATTCGTCACCATGATCGCATTGAGCACTGCCTTGCCATCCTCATCCTCACCTGAGCCATTGAGAATGTAGAGACCCACATTGTTGCTGCCGCCTTCCTGCATCGGCTTGAACTCCACCTTTTTGAAGGTCTCCTCCACGGATGCCTTCATCTCCGCCAGAGCTTCCGCGCCCTTCTGCTTCGAAGTCTTCAAGGCGGACACCTCGATGATCACACTCTCATCATCGTCGGTGGTCACATACAGTCTGCCCTCTTCGAACTTTGACTTCCATCCCTCCGGCTTGTCCAGCGACACCGCAGGCTCGGCTTTTGGGAAGCCGACGTCTTTCGCCGTGGCGAGGACTGTCATGGTGAGCGAGAGGAGGAGAGTGCAGATCAGGCTGTTTTTCATGGGTTTTGCGAGGGGGACGGGTCATTTGAAAGGGATCACCCGCCAAGTCAATTCTAATCCTTTCAAGCTCAGTGGACTGGGACGAAATGGAGGGCGATCACACACCCACCTGCTCGATCTGCTCATAGGCATGATTCAGCCACATCTTCACCCGTTGACGCTCCAGAATACCAAGCCCGCTCGGGTGCGTGTCGCTGCGATTCTTCGCAGCCCAGAAGCTCGTGCTGAGCGCATCGATCTTGTTGATCACCGCATCGTGAAGTTTGCGCAGCATGATCACCTGGGCATTCAGTTCATAGGCACGCTTCCTCTCCTCCGACTGATTAAAGATGTCGAAGTTGTCTCCGCGCAATTGGTTCAAGACGAGGACATAGTTCAGTCGTGAGCCAAAGCGGTCGAAAAGCTTCTTCAGCAGGTCCACAGAGTCTTTGCCGGAGTCCATGACGTGCCAGTACTTGATGACCAAGCCCGACTCCCCTGCCATCTCCAGCACGCCGGATTCATCCATCCACTTCACCAAAGAATCGTGCGTCTGCGCTGCCAGATCGACCAGCACACGCTTCTCCGGACTGCTCAGGGCAGCTTCCACGATCATGTCCAGACTCTCATACCTGTCCACCACCACGGGTGACGCGTAGTCCGTGTAGAATCGCAGCAGCGATCCATGAGACCGATCGGTGTCAAATCCCTGAAATTCGAACTGATGATCGATGAGATACTGGGCCATGACCCGGGAAACCACGGACTTGCCCACGCCGCCCTTTTCTCCGCCAATCAAATGAATCGTGGCCATATCAAGCGAGGGTGATGGAGGTGAGGGATGCGAATTTCGGCAGGGATGGGTCGGATAGAATTGGATGGGCGCTCATGGTGAGAGACATGAACATCGCACGAATCATGCCTGCCGCTCAGCTTTCCTTGGAGATATTTTGTGACCGCCAAGGCACTCTTTCAAGGGCCGGGTCATCCAGTGGACCGGCCTCCTGTCATCCTCCGTCGCATTCTGTTTAGCCCCATGAGGGCCAGAATCACCAGCGTGCTGAAGCAGCCCACGATGAGGCTTGTCCGCATGACACCAGCAGTCGTGGTCGAGATGCTGGCTCCGGTGAAGAGCATCACATAGGCGGCCACGCAAACCGGGCACTTTGGCATGAAGATCAGCCCGGTGCCGGAGAGCAGAAAACCCACGGCGTGCGCCACGCCGCCGGTCCGGACCTTTCCAGCCTCGGGCCGGCTCGATCCGAGCCGGCCCTGGCAGCATGAGGAGTGGTTCATGACTTGGCGGAGGCGGATGTGTGGCAGCAGGGTGAGGGAGCGGCTGATGCGGGGTTTGCTTCATAGCGGTCATGATGACGCCACCACACGCCCTCCGTTTCATTCCGGCCGAGGGGTGCCCGGTCCAGCCAGGGATACATGCTCCACAGGCCGTCCACACCGCGTGAGTAGGTGGAGTATGTGTGATACACCACGCCATCTTTCTGGATGAAGGCGCTCATGCCCGGCCGCTGCCGCATGTAGGTCGGCGTGTTCACACCGCAGGCGGTGGCAAACTCAAACTCGGCGCTCTCACCTCCGCCCGGCTCGCCATTCCTCCAAGGCTGCTGCGGCTCGCGGTGGTAGTTGTATTGGATGCCCTCATGCTGCTGCTCCTGCGAGTAGGAAGCGCAGAAGTCGAAGTTGAACTCACCGCCGATGGATGATGCCCATGGAAAGCTCCACTCCATCCGCTGCCGGAAGGCCAGCAGCTTTTCCAGGGGTGCCAGTGAAACTGCCGTCAGCAGCACGTCATGATTTGCCAGATGCACAGCGATGCCATTGAACCCGTCCGCGATCGCGGAGCAGGAAGGACATCCCGCTGTGTAGTCGGGGCCGAACATGAAGTGATACACGAGAAGCTGCGAGCGACCCTGAAAGAGGTCGGTCAGTTTTGCCGCGCCTGCCTCAGTGACGAAGCGGTAGTCCTTGGAAACAGGCACCCAGGGCAGTTGCTGCCGCTTCTTGGCGAGTTCGTCACCCTGGCGTGTGTGTTCCTTTTCGGCCTTCAGCAGTTCCAGGCGTGCTGCCAGCCATTCCTCATGCGTTCCGATTTTGGGTGGGGTCATAGTGGGTTCCTCCAGTAAATATAATGTGGTGTGTGGATGTGTTTGACGACCATTCGTTGTGTCGCTGGAACCAAGTTATTGCTTGGCATCACGGGTGGTGAGTGACAACGGTGGCGCGATTTCTTCTGCATGGACTCGCTCATCTCCGCGGCCGCCTCCGCCCTCGCTGCTGGGGATCCTTTGCGCGCGTTGAACTACGTGGCCGTGCGTGAGGAGGCACCCGCCCTGGCCTTGCGCGGCATCGCCATGGCACAGCTTGGCGATCTCTCGCAGGCACAAGAGCTCTTGAAACGTGCGGCGCGTGCCTTTGGCACGAAGCAGCCCATGGCTCATGCGCGCTGCGTGCTGGCCCAGGCTGAGATTGCCTTCGTCTCGCGTGACCTCGGATGGCCCGTGAAGGAACTCGCCGCCGCTGAAGCCACGCTGGAGAAGCACGGTGATCTTCTGAATGCCATCCATGCACGCCATCTCCAGGCACGAAGGTTTCTTTTGTTAGGCCAGGTCGAGGAGGCCGGGCGTGCCATCAGTTCCATTGATCCATCACCTCTGCCGCCTGCCAGACGCGCGGCTCATGAGATGATCGTGGCAGGCATGGCCATGCAGCGGCTGCATACCTCCGTGGCACGCGAGGCCTTTGCACGTGCCCAGGAAGCCGCGCAGCGCTGCGGCATCACCGCATTGATGGCTGAGGTGGCTGCTGCCGCTGATCGGTTGCAGACACCCGTCGCCCGTCACATTGCCCAGGGCAGGGAACACCTCATCAGGATTGATGAAGTGGAAAATTTGTTAGGCTCCAGCGCCTTGGTCGTGGACGCCTGTCGCCGTGTCGTTCGTCGCGGCAGGATGGTCGTTCCGCTCGCGACACGGCCGGTGCTCTTTGCTCTCGTCCGTGCTCTCGCTGAATCCTGGCCGCGTGACGTGTCACGTACTGCTCTTCTCAAGGCCGCTTTTGGAGCCAGGAAAGCGGATGAGTCCCATCGCGCTCGTCTGCGTGTGGAGATCGGCCGCCTGCGCCAGCTGCTGCGTCCCCTCGCGGATGTGCAGGCCACCATGACGGGATTTATTCTCCAGCCTCAGCACGACATGGAGGTGAATGTCCTCGCCTGGCCTGTCGAGGAAGAGCACGGCGCCGTGCTGGCCTTTCTCGCGGACGGGGAGGCATGGTCCAGTTCGGCACTCGCCTTGGCGCTTGGTGTCAGCCAGCGCACCGTGCAGCGCTCGTTGGACGCCCTCTCCGCTGATGCCAAGGTGCAGTGGTTCGGCCGTGCCCGTGCACGCCGCTGGACGGCCGCCTCCTTCCCTGGATTCACGACGATAATGTTACTCCCCACCGTGCTGCTGCGTGATTAGACTGGCGCCATGAACCCCAAAACATCCCCCGCAGAAATCATCAGCGAGTTTGGTCCCTTTCCCGGCAATGCCAAAGTGGCCGGTGTCACCTATGACGGCGAAGTGGTCTGGTGGGCCTCAGACAAGAGGCTGAATGCCCTTGATCCTGACTCCGGCGAGATCGTGCGCTTCCTTGAGGTCCCTGCCCATGCCGGCACGGCCTATGATGGCCGTCACCTCTATCAGATCTCCGAGGGACAGATCCAAAAGGTCGATCCCGAAACTGGCGATGTCCTCTCCACGATCCCCGCGCCTAGCGCTGATGACAGCAGCGGTCTCGCATGGGCTGAGGGCAGTCTCTGGAGCGGTCAGGCCGATGGCAAAAAGATCCATCAGCTGGATCCGCAAACCGGCGCAATCCTGCGCACCATCCATTCCAACCGCGTCGTCACCGGCGTCACTTGGGTGGATGGTGAGTTATGGCACGGCACGTGGGAAGATGAAAGCGAGCTCCGTCGCATCGACCCACAGTCCGGTGAAGTCCTCGAAAGCCTCACCATGCCCGAAGGCGTGGGCGTTTCCGGCCTGGAATCGGATGGCAAGGACCGCTTCTTTTGCGGCGGCGGCAGCAGCGGCAAACTCCGCGTGGTGAGGCGTCCGAAACGTGCTTGATGCGTCTTGGTGAAGGCCTCATCACCCGGTTGATATTCTCCTCACTTCGGTCCGTCCCAGTGTGCCGTGCCGATGGCGTAATACATGTGCGCCCAGCTGGGGTTTTTGGGATTGGAACCGGGGATCGGTCCCTGGCGCGCGCCATACCAAAGGCGGAAGCTGCCGTCCGGCAATCTCATGATCGTCTGGCTTGTGGTGAAGTTGGATTCCCAGTCATTCTTCAGGTTAGGCATGAACACGGGATTGCCTTCGAATTTCTTCCAGGTCAGGCCGTCGGCGCTCACGGCCAGACCGATTGCGGTGCGATGCTGGGTCTCCCAAAACGTGCCGTAGAGCGCGATGTAGATGCCGTCCGCCTTGAAGACGGATGGGTAGACAACGGAGGGGAGGATCACCCGGTCGCCACCTGCTCCCTCCCATTTCTGCTCCTTGGGTTGGATGGCAGGCTGCTCATTCACTGTCCATTTCAGTCCATCTTGGCTCTCGGCATAGCGCATCACCCATGGGCGCTTGCCCACGTCGGTGAACCACATTCTATAGGTCTCCCCTTCCTTCATCAGATAAGGCGCGTAGGCGTTTTCGAGCAGTGGCTCGGACGGGCTTGACCAGTGAATCCCGTCTTCACTGGTGGCACGATGTACGACGTGTTTGTAGTCGCCGGGCATGTCTGCCGCGGTGAAATACATCACGAGTTTTCCGTTTTCACGCAGGACGCTGCCGTCGGGATGACGCAGGAAATTAGGTGTCAAAAGGCCGCGCCTGTCGTCGCCGAAGGACAGCACGGGATTGCCTTCATGCTTGGTGAAATGGATGCCATCCTTGCTCCGGGCGAGTCCGATCTTGTAGATGCGGTCCTTATGTTCATTGGCGCGTATTTTCTTCTTCTGCTCGTCCGTGAGGTTGATCGCTGGCTTGTAGAGCCCTTTGGCGATGACATTGTTGGTTGAGCCCATGTAATACAACGAGTACTCGCCATTCTCGCAGATGACGCTGGGCGAGAGGATGTGCATGTCATCGAACTGGCCTTTTTCGCCGATGATGAAAACGGGTTGGTCGCTATCGCGCCGCCAATCCATCGGCTTGAGCCATTTGGTGAAGCCGGGAGGCACATCATCCTGGGCGTTCAACGGAGTAGACGTGGCCGCCCAGCCAGCCGCAAGTGTCAGGGCCAACGTCGAAAAAACTCGGGTAAGCAGCAGGGTCATGCCGCGAGCCTACTACGGCGGGAGATGAAGCGTCAAGGCACGGCGTGCCAGACCGCTCGATGCAGTCGGGGCTCCGCCCTCGAATCGGCCATCACCGCTTCAATGAACAAAAATTCCCACGCAGCAGCCCCGTCGGCTCCTCGTAGCCTCGGGGGGCTGAAATACGTCGAGGCTCCCACAAACAGCTCCGCGCGGTGCTACTCCTTCTCATCGAGAAACACTGAGACAGATCCACGAACTCCACCTTTTCAGTCGCGCATCAGCGGCTTGGCTGTTTCTGGATCTGTCAGATAGGCCTTCGTACGGGTGATCATGCTCTTCAAAGCATCCCCCTTGAGCTTGGTGGGGAAGTCATCACCGGATTTGACCTTGATCAAGCTCACCTGATTATGCGCAGCCAGCCGCTCGATGTTGACTCCCTTCACCCAAGACTCGAGAGCCGCCGTGATCTCCTTGTCAGTCAGCGTGATGTCTGGACGTTTGGCCATCAAATCCGCCGCGATCTCGATCTGGCCAAAACCCAGGGCTGTCTTGATCAAATCTGCATTGATCTGGCTTTTGATGCTGGGTTCAGCCGTGATCAGGCTTACGACGTCGGGCTTGCCACCCAGCACAGCAAATTCCAAAGCTGTCCTCTGGCGTCCTACCTCTTCACTCTTTCTCCCATCCATGCCCAGACCGATGGGAGACAGATAGTTTTTAGCGGGATCAGTGTCCGTTTTCTCCAGCAAGGCTCCATTCTTCACCATGTAGTCCACCGTGGCCGTCTGTCCTGATGCGCAGGCTTCATGCAAAGCTTGGGTGCTCATCTTGAGGTTGGGGAAGGGTCCCGCGCAGCCATTTTTGTTGAAGATGAAGTCCAGAGCCACCTTGGGCATTTGTACGTCCTTGGGCAGACTGATGCCCGTGACCGTGGAGGTCGCCGCCCCCAGCGCGTCCATGCTCAGAGCCTGGATCAGCGTTTCACGGGCCCACTGCTGTTGCTCGAGAGGGAGTTGCTTGATGTGCGGCTCCACCAGATTGAGGTCGAGATGCCCTGGCGCCACGGTCATGTGCTCCATCAGTACGGAGATGCTGTCCTTGAGCACACGGTCGACCTTCTGTTGCTGCGGCCCGGAGAGAGCGTCAGGCGCCACGGCTTGGGGTGGCAGCGTGGCCAGCCTCACGCGACCGCTGATCTGGGTCTGAGTCTCCAGCGTGGTTCCATCTTCCAGAGTCTTCAGTCCCACAGGCTTGAGGTTGGCATACCAGGACGAGTCTGAGTTCACCTTCAACAGCGTTTCGGGGATCTTCCACTTGGCCGAGTCCTCCACGCGAGATTTCACCACGTTGGGACCCGTGCGGGCCATGACATCAAACCTTTCCACACGCGTGTTCATGGCAAACAGGTGTGACCCCTTGTCCAACTGCTCTTTGGTGGGCACTGGAGCTCCGCTGAGGACGCTGATTTCATACTGCGGCTTCCAGCCACGCTGCTGAATCTCCACATTGAGCGCTTTGACTTTGTCATGTCCCTTGGTCGAGACAAAGGTGCTGTTGTTCAGTCGTCCATCCATTTGAGCTGCCTGGAAGCCTTCCTGATCCACGGCGGTCTGCGCCACTTCCGTGAGTGTCTTGCCTGGGACGAGATTGTTATCCCCTTCAAGGTAGATGCCGCCAAAACGGTCCAGCACCTCCAGTCTCAGCACATCACTCGACTGGGCGAAACCAATGCCGCGGCGCTTGTTCTCGCCCGCCTTGTAGATGTCCTGGTTCGTCATGCCGTTGTCACCTGAGAAGACTTCATCCACATTGATGAGGTTAATCCCATTGTCAGTGGCCCACTGCTTGAACGTAAACATGTCAGACGGATCCGTGGCCGTCGCCAGTTCCTCACGCGTGCAGTTCGTCCACAGGTTCACCTCCCAGTCCGGATTCTCCGTCTTCGTCTTCACGAGATTGGCTTTAAACGAATCGCTTTTCAGCGGTCCGCCCAGCCAGATGGCATGGTCCACCTTCGGTATCTGATGCGCTTTGGTACCTGAGGTCACATTGCCCTTCGTGGCCAGCTGATCAGGCTTCAGTGAATCACCCGTCGGTGTTAGGGCATGGGTCATGCTCATGGCCTTCAGGAAGGATGCCGACTTGTTCGCCGGAAGCTCACCATATTTATACCCGCGGAGAAACTCGGGCGAAGGTGGCGCATCCAGCTTTCCAAAGGCATTGACCCCGTCCTTGGTTGTCTTGATCACGGGATCACGCGGCACGGAGGCAGTGAGACGCCCAACAGCCAATTCCGTCTCTGATCCTCCTGTCGGGGCAAAACCTTTGAGCACCATCGCTCCCGGACGCTTGTTCCGGGTCATGTCATCCACCCGGCCCTGCACAATATTAGCGATCTTCTCCTTCTCAGCCTCTGAGTCAGCTCGCCTGAGAATGCTGCGCACCTGAGTGCAGTTCAGCTCCTTCAGTTGAGTAAATTCATCCTTAAACTTGGCCTGCACCCCTGGCGAATAGTCTCGCTGGAAAGCGTTCTTGAAGGCGGTGACTGATTTCGGATTCGACCAATAAACGATGCAGTCCTTCTGGCTGGACTTGACGGTTCCACCGTCGACCTTGAATCGTCCATCGTTGTCTTGATTGCCAACGTAAGCGCGAAAGCTGTTGAGGTTAATGGCGGACATGGCGGGTATGTGTGTTGAAGCGGATGATGCTAATGATGAAATCACTCTCTACACTCGTTGCTGCATCATCGTCAGCGGATCCTCCTGAAACGCTTCACGACTGACATCTGCTTCCGGCTCTTCCAGAAGCCTCCGGCCCCAGAACATCGCCGTGTTGCTAAAGATCTCCAGGCGTTGATACAGGCCCTCTCCGGTGAGCAGCTCACAAGGATAAGCATGGCAAAGAAAAACACCCCCCGTCTGCGGATCCATGCCCAGCGTGGAACCCTGCGTTCCGGACCAGAAACAGTTCGCCGCCAACAGATGCGGATACCATCGCCTGGCCGAGTCTTCAGCGATGGTGCCGACCTCGCTGTAAAACTTCAGGTCACCACTCTCCGTGTCGATCTCCATCTCCACCATCGCATTGTCTCCCAAAGAAAGCGTGCAAGTCCCTGATTCCCCCGGCCCCAGGTCTTCAATGCCGAGCTGCTCCCCAAGTTCCCGAAGCACGTCCTGGAACTTCTGCTGATTTTCTTCTGTGTTTTGCATGGTTCTCGTAGATTAAAGAACCTAAGCCGCCTGAACCAAGTCTTTTCTCATCAAGAGAATGTCAGATCAGTCAGGCTACCCGCCTGCCATTCAAAACTTCTCCCTCAGCAACCCGGCAAGTTTGTCATATCCTTGAGGACTAAAGTGCGTCCCGTCCTCGACGAAAAGATCTGCTCGGTGCTGCCCCTTCTCATCGAGAAAAGCCGGAAACAAGTCCACAAACTCTACCTTTTTGTCTGACGTGACCAGACTCGCGAGCAACTTGTTCATCGTACGGATGCCATCAAGCCCGCCTGGAGTTTCAGCGGCCCGCCGCACCGGCGGCAGGCTGATGACGAAGATGCGAGTGTCTGGCAGCGCCGCATGAACCTTCGTGATGAACGCACGCGCCGTGTCACGGATCTGTTCCGGAGTCTGTCCTGAGCTCAGATCATTCCCGCCCGCATTCAGAAGAATGATCTTCGGTGCATACGGCAGCACCAGACGATCCACGTAGTGCAACACATCCTCCATCTTCGCCCCGCCAAATCCACGGTTCAGCACCGCATGCTGCGGAAAATACTTCGCCACATCCACCCATCGCCGCGCATTCGACCCACCAACCAGCAGCACTCCCCCTCTGGTCGGGGCCTGTGCAGCATCCGCTACCTCAAACTTCTTGATCGTCTCCTCCCACTTCTCCGGACCACCGCCCTTGTTGCCTTTCTTCGTTGCTGCTTTGGCACTGTCGCCCGAAAAGAAAACAATGACCATGAGCAAAAGCATCGGGGCACAACGAGTGAAAAGACAGGATTTCATGATAATCAAAATAGGTTGGGTGCGCCCTATTGGATCAGCGGCACGCACAGACCCTGATAGGTGTCTTTGCCGTCAGCACTGTATGACAAGACTGCTTCTCTCAGTGCGAACTCGAAGTGAGAGTCTGGCGCCGGTCAGTGATACCACTTGATGCTGCTTCGGCCATGATCGACATGGGCTTGGCGTTAACTTGATGGGTGGCAAGCTGACCGGTGCGATTCCCTGCTATTTCTCCACCTTCACCAGGGCCACGCGGCGGTTCTTGGCGCGGCCTTCCTCGCTGCTGTTGCTGGCGATGGGGCACTGAAAACCGACACCGCAGGGTGTCAGCCGGGCTGCGGCTGCGGGCACTCGTTGGCTCAGCGCAGCCACGACGGAGGCGGCGCGCCGCTTGGAGAGATCCATGTTGTCCTCGAAACCACCCACGCCGTCCGTGTGTCCCACCACCAACAGTCGCAGACTCTTGTCTGCCAGGAGCAGCTTTTCCACCTCGTCCAGGGTCGGGCCAGACTCGCTCTTCAGCGTCGCGGAGGCGGTGTCGAAGTAGAATCCATAGAGATTCACACCTCCTTGGTCGATCAGTTTTGAAGCCATCTCATCCGCCTTCACCACCACCATCTTCTCATCCATGGTCGCGGACTCGATCACGTCCAGGGCCACGATCGGCACGCCCTTTTCAGGTTGCAGCTCTTTGGGCGACACCGTGCCGACCTTGTAGTTCACCACGTAGAGGGCCAGATGGGCGCCGCCCTTTTGCGCAGCCATGAAGCGCCCGCCCAGATGACTGAGCGTGAAGGTGCCGCCGGGCCGCCTGTCCCACAGTCCCGCAAAGATCTGTCCCTTGGCACTGCTGAGTTCCTCCTCACTGCCTTCCCACAAGATGGACCAACCTTGTTCAGCGATGGCTGTCTGGTAGTTTTTGTAGACCTCCAGCGCCGTGCGCTCAGGATCATTGCCCACATAAGTCACCCGCGTGATTTTGCCTTCCAGCTTCTGGCTTTTTTCAAAGGTCACACCCGCTCTGGTCTTGGACATTTTGCCCAGCGGAAGCGTGTAGCTGCCAAACGCCTGCTCCTCGTAAAACGTCGTGCGGGTTCCGTCATAGCGCTTAAGTCCCATGGGATCTTTCGACCCCGGAACATCCTCCGCCAGCAGCAGTGACGTGAACGACAGTAAAATGAGGGCGGCAAGGTGCGAATAGAGTTTCATGGGGGAATGATCCGTGGCGTTTGCAGCCAACGACTGGGTTGTGAAAAAGCAACACTGACGCATGGCTTTGCCATTTCATTCACGTCTTCACAAACCAATCCTGCACGGACCAACCATATCACGGCAGGCTTGGCAGTCGGTCAGTCTCCCCGTTCGTTTCCCCATGTCCACGCCCTTGATTTCCCAGGGATCCAGACAGAAGTAACAAACCACCTTCGTTCCGCCTTCCCATGACCTCCACATCACTCTCACGCCGCCATTTTCTCGGCACCGCCATCGCAGCCGCCACCGGCCTCACCCTTCCCGGGCTCGTTTCTGCCGCAGACAAGCCTAACTCCGTGTTCGGCGGCGTGCGCGTCGGCTGCATCACCTACAGCTTCCGCAGCATGGCCAAGACCGCCGAGGAGACGCTGAAGGCACTGCTCGACTGCGGCATCAGCGAGACCGAGCTCATGGGCGGACCGACCCAGCTTTTCGCAGGCATCAAAGGCGGAAAGATCACCGATGCGGAGCGTGAGCAGCAGATCGCCAAGTGTGTTGAGATGCGAAAAATGTATAACGACGCGGGCGTCAACATTCACATCCACAAGATGAGCTTCGGCCAGTCGGATGAGGAGATCGACTTCAACTTCCTCGTGGCCAAGGCGCTGGGCTGCGCCGCCGTGACCACGGAGCGCAATGCTGTCCTCGCCGCGCGCGTCGCCCCATTTGCGGACAAGCACAAGATCTGGGTCGGTTTCCACAACCACACGAACAACTTGCCGGAGATGGACAAGTTCGACTCCATCCTGGATCTCGGCCAGTACATCGGCTTCAACCTCGACATCGGACACTACGTCGCCGGCACGCAGGGCAAGTCACCCATCCCCGTGCTGGAGAAGTATCACGCCCGCATCACGAACCTGCACCTGAAAGACCGCACCGCCGATGGCGGCAACGTGCCCTGGGGCCAGGGCCAGACCCCGATCAAGGAAGTGCTGCAGCTCATGAAAAAAGAGAAGTGGACCTTCCCCGCCGAGGTCGAGCTCGAATACAAAATCCCTGAAGGCTCCAACGCCGTCGCCGAAGTCAAGAAGTGCGTCGAGTATTGCCAGGCAGCGCTGGCGTGAGTGCTGGGAAATAGCTTTTGAGAAAGCAGGGCCAAGTTGGCCCTGCGCATGTGGAGCGGAGACGGAGTGTGAGGGGCTCCGGCGCGTTCTCTAAGAGCCGCTGGGCGTCAGATCCATCCGGAGTTCACCACTGGTCGTTTCAGGAGTGGGGGCGCCTGGTAGCGCAGGCAGGGTAAAATAACCATCACCGACGATCATTTTATCCCCCATCGGTCCCTGACGCATCATGCCGGTGAAGAGTGCCTTTCGGGTGACTCGGCGTGCGAGTGGTGACACAGGCGGTTCTGCGACAGTGAACTCACCTGTGAAGCGGCCTGTGGCTGCGGTGAAGACAAACTTCAGCAGGCTGGTGTTTTGGGGTGGGTAGATGGGGGTGCCCGCAGGACTCATCAGGATGAAGTTTGGCAGCTCATCCTTTTGCATGGCCGTCAGTTGATCACTGACATAGATCAGCGGCAGGCTCCCTGTGGCGGTGGGGGCCAGGGCAATGCCGAGGCGCTGGGCCAGGGTGATTGCAGGCACCTCTGGGATGGCGCCCTTGGCGGGGATGCGCGCAGCGGGCGGCTGCCAGAGCTCCAACCCAGCCTGATTCAGTACGGGGCCAATGCCTGCGCGGTAGCTTTTGTCCGTGCTGAGGCCAGGCTTGCTCCAGACCCAGTCCACCTTCGCGGCGCGGAAGCGCGCTGCGGTGGATGGCGGTGCAGGGAAGTCAGGGTGTGCTGTCAGTGCCAGGATGCCACCCAGCCGCTGATCCAGGCGTGTGCCATAGGGCTTCACATAGATGCGGTAAGCGCCATCGTAGTCTGGCAGCGCTGTGGTGGTGAGTGCGGTGCCGTCCGCTAGATTCCCCGTCAGAGTGAGCTTCCCCAAGGTGTCTATGGTGGCCACAGCGTGGCCTGCACCCTGGGGTAATGTGGGGCTCGCCGGCTCTGCTGGGTCCAGGTGCAGGGTGTAGCTGCCCTTCCACGGTGCGGTGGTCTTTGCTGGCGGCACATAGATTTTTCCACCGGCCGTCAAGTCACCCACGACGCTGGCACCTACGCTGATGCTGCCGGTGAGTTCCCCTGCATCTGTCAGGGTAAAGGAAATGTCATAACGGATGGCGGCGCGCGCGCTGGTCGCTGCAACGCTAATGCTGGCGCTATCCGTGGCGGAAGTGGCATCTGGCGCGGTGAGGATCTGACCGGCGGGCAGAGCACGTGCGGCGGACTCAGCATCGAGAATCATACTGCCAGTGTAGGTTAGACCCGTGGTGGTGACGGTGAGGGTGAGCTTGCCTCTTGCCTGATGCGTGCCCGGCTCGGTGATCAGCGCCTCATAGGTGCCGCCGAAACCTTCAATCGTCAGTGCTGTGGCAGGTGTGCCTGCGGCGAATTGGTAGTGATTGTCCAGCCCACCCGTGAAGGTGATCGGGTAGTTTCCCTGGGCGCTCTTGGCCGTCGCTTTGCAAACGGGAGTGGGCAGGGTGTCGATCACGCTTGCCGTGTCATCGAGCACAAAGCCGGTATAGGTCAACGCTAAAGGCTGGTTTGGCAGGCCCACGAGGCGCCGCACCGGCACGCCCAGGACTATCAGCGTGGCTTTATTGATCTTCAGCGTGCTGGTCAGTGTCGGTGCGCCACTCAGGGGCAGCCTCGCGGTGACCGTGTAGGTGCCGGGCTCCGTCGGAGGAGTGGCCGTGGCTGCGGCGGTGCCAAGCTTATAGGTGTAGGTGACAGGCAGTCCCGGAGGAACCGACACGGCCATGGCTTGCTGTGGTAGGCCGTTGTAGGTGCGGACGCCTGCCGCCAGCGTCAGCTTGGCGCCAGTCGGGATGGAGGCGTTGATGTTCGAGACCACATCGGGTGCTGGTTCATAGTCATCATCCCCGGGTTGTGAAGCCCTGATCGGGATGCTGCCGATGCCGGTGACGGTCACGAGGCCATCGTTGGAGACGACTGCCCGGCTGTCCGTGATCGAATAAGTGATCGGCAGACTGGATGAAGCAGATGCCCCGGGGGAGAACGGTGCCCCGCCTGCAAACTGATTCGGGATGGCTGGAAAGGTGATCGTCTGCGCCAAGCGCACTTTGGCGATGAAGCTGCCAGGCGGGGAAGCCAGTGACGTGTAAGTGGCCCGGTTTGAAAACACCCGCGCGTAGTAGCGGGTATTGGCCGTGAGACTGTGGAAAGTATGCGTCAATGCTGGCGCGGTGATGGTCTGCGAAAAGGTGACCGTGCTGAAGTCTTCCACAGTGGAAAGCTCAGCCGTGTAGCTGGTCGCACCGAAACCGGCTGGCCAGGTCAGCGTCGCTGCGGTGGCTGAGGTCGCGGTGATTTTCACACTAGTGGGTGCGCTAAAACTGCCTGCGGTGACATCGGCTAAATAAGCGGTGCCGCGTTTATCGGCTAGAAGGGGAATGCTGCTGACTGCGGTGTGTGTGAGCCGGAAGCGTACACGCACCGGCCCGGTACCTTTCAGGTCCAGCGTGCGACTTCTCCAGCCTCCTGAGTCCACCGTCTGATCATGTGCGATCACGCCATCGACCAGAGCCTCCAGCCGTGCCCCGGCCGCTTGAGGTAGATCGAGACGCCACGCGTAATTGATGATCGTGGGCGCGGTGTAGGTGGACTCCAGCCAGGCCTCGTCGTTCACGTTTTCCAGCAGTGCCGCGCGTGCTACGCCCCCGCCGCTGGGGCCAAAGACATCGTAGCTCCCGGTCCAGAGACCATGCCCGCCCGTCGTCCACGTCCGGTTAGGGGTGGCTAGCGCCTGGGAGATCGGGTAGCCCCACCAGCCGACAAGCTTTCGATTGGCATTCAGAGTGACGAGCAGCGGGTTCGTCGTCACAGCGGCAGCGTAGCCTGAGGCCGCATCATAGGCCGTCGGGGACCAGCCTAGAAAAGTCAATGGCATCCCCATATCAGTGACCTTCGGCGAGGTCAGTGTGATCACCGCGCCAGACGGGTGACTCCTCGTCAGGCCATCACTGGTCACCGCCGTGCCAGCCGGCACACGCGTGGTGCCGGCTTTTGTCAGCACGCTCTGGTCGCGCTGCGTGACGGCATCACGGCTGTAAGCCTCTAGTGTGTAGGTCGTCTGTGCCATCGCAGCAGCACCGCAGAGCAGGCTGACCGCATGGAGTAACACTGAGAAGGAGCGTTTCGGTAAAGTGGAAAGCATGCGGTATAAGAGCCACGCCCATACGTGCTCCGTCTGCATATAGCGAATCTGATTTAGACCGTGTGCGGCTCCGCTCAGTGTCCCCGTTGTTGCCTCATTGAAAGCTCTTGATGATCTCCGCATGCGCGGCAGCGACCGCTGCGGCATGTTCCCGGACCTCAGCATAACGCACCGCAAAGCTCCCCGGCTCTTCGGAGCCCATGAGCAAATGCCGTGCCTCACCCACCAGTGCATCCATCCGCTCCAGCGTGATGGGCGGCTTCTCCGCTTCCGCCTCATCGATCATCACGACCAGTTGTGATAGCTGCCTCAGCCAGGCAAAGCGCTCATGTTCTGTGAGCAGTTGCAGCAACTGCATGGGAGATAGAGTGACGTTCCCCTCCTTCTCATACACCGCCCGTTCGGCATCCATGAGCAGCTTGTGGAGACGGAGAAGCTGGTTGCGGAGATTTGGCAGCGGATGGTCGTTCATGGCAGTTCCATGTTACGCCGGGCATCAGTGCGTCTCGCTTCCTTTTCGCGAGCCGCCTTCAGGAAGCCTGTTCTTGGCGGGTCTGAGCGGGTGGCATGGCATGGACGATGATGGTTATTCATTGCTCACTTTCCTGCGGCCTTTTCTTCCTTCGCCTTGGGTCATGGCCCCAACTGCGTTGAGGTAGCCGTCGAGCAATCCCTCCAGTTCGGCGGCACGGGTGCCCATGCTGGTGATGAGGTTGTGATCTTCGCCGATGTCGTCAGCGAGGTTGTAGAGTTCCTTCTGTCCATCGCCTGCGCCGCCGTAGAGCTTGATCAGCTTGTAGTCGCCCATGCGCAACGCAGCTTTGTAGTCCGAGGGCTTGGCGCCTTCAGTATGGCGGAGCCGTTCTCTGCCTTCGCTTTCCGTGACGAGGAAATCGTGCGCACGCTTCACGCTTGCTGCCTTGCCGAGAGCCACCTCTTTCAGTGAGCCGCCGTCGAGCCCCTCCCCGAGGGCGTTGGCATGACCAGCGAGGTCGGCGACGGTGGGCAATATGTCTACGCCGGACACAGGCACGGCGCTCACGACTCCACTGGCGATGCCAGGCCCCACGATCGCGAAAGGCACGCGCAGTCCGCCTTCATAGATGGAGTGTTTCGACTCTGCGAGAGGATGGTTGGCTGGTAGCGTGGACTGGTCCGGGTGGCCTGCCACGGGCATCTTGCCGCGCCCGCCGTTGTCGCTGAGAAAGATGATGTAGGTGTTGCCCAAGACGCCCATGGTTTTGAGCCGCGACATTAACTCGCCGATGCCTGCGTCCAGGTCTTCGGTCATGGCGGCGAACTCCGGCACCGCGTGCTTCTTGCCTAACGGCCTGTTCTTCAAGGCATCTAGCGTTGCCTGCCGGTAGCTGATCTTCAAATGCACCGCGTAGTGCGAGAGCTGGACGAACCACGGGCGCCCCGCCTTCGTTTGTGTCTCGATGAAATCACCGGTGCGCCTGGTCAGCGAAAAGATCGTCTTCGGATCATCCCAGACGTCAGGTGTGGCTTTGGTGTTCTTCGCTTTGACGCTGGGAGCGCCAGGCTGGCCGGCGAGTTCACCATTTTCGTTGGTGGTGTCGCCATCGCTCACATCGTAACCCATCGTCTCCGGTGTCACGCTGGTGTATTGCAGATGCCACTTGCCGAAATGCGCACACACATAGGCCGGATTCACCTGCTTCAAAGCGCGCGGGATCGACATCCCTTTGGCCATCTTCGACTCCTTGCCATCGTCTGCACGGTTGTAGATGTGCTGCGGCGGCCCCTTCCCGCACTGAATGCTGCGGCGGGTCGGCGTGCACCACGCACCCGACGCATAGCCATGGCTGAATCTCATCCCGGACGAGAGCAACTGGTCGATGTGGGGAGTCCGGATGTAGTCCGACTTTGTCTCTGGATTGGCCGGGTCCATGAGCAGCGACGTGCCGACCCAGCCCTGATCGTCAGTAAGAATGACGAGGATATTCGGGGCCTGCCCTGACGGTTCAGCAACGAGGAGTGCTGAGGGTGCCAGCAGTAAGGAAAGAATGACGGCGCGTGCTAAATTCATCGGTGGCTGCAAAACGCAGCACTCAGAAGAATATAACAAGGCATCACGTGATCTTTACGCCGCCAGCCAACACGGCCACTCCGCTGCCTGGGCAGTGTGACACAGTCTTTGAGGCCTTGGCATTGGGGCCAACGCCCCTATGCAATGCTGTTCGTGCGAGCCGGAGGCTCGATGGCGTGTAGCCGGTGGTGAAGCGAGGAACGAGCGAGAACCACCGGACATGAAGATGATGAACCATCAATCAACGTCGTGTCCCGGAGGGACACTGGAAGCGTCGCAGTCTCCATGGACGCTGGAGGAGTGGGTGTCGGTTGCTAGGGCGGACATTCGCTTCCGGCGTGCCCTCCAGCTCGCGATCAAGAGGAGAGGCTTAAGTCGTGCTCACGGAATCTTCAGCAGCTCCTGCTCCGTCCACGAATCGGTGCGCCGCGCTTCCTTTTGGCGGACTGACTTTAGGAAGTCCGTCGTGATGGGCTCCGCACCATGCTCCCACTCACGCCGGAGATAGGTGAGGATGGCAGCCAGGGGCTCATCACCCAAGGCGCCCAGCGGAGGCATGTCGAGCTGGTAGCGCTTCTTTTTGACCGTGATGTAGCCGCGCACGCCGTGAAGCACGATGCGGGAGAGCCGCTCGGGCGAGCCCGTCACCCATTCGGAGTCAATCAGCGGTGGAGCGATGCCATCAAGGCCTGAACCGCTCGGCTGGTGGCAGCCCGCGCAGATGCCGGAGTAAAGCACCTTGCCCATGTCAAAGCGCGCTTTCTCATCCGCCGTCAGCGGGCGCGGCGGCTTGAAGCCTGCGGGCGCGGGTTTGCCCGGCCAAGTCAGCATGGCCGCGATCTTTTCCGTGCCGGGAGTGTCGAGAAGCGCAGGCCTGGCTTCGAGCTTCACCGTGCGGCGCGTGAAATCCGCGGCGTCGGCGGCGAATCCGGCGAGCAGGTATTTGCGTGGCGTAGGTCCGGCCTTTCCCACGATCGTCAGCAGCTTGGCAACACGGGCCGGGTCGCGTTCCGCAGCCACACAGCCAGCCAGTCCTGGAATCAGAGTCTTACCGCTATTTGTGGTTAGGCAATGCTCCAGCAGTTCAAGCTCTCGACCCTTCACACCACTGAGGATAGCTTCCACCAGATAAGGATGATCCGTCACGCGGCTCGCCATCGCAGCCAGGGCTTGGTCAGCTTTCGAGTCCTTGGCCTCGCCCAGAGTGAGGGCGATCTGCGTTTGCACCTGCGAGTCCGCCTCGGTGGTGGAGAGGGCGATGAGCTTGCTCACAGCAGCGGCGCGAGCATCGCCCGCAAAGAACCCTTCAGTGATGCGCACGGCACTGTTGCGCACACGGGCATCGGCATCAGCGAGGGCCGACTCGACCACTGGCCAGGAGCTCTTGCCCATGCCATCCAGAGTCCACAAAGCATGCATGCGACCGAGCGCAGCCTCACCGCGCGTGAGAGCTTCCAGCGCGGGAACAGTCGCGATATCCGCACGTTCGACAAGGAGGCGCTGCGCCGTCTCCCGATGCCAGGAATTCGTGTGCGCGAGCAGCGGGACGAGGCCAGCACTGTCCATCTTCGCGAGATTCGGCGCGGGACGTGTCTTCGCATTCTCAGGCACGATGCGCCAGATCCTTCCCAGGCCGCGCGGTTCCACCAGATCATGCTCCTGGATATACTTCTCCAGATAGGGACTCAGCGAGATGCGGTGTTGGATGATGCCCCGGTAAAAGTCGATGACGTAAAGCGCTCCATCCGGACCTGTGGTTAGGCTGACAGGGCGGAAGCGTTCATCCGTGGACGCGAGAAATTCACGCTGCTGATAAGCTTCACGCGCCACAAGCTTGCCCTTCTCAAGCGTCATGATGTCCCGCTTCACCAGATGCAGTGCCGGCTCGCAGGCGAAAGCATTGCCCAGAGCATCCGCAGGGAAGAGATCACCCCGGTAAATCCAGGGTGAGCACGCCGCGGTAAAATTCTTGATCTTGTGACCCGCCATGTTCTCCGGGATGTAGGCGCGGTTCGTGCCCGGCGTCACACGGATGGGCCACACCGCCTGGCTCACTGGCGGGGCGATACGGCCGCCGGACTTCGCATGGTGCGGATTGCGCAGACGATAGTGGGAGGGCCACATATCGCCCTGCAGATGGCCGGAATTGTAGTTATAAAAGAGGCGGCCAAAATCGTCCTGGCTCAGCCCATATTGCCCGCGCACGGAGGAGAGGCTGCGCTCAAAAGCACCCGCGCCGCGCCAGCGGAAACGCGCCGCGTATTCCGCAAAGTAGATCCAGTTATCCAGCGCCCAGAGCGGCGAGTTCGCCCCATGCTCCGGGTTCGCCAGCTCGGGCCGGCCCGGGATCGTTTGTGCGCCCGCATCCTGTGCCAACACGATCTTCTCGTCCGCCTTGTCATCGCCATTCTTGTCCGGGCAATACCAGAGCATCGGCGGCGCACCCACAAGCGCACCATCACCGACTGGCAGCACCGTGCGCGGCATGATGAGCTGATCCAGGAAGACCTTGCTTTGATCAAACCGCCCGTCGCCATCCGCATCCGAGAGGATCACGATCCGCCCCACCGGCTCATCCTCACGATTGCCATGAATGTCCGGCATATACCCGAGCATCTCCACCACCCACAGCCGCCCATCCGGCCCAAACTGCGCAAAGATCGGATCCCCCACCAACGGCTCGCTCGCCGCCAGCTCCACCCGATATCCCGGCGCCACTTGAAACGTCTTCAACTCCTCCTCCGCCGACAGCGCCCGCGTGTCCGGTACCAGTTCCCCCGGCACCAACGATGGCGGCACTTCTCCCGTCGCGACCTCCGTTTGAGCGAAGCTTGTTGAGCACCAAAGCAAGACTGGCAGAGCAAGGATCCGGGAAAGAGAAGTATGTGTAAGATTCATCGGGTGACAGCGAACGTGGCGTTCATTGGGATACGACAATCCACCATGTCCTCTTCAGCCCTGCAAGCCAGTCACAGCGCGCATCTGGGCTAGTCCCCATCGATTGCGACAGTGTTCCCTGGGAACAGGCGCAAACCACGATCACAGAAGTACTGCAATTGATTCGCCAAGGGAAGTGCGCCGTTCTCGCCAATTTCGGGCTCGAAATCAAAATGCTTTGATCGAGTCCGTTAGGCAATGTGGCGAGCTGAGAGATCGCAGCCTGTTGAATTTGGTGCCTACGGGGTCCCCGTTTCAATTACTTTGATGAACGAGAAAGATACTCTAACCAGCCTGGAGGCGTTCCGTCCTCTTTGACGATTCCGTCAGCCGCAGATTTAAAAAGCTGCTGGAGGATGATTGTCCGATCCTCTTTCGCGACACCTCCTTCTTCTTTTCCGAGAGCTAGGAAAGTATTTACCATTGTGACTTTTTGCTCGGCATCTGTGGCCAAATGTTGGTGGCTCAAGAATAGTCGAATTATAAGTCGAATGATCCACACAACGAAGAAAGTCGATACTACCACGACTCCGACCTCCCAATGCTTTGGGTTCTCATTTTGTCCCAGTGAACCAAATGCCCAATGGATCAAAATGCCCAAGGCTGTCCCGAACACTGATACCAAGATGCCAGATGCCAGTGCATATCTCTTTGCCAGCTTTACGTGTCCGCGGCGACTCTTTTCCCAATAGTCCACAGGGGCTCGAAGTGCGAGCTCGTCTGTATAAAGTTTCTTGATCGCTTGAAACTTTTGCTCGTATTCGGCCGTCAATTTAGCATACGCCTGATCCTGTGAGGAATGCAAATCGTTGAGGGCCTTCTCCTTGTTCGATTGCAATTCAACCAGCGCTTTATCTCGGGCCTGTAGGGAGTCCTGATGTATCTGGTTGAGCCGACAATTCTCTGATTCCAGATGCTTTAGTCGCTCCTCTTGTTGGATTAGACAATCCCGAGCTTGAGTTTCGAGAGCCTGAATCGCGACACGATGAGCGGACGCAGCCCAGTCGATTTCATTTTTTAACAAGAACCCTCGAATGAGTCCTGTGAAGAATGACTCAGATGAAGGCTCGCTCAATTGGACTTTCCCTCCGGCAAGAGAGATTAAAAGCCCAGCAGCCAGATCAGAACCAATCTCCTTCGCTTCCCTAATTGCAGCGAGGGCGGCATCATCCCACAACACACCCTTCGTTTCCTCATAGATCTGCCTGATGGCTGACTCAGCCGTCGCCTTGGTGTTCCGAATAGTCTCCAGATGGTGGGGATTTCGTTCCCAGTTAGAAACCTGACTCAGCGTATTCTGGATGCGCCCCTGAATAGTGTACCAAATTTGCTTGGCTGGAGTTGCCTCAAGCCAAGCCCATTCTCGTCGAAGGTTCTCTGTCCAGTGTTTGAGCGAGTGGCCGCTTTCGAAGACCAGCTCCTTCTTGTTGGGGAGCGTAATCCTGATTTCATTATTGGGCGTTTCACTCATGCAGAAGTCTACTGATGATATTCCTGCAGCGCCTTCACCTGCACTTCATAGGCTTGCAGTGACTTGATGGCTTTGAAGGCGGCATGTACACCACGGGGGGTGACCATGATGGTGATGCGGTTCTGCATGGAGGCGGTGCGGATCTCGATCTCGTCCTCGTGCAAGTTTTTACCAGAGAGAGGTCAGGAATTAGCGTCATATACTTATTTTTGATTAGGTCAATGACGTTTCGACGCTGGCGGTTCAAGGCCTTTAGGGGATGTAAGCCTCTGGCGCGGTTAAACTTATCCAAGAGCGATCATCACTCAGAGGCGGTCATCCCCACCCAACTGCGCAACGAAAAGTGGACCTTCCCCGCCGAGATTGAACTCGTCGATCACATCGTTCCACCGTAACGAAGGCAGCATCACTTCCCCGGCAGGGCTGCGACGAGTGCGATGAGGGCAGAGAGGTGGGTGTTGAAATTGCGCTCCTGGTTTTTCGCTCCGGGATGCCACTCGGCTGGGAACAGCCCATCCTTGCCTGTGTCGAGAGCGAGGATGGCGCGGGCCGTTTCGCTCAGGCAGCGGTCGATCCGGGTGACGGTCTCTGGATGCAGGTGGCGGGCGGAGAGAAAGTCGCTGGTGCGGCGCAGGTGCCTCGCCATGATCCCTTTGAAGAGGCAGCCGTCCCAGCCGCTGGTGCCCAGGCGTTCCATGAGAATGCCATCGTCGCGGACGAATCCACTGCGGGTCAGGATGGCTTCGGTCGCCTTGGCCACCTCCTCGGCATCGCCCGGACTTCCCGTCAGCTCGGCATAAGCGGTTAGGCCAGCGAGGTAGGCGCCCTGGTTGTAGCTCCAATAGTCTCCCTGGTGACCGGGGCCATCCACCACGCCCGTGCCGTCGAAGACCTTCTGTTCCACCAGCCAGATGTGCGAGCGTTCTGCCCAGGCTTTGGTTTCCGGCGTTGGGTCGAGCCGCGCCAGATCGGAGGAAAGCATGAGGAAGAGGCTGTTGGTGATGGAGTTGGTCTTCTGCTTGCCGGGCTCCGTGCACCACATGACCCCGCCCCCGTCCTGCTTCCAGTGGGCTGCCATGTGGGCCTGGATGGTTTTGGCAGTCGCGAGGAAGTCGGGGTTCTTCGTCCGCTCATAAGCCCTGAGCCAGGCCACGCCCCACCAGCCAGAGTCGTCGAGGTATTCGTTGCGGAACTCGGTCTGCCCCGGGTGTCCCCGGTCCTTTGGTGGGTCTTTGGGAAGGGCCTGGCCTCGCTTTTCCAATTCCTTCAAGGCTAGGGGGATGCGTGAGGCTGGGTCGCGGTTGATCCGGTGCATCCGGATCAGGGCGTCGTCATGTTCGCCCACTCCGGTCGCGTCCATGAGGTCAACCAGCATCTCGACAGCGTTGGCGGCGGACCACCAAGGCGGGTTGACCCTGCCTTCCACATGGGCGCGGAGATTTTCCCCAGGACGGTCC
The DNA here is from genome assembly GCA_040387935.1 of Verrucomicrobiota bacterium. Classification (GTDB taxonomy): domain Bacteria; phylum Verrucomicrobiota; class Verrucomicrobiia; order Verrucomicrobiales; family Verrucomicrobiaceae; genus Prosthecobacter. The sequence goes on along the minus strand of JAZKCU010000043.1, from coordinate 1,790 downwards.
AGCCAGATGGCGATCGCGTCCGACCAGAACATTTTGTCGAGCACAGCCACACTTTCACGAACCACGTCTCTCGAACGGCCAGGGAACTCTGCACGGGCCGTGTCTACGATGAGCATGAGACCCCAAAGGAGAATCAAGTGAAACTGTTTCGGCATACACAAGCCCTATACAGAGCCCAATCAAATCCACCATGGCCAATTCGCTGAGAAACACGCTGCTCGCGGGACAGCGAATTCATGCAGTGGCGTGTGAGCATCGAGGGGTGTGAAAAAGGAAAAGCATGGCGCCCCATCGCCTTGCAAAGAGCAAGATCGCCACTGGCTATCTTGCGATTAGCCCGATGAAACCCGGAGTTTCGAAAGCCTGTCTTCAGCCACTTCACGTTGAAAATCAGTAAGCTAAACACCAACGCCACGGCCTGGCGCGGTCCATGCGTCATCATCGCGGATAAACCCGCTAAACAATGAAAACCTCATTCTACACCCATTCCAAAATCTTAGTGATAGCTGCGATGGTTGCTTCAAGCATCTCTGCGCTGCCAAATACAGCCCAGGCGAAAAATCCCCATTCGCACGGCCATTCGCGTCATGCTGGTCATGGCAAAGGCAACGATAAAGGCAACGGTAAAGGCAATGGCTATGGCCATGGCAATGGCAATGGCAATGGCAATGGCAATGGCAATGGCAATGGCAATAGCCGGGTAGCATATCTTTCACGTCCACGTTCCAGCTTTACGCTGTCCTTCGGCACGGGCTACGCTGGTCGCGGATACTACTATGGACCGCCTTCGTCCTCCTACTATTATCAGGCTCCCGGCGTCCGCTATTATGCCACTCGCAGCTCGGTGCCCAGCTATTACGGTTCAGGTTATGGCAGCCCTGGCTATGGCAGCCCTGGCTATGGCAGCCCTGGCTATGGCAGCCCTGGCTATGGCAACACAGGGGCAGCCGTGCAACAAGCCCTGGCCCGCAGTGGCTACTACAATGGCAGCATCGATGGCCAATTGGGGCCTATGTCACAGCGTGCGATTGCAAACTATCAGTCTGACAACGGTCTGGCCGTGACGGGAACCGTCACCTCCAGCCTGCTAAGGTCGCTCGGGCTGTAATTGCCAGACATGTCGGCAGCCTTGCCATCGTTGAGGTGGCAAGGCCGCCTAGAGAAAAGCGATCAATGGTCTTCGTCTTGTTGCCAAAACAGCAAGCATTCGCAGGAACCTCAACAAAGTGGTTTCTCCGGCAACCTTGGAATAAGCTCCATGGCATGCTGGTGCTAGATCGACCTGAGTGGCACTAGCAGTAAAATGTGTGACAAGGCCCAGCAACGAGACACATGAGGGACAGGGCGGAGTCCGCACTGCCCTCTAGCGGCGTGAGACTACGCGTGATACTCCTGCAGCGCCTTCACCTGCACTTCACTGCCTTGCAGTGACTTGATGGCTTTGAGCGCGGCATCGGCACCACGGAGGGTGGTCATGATGGGGATGCGGTTCTGCATGGAGGCGGTGCGGATCTTGATCTCGTCCTCGCGCGGGTTCTTGCCGCTCGGGGTGTTGATCACGAGGGCCATGTCCTTGTTCTTCATCAGGTCGATGACGTTCGGGCGCTGGCCAGAGGCGAGCTTCGGCAGGATGTTCACGGGAATGCCAGCCTCGCTGATGACGCCGCCGGTGCCGGCAGTGGCATACAGGGTGAAGCCGAGCTCGGCGTAACCTTTGGCGATGCGAACCACGTTCGGGCGGTCGGTTTCCTTGACGCTGATGAAGACATTGCCCTTCGTCGGCAGGGTGC
>JAZKCU010000042.1:0-5781 GCA_040387935.1 Verrucomicrobiota bacterium | reverse complement strand
GCGGTGCCGCGCCTGAGCGCTCATCACCGCACTCCACGACGCTGCCGCGACTCCCACGCGGATGATCCTCACGAAGCCCAACGGGCTTCCGCACCATAGCGAAGGGTTGGCGAGCCCTGGCGAGCCTACCCTGGTCACGCCGAAACACCCCATGTCCCCTTCAAGCACGAACCCCAACGGGGTTCCGCACCGGCTTTCCACCCCTAACCATCTTTCCTCCCAAAGCTGCATTCACCTCCACCACGCGCGCATCTTGCCTAACCACAAACAATACAACGCCCAACGCGCCGCATGGTTCCATCCTACGCCGCGGCCAGGGCCACCCGGGCGGTCATGTCTCGGCGGAACTCGCCCAGGGTCTTCCAGAAGCGCACGGACTGCACCGGGGTGCCGCGCTGGTCCAGCCAGGTGCGGGTGGTGCTGTGAAAGACGGCCACCACCGGCCGGGGGCGCAGCGTGTAGGCCAGGATGGTCTGGCCATGGTGCGGCCGGGAGTGATTCGTGTTATGCCCGGGAGGCAGCGGAGCGGCGGAAGAGGCAGTCGGATCCATGGAGACCGGCATCCAGTAGGCGGGCAGCATCTCGCGCTCGCCGCCCTGCGGATCCGCCCAGCGGAAGGGGGCCAGGTAGATGGCCTCCGCCAGCACCTCGTCCGAGCAATACCACACGCGCGTCCCGGGCTCAGGGAGCTCGTTCAAAACGGTGATGCGCCAATACGTATGGTTTTCTCCAGAAATCATGATAATTACTATTTTGTAGCGGCAGGCATGGCACAACAAGATATTATTTGTCATTAGAATTAATTTCATTCATGGCTCTGAACCTCTTCATTCACGGCTTTTGAGGCGCGGAAAAGCGCGCTGAAGACCTCCCGAGACGCCATTTTCCGGCCGTCAGGCCTGGTTGGGGGCCTCAAAGAGGCGGCACTCCTCAGCCCAGGGCAGCGCCCTGGAAAGCGTGGCGGACAACGTCATTCCAAGGACGTGGAGGCCTGAGAGGCCGACACCCGCCCCCCTGAAGTTGCGGCGGCGAAAGTGCCCGAGTCCGACCTCCCCGCCTCACCCCTCACGCGGCATGGGCCGATCGGGAGGCGGACGAATGCCGGCCCTCCAGATGATCCTCCAGCGCCAGGCTGGCCAGGGCCAGCGCCGCCTCCTGCGAGTCCCGCACCTGCACCTTAAAACTGCGCCCGCACTGCTGGCAAAACCACACCGCTGTGTAGTGGTGCTCCTGCTCCTCCTCAGCCTGCCCAGGCGTGTCCACCGCGCGCAACGGCAGATCCGCCATCAGGCGCAGGGGCGCGGGCGGTCTCTGGGAGCTGAGCGTCAGTCGGGGGCGGGTCATGGGGAAAAAAGCCCGGGCGAGATCACCCGGGGCTGTCATTTCGGATCAAACCACGTTTCTGGATGTGTGCCCCGCCCGCTAGGACCTCCGCGCGGCCTTCTTCCGGGCCGTCTTCTTCGTCGCAGCTTTTTTCGTGGTTCGCTTGCTCGCGGCCTTCTTGCTTGCGCCCTTCCTCGCCGACTTCTTCGCGGCCGGCGCCTTCGTCTTCTTCGTCGGCAGCTTCTTCCGCTTCGTGGCGGCGAAGTCTTCCAGCTGATCTTCCGTCATCGACTCCGCCATGTGGCGGGACGCGCCCTTGAGGGAGGACTTGGAGGTTTCTCCGCGTTTGGCTGACAGCGCAGCGCCCGCGGCCATTTGTTGTTTTTTAGATTTGGCAGGCATGTCCCACATTCGCATCGCCACGCCAATCCGGCCGCATCCACCTTCACACCATGCTTTTCGTTAGGCCATCAGGAGCCCTCATGACACGAAAAGGCCCAGGATGGCAGCGATGCCGAAAGCATAGAACAACGTGGCAGCGCTGAACCACATGCCGGTGACACTGATGAAGAGCCCATAACTCTCCTCCCTTTTGAACCGATACCCCTGCAACATCGCCACCCCCGTGCGCAATCCGCGAAAGCCAAGCCACGCGAAGAGCGACCCGAGGCCAAAGATGAGGGCGATGAACAGTGCCGATTCCATGTGAAATGAGGACTTTCAGAAATGGATCATTTCCAGCCCTGAGTCACACGAAAAAAATCCACTCGTCGCCGCGATGCGCTGGGTAACCGACAGGATCTTTTGAAAACCGATTACGACCCATTGCTCCCCACGCCCGGATTCACGATCTCCTGCACGCGGTCGATCTCATCATTAGCCTGGTCGATGTTGCGCTCCAGCAGGCTCACGGCCTTGTCAAAGGCATGGCGCGGGCCGGACATGGGGCTGCGCAGGGTCTGGGTGGTCTGTGCTTTCAGCAGCACGGTCAGATGCTCATGCTGCTGACGCAGGGAGAGCAGACGTGTCTGCATGAATTTCGGCGTGTTAGGCCCGGCCCACGCGGCCACCACGTCGATCTGCTTTTTCAGATCTGCCAGCGTCGCCCGCGCCTCCGCCTGAAAGAGGGTGATGTTCTCACTGTGGTAGCCTTTGCTCTTGATCCACTGGCTTTGGACCTCCCTCGGCTGCGGGGGGAAGCCCTCCTGATCTTTGATCGGCAGGCTGACGGCCACATCTTGCGCGAGGGTGCTCGCGTCTCGCCAGGTCGGGGTGATCAGCAGCGTGTCGATCTGCGCCTCACTCCGGGTGCTCATGAGGAGCAGCGCGGCCAGGGCCGCCTTGAGTAGCGTTTTCATTTTTTCTTGGGTGGGGGGTTCCGGGAGTCACAGAGGGTTCGTCCGCGCGCCACCGGTGAAGGGTCAGGATGCACCCCGGAGCAGGGGTCAGCACAGGTGGCGTGAAGGATGTGACATCACGCCTGCGTCTCACATTCAAATCGCCTAACCAAAAATGCCTCCCCACCGATGCCTGACGCATGTCTAGGGTCACACCCTGAGGCGGGACGGGCGATACACTCTATATGAAACCCATCCGCTACGCCGTGGTCGGTCTCGGCCACATCGCCCAGGTCGCCATCCTGCCCGCCTTTGCCCAGGCGGAAAACAGTGAGCTGGCCGTGCTGATCACCGGAGACGGGGAAAAGCAGCGGAAGCTCTCCGAGAAATATGGCGTGCCGGCCTATCCCTATGACCAGTTTGAAAAGGCACTCACGGAGCAGCGCGCGGACGCTGTCTTCATCGCCCTGCCAAACACCCTGCACCGCGAGTACACGGAGCGTGCCGCCGCGCTCGGCGTGCATGTGCTGTGTGAAAAGCCCATGGCCACCACGGAGGCGGACTGCCGCGCCATGATCCAGGCCTGCGAGACTGCGGACGTGCGGCTCATGATCGCCTATCGCCTCCACTTCAATGAGGCCCATCTAAAGGCCATCCAGCTCGCGAAAAAAGGCGCGCTCGGAGAGCTGCGCTTCTTCAACTCCATCTTTGCCATGCAGGTGGCGGATGATAACATCCGCATGCAGCGCGAGACCGGCGGCGGCACGCTTTTTGACATCGGCATCTACTGCATCAATGCCGCGCGCTACCTCTTCCAGGACGAGCCCGTGGAGGTCAGCGCCATCATCGCCAGCGGAGACGACCACCGCTTCCAGGAGATCGAGGAGATGGCCAGCGTGGTGCTGCGCTTTCCGCGCGAGCGCGTGGCCAGCTTCACCTGCAGTTTTGGTTCGGCGGACATGAACCAGATCGATCTCGTGGGCACCAAGGGCCTGCTGCGTTTTGAGCCCGCCTACAAGTATGTGGGAGATCTCAAATGGCGCGTGCAGATCGGCGAATACATCGAGGAAAAGACCTTCCCCATCGGCGATCAGTTCGCTGCGGAGATCGTGTATTTTTCAGACTGCATCCGCGGGCACCGCACCCCAGAGCCCTCCGGCCTGGAAGGCCTGGCGGACGTGCTCATCATCCGGGCCATCTTTGAGGCCGCGAAAACCGCGCGCACCGTGTCCCTGAAACGGGTCGAGGACGCGCTTCCCGGCATCGACCAGATGATCCAGATCCCCGCCTCCGAGGAGCAGCAGCCCGTGAAGGCCGATGATTCGCATCAGTGATTTTTTCGTTTTTGCGTTGCACCTTGTTAGGCCGTGGGGAGCCGCGCAACCCCACGTTGGAGTGAACCTCCACGCCACACGACAGCGGAACAACACCGGCTTAACACGGGCGCAACCTGGGTCATGCAGGCTTCCTGTTCCACGCCCAAGAGACGCTCGTTTCCGCGCTTCGGGTCGAGTCAGCACTTGATTTATGGACGGCCTGTGGCAGCCTCTGGCAGGGTCATTTTGGCAGGCCGCCGAAAGCCGCCCCACCCCGCCCCGCACCACGGAAAACCATCCACCCCCACGATCTGACACGCCATGCCTGCACTCGCCCAAACTGTGAAACCCCTGCGTGGATGGATGGGAGCCGTGGCCTTTGGAGGCGGCTCGGAAGAAGGCGGCGGTGATCCGGGAGGCAGCTTCACAGGCGCGCTGGATGGCAGCACCACCAGCCTCGTGGGCGCGTGGTCCGCCGCGCGGCGTCTGCTCACCAGTCACACCGGGGCGCTCATCCGCGTGCGCCGCTCCTCAGACAGCACGGAGCTGGACATCGCCCCGGATGCCGCCGGTGATCTGGATGCCGCCGCGCTGGCAGCCTTTGTGGGCGGCAGCTCCGGGTATGTGACGCGCATCTATGACCAGGCTGGCGCGGCGCGTGACCTGATCCAGGCCACCGCCTCCAGCCAGCCCCGCGTGATGAATGCCGGCGTGCTGGACACGGAGAATGCCCGGCCCGTGTGCGTCTTTGATGGCGCGGATGACATGATGAACGCCGCCTACACCGCCGGCGGCACGCTGTCTCTCTACCAGGTGGCGAAGCTGAACAGCATCGGCTCCTACCCCATGCTGCTGGTGCTGGGAGATGGCGATATCGAGCTGCGCGGCAGCGCCGCCTCCGGCCGGCCCGAGTTTCTCAGCTACGGCTCCTCCTGCATCCGCGCCACCTCCAGCGTGGGCATCTATGGCCAATACTCCGCTAGCAGCGCCATTCCCGGCATGACGCAGGCCTGGCTGGACGGCGTGGCCTTCAACACGGCCGTGGCCTCCGGTCCCTCCAGCATCACCTCCGTGCGCCTGGGCGCCCGCTCCGGCGGCTACAATGCGCCCATGGATTTCAGTGAGCTGGTGCTCTACTCCACCGCGCATGACAGCACCCTGCGCGGCGGCCTGCAGACGATCCAGAAGGACTACTTTGCCACCGCCTGAGCCTGAGCCTGAGCCTGACACGCACGCGCCCGCCCTCCTTTGGCCTAACATGAAGCATTCCTGCCACTGACCCCCATGAGCACCTCCCTGATCCGCTACGTCCCCACCTCCGGCCTCGAAGTGGCCCAGACCCTCAGTGATGCCCTGTGGGGTCTCACCCGTCCGCCGCAGGTGCGCGGCCCGCTGGACACGCAATCTTTGTTCAGCACGGTCACCCTCACAGACGGCAGCGTGTGGCTGGCGGTGGACACCGCCTTCACCCTCCCCGTGCATGCCGAGGCCGGCCTGGGCGGCATCGCCGAGGTGCTGCAGCCCTGGATCGACAGCGGCGATCTCCCGGCGGACACGCTCCCGCAGCTCACCGCCCTGGTGGACAGCCACCGCGGCGGCACCCTCTGCCCCTGGGCAGCCTTCCCGCCCTTCTTCCAGGCCCAAAGCCAGACCCACGCCCAGCTCGTCAGCGCCGGTCTGCTCATGCAGGCCGTGTGAAGGGTGGTAGGCGCGTGATGCCTCCAGCGGGAAGATCAACACACCAGCCGGAGGAGTCGCGGCAGCGTCGTGGAGTGCGGTGATGAGCGCTCAAGCGCGGCACCGCT
>JAZKCU010000041.1:0-22077 GCA_040387935.1 Verrucomicrobiota bacterium | reverse complement strand
ACCAAGAAATCATGTTGTACAGTCATTATTGCTTAACGGCATTGGCTTTAGCCGATCTGGGGGGTGACAGATCTAGTGAGCGCTGATCGCCTAAAGGCTACACTCCAACTTCTGTATTCAATATGTCTCTGAAACTCGTCACTGAACTCAATGATACGGACCGCAAGCTGCTGGCGCGGGTGCTGGATGGCTTTGTGCCGGCGGAGGTGTTTGATGTGCATGCGCACCTTTTTCACACGCGCAGCTTCGCGCCGGGGATGCGGCCGGCGTTTTTGGAGGAGGATCGTGGGTATGGGATGCAGGCGTTTCAGGAGGCGATGCGTCTGTGGATGCCGGACCGGAAGGTGGACGGACTCTTTTTTGGTTATCCAAGCGCAGGCAATGATCGGGTAGGTGAGAATGCGTGGGTGAAGTCACAGATTGATGTGGGCACGCCTTCGCGGGCGCTGGTGCTGGCGTCGCCGGCGGATGATCCGGCGGAGGTGCGACGGCTGATGGGCACGGGCGTGTTCATCGGCATCAAGCCGTATCGCTTGTATGCAGATGTTCCGGATACGAAGGTGGCCGAGATCGAGTCCTACACCCCCGAATGGATGTGGGAGATCTGCCATGAGCATGATGGGATCCTGATGCTTCACATCATGCTGGCGGATGGCGTAACAGACCCACGCAATATCGAAGCGATCCATCGGCTGTGTAAACGCTATCCACGCTGCAAGCTGGTGCTGGCGCATGTGGCGCGGTCGTTTAACTACCGGCATGCGCGTGAAGGGCTGCGGGCGCTGGTGGATGTGGACAATGTGGTGGTGGATACTTCGGCAGTCACGCAGGCGGGAGCGTTTCGTGCGGCTCTGGAGATCCTGGGGCCGCGTCGCGTGCTGTGGGGCAGTGACTACATGGTCAGTGAGCTGCGCGGTGCCTGCATCTCCCAGGGGGATGGGTTTACGTGGATCCATCCGGAGCTGGCCGAGAAAGGCCTAACGATCTTTGGGCAATACACCACGGTGGGGATTGAGTCGCTCATGTGCCTGAGGGAAGCCTGTGAGGACACGGGGATGACGCAGGGGGATTTGGCGGATGTGTTTCGTGAGAATGCGCTACGGCTGATCGGGCCGCATTTGAAGAAGGAGAGTGCGGCCACAGCTTCCGGACCCAAGCTCTGGGAAGAGGCGAAGACGATGATCTCCTGCGGCACGGGGCTGCTTTCCAAGCGGGCGCATCTGTTTGATCCGCTGACCTGGCCTTCGTATTTCTCACGGGCAAAGGGAGCGAATGTCTGGGATCTGGATGACCGGCGTTACACGGACTTCACCGGGGGCGTGGGAGCGATCCTGCTCGGGCACGCGGATGATGAGGTGAATGCGGCGGTGAAACGCCGGGTGAACCTTGGCAGCTACAGTACGCTGGCCTCGCCAGACGAGGTAGTCTTGGCGGATGCGTTGTTAGGCCTGCACCCCTGGGCCGGGAAGGTGCGCTATGCTCGTGGTGGCGGTGAGGCTCTGAATCTGGCGGTGCGCATCGCCCGAGCGGCCACCGGCAAAACCGGCGTGGCCTTCTGTGGGTATCATGGCTGGAGCGACTGGTATCTCGCCGCGAACCTGGGTGATGACGCTGCTTTGGATGGTCATCTGCTGCCGGGCCTACAGCCGCTGGGCGTGCCGCGTGAGCTGGCGGGGACGGCGGTGCCCTTTCGCTATAATGATCCCGAGTCTTTCCGTGCGGCCTTACAGAAGATGGATGGCAGGCTGGCGGCGGTGGTGATGGAGCCGATGCGGTCCGAACTGCCGCGCGATGGGTTTTTGCAAAACGTGATCAGCTCATGCCATGCGGCGGGTGCGGTGTTTGTGCTGGATGAGGTGACGAGCGGCTGGCGCCATGGTTTTCCAGGCGCGGGTTCGGTGCTGGGCATTCAGCCGGATCTAACGGTGTATGCGAAGGCGATGTCGAATGGGTTCCCGTGCGGGGCCATCGTGGGCACGGATGCGGTGATGAATGCAGCGAACGACAGCTTTATTTCCAGCAGCTACTGGACGGATGGCGTGGGCTCGGCGGCGGCCCTGGCGTGCATCGGCAAGATGCAGCGCGAGGGTGTGCAGGCGCATGTGTGGGAGCTGGGCGGCACGATGCAGGCGGGTCTGCGTGAAGTGGCAGCACGACATGAGAGCTTGCAGGTAAAGGCGGGTGGCATGCCATGTGCGCCTTCATTGGCTTTCGGTCTTGGCGGGGACGCCGCGGCGGCGAAGGCGTTGATGATCCGGCACATGCTGGAGCGCGGTTTCTTGATGTCGAGCCAGCTTTATGTCACGTGGTCACACACGCAGGTGATGGTGGATGACATGCTCAGTGCGTTGGATGCCTCACTGAAGCTGGTGGCAGAGAGTCACGAGCGTGGGGCCCTGAAGGAAGAGTCTGGAGTGGTGGAGGTGCAGCAGGGCTTTGCGAGGTTGGCATAAGCTAAGATCACTTTATCCGCTGATTAGACGCTAATATCTGAGGCATTTGATAGCGTCTAATTAGTGTCCTATTAACGGCTAAAATGGATTCGATAGGGACTGCTGCGGATGACGATTGTAAGAAGTTTTTCAGGATGAGGCGGGCAGCACCGGGACGAAGGCGAGATGTTCATGACTCGTTAAACATTGAGGCTGGAAATGGGGGCGAGGACGTAGAGACTGCAGGCGAATTGCCCGCCGCCCTCCCAGCCACGCATGAAGCTTCTGACCTCCCTTTCCCGACATCTCTCCTGTTTGTTAGCCGCGCTGACGATGGGCAGTGCCATCTCTGAAGCGGCGGTTTATGAGGTGGGGCCGGGCAAGGCGCATCCCAGCATTGGCTCGGTGCCTTGGGAGGCGCTCGGCGCGGGGGACACGGTGCGGATTCATTGGCGCTCGAAGGCGTATCACGAGAAGTTCATCGTCTTTGGTCGAGGCACGGCGGAGAAGCCGATCACGATCAGCGGGGTGCCGGGGCCGAAGGGGCAGCTGCCGGTGATTGATGGACGTGAGGCGAGCACGCGGCCGCAGCTCAATTACTGGGGGCAGGAGCGAGGTGTGTTCAAGATTGGTGGATCGAACCACAGCAGCACGACACCAGGGCATATCATCGTGGAGAATCTGGACATCCGCAGCGCGCGGCGGCCTTTTACTTTTAGCGGGCGTCGTGGCAGCGAGGTGTATAAGAAGGACGCGGCGAGCCTGAACGTGGAGATTGTGGATCATCTGCTGTTGCGAAACCTCACTCTGCATGACAGCAGCAACGGGCTCATGGTGAGTCCGCAATCCAAGAACGTGCGCGTCGAAGGCTGCCACATCTATGACAACGGCAACCCGAACAGCATCAGCGAGCACAATGCCTACAGTGAGGCCATTGGCATGGTGTATGAGGGGAATCACTTCGGACCGCTGCGTGAGGGATGCCGGGGTAACAATCTGAAGGATCGTTCCGCTGGTCTGGTGGTGAAGAACAACTGGGTCGAGGGCGGCAACCGCCAGCTCGATCTCGTGGAGGCGATGGGCAACGCGGCCATCGTGGCCGCTCCAGAGTACCGCCTGACCAAAGTCTATGGCAATGTGCTGATCGAGCTGGATGGCCCCGGTAATAACCAGGTGGTGCATTACGGCGGTGACATGGGCAACACGATCGCCTACCGAAAAGGTGTGCTGCAGTTCTATAACAACACGGTGGTTTCGTATCGCGAGAAGCCTACGGCCCTCTTCCGGGTATCCAGCGAGGAGGAAACCGTGGAGTGCTGGAATAACATCGTGTATGTTAAATCAGGCAAGGGGGCGCTCTCGCTGATGGTCACGGTGGGCACGCTGAAACTCGGGAAGAACTGGCTGAGCGCCGGCTGGGCGAAAAGTCACGAGGATTTCAAGGGCAGCGTCGACGTGTTGGAACCCGTGCTGGAGGGCGAAGAGCCTGGGTTTGTGAATCTGGAGCAGCGAGACTATACGTTGAAGGCTGGGTCGATTTGTTTGAATGCCGCCGCAGCCTTCCCAAAAGGCTATACTGCTCCCGATAGCCACTATGTGAAGCATCAAAAAGTGGAAAAGACCCCTGAGGGCGCTTCACGCAGCCTTGGCGCGCCCTGAGTCCTATTGAACGTTCTGTTGGTTAGTCTATGCGTCCCCCCGTCATGCACACGCGCCTCATCTCCGCCTTCCTTCCTCTGCTGCTCACCTGCGTCAGCCGTGCCGCGCCGGCTCTGCAGGATCCGTGGGATGATGGGCACGCGAATTCAAGCTCCACGGGCGTGCATGTGCTGGGCTGCTGGAAGTTTGATGACATACCCCTCGCGGACGCGTCCGGTCATGGAAATCAGCTCGTTCTTGCTGGAGCGGTCACGAATGCGCAAGGGCGTTTTGGCGGTGGTTTGACTTGCCGGAGTTCGCCCGTGTCCACACGTTATTCGGCACTGACGGCTCCATCACTCGCGCGGCTTTCACCTGCGGGCGCCTTCTCCGCAGACATGTGGGTGAAGGTGAGCATGGAAAAGATGCCGCAGGATCCCGCGCATCTTATGGACAAAATGGGCCCGTCGAAATCCGACTATCGCTGGAGCCTCCTGCCGGCGGATGAAGCTGGTCGAAGACGCATGTCTGTGACCCTGGGCTATGGCACTTTTGTGAAGGAGTTCATCTCCGATCCTGTGGCGCTGCCAGCAGGCCAGTGGCGCCATCTGGCCTTCACCTATGATGGCGCGGGGCGTGTGGACTTCTTCATCGGCTCAGATCCGGCTGGTAGTGCCTATGCAGAACGTTGCGGCCCCGTGACCGCAGGCGCGCTGGCTTTGAGCATTGGCGACGGGATGCAGACTTACTTCGGGTTTCCCGGTGAAATCGATGAAGTGCGGCTCTGCGATGGCGTGCGCGGCTTTTCCGCGTTTACGCTGGAGGTAGAGGGACCCCGGCATGTGTGGGAGCGCAATGAGCGCGGCACCCCATTGAAAGTGGTGTGCACCAATCTTATGTCCAAGAAGCTTAATGGCGCGGGTCTTAGCTATTCCATGGGCGGTGTCACACAGACCTTCATCCTGCCGGATCTGGCACCGGGGCAGAAGTATGAGACCGAGTATGGCCCTGACACCATGCTGAAGCCGGGCGACTACATCCTGGAGGTCCTGATGACCAGCGGTGAACGGAAGCTAAGCCGCAAAACCGCGCTGAGAATCGTGCCGCGTCAGCCTGCCGTGCTGCCAGTGATCATGCAGGAGGCGAACTCCCTGGACCTGCCGCGCCTGCGCGAGATCGGCTGCACTCATTGGGCAGGCCTAACCAATGAGCATGATCCGATGACCGGCCCGCACGGCCGCCGCACCGCACAGATCGCTCAGCCAGTGCTGGAGGCGGGCCTTGCCTCGGGTTTGCGCGCCGTGGCCGCACTGTCTCCCTGGCGTTATGCGGATGTCAAAATGCAGATCTGGCGCGCGGACCGCGAGGGGAAGGCTTATGAACCGCATGATGTGGATGCAGCGAACCACTATCTGCCCGCGCTGAATGCCAATTCCGGCCAGCGCTTCGCCACCGCCTTCCGCGAGTGCATGAGTTGGTCGGGCACGTGGCTGAACACTGAGCCGGCTATCCACGCGCGGCCCGGCTTCAGCAAAGAAGAGCGAGATGCCTATCGAAAAGCATCGCAGCAAGAGATCCCTGCCGAGGTCCAGGATGGTGGCGGTGTGAACTGGAAGACGCTCGCAGGCTTTCCCGACAATCGCGTGGTTCCTGATGATCACCCCATCCTCCGCTACTACCGCTGGTTCTGGAGCGGTGGTCATGGCTGGAAGGCCACCAACGATGGCTGGTGCGATGGTCTGGACAAGAAGCGCCAGGAGCGTACGGATGTGTGGACGCTCAGCGAGCCTGCAGTGCGTCAGCCATCCGTTGGCGGTGCCTTTGGCCGGGTGAGCTATCTCGCGGATCAGGCCATCGATAATCGCCAGCCGATGCAGGCCGGTCTTTGCGTGGATCAACTGCTGGCCATGACAGTGTCAGGTGGTGCTGGGCAGTCTGTGTTTGGCATGGTGCCGCTCAGTTGGGAGCGCAGCGCTGTCTCGCCGGTGGGCGCGAAGGACACGGCGCAGGAGATCCATGCCCAGGAGGGGCATGCTCCGGTCTCGCGCATCACGCTATCGCCGTCCATCTTAAAAGAGACCTTGTGGATGACACTCGCACGACCCGTAAAAGGCATGATTTTTCCAGGCTGGGAAGCGCTGATCCCCTCGCCGGGCGGCGCACGCGCGGAGCGGCCTACCCATTTGTATGCTTACACGGCGTTTCGTGATTTTTCGGACCGGGTGATGCGGCCACTCGGGCCCATGTTGACCAAGCGGCAGCCGCAGCGCTCGCAGGTGGCCTTCCTGGAGAGCTTTACGTCCCAGATGTTTGCCGGACGCGGGTTGTATCGCGGTTCATCGCCGCGCTCGATGGAGATTTGGCAGGCCTTGCAGCGAGGACATGTGCAGACGGACATTGTGTATGAGGAAATGCTGGCGAATGGCGGGCTGGATGATCGCAAGGTACTGATCATGACAGAGTGTGATGTGCTGCCCGCCAGTGTCGTGGAGCATTTGAAAAGATGGCAGCAAGGTGGCGGCAAGATCTTGGCAGATGAGAATCTTTGCCCGGGCTTGAAGGCGGACGCGCTGCTTTCAAAGACAGGAGAGATCCGCGCGCAGGACACGGGTCTAACCAAGGCGAATATCGAGCCGACGATCCGCCGGGATGCGGTGGGAGGCGCGGCAGAGAACGCAGGGCAGGCTGTCTTCCAAGATTTGGACAAGGCCGCGGAGTTGAAGGCCGTCAAAGCGGCTGCATCGCAAGCGGCCTCGGCAGACTCGCTGCCGCAGGCTTTGGCACGCCTGTGCGAGGGACTCGGCTGGGTGCCACAGTTTCGCTGTGACAACCCGGACATCATCCTGCATTCGAGCCGCAATGGCGATGCTACCTGCCTCTTCGTGGTGAATGACCGCCGCGAAGCTGGGAACTATGTGGGCCAGCACGGGCTGGTTTTGGAGAACGGCGTGCCGTCGATCGGCGCGCTGAATCTCGGCACCGAAACGGTGAACGTGTATGACCTCACGCGCGCGGCCTTCCTCCTGCCCAAACGCGAGGACAACGGCCTCACAATTCCGCTACGGCTCGGGCCGGGTGAGGGACGTGTGTTCATGATCTCACCTGCGCCGATTCTGGATGTGACGCTCGACCTTCCAGAAACCGCGACCTGCGGGAATGTGGCCGAGGCGGTGATCAAGGTCACCACGACGGGTGGCAAGCCGATGCCTGCGGCCATTCCTGTGCAGGTACGCATCCGTGATGCGGAGGGTGGCACCGGCGAGTGGGACGGCGCGCACGTGGTGGAAAACGGCACGCTCACGCTGAAGCTTCAGCTCGCCAAGAACGAGACACCAGGGACGTGGGAAGTGCATGTGCGTGACCTCGCGTCAGGGATCGAGACAGCGAAGTGGATGAAGGTCAGCAAGTGACTTTTGAGCCTGAATTTTAACCGCTAATGAGACGCTGATATAACGCTAATAAAGAAGGGTTCATGGATTGGGATGAGCGTTTTATTAGCGTCTAATCAGCTGTTCAAAACTGCTGTGAATTCGTGCCCCAGCATTCGGCAGAAAAATGAAGGGTAGAAAGATTTCAGAAAATTTTTATACCCTTCATTTTTCCACCAGATCTCATCCGATGTTTTGTGCTTCACAGATGGAGAAGTGCTGGCAGAATAGCGTTTCAGTTTTTGTTTCTGCCATGACCACCCTTTCCAGCCGTCGTCAGTTTCTCTCCACGTTTGCCATGGGATCGCTTGCCGCACATGTGGGGGCGCAGGAGGAGGGGGCGCTGATGCCGAAGTTTCCGCCGACGCGGATGATCACAAAGGGGCCGGGGTTTCACTGGTTCGCTTACTATGACAAGCTGCAGTTCTCGCCGGACAATCGGTTCGTGCTTAGCCACAAGGTGAACTTTGAGCATCGCTCGCCGACGGCGGATGATGTGATCGAGGTGGGCATGGTGGACCTGCAGGAGAACGACCAATGGATCCCGCTGGGCAAGTCCAGCGCGTGGTGCTGGCAGCAGGGCTGCATGCTGCAGTGGATCCCGGGCACGGAGTCCAAGGTGATCTGGAATGACCGCGAGAAAGACAAGTTCGTCAGTCACATCCTGGACGTGAAGACCGGTGAGAAGCACACGCTGCCTACGCCGATTTATGCACTGACCCCGAATGGTAAGGAGGCGGTGAGTTGTGACTTCGCCCGGGTGGCGGACTGCCGTCCGGGCTATGGCTATGCGGGTATCCGTGACCGTTTTTTTGATGACATGGCTCCTGAGGGCAGTGGTGTGACGCATGTAAACCTGGAGACTGGGGTGGAGAAGTTGATCGTGAGTCATGCGCTGCTCTCCAAGACGGGCGTGGTCATGGACAATCACCCTGACTCAAAGCACCATGCCTATCATTTGCTCGTGGGTCCGGATGGAAAGCGCTTCATCATGCTGCACCGCTGGACGCAGCCGAAGGGCGGTCATCTGACGCGCCTCATCACGGCGAACATGGACGGCAGCGATCTGCGCATCGTGATCCCGAACGGCTATGCTTCCCACTTTATCTGGCGGGATGCCACGCACATCCTTTCCCAGGGAAAAAATTGGTTAGGCAATCCCGAGTGGGGTGACTTCCTTTTTGAGGACAAGGACAGCGGCATCGTGGCAGAGATCGGCCATGGCGTGCTGGATGGAAGCGGTCACCTGACCTACCTGAAGAACAATGAGTGGATCCTGAATGACACATATGTCAAAGGCGTACGCCGCATCCAGACGCCGCATCTGTATCACATCGCCACGAACAAGCGGATTGATCTGGGTTACTTCCCGCAGCCGCCGGAGTATAAGGGCGAGTGGCGCTGTGACTGCCATCCGCGCTCCAGCCGTGATGAGCGCTGGGTCTGCATCGATGCGCCGGACGGGTCGAATGGGCGGCAGTTGCACTTGATCGACATTCAGGGGCTCATGGGGTGACCGGGTGCCGCCGACGGTTGTTGGCCTTGAGGCTGCGACGATCGTGTTATTTGCGTGCCTTCACGTTGGAGTGAAGGCTTTAGCCGATCTGGACTGCCGAGACCCTTGATCTTTCCACACTCCAAGATCGCCTAAAGGCTGGACTCCAACGAATGGATTCGCGGACGTTTCGTGATCCGGAGGGCCGCAGAGGTCCTCTACTTCGTGACTTTGGCGATGCCGGTCTCCGTCACCTGCACCGCGCCTTTGTTGTAAAGCACGGAACTCCAGGTAGAGCCTGTGTCCGAATGGGTTTCGGTGCTAAGTTGATCCGTTTCTGAACGGACCACGTGCCTGGTCAGATCGATCCAGGCGATGGACCGGCTGTCAGGGCAGCGAAGGCCCTCACGGTAGCCGCTGAGCTTGCCTTCCAGGAGCAGATACTTGCGGTAGCGCTGGGACTTCGCGTCA
Organism: Verrucomicrobiota bacterium; assembly: GCA_040387935.1. Classification (GTDB taxonomy): domain Bacteria; phylum Verrucomicrobiota; class Verrucomicrobiia; order Verrucomicrobiales; family Verrucomicrobiaceae; genus Prosthecobacter. The sequence goes on along the minus strand of JAZKCU010000041.1, from coordinate 12,613 downwards.
AACTCCACCACCATGGCAAACTTCTCCTCCTGGTCTTCGGCCTGCCCCTCGGAGACGATGAACCTTCCGGCCACACGTTTCTCTGTGGCGGTGGCTTTGGCGACGATGGTCTGGCCATCGTGCGTGGTGCTGATGGTGATATCGTAGGCACGTGCTTTGGGGTAGATTAGGAGAGCGGGTTCCTCGAGCTTGTCATCATGCGGCATGGCGACGATCTGCTGAAGAAGGCGCTCAGAAAGACGCTCGCCTGCGGTGCCCAGTATGGGGAGGAAGAGGGCGATGAGAAGGGGGAACCGTAGTGTCATGAGGCGAGGGATCGGGAGAGGATGAACGTGAACTCCCGGGGTTGCGAGCCTTTTGGGTGAGGGATATCTCGACTGGCCTTCGTGGGTAGACTGGCCAAGCATACTCGTTAGACCTTCGAGAGCGCCAGAGGACTGGCGCCGTCAAGGACGCTAGCGCGAAGATCTGGAATCCATCTCTACTCAGCCTTGGACTGGCCGGCGCTTGGGATCATACATTCCGAAGCCCTCATGCTTCCAGAAGCGCTCGAGGCCGATCCGGTGATACACGTCCAGCTCGGAACGATGGATCGGATAGAACTGGCTCAGGTGCACCTTGTAGTCATTCAGCTGCACGGATTGCATCTCTGGATCCAGAATGCTTTGGGGGAAGATGAGAAGCCCGTCCATCTTCGTGTCATCTGTCAGCGGGTCCTCCGTCGTGAAGACGTCTCCGTAGCTGAAACGCTTTTCTCCGCGAAACTCGGCACAAAAGTAGGCGGCGTTCCATGCCCACATCTCGTCGTCTGATTCCACTGAGATGATCATTTCCGGGCGGCTGTTCACCCATTCAGGATGGGCGTAGGTGCTCAGGCCATAGGTGATGCCGGTGATCATGCCCTTTTCGGGAACGTCCCGGTAGACGAACACATGCACGGGAGGTCCCCCATGAGGACACTCGTGCTTTTTGATCAGCTCGGCAGGGCCGAAGATTTCTTCGATGTAGCTCAGGTAAATCTCGGAGTCTTTGGGCATAGGAAAAGATGATGGAGATTCCGAATGCTCTAAAAGCCTGCTCCCGTTCACGAGGCCTTCATGATGCTTGTTTTTGAAATGACGCCTGGGGCCAGCTTTTGATGATGCTGGACCTCGTATTGCACAATCTGGCCGGTGCTTCGTCTGGCGATCAGCAGTGATCTTGTGAGCGACAGAAGCTCAAGCCGTTCGATTTCATGCGAGGCTCCCTCCGCAAAGACCACCAGCTTGCCGTCGTCAATCTTCCAACGTCTTGCCGGAAAGGTGAAACAATCCTTGGTGCCATAGGTGATGGAGACATAGCCCACACCTTCAGAAGCAGAGTTCATCCTGCTGAAAGACATCCACTGCAGCCGTATCGGATCCATCAGATTGACCTGAAGTCCTTCCACATGGCCGACTTGCCATCGCTGAGGCTGAAGTTTTGCGGTGTCCTCCAGCTTCATTTTCCGAGGGGACATGCAGGCAGTGATGGAAAGCAGGCCCATGATGAGGACAAGATGACGGAGGGCATTTTTGAGAGCTTTCATCGCACGATCTCGAAGGCTAATAAGCGCTTTTGAGTTTGTCGATGATCAAAGGAGTTTATGGCGATCTCGGGACTGTGTGTTGGTGGGATCATCTGTCCTACGCGGTATCGACGAGGCACGGTGGCCGTGCCTCGTTGTCACCATCTCCGGGAGGCAGGCGCGCCTTCGCGAGATTTGGGAGGATGCGGCGTTATAGGGGGACTGAATCTCTGGATGAAACGGCTTTTTCTCACTTTCCTGGCTCTGTCTCTAGGTCTCACGACGCTGCATGCGGCGGAATCTGCGCGTGGAGGCGCGGTCCAGTTTAACCGGGATGTGAGGCCGATTTTGTCGGAGAACTGCTTTGCGTGCCATGGGTTTGATCCGAAGCATCGTGAGGGCGGGCTGAGGCTGGATACGTTTGACGGGGCGACGGAGGATCGGGATGGAGCGCGCGGGATCGTGCCGGGGGATCTGGCGAGGTCGGATGCATGGCAGCGGATCCTCAGCGATGACAAGGATGAGGTGATGCCGCCGCCGAAGTCGCACAAGGCGCCGCTCACCGCGGCCCAACGAGAAGTGTTGAAGAAGTGGATCGAGCAGGGGGCGAAGTATGAGCGGCACTGGTCCTTCATTCCACCGAAGGCGGGCCCGTTGCCTGCGGCGTTGGCGGGCGAGGATAGAAGCAAGCTTTCACCGATTGATCAGTTCATTCAGGCCCGGCTGGATGAGGAGAAGCTGAAGGCTTCACCGCAAGCCGATGCGACGACGCTGATCCGGCGTGTGTCCCTGGATCTCACGGGGCTGCCGCCATCGACGAAAGAGGTGGATGAGTTCCTGAAGGCTTTCGCGAAGGATGAGGATGCGGCGTATCGAGCGCTAGTAGAACGTTTGTTAGGCAGCAGGCACCACGGCGAGCGCTGGGGGAGGTGGTGGCTGGACCAGGCGCGGTATGCGGATTCGAATGGCTACTCCATTGATGCGCCGCGGCAGATCTGGAAGTTCCGTGACTGGGTGATCAGCGCACTGAACGCGGACATGCCCTTTGATCAGTTCACGATTGAGCAGATCGCCGGGGATCTTTTACCCAAGGCCACGGAGGCGCAGAAGATAGCCACTGGGTTTCACCGGAACACGCAGATCAATCAGGAGGGTGGGATTGATAAGGAGCAGTTCAGGATCGACAGCGTGTTTGACCGTGTGGCCACGACGGGGACGGTGTGGCTGGGGCTGAGCATTGGCTGCGCGCAGTGTCATGACCACAAGTTCGACCCGATCGAGCAGAAGGAGTATTACCAGATGTTTGCCTTCCTGAACAACCAGGATGAACCGACGCTGAAGGTCATCGACCCGAGTGTGGATGTGAGCGCGCTGACGGCGGAGTTTAAGGAGATCACGGCGAAGCTGGAGACGATGGTGAAGGCGCGCCAGGATGAGGTGACGGCATGGGAAAAGGAGATGTCGGCGGAGTTCCGCGAGAAGCTGACAGGCAGTTTGAAGAAGGCGGTGGCCAAGCCTGCGGCGAAGCGTGTGCTGGCGGACCATCTGGCGCTGTTTGCCATCATCGCGCCGCCGAGTGATGATCTGCGCATCCTGAGTGACCGGCACAAGGAGCTGGACACGCTGCTGAACCAAGGCACGACGACGCTGGTGATGAAGGAGCTGGCGCAGCCGCGCAAGACGACGGTTTTCATCAAGGGGGACTTCACACGTCCTGCGGATGAGGTGAAGCCCGGCACGCCGAAGGTGCTGCATGCCATGAAGACGACATCGTCGCAGCCTAACCGGCTGGATCTCGCGAAGTGGATCGTGAGCGCGGAGAATCCGCTCACGGCACGGGTGATGGTGAATCGTCTCTGGCAGCAGTATTTCGGGCGCGGGATTGTGGAGACAGAGAATGATTTTGGTGTGCAGGGCACGGTGCCATCCCACCCGGAGCTGCTGGACTGGCTGGCGACGGAGTTCATGGCGAGAAAGTGGAGCCTGAAGGAGATGCACCGCTTGATTGTGAACTCGCGGACCTACAAGCAGAGCAGCAGCGCCACGCCGCGACTGGCGGAGGTGGACCCGCAAAACTATCTGTTAGGCCGTCAGTCCAGGCTGCGTCTAGACGCCGAGGTGGTGCGGGACGTGTGCCTCGCAGCCAGCGGGCTGCTTTCGCCGAAGATCGGCGGGCCGCCGGTGTATCCGCCGATTCCGGACGGTGTCATGGGCCAGGGCCAGGTGAAACGAGTGTGGACGGTGAGCAAGGGCGCGGACAGGTATCGGCGCGGGCTTTACACCTTTGTTTACCGGGCATCGCCGCCGCCAAGCCTAACCGTGTTTGATGCGCCGGAAGGGTTCAGCACTTGCACGCGCCGCATTCGCAGCAACACACCTCTGCAGGCGCTGACGCTGATGAATGACGGGGGCTTTTTTGAGTTCGCCATGGCGCTGGAGAAGATCATTCACAAGGAGGGGCTGGAGGCAGCCTTCCGCCGCTGCACCACGCGTGCTCCGAAGGCGGATGATCTGGCGGTTTTGCAGAAGCTGGACACCCTGAATGCGGCACGGGTGCTGCTGAATCTGGATGAGACAGTGACGAGGGAGTGATGGGGATTTATGATTTCTGGGGAGTGGTGGAGTGGCCTTTCCCGTGTGCGCTGCGCACTGCCTCGTTCTCTTTTTCCCACAGATTCAGGCAGGCCAGCAGATTGGGGTTGGAGTTCTGATGGCTCAAAATCCATCTGCTGGCCTTCCTGAATCTGCTGGAGAATCTTCTGCCCTTTATCCTTCTGCCGAAACCGCTGTGGCGAGTCTGGCTGGCAGAGGGAGCTTGCCATGGGGGCGGGGTGCGGCTCAAATGGGGTGCATGTCTGACCCTGTGACCGAAACCACCGCCGCTGAACCTTTCCGCATTCTTTTCCTGGGAGATGTGGTGGGGGAGCCTGGACGCAAAGGGGTGGCCACGCTGCTGCCGCTGCTCAAGGAGGAGCTGAAGGTCGATTTCGCGATCGTGAATGGCGAGAACGCGGCAGGTGGACGTGGCATCACGCCGAAGATCGCCATCGGGTTGATGCGCGCGGGCGCGGCCGTCATTACTACCGGAGATCATATTTGGGATCAAAAGGAGATCGTGCCTTTCATGATTGACGAGCCGCGACTGCTGCGGCCGATCAATTACCCCGCCAATGCGCCAGGGCAGGGGACGCTGGTGCTGGAGACGAAGCGCGGGAAGGTGGGCGTGATCAATCTGCAGGGCCGTGTCTTCATGAAGGAGGGCATGGAAAACCCTTTCACCGCCATCACCGAAGCGGTGACGGAGATGCGGAAGGAGACGCCGATCATCTTTGTGGATTTCCACGCGGAGGCCACGAGTGAGAAGGTGGCCATGGGCTGGCATCTGGACGGTCTGGTGAGCGCCGTGGTGGGCACGCACACCCATGTGCCGACGGCGGATGAACGTGTGCTGCCGAAGGGCACGGCGTATCAAAGTGATGCCGGGATGTGCGGGCCGATGGAGTCCGTGATCGGCAGCGAAATCCAGCCGGTGCTGGAACGTTTCCATACCGCGATGCCCGCGAGGTTCGGCATCGGCAAAGGTGCGGTGAGGCTCAACGGTGTGCTGGTGACCGTGGACCCGACAACCGGCAAGGCCACGGCGATCGAGCGCGTGGCGCGGACCTGGCATGAATGAATGAGTGAGGGGTGATCTCACTCCGTGCGCGAGCACATGCTCACGCCTTCGGCTTGATGTCCAGGCCGTTCAGCCAAGGTGCGGTGATGGGTGGCGGCATGCCGCCGAAGGGCTGATAGGCCGGGAGCTGGATGACGCTCATGCTGTGCGCCTGTGAGGCGATGAAGAACAGCGTGTCCGCGCAGTCGCTCGTGGAGATCATCTTGGCCTTGTGCTCTTCCGTGGGCTGCACGGGGCGCAGTTTGACCAGTGGTGTCAGTGCCTCGCCAGGGGCATATTCGGAAAGCACGATGCCATGCGCATTGAGCTGCATGCGCGCGGTGAGCAGCAGGCCATGCACGGCCCACTTGCTGGCGGTGTAGGGCACGCCGGCATAGGAGTCGTAGCCATGACCAGCAGTGGATGAAACCACCACGATCTTGCCGCCACCCTTCTCGGTCATCGGGCCGGAGACGGCCTGGATCATGTTCACCACGCCGAGCACATTGATGTCGATCACCTTGCGCCAGCTCTCCTCGGAGGCGATGCGCGTGGGATCGGCATGGGCCATGAAGCGATCAGGTGTGTTGATGCCGGCGGTATGGATGAGCACATCCGGCACGCCTTGCTTCAGCACTTCAGCCATCGCTGCGGCAATGCTGCCGGTGTCCGCGACATCACAAACGATGGGCACGATGCGAGACGAGAGGGCCGTGGTTTCCTGAAGGGATGCCAGCGTGCGGCCAAAGACAAACGTGTGCGCGCCAGCCTCGGCGAATCGCTTTGCCGCTGCCTGCCCCATGCCGCCGCCACCGCCGGTGACGATGACGATCTTGTCTGTCCAGTTTTGTTCCATGCGGCGATGGCTAGCGAGCATGCGCGCCTCGTCCAGAGCATGCACGATAAAATCATCCGCCTGCTCAACCCATCTCACTTTCCTGCTTGAGATCCGGCAGCATGAGCGTTGGCTTCTGCAAGCTCACCGACCCTCTTTACCCTTTCATGCGCCCGCTTCTCTATCTTCTGCTGCTTCCTGCTCTCTCCCTAGCTCAAAACTCCGCGAACCCGCCCAAAGGTGAGCCGACGAACGCCGCGGAGGCAGCTGCGCAGAAGGCCAAGGCGGATGCCGAGGTGGATGTGAAGTATCAGGAGCTCGTGGCCAAGCTGCCGCCGGACCAGCAGGCCTGGGAAAGAGTGCTGCAAGACCAGCTCGGCGGCTTCTACCTGCCTATCCATAAGCGCGAAAAAATAGCCGGTCGCTCCAATGCCTGGGACTTTGTGCAGGATGATCCCAAGCTGCCACGTGTGCTCTTGATCGGTGATTCTGTCTCACGTGGTTATACCCAGGCTGTGCGCAAGGCGCTGGCAGGGAAGGCGAATGTCCACCGTGCTCCCGCGAACTGCGGCCCCACGGCCACGGGGTTGAAGAACATCGACGTGTGGCTCGGCGAAGGAAAGTGGGACCTCATCCATTTCAACTTCGGCATCCACGACCGCAACACGCCCATCCCTGACTATCAGCAGAGACTTACGCAGCTCACCGAGCGTTTGCAGAAGACGGGCGCGAAGCTCATGTGGGCCAGCAGCACGCCGTGCCCGGACACCACAGATGGCAAATACAAGGCCGCGCCCATCCTTGAGCGCAACACCGCCTCGGCTGAAGTGATGAAGAAGAATAAGATCCCTGTGGATGACCTCTTCACCGCCATCACACCGCATCTCGCGACGATGCAGAATCCAGACGATGTGCACTTCAACGCGAAGGGTTATGATTTCCTCGGCGAAACGGTGGCGAAGGCGATCGAGTCAGAGCTCAAGTAGTCGTCGCTCCATCTTTCCAATACCCCACCACTATGCGCTCCATTCTCGCCACGCTTCTGCTGCTTGCCACTGCCGCCTTCGCTGCCGACGATGGCTTCACGCCTCTCTTCAATGGCAAGGATCTCACCGGCTGGGATGGCGATCCGCGTCTCTGGAAAGTGGAGAATGGCATTGTCATCGGCACCTGCGCCGGACCGGATGATCTGCCTAACAACACGTTTCTCATCTGGCGTGCCGGGATCGTGAAGGATTTTGAGCTGCGCGTCACCCTGCGTGTGATTGGCGATAACAACAGCGGCATCCAGTATCGCAGCCGCGAGGCGCCCGAAGTCGCGCCTTGGGTGATCATGGGTTATCAGTTGGACATTCACCCGGCGATCGAGCACACCGGCATGACCTACGAGGAGCGTGGTCGCGGCATCTTTGGACTGAATGGCAAGTATGTGCTGCTCGATCCGGAAGGTGTGCTCTGGCAGCTCAGCGAGCACCCGCCGGTGAAGGCGGATGTCAGTCAGTGGAACGAGTATGTTATCATCGCCAAAGGCAATCATCTGACCCATCAGATCAACGGGCAGACCACCTCCGAGCTGATCGACCACGATGCGAAAAAGCGTGCGCTGGAAGGTCTCGTCGCCATCCAGCTTCATCGCGGGAATGCGAACCGCGTCGAGATCAAGGACCTGCGCTTGAAAGTGCTTCCCGAAGCTCCGCTGCTGACGTTTGATCCTGCAAAGCTGACGAGTGCGACGAAGATCGAGAAGCCGAAGACGAGCCGGCCTCAGGGGACGGGGCCGGTTCAGAAGTAGGCCATCACACCGCAAATCCTTGCCCCTGGTGCCGCAGATGATGGGCACATCACCCATTGCCAATTTGGCCTGCTTATCTTAGATTCCCACCATGAGTGCGCTTGCGGAACGCATTGACCTTCGTCTTAGCCAGTTACCACCTCAAAGGGCGGCATCCCTGGAGCATATCATTGTGAGCCTGCTCGACATGGTGGAAACTGAGCCAGCAGGCGACCGTGCCGGTGATGACAAGCGAGCAGACGGACTTGCTGCGTTGAACCGAATCGCCAGCCGTGGCGGCATCGCAGGCATCAGCGATGCCGCTGAGTGGCAGAGAGGTCAGCGCGCCGACCGCGCTCTTCCAGGACGCGATTCATGAGACTGCTGGCTTGAGGGAGTGATTTCCCCTTCCAATCTTCAGGCTTCTACCTGAGTCAGGCGGAGGCGTGATCTTTGGCCGATCCACGCGAGCACGCCAGACCCACGATCATCGTGATCACGCAGCCGAAGAAGGTGAACCAGAGGAACGACACGAGTTGCTCGGGCTTCTGGGTGGTGAAGATGCCGTTCTGATACAGGAACAGGCTGAGGATGCTGACAAAGCCCACGAAGCAGCCTGTGAGCGCGCCACGGTTGTCGGCACGCTGGGTGAACATGCCGAGGAAGAACAGGCCGAGCAGCGGGCCGCCGATCAGGCCGATGACGGTGTTCACTGACTCCACCAGATTCCCGGGCATCTTGTCCACGGCGAAGGCCAGGGCCATGACGAGCATGCCATAACCAACAGTGATCCAACGGGCGTTGCTCACCTGCTTGCTCGCGGGGGCATCAGAGACGCCCGAGAGCCTCTGCTTGAAGTCGATCACGGTCGCGGAGGACAGTGAATTCAGGCCTGCGGAGATAGTGGACATGCTGGCCGCGTAGATGGCGGCGATGAGCAGGCCGGGCAGGCCCGCCGGAAGCTGCGTGACCACGAAGTAAGGCAGGATCTGGTCTTCCTTTTGAATCATGCCTGCGGCCAGCGGATCGCCATGGATCTTGTAGAAGGCGTAGAGCACCAGCCCTGTGCCATAAAAGAGCACCAGCACGGGCAGGACGAACCACAGTTTGATCCAAAGGGACTTCTGGCTCTCCTTCAAACTACCGGCGCTGAGATAGCGCTGCACACTGACCTGGTCCGTGGCCATCTGCACCAGATGCAGAAAGCCCGCCGCGATGAGGATGCCGCCGAGGTTCACACGTTCAGAGACGGAGAAGGACATGCTTAAGTCCATGCGACCATCCGCCACCACCGTCTCCCACATGCCACCGAGCCCGCCGGGGATCTTGCCCAGCGCCACGATGACAATCATGAGCTGCCCGCCAAAGAGCACGATGAGCTGCATCACATCTGTCCAGATGACGGCGCGCATGCCGCCGAGCGCCGTGTAGAGCGTGGTGAGCGTGCCGGACGCCAGGATGGTGATCCACAGCGGCATGCCCGTGACCTTCTCCAGTGCCAGGGCCGGAGCATACGTCGCCGCAGCCAGCCACAGCACCACGCGGAAGATGAAGAGTCCGGAAGCCAGCAAGCGTGCGGACAAAGAGAAACGCTCCTCTAAAATTTGGTAGGCCGTGAAGTAGCGGGACTGGTAAAATTTCGGCAACATCCAGATGCAGGTGAAGGGCGTGGCGATGAAGAAGGCCAGCACCGCATAGGCAAAGCCGAAACCGTTTTTATAGACATCCGCCGGGCCCGCGAGATAGCTGATGCCGGAAAAGAGCGCCGCGAGGATGGACATGGCCACCAGCGCGCTGTGCATGCCGCGCCCGGCGAGGAAGTAGTCTCCCAGCGATGTCTTCGCGCCGCGTGCCGAGAACAAGCCCACGCCCACGGAGGCTGCGAGGTAGACGCCGAAGATGGTGTAGTCGATCCAGGAGAACTGATTCATCGGCGTGGGGTGTTGGAGGGGTGCTTATTTGGCCGTGTAGCCACCATCGACCGGCAGGTTCACGCCTGTGATGTAGCGTGAAGCATCGCTCAACAAGAAGATCACCGAGCCGCCGAGATCGTTGTCATCCGCCATGCGACCGAGCATGGTGTGCTCGCTGTAGCGCTGGATGAAAAGCTCAGGCTGGTTGTTGAAGAAGCCGCCGGGAGCCAGGCAGTTCACGCGCACGCTTTTCGGTCCATAAAGAGATGCATAGAAGCGGGTGAGGTTCTCCATGCCACCTTTGTGGAAGAAGTAGTCCGGCGGCATGTCACCCATGTTCGTGCCCGTGTAGAGCTCATAGCTCGGGCCGATCATGCCCTGGATGCTGCCGATGTTCACGATGCTGCCCCGGCCTGCATCAGCCATCGGCTGGCCAAAGTGGCGATGCATGAGCATGAGGCCGGTGGCGTTCACGCGCATGGAGTCCGCGAACTGCTCCGCAGCGCCGTTCGCGCCTTTCATGGGGCGGAGCACGGCGTTGTTCACCAGGCCGTCCAGGGGGCCGAAGCGATCATGCACTCTTGCGGCAAGCGCAGTGATGGAGGCTTCATCGCCTTGATCGAGCTGCTCGGCAAAGACGGAGTGGCCTTTGGCGGTCTCTTCCTCGGCGACGACCTGGAGCTTCGCCACATCACGTGCGGCGAGGATGAGCTTGGCACCTGTGCTAGCGAGCATGGCGGCAAGGCCCCGGCCATAAAGACCAGCGCCGCCGGTGAGGAGAACTGTCTTGTCTTTGAGTGAGAATAGGTCGTTAGGCATAAAACAGAATTATTAACCGCTAATAGGACGCTGATGAGACGCTAATATCAGAGATGCATTATTAGCGTCTCATGGGTGTCATATCAGTGGTTCACTTCTTGTTCGCATACACCGAGTCACTCGCAGCGGAGGCGGTGGTGCCGGTGAAGTCGTTGACGAGTTTTTTGAAGGCGCCGCCGAGTTCGAGGACATCGGCGCCGAGGGTGAAGACTTTCGTGCCTTCGGCGATGACTTCTTCCTTCTGGCCGTAGAGGGAGGCGACGGCGACGTGCTTGCCATGCTTCAGGGCGGCGGCGGCGACTTTCTTGCGGGCAGCGACAACTTCGGGATGCGTGGCCTGGCCGAGCTTGCCGATGCGGTGGCTGAAGTCACCGGCTCCGAAGAGCAGCATGTCATACCCGGGAACGGCGGCGATTTGATCGACGATCTCCAGGGCTTCCGGGGACTCGATCTGGAGGATCACAAACTTTTCGGTGTTGCAGTGCTCCGCATACACGGTGAGCGGCACCTGGCAGAAGAGGCCGTCCATATTACCGGCGTCGAGCGCCTTGCGGCCCAGGGGGTGGCAGCGGACCATGTCCACCACATTGCGGGCTTCATCCACACTGGTGATGTGCGGCACCATGATGCCGGTGGCATCGCACTCGAAGGGCTTCACGTATTCGCTGTAGCCGCCTTTGTTCACGCGGACGATGGTGTCCATGTCATAGAGCTTCGCCGCGCGGATCTGGTTTTCCATGTTCATCCAGTCATTGGGCACATGCTCATTGCAGAGCCACACGCCGCTGGCCCCGGAGAGTCCGGCGAGCTCCACGATGCGTGGATCGCTCATGTTGAGCTTGAGGATGGTGCTGGTCTGGCCAGAGCGGATTTCACGAAGGATGCGGGAGGGGCGGAGCTGGGGCATGGGATAGGGCGGAGTTAGGAAGGCGGAGTGCGGAGTTAAGGAAGAGGGGGCTTCTTGGGAAGGAAGAGGCGGGAGTGATGGAGTCTTGGAGTGATGGAATGAACGCCTTTTTCGTTAGGTCGAAAGTGAATCAGGATTCAGGAATCAAAAATCATGAATCTGAGACTACCACTCGCCCTGGCGCTGGAACTTGGATTTCACGTTGGCGCTGAACTGGGTGATGGAGGCTTCGATCTGGGTCATGAGCTGCTCCTGGCTGAGGCCGGTGTTGCTGCGGGAGGCGGCGATCACGGTTTCGCACTCGTTCGCATCCATGAAGCGTGCGGCATCCAGCAGCTTCGGCTGGTCTTCGGGCGGGATGACGAGGAAGCCGTGCTTGTCCGCGTGGATGAGATCGCCAGGGCGCACTTTGCGGCCAAAGACCTCCACCTCGCAGCCCCAGCGCACGGGATGCACATGCGCGTGGCCCACGCAGAGACGACGCGCGAGAGCTTTGAAGCCTGCGTTGGTCATCTCGTCCAGGTCACGGATGGCGCCATCGGTGATGGTGCCGACGCAGCCGAGCGCGCGAAACATGTTCGCGCTCACCTCGCCCCAGGCGGAGCCGAGCACGTGGGGTTTGTCCAGGTCCTGCACGACGATGATTTTCGGCCCCGGCATGCTGGCGATGTAGCTGCGGTATTGCTCGCCTGCCTGCGGGTTCGTGGTGCGGTGCGATTTGTTACCCGGCTCGATGACGAGCGTGACGGCATAACCCACCATGGGACCCATCTGCGGCATGAAGTCGCGTGTCTCCTCCACATTGAAACCCTCCGCGCCGGTGTCGCACTTGGTGATCTGCTCCCAGCCGTTGTAGATGGTGGGCGTGTTCCAGCGTTTGAGCTGGAGGAGGTCGGCGTGGGAGATGGCGGGCATGATCGGAATGCAGTGACGAGTCTGGTTATGGGATACGGCAGCGGCAAGACGGCGTTTCTGGTAACTGGGAGTTACCATTTCAGTTTCCGGGCTGAAAGATGCCACTGAGTGTGGAATCTCGCTGATGGGGGACGTCCTCACGTTGGAGTGAAGGCTTCAGCCGATGCTGGGTGTTAGGAGATGGCGAGGCGCGGTGAGCCCAGATCGCCTAAAGGCAATGCCGTTAAGCAATGTGGGTGACCAAATAGACGG
>JAZKCU010000040.1:0-1516 GCA_040387935.1 Verrucomicrobiota bacterium | reverse complement strand
GGTATCCCTGAGTCCAAGATCATGGAATACATCAAGGACGCCAAGAAGGTGGAAGGTTATGAGTGGATGGGCCTCAACGGCAAATCCAAGCTCATCGACGGCCGCACTGGCGAAGCCTTCAATCTCGACGTCGTTGTGGGTTACATCTACATGCTGAAGCTGGGTCACCTTGTCGCTGACAAGATCCACGCCCGTGCTGTCGGTCCCTACTCGCTCGTCACGCAGCAGCCTCTGGGTGGTAAAGCCCAGTATGGTGGCCAGCGCTTCGGGGAAATGGAGGTGTGGGCGCTTGAAGCCTATGGCGCCGCTTACACGCTGCAGGAGCTCCTCACCGTCAAGTCTGACGACGTGCAGGGCCGCACACGCATCTATGAGCAGATCGTCAAAGGCGACCACGCTCTCGAAGCGGGCACGCCGGAGTCCTTCAACGTGCTTATCAAGGAAATGCAGTCCCTCGGCCTGGACGTGAAAGTCCACAAGCGGTCTATGCAGGATGCCGAGATCGATGTCATCGAGCGTTTCACTGCCTGATGCCCACCCTGAACCCAAGCCACTAACCTACAAAGCACCACCTATCTATGAGCGCTGATATGAGCTTGAAAGAAATCTTCGGGGAAAAACCCGCTGGCGAAGAGTTCGACTTCGTGTCGATCTGCATCGCCTCCGCCGACCGCATCCGCGGCTGGTCCTCCGGCGAGGTCAAGAATCCAGAAACCATCAACTACCGCACGTTCAAGCCTGAAAAAGGCGGCTTGTTCTGCGAACGTATCTTCGGACCCACCCGTGACTGGGAGTGTGCCTGCGGCAAGTACAAGCGCATCAAGCACAAGGGCGTGATCTGCGACCGCTGCGGCGTCGAAGTCACCCTGTCCCGCGTGCGTCGTGAGCGCATGGGCCACATTGAGCTCGCCGTTCCGGTGACGCACATCTGGTTCTACAAGTGCATGCCTTCCCGCATCGGCCTGATGCTGGACATGACGGCCCGCAGCCTGGAGCGCGTGATCTATTATGAAGACTTCATGGTGGTCGACACCGGCTCCACTCCGCTGAACCGCGGCCAGCTTCTGACCGAAGTTGAGCTTCGTGAAGCTGAGGAGCAGTACGGTGCTGATGCCTTCCGCGTCGGCATGGGTGCCGAGGCCATTCGTGACATCTTCAGCCAGATCAATCTGACGGATGCCATCAAGGACCTCGAGGAAGCGATGACCAAGACAAAATCCAAGCAGATTCGCAAGAAGCTGGCCAAGCGTCTGAAGCTCTGCCAGGGCTTCGCCGAGAGCCACAGCCGTCCGGAGGCGATGATCATGGAAGTGCTGCCGGTCATCCCGCCAGACCTTCGTCCTCTCGTTCCTCTGGAAGGCGGCCGGTTTGCGACCTCTGACTTGAACGATCTCTATCGTCGCGTCATCAACCGCAACAACCGTCTCAAGAACCTCCTCCAGCTCCGCACTCCGGATGTCATCATCCGCAATGAGAAGCGCATGCTGCAGGAAGCTGTCGACGCCCTGTTTGACAA
>JAZKCU010000039.1:0-55573 GCA_040387935.1 Verrucomicrobiota bacterium | reverse complement strand
GCTCCACGCCGGTGACGAGGGTGGTGTGATTGATCCAGGTGATGGACGGATTGCTCACCGTCATCGCCTTTGTGCTCGCGCCATCCTCGGCGAGTTTGCGTAGGTTCGGGACCTGCAGGGCTTCGTCCTTCCAGAGCCAGGCCGGGAAGCCATCGATGCTGATGAGGATGACGTGATGGTCTTTGTTCGGCGTCTGCGCCAAGGCCGATGCCGTGAGGCAGGCGGCGATGAGGATACGAAGAGAGGCAGGAAGTCTCATGGGGGACTCACAGTTACGAGGGCTGCGAGAGGTTGCTTTCTCTGGAATGCGGGGGTGGATGCCAGCGCTGGCAAATCCTTCTCTAACCGCTGATTAGACGCCAATAGGACGCTGATGTCTGAGACATGAGCGTCTCATCAGCGTCCTATTATTTTTTTCAGATCGTCTGAGATGTCGGAAGGAGCCCCGACCTCTTTACAGCGCCTTGATCTTCAGATTGCGATACCACACGGGGGCCTGGGCTTTACCGTGCAGGCCTTGGAGGCCGATGGGGCCGGTGCGGGCGTAGTCCTTGAGCGCTTTCTTGAATTTGTTAGGCGTGCCGTCGGGGTTCTTGCCGGCTTCAGGCCAGTTGTCGAGGTTGGCGTTAATGACTTCCCCGCCGTTCAGCAGCACAGTGACCTGCGGGCCTTTGCAGGTGATGGTGATGTGATTCCATTCGCCGACGGGCTTCGAGGCATTCTTGGACGGAGGCATGGCGTCATAGATGGCGCTGACCATGCCATATTTGCTGCCATCCGTGCTGTCGTGCACCTGGATCTCCAGAGCAGCGAGGACGTTCTTGATATCACCGGAACGAAGGAAGATGCCGCTGTTGGATTCCTTGGCGACCTTGAACTCGAGGTCGAGGATGAAGTCACCATAGGAGTCCTTGGTCCAGAGGGTGTCGTGATCCTTGGCGACGAGCACGCCATCCGTGAAGCCCCAGCCGCCGGGGGCGACGGTGTTGGAGAGATCAGCGGTTAAGAGGTCCTTGAAGCCGGTGGTATCGGGATGGTCAGCGGAGAAGGCAATAGTGGCGGTGGCAAGAAGCGCGAGGAGGCTGGGAATTTTCATGGTGGTGGCAATGCGGATGGAATGAACGCATCAAACCAGGCCTTCCTTCAGAGCTTTGGCGACCGCGCCGGTGCGGGTGTTGACCTCGAGCTTTTCGTAGATGCGGCGCAGGTAGGTATCGACCGTGTGAACGCTCAGGGAGAGCTTGTCGGCAATCTCCTTTTTGATGAGGCCGGTGACCATGAGCTGCAGGATTTCTTTTTCGCGCTCGCTCAGGCCGTAGTTCCCCTGCTTGGGGGCAAACTTGGAGAACATCTCGAGCACTCGACGGGCGATACGTGGGTTCATGGGCGAACCTCCAGCGAGGGCATCCCGTACGGCCTGGGTGATGTCAGCGCCACTGCTGGTCTTTAAAAGATAGCCGGAAGCTCCGGCGCAGATGGCCTGGAAGACTTTGTCATCGTCCTCAAAGACGGTGAGGATGACGACAAGTGTCTTGGGGCTGCGCTCCTTGATGAAACGGATGCCTTCAATGCCAGTCATGCCGGGGAGGCCGACATCCAGGAGGATCAGATCTGGCGCGTCAGGCTTCGCAAGCGCGGCGAGGGCCTTCTCGCATGAGTCGAAGTCACGGGTGCACTGCATGTCTTCTTCAGCACTCAGGACACGCACGAGAGTTCGGCGAAAGGCGGTGTGATCCTCGATGATCCAGAGAGTGTGCATGCAGGCAGGGAGAACGGACAAAAAATATTTATTTTATTCCATGTTAGGCAATGGGCGCTTCGAGACGGATGAGAGTGCCTTGTGATGGAGTGCTTTCAATTTCGAGGGCGCCGTGGAGAACCTCGGAGCGGTGTCGGAGGTTGGCGAGACCGTTGCCGGTCGTGATGGCATCACTGTCGAAGCCGGAGCCGTTGTCCTGGATGTTCAAAGAGAAGCGCCGGGCATCCCAGCGCAGCTCGATGGTGGTCCGTGTGACTTTGGCGTGACGGGCGATGTTATGGACGGCCTCGCGGAAGAAGAGGAAGACTTGGCGATGAAACTCGAGCGAGGCTGTGGTGGTGTCATCGCGCATGGGAGACTGCAGGGTCCACTCGGTGCCTTTGAGGAGTGCTGTGGCGCTTTGATGCATGGCATCAGCGAGGCTGGAGAGGCGTGGCGCATCCCCTTCCCTGACGAGCCAGATGATGCCGCGCATGGACTCGGCAGCTTCACCGGCCAGGCGGTGAATTTCCTCGAGAGACTCAGAAGCGCCGCCGCTCTGGCTCTCGCGCAGGGCTAGTTCAGACGTCAGGCGGATGCTGCCGAGATGGCTGCCGATCTCGTCATGCAAATCCCGCGAGATGCGATGGCGTAGCGCTTCCATTTCCAGGCGGCGGGAGCGACGTGACCCCCAAAGTAAAACCGCTCCAGCAGCCAACAAGAGGGCAACACTGGCCAGCAGCAGGTAGAATGCACGTGCCTCGGCACGGTCGCCCTCCATGGTCATGCGCGCCTCGATCAACGCGAGCTTCGTGGTGAGCTCGCGACGGTCGGAAAGGCTCTCGAGCCAAGCCGCCTCATTCACAAGATCGCCCGAACTGCTGTGACCATCCACCAGATTTTGATGACTCCATGACGGGGTGAGCGTTTCGTCCGAACTGGTGACTGTGGCACCCCGCGTGATGTTTTTGCCATGGGCAAAGGCCTGCAGCTCGGACAGGGCGAAGACGAAGTCACTGCTGCGCTCAAAAAGCCGCGTGGCGGTGATGCGGATGGTTTGAGCGCGGAGGCCGGGTGTGGGAAGGGCCACGGGCATGTCACCTGGATTCGGGAAGTCTCTCCCGGTGCTGTCAAAGATCACGCGATCGTCGGCCTCGACCTTGAAGCGGTGAGGAAAGCCGAATCCCGAGCGATCGGGGTAGTCACGGGGATGGGCCGGGATGAGGCGGATCTCCTCCACCTCACGCACGGTTTGGAAAGTTGCCGCCACCCAGCTGTTGGTATCGGCGTGGGTAAAGATGGCGCTGTGCCAGCCATTGCTCTGCCGGTCGTCCGGCCATGCGGGCAGGCCGAGCGCGTGGTAACCATCCACCAGATTCTTGGGCGACCAAGTGGGCAGGGTCTCGACCGAATTGGGCGCGAGAACCTGCGCATGAAGCGCGACATTGCGCCCGCCGCTGAAGACGAGCAGCTCACCCAGGCAAAAGATGAAGCGCTCTGCCAGACGTGGCTGCACGGTGAGCTGCGTGGCTGTGAAACGGACGTAGCGGGCCTTCACTCCCCTGGCCTGAAGGTACCACGGGGAGAGGCTGGTTTCAGCGCTGTCGGGAGCTGGTGAGTGATCCAGGAGCGTGGTGGAGTCAGCGAACAAGACGTCATTCGAGACATCCACGCGAAAGCGACGGGGAAAACCGTAGGCGCTGGTGCCACCCAGCACGGCCGGCGCCACGACCACGGCATCCAGCTCATTCTCGCGGCCAAGATCCACCTGCACCCAGCGGACGGCGCTGGCTTGAGGGGCGAAGCCGCTATGAAAGCCTGCCTGCTCATGGGCCTGCGGGGTGGGAGCAGGCGGCAGAGTGATGAGCCTGGCCTGAAGGATGGCCTGCTGGGCGTAGACCTCTGAGAGATCGGGATTCAGCCATGACCAGGCCACACCACCCTGCGCGGCGGTGACAAGCATGGAGAGGGTGAGCAGCCAGAGTTTCAAAACGCGGCATCATTCCTGGTCCCAGGACGGAGCGCAACCCACGTGAGCGCGGGACAACCCTCCGGAGAGCAGGCAGAGTCTTCCTCCCCAGGGGGGTAGAATTGTAAAGAGCACGCCAAGTTCCGCCCTTTTCTCTGGCCTGAACCCTGCGAGTCCTTGTAATGTCCGCGCCCGATTCCGTATTATACCCAGACCTCCGCTAGATGCCCGAAGAGCCCGTTGACCCCGCCCCCCAGCAGCCGCCACACGCGGACGAGGCAGCGGCATTCCCATCGCTGATGGAGCTGGCGCAGCTGATGCCCCAGTATGAAATGCATGAGATCATCGGCATCGGCGGGATGGGCGCGGTGTACAAGGCGCGGCAGATCGCGCTGGACAGGTGGGCGGCGATCAAGGTGCTGCCCTCCGCGGCCGCGCAAAATCCGGAGGACGTGCAGCGCTTCATCAAGGAGGCGCGGGCGATGGCGAAGCTGGTGCACCCGCACATCGTGGCGGTGTTTGATTTCGGACAGACATACATGCACCACCTGTTTCTGGTGATGGAGTTTGTGGAAGGGTATGACCTGCATCAGCGCACACGGCGCGGTGAGATCACGAAGGAAAGGGCACGGGAGGTGATCGCGCAGCTATGTGATGCGCTGCAGTTCGCCCATGACCGCGGTGTGGCGCATCGTGACATCAAGCCCGCGAACATCCTGATCACGGATGACTGGAAGGTGAAGGTGGCGGACTTCGGACTGGCGCGTGATCTTTCCGCGCAGGCACATCCGGATGAAGTCGAATATGGCACACCGGACTACACGGCGCCGGAACGGCTCATCATCGGCGCGCCGGTGGATCATCGCGCGGACATCTATTCACTCGGCGTGGTCATCCATGAGATGCTCACCGGCAAGACACCGACAGCGGCCGGCAAGGACGCGGCCAAAGGACTGCCGGAAGGTTTTGCGAGTGTGATCTCGAAGTGCCTGATGAGCGAGCCCGGACAGCGCTACCAAAAGGCCTCCGAGGTCAAAGTGGCGTTGCTGACGGCGACGGCGGACAACAATCGCAGCGCAGCGACTACGGCGGAGGCATCCCCATCCACCAGACATGCGACGAAGCGTGGCGCTGTCGCAGCCGGGCAACCGGCACCGGAATCCCTGGAAGGTTACAGCACCTACAAGCCTTCTCCCTTTGACCAGGTGAAGCGTTTCCTCGGACCTCTCGGGTGGGCGGCGGCCTGTGTGGTCTTGATCGCGATTTTTGCGAGTGCCTTTTTCAAAGACAAAGGAAATGAGGAACCTGCCAAGAAGGCTTCTGAACCTGCCAAGGTCGTCCAGGACACGCCCGCACCTGAGCCAGCGAAACCAGCCCCTGAGAAGAAGCCCGAGGCCGAACCTCTCACGATGCCCGCCGTGACACCGGAGCCCCCGGCACCGGCCATGGCCACTGCCAAACCAACTTTGCCGGAACCGGACAAGCCAGTGACACCTCCCGCCCCGCCTCAGCCGCTGGCTGACAGCGCTCCCTACTCGGTGCCTGAAGGCGAGGCCGGAGAGGTGGCGAAGCTGGCAGGACATAAGATGCCCGTGCATGCGGTCAGCCTGCTCAGCGACCAGCGCCGGGTGCTCTCCGCCAGCAGTGACGGCACGCTGCGCATGTGGGATCTCGCCACGCAGAAGGAGATCATGAAGATCGATGCTGGTGTGGACCAGCTCACACGCCTGCAGGTGACGCCGGATGAGACGCTCGTCATGGTCTACGGCTTCCGTCTGGACAAGGCGGCGTTCATTGACCTGACCCGCGGCAGCGTGACCCACAGCGCCCAGTTTCCTAACGAACAGCTCGCCGGCATGGTGTATGTGCCCGGGACCAAGACCGTGGTCGCATGCGGCAGCAACACGGAAGGTGTGGACAATCTGTGGGTCTGGAAGCCCGGCCAGGATGAGAAGTTCACCCTGGTCGAAGCTTTCAAGGGCCGACCGTACGGCCTGGGCCTCATGCCTGATGGGCGCGAGGTGGGCATCAATGCCTCCGAGCTCACCGACGTGGAAAAGAAGAGGTATAACTCCGCCACCACACGCTATGCCACGGACACAGGCGTCATGACGCGGCTCGAAGGCAAAGCCGTCTATTACATCACCCGCTTCTTCGGCAAGCCCGGAGATGCGAAGATGGTGGTGGCGGGCCCCACCCCCAGGGTCATCACGCTGCCAGACTTCCAAGTGCTGGGGGCGCTGCCTCCTGCGCCGAAGGAAGGCCCCTTCCTCATCTCCGGTGCGCTGGTGGATGGTGATCGTCTGGCACTGACCGGATGGACGGACAACACCCTGCGTGCCTATGAGGTGGCCAGTGGTGAGGAGGTCTGGCGCCAGACCACTCCCGGGCCGGTGACGGACATGGCGGTGAACAAAGACAGCCGGTGGGCGGTCCTGGGCACACGCCACAAGGACGGGCAAAATCAAGGTGCGGGAGATTTTGACCTGCTGGTTTGGCGCCTGCCAAAATGGTCCGGACTCCAGAGTGACACGGCACTGCAGATCACCGTGAACACGCAGATGGTCGAACTGGAGAAACACGACGCCGAGCTCGCAGATCTGCGGCAAAAGCTGCGTGAGCACTCACCACCACCGGTGAGGGCAGACCTGGAGGCCGAGCATCAGAAGCTGGACACGATGTATGTCACCGCGCTGAAGCGCGACTACCCGCGCCTTTCACCGACGGAGCAGCTGGCCTATCGTGAGGAGATCGAGAGGGTCACGCAGAAGGGTCCGCTGCCTGCGGCAGGCACAGAATTCACCCTGGTGCAGCCGTTGCAGAAGATGCGCGGCATCTACCGGAAGCAGCTGGAGACCCTGCAGACCACGCATGACGAGGCGGTCAAGGTGGCCCGGGAGGCAGCCGGGAAGCTGCTGAATGCTCTGCAGGAAAAGCGCAGCTCCGCAGGTGACCGCGTCGGCGCACTGCGGGTGAAGGCAGTGCTGCGGGAGTGGTCTGAAGAAGTGGTGGACGGCACGACTCAGAACACGAATGCAGCGTCGTCGCCGCCAACAGCCACTTCGGCACAAGGTGGCCTAACAGGAACTCCGACCAAGCGCCCCGCGCAGACCGGCAGCGTCATCGCCATCCAGCGCAAGCAGGTGAATTCGATCCCCAATTCCTTCCCTCCCCACATGGGCCTGATTCCGAAAGACCTGGGTCAGGTGGTCGCCGTCACCGGAGGCAACCGGCATGCCTACGCCCTTCTGCCGAACGGGAACATCCGCGGCTGGGGGCCGGGCACGGAAATGGATGTGTCCGCCGTCAAGGATGTGGTGCAGATGGACTGCAATGGAGACTGCACGGTCGCACTGATGGGCGATGGCAAAGCTGCGGCGTGGGTGGTCGGCTCAGGGGAAGCCCCGAAGATCTGGACCCCCAGCGGCAGTCAGGTGCCGGTGCGCGTGCACGCAGGGCAGAGCAGTTCAGGCTTTGTCTCACTGAGTGACGGGAGCCTGGTGCCGATGGGTGATCCAAAGTCCACACCTCCAGGTGATCTAGGCCAGATCAAGCAGCTCATCACCATCCCAGGCCTGGGATGGTGCGCCCTGCGCGGACGCGATGGCACGCCAGCCTACTGGGGTGAAACGAAGGCGCCGGTACTGCCGCTGCCCGGCGACCTGCGTGACCTCATCAGCCTCAGCATTGGTGGAAACTTCGGTGTGGCGTTGCAGCGGGACGGGACCATGACCGGCTGGGGACAGCTCGCCAACGACCAGCGCTACCGCATCCGCAAGTTCACTG
Organism: Verrucomicrobiota bacterium; assembly: GCA_040387935.1. Lineage (GTDB taxonomy): Bacteria > Verrucomicrobiota > Verrucomicrobiia > Verrucomicrobiales > Verrucomicrobiaceae > Prosthecobacter. The sequence continues at coordinate 48,080 of JAZKCU010000039.1, read as the reverse complement.
CTGCCACGAAGGTGTATCACGACTATGCCAGCCGGGTGTTTCCGGTACATCGCAGCGACCATAGCTGGGAGCTGGCTACGAATCCGAGCGTCCCTGAGTATGAGGCTGAGGACGGCGTAGGCCTCCTCGAAGGCAGGCTGCGCGGCTCTATCGACGCCGTGTTTGGCGATGATTTCGTCGTGGCGCTCAGGCCGTAGAAAAACCATCTTTCCCATGGAATCCTCTCCCGCTTTCAGTCCCCTGGCGCTCATCATCGCGACGATTTGCGTGGTGGCAGTCTTGATCGCGATCTTCCTGCCAAAACTCAAGAAGTGAGAACATCAGGCCCTCACTTCCCAATCCGATACAGCGCTTTGTCCGTACGCAGATAAAGCGCGCCATCGACGGCGACGGGGCTGGCCATGAGGGAGCCGTCGAGCGTGTTTTGGGCGAGGATCTTGAACTCCTTGGTGGCTGGCACCGTGGTGATCACACCCTCACGACTGGCGAAGTAGACTTTGTTATCCGCCACGATGGGTGAGGCGCTGAACTTGCCACCAATGCGCTCGCGGTAGTGAGCTTCGCCGGTGACGGGGTCCAGGCAACTGACGATACCGCCGTCATCGACGTAAAAGAGCAGGCCGCCCGCGAGCACGGGCGAGCACATCTTGGGCGCGTTCTTGTTGTTCCGCCAGGCGATCACAGGCTCCTTCTTGCCCGCATAGTCGAGGGCGATGACCTGAGACTTGCCGAAGCTGGTGCTGAAGTAAATGCGCTGGGCATCCGCGACGGGGCGAACGCTCATGGAGAAGCCAAGCTCGCCATAGGGGACTTTCCACAGTTCCTTGCCCGTCGCGGGCTCGTAACCATAGATCCAGTTCGCCGCAGGGCTGACGACAACAGGCTGGCCATTCATGGTGACGACGAGCGGTGTGCCATAGGCCTTCTTCTGCTGCGGGCGTGGGTCCATCTCTCCACTGCGGGCGGTTTTCCAGGCGACCTTGCCGGTGGCGATGTCATAAGCAGCGATAAACTGCTGATCGCTGCCATCAAAGTGAACAATGAGCTTGCCCTGCGAGAGCACGGGGGAGGAGCCGGGGCCGTTTTCGTGCATGACCTGCAATTCCTGATTCGTCCACAGGATCTTCTGCGTGGTGAGGTCCATGCAGGCGGCACCGAAACTGCCATGGCTGGCATAGAGACGACCTTCATGCAGCACGGGAGTAGGCGAGGAGTAGCTGTTAAGCTGATGCACCCACTGCGGCGCTTTGACGTTTAGCAGTTCCACATCGTGAAGGACCTTGCCGCTGGCCTGATCCAGACACAGCGCGCGGATGCTGACGCTGTCCATCACGGTCACCGGCTGGTCACCGGTGTTGTTTTTGAGGCGCTCCTTGGAGTCGGCTTCGCTGGCCGGTTTCTCCACAGCGGTGGTGAACCAGATTTTTCCGTCCACAAGCAGAGGCGTGGAGTGGCCCCGGCCTGGAGTCGGTGTCTTCCAGACCACGGAACTGGTCTCGCTCCAGGTCTCAGGCAGGCCGGTGGCGGTGCTGATGCCCTGGCCGCCAGTGCCGCGCCACTCTGGCCAGTCGGTGGCGGAAAGCGTGAGAGCACTGAAGATGAATGAACTGAGAAGCAGAGGGAGACGTGAAATCATGACAAATTGATCGTTAGGCGAAAATTAGGCGTCACGATGCGTGGGAGTGGGCTTGCCGGGTCGGAAGTGCTCCTCGTGCTCAAGCGTGGCGGTGAGTGAGGTGAAAAGCGGCGTGGTCGCATTCATCGCATCCTGCACGGCCTGCATGAGGCTGGCGGGATCAGCCTCGGCGCGCAGGTTGATGATGAGCTGGCCGCTCTCAGTGAGCTCATCGAGCTCCATGCCAAGCTCGGGCACTTGGTCCGTGCGGACGACATTGATGGAGGCAAGCTCACCCGCGATGCCGTCATCAGGGCTGAAGGTCATCTTGAAGTGGGCGATCTCCGCACCCAGTTCGCGCAGGCGCAGTTGTACATCGGCAGCAAGGGCGCGGAGGAAGTCGTTTGGCTCAAACTCCTTGTCTGCCTTCAAGCTCACGGTGGCATTGAGCCAGCCGAGCAGCGCCTCGCCTTCAGCGTAGACCTCGTAGTCGACGGTCATGGAGTTCTTCTTCGCCTGCTCATCCGTCATGAGCTGGGTGAAAAGGTCTTTCAATCCCTCGCCCGAACGTGGCGCAGCGGTGACGACCTGGGCACCAGGAAACTCGTGCTCCAGGGCGGCCTTGAGTTCAGCGCGCTGCTCATCGGTGACGAGATCGCCCTTGCTGATGACGATGATGTCCGCCTCCTCAAGCTGCTTCTTGAAGATGTAGATGACCTTGCTGGAGAAACTACCCCCCTGATCCAGGCCCAGCACGCGGCGTGCACGCACGGGATCCACCAGCACGGCGAGCGGCGCGATGGTGAAGGCGTCTCCATACATGCGGCGCAGAGGATAGGTCACCGTGGCGACGAGGTCCGTGCAACTGCCGACCGGCTCCGCGATGAAAACATCCGGCTTCGAGGCATCTGTGAGACGGCCTGCTGCATCCACCAGCGAGCCGAAGCGGCAGCAGAAGCAGCCTCCGGCGATCTCCTCCGTGGCGAAGCCCTGTCCGCGGAGGAGCTTGGTGTCCACGAGGCTGCCGGCTTGATCGTTCGTGATGAGGCCCACCTTCAGCCCTTGCTCACTCAGATGCCGGGCCAGCTTGCCCACCGTGGTGGTCTTGCCGGCGCCGAGGAAACCGCCGATCATGATGTAACGTGCTTTGGAGGAGGAAGAGGGCATGACTGGTTTTTAGAGCAGAGGAGGCTTCTCAAGACGCGATGAGAAGCGCTGTTGTTACAGGTTGGCCGCGTAGGCCTGGAGTTCGCGATATTCGGCGAGGATGCTTTTCACGGCGGCGACAGTGGCCTGGACCTGGAGGTCCAGGGGGGCCAGCGCAGGGGTCTCAAAGACGATTTCGAGCGCATGCGGACGCTGGTCGGGCGGGGCGCGCAAAATGCCCAGATAGCCCTCTTTGATGATGCCGTGCTCGGCATGGAAGCCATCGATGACCGTGAGTTCGTTGCGTGGCAAAAACTCGCTAGCGGCTTGCAGTGCAGGTTCCAAGAGGTGCGCGCTGAGGAGGTCACCACTGACGAAGCCGTAGCAGCCATCGGAGGTGTCATCCGAATGCAGGGAGATGATGCCGTCGTAACATTCGCGACGGAGCTCGGCTTCGAGGAAGATGATCTCAGGCTCGGCGCAGTCGCACCAGAACTGGCGGTTGAGATCCAAACCGCTATGGCTGTGACGTGTGCGCAGGGAGATGCCGGAGGGATTGCACACGGGGAAAAAATGCAGCTCGAAGTCATTCACCTCCGGAGGCCGGTCAGAGGCCCATCTGGCGAGCTCATGCGCGGCGAGGCAGCCTGCTTCCTCATCCCCATGGATGCCTGCGAAGATGCCGACCTTCATGACTTGGCCGGGCTTTCGCGGGGCGCTGACGAGCCTCTCAATGGTGAGGTCGAGCGCGGGCGAATGGAGGTCAGTCATCGAAAAGTCGGTGAGCCGGGCGGCAGACGTCTCTTCAGCGGAAAGCGGTGAGTTTCAAGCCTGGACTTGAAACGCGAACTCCCCGGCGAGGCCCCCTGGAAAAGGCTCCGCCGAGGAGATGCTCTGACCCCTCCTATGACCGGGGCCAGGAAAGGCGCGACATGGATTCAGTGATCGCCGAGATCGTGGTGGCGGGCTTCGATGCCGAGGCCTTTCTCCATCTCGTGCGCGGCGGCGGCACGCCAGGGAATGACACGACCCGGCAGGATGCCGCCGACGATGAGAAAGACGATGCAGACGGCCAGCGGCCAGCGCTCGCGCGGCAGCGCGTCAGGAATGTCGATGACATGCTTTGGCAGCACCCCGAGAAAGAGGACGCTGAAGAGCCGGATGAGATTGATGGCATTGAAAGCCGTGGCGATGAGCAAGGTCACCCCGAGGAGCGGGTGGCTTTCCAAGGCGCCGTGGAAGAGCAGGTCCTCCGCGCAGTAGCCCAGCGTGCCGGGCAGGCCGATGAGGGCGAGGCCGCAGATGAGGAAAAAGGTGGCAAGGCGTGGTGCCTTCACAGCGAGGCCGAGATTGGACTCGGGATTCGTCACATCCATGACGCGCACTTCCAAAATGCGCACGATGGCAATCAGGCCGCTGGAGGCCGCAGTGACCACCAGCCAGTGCACCAGCGCGCCGGTGATGCCTTCCGCATTGGCCGTGGCGAGACCGGCGAGGATGAAGCTGGCCTGGCTGATGCAGACGAAGGCGAGCAGGCGGCGGGGCTTCTTTTCCACACAACTGCGCAGGCTGGCGATGAGCGCTGTGAGGAGGGCAGCGATGCTGAGCCAGTCCAGGATGTGATGGGCAAAGTTAGGCAGAGTGGCGGCTTCCGAGCGCGCGATGAGCAGGGCACCGAGGTGGCCATTGAAAAGCAGGGCGGTAGGCAGCAGAGGGCCATGCTCAAAGGAGGTGACCACCCATGAGTGCAGCGGAAAAAGGCCTTTTCTCAAAGCCACGGCCAGAACCACAAACCAGAGCGAAAGATGGCCGATATGAGCAAAGTCCGTGAGAGCCGTGGCATGCATGACGGCGATGGCTATGCTCAGCGCCAGGGCACTGCCGATGAGGAAGATGGAGACCACACGGCGAGCGGGTGGATCGCCAAAGAACTTGAAAACAAAGGGCACGCAGGTCAGCCACCAGCCTGCGGACAGCGTGACAAGATTTGAGGCTGCGTAAGCGATCTCGGTGGAGACGGTGAGCAGGAGCATGCCGGCGAGGGCGCTGCCACCGGCATCGCGTTTCGGTGCGAGAGCGAGGAAGAGCATGCTCAGCGCGGCGAAGAAGAACATGGGCACAGCATCAAGGGCATCCGCCTCAAACCAGGGGATCCAGGGATCCAGCAGGCGCGCGCCATTTCCGGCATGCACTTCCCAGGCGGCGAGCATGAAGCTGATCATGGCCACCAGCGTGCTCAGGATGGCCGTCTTACGGCCGCTGCCGGGCTGCTTATGACGCAGGGTGAGGAAGACACCCGCGAAGAGCGAGGCAATGCCGATCGTGATGTAAGGCAGGGAAAGGGTGGTCATAACAAAGAGTGTGGAGATCAAGCTTTCAGATCAGCCTTCGGCGCTGGTTTGGTCATCAGCTGGGTCAGCGTGCCCGGCAGTTCCGCAGGCTGGGCACTCACTGAGGTGGTGCCTTTGACCCACTCAGGCTCCAGCATCGCCAACAACCGTGCCAGTCCCTTCACCGGGGCGATCAAGAAGCGGTCCACAAGGGCGTCATAGAAACCACGGCCGAGGGCGATGCGGTAGAGCATGATCTGCACGGGCTTCGGCAGCAGCGATTCGTAGTGATCACCGGTCGGCTCAAAGTGGCCGCCAGCAGCAGCATGCACGCGGTGGTAGTCATGCAGCATGGAGGGAGCCCGCAGAAACTGCATGGTGCGCACCATGGCGTGCCCCAGGATGTGAATAATGGCCAGCGTGGTCCAGCCAAGGCCGATCTCCGCGAAGATGATGCCGAGCTGAGTCTGCGAGGCATAGGCCAGAGAGGTCTTGGCATCCGCGCAGGTGCGGTGGATGAGCGTGCCGAGGATGGCGGTGGTGATGCCGATGAAGATAACCAGCCCGGTGGCAATGCTGGAGTAGCGGATCAGCGGCTCGATGCGCAGCAGCAGGTAGGCACCAGCATGCACGGAGATGGCTCCGTAGAAGACCGCGCTGGAAGGAGTGGGGCCTTCCATGGCACGTGCCAGCCAGCCGCAGAAGGGACCCTGGGCGGACTTGCCGCTGGCGGCAAAAACCAGGAGCACCGCGATCACCGAGGCGGCGGTGCCATTAAGATGGTTCACATGGCCGGGCCACTCACCGGAGAACATGCCGCTCCAGGAGGCGGTGCCGAACCAATGATGCGCCAAAAACACGGCCACCAGGATGAACAGGTCCGCGATGCGATAGGTGCCAAAGACACGAAGGGCGTTACGCACGGGCTCACGGCGATACTGGAAGAAGCCGATGAGCAGCACCGAGGTGATGCCGACAATCTCCCAACCACCGATGAGCAGATCCAGTGAGTCCGCGGTGAAGACAATGAGCGCTCCGAAGGCAAAGAGATGCAGCAGCAGGAAGAAGCGCTGGAAGCCTGGATCACGGTGCAGATAACGCACGGAGAAGGATCCCACGATGCCTGCCAGCACCACCGTCATCCCGACCATGGGCAGGGAGAGGCGATCCACGACAAAGGAGAGCGGGAAGCCATACTCACCGACTGTGAACCAGTTCCCGAGAAACACATGCACGGAAGCCGTGTCCGCCTTCCACATCTGCCAGCCGATGGAGACGACCATGAGCGTCATGATGGCATAGGTCAGCTTGGTGAGACGGGCGATGGCCTTTTCCGGAAGATGCCCGCCGATCAGCCAGATGAGGCCGAGCAGCAAGAACAGCGCCCCGGGTATGGCGACGATGGCGATGAGGAGGGATTGAGGATTCATCGAAAGAGGAAGGAGAAGTAAGGAGAAGTGTTTCGCATCCGCAGCCTGGCTTTGAGATCGCGGTGAGCAGATGTGGGTGGTCCGCCGTGGGCTTCACAGCCGGGCTTTGGAAAAATCAGGCCGCGCGTGTGAGGCTGGGGTCGATGCGGGCCACGGGCAGGTGTTCGATTTTGCCGGAGTAATAAGAGATGGAGCTTGAAGCCACGGGCAGAGGTTCCTCATCGCCTAACAAAGGTTCCCAAACACCATCACCACGGTAGATCTGGATGGCACTGGTGTCTGGATCGATGACGGAGAGCCTGATCCAGCGGTTCTCAAGGAACTCGGTGAGCAGCGGGCTGGCGTGGATGGTCTTCAAGGCACGCTCAGGGGTGGTTTCGACCACGAAAAGAATGCGCACGGGTTCATGGATCTCGACCATCTGCAGCGGCAGGCCGGTGCGGATATCGCCCTGATAACCATTCATCACACCGACCAGGCCGGTGACATTGTGCGGAAGCTTGGTGCCGCAGCCGTAGCCCTCGTTGTCGACGAACGAAAAGTAATACTCGAGGCTGATGCCGCCGCAGACCGGAATGACAGCACCGAGCACGGCGGCCAGCGCCTTGTTCTCCAGATCCTTGGTGGCATCATAACTGACGAGGAAGGCACGGCGGTCAAAGAACAGACCCCGTGTGGTCTCACGACGGCCGACGATGGCCACGGCATTCGTGCAATGACCATACTCAGGACGTGGCTCGCCCAGGTGCTCGGCGCGCTCCTGTACGTGATGCAGGCCACCGGCAGCATTAATGCCAGTGCCTGCGGCTTCAAAGCGGCGGGCACGCTCGTGGGCGCTGAGGGCGCGCGCCTTGTCCAGCGAGCCGCGGACACGATCCAGATCCGCATGATGATCGGCAGGCATGACATCGAGATCATAGAGGTCCACGTTGTCATTGCAGGTGTCGTGATAGCCGCCGATGAACCAAGTGTCCTCCGGGATAACAATGTTTTTGGTCACGCGCAGAGCCTCACGCACCGACGGGCGGTTGGCCATGGCGGCAAAGACGCGCGCGTTCGGTCCACCGCGGCGACCGCCGCAGGCTCCGCAGTCATGGGCGGACTCATGCGGGTTGTTCAGGCTGGTGCTGCCATGACCAAGCACGACGACGAGACGTGCATGACCCTTGTGGAGCCCGATGGGACCCAGCACGCTGGCGACGCGGTCTGCCATTTCCTGGACACTGAAGCCTTTCATGAGGCCGGTAGTGGCGTCCTTGGAGGCATCGTCATCACGCATGAAGGTCAGCTCCGTGCGCGGCTCGGGGAGGAAGAGATTGTTCAGCTTCTTCATCAGCCTGGCATAACCAAGAGGAGTGAAGACGCGCAGCGCCATGGGGAAGAGGCTGAAGAAGCCGAGGAAGGCAGTGCTCAAGGAACCACGCACAAGCGTGCGGGTGGAGATGCCGCCGCTGCGCATGACCTTGGCCCAGGTGCGGCGGAGGTTCTGGCGTTTCTGATCGACTTGAGACTCGTCCTGTTTGGGTGTCTCACGCACCTCGTGACCGGGTTTGACGACGACCGGGCAGAGGGCCACACCGTGCGCGTCATCAATGCCGGCGTAATCGATCGCGCAGCCAAAGAAGCCGGCGGCACCGAAGGTCTCGATGGCAGGATCAACCTCCTCCAAAGCACGGCGGACGGACTCCTCACGCTCATCGATGCAAAAGATGGCCTGCGCGGCGAGACGGTCATTCCCCGTTTCGATCTGCGGCATGGCACGGTGCTTGGCCAGAGGGATGAGGATCTGGCGCTCGTGCCTGCGCTCATAAGCCTGGTGAAGCAGGCGGCGGCGCTCGTTTTCATGGCACTTCTCCAGTTCATTGCACAGCATCTCGAACTGAGACAGAGGCAGCTCTTTGAGCGTTCCGCTGCTTAGGCCGAGGAGTTGAGCAGCATCAAAAAGACGCGCCTGATGAGTCAGCGGATCATGAACTTTTGCGCGCGGAGCGATGTCACGCCAAGCCTTGGCATCACCCATGATGTCCTCCAGCGCGACCACCGTGTAGGTTAGGCGCAGGGCGATGAATTCCATCAGGGAGAAGCTCACGCGGTCATGCGGCGCGAGGGTGGGGTCTTTTTCCAGACAATGCATGAGGCCCGCCCAGCCGGGGAGGCCGAGCAGTTCCGCGATGATGAACTCCTCCCAACCGGCCTCTGGCACGCCCAGGCGGGTGAGCATGGCGACGACGGTGTCTTCAGCGCTAAGGTCCGAGGCGGCCTGGGCGCGCAGTTCCTCGCCGATCTTGGAAAGATGCGAGCGATAGACGGACAGCGACTGCGACATGATCTTGCGCGAGGCTTTGAGCAGGCCAAGCTCGCGAAGCGGCATGGGCCAGTAGGCGATGCCCTGGTCCAGGTAAGCGCCCGTGAGCCGGATGAGGGGCGGATTGACCACGCCATCGAGGTCGATGTCATGCTGCGCGAGCACGGCATCCCGCGGGCGCACCGGTCCGGAGGGCGCAGGCGGCGGCTCGGGACGGAGACGGGTGGTGCAGACGTTCCAAAGGGCGGCCGGGCTGTCTGAGGCCAGGGCGCGGGCGGCGATGGCATCCAGATCAGTGCGGAAGCGATGGAGGAGGTCACCCTCCTCCACCTGCCAGGCGATGTTACGGCCATTCACACGGCGTACGCCGGGAATGAGGAGGGCACGGCGCAACTGGCGGCGGGTGAGCTTCCCCGGGATGATGACAACATCTTCCTCGCGGGAGAGCACATCGTCGATGTCCTGATCCAGGATGCGTCCGCGACGGCGGTCCTTTTGATAGGCCTCCTCGGCCATGTAAGGTTCGGTTTTAAACGTGTCCGCCGCCTCCACCACGGCCTGCTCAAAGGGCAGATGCTGGAAGGCGTGCAGAGTGTTGTGATGGATGAACACGCCAATGGGGCCCTGGGCGGGGAGATAATGACTGGCGTGCTCCACGGCATGACGCAGCCGCTCGTAGGCATTGGCCGAGGCGGGCCCGGCCGGATGGGGGTGGCAGCCACAGGAGTCAGAGGGCGTTTGCGAGCTCATAGAGTCAGTTTTCGACAATGGACACCTAAAGCCACGGGCGCAGCTGATGCCATCCCCTCGGCAGGGGGTATTACCTCACCTGACAGGGGGCCGGATGAGGGTCTACTGCAAGGGTGAAGTCATGCTGCCAGGCGCATGGCTCTGACAGAGGCGCGTCTCCCAGCCGTGTCTCTCCCTGACTGACTCTGCAGCTTAGTCCGTGACGCTGGCGGCCATGGCGGTGTCATTCACCACGGATTCGGCCAGATCGGTGAGTTGCTCGGCGGCGGCCTTTCCCTCGGCGAGGGTTTGCCCGAGGAGATCCACTACGCTGGGCAGGCCGAGTTGGAAGGCGAGGACACAGGCCGGTGGCCTCCCCCCCTTGGGCAAGGGTCTTTTTACCCTGCCGAGGGGACAGATTTACGGGATGAGGCCTGCGATTAGTGAGCCTGCACATCCCTTCAGGGTCTCCCCAGGTCCTCCCGATCCCCGGTGTGTTGATGAAAATCACCCTCCCATGAAACACTCCCCACAAAAAGCGCCCCCCAACCACCTCCTCTGCCTGGCCCTGGCTGCGGTGGCGACCTTTGTCCCCGGTTCGGGAGTCCACGCAGGTGTGCAAGCGGCCAGCTCGGGCACGACCACGACCGTCACGCAGGCGACGGGGTTTGGCCCCATCAACTACTATGATGGCCGTCCGGCGCTGGATCGCTTCTCGCTGCTGGATGACCGGCTCGTCGTGGACCTGCATTTCAACACACGGTTTGAGGGGCGTGAGAATAACAATGACTTCAACAGCGCGGTGAACGGACCGACAGACGCGACATGGCTGCTCACCCGTGCGCGCCTTGGCCTTCTCTTCCAGGCAAATGACTGGCTGAAGTTCTACGTTCAGGGCCAGGACATCCGTGAACTGGGCGGCAGCCGCCCGAACAACGTGGGCACCTTTGGCGCGGACGGGGACGACATCTTTGACGTGCTGCAGGCGTGGGTGGAGATCGGCAATGAGAACAAGGGGCTGAGCCTGCGGGCAGGACGCCAGGCCTTCAACTACGGCAACCAACGCCTGCTGGGCAATCCGCAGTGGAAGAACTCCACCAACGCGTGGGACGCGCTGCGCCTCCACTATGTGGCAGACGGATGGTTCCTGGATCTCTTCACAGGCAGCCCGGTGACCTTCCTGGACCATCAGTGGAACAAGTCCAACTACTTCAACACGAATGAGTCAAGGAACGCGATCGTGAGCGGTGCCTACTTCTCCTCCAGCAAGCTGATCCCCTGGCAGAGCGCCACGGATTTCTACCTGTTGAACCAGGACTCCAACAAGGATGCCACGGTGCCAGGAGCACCGCTGGGAGCGCTGGGCCATACAAACTTCTGGACCCTCGGCACTCTATGGAAGGGTGATCCGAACAAGCTGAACCACTGGGACTATGACTTTGAAGTGGCCGCGCAGTTTGGCCGCGCGGCAGGGCTGGATCATCGTGCGTTTGCCGGCCACTGGGGCACGGGCTACAACTTCCAGGACTCGTGGAAACCCCGTCTCGGCTTCCAATACAACTACGCCACGGGTGACGGCAACCGGAAGGACGGACGGAGCACGACCTTCCAGAACATGTTCCCCGGCAACCATGCGCTCTTTGGCTTCATGGACACCACGGCCTGGATGAACATGCACAACCCGCAGCTCAACTTCTCCCTCCAGCCGACCGAGAAGCTGAAGCTGACCTTTGACGCCATGGCCTTCTGGAACGCGACCAGCGGCGATGCCTGGTATGGCGCCAACACAACGACCGCCGTGCGCCCGGTGAATGCCAACAGCCGCACGGCGAACAAGTATCGCGGTGCCGAGTTCGATGTGAACGCCTGGTACAAGGTCAACAAGCACGTCTCCCTGCAGGCAGGCTATGCGTTTTTCCTGGCCGGCACCTACCTGGCTCAGACCGGGGCCAGCGACAATGCGCACTTCGGCTATGCCCAGATGACCGTGCATTTTTAATGATCCACCCTAACCCCCGACCAGGGTCTAGTATACCCTGCCGGGGGGATGTCTTTCTGGCCCTAAAAGTGCGTGAATACTGACGTCAGTACCAACTTCACACGCCTCACCCATGTCCCAGCCCGCTCCCACCGTCCTTGCCTCCGGTCCCAAACCGGTCGGCAACCTCGCCGGCTTCACCCAGTACCTGAAGAATGACCTTCTCTCAGGCTTTCTGGTCTTCCTGATCGCTCTGCCCCTCTGCCTGGGCATCGCCAAGGCCAGCGGCTGCCCGGCCATCGCCGGCATTTTTACTGCGGTGGTGGGAGGCTTGCTGACCCCCTTCCTGAGCAATTCGGAATTGACCATCAAGGGGCCGGCCGCTGGGATGATCGCCATCGTGCTTGGGACGGTGAACGAGCTCGGGTATGAAAAGGCCATCGCCGTGGGTGTGGTGTCTGGCATCATTCAGATCCTCTTCGGGGCCTTTAAACTGGGCACGCTGGGTGAGTTTTTCCCCGTGGCTGCGGTGCACGGCATGCTGGCTGCCATCGGCGTCATCATCATTTCCAAGCAGATTCACGTGGCGCTTGGCGTGGCCGCTCACGCGAAGGAGCCGCTCGAGCTTCTCGCCGAGATTCCGGAAAGCATCGCGCACATGAATCCGGAGATCGCGCTCATCGGCGCCATCGCCCTCCTGCTGCTTTTTGGGAGGATGTTTATTAAAAACAAGTTCGTGCAGTCGATACCCGGACCTCTCGTGGTGCTGCTGGTGGCGGTGCCGCTGTCCTTCTACTTCGACATCGGTCACAAGCACATGTACCAGTTTCATGGCCATGCCTATGAAGTGGGTCCGGACAAGCTGGTCAGCCTGCCGCTGAACATTCTGGACGGCATCAAGTTCCCTGACTTCTCGGCCATCACCTCGATGACGAGCATCAAATGGATCATCATGTTCTGCCTGGTGGGCACCCTGGAGTCCATGCTGAGCGCGAAGGCGGTGGACCTCCTCGATCCCTGGCAGCGCCGCACCAATCTGAACCGCGATCTCCTGGCCGTGGGTGTGGCGAACACGCTGGTGGCCTTCATCGGTGGTCTGCCCATGATCTCGGAAATCGTCCGCTCCTCCGCGAACCGTAACAACGGCGCCCGCACCCGCTGGGCGAACTTCTGGCACGGCAGCTTCCTGCTTGTCTTGGTGGCCAGTGTGCCTGCCCTGCTGAACAATATTCCCCTGGCCGCACTCGCCGGCATGCTGGTCTTCACCGGCTATAATCTGGCCTCGCCCAAAGAGTTCCGCCACATGCTGCATGTGGGCAAAGGCCAGCTCGTGGTCTTCATGTCCACACTCATCGCCACCCTCGCCACGGACCTGCTCATCGGCATCGCGGTCGGCATTGTGGTGAAACTGGTGCTGCATCTCTTCACCGGCACGTCCTTTGGCAATCTCTTCGTCCCGCACAGCGAGGTCGAGCACGACGAAGTGGCCGGTCATCCCGTGGTGCGTGTGCGGAAGGCTGCGATCTTCAGCAACTGGCTGCCGCTGCGCAAAAAGCTTCTGGCCATGAGCGAGCACAAAAAAGTGCGCGTGGACCTCTCCGGCACTCATCTGGTGGATCACACGGTGATGAAGAAGCTCGAAGAAATGGCCCAGGACTGGAAGCTCGAGAACCGCGAGCTCATCGTCGAAGGCCTCGAAGAGCATCTTCCAGTATCCGACCACCCACAGGCAGCTCGCGTCTATCGCCAGCAGACCGCCTGATCAAAAATGGCAGCAGTTCCTTGTGTGAGCCCACCCGGCGTCTCCTGCGCGACTCACCGTGAGCGCAGGAGTCAGCCTCCAAAAACCCCGCCCGCATAGGGGGCTGCCTGCCACCTCTTAAAACGCTCTCTCTCAGGTTCAACTTCCCGAACCGCCCACGACACGACAGCACCGGGCGCAGACACTATCTGCGCCCGGTTTCGTTTTGTCTAAGATTCGCCACAGGCTCCTCAAGGCCGGCCGGACAAGGTGGAAACACCCATCCGCATCGAGCCTCAAATCGCGGGTTGATTCCTGCAGACTTTCAGATCATGGGGCGGCGCTGTGCCTGCGAAAAAGCTCCTTCTCTCCCTAGCCATCCTCTGTCTTGTCTTCCATTCCGCCGCAGCGGATGACCATGCTGACAACTACAATACTTGGTGGAATTATGTGGGCGACCATCCGCTCTTCGGCAGCAAATGGGGCTTGCATCTCGAGGTTCAGAACCGGCGCGAAGACTGGGGGGATGAATGGCAGCAGTTGCTCATCCGGCCGGGCATCAACTACACGCTCAGCCCATCCCTCTCCTTCAGCGCTGGTTATGCCTACGTGAAGACCTATCCGTATGGGGATCTGCCTGTCGCCCATGAATTCGACGAGCACCGCATCTGGGAGCAGGTGGCCTACAAAATGAAAATGTTCGGTCTCGAATGGACGCACCGCGTGCGTCTGGAGCAGCGCTGGATCGAGGAGCAGAACGCCTCTGGCAAGACCCAGAACTGGCGTGGAGAGAACCGCTTCCGCTATCTGCTGCGCACCACCATCCCGCTGACCCAGTCCAAGAACACCTACCTCGCCCTCTGGGATGAGATCTTCCTCAACTTCGGCGGCAATATCGACAAGAACCACTTCGACCAGAACCGCGCCTTCATCGGCATCGGCCACAAGATCACCCCCACGACACGCATCGAGATCGGCTTCATGGAGCAGACCATCCAGCGCCGCGGCGGAGATAAATGGGAGGCGAACCACACCCCGAGCATCTGGATCCTGTCGGCATGGCCGTTTGGGAAGTGACCGGGTGATCGAAGCCGTGATTCTGGTGTATGTTGTTCACGCTTTAGCGTGTGCTTGGAGCTCATTGACACGCTAAAGCGTGAACAACATACTCGAAGAAACGGGCTTTTTGTTAGGCCAGGCGAAGCTCAATCTTCGACACCCTGCGGACGAAAAAGTCCTTCGATGCGAAGGCCCACTTCCTCGGGATTGTCCGTGGCGTAGGGCGAAATCGTCAGACGATGGTTTCCGTCAGTGCTCAAGGTGTTGCTGGAGACTCCTCCACCGATGGGTGAGGTCAGGTCCATCGCATTGATGCGTTCGATCGAACCATCCAGGCCTAGGCGAGTGGTCTCTGCATGAATCACCCACTGACTGGAGGCATTGCCCGAGCTTTCACGACGCGGTGTCAGCGTGGAGAGTACAAAGTAACCGGGCTGCGCCTGATAGACCTGTGTCACGATGGCCTGCCCCAGCCGTGCCGAGGTCCGGTAGTCAAAGCTGTGCGGCGAGGCGGGCTTCTCGAAGTCTTCCCACAGTTCGGTCAACTGAGCCGGACTTGTGCCCTTGAGTTCTGGCAGAGCGGTGTTCACGGGCTCGGGAGCAGGCACCCTCACTGACTGAGATTTCGCGCCCACATCCGCCCAGGGCTGTCTCCACGCCAGAATCAGCGCTCCGAACAGCAGCAGGAGAACGGCGCCAATTCCTAACATTCGATGCTTCATGACCTGATCAACTCAGAAGCAGGGCCAGATGTCAATCCTCATCGAGGGCCGCTACGGTCAGCTTGTCTATATCATGACTTAGTTCCCGAGCTCACAAACTCTTGCCTTCGCGAATTGGTTAGGCAGTTGTGTCCCACCAGAAATGAATGAGCTCATCGTCGTACTCAGCAAGGATGGAAATGGTAAAATCTGCGTTCCTGGAGTGTTGCAGCAGTGCACCGAGGAAGTGCCCCGACGGATTCAAAGGCAGCGACAATGGAACAATCAGACCAGCAGAAGCTTCACGGACCCATCTCAAAAATTCCTCTTCAGAGATCTGCTCAAAGGCGGCACCATGTATATAGCTTGAGAAATAGATTTCGCGCCCGGTCCAATCTTGCCCCCATTCAGAGGACAGCCAGAACCTGAGGCCATTATCACCGTGCACCCGGGGCGCTCTAGTAAGCCGGATGTGCTGCTCACTATCGGGTGGGCTGAATGCAAATTGGGGGTATACGGTGTAGTGAAGTCCAGGATAGCCACCAGACCAAGCCCAGGACGTGAGTTCGTCTTCACTCAATGCTTGAAGATCGCTACGAGAGAACATTTTTTGCCAGCAATATTAAGATCGCGAATCCCTATTACGAGAGAGAAAGGCAATCAAATTTCATCCCACATCCTCCTCACTTTCTTCCGCCGTCCTCAGCGGCACTTCCACATGGATGCGGAGGCCTTGAGGGGACACGGGCTGGAGATTCAGGGTGCCGCCGCACTGGCGGGCGCGGGCGCGCATGCCGATGAGACCAAGGCTGTGACGGGACTCCTGGCGGTCGGGACCGATGCCGTCGCCATTGTCCTGCACGGTGAGGTGCACTTGCGCGCCCTGGATCTCCAGACGGATGGTCACTTCCGTGGCGCGGGAGTGACGAGCAATGTTTGTTAGGGCCTCCTGGGCGATGCGGAAGAGATGGGTCTCGGTATCGCTCTGCAGGCGGGTTTCGAGGGACGACTCGTAGTTCACCTGGATGCGGGTGCGCTGGCCGAACTTTTCCGCGAGCCAGCGCAGGCCGGCATCGAGACCAAAGTCATCGAGAATCACCGGACGCAGAAGCTGGGAGAGCTCGCGCACATTGGAGATGGCCTCGTCCACGAGCTGCACACAGTCCGGCCGGCGCTCCTCCAGGTCGTCCGTGTCCATGGAGGTGATGTTCGCACGCAGGGCGGCCAGGGCCTGGCCCAGCTCATCATGCAGCTCATGGGAGAACCGGCGCGCAGTTTCCTCCTGCGTCTGCAGCATGTGCCAGGACACGCGGTTGATCTCATCCGTCTGCCACTCGATGCGGTGCACACTGCGCCTCACATAAATGATGGTGGCGGCAGCACAGCCTGCGGCGAGCAGGAAGCAGGCGCCGAGGAGGAAGGCGGATTCATCCGCCAGTTCCTTCAGCTGGAGATTCATCTGCTCATCCACCACCATCAGGCGCTGGCTGCTAAGGAGGATGAGGCCGTGGATGAGCTTCACCACTCGCTCATGGCTGGTGAAGAGGCTCTCCATGATCTCCGTCGAAACAGGCCCCTCCTGCGAGAAGGCTTTCTCCACTTCCTGCGAGAATTCCTGGGAGGCGATGGCGAGCTGCCGCCACTCCGCCGCATGCGGCATCTTGTGCGCCTGGGACGCCAGCCGTGCCACAGACTTGTCCGCCTCCTTCAGCTCCAGCACGCGTGCGGCGCGCTCCTGCGCACTGCTGTCCGTGGTGAGGCGATGCAGTGCCAAGGCCAGCGCATCTTCCTCCGCCTGCACTTCATGAAGCAGGCGCGCGATGAGCAGCTGGTCCTTCACCAGCTTTGTGGCGCTGAGACGGATCTCGCGGCTGTCACGTACGGCCACGAGGCCGGCCATGCCGAGCAGCACCACCACAAGCACGAACCCGGGCACCAGCCCCCAGAGCACCGTCCGCTCCGTGATGCGGCGTGAGAAAGGAGAAAAACGGAAGATCATGGCAATTCACTTCATGCTGCAAGGCACCATGCCTCAGTCGATCAAGCCATTGCGCACGGCAAAGCGGACAAGCTCGCCGATGCTGTGCATGTTCAGCTTCTCCATGATGCGCCCGCGATGAGCTTCCACGGTGTAGACACTCAAATTCAGGGCATTGGCGATGTCCTTGTTTGTTTTGCTCTCGGCGATCAATTGCAGCACTTCCCGCTCGCGCGTGGAGAGCAGGTCGATGGGATTCGTGACATGCTTGCGGTAGTCATCCAGCACAGCATCCGCGACCTCGGGACTGAGGTAGCCTTTGCCCACGGCCACAGCGCGCACGGCCTTGAGGAAGTCGGCCTCGCTGCTGTCCTTGAGCAGATAACCTTTGGCTCCCGCACGCAGGATCTCGCGCACATAGACGGAGTCTTTGTGCATGGAGAGGGCCAGCACGCGGGTCTTGGGCGAGACCTTGAGCAGGCGGCGTGTGGCCTCGATGCCATTGAGCTCAGGCATGGTCACATCCATCACCACCACGTCAGGCTGCAGTTCCTCCGCCTTCTCCACAGCCTCGCGGCCGTTCGAGACCTCGGCGAGGACCTGCATGTCCCATTGGGCGGCCAAAATCATGCTGAAGCCTCGCCGGACCACGGCATGGTCATCGGCGAGCAGGAGGGTGGTGGGCTTGGCGGACATGGCTGGCGGGGCTGGACTCTGGCTGAATGAAGCGCGTAAACCGCCTGCGGGCAAATCCCGCGCGAGGGGATAAAGGGGACCGCCAGCAGGGGAGGCTGGCACGAACTAAGCTGGTTCCGGTCTGGCGTTTTGGGCCTGCGCCGCAAACCGTACTCGACTCCGCACTCACCCCACGCTTTCTTTCTGCTGCCTCAACTCCCATGACATCCTCCTCCCTGCCCGCCCTCCAGCGGATCCCTCTCATCCTCCTCGCCGCAGCCTGCCTGAGCCAGTGCGCCACGGACGTGGCACCGCCCGCCAAGACCAATGACGGCACCTACTGGTCCGCAGAAGCCGAGGCTGAAGCGCCGGCGAAGATCGTGATCAGCATCGAGGAACAGCACGTGGGTCTTTTTAAAAACGGCACACTGGTGGGTCTCTCCCCCATCTCCTCCGGTCGTGAGGGCCATGGCACGCATCCAGGCAGCTTCAGCGTGACGGAGAAGGACCAGGAGCACCGATCCTCCTGGTATGGAGCCTTTGTGGACAGCGAAGGCAGCGTGGTCCAGGAAGACGTGGACGTGCGGAAGGACAGCGCGCCTGCGGGAAGCAAATTCATGGGAGCCAGCATGAACTGGTTCATGCGCTTCAACGGTGCGATCGGCATGCACCAGGGTTACCTGCCCGGTTATCCAGCCTCCCACGGCTGCATCCGTTTGCCAGGCCACATGGCAGAGCTTTTCTTCAAGGCCACCCCCTTTGGCTCGCCTGTGCAGGTGAAGACGAATGGTGAGCTTCTGGCGCAGCGCCCGCACAATGCGCCTTCCGTCCAGCCGACGACACCCGTCGTGGCGAGTGGCACGAGCAGCCTTGGCCGCCAGATCGCCTCCGGCCTCCGCCCTGTCACGCCTGACGTGCCTGGCGCGCCTCCCGCACCGATGACACTGGCCCCTGCCCGCCTGGCACCGAAAACCAAAAAACCTCAGGGTGTGCAGACGCTGTATCTGCCGGGTTACGGACCCCAGTGATGGGGCGGCGAAGCGGATGCTCGTGAGGCATTCCTGCCAAAGAGAAACGCGCTCAAGTTTCAACCTGATGTCATCCTTCGGACATCAATCTTCCAGCGTCATTTCAAGCGCATGGCACGTAGCTTGCTTTGACATTTGGATGAGTTGAAAAGAGTGCCTTCAGGCTTGTCAGTTTGTGCTGGCTTCTGATACACTCTGCCTTAATTCAGATGGCCGTCCTGGTTCCCCTGGCGGTCAGTTCTTTGACATCATTTTTGCGGTGGCAGAAGGCTTGTGCTTCTGCCGCCCGCTCCCTTTCCTGCGGTGCTCGTCCTCAGACTGTTGTGGCCCGACCCGTTTTTATGACTCCGGGAGCTTGTGACCTGGGATTGTCATGTCATGCCTTCACTGGAAGACAGCGCCCTTGTTCACGGGCACCCACCTCGTCTCCTTTGGGATTCGAGGCCCCCAATCGAACGGCACATGTGGGATCTCAAAGCGCTCCGGCTCGTCCGGGGCGCTTTCTTTTTTGGGGGGGAAGACCTCAGGTAACTTCGCCGAACCGACAGGTCATATGAGTCACATGGGCTTATATGTCCCATCTTCACCGACAGCTTTACCCCTTGAGCTTAATCACTTGGTCTGGGGTGGCGTGACCTGGACATCCTGCTTCAGACGGCTGGAGGTCACAGCGTCATCTTCCACCATCATCTCCACATAGTCGGGACCGTCCTTGGCACGCCGCCACTCATTGAAGACCAGCACGACCACGAGGCCAAACAAAGCCGTGCTCGTTTCCAGCACAAAGGGAGTGCCCAGATAGCCTGCGATGGTCATGAAGGACTTCGCCAGCATCTCACGCCCGTCCTCGCTGACATTCCAGACAGTCACGATGGCAGCGATGAAGCAGATGGCAAAAATGAGCGGCGCGATCCACCAGCCTCGGGCTGGCAGCGTGGGGTGGTCTTTCGTCATACCCCTACCCCTTACTCCACACGCGAGGAATTTCCAGCGGAGCCTTGGCCAAGCTCATTCTCGGACACGGGGATGGCTTTCAGAATCTTCACCGGCGGCTGCGGATCTGTCTTCACCTGGGGCACCTGAACACTGGCGGACAGTGGTTTCATAGGGCTGACCGGGGCTGGCATTGGAGCAGCCAGTTTGGCCGCCTCTTCAGCGGCCAGACGGTCATCCGCCACGTATTTGCCCCACATGCCGGTGCCGATGAGCACCAAGACGAAGATGAAAAGGCCTGCAGGCACGGGAGAACGGCGCACCCGGCCCTTGAGGTGCGGACGGCTTGAAGAACCCCGCCGGGCGTTCTTGGGCGGCACCCAGTCGCCGTGATTCTCAAGGAGATAGCGATAATCACGCGGCCCGCCGAGCACTCCGCTGGGCAGATCTTCCAGGATAGCCGAAGCATCCACCTCCAGATACTGGCTGTAGTGCCGCAGGAAGGAGCGCGCATACGTCATCCCGCCCAAGGCGGCGAAGTTGTCCTGCTCCAGCATTGTCAGCCGTGATACCGGAATGCGGGTCTGATAGGCCACGTCAAGCAGGCTCAAGCCGCGCTGTTCGCGAGCGGCTTTCAGAGTCTGTCCAATGGGGGTGAGCATGGCGTGCTAGAATGTCAGGGATAGATAACAGATACTGCCACGAACGTAACAGTGGAGCGACGCTTTTTTTCGAAAGCGACCTCCTCCAATGGTCGGATACGCCCGCGCCTGCGGAAAATACGCTCCAACACTCCCTCCGACGCTGGCTACGTCCTCGATATTCATGCCGTTGGCAATGCTGACTCTCGAAAAGCCGTACTAGAGAGATGATGCGGTTCTTTTCCAATCTGCCCCTGGCTTTTTTCTTGGTGTCCCCTGCCTTGGCGGCGGACATCACAGTCCAGGACACAGCTAGCCTCCAAGCCGCCCTCAGGGTCCTGAAACCGGGCACCACCCTCAAAATTGCCCCCGGCACCTACCCTGGAGGCCATCAGACCCGTGGAATGGATGACCTGACCATCGAGGCCCTGGACCCGAAAAACCCGCCTGTTTTCCAGGGTGGCAATGGTGGATGGCAGTTCACCCGCTGCCATCGGCTGACCCTCCGGCACCTCCGCTTCCAGGGCCATGCCGTCAACGGCCTGAACCTTGACGACGGCGGCCAGCGAACCTCCCCGGTCAAAGGCATCACCCTGGATCATGTGGAGGTCAGTGATATCGGCCCGACGGGCAACCACGACGGCATCAAGTGCAGCGGCTTGGACGAGTTGACCATCCGCGACTGCACCGTCACCGGCTGGGGCGGCCAAGGCATCGACTTCGTGGGCTGCCATAAGTCTCTGGTCACAGGCTGCCGATTCATTGGCAAAACCGGTTTCAGTGCCAGCGCTGCCATCCAGATGAAGGGTGGCAGCAGCGACATCACGGTGGAGAAATGCCACTTCAAGGATGCTGGGCAGCGCCCCGTGAACGTGGGCGGGTCCACCGGGCTGGACTACTTCCGCCCGCCGGAGGCTGCCTATGAGGGCAAAAACCTCACGGTGCAGGATTGCATCATCGAGGGCAGCCTCTCTGCGGCCGCCTTTGTCGGTGTGGACGGAGCCGTCTTCACCCGGAACACCATCCTCTTCCCGGAGAAATGGGTCTTTCGCATCCTTCAAGAAACCCGTGGTGACCGCTTCCCGCCTTGTCGAAATGTCAAAATCACGGACAACCGCATCGCCTTCCGCCGCGCGCAGGTCCAGACGGAGGTGAACATCGGCACCGGCACGGCTCCTGAAACCTTTGTCTTCGCGAACAATCATTGGTTTGCCGAAGATCGGCCGGATCGCTCGAAGCCCACCCTGCCTGCGGCGGAAACAGGCGGCGTTTATGGCAAGGATCCCCGGGAGAAGAGGTAAGCCATGCCACGAGCGCCACGTCTGCTCGCACAGATGCATGGTTCGAATGGCTTTTGGCCTGATGTCTGTTTCATTAATGGCTTAGCCGCATGCCCCGACTCTCTCTCCTGACTCCCTTCAAAGCCCTCGGGCCCGGTTTAGTCCTCGCGGCGGCGGGCATCGGCGCGGGAGACGTGGTCACGGCGACGGTCATCGGGGCGAAGTTCGGCACCCGGCTTGCCTGGGCGCTGCTGGCCTGCGTGATCCTGAAGTGGGTGCTGAATGAAGGCATGGCGCGCTGGCAGCTCGCCACCGGCAGCACGATGATCGAGGCCAGCATGAAGCGCCTGCCGCGCTGGGTAAGTTTGTATTTCTTCCTCTATCTGCTGCTGTGGACGTTCTTTGTCAGCGCCTCGCTCGCCAGTGCCTGTGGTCTTGCAGGCCATAGTCTGTTTCCGCAACTGCCCATCTGGGCCTGGGGCATCATTCATTCCATCATGGCTGCAGCGCTCGTCTGGGGCGGGAAGTTCGACCTGTTTGAAAGGGTCATGAAGATCCTGGTCGGGATCATGGTGCTGACGGTGCTCACCTGCGCCATCCTTCTGAAGCCCGATGGGCTGGCTCTGCTGCGAGATCTTTTCCTGCCCTCAATGCCCGCAGGTTCCGGCAAGTCCGTGCTCAGCATTTTTGGTGGCATCGGCGGCAGCATGACCATGCTCTGCTACGACTACTGGATGCGCGAAAATGCCTGGATCGGTCCGAAGCATCAGCGCGTGGTGAGATGGGACCTGCTCCTGGCGTATGGTGTGACGGTTGTGTTTGCCATCGCGCTGACCATCGTGGCGGCAGGCTGCAATGCGGTGGTGACTCAAGGGAATGGCATGGCCCTGGAAGTGGCTTCACGACTCGAGGGCGCGCTCGGACCTGTGGGACATTGGGCCTTTCTCATCGGCTTCTGGTGCGCCGTATTTGCCTCCATGCTCGGGGTCTGGCAGGGCGTGCCTTATTTCTTCGCGGATTTCATGGCGCATCGTCGCGGGGCGAAGCAACCACCCGTCGAAGTCACGCAATACAAGAACACCGCCGCCTATCGTGGTTACCTGCTCTACCTCGCCGGACCGCCGATGGTGCTGCTGTTTGCGGACAAGCCGGTGTCCATGGTGCTGCTCTTCACGGTCATCGGCGCGTTCTTCATGCCCCTGCTGGCCGCGCTGCTGCTCTACGTGAACAACCGGAAGGACTGGATCGGCGAGATGAGGAATGGCTGGCTGAGCAATATCGCTCTGGTCATCTCACTGGTGATGTTTGGCTGGATCGCCGTGACGGAGATCGTGGGAGCGTTTGCGAAGTAGGTGCTCCGACACCCGGTGCGCAGAAAATTCATGTTGGAGTGAAGGCTTTAGCCGATCCGGGCTTTGGGAGCTTCGATGCTTCGGGAACGCCAGATCGCCTAAAGGCTTCACTCCAACACACCGATTCGCAGCCTAGTCCTTCACATCGCTCCAGCGAATTTCGCGGCGGGGGCCGACGACGTGAAAGTGGTCGTCGGTGTTCTGGATGTAGCCTTCCGTGTTGATCTTCATGCCCTCAGCCTTCAGACGCCTGCGCTGCTTTTTAGCGGTCTCCGGATTCATGTTCGGGCTGATGCGCGCGTCTGCACTCACGACACGATGCCAGGGCAGCACTTTCGATTCCTCAGGCGTGAGATGGCTCATCACGGTGGCCACGTGCCTCGCCACCACATTCATATGCACGGCGATGCTCCCATACGTGGTGAACTTCCCTGCCGGGATCAGTCCCACTAGACGAATGACCTCCGCACGAATGCGGGTGAAGGCTTTGGAAGGTGCTTTGGCCATGATGAACTCACCCTCAAGAAAACGCAGACAACTCATCATTACCAGTCATCTCCGAGGCTTTTTACCACTCATATGACGCTTATAAGACACTGATATCCAAGGTGTTTTATCAGCGTTCAATTAGCGTCATATCAGCGGTTCAATTCTGCCGGAAACCAATCCGACCTAACCAAAAAGAAGCCCCGGTCCGCACGAGGCAGACCGAGGCTGAATGAGGTTCTAAGAAACGTCAGATCAGACGACTTCCACGCCCTCGACCTTCTGGCCAGGGATGGCGACTGGATACCAGCCTTCGGCGTTGGGCTTGACCGGAGCTTCGGTCTCGGCGGTGACGATGGCGGGCATGTGCTGCACCTTGCTGTTGAGGGCTTCGTCCCACTTGATCTCCTTGCCGGAGTAGGTGGCCATGCGGCCGAGGACGGCGGTCATGGTGGACTCAGCACCGTAGTAGGCGTTGTTCAGCGGCTTGTTGTCGCGAACGGCGGCCTGCAGGGTGTCGTGCTCGATCTGGTAGGGATCAGGGTCGGTGCCACGGCGGGCTTTCTTGCCCTTCTGCTCGCCTTCGGCGGCAGCACCGGCATCACCTGATGGACGATACTTCCAAATGGTGTTGCCCTTGTGATCGACGGCGTAGCAGGCGCCGCTGTTGATGAGGTATATCTTGCCCTTCGTGCCGGTGAACTCCTCACGCACGGCATTGTACACGCCGGACTGATGGCGGCACTGGCTGTTCACGCGGACGCCGTTCGCGTAAGTGTACTCGACGTAGTGATGGTCAAAGATCTGGCCGAACTTCTTGTCCACGCGCTGCTCACGGCCGCCCATGCCCTGGGCGCTCTCCGGATGGCCACCGATGAACCAGTTGGCCACGTCGATGTTGTGGATGTGCTGCTCATTGATGTGATCACCGCAGAGCCAGGTGAAGAAGTACCAGTTGTTGATCTGATACATGAGCTCGGACTGGCCGGGCTGCTTGTCACGGAACCAAATGCCGCCGCCGTTCCAGTAGACCTGGCCGGAGACGATATCACCGATGATGTTCTGCTCCTTCACCTGCTTGAGAGCCTCGATGTAGCAGTTCTGGTAGCGGCGCTGAAGGCCGACCACCACCTTGAGGTTTTTCTCGTCGGCGATCTTGGCCATCTCCTGCACCTTGCGCACGCCTGGGGCGTCCACGGCGACGGGCTTCTCCATGAAGATGTTCTTGCCCGCGTTCACAGCGGCTTCGAAGTGGTAAGGACGGAAGCCGGGAGGGGTGGTGAGGATGACGAGGTCGCAGGAATCGATGACCTTCTTGTAACCATCGAGACCGGCGAAGATGCGGCTGTCGTCCACCTGCACCTTGTCAGCATGCTTGGTGCGGAGGTTGGAGAGAGCGCCTTCGGCCTTCTCTTTGAAGGCGTCACACACGGCGTGGAGGACCACACCTTCCTGCTTGGTGCTCAGAGCTTGGTTGGCAGCGCCTGAACCGCGGCCGCCGGAGCCGATGAGGCCGACTTTGATCTTGTCACTGCCCGCGACATTCGCGGATTGGGCGATCGTCAGGCCGGAGCTCGCCACGGAGGTGACAGCAGCCGTGGCGGCGGTTTTGCCGATGAAATCACGGCGTGTGGTTGGAGGGGTAGGTGTTGGAGTCATGGACTTTGGGGTTGGACGGAGATTTTGGATGTTTGCGCTCAGGTGAATGACGAAACAGAGCGGGATTCAGATTATTTCGTCATTCGTCATTCGGATTTAGTCATTGATTAGGCCGGCCATCAGGCCAGGGCTTTCTTGATGAGCGCGATGCCTTCCTGATACACCTGCTCGGTGGTCGGGAAGAAGTCACGCCAGCAGCGGGTGGCGGCGGCGAGGTCCGGCAGCGCGGAGCCGAAGGCTTCGATGGTCATCCAACCATCGTAGCCGATCTTCTTCAGGTGCTGGATCTGCTCCGTGATATTGATGTGACCACGACCAGGCGTGCCGCGATCATTTTCTGAGATGTGCACGTGGTTCAGCTTGCCGGTGGCGAAAACGGTGTCGATGGCGGTGAAGGGATTCTTCTCCTCGATGTTCGCGTGGAAGGTGTCATACATCGTGCCGAAGTTCGGGTGGTCCACGCGCTTCACATAGCTGGAAGCCTGCTCCATCGTGTTCAGCAGATGGGACTCAAAGCGGTTCAGTGCCTCGATGGCGCACTTCACGCCAGCCGCTTCAGCGATCGGGGAGATGGCGCGATGCACTTCGGCGGCATTGGCCAGTTCTTCTTCCGAAGGGAACTTGCCGGTAAAATTGCCCAGGACCTGGTAGTAAGGACCGACGAGAGTCTGCACATTGGCATTGTGAGCACAGTCGATGACTCGCTTCAGATGATCGATGGCGCCCTGGCGGTTCGCGGCCACAGGGGAGATGGCATTGTGCGCCTCATCCGGCAGCACGGTCACGGCGGTGGCTTCCAGGCCGTTGTCCCTCAGCACCTGGCCGATCTTGGCGAAGTGGCCGGGATTGCTGACATCAAAGATCGGGACCTCGACTCCATCATAGCCGGCGGCCTTGAGCTTTTCGATGATCGGGAAGTTTTCTTCGGTCACGTGACCGGTCCAAAGGAGGAGGTTGAAGCCAATTTTCATGTGTGGGGGAGCAGAAACTAGGGAGCGGGGTGAAAAACCGCAAGACTGGTTTCAGCCGATTTTCAGAGGGTGGGGTGCGCATAAAACGATGCATCGGCGGCAGATCTCGCAGTGCAGACACCTGCAAAATCAGATTCCCAAAAACCCGGGACTGAACCAGTATGTGCGGCATGGAGTCCGCTCTCCCGAAGCCTTCCCTCTCCGCTGAAAAAGCCCAGCCGCTGCCACCACGCGGTCAACTCGGGCTCTGGGACCTCGTCATTGCCTGCCTCTCCATCTTCCTCCTGGCCTTCATGGTGGTGGAGATGACCCTGACGATCGATCCCGAGGTGCTGGTGGTGCTGCATGTGGTGGACACGGCTCTCTGCTGCCTCTTTCTGGCGGATTTCCTCCGCAAGCTGATCACAGCTCCCTCTAAGCTCGGCTACCTTAAATGGGGTTGGATCGACTTCGCCGCTAGCATCCCGAGCCTGGATGCCCTGCGCTGGGGACGTCTGGTAGGGCTGATGCGCATCCTCCTGCTGCTGCGGGCCGTGCGCTCCGGCCGGGCCATCATGCGCCTGGTGCGGAATGACCCGGCGCGGGCGGTGATCGCCCTCACGCTGCTGCTGACCCTCATGCTGACCATCGGCGCAGCGCTGATCATCCTGGAGGTGGAGAGCACAGAGAAATCCAATATCCGCAGTGGTTATGACGCCCTCTGGTGGACCCTGACCACGGTCACGACGGTCGGCTATGGCGACCACTATCCCGTCACTCCCCAAGGCCGCATGGTCGGCGGCGTGGTGATGATCTGCGGCATCGCCCTTTACGCCACGCTCACTGCCTTCATCAGCGCAAAAATCATGGAGTTCCACAACCGCAACCACCGCGACGAGGTGGATGACCTCTTCGCCGAAGTCCGCCAAGTGCGCGCTGAACTGCAGGAGATCAAAGACCTGCTCAAGGATCGCCTCGAGCCGTCCGCCCCTCCCCTGGGCGGTTCCGACCGCCCTTCGGACGGCCCTGGGATTTCAAGTTGAACAAAATCTTTGGAAAACCATACTCACCCGCCCTTTCCCCGACGAAGCCTCACTGCCTCCACCATGTTCCTGACCTCCTCCGCCCGTCTCCTCGCCCTCGTCGCCGTCTCCGCTGGACTCGTTTCTTGCGAGACTGGTGCCACTAAATCGTCGAGCTCCGTGAGCGACCCGTATGTGTCAAACTACCCGGCGGACGGCGGCTACAACCCTTACCCAGGCCAGCCGGGTCGTGTGACAGGCGGCGGCAGCAGCAGCGTCCCGAGCTATGAGACACCGGTGGCTCCGGTGGAGGCGGACCCCTATGCGTTCCACGGATCCAGCAGCACGCCATCTCGCAGCACCCCGACCCGGAGCACGACGAGTAGCAGTTCCAGCACGCCGCGGAAGACGGTGGCCAGCAGCACCAAGCCGAAATCCTCGACCTCCACGAAGGCAAAGAGCACCGCGAAGAAGTCCACCGGCAGCAGCACGCATACCGTGGCCAAAGGTGACACCCTTTACGGTCTGGCCATCAAGAACAAGACCACCGTCGCCAAGATCAAGGCCGCCAGCGGCCTGACCAGCGACCTCATCCGCCCCGGCCAGAAGCTGAAGCTGCGCTGAGTTTGATCCCTGGATTGCCCCTGGAAAGTATTCGGGCCTGTTTTTGACCGACAATTGGTTCGGTTACAAACAGGCCTTTGTTTTCTCATGGTGAGAGGTGCTGGATTTCGCAGGGGTGAGGCACACAAATGCTTCCCGAACCCTGCATCCTTTGGTTTATCGTCGGACTGGTCCTGATCCTGGCGGAGTTTTTCGTGCCGGGCATCATCCTCATCTTTATCGGCATGGGAGCGTGGGTGACCTCGCTAACTTCCTGGTTGGGCCTCACCACCACGCTGGCTTCGCAGACGGCCGTTTTCGCTCTCTCCTCCATCGTCCTGCTGGTCGGGCTGCGCCGCTTTTTCAAAGACTGGTTCATGGGCAGGTCCCAGACCGGCACAGCGAATGAGGTCGATGAGGAATTCATCGGCAAAGAAGCACGCGTCGTCAGCGCCATCAGCCCGCAGGTCACGGGCAAGGTGGAATTCAAAGGCGCGCAATGGAACGCACGCTCCACCAGCGTTCTTGGCCGGGGAGACATGGTGCTTATCACTGCTCGTGACGGCCTCATGCTCATCGTGACCGCCCTTTAGTTCACACCACACCAAACAAACATTCCACTCCCACACACTATGATCATCGAATTCAGCACCATCGCCGCGCTCGGCCTCACCGCCATTGTCGTCATCGCCATCATGAAAGGCGCCCGCGTGGTGCCGCAGAGGAGCGCGTTTGTGATTGAGCGCCTGGGCAAATATTCCCGCACGCTGGACGCCGGCTTCCACGTGCTCTTTCCCTTCCTCGACAACGTGGTCGCCAAGCACTCACTGAAGGAACAGGTCATCGACGTGCCTTCCCAAATGTGTATCACGCGGGATAACATCGCCATCGAGATCGACGGTGTGCTCTTCCTCCAGGTACTGGATCCGATGAGGGCCACTTATGGCGTCACCAACTACTTTGCCGCCGCCTCCCAGCTCGCGCAGACCACTCTGCGCTCCGAGATCGGCAAAATGGACCTCGACCGCACCTTTGAGGAGCGTGACAGCATCAATGCCAACATCGTCGATGCCCTGGACAAGGCCTGCGAGCCCTGGGGCGTGAAGGTAATGCGCTATGAGATCAGCAACATCAATCCGCCGCAGTCCGTGAAGGATGCCCTGGAAAAACAGATGCGTGCCGAGCGTGAACGCCGCGCGCAGGTGGCCATGTCTGAGGGTGACCGCGAGGCACGCATCAACGTGGCGGAAGGTCACAAACAAGAGGCCATCAAGCAGTCTGAGGCCATCAAGATCCGCCAGATCAATGAGGCGGAGGGCAAGGCCCGCGAGATCGAACTGCTGGCCCAGGCCACCTCCCAGGGGCTTGCGCTCATTGCCCAGGCCATCAACACGCCCGGCGGACGTGAGGCGGTGAATCTGCGTGTGGCCGAGCAGTATGTGGAAGAGTTTGGCAAGCTGGCCAAAACCTCCACCACCATGATCATCCCTTCCACACTCAGTGACATCGGCGGCATGGTGGCCAGCCTTGGAAACCTGCTGGAGAAAGGCCGGGGTGCGTCCTCGCCTGTGCTGACAGCTCAGTCCTGATCCACCCGCCGCCCCTCTTGCCAGCCCTTCATTTGGCGCTTAAACTCTCCCCATGAGCAGTTCCAGGCAGCCCTACCATGATCCCTCCGGGGACGAGATGGAGCATGCCTATTTCTGCTACCTGGCGGACAAGTTTGAGAAGCGGCCAGAGTTGCTTGATGTCGCCCTGGAGACCATCGATCGCTGGGTAAATCGCGGACATTGGGCGAAACCCAAGCTCGATGAATGGCGTCAGCTCATTCTCTTGGCCCAATCCACAAGACAGGGCTTCCTCACTCTCACCAGCCTTCTTCGGCGTGATGATGAAGAAGCACGCGAGTTTCGCGGCTACGACCCCTTTCCAGCCATCCTGGATGAGCAGGAGAAACAATCCTTTTCATGGATCTCGCGTCACTGAACCGGCTTCTCTCGGAGGCTAGAAAGGTCATTCCTGACGCGCCTCTGATTGTCTTCGGCTCCACCTCTGCTTTTGCCACCTGGCCTGATCTTCCAGAGACTGTCGACACCTACCTTCAGACACGTGACACGGATCTGATACTCGATCCTTGGAAGGAGGAGACAGCGATCACTCTACAGAAGGCCATCGGCAGACTCAGTCTCTATGATCAAGAAAATGGTGTTTATGCGGACATCATCAAGCCTGATGTTTTCGACAACTTCCCTGCCGGCTTTCGTGACCGTTTAGTTCCACTGGAGGGTTGCCCGAATGTTTGGGCACTGAATCCGCACGACATGGCAGTCTCCAAGTTGTTGGTGGGCAGACCGAAGGACCTACGGCTGCTTTCCATTCTCTTCGCTACCGGGCGGCTGGACGAAGCCCTCGTTCGCAAACTGCTCTGGGGCATGGACATGGAGGAACGGTGGATCGTCAAGACCCATGACTTCCTCGACGAAGTGGTGAAGGCGGCCTGGGACCTCGGCTATGCCCGGAAAGACGTGAAGAACACCTGGCGAAATGCCTGATTTTCAAAGCCCTTCCTGCTTGTGCCCCCCCCTGCCCTGCGGCAGTCTCAACAGCCCGCATGAAGGATACCCTCGAAGATCTCGAGCAATACATCATCGACGTCATCATCCACAACCGTCGTGGGATTCGTGCGTCCATGCTGCGCACGGTGTTCTGGTTCCTCTCCGGCATCTACAAGGGCGCGGTGAAGCTGCGCCTCTACCTCTACCGCGAGCGCTACATCCATGACCATCACCTCGGCGTGCCGGTGATCAGTGTGGGCAATATTACCGTCGGCGGCACGGGCAAGACACCTGTGGTGGAACTGCTCGCGAAATCCTTGCGGGATCGTGGCCGCCGTGTGGCCATCCTCAGCCGCGGGTATAAAAGCAAGCGCCAGCGCAAGCACCCGCTGAGCTGGCGCATCGCCGCCAAGCTGGGCCTTGCCCGCAAGCCCAAGGCCATGCTCCCACGTGTGGTCAGTGATGGCGAGCGAGTGCTGCTCGATTCCCACAATGCGGGCGATGAACCCTTCATGCTGGCGCACAATTGCAAGGGCGTGCCGGTGGTGGTGGATCGTGATCGCGTGAAGGCCGGCCACCACGCCATCCGCAAGTTTGGGGCGGATGTGCTCATCCTCGATGACGGCCTGCAATACCTCCGCCTCAAGCATCGGCACGACATCGTGCTGGTGGACAAAACCGCGCCCTTCGGAACCGGTTACATGCTGCCTCGCGGCACGCTGCGCGAGCCACCGAAGAGCCTGCGCCGCGCCAGCTACATCTTCCTAACCAAGTCTGACGGCGACAGCGCGGACATCATCAGCCAGATACAGCGCCACAATCCCGTGGCTGACATCATCGAGTGCCGCCACCGCCCGGTGTACTACCAGGACATCCACACAGGCGAGCGCCTGCCGCTGGATGCCTTCAAGGGCAAATACGTCGGTGCTTTGTCAGGCATCGCCGTGCCGGAGAGTTTTGAAAACGGCTGCCGCAAACTGGGCGCGAAGGTGCAGTGGCATGCCCGCTTCACCGACCATCATCGCTTCGAAGAAAAGGAGATCACCCAGTTCATCGAACGCTGTGTGAAGGCAGATGCGGATGCCATCCTCACGACGGAGAAAGACTATGTCCGCTTCCCCAAGCTGCCGCCGGGGGAGATTCCCATCTATTTCCTGCGCGTGGAGATCGAGATCACCCGCGGCAAAGAGACGTTTGAGCGCTTGGTGGACCTCATCGCCCAGCCACGCCACGTCACGCAGGGTCTGGTGAGCGCGGAACTGGTGGAGACAGCGGAGTAGCCTGACGAAAATGAGCGCACCGCGTCTCGTCATCAACCAGGAGACCTACACTGCGGTGCTCCAGGAGATCGTGCCCGCCGCGCAAAAGCTGCTTTGGCTTGTCACCGCCGATTTGAAGGACCTGCATGTGGGCCGAGGGAAGAAGTTCATCCCCTTCCTGCAGGTGCTGGCAGAAAAGGTGCGTGAAGGTGTGGAGGTGCGGCTCATTCATGCCAAAGAGCCCGGGCCGCGTTTTCGCGCGGACTTCGACCGCTTTCCAGAACTCATCGAGAGTGACCTCTTCAGCCGCATCCTGTGCCCGCGTATGCACATGAAGTGCATCATCGCGGATGGCCGTATCGCCTACATCGGCTCCGCCAATCTCACGGGCGCGGGCTTGGGCGCCAAGAGCGATCACCGTCGGAACTTCGAGGCCGGCATCGTCACAGAAGATCGCGAGACCATCGGCCAGATGATGAGCTTTCTGGACACCTTCTATCTCGGCGACCACTGCCTCAAATGCCAGCGCCGGGATGTGTGCCCGGACCCGGTTGTGTGAAGGGATTATGCGCTTCGCTCAAGACCAGCACAAGCCCTCGTAACTCCACGGCAGCGTCTGCAAATCACGCCAGCCGTTCACATCAATCACTTGTTGGTTAGGCCGGACCAGGGGCTTCAACACTTCCAGCGGCGCACATTTCTGCGAGGCCACCACCAGATCCGCGTGCTCGATGACCTCGCTGACTTCCTGCTTCAGCAAGGATTCCAGGTGCGGCATGCGGCGCTTCATCTCCGCGGCATTCGCGCCGATGAGGCGGGAGAGGTTCAGGCTTGGATCGTAAATGCGAACCTCGTAGCCACGGGCTAACAAATTTTCCGCCACCGCCACCATGGGGCTGCCGCGCAGATCATCCGTGTCCGCCTTGAAGGAAAGGCCCAGCAGGCCCACCTTGCGCAGGCCCTTGCTGGTGATGAGCTTCAGCAACAGCTCGAGGTGAGACTGGTTGGAATCCAGCGTGTTTGCCAGCAGCGGCAGGGAGATGCCTTCCTGACGGCCAAAGGAGAGCAGCGCGCTCACATCCTTCGGCAGGCAGGAGCCGCCAAATGGCGTGCCAGGCTTCATGTAGTAGCTGGAGATGTTCAGCTTCGTGTCACTGCACACCACCTGCATGACGCGGGCGCCATCCTCGCCGAGATGCTTGCACAGACGACCGATCTCATTGGCAAAGCCCACCTTGAGCGCGTGGAAGTAATTGCAGGAGTACTTGATCATTTCTGCTCCCTCCCAGCCCAGTACAGCCGGATCTCCCCCGAGCAGCTCACGCGCTTCGGGGCTCTCCGGAGCCTGGCCGTCGTGCGTGCCCACCACGGCCAGCGAGGGGGATCTGAAATCCTTCACGGCCGTGCCTTCGCGCAGGAACTCCGGGCAGTAGTAAATGCGTACCTGGCCGGAGTGCCGGAGATCGGTGAAGAAGTCATCCACCATGTGGCGGGTGCTTCCAGGCAGCATGGTGCTGCGGAAAAGGATGACGTGCATCTTCCCGCTGCTCTGCAGCACGGCGGCAATCTGCTCACTCACCTTGCGGACGAAGTCCAGATTGAGTCCGCCGGATTCCAGCGAGGGCGTGCCCACGCACACGATGCTCACGTCCGTGCCTAACACGGCCTCCTGCGCGCTGGTGGTGGCGGAGAGGCGGCCTTCCTGGCGGGCGGTGCCCAGCAAATCATCCAGTTCAGGCTCGATGATGGGAGAGCGGCCTGTGTTAAAGGCATCCACCTTCTCCGGCTGAACATCCGCGCCAATGATGACATGCCCCTGCTCCGCGAGACACCCGGCGGTGACCGCGCCCACATACCCGAGACCGAAAATGCTGACCTTCATGTGTCCGCCTCATAGCACAGCCCGGCGCGGAGGCACAAGCGCGGCCATCACATCTCACGTCAATCCCGCTTCATCAGCGTGCTCATCACCACCAGTCCCAGCACCACACCTGCCACGCAGATGAGCCAGAAGTGGATCGGCGTGTCCTGCATGCCGCTGTGAAATTCCATGCCAAAGATGCTCGCCAGCGCGGTCAGCGGCAGGAAAAGCGCGGCCAGGAGGTTCAGCCGGTGGGCGGTGGCTGCCATCTGCCGGGCGGTGGCCGCCTGCGCCTCCGCCTGCCGGGCCACGGTGAAGCTCAGGCCGAACTGCGCATCCTGCAGCAGCAGTTCCGCGTTCCGCTCAATGCCTGCCGCCTGATCTCGAAGATTGATCAGCTCGCGCTCGCTTTTCAGCAGTTCGCGGGCCTGCTGCAGGGCCCGGTGGGTGCCTCGTGACGTTCTTAGCACCGGCGCGATCTGCTCCAGAACCGCGTGATACTCCGTAGCCGTGTTCGCCTTGTTCTCTGCCTGCTCCAGTTCCTCCAGCTTGCTGTCGAAGCCACGCAGATGCTCCGTCAGAGCCGAGACACCGATACCCTTGAGGTTAGTTTTCCACTCGCCCTGCGGATTTCGCCAGAAGAGCGCCGCCTTGCGGTCGTGGTCGTCCGGCAGGGGCAGCTGGTGCAGGATGATCATGAGATGCCCCTCCTCCAGCATGGTTCGTTGCGGTCCAGGTTCACGGCCGAGGCGGCTGCTGATGGCCTCCGGCACCGTCCAAAGCTTCGGGAGAAGACTGCTTTCAGGTTTCATAAACGCCCCATCCTAGCCTCCCCTCCCCCAGAGGGGAATACAATTTCTGGCGGTGATTCCAAACCGGCCCTCCCCCCTATTTTTGCCCCGCCGCACGCATCAAAGCACTGGCATCTTGCACCTGGTGTATCCGACGAAAGTCGGATGCGGAGAGATATACTTGATCTGGCACAGGGAAGCTGGCTGGATGTAGCGTACTCCCTGATGACTTTACCGGCTCGTTTCCTCTGCCCACTCCTCTGGCTGCTCCTCAGCCTGTCAGGCAGTGTCCTGGCCCAGGAAGAGGTGCCACTGACGAAGATCAGTGAAGTGCTGGCGCTGGACGGCCGCGAGGCGGAGGAGAAGCCGCAGCCAGTGAAGCTGAAAGGCACCGTGCTGGGGGTGAGCACCATGTTCAGCTTCTTCACCTTGAGTGATGGCACGGGCACGATCGGCGTGCTGAAACGCCGGGAGAAGGAGCTGAAGCAAGGTGATGTGGTGGATGTATCGGGCCAGACGACCTCCACACCCTTCGGGGGCCGATATTATCCGCGGGTGATCTCAGATTCCGTCGAGATCGTCGGCACTGCGGAACTGCCACAGGGTAGATCAGTGACGCTGAAGACCTTCAACCTGCCGGAGAACTATGATCAGTGGGTCAGCCTGGACGCTCACGTGATGGAGTGGAAATATCGCGCTCCTGATCTGGAAATCACGCTGGTGTCCCCGGACGGTTTCGTGAAGGCGTATGTGACAGCACCTGAGGAGTCCCTCATACCCCGGCGCCTGCATGGAGCGCGCCTCCGGGTGACCGGTGCGGTCGTCAGCACACCCGCCTTTGGGCGGGTGCTCTTTGTCCCCAACGTGAAGCAACTGGAGACCGTGGAGCCAGGCACGCAGAGCATCTTTGAAGCGCCACTGGTGTCTATCCAGGACGTGATGGAGCGCAAGGTGGAGACAGGCAAGCGCCTGCGCGTGAAGGGCGTGCTCACAGCCCGCACCCAGGAGAGGAAACTCATCCTGCAAGGACCCGATGGGGCCATGATCTGCTACCTGCTGATGCCGCGGGGTCTGGAGGAAAAAGACTATATCTATGGCGATGCCGGGCAGTGGCCGGACCTGAAAGAGGGAGATCTGCTGGAGGTCGTGGGATCCGTGGTGAATGAGACGGATTCAGACCTGCGCGCGTTCGGCCTGAGCTGGTGTCACGTTCGTGTGGTGGGAACTGCTCCCATTCCGCCGCCCCATGAGATGGAACTGGAGGAACTGAAGGCGCTGCGCAATCACGACGAATGGGTCAGTGTGGAGGGCGTGGTCACTGGCTGGATGCAGCAGAACAACATCCTGTCTTACTCCATTGTGGGACCGCATTCACAGTACGTCGTCCATGTGCGGGACATGCCCTCGAGTTCCTTCCCGAACGGCATGCATGGGGCAAAACTGCGCTTCACCGGCATCAGCCGCAGCCTGCTGCAAAGCACAGGTGATCTGCTTCTCGTTCCATCACCCGCTTATGTGAAGGTGGTGCGTCCGGGCAGCGCAGACCCTTTTGCCGTGCCGGAAAGCACGGTGGCTGCCGTGGCCATGAAAGGCGTGCCACTGGCGGACCGGGTGCGGATTCGCGGCACACTCATCGGGCGCACTTCGCCTGAGATTGTCTATGTTCGCGGCCCGGGGAGCGCAATGAGCGTGTTGCTCCAGCGACCATGGAGCAGGACATCCGGCACCGGCGCGACCTTGTATGCCGACTGCGGCCCCTGGCCAGAGCTGGCCATCGGAGACGAGGTGGAAATCATAGGCTCGCCGATGAGCCCGATGGAAGGCGCTTTGGGGGATGGTTGGGACATGAAGGAGTGTCACATACGCCCCCTTGGCCGCCGAGTGGAGGTGAAGCCCGTCGAGGCCACGATTGCTGAAGTTGCGGAGGGTGCCCATACCTCTGACCTGGTGGAGGTCCGCGGCCGCCTGCTGATGCTGCAGCAGATCCCGATCGACCGTGGGAGCTGGCGCACGACGATGCTGCTGGAGGCGGATGGCGTGAGAATCCCTGCCTCGCATCATGACCGAGGCCGCGCTTCTTTTGACACACTCAAGGTTGACGATGAAGTGCTGCTTCGCGCCATGGTGGACAAGGCCACGGACCGTGACCCGCGCCAGCTCTGGCTCATCTCTCCAGGAGATGCACGCTCCCTCGGAGTTTCACCCGCGGTGCGGACCCGGCAGATCTGGGTCTGGGGTGGTGGCGCGGCTGCCGTGCTCCTGATCTTCAGCGGCTGGGTGGCAGCGCTGAGAAAGTCCAACCGCATCAAGACCGAGGTGGCCGCGCTGCTGGAGCAGAGCGTGAACGAGCGCACCGCCGAGCTCAGCCAGACACAGGCCGACCTCACTCGTGCACTGGCCCAGGAACGCGAGCTGGGTGAATTGAAGTCACGCTTCGTCACCATGGTGAGTCATGAGTTCCGCACTCCGCTGGGCATCATCATGAGCGCCATCGAGCTCATGCGCCACTATGATGAGCGCCTGCCAAAAGAGCAGCGCGAGGAACTGCAGGAGGACATCTTCAGTTCCACACGCCACATGGCCGGTCTCATGGAGCAGGTCCTCGTGCTCGGCCGCGTGGAGGCAGGCAAACTGGCCCGCAAACCCGCGTCCTCGGATCTCAGCCTGCTGGCTGAAAAGCTGACGGATGAGGCGCTCTCAGCCACCAATCGCCGGTGCACGGTCGTCTGGCGGCCTGAAGGTAATCTCGAGGGTGCCAGGGCCGACGAATCACTGCTGCGGCATATCTTCAGCAACATCATCGCGAACGCGGTCAAGTACTCATCCGAAGGCAGCGAAGTCATCTTTACCTGCCGCCGTGAGGGCAAGGACGCGGTCTTCCAGGTCATCGACCACGGCATCGGCATTCCCAGGAATGAAACCCCGCGCCTCTTTGAGGCTTTCCATCGCTGCAGCAATGTCGGTGAGATTCCAGGGACGGGTCTGGGCCTGGTCATTGTGAAGCGCTGCGTGGATCTGCATGAGGGCACGATGGAGATCGACTCTGACGTCGGCCAGGGCACGACGTTCACAGTCAGGCTGCCGCTGTTTGACATCGCGTGATCCGACTTTGGTCGGAGGCGTTCCAAGGCCCGCATCCGGCAAAGGTCGTAGGACTGGGGTCCGATGGTGAGACATCACGGAGCGTGTGAAGATCGGCGGGTTAACAACAATCAGCCTTCACACGCCATGATCCATCCCTCTTGCGCCAAGTTCGCTCCTGCACGTCCCATCATGTCACCCGCAGCATGGGCCGTCTTCCTCATCATCGCCTACCTGCTGCTCGCGGCGTCTGAACGCGTGAATGCGCAGGTGCCACCCTTTGTGCTAAAAAAGAGTCTCATTCCCGCGCCTGAAATCCAGGCGGGCGCGCAGTTTGGCAGAGGCATCTGCGCGGAAGGCAACTACATCGTCGTCGGAGCTCCGCAGGACGACACCTATGGCAATGATGCCGGCCTGGCGAAAGTTTACCACGCCGGGACGGGTGCCCTCCTCTATGATCTGATTGATCCCAGCCCTGCTTCCTTCGAAGCTTTTGGTTATTCCGTCGCCATCTCAGGCACACGCGTCGCGGTGGGCATCGTCCAGGACAGCACCGGTGCCTCCTATGCAGGCATGGTGCGCGTGTATGATCTTGGCAGCGCCACACCGACGGTCCCCATCCACACGATCCTCAATCCCACCCCCGGGGTCTTTGACGGATTCGGCTGGTCCGTGTCACTCTCAGGTTCCACCCTGGTCGTGGGTGGTCCGGCTGATGACACCAATGCCACGGACGCGGGCAGTGCTTATGTGTATGATCTGGGCGGCGCCACACCGACAACGCCGCTGGTGACCTTGAATGATCCCGCCGCGACCGCCAATGATCAATTCGGGCTTTCGGTGGCCGTGTCCGGCACACGCGTCGTGGTCGGAGCCAAGTTTGATGACACCGGTTTCAGCAACTCTGGAAAGGCCTATGTGTACGACATGGCCGGCGGCAGCCCGACCATACCTTCAGTGATCCTGCCAAACCCAACACCTGCGGCGAATGACTATTTCGGCACCAGCGTGACCATCTCCGGCACAACTGTCATCGTAGGCGCGATCTCTGATGACACTGCCAAGACGGATGCCGGTTCAGCGTATGTCTATGACATCAGCAGCGGCACGCCCACCGTCCCCGTGCACACCGTGTCAAACCCTGCCACAGGCGGTGCCAGCAGCTTTGGCGCTACGCTGAGCATCATGGGCACCCAACTTTTGGTTGGGGCCCCCAACAACTCCGCGCCCACTGCCAATGTGGCGGGCGCAGCCTACCTGTATGATCTTGCCAGCGGCACACCCACGGTGGCGACCAGAACCTTTCTCAATCCAACACCGGTATCAGGAGAATATTTTGGCTCCGGTGTTGTGCTCTTTGGCACCAAGGCGCTCATTGCGACTCCGCTGGACGACCTGGTGGCAGCAGATGCAGGCGCCGCCTATCTGTATGATCTGAACAGTGGCACGCCAACAACTCCGGCCCATACGTTCAATGATCCAAGCCCGGAAATGGAAAATCGCTTCGGCCAGACGGTGTCTGTCTCGGGCTCTCTTGTGGCCGTGGGGGTGCCTAACGATGCCAATGCCTCGGTGGCCACCAATATCGGAACCGTCTATGTGTACGACACCGCCAGCGCCACACCAGCAGTGCCAGCATTCACGCTGTCCAGCCCTGTGAATAGCGGCACGATTTTTGGCAACTCGGTCTCCATCTCAGGCACGCGGGTGGTGGTCGGTGCTCCCTATGATTTCACAGGCGCTGGCACCGCAGGCATCATCTATGTGTATGATTTGAGCAGCGGCACTCCCACCGTGCCTGCCTTGATCATCCCCAATCCCGAACCTGCCCAGAGCGATAACTTCGGCAATACGGTGGCCATCTCAGGCACGCGCATCGTGGTGGGAGCCCTCTATGATGATGCGGGCCAGACGGATGCAGGGTCGGCCTATGTCTTTGATCTGAGCAGCGGCACACCCACCGCTCCTGTGGCCATCCTTCACAACCCAACTCCTGCCAACGGCGACGCCTTCGGGCATGCCGTCGCCATCTCCGGCTCCCGCGTGGTCGTGGGTTGCAAGGAAGGCGACATAGGCTTCAGCAATGCTGGAATCGCCTATGTGTATGACATGAGCAGCGGCACGCCCACGGTCCCTGTGGTGACGCTGAACAACCCTGATCCTGCCTCTGGAGACCAGTTTGGCACTGCGGTGACCATTGATGGCAGCACGGTGGCCGTCAGCGCTGCCTTTGAAGATACCGGTGCCAGTAATACCGGCACGGTTTACGTCTATGACGTGAGCAGCGGCACCCCCACGGTGCCGACACGCACGATCAATAACCCAAGCCCGGCAGCCTCAGACTCTTTCGGAGCCGCGCTCGCCATCTCCGGCGCGCACCTTGTCATCACCACCACCGGAGATGACACCGGCGCTTCCAATGCTGGCAATGCCTATGTCTACAACCTCGGAGGCGCCACACCCGCAGTGCCCGTGGCAACTCTGCTCAGCCCCATGCCTGCGGCTTCCGATTCTTTTGGTTCGGCGGTCAGCATCAGCGGCACCACCATCACCATCGGTGTGCCTTACTCCGATGTCTCCGCTCGCGACCAGGGTGCGGTCTATGTCTTTGCTCCGCCCAGCACGGATGCCAATCTTTCGGCTCTAAGCCTCAGCGCCGGGAACCTTTTGCCAGCCTTTGCCGCCGGAACGACCACTTATTCCGCAGCCATCCCCTTCGGCACTTCTTCCATCACTGTCACACCGACAAAGGCCGAAGCTGGCGCCACGATCACGGTCAATGGAAGCGCGGTGGCCTCAGGCAGCACCAGCGGCAGCATCGCCATCAGCATCGGGAACAATCCCATCACCATCGTCGTCACCGCCGAGGATGGAGTGACCACCAAGACCTACAATGTCACCGCGAGTTTGCCGGGCTCAGGCACACTGGCCTTCGCCAGCAGTGTCTTCACGGTCGCCAGCGGTGGCAATGCCACCCAGGCGGACATCACCATCCTGCGCACCGTGAGCAGTGCCGGCCCGGTGAGCTGCCAGCTGAACAGTGCCGACGGCACAGCGATCTCGCCCGATCAGTTCGCAGCCCAGACGAATGCAGCCGTGGTCCTTGCCGATGGAGTCAGTGAGCAGCATGTGCTCATCCCCATCGCCGCCAATGCCACCACCACGGTCGCGAAGGTCTTCAGTGTCACTCTTGGCAACGTCAGCGGCGGTGCGGACCTCGGCTCGCCCGTCACGGCTTTCGTCGTTATTCTTCCGCCAGCCGCAGCGACAGACAACGTGAAGCCTGCGGTCACCATTACTGCTCCGGTCAAGAATTCCACGATTGTGGACACTGTGCCCGTCACCATCAGTGGCACTGCCACGGACAACATCGGGGTCAGCAAGGTGCAGGTCTCCATCAACAACGGCCTGACCTACACGGATGCCATGCTCGCCAACCTTGGCGGCACCACCACGGCTTACAGCATCGACCTCCAGCCTCTCCCTGGCATCAACAGCCTCAAAGTCCGCTCCCTCGACTTCAAAGGCAATGTCTCCGCGATGGCCGCGCAGACCTTCACCCACCTGCGCACGCTGACGGTCGGCATCATCGGCCCCGCGCTGTCCGGCACGGTGAGCACCGGCTTCGCGCCCACATCACTTCGGCAAGCCGGCAAGATCTACTCCATCACGGCCACGGCAAAGACAGGCTTTGTCTTTGATGGCTGGGATGTGGTGAATGCCGCTGGCAGCGGCATCACCGCCGCCAGCACCGAACTGCCGAAGCTCGACTTCATCATGCAACCAGGTCTCGGCCTGACCGCGAAGTTCATCATCGATCCCTTCAAGCCTGCCGTGACGGGTGACTTCTCCGGGCTGATCATGCCTTCGGGCAGCGCCCCTGCCGGAGGCACCGTGGCCAGCCATGCCACAGTGGGCTTCTGCTCCGCCAAGCTGACCCCCAAGGCCAGCCTGACTGGCAGCCTCAAGGTCGATGGCCTGACGCTGCCCTTCACCGCGCTGTGTGATAACACGGGCGTGGCCCGCTTTGGCAAGACGCGCGCCAAGACCCTCACCTTGGCCCGTCCTGGCAAGCCTTCCCTCACGCTCGCATTGAAAGTGGATCTGACCGGAGCCACGAAGCAGCTCACTGGCACCGTCACGGAGCTTTATCGTGGCGACACACTCGCGGAGTCCAACATCACCGCCAGCCGCCATGCCTATGATGGCAAGACCTCTAGTGTTCCCGCGCAGTATGTGAAGCTTTACACCGCACGCCTGAAAGCCCGCGCCTCGCAGGGCGCTGGCTTCACCAGCCAGGACTATCCCCAGGGCGACGGCTATGTGACCTTCCAGATCAAGGCCAACGGCACTGTCACGATGGCAGGCAAACTCGCTGATGACACACCGGTGATGTCCTCGTCCTCGCTGTCTCAAACTAACCACTGGCCCATCTTCCAGCAACTCTACAAGAACAAGGGCTGCATCGCCGCCGATGCGGTGATGGACGACACCCAGGCTGACACCGACGCGGCAGCGATGAACATGATGTGGTTCCGGCCCTTCCAGGAGACGCAATGGTATCCCTATGGCTGGAATGAAGGCATCCTCGTGGACATGCTGGCGAGCAAGTATACACCGCCACCCGCCAGCGTCTTCACCGGCCTGGGTGCTGTCGATCCGAACCTGGGCAACACCGACCTGACCTTCACCCAAGGCCTGCTGGCGAACACGATCATCAAGTATGTGAATCTGACCACGGACAACAAACTGACCACAGCGCCAGCCAGCGACAAGAACTTCACCTTTAAACCTGCCTTTGCCACCGGCCTCATCTCAGGCACCTTCACATACACGAACAATATGAAGTCTGCCTGGCAGGGAGTGCTGATGCAGAAGGGTGCCAACAAGGGCGGTCACGGCTACTTCATGAGCGTCAAGCCCGCCACGCTGAACTACCTCGGCGAGAGCGGCAAGGTGAACTGGAGCGCGAAGTGACCTCCGCAGGCAGAAACACTATTTCACTAACTAACCAAAAGCGCTGGGCGGGATCTTCCGTCCAGCGCTTTTATGCCTTTTGAATCTTCGATCCAAGGCTGGCACTACGCACGACATGTACGTTGTTCACGCTTCAGCGTGTTCAATGAACTCCGAGCCACACGCTCAACCGTGAAACATGCAGCTGCTATCTCAATTCGAAATCTTGAGAGCTTCCTCGCTCTCCCGGGCGCCACGCTGCATCGCCGAGGACACCGCGGCGTAAAGGGCTGTCCACGCGGCCCGCACGTCAGGCGTAAAATCCTTTTCCAGAGTTTCCGCCAGCATGTCCAAAAACGCCCGGCCGACCGTGGCA
Organism: Verrucomicrobiota bacterium; assembly: GCA_040387935.1. Classification (GTDB taxonomy): domain Bacteria; phylum Verrucomicrobiota; class Verrucomicrobiia; order Verrucomicrobiales; family Verrucomicrobiaceae; genus Prosthecobacter. The sequence continues at coordinate 5,560 of JAZKCU010000039.1, read as the reverse complement.
TAGTGCTCGTCAGTCACGCCATATCCGACATGGCGGCCACCCATGGCCCGGAGTTCCATGTCCAGACCTAGCGGCCTTTCAAGCATGGAGATGAGCACCCCCAGCATGTCCATGAGCTTCCGCGCCTGAGCTTCGATACTGCTGGTAAACAACGCTCTCAGGGGAGGATCGATCTCGAACAGCCTCCGGTAGAACACCAGCGCCGCCACGTGATCGTGGCGGGTGAGTTCGGCGAAGGTTTTGCGGACGAGATAGACTTGCTGGGTGGTCATTTAATCCAATTAACCATAAACCCCTTTGGGTGAATATCCGACTTTCGTCGGATAGCGTTTCCTGCACATCATGTCATCATCCTGCCCATGCCGAAGAAAATCCTCATCATCGAAGACCAGGCCCCCATGCGTCGAAACGTGGCGCTGATGCTGGAACTGGAAGGCTACAAGACCTGCACCGCCGAGAACGGCCGCGTCGGCGTCGAGGTGGCCCGTCAGGAGAAGCCCGATCTGGTGCTTTGTGACGTGATGATGCCTGAACTGGACGGCTATGGGGTGGTGCAGGCCCTGCGTGAGGACGACAACTTCGCCAACACACCCTTCATTTTCCTCACGGCGAAGAGCGACCGCGGAGATGTGCGCATCGGCATGAATTTCGGGGCCGACGACTACCTCACCAAGCCCGTGGTGCGTGACGATCTGCTGGCTGCCGTGCAGACCCGTCTGGCCCGTGCCGAAGCCCTTCAGGAGCGCATTTCCGAGAGCGGTGGGTTCAATCCTGACTTCACCAGCCATGAACCCCTCCAGCAAGCCTTTGGCCTGACTCCCCGCGAGGCGGAAGTGCTGCTCTGGGTGACCCAGGGCAAGAGCAACGGCGATGTGGCCGCCATCCTCGGCATGAGTGAAAAGACCGCCAAGCAGCATCTCGGCACCTGTTTTCAAAAGATGGGCGTGGAAAGCCGCAACGCCGCGAGCCTGCAGGCGCTGGAAATCTTGAGCGCGCGCTGATCCGGCGGGTCCAAAGCCAGGCAGTCAGTCCTTGACCTTGTCAGGACTCTCTTGACCTCTGCCTGATCACCATGACCTCTGCCTCGAAGCATTTCCTTCTCGACCTCCTTTCCACCCCAAGCCCCACCGGTTTCGAGTTTCGCGGCCAGCGTAAATGGGCCGCCTATGCGCGCAAGTTTGCCGACAAGTTGGAGAGTGATGCCTACGGCAACGCCTGGGCCACCCTCGAAGGCTCCGCCAAGAAGCCCCGCCGCATCATGTTTGAGGCGCATGCGGATGAGATTGGCTACATGGTGAAATACATCTCCAAGGAAGGTTTCATCAGCGTCGACAGCGTCGGTGGCAGTGATGTCGCCGCAGGCCGAGGCCGCCGTGTGGACATCCTGGGTGACAAGGGCACGGTGCGCGGCATCACCGGCAATATCGCGATTCACATCCGTGAAAACCGTCATGACGAGAGATCGCCAAAGATCCACGAACTCTGGATCGACATCGGTGCGACGAGTGCCGATGAGGTGGCCCAGGCAGGCATCCGGGTCGGACATCCGGCGGTGTATGCGGATACCGTCGAGGAACTGAACGAGCATCGTTTGTTCGGCCGCGCCATTGATAACCGCATCGGCAGTTTCATCATCGCCGAGGTCATGCAGCGTCTCAGCAAGGCGAAAAAGCGCACCAGCAACACCGTCATCGCCGTGAACTGCGTTCAGGAAGAGATCGGCGGGAACGGGGCCAAGATGGCCGCGCATCGCCTCATGCCAGACGTGGCCATCGTGCTGGATGTGACCCACGCCACAGACATCCCAAGCCTGGACTTGAAGAAGCACGGCGAGGTCAAGCTCGGCAGCGGTCCCAGCCTCACCCATGGCAGCGCGAACCACATCGAGGTGGTGCAGCGCCTGATTGACGTGGCGAACAAAAAGAAGATTCCCCTGCAGCATGAGTCCTCCTCCCGATTTACCGGCACGGACACGGACGTCATCTTCACCCAGCAGCACGGCATCCCCAGCGCGCTCGTCTCCCTGCCCCTGCGCTACATGCACAGCGTGGTGGAGATGATCGATTTGCGTGATGTGGAGCAGGTCATCCAGCTCCTCGTCGCCTTCGCCGAAAGCGTGACGGAGAAGGATGAATTTAAAGTGCGGCTCTGAGCGCCCCGGGAAGGTCGGCCTTTCAACACCGCAGGGCTGCGGGTGAAGTTCATGTCTCGCAAAAGCACCTCAGGGGGCATGTAGGTTCCGATCCCAGACGCAAGAGTCCGCTTTTTCTCGACGAACGGCCGTCCGTCCGGCGGATCCAGGCACCGATGGAGGTCCACTTTGCACCCCGTTGGGGTCGTGCGCAGGACGGCCAAAACCGAAAAATAAGGGGTGTTTGGCAGGTCCGACCCCCGATTTTCGAGCCCTCCGGCCTTGACGCAAGCCTTGGGAGCCCTGGGTAGCGCCCATTTTCGATCCAAATCTGCCCGCGCATTTGACGCACCGCGCAGACCATGCAAGATGCCGAGCTTTCCGGCCCCGCGATGCCGTGCCGCAGGCTCCAACCTGTGAAACCCGCCCCTGAAAGCGCCCCTACCTAACGCTTTCCTTCCACCCCCCACGCAGACCTCGTCACGCTCCCATGCCTAAAGACACCTCCATCAAACGCATTCTCGTCATCGGTTCCGGCCCCATCGTCATCGGCCAGGGCTGTGAGTTCGACTACTCCGGCGTCCAGGCCTGCAAGGCCCTGCGTGAGGAAGGCTACGAGGTGGTGCTGATCAATTCCAACCCGGCCACGATCATGACCGATCCGGAATTTGCCTTCCGGACCTACATCGAGCCGATCACGCCCGAGATCGTCGAGAAGATCATCATCAAGGAAAAGCCGGACGTGCTGCTGCCGACCCTCGGCGGCCAGACCGCGCTGAACACGGCCATGTCCCTGCATCGTGCCGGCACCCTGGAAAAGCATGGCGTGCGCATGATCGGCGCGAAGCCTGAGGCCATCGAGAAAGGTGAGGACCGCCTCCTTTTCAAAAACGCCATGCTCAAGATCGGGCTCGACCTGCCGAAGTCCGGTGTGGCCCACACCATCGAGGAGGCGCGCAAGATCGCCGAGGAGATCGGAAGCCTCCCACTGGTGATCCGTCCCGCCTACACACTGGGCGGCACCGGCGGTGGCATCGCGTATAACAAGGAAGAGTTCGAATACATCACCGGTCGCGGCCTTGATCTCTCCCCGGTGAGCGAGGTGCTCATTGAGGAGTCACTGCTCGGCTGGAAGGAGTTCGAAATGGAGGTCATCCGTGACAAGGCAGACAACTGCGTGATCATCTGCTCCATCGAAAACCTCGACCCCATGGGCGTGCACACCGGTGACAGCATCACCGTGGCGCCGATCCAGACGCTGACGGATCGTGAGTATCAGATCATGCGCGACTTCTCCTTCGCCTGCATTCGCGAGATCGGCGTGGAGACCGGGGGGTCAAACATCCAGTTCGCCGTGCATCCGGACACGGGCCGCATGATCGTGATCGAGATGAACCCGCGCGTGAGCCGCAGCTCCGCCCTCGCCTCCAAGGCCACCGGCTTCCCGATCGCGAAGATCGCCGCCAAACTTGCTGTTGGTTATACTCTGGACGAGCTGAAGAACGACATCACCCGGCACACGCCTGCCGCCTTTGAGCCGACCATCGACTACGTGGTCACCAAGGTGCCGCGCTTCACCTTTGAAAAATTCCCCGGTGCTGACGAGACCCTCACCACGCAGATGAAATCTGTCGGCGAGGCCATGGCCATCGGCCGCACGTTCAAGGAGTCCCTTCAGAAGGCCCTGCGCAGTCTCGAGATCAAGCGCTTTGGCCTCATCGGCGATGGTGCTGATGTCGTGGTCGATGACGAGACCCTCACCACCAAGCTCAGTGTGCCGAACGCCGAGCGCATCTTCTTCCTCGGCCAGGCCTTCGCGAAGGGCTGGGATGTGGAGAAGGTCTTCTCACTCACCAAGATTGACCGTTGGTTCTTGCGGCAGATTGAGGAGATTGTGGCAGAGAATGGATGGTTAGAGGAAATTGGTCGCCATGGCCGCAAGTGTTTCAGCGACGCCAACGGAAAGATGGAACAGCCAGGTTGGAATGACCATCTGCGCACCACACTTGGAGATGGTTGGATGCAACGACTCAAGAAGCGTGGCTTTTCCGACCGTCAGATCGCTGTGATTTGCAATTCGACTGACAGTGAGATCCGCTCACTGCGGAAGTCATTGGGATTGATCCCCACCTATCGCTTGGTCGATACCTGCGCGGCTGAGTTCGAGGCCCACACACCTTACTACTACAGCACCTACGGCATTGAGGACGAAGTGCGGGACAACGACCGCAAGAAGGTCATGATCCTCGGGGGTGGTCCGAACCGCATCGGCCAGGGCATTGAGTTCGACTACTGCTGCGTGCATGCCAGCTTCGCCCTGCGCGAGCTTGGTTTTGAAACCATCATGGTCAACTCCAACCCGGAGACGGTCTCCACGGACTATGACACCAGCGACAAGCTCTACTTTGAGCCGCTGACGCTTGAGGACGTGCTGAACATCTATGAGCGCGAGAACCGCCATGACCAGGTGCTCGGCGTGATCGTGCAGTTCGGTGGTCAAACACCGCTGAACCTTGCCAAGGGCCTGGAAGAAAACGGTGTCCGCATCATCGGCACCTCGCCGAAGAACATCGAGCTCGCGGAAGACCGGAAGATGTTCGCGAAGCTGCTGGATGATCTCGGTTTGCACCAGGCAGAAAGCGGCACCGCCACCTCGCTGGAAGAGGCCCTGGCCATCACGGCTAAAATTGGTTATCCCAGCCTTGTGCGCCCGAGCTTCGTGCTCGGTGGCCGCGCCATGCAGATCGTTTATAGCGATGCTGAACTGACCCACTACATGAAGAACGCCGTCGAGGCCACGCCTGACCGTCCGGTGCTGGTGGACCGCTTCCTCGAAGACGCCACGGAAGTGGACGTGGACTGCATCAGCGATGGTGAGACCACCGTCATCGGCGCCATCATGGAGCACATTGAAGAGGCTGGCATTCACTCCGGTGACAGCGCCTGCGTCATCCCGCCCTTCAGCCTCAGCGCTGAGATGCAGGACCGCATCCGCGAGGCCGCCAAGAAGCTGGCGAAAGCGCTCAACGTGCGCGGCTTGATGAACATGCAGCTCGCCGTGAAGGGTGACGACCTCTACGTGATCGAAGTGAACCCGCGTGCCTCCCGCACGGCTCCGTTCGTCAGCAAGGCCATCGGCGTGCCGCTGCCCAAGCTGGCTGCCAAGATCATGGCGGGCAAGACGCTCAAGGAACTGGGCTTCACCAGCGAGGTCATCCCTCCGCACTACAGCGTGAAGGAAGCCGTGTTCCCCTTCAGCAAGTTCCAGGGCGTGGACATCATCCTCGGCCCTGAAATGAAGAGCACCGGCGAGGTCATGGGCATCGATGAAGATCTCGGCATGGCCTTCGCCAAGAGCCAGATGGCCGCCGGCGGCACCCTGCCGACGAAGGGCAATGTCTTCATCAGCGTCAAGGAAACCGACCGCCC
>JAZKCU010000038.1:0-15490 GCA_040387935.1 Verrucomicrobiota bacterium | reverse complement strand
CGGTTCTCATGGTGCTTCTCCCTTATTTTGTGGTCCAGAATTTTAGCGCACCTCAGGGCGGCGGATTGTGCCGAGCGGGTGCTGATGCTGTTTGAGGCGTGGACGCCGGAGGACAGGCGCGCTCGTGAGGCGATCAAGGGCATCCGCGTTTTCGGTAAGGGCGGGAAGCGGACGATTCAGCTGAGATCGGTGGCGCTCGGCGCTCTGGCGGCGGCTCGTGAAGCGCGAGAGGCGGGCGCGGCTTCGGCCTCGGCAGCGGCGCGGTCAGCGGGCTTTGCGGCGACGACGGCCTACACGAAGGCGCTCGCGAGCACGGATCATGCGAAGCATGCCCTGGGACCAGCGGTGTATGCGGCGCTGGCTCGTGAACTGGTGGCCGGTGGCGATCCGGCGGTGGGAGATGAGGAGATCCGCTGGACGATCGCGCATGCCCCGCCGGAGATCCGGGACATTGTCCGTCGCTGGCCGGCTCGCGAGCGTGGGCGGACAAGGTTGAGCGGGTTGTTTTATGAGCTGGATGCGGGGCTTCGGGAAAGGTACAGTTAGTCGAAGCAGAAGCTTTACCGAGACTCTCTCCACCAAGTGATTCACGGAATGGCTGGGATATCCTGTGACACTCCAAATCCGGTTTGAAGGCCAAGGGCCTTCCGCATCATAGCGAAGGGTTGGCGAGCCTTAGCGAGCCTACCCTGGAATCTTGTCGGCCGACCGCCCTCCCCACGTCGGACCCCAAGGGGGTCCCGTATCTCTCAATGAGGCTCATTTCTCCCGGGATCTTGCACCTTCAGGGGGCATCTGTTTCCTGGAGTTCACTGGCTATCTGGGTTGCACGGCTGGCCCGGATGCTTGAACTTGCGACCAAGTTTAAGCCGCATTGATGAAATCCATCGTTCCAAGTCTTCTCTTTGTGCTGGTGATGGGATGTGCCATCTTACTCTTTGGTCAGACCGCCAAAGAGGCGCCATCAAGCGCCCAACCAAATGTGCCGAAAGGTTACGCCGTGCCGGAGGACAGCCTTTCACCAGATGGCCGCTATGGCGTCACCGTGCCGACCACGGATGAGTTGCCCGAGGATCAAGGAAAGAACAGCCTCATCGAGATGAAGACAGGTCGCGTCCTGGCGGAACTGCAGACGAAGTTCGTGGCCTGGAGCCGGCGCAATCATGGTGAGCCGATGCCGGCGCGGTGGTCGAAGGATGGATCTCTTTTACTGTGGGAGGCTTCGGGGAAGTGGTCACCCGCGGCGATGACGTTGGTGAAGATCGAGAAGGGGGCGGTGGTGTGGCAGATGGATGTGCCGAAGGCCGCTGAGCAAGAAATTTTAAAGGCGACCCAGAAGGCCAAGCCGAAGCAGTATGCGGCAGCGAAGAAGGCGAACAAGGGCAGCGGTTCAGCGTATCCAGAAGGCTTCACCGTGGATGTGAAGACTGAGGACAAGACGGTGGAAATGCCGGTTTGGGTGAGTGTGATTTTGACCTCGAACCCCAAGGGCATCGAAGGCGTGGACACGCTGGAGTCTTATCTGCTGGGTGCCGTGGATGAAGCCGGCAAGTTCGAGGTGAAGGAGTTCGGCTTCGAGTTGCCGAAGTCACCGCACTTTGTGGACAGCGACACTTTTCATTAGGCTGTAAGCTCCGGAGACCAAGATCGGATTGCAAGAGTCCACATGTTTTTATCGCGCATGCAAAATTGGGAATAGTTTGGTGCCTATCCCCGTATGAAAAAAGTTAGATGACCATGAGCAAAAATGTCCCCTTCTTCGAGCCTAAAACACTTTGGCGATTGGCTCGCAACAGGGAAGCGGAGTCGTCATCTCCTTGGGTTTACGCGTCGTGTGACTCGGTCGCGACGACCGAGCATTTCAAAGCATGGCTCGATTCGCTGCCGGTCAGTTCCACAGCCCCATGCTTCTTGATCACTGGTCCACATAGCGCTCACTCCACAACCTGGGGCGACGCCTTGCATTCGCTTCTTTCTCCTCTTCCGGAATCGGGTGAGGTTTTCATCCTCGGTGGTGAACTGCGCACAGTTCTCACGCTAAGTTACGTTGGGGTTGCGCGTTTTACCAGTAGCGCATCATAAGCGTGCATTATAGGGGACTGAGCTTGGGCTGTTTGACGAGAGTTTCCCAAGTCATGTCATGCGTCTGCACAACTTAGCTTTGCAATCGGCAGAGGTGGAAAATTTCTGTTAAAAAAATCGTAACCCATGAAGAAACTCACCTTGAGCCAAGCGGTGGCGAGATCACATAAGATCCGTGAAGCCTATCATCAACTCGAACTGAAACATCATGGCAGCGAATGGACCGTCGAAGAGGATGCGCTGGCCTTTCTGACCGACGCCGGGCTGGTTGGCCGGCTCACGATGGCACAGCAAGGTCGCTGGCCCACGGAGAGGGGTGCGCCCGACGAATTGAAGCATAAGATCGGAGAGTGCCTCTGGTGGTTGATGGAGATTGCCGGGCGGATGGAGATTGATGCCGAGACTGCGTTGGAAACGTTTCTGACCCAGACCGAGCAGCAGTTGGAAGAATCGCTTCAATCAACGCTGCCACGAGCCCAAGCGGCGGGGCGTGCTCGGAGAAACTCGAGACCAGTTGCTGTGTCACTAGGGAAGAAAAAGCCGAACCAGTCACCTCAGCCATGAGCGCAGAGATAAAGTTGAGCTTTCAAAGACGGCTGTTTGTGTAGGTGGCGGCACATTTAATTAGGCCTTTAATATGTTCGGAGCCCGCAATAAATCTTTTCATGATATCGGCCGCTCACGGGAAGCAGCCGATTTCCTGAGCGCACAATTGGAGCGCCTTATGGCATTGCCGCTCGTCACACCTGCGGATGTTGAATGTTGGTATCAGGAAAGCGGCAAAGTGGCGCAAACTTTAGAGCGGCAATTCCCCAACTTTCTGCCTTACCAAGAGGTGGTGCATTTTTTCAGCGATGCGGATATTCGTGCTCGCGAAAGCGGTTATTGCAACTCTCAGCACAAGGCCATGTCCGACTATGTTCAGATCCTTCGCCAAGCTTCAGAATGTTGAAATTCTATAAGCTTGGCTAGCCAGACAGAAGGCAGTATGAAGCCGATCTACACGCCTCACTGGTCCTCGTTGGAAAGCCTGGCGGCCTCGCGCTTGAGGATGCGGCCGACACGGTGCTTGGCGAGGTAGACCTGGGCGGCGTTGACGCCGAGCTCTTTCTTCACGCGTTCGGGGCTCCAGCCTTTCAAGACGTAGCAGGAGAAGATCTGGAACTGGCGGGGGGAGACGAGGGCGCGGACTCGGCGCAGGGCGATGTCCATGACCTGATCCTGCCACTCTTTGTCCCAGAGTTTTTCGAGGGCCATGCCGTTCGGGTCGGCGCAGCGCTCGATGGGAGCGGTGCGGCGTTCTTCGGTCTCGTCAAAGTGCAGGTTGGCTTCGCGGCTCTGCTGCTTTTTGCGGCGGCGGAACTGGTCCAGGATGCGCCAGCGGGCCTGATTGAGCAGGAAGGATTTGAAGGAGCCGAGGCTGGTATCAAACTTCTTCTTCTGAAGGTTCTTGGCGACGCCGATGAAGGTCTCCTGCACGACATCGCTAGACTCGTCATCGCTGAGGCCGGATTTGCGGGCGACGTGGAAGACGAAGCCGGAGTAGGTGCGGTAAAACTCGTCCCAGCTCGACCAGTCGGACCAGTTGTCCAGGCGCTCGATCAGTGTTTTGCGCGTGGGGATGCCACCGGAGGCTTCCTTCACGATGTCTTCAGGGATGTCTTTGGGCGTGTCGTCCTCCATGGGCGGGGGGTGGGGCAGTGAGTCTATGTTACGACTCAGAAGCCGCAAGAGAGATGTGGATTCCCCGTAGCTTCAGACAAACTGGCCTGCGGAGGGGCTGAGTAACACGTGGGCCTGGGAAAAGTCGCCAACATTCAGCTCGACGTGCGCGAGATCCCCGATGGCGAGGGGGAGGGTGTCCTCGTCCAGAGTGCGGAAGGCGATGACCTTCTTGCCATTGGGCAGGGTGGCATGCCAGGTGCGGTCGCTATGCTGGCCGAGGATGGTGACTTGGGACGGAACAGTGACGGGGATCATGGGCAGGCAGATCAGGGGGCGCGGGTGGCCTTGCGGACGGTGGCTGGCTCCTCGCCTGGGCGGGTTTCCCAATGGAGGTCGACGGAGTCCAGATGCATGCGGGCGATGAGGATGTCCACGGCGCGCTGGAGGACGGTATCGTGAGCCTGGGTGTTGGAGTCGGCCACATTGGCGGGGCCGCCGGTGCTTCGGCGGATGTATTCCTCAAGCTCGGGATTCTTCCGGGCGACGAGGGCGGCCTCGTTGTAGCGGGGGCGGGAATGGTCAAAGATGGTCTGCTTCAGCGCAGGCCGTTTCTCCTGGGAGAAGAGCTCGGACTTCGTGCTGGAAGGCAGGTCGAGGAGGAAGTCGGGCGTGATGCCTTTCTCAAAGAGGGAGCGGTCATCCGGGAGCAGCATCTCGGCGCGGGCGTAGCGCATGAGCCAGACATCATCCAAGGGGCGTGTCTCGTAGCGGACGGTGGCGCCGCGGGTGCGGGTGCCGAGGATGATGGCCTGCTTCCGCTGCTGGAGGACCGCGGCGAGGGTCTCGCCGAGGTTGTTGGTTTCCTCATCCACCAGGACGAGGAGCGGGGAGGTCCAGACGGGGGTGGCGTGGCTGATGAAGAGCTGAGCACCCTCACGACCAACCTGCTTGAGCTTGAACATGACCTCTCCCTCGGGGACGAAGGCCTCCAGCATGGAAGCAGCGATCTCAAAGTCGCCCGCGGCGGCAGGGCTGCGGAGATCGAGGATCAGATGGGGCACTTTGGCTTCGGCGAACTCACGCATCTTGCTGAGCAACTGGGTGGCCTCCTCCGGGGCAAAGGACTGCGGTCGGAGGAAGGCGATATCGGCAGTGAGGCGGTCCGCAATGACGCCGGTGGCGATGTCCGGGCGCTGGGCCTCGATCTTGCGGATGAGGCCGGCGCCGAGGTCCAGACGCTCAAGCAGGCCCTGAAGGGCGGCGCGGTTCAGTTCGTCAAAGTTCAGGTCGCCGGAGCGGATGTATTCGCTGCGCAGGATCTGGAAGGCATTTTGAATGGCGGCCTGGGAGATGCCCTCCAGCTTCGGAGGAGCGGCGGCCTCGCCCAGGAGCAGAACGGGCGCGGCGGCGGCAGCCAGGGCGATCCAGGGGCAAAGGTTCATTCGTGAGGATGATCTTGGTGGAGGTGGTTCAGAGCATGAACGATGCCCGCATGATGCTCCCAGGCGAAGTGTCCGGCAATGGCGCGACTGACAAAATCTTTGGCCTCCTCCACCGCCTCTTCCAAGGGAAAGCCCTGGCCCAGGCAGGCGGCGATGGCGGCGGAGTAGGTGCAGCCCGTGCCGTGGGTCTGCACGCCGTGGGTGCGCTCCGCCTCCAGCCAGAAAACGGCATCGGCGGTGCAGAGGACGTCATCCGCCCGGTCATCCTGCAGGTGGCCGCCTTTGACCAGCACATTGGTCTGGAAGGTCTGAGCGAGGTCATTGGCACAGCGCTCCATGTCATCTCGAGAAGTCACCGGTTTGCCCCACAGGACCTCCGCCTCGTCCATGTTCGGGGTGATCAGGGTGGCCAGGGGCAGGAGCTGGGACTTCACGGCCTGGACAGCTTCATCTTCCAGCAACTTTCCCCCACTGGTGGCGACCATGACGGGATCGACGACGAGGGGCACGTTGCCGGCGAACTGTTTCCAGGTCCTCACCACAGCCTCCACCTGCTCCACACCACCGAGCATGCCCGTTTTGGCCGCCTGGATGGGGAAGGCCTCGAACAGCAGTCGAATCTGATCCGCGATGAACTCGGCGTCGAGCAGCCGGACGATGGACACCTTTCCCGGGGTCTCCGAAACGACGCTGGTGAGGGCGGTGAGAGCGTAACCGCCCAGAGCTGAGATGGCCTTCAAGTCCGCCTGGATGCCCGCACCCGCGGAGCAGTCCGAGCCGGCCATGGTGAGGATAGGAGGGAGGGAATCAGCCACACCCTATTGATGCACGCCGGTTTGTCCGAGGCAACGGCTGAAACTATGGGCTGGGTGTTTTGGGAGCTAAGCGTCCGGCCGCTCTAGTCGTTCCTAGTTTTGCGCCTTGTCAGAGCAAGGTCTGCTCGTCAGTCTCGTAGGGTTCCTGGTTCATGATTTTCACGGCTCGCTTCCATCGCCTCTTTCGCACCTCTTGTCTCGCTCTCGGACGATGTCTGGCTACGTTCTTTTTGTTAGGTCTGTCTTCTGCGTTTGCTGCCAACACGCCTCCGACCGACATCAGCCTCAGCAAAAGCAACCTGCCAGAAGGCAATTTTCCTGGCACCGTGGTGGGCAGGCTCACTTACAAGGATCCCGGTGGCAGCCCTTATTGGTCGGACAACATCAGCCTTGTGGCCGGGGAAGGTGATGCAGATAACGGCGCTTTTGAGGTGGCCAACATGACCCTGACCCTGAAGGGCGCGGCCGATTATGAGTTACAAAGCAGCTATAGCATCCGCCTCAGCGTGGCAGATTATGGCAGCCCGCCAATGACGTATGAAGAGATGTTTACCATCACCGTCACCGACATCGTTGATGAGGCGGCCTTGGTGGTAGCCCAGCAGGCTTTTTTGAAAGCCACGTATCCTGTTTTGAGTGACTTCTTGGGAGCTTCGGTGGCGATTTCGGGAAACACGGTGGTGGTCGGGGCTCCTCAAATTCTTCAAAGTGGCAGGATAGGCTCAGGCCCTATTCTTGGTGGGGCATATGTGTTTGTGAACAATGCGGGAGTCTGGACTCAGGAAGCACGGTTAATCTCTAACAACCTGCGGGATTATGACAGATTTGGGGAGTCTGTAGCCATCTCAGGAGACACGATCGTTGTGGGTGCTCCACAGGAGAACAGCAGGTCAACGGGAGTGAACAGCACACCCATCGCCTATGCCGGTAATGCGGGAGCTGCTTACGTGTTTGTTCGTCAGAATGGTGTCTGGACTCAGCAGGCCTATTTGAAGGCAAATGTTGTGAAATCGGACGGTTACTTTGGTCAATCGGTCGCAGTGTTTGGAGATACAGTGGCCGTGGGTGTTCCAGGTGATGACCGACGAACCTTGGAAATGGGCCCCCCAATGAACAATTTCCCCAATTCGGGAGCTGTCTACATCTTCAAGCGTGATGCCAGCAGCAACTGGACTTGCCAGAGTTATTTGAAGCCAGTTCCCTTGATGCATTACGCTGAATTCGGTTCTTCGGTGGCTTTGTCAAAGGACACATTGGTTGTGGGATCTCCCGCAGAATACTATGGTGCAAATGGAACACTCGATGATTATTCTTCTCGATCGGGGGCGGCCCATGTGTTCATCCGCAGCGGCGAGGCTTGGACACAGCAGGCTTACCTCAAGGCTAGTAATGTAGGAGATGGATATGTGTTCGGTTCCTCAGTGGCGGTCTCTGGAGACATGGTGGTCATCGGTGCTCCTGGTGAAGCAAGCAACACTTCAGGAGTCAATAGCACGCCGAATGGCCTTTCCACCTCTGCAGGGGCAGCTTACGTTTTTGCTCGCCATGGGAGTGACTGGGCTCAGGAGGCTTATCTGAAAGCGAGCAACTCCCAATCTGGAGATCAGTTCGGGCACTCAGTGTCTATCTCAGGTGACAGCGTGGTGGTGGGAAGCCCCTATGAAGACAGCAGCACTACCTGGGTCAACAGTGTGCCTGACGAGGCCTTTTCCGGTGCTGGCGCAGCCTACGTCTTCAAGCGCAGCCAGGGAGACTGGGCGCAGCAGGCTTACCTCAAGTATCACAACCCGGGAGTGTCGCATCTCTTTGGCTATGCCGTGGCGGTGGATGGGGACACCTTGGTTTCGGGCGCTCCCCAGCAATACATGGAGCCCGAGACGCAGTATGCAGGTGCGGCCTATGTCTTCAAACTGCCTCCTTTCACCGAGATCTCAGTCGCAGGAAATGGCATGGAGATCACTAGCGGCGTTGCAGAGCCGGCACTGGCAGATGGCACAGACTTTGGCAGCGTCTCGATGACGAATGGCAACGTTGTCAGAACCTTCACCATTCGTAATACTGGCACGACGACACTCGCGCTCGGGGATGTCATGGCCTCAGGTGCACATGCTTCTGACTTCACGATCATTACACAACCTCCGTCCATCGTGCCTGCCGCAGAGAGTGTGTCGTTCCAGGTGAGTTTTGATCCAAGCGGGCTGGGCACGCGTGGTGCTCTGCTAAACCTAACCAACAATGATAGCGACGAAAGCCCTTACACCTTCGCAGTGTCGGGGGTTGGCTCACTGCCTCGTGTGGAGGTCGTGGAGCCGCAAATCCTTCAGACGATCACCTTCACACCTCCAGGCACTCTTTACCTCAACCAAGGTCCGGCCACGCTCTCCGCTTTTTCTAGCTCCGGCCTGCCTGTGGCCTTCGGAGTTGCAGGGCCTGCCACGCTCGACGGAAACGTGCTGACGCTCACAGGTGCAGGGACGGTGAAGATCACCGCCACGCAGCCTGGCAATGATCACTGCAAAGCAGCTCCTGCTGTGACTCGATCCATCACCGTGAAGCCTGTGCCTTCCAAGCCGACACTCGCCGATCTCAACCAGATCTATGATGGAACCCCGCGCGCTGCCCGCGTTCTCGTGCAGAGTGGCGATGAGTCGACTCCCATCACTTATTTGGTCAACAAGGTACTCACGACCGCTCCGCCGACTAGCGCTGGAACGTATCCGGTGAGTGTGGGTGTGAATGGCCAGAAGATCTCCGGGAATCTGGTGATCGCCAAAGCTCCGCTTTGGGTGATGCCCGCCAGCTTTACACGCTTCATCGGGCAGGCCAATCCCGTGCTGACAGCCACCTATGAAGGGTTTATCAGTGGTGACACGGAGACGGCGGTGTTTGCGTCCGCTGGGGCGAAGCGTCCGGTGCTTAGCACGACGGCGAAGGCCGCCAGTCCGGGTGGTGTCTATCCCATCAAGGCGACCGGTGCTGTGTTGGCGAACTACGTGCCCGTCTACCAAAGCGGCAGGCTGACCGTGCAGACCTTTGCCGGAGGCTATGAGGCGATGCTGGTGGATAACGGTGACCAGCCTGCGGCGAAGGTGGAGTTCACCGTGGCGACCAGCAGCGCGACACTGAGCGGCAAGCTGACGGTGCCGGGCGAACCAGCTACTCTTTCGTTCACGGGAACACTCAGTGTGAACGCCAGTGCCGAAACAGCCACAGGCACCAGCAAACCGATCGTCAAAGGGGAGAAGACCTATGTTCTAAACTTCACCCTGCCTTTCGAAGAAGACTTCAGCTCTGAGTTGCGCATCAACGACGGGCTGTCGGCAGACACGGTGGAGGGTGAAAAGATCTCCACCAGCTCAAGCCTGCTTCAGGCAGGAACTCACACCATGATCCTGGCTCCTGCCGAACTCGCTGGGACCGGTGTGCCCGCAGGTTCCGGCCATGCTGTGGTGACCATGGATGCGAAGGCGGTGCTGAAGCTGGCAGGCCGTCTGGCGGATGGGACCACACTCACCGCCACCCTCATGCCGGACTCGGCGGCAGGTTACCGGCTTTTCACGCAGCCGTATGCACGTGTCGGGTCCTACCTCGCGGGCTGGCTGGACTTGCAGGCTCATCCGCACCTGCCCCTGCGGATCTACGTCCCAGCCGGGATGGGCACGGACTTGGTTTGGAAAAAGGTCGGCCTGCCTGCGGACAAATCGTATCGCCAGGGCTTCGGTCCGGTGGTGACCCGAGTTACCCTGGATCCCTGGCTGCCACCGAGCAAGACAGTCACTTTGGCATCACTGCTAGGCCTGCCAGCGGACGGCAGCTTTGCGGTCGCCCACCATGGATTTGCCAGCGTCTCACTCACTCAGATGCCCTCCGAGTTGAATCTGGATGCGGCGAACAAGATCACCGTGACTGCACCCGTGACAGAGCCTCTGAACGCCACCAAGTGGAAAGCCACGATCACTCCAGCCACCGGACTTTTCAGCGGCAGCCTGGAGCTGCTGGATAATGGCAAAAAACGTTCGGTGCCCTTCGCTGGGGTGTTACGCCAGCCGCATGGGACGGGTGCCCAAGGTGCGGTAGGGGCAGGACAGCTTCTGGTTCCAGCCTTGCCGACAGATCCCACGAGCGAGGTGATCTCTGGCGGCATCCGCTTTGACCCATGAGGCTGCTGCCCCAGCCGTAACAGGAGATTTTTTGAGAAACTTCCAAAACCTGTCCTCGCGCCGGAGGCTCGTTCGTCGCTTCCAAGAACCTGCTGCCATTCAGTGCTGCGGGCCGACCCTTCAAATCATCAACCCCACCACCCAATGAACATCAAACATGCTCTCCTTCTGTCCCTCATCGCCCTCGGCTCGCTGACCTCCTGCCAGTCAGGCCAGACAAAGGCTGCTGACACCGCTGCCAACCCTCACCCCGAGATGCCGCCTTACAAAGGCTCGGCGGCTTTTGAGCGCATGAAATCACTCGTCGGCAAGTGGTCGGCTGAATCCCCCGAGATGGGCAAGATGAACACGGAGTTCCGGCTCATTTCAGGAGGCTCGGTGGTGGAGGAGCGCTTCGCCGGCGGCACACCGATGGAGATGCTAAGCACCTATCACGACGTGAACGGCAAGCTCACCATGACGCACTACTGCATGCTGCGAAACCAGCCGCGGATGCAGCTCACGAAGAGCACCGCGAACTCACTGACCTTTGACCTGGCGCCCACGCCCGGCCTGAACGCGAAGAAGGACAAGCACATGCACGGCGCCACCTACACCTTCATCGACGCGAACCACTTCAAGCTCGACGGCGTGGCCTGGGACAATGGCAAGGCCTGTGAATGCGGCCCTCCCGTGATCTTCACGCGGAAGTGACAAGTGATTGGATAAAGTTAGTTAGCCCACGTCTCGTCTTCAATGGCAGGACGTGGGTTTTGGTGTCTTGCAAGACTGATCCGGAAGGGCTTTTGCAAAATACCATGTGAGGCTCACACAACATACTGCCTTACGGAGCAGTAAGAGTATCCCGTGGCACCACGCATGCCTTGAAGGCCAACGGCCTTCCGCATCACAGCGAAGGGGTGCCGAGCCTTGGCGAGTGCTCCCCTGGTAAAAAGCACCAGCAATCCCCTTCTGATACCGGACCCCAACGGGGTCCCGCATCTTCCAATCAATGGATGCATTGCCGTACTTTTAGTTCGGCATTTCCGCCGACGAAACTCACCCGTTCCACACAAAGTTCACCGGCATGTCGATGTCCGGATGCACGCTTTGGTGCACGGGGCAGGCGAGGGCGGTGGCTTCGAGAAGCTTGCGGTCCGGGTGATCGGCAGGGAGGGGGATCTCGATGGTGAGGGGCAGGCGGACGATGCGGCGGGGGGAGTCCTCGCTCATGTGCTTCTCCACGCTGACCTTCATGCCGGGGATGTCGTAGCCCTTGGAGTTGGCCTTGATGTTCATGACGGTGGCCATGCAGGAGGCCAGCGCGGTGGCCACGAGGTCCGTGGGCGAGAAGGACTCGCCCTTGCCGTGATTATCCACGGGAGCGTCGGTGATGAACTGGTTTTTGGAGGGTCCGTGGGTGGCCTGGCAACGCAGACCGCCGAGATAATCAATGGAGATGGAAACAGCCATGCGCGCTTCTAGCACGACTGAACCTGAGAGGAAACCGAGATTCGCGAAACCCTTCCGGGGACGATACGGGGCCGGATCTCATCCGAACGGGGGAGATGACTTGTCGGGCCAGCTTGATGGCCAGCCTAGGCTCAAGCTGCACGAATGTCCGCTCCGCGAGTGTGCGAGCAAAATGGGGTTGGTCGATCCTTGTCCCCTGTATGCCCTTGATGCTTCCTGCATCCCTACTTCCCGAGCAGGAAGGCGATCAAGTCACTCATCTGCTCCTTGGTGATCGCGGCTTCGAGGCCGTCGGGCATGAGGGTGCGGTCGAGGGACTTCATGTCCTGGATGGCATCACGCTGGAGGGTCTCCTTCAGGCCGCCCATCATGGCGAGCACGATGGCGTCGCTGGTTTCGCTTTGAATCACGCCGCTGAGAGCTCGGCCGTCCTTGGTGGTGACTTGGTAGGCGCTCCAGCGAGCTTCAAACATGCGGTTCGGATCCAGGATGTCGGCAAGCAGGGCCTCTGGCGGCTTCACCTTCACATCGGAAAGCGGCGGACCGACGTCCACACCGATCGTGCCATGCTTGTGGCAGGTGATGCAGATGGTGGCGAAGACCTGCTGACCCTTCTTCGCATCACCCGGATGCTTCGTGGCCTCCATGTAGCTGCTGACGACAGCAGCGCGATTGCTGTTCGCCTCACCGAAAAGCTTCTTCGCGAGATCCGCCATCTCGCCGGTGCCACGCTGGTAGCGCCAGCGGGTTTCCACGTCGACCCAGGCTTTCGGGAACTCGCCCTTGTCCATGCGCTTGAAGAGATCGAGAGCCGTGCCCGCATTGCCTGTGAGCATCGGCACAAGATCACGCTTCAGCGCCGGACCCGCCTTCGGCAGCAGGTCATAGATGAGCGGTGCGGTGCTGGTGATAGCGAATTTCTTCATCAGAGCCAGCGTGGCGGTCACGAGCTCCGCGGGCTGGTTCGTGGTTAACAAACTTTGCACGGTGGGTTTCACCGCATCCCATTTGCGCGAAGCGAGCAGTGGCAGCACCGCGAGACGTTGCTCGAGCGGGGATTTAGGATTGGCGATCACTTCATCAATCTTGGATTGAAGGGAGGCGATCTCTTTGGCGGCTTCTTCATTGCCTTTGGGAAGCTTGGCGAGACCTTGCAGCAGTGCAGGCTTCCACCAGACGAGTTCGCCGGGTTGCTTTTGCAGAAGGGTAAGCAGAGCCTTGATGTCTTCGGCGTTGCCATCAGCGATGGAACCGAGGGCGAAAGTGCGGATCGTGGTGCTCTTGGTCTCAGAGAAGGAGTGATAGAAGTCGTCACCAAGCAGGCTGAGGATCTGACCCATGTGATTTGCCGCGACTGAGGCCACCATCTTCGACATCCATGCATCGTTACCGTGCTTGGCGAGAATGGAGGCAAGCTCCTTCGCATCAGTCATTGCTGCGACTTTGAGGAAGAGCGCGCGATCAGCATGCTCGGCAGGCACATCACCCCAGCCAGCTTCCGGGATGGCATGATAGCGGCCCGGTGTCTTGGCGGTGAGTTGCTTCGTGCCCTTCGGGACGATGCGCCAGATGCGGCCTTCGTTTTCGCCTTGGCGCATGTCGTGGGCTTTGACGAACTCCTCGGGGAAGAAGCGGGCGTGGTCGATCCAGCGGCGGTAGATATCGCAGACGTAGATGGCGCCATCAGGGCCGGTGGTGAAGTTCACGGGGCGGCTCCATTCATCACTGCTGCGGAAGAACTCGGTGCGCTCGCCGACGCGGGTGGCCTTGAGTGAAGCGCCGTTTGGCTCGACCTTGTAGCGGGTGATGAGCTGGCCGGTGGGATCAGGCACAAAGACGTTGTTTTTCAGCTCGGGCATGAGCTGACCACGGTAGACACCCAAGCCGGAACAAGCGGTGTTTGTGCCGGCGTGGGCGTCTGCCGTGGTGTGCGTGATCTTCAGGGGGAACACGCGTGTCTCGGCACCGGCGGGGGCGATGTCCTCAAAGTTCTGCGTGATGCCTGCATGGGGATTCCGCGACATGGCCTCATACGGCATGACGGTGAACATGAGCGGGTTGCGGTTCGAGCAGTAGAAGTGATGGCCGAAGTCATCAAAGGCACCACCATACTGGCCTTTGCCGCCGGTGGGGGTGATCTCGCCGGTCTTGGGGTTCCATTTGAAGTTGGCACCAGGGACACCAATCACTTGGTTAGGCGCATCGGCGGGATAGATCTCCTTGGCATCAAGGCCGTTGTTGAAGTGCACGCAGCCGTCCAGACCCCAGCGTGGGGCGCTGACTTGAAGCTGGCTGTGGCGTGGGTTGAAGCCTTTGATCAGCGGCTTGATCTCGTCGGCCTTGCCATCGCCATTGGTGTCTTTGAGGAAGAGAATCTGGCTGCGTGTGGTGGCGATGAGGCCGCCATTGTAAGGCAGCAGGCCCTGCACGTTGTCCATGTGATCAGCAAAAGTGATCGCCTTGTCCATGCGGCCATCGCCATTTTCATCGCTCAGGAGCTGGATGCGTGAAAGCCAGGGATCGCCGGCGTTCGGCGGGCCTAACGGATAGTCACGCATCTCCGCGACAAACATGCGGCCTTTTTCGTCCCAGGTGACTTCCACAGGATCGAGCACGAACGGCTCCGTGGCGACGATCTGCGCCTCATACGGACCATCGAGCTGGATCTGCTTCAGCGACTCCTCGGGGGACAGAGCCTTCTCCTGACCGTCACGCACGCTGACATCACTGCCGCCACTAGCTTGAATGGCGCTCCACTTTTCCTTGAACTCACCCAGCGGATACAGCTCATAGCGCCGGACGATCATCTCGGCACCTTCGGTTTGGAGGAGGATCTTGCCCTCGGCGGGCTTGCAATCAAAGGCCTCGTTTACAAGCGCGCCGTTCACAAAGTATTGCAGCGTGTCACCCTTCGCGATGACTTCGAGGCGGTTCCATTCACCGGGAGGCGATTCGACGTCGTTTTTGCCACGGAAGCCGACTTTATCCGCCCAGTCTTCATCGCGACCCTTCCAGTTGATGCGGCCCTTCGTCACCGTCTGGCGGGGCTCGCCCTTCTTCCAGATTTTCTCTTTGTCGCGGTCGAGCGCATACTCGGCGCTGAGGCTGGTGGTGAGCTCGGTGCCATCCGCAAGCTTCGGTGAAAGCACCAGGATGTCTCCCACGCCGCCTTCGATGATCTGCGCCTCGATGCTGGCCATCCAGGTATCGCCATAGGCGCCGTGCGGTCCATAGGAGTGGAGGAGAAGGCCGTTGTCCTTCGCGGCTTTTTCACGCTTGCCCCAGGTCTTCGTGCCCCATTTGAATTCGAGCACGAGATGGTAGTCGCGGAAGTTGTCCTTCGTGGCCACATAGCCGTAGCCGCGACCGCTGATGTTGAAGGTGCCGTCCTTGGCGAAAGTCCAGATGTCCTTGGGATCATCGTGGAAGTCCGCCTTCGGATTCACGTGGTGCTCCACGTTGCCGGATTTGATAACCTCCAGGAGGTCGACTTTTTTCGTGACGGGTTCCACGGCAAAAAGGGCCGAGGAACACGCGGAAAGCACAGCGAGGCAGGTGAGCAGTGGACGCATGGTGAATGAGAGATACGAAACGATGGAAGAAACCATTACGGCTCATGGCCGATGCCACCTCATGCCCACGCGGCGTGTTTCGGTGCTTTGGTGATATGATGGATTCGAAGCAATCCTCCGGAAAAGGGCCTGCCTTTGAATCTCGATGTCTTATTCGAAGAGGCGGTGAGCAAACGTTGGAGTGAAGGCTTTAGCCGATCCGGGGGTAGGTGTGCCTCGAAGTCCTGGGAACCCGGATCGCCTAAAGGCAATGCCGTTAAGCAATAATGACTGTACAACATGATTTCTTGGTTAACTGACAG
>JAZKCU010000037.1:0-32966 GCA_040387935.1 Verrucomicrobiota bacterium | reverse complement strand
CTCGGAGACCTCTCCCCCCGTCTATTTGGTCACCCACATTGCTTAACGGCATTGCTACTAACCCGACCTCTGCTGCAACCGCTGAGAATCCCTTGCGAATAGTGGTCGACTCATCCGTGACCGTGTTTGGCAGGGTGAGACACCAGGGCAAATACAACTTCAAACCCGGCATGACCCTCAAGGATGCCATTGATCTGGCTGGAGGAATCGATGGTCCAGTCGGTGCCTCCGAGGTGGAACTTAAGCGCGGCCCGAAAAACTCTCCCACATTGATCCTGCTGAATCTCTCAACCTCCGGCTCCAAACCTCTTGAACCCGGAGACGTGCTCACCGTGCCGAAGAAGTCAGCACCGTGAAGTTCTTTGCAGACATCTCCGCGCAAGAAAGTCATGATTCGCGAATTAGATTCCGATCATGCTCACTGACTCCACACGCGAACGCGACTTCCCGTCTCTCTCAGGCATTGCCTATCTGAACACGGCCGCGGAGAGCATACCGCCGCTGGCGGTGCATGAGGCACTGGAGAGCTACTGGCGGGACAAGTCGCTCGGAATGAAGGGGCGTGACGGACATTTTGCCGCCGTGGAAGCATGTCGTGAGATCAGCGCAAAGATGCTGGGCCTGATGACAGACGAGGTGTCCTTCTGCTCATGCAGCTCGGAGGCTTACAATCTGCTGGCCTCAGCGCTGAATCTCAGCGCTGAGGATGAGGTGGTGGTGACGGATCTCGATTTCCCCGCCGGTGCCACGCCTTGGATGCGGGCCGTGACGCCACCGGTGAGCCGACTCTGGAAAGCGGTGAAGGGTGAGCTGAATGTGAGTGATCTCGAGCCGCTGCTAAATGCTAGAACCAAGCTCGTGCAGGTCTCGCTGGTGAGCTTTTACAATGGTCATCGGATCGACTGGCAACCGCTTCATGACGCTGTGCGCAGGCTGGCTCCGAATGCACTGATTTCCGTGGACATCACGCAGGCCTTTGGACGAGTGGCGCTCAACTGCGAGGGCGCGGACATCCTGATCAGCAGCACGCACAAGTGGACGCTGGGCGTGCATGGCGGTTGTGTGATTGGCGTGCCTAGGCGCAATGCTTCGCGGCTGACC
This sequence comes from Verrucomicrobiota bacterium, assembly GCA_040387935.1. Classification (GTDB taxonomy): domain Bacteria; phylum Verrucomicrobiota; class Verrucomicrobiia; order Verrucomicrobiales; family Verrucomicrobiaceae; genus Prosthecobacter. Next base: position 31,865 of record JAZKCU010000037.1, on the reverse strand, counting down.
ACCCATGCGGGTGGTTGGTATCACCTCAGCAATGCGTTTGATGCGGATCGCTTCGAGCGTGTGGTCACCAAGGATGGTGCGCTTAGTTTTTCCGTGGGCATGCCGAACTTCGCCGCCCTCTATGCGCTGAATGCAGCGCTGCGCTACGTGGACAGCGTGGGCGTGGAGGCCATTTCCGCGCATGCGGATCCGCTGGTGAAGGAGCTCTATGATGGGCTGGTGCTGCGTGGCCTCCAGCCCATGTGCCTGCTGCATGCGGACCGGCCGACGGGGATTGTTTCCTTCATGCATGACCGCAGCGCGGAAATTCATGCCACCCTGGAGAAGGCCGCCGTGCACGTCATGCACAGCGCGGGCCGCATCCGCCTGGCGGTGCATGGGTATAACACGGCGGATCATGTGCGGCAGGCGCTCGCGTCACTGGTCGTGTGATAAGACGGCCTCGCGGCATCGTTCCAGGGGCATGCGCCTGCTTTTGCCCCTTGTTGCGGTCTTCGGACTCGTCCACGCCGCCTTCGCGGCCAAGCCCAATGTCATCCTGATCATGGCGGATGATTTTGGCTATGAATGCGTCACGGCCAATGGGGGTGAATCCTACAAGACGCCCGTGCTGGACAAGCTGGCAGCCACGGGGCTGCGCTTTGAGAACTGTCATGTGCAGCCGCTTTGCACGCCCACACGCGTGCAGCTCATGACGGGTCGCTACAATGTGCGGAACTACCTGAACTTCGGCACGCTGCCGAGGCAGGAAACGACCTTTGGCCAGCTGTTTAAAACAGCAGGCTTCAAGACCGGCATCTGCGGCAAATGGCAGCTCGGGAGTGAGGTGGACTCGCCTCAGCATTTTGGCTTTGAAGAATCCTGCCTCTGGCAGCAGACACGGCGGCCACCGCGCTACACGAATGCGGGCCTGGAATACAATGGCGTCGAGAAAGATTTTACGAAGGGCGAATACGGTCCGGATCTGGTCAATGACTTCGCGCTGGAGTTTTTGACCAAGCACAAGGAGGAGCCCTTCTTCCTCTACTACCCGATGATGCTCACGCATGATCCGTTTCAGCCCACGCCTGACAGCCCGGACTATGACCCAACGCTCAACACCGAGTCCAAAAAGAAGAACGCGAGGCACTTCGCCGAGATGACGACTTACATGGACAAGCTGATCGGCAAGCTGGTGACGCGATTGGAAGAGCTATCACTGCGTGAAAACACCCTGCTGCTTTTTGTGGGGGACAATGGCACCTCCAATGGCCACATGAGCCGCTTCAAGGGCGCGGATTTTGCCGGTGGCAAAGGCAAGACCACGCATCGCGGCACGCATGTGCCCATGATTGTCAGCTGGCCCTCGGTGATCAAGGAAGGCCGTGTGAGTGCGGAGCTCATCAGCAGCACAGATTTCCTGCCCACGATCTGTCAGGCGGCCGGCGTCAATGCTCCCGAGAATGTGGATGGCGTGAGCTTCCTGCCACAGATTCAGGGTGAGGCTGGCAAGGCACGCGAATGGCTCTACATGTGGTATTCGCCGCGCCAGTCAAAGGAGATGAAAGTCAGCGAGTGCGCCTTTGACCAGACGCATAAGCTGTATCGCGATGGACGCTTCTTTGATCTGAAGACAGATCCTGAAGAGAAGAGTCCGCTCGCGGCTGAGGGTGCTGAGGCGGCGAAGCTGCAGAAGGCTCTCGATCTCTTCGCCCAGGCCCGGCCTGAGGAGCTTGACAAGGCCTTTGCGGAATCCGGCAAAGGCAAGGAGCCAAAGATGAAGAAGAAAAAGAAGAAGCAGGCCAAATAGAGATCAAGATGATGTCGCGCGTGGCGTTCATGGCCTCATGCTTCGCCGCCTTCTCCTTCTCGCCGCTTCCCTTGCCTGTGCCCATGCCTCCTCCGGGGCTGAGGGCCAACCGAACATCCTTTTTGCCATCGCCGATGACTGGGGGCCGCATGCGAGCGCCTATGGCACTCCCTGGGTGAAAACACCGGCCTTTGATCGGGTGGCGAAGGAGGGCCTGCTTTTCAAAAATGCCTACACGCCGAATGCCAAGTGCGCGCCCTCGCGTGCCTGCATCCTGACCGGGCGGAACTCCTGGCAGCTCAAGGAGGCGGCTAACCATATTTGCTACTTCCCGCCGGAGTTCAAAGGCTGGGGCGAGGCCCTTTCCGAGAAGGGCTGGAATGTGGGCTACACCACCAAGGGTTGGGGACCGGGCGTGGCGAATGATGCGAATGGCAACCCACGCAAGATGACCGGCACGCCGTGGAACAAGAAGAAGGCCAAGCCGCCGACGCCGGATATCCTCAACTGCGACTACGCGGCGAACTTCGCGGACTTCCTCAATGCAGCGCCAGCGGACAAGTCCTGGTGCTTCTGGTATGGCGCCGTGGAGCCGCATCGCGGTTATGAGTTTGGCAGCGGCGTGAAGAAGGGCGGCAAGAAGCTCTCGGACATCGATCACGTGCCTGACTACTGGCCGGACAATGAGGTGATCCGGAATGACATGCTCGACTACGCCTTTGAGGTGGAGCATTTTGATTCGCACCTGGGCCGCATGATCGCGGACCTTGAGAAGCGCGGGATGCTGGAGAACACGCTCATCATTGTCACCGCAGATCACGGCATGCCGTTCCCCCGCAGCAAGGGGAATGCAAACGTGCAGGCGAACCACGTGCCCTTTGCGGCGATGTGGAAGAAGGGCATCGCCACACCGGGCCGTGTCATTGATGACTTCATCAGCTTCATCGACCTCGCACCGACGTTTGTGGAGGTGGCTGGCCTGAAGTGGGCGGACACCGGCATGGCGGAATCGCCGGGGCGCAGCTTGACGGACCTGTTCGCCGCGAAGCCTGTGCACGTGCGTGATCATGTTTTGTTAGGCAAGGAGCGCACGGACGTGGGGCGTCCGAACGACTGGGGCTATCCCATCCGCGCCATCGTGAAGCATGACAGCGTGCTCATTGAAAACTTTGAGCCAAGCCGCTGGCCAGGCGGCAATCCGGAGACGGGTTACATGGACTGCGATGCCGGAGCGACGAAGAGTTTCATCATTGATGCGCATCGCAAGAATCCAGCGGATGCGTTCTGGCAGCTCTGCTTTGGCTTGCGTCCAGGGCTGGAGTTCTATGATCTGAAGGCGGATCCTGATTTCGTGAAGAACCTACCTGCGGATGCACGCGCAACCGCCATGCGAGATCAACTGCATGCAGAACTGAAAACGCAGGGCGATCCACGCATGGAAGGGAAGGGCGAGGTCTTTGACAAATATGAGCACGCATCAAAGCCGAACGCGGGCTTCTATGAGAAGTTCATGCGCGGAGAGCCAGTGAAGGCCGGGTGGATCAATCAGACGGATATTGAGCCGAAGCCGGTGCCCTAATCTCTTTAAAACTTCTGTGTTCTGCTCGCAGCTCTTCATTCCGCCTTCTTCTTCGCCGCACCTTTGGTTTGGCCGGGCATGGGGTAGTTCATTTTGCCAGCCCCCGGATCACGCGGTCCTTCGGGGAGTGTCTTCGCCCACATCGTGACCTGGCTGCCAAGGCGCTCGACGATGTCGGGGTGGTGCTCGGCCACGTTGTTAAGCTGGGTGAGATCCTGGTTGAGGTCGTAGAGCTCCACACGGCTCTTGTCGGGGTTCATGAGAAGTTTCCACTGACCATCGCGGATGGCGAGCTCGGGGCTGTGATGGAAGGGCTCGCCTGCGATGCGGAAGCGCCACTCCCACATGAGAGGCCGTTTGCGCAGGCGGGTCTCGCCGGTCCAGGTATCGCTCATGTCCTCGCCATCGAGGGTGTGGTCTTCAGGGATCTTGACTCCGGCGAGGGAGCAGAGGGAGGGCAGGAGATCGACCCCGGAGACGATGGATTGTTGGTCGATGCGGCCTGCTGGCACATGCCCGGGCCAGGAGATGATGCCTGGCACGCGGATGCCGCCTTCATAGAGGCTGCGCTTCCGGCCACGGAAGGGACCCGCATTGCCGATGCCGCTGTGACCGGCGTTCTGGATGTGGATGTCCTCGGGTCCGTTGTCGCTGGAGAAGACGATGAGGGTCTTTTCAGTGAGCTTCATGTCCTCCAGGGCTTTGAAGAGGCGACCGAGCTGGGTGTCCAGGTCGGTGACGCTGGATGAGAAGATCTGCGCGGCGGAGGCATGCGGAAAAGTGGGGCCGCCGGCGCGAAGGCGAGGATACTCCTTCATCTGCTCAGGCGTGGGATTCAGCGTGGCATGAGGCACCAGGGTCCAGATCTGGGTGTAGAAAGGAGTGTCCTTGTGCTTTTCGATGAATTGGATGGCTTCATCGACAAAGAGCCGGGTGGAATTGGCGCGGTAGTAGGGGTCTTTGGCAGGGCCGTTGGGGCCGTCGGTCTCGCCGCTGCCCACATAGTCGAAGCCATATTTGTCCGGCTCCGGGCCACCGGAGTTGCTGCCGAGATGCCATTTACCGATGTGGGCGGTGGCGTATCCGGCGGACTTCAGCAGGCGGGCGGTGTTGGGCACCTGGGGCTCGAGCCAGTCTGACATGCCCCGGGCCTTGTTCATCTCCGGCGTGGCGTAGTGGCCGTGGATGCGGTGCCGGGAGGGATACTGACCGGTGAAGAAAGCGCAGCGGCTGGGGGAGCAGACAGAGGCATTCACATAGAAGTTCGTGAAGATCGTGCCACGGGCTGCTAGAGCATCAATATTCGGCGTCCGGGTGATGGGATGGCCGTAGCAGCCGAGATCACCCCAGCCGAGATCGTCCGTCAGGATGAAGATGACATTGGGCGGTGCGGTGAGGGCGGAGCCCTGAGAGAAGAGTAGGGCCGTAAGAAGGATGAGGATGGCGCGCGTCATGGCAGCGCTGAAACGAAGGTCACCGGACAAAAAATCCGAATAAAGCCAGCGTCTGGGTAGTCCATCATCGCGCACCCCCAACTGTGCCCTTATGAAGACCCCCCTCCAAACCTCTTCGGTTCTCGAAACCTTGGAATCCCGTCTGGCCCCGGCAGGCGTGGTGGCTCTGAGCCTGACCGCCAGCGGTGCGCTGACCATCACAGGCGATGCCCTTTCCAACGACTTTCAGATCACCGAGTCCGGCAATGACTGGACCATCGCTTCCCAAGCCGGCGGCGACACCCTTTTCCGCCTGAATGGCGGTGCACTCGTCTCCAGCCTTACCTTTGACGCTCCGCTCTCGGTTTCAGCCAATCTAGGCGCTGGCAATGACGACGCGCTTTTCTCCGCGACCCTCGTGCCGGGTAATTTCCTTCTGGATGCAGGCGCAGGCGATGACAGCGTGGACCTGACCGATGTCAGCATCGGTGGCACCACCACCGTACGCATGGGCGTGGGCAGTGATTACTTCACCGCTGGTGGCGACCTGTTCTTTGCCAAGGCGGTGTCCGTGGACCTGGGCACGGGACAGAACACCTTTGATGTGAATGCCACGTCCCTCCTCACCAATGCGGGCATCAGCGCGGTGGCGAGCGGATCTGCCGTGGAACTGCAGACCTTCATCCTGGCCGCTGAAGTGGCGGATGTGAAGGGGGCGATCACCCTGCGCACCACCACCGCGAGCGCCACGGATTTTGAGATCGGCGCCCAGGCGGGTGACAGCCTGAAGGCGACGGGCATTATCACCCTGGCCTCTGCCGGTGGCAGTGACAGGGTGACCCTGACGGGCGATATCGAAACGCTCAGCACCCTGGCCATCAATCTGGGCAGCGGTGACAACAGTGTGGTCACCAGTGCTGCCGGCCTGATCAAGGCGAACGCGCTGACCTATGTGGGTGGTGCGCACAAGGACAACGTGACCTTTTATAATGAGACGCTGCAGGTGACGGCAGGCATGAGCTTCTCCGGTGGGGCGGGTGAAAACCTGCTGGACCTGTTCCCTGTCAATTCTCTGAGCATTGGCGGAGCGCTGAGCTATGTCGGCGGCACAGGCAAGGACACACTTTTGGTTGACGGCCCGAGCGCGACCATCGGCGGCATTGTGAGCATGGGGGCTAGCAGCGGCAACAATGCCTTTGGCCTGAATGCGGTGCTGGCGAATGTGGGTGGCGTCACCTTCACCGCCGGTGTGGGCAATGACACGGTGGACGTGGGCCAGTATGAGGGTGATTCGTCCCTGGTGACGGTGCGCGGGAATGTGTCAATAAGCACGGGCAGCGGCAGCGCTGACGTCATGGTGCGTGACGCGGACATCTTTGGGTATACGTCCATCAGCACGGCAGTCGCTTTTGGCGGCATTGACACCGTGCAGCTTCTGGACAGCGACTTCCGTGGCAATGTGACCCTCAATCTCGCTGGCGCTGCTGAAAGTGATGTGGTGGTGCGTGACGGCATTTTTGACCGTCAGGTGACCATCAACACAGGCGGCGGCGATGACTATGTGGCCTTTGACACGGACACCGAGGTCTCGTCCATCTACAGCGTCTTTGATGGCTACGTGAGGATCAACCTCGGCGCTGGCAATGACATCTTCGCCGCCGGGTCCAACCCTGCGGTGGACACCGTGGGCAATGACTTCAACAGCTATGTCGATGTGAACGGCGGCACCGGCTATGACCGCGCCTACTTCATGCACTACCAGTATAACAATGGATTCAACGGTCCGCTGCCCTACACGTATTCGGTTGAGGAGTATTATTGATCCATGAATCTGTGAGCTGAGTGGCGCTCCGTGTCACCCGCCGTTGGCGGTGCATGGAGCGCGCTTCCAGCAGGCGTGTGAGGATCTAGGGCTGGTCACTTGAGCCAATCTGCATCAAGAACTCTTGCTCGATCGCTCTGATTTGGTCGACGGCTAATGACTCGCCTTTGGAGAGTGCCCGCTCAAAGTTTCCGAGCAGATTGACGTTCGGACCACTTGTGCACGCGCAAACCAGAGTGCAGGCGACGGCTGCCTCCACGGTCATGTCCGGATCTCCGCTGCGGATGTCCAGATAGGCGGCGTTGATGGTGTTATACGCGTCACGGCACATCCGCTCATCCATCGGAGGTCCCAAGGAGAGTTCCAGTTTTCGAAGCGCCTTTGCAAACCGTTTGTCCGTGGTGAGGTGCTCCAAACGGCGACAGCACAAGAGCCCCAGGTGGCGAAACTGCGGCAGAGGTAACGAGGCGATGTCAGTCCGCGATGGCATCGTGAGATTTGAGAGTGATCAGGGCGGAGGCCGGGTTCGCTGCGGCCTTCAGATTAGCGTGGCCATAGTTCTTCATTGCTGCCGCTTTCGTAGCTTACAGAGGGATCAAAAGCCCAACCCGACTCATCTTTACCAGTTACGGCTGACCAAGCATATCGATGTGCATACAGCAAAGATTCACACCACTGCTCAAGTGTTTTGGGCATGAGCTTGGGGTTTTTGAGGACTGCTTCGTAATGTCCCCTGCCTTGGGCGACGACGTAGCAGCGCGCATAATGGAAGGCGTCGTCAGAGTCGCTTGATTCCCCTGACTCGTTTGCGAAAATCTGGCCGTCCAACGCATACAGACACTGGGACAAGTGCTCCGCGAACGCTTCCAAGTCAGAAACTGGAAGGGATTCTAGCCTGTTCTGGAGAGGTGCAATTGCTGTATTTTCATCGTCCCGCGACAAAGCGTTGCGATCAATCGTCTCGATATGCTTCCAGAACCCGTCTCGTGTCATAGCGTGTGAAGAGGTCTAACTAAATAGTGAGATCCCGTTCTGTCGAGACACGAGAGCGACGCGCGACAGTTTTGTCGAAGCAGGCGCTCTTAAAGCCCTTCCTGCCCATCAGTCCCACGTGTCACACGGCGTTCGATGACGGCCCAGGCGTTGTGGTTGTGGATGGACTCGTAGTTCACGGCCTCCACGCGGAACCATTTGATGAGCTTGTGGGCGCCGGCCTTCATGGCGACGTTGCGCACCAGGTCCTCGACGAACACAGGATTGTCATAGGCGCGCTCGGTGACGGCTTTTTCGTCCGGGCGTTTGAGCACGCTGTAGAGCTCGCAGCTGGCGCTGGATTCGACGAGCTCGATGAGGTCCTCGATCCAGATGGGCTGGCGGAAGCGGACGGACAAGGTCACAAGACCGCGCTGGTTGTGAGCGCCGCGCTCGCTGATGGCCTTGGAGCAGGGGCAGAGGGTGGCCACGGGGACCTCCACGGTGACGACGTAGTCGATATGTTCGCCCTCGGCGTTGACCTCGAAAATGACGCCGTAGTCGAGCAGGCCCTCGGCCTTGGTCACGGGGGCGCGCTTGGCACGGAAATAGGGGAATTTCATCTCCACATGCGCCTTCTGGGCATGCAGCCGGGTCATCAGTTCCTGGGGCATGGCGGCGATGCTGGAGACGGTGAGCTCACGCCCGTGGGCGTGAAGCACTTCCAGAAAACGGCTCATGTGCGTGCCTTTGTAGTGGTGGGGCAGGTCCACCGCCATGTTCACCGTGGCCACGGTATGCTGGGTGGCTTGGTCACGATCCCGGATGCGGAGGGGGAAACGGACATCCTTCACCCCTACGCGATCAATGGGCAAACGGCGGTCATCGCGTTCGTTCTGGGTATCTTTGAGGGCAGACATGATGGCGGAGGCAAGAGATTCGGGAGGACAAAAAATCCCGCTGCTGCACACGGCAACAGCGGGAAAGAATTACGAATGAGGTCCCTTCACGGGCGCTCTTGCTCAGGGCAGGAGGTTCACGGCGCGGGCACGCTTCACTTCGCGGGTCACCTTGCGGTGGAGCCAGGCGGGAAGGCCTGTCACGCGACGTGGCTGAAGCTTGCCAGTTTCGGTGAGGAAGCGGCTAAGGATCTCCGGATGAGAGTAGTTAAGCTTCTCCAGGGGGACGTCAGCGCGACGACGCGGCATGCGTCGGTTGTTCTTGCGCAGGGAGATGAGGCGTTCGGTAGTCTTGGGTTGCATGACGGAAGGTGCGGCGGATTAGCGAATCTCGCGATGGAGGGTGCGCTTTTTGAGGAAGTGATTGAACTTCACTTTCTCAAGACGTCCGGGGGTGTTCGGGCTCTTTTTGTTGCGAGTGCTGACGTAACGGGACGTGGGCATGCCCAGGGCCTTTGCCTCCGTGCATTCGAGAATGATGATTTCGCGTGCCATAAATGTTCTTTGGGGGGCGCGATGCTAGGTTACTCTTTGCTAAAGTCAAGCGACTCGTTTGCACCTTGGTTAGACTTGCTGGAACTGGAGCTCTCAGCGGCGTCATCATCGTCATCGTCATCGTCGGAGTCGGCGGACTCGTCGAGGCCGAAGAGGGAGCGGACCGGGCGGGTCCAGCGGCCACCGCGCTGCTCGGATTCGATCTTGGCCTGGCTGATGACCGTGAAACGGGTGAAGGGCAGGGCCTCGAGGCGCTCCTCAGAGATCAGATCTCCAGACATCTCGCAGATGCCATAGGTGCCTTGTTCGATGCGCTTAAGCGCTTCGTTGATCTCATAAATGGCGTCTTGTTCCTTGGCCAGGAGGCTGAGGGCGAAGTCGCGGTCGTAGGCATCGCTGCCTGCGTCAGCCTGATGCATGCCGAAGGCGGACTCGGTGCTGTCGTTGTTGCGCAGGTTTTCGTTGGTCACGCCTTCAGCGGCGTTGAGGTAGATGTCACGCAGCTCGGCGAGGCGCAGCTTCTGCTTCTTCAAAAAGGCAGCAGGAAGTACGGGCTTCTTCGGCGGGGAGTCGAGGGTGATGCCCTCGTCGATGGAATTCGTGTGGCGCTTGACGTTCACCTTCACCGCAGGGCCCTTGGAGGAAGTGGTGGAGATGGGGGCGGCCTTGGCTGGGGCGGCGGCAGGGGCCTTGGCTGCTTTCGGTGCTGGCGCGGGAGCTGGTGCCGGAGCGGCTTTCTTGGCCGGGGCTGGGGCTGGCTCTGCCGCCTTTTTCGCGACGGGAGCAGCGGCGGCTTTTTTAGCTGGGGCTGGCGCTGCCTCTTTTTTGGTTGGGGCAGGCGAGGCAGCGGCTTTCTTTGCCGGGGCCGATTTGGCGGCTGGGGCGGCTTTTGGGGCCGAGGCCGTCTTGGCTGGAGTTTTCTTCACGGAGGTTTTTTTGGGGGGGGAAGATGGTTTCGCCGTCTTGCCGACAGGAGCTTTGGCCTTGGTTTTAGGCGCTGGCTTGGCTGCTTTGGCAGCAGTCTTTTTCGCGGGTTTGGCCGGAGCTTTAGGCGCAGGTTTCTTTTTCGCGGACATGGCTCGTGTGGGAGACGGAGGTTGAGATAACAAATTCCGCCAAAGGCGGAAAAGGGCGCGGATTGTGGCGTGCTTCCCTCCTTATGGCAAACGGAATTGCAGCCACCCTTGGACGTCCATACTGTCCTTTTCAAGCCGTGAAAGCCCGCCACAGTGGGGCGTCTCATGCCCGCACCCTCCGCAGCCAGCCTTCCCTCCCACCCCATGCTTCGTGTGGCCGTCTATGGAGCTGCCCTGGTTCTGGCGCTGCTGCATGTGTTTGTGACCTTCCGCGGGCTGAGCAGCGCCACGGGCATGGAGCAGGCGCAGCTGGCACGCGAGATCGCCAGAGGGCACGGCTACCAGACCAAGGTGATGCGGCCGTATGCGCTGGCGCTGCTGAGTGCCTCGGGCAAGCCAGCCCCCCCTTTTGCCATGCCTGAGATCTCACAGCCGCCGCTGCAGCCCTTGATCTGGGCGGGCCTGTTCAAGGCGCTGGAGCGTCATCAGGCCTATGAGCCAACCAAAAGTGGGTCCATTTATCTTCTGGACCGGGCGATCGCGTGCCTCGGCGCGGCGGGCTTTCTGCTGACGCTGCTGTGGACGCATGGCGCGGCGCGGAAGCTCTTTGACGACACGGTGGCCGCGGTGGCGGTGGGATGTGTGATGGTGTGCGAGCCGCTGTGGCAGATTTCCGTGAGCGGCAGTCCGGTGGCACTGCTGCTGCCCCTGTTCGCGCTATGCTTCCGGCTGCTGGTTTCTGCCCAGGTGAGGCTTCAGGAAGGGCAGGGGATCGTTTTACAAGCATTTCTGGTTGGGCTGGTGGCGGCGCTGATGCTGCTCACGCACTGGCTGGCGCTGTGGCTGGTGGCAGGACTGGTGCTGGCGGCGGCCTTCACACTGCCTGGCAGAAGGAGCGCGGTCATCCTGATCGCCGTGCTGCCCGTGCTGGCTTTGGCAGGCTGGGGCATGTGGCTGACAAAGTCTTCGGGGGATCTGCTGGGGGGCGCCAAGACGATTTTCCAGGCGCACATCCTAACCAGTGATTCAACATTGCTGCAGCGTGAGTATTCGCTGACGATGCCGCCGGTGGCGGTGGACGACCTGCTGCGCAAGCTGGCGGTGAACTGGCGCCATCAACTGGCGCAGGGTTATGCCTACCTCGGGCTGCTGGCTCCGGCGCCCTTCTTTTTTGCGGTCATCCTGCATCGTTTCCGCCGGCGTGAGACGGTGCGGGCCTGCCAGGGACTGGCGATGATTCTGGCCGTGCTGGCCATCGGGCTGGGCCTGCTGGGGCTGCCGGACAAGACGGAGGACGACAACGCGCTCTACTATGTGCTGGCGCCTGCGATGGCGGTGTTTGGCAGCGCCATGCTGGCCTTGCTGTGGTCACGGCTGCAGGGTACCATGGCCTCCAGCTTTTGGGCGAAGCTGGGTTTTGGAGTCCTGGCGATCGCCATTTCCGCACTGCCGATGATTGCCGAACTGCCACCCATGGTGAAGGCAGGCTTGATTTTGCGCGGCCGCATCAATCCGCACTGGCCGCCGTACGTGCCGGACCGTGTGACTCTGGTCAAACAACTCGTGGAGCCTGATGAGGTGGTCTTCGCGGATGTGCCGTGGTTTGTGGCCTGGTATGCGGATGTGCCCGCGATCATGCTGCCGGTGAAGCGGTCGGATTTTACGGCGATCAGCGAGAGTGTGGAGAGCAAGGGCGCGCGTGTGGCAGGTATCATCGTCACGCCTTACAGCGCGCGGCTCGGTCACCTGCATGAGGCTTTCAGCGGACCTTACAGCGAATGGCCGGACCTGATCTTCCGAGGGCCGATGCTGGCGCTGGATCGTGAGTTCATGCCCCACCCGGAGTTCAAATATAAGCTGCCGCTGCCGCTGGTGGCCTTTTCCGTCGGGCCGAAGGAGAATCTCAGCATGCAGATGACTTTTTACACGGACAAGGTCAGGAAGCTGAAAAAGTGACGAAGAGCGGGCAAGGGGTGTTTTTTGGCGGAGAAACGCCCTCGAAATCGGTGCCTTCACGTGGGTTGAAAACCGGGCGAAGGAAGGATGAGGGCAAATTCCCCTTTGCAGTCCGCCAAACCCCGCTACTCTGCGCGCCCTTTTTCCCCTCCCCCCATGTCTGAATCTAAGAACACTCTCCGTCTCGGTTTGCCGAAGGGCAGCCTGCAGGAGCCGACGCTTGAATTGCTCAAGCGCGCGGGGTTCAACATCGTGGTTTCTTCCCGCTCATACCGCCCGACGGTGGATGATGATGAGCTCGAGCTGCGTCTGCTGCGCGCCCAGGAGATCGGCCGCTATGTGGACCACGGCTTTCTCGACTGCGGCATCACCGGCCGCGACTGGATCGCTGAGAACAATGCCGAGGTGGAGGTCCTGACCGACCTGCGCTACTCCAAGGCCACCTCCAAGCCGACCCGCTGGGTGCTGGTGGTGCCGGATGACTCCCCGGTGAAGACCGTGAAGGATCTGGAAGGCAAGCGCATCGCCACCGAAGCGGTGGACATGACCAAGGCCTATCTGGCCAAGCACGGCGTGAAAGCCGAGGTGGAATTTAGCTGGGGCGCGACGGAGGCGAAGGTGCCTGAGCTGGTGGATGCCATCGTGGACATCACCGAAACCGGCAGTTCCCTGCGCGCAAACAAGCTGCGCATCGTGGACACGCTGATGGAGAGCTACCCGCAGTTCGTCTCCAGCAAGGGAGCGTATGCTGACGCGTGGAAGCGAGAGAAGATGGAGACCCTCGTTCTGCTGCTGAAGGGTGCTCTCGAGGCCCGTGACAAGGTCGGCCTTAAAATGAATGTTCCAGCCAGCGCTTTGGACAAGGTGGTCGCCACCCTCCCGAGCGCCCGGTCACCCACCATCTCCCAGCTTGCCACACCTGAATGGGTGGCGGTGGAGACGGTGATCGCCGAAGCTGTCGTCCGCGAGATCATCCCGCGGCTTAAATCACTGGGTGCCGAAGGCATCGTCGAATACCCGCTGAACAAAATCGTCCACTAACGGACCCAAACCAAACAACCGATACACGCACATGGGATCGCTCAAAAAGCGCAGAAAGACGAAGATCAACAAGCACAAACGCAAGAAGCGTATGCGCGCCAATCGCCATAAGAAGCGTTTGCGCTACAAGTCCTAACCGTTAGGCTCTTCAGCATGATTTGCCTCCGTCCCGCGAAAAAACAACGTTTCGCTGGCGGAGGCTTTTTGCCTGTAAGGAAGCCTTTTGGGCTCCCTGGACGAGTGTTGGCATGCGTCTTTCTGGCAGCAGTTTCACTGTCGGAAGCGAGGGCTTTTTCTTCTGAGAGAGCGGACCTGAGCCTGCCCAAAGTCGGCGGCCCGCCTCCGGCTGATCTGGAACTGAAGGCTGAAGGTGCAGCACTTTCTGAAGCCATGGCGCACTATGCCACGGCGCTGCAATTAGAAAGCTCCGGCAAGATGCGCGAGGCGCTCCAGCACTATCTGGAGGTGCTGCGCATCGATCCTGCGAACGCGGCATTGGCCGGTCACACGGCTGAGCTGGCCTATCATTATCAAGGCAGGGCGCAGGCGCTGGCACTCCTGGAGAAGGCGGTGGCCTCACGTCCGGACGAGCCCGCGGTGCATCTGAACCTGATCCGCTTTCTGACGACCTATGTGTCCGAGGATCCGTTTGAGAAAGATCGCACCAACCAGCTGGTGGATCAGGTGGTGAAGCGCTTTCCGAAGCGGGCGAATGTGATCGGCTTCGCGGTCATGCATCATCTGAGCCAGGGGCAGCGCGCGCAGGCACTGGCCACTCTGGATGAAGGATCCAAGCAGGATGTGAAGAGCCCGAAATACTGGCTGGATCTAGGGCGCACCGCCCAGCAGGTGTGGCCGCTGGCGCAGGTGGAGATGCGGGAGGAGCACACGAAGCGGGTGAACTTCTTTTTTGACCGGGCGCTGATGCTGGCGCCGGCAGGTCCGAAGGGGGATGCGGCGAGGCTGGATGTGGCCCAGTATTATGTGCTGACCAATCAGCTCGATCTGGCGCGCGGTCTGTGTGAGAAGATCGTGTCCCTGAGCGGCAGCCTGCAGGCGCGCAAGATGCTCTACCGCCTCTATGATGCTGAGGAAGAGAAGGAGGCGGCTCTGCGCGTGCTGGAAAAGATGGTGGAGCAGGTTCCGGACGATGTGGAGCAGCGCCGGCTGCTGGTGCAGGCCTATGAATCACGTGAGGAGTGGGAACGCGCGGTGCCGCATTTGGAGGCTGCCATCCAACTGGGCGGTGGTGACGCTTCAGAGTATCAGGCGCTGGGTCAGTTGCTGCTGCAGGCACGGCTCTATGAGAAGCTGGTCCAGCTCTGCGAGCGGACGACGAAGCTGTATCCGGACAATCCGATCTTCCACATTCATGCCGCTTTCGCTCAGCGCAGCCTGCTGCGTTGGGAAAAGGCCATTCAGTCCATGGAAAAGGCCGCCGCCATGGCGGAGAACGGCCAGGCGGAGCTGGTGAACCATCGGTTCTATTTCCAGTTCGGCCTCACGCTGGAGCGTGGCGGACGGGCGGAGGATGCCGGGAAGATGTTTGAGAAGGCCATCACCCTGACGCCCAAGGACGAGACAGAGGATGCGGCGAACACCATGAACTACCTCGGCTACATGTGGCTGGAGGACGGGCGCTATCTCGACAAGGCAGGCGAGCTGATCCGCAAGGCGAACGAGCTGCAGCCGGACAAGGCGGCGTATGTGGACAGCCTGGGCTGGTGGCATTTTAAAAAGGGCGAGTATGCGCACGCGGTCATCGAGCTGGAGCGCGCCTTCTCCCTGCTGAAGAATCCGGAACCGGATGATTCCGAGATCATTGAGCACCTCGGTCAGGCGCATCTGAAGCTGGGAGACAAGGCCAAGGCACGCGAGATGTTTGAAAAAGCCCGGGACATGCAGCCCAGTGACCCAAAGTTGCTAAAGCGCATCGCGGAAGGTCTGGAAGCCACCAAGTGAGAAACTCTGCGTGACAGGGCTCCTGCATTCATTCTGTCATAAGCCAAGGCAGGAAAACCCGACGCTGGCGCAGGCACCAAGTGGTTGTTTTGCCTCTTGAAAGGGCACTACTTGTCTGCTTTTCCAAGGCTGCTTGCTGTGGGTCATCGGATGCTCAGATCAATGAACACAATTTCCAGCGGCAAGCCGTCTGAGAAACTGAGTCTGATTTCATTGGGACCGTCCCGCAGAGCTTCTTTGACGACGGTCCACGCCCGCAGAGTCTCCGCGCCGCCGAGACCGTCGGAATAGGGCTGCTGATAGGGCTCTGAAATATCGTCGCTGGGAGGAAGTTCCCGGCCATTGAACCGAACCACCAGCTTGCGCTGCTCCACAGTGCTCCGGGTCTGAATCCGCAGCCGCCCATCCGTCTTCCAGCCACCGAGCGGCGGTGCGGTATCCAGCATAAACAGGCGTTCTTTTCCGGGAGAAACAAGGCGGTTCCGCGCGAACGGTGACGGCCCAGAAGGCGGGTTTGTGGCGTTGGAGAGAAAGTAATGCTGAGGCTGGCGCGCCAGCCAGTCCCGGTTGCCGAGGTGCGTGAGCACGTCAAAGGGCGGTTCGGCTTTGTGATCAGTGAGGGTTCGGTAATAGACGAAATTAAACAAGCTCACCCCGGCCCCGCCGCGCGCATGAACGAGATGCGCTGTGGTGCAGAACTGTTCACGGGTCATCTTCCGATAGACATCTGTGTTCGCGCCTTGCTTCGCATGCGTGTCTGTACCGGGTTTCGGGTGACGCGAGCTGGTGAAACTCATCTCCAGATAGACGGGCGTGCCAGAAATCATGCTGCTGATGTGCGGCAGGTCTGTCTGCTGTTCGGTGGTGTAGTGGCAGCTCAGGTTCACCATGTCGACGCCCGCCACCACCCATTGCGGAAGATCCACCCCAAGCGGCGAGTGCCCCGAAAGACGCGAAGGGACACGCACGCAAAGCCATCGCCGCTGGCCGGAAGGGTTTTTGTGATCGAGTGCAACGCGAACTTCCCTGATGAATTTGACCATGATCGCGACGCGCTGCTCCAGCGTCGTTTCCTCAAGACGGAAGAAGGCCGACCATCGCATGAAGTCGAGTTCCAATCCGGCGAAGTCGTAGTGGTCGCACAGCTCCCGGATCAAGCTCAGCTTATAGGCGGGCACCTCCGGGATCGCCCAGTTCCACACTCGAGCCGTCCGCAGGTCATTTCGTGACCGCATGGAGTTGATGTATTTCAGCTTATCCGCTTCAGCCAGGCGCACATAGTCATCGGGATCGGGGCGCAGACGATACTCGGGGTGCTCCAGGAGCGCGCGACTTAGCCAGGCGGAGAGTTCATGGTCAAACTTCGGCTTGGGTTGGTTGTGCTCGTTCCCGCTCGCCAGCTTTTGCACGAGATCGAGCATTTCGATGCCGTGATAGTCGTTCAGCCGAATGGAGATAAAGGGCGAGATGTTGCGCGTGCGGCAATGGTTGATGAATGGCCCCACCAGATCGCCGCCATT
Organism: Verrucomicrobiota bacterium; assembly: GCA_040387935.1. Lineage (GTDB taxonomy): Bacteria > Verrucomicrobiota > Verrucomicrobiia > Verrucomicrobiales > Verrucomicrobiaceae > Prosthecobacter. Next base: position 15,261 of record JAZKCU010000037.1, on the reverse strand, counting down.
GAGCATCAACTCTCCGATGGAACCCGCTGGCAGCCCGGTTTTCTCCTGGAACCACCGGTAGTGCGCTTCTGCCGGGTAAATAGAACTCTTCCACCATGGCACCCAGCCGTTTCCCGGCTGGAGCAGATGGACATCCACCTCCGCAGCCTCGTCCACGCTCACTTCGAGCCGTTTCAACGAGAATGGATCTTTGCGTGCGTATCCTGGACTCGGGGAAGTCACGATGTTGGTCGTGTCGTTGCTGTACAACACGCGGAAAGGCGGCCTCTGACGCGCTGCTTCCGCGACAGCCAAAATGGGGCGACTGGCGAGCAGCGCTGGTGCGGTAGCTTGCAGGAATCGACGGCGGTTCATTTTGAAAGTCAAGGGCATGGCATAGGGGGCGGTGGTCAGCTTCGTCCTGAAACGCTCGCCAAAGACAGTGCCGAACTGATGGTAGTATACGGTGAACTTATCGCGACCTGTCGAGAGAGCACATGGGTGTAGGAGTCGCGCAAGATCCGGGATAGCCTGCCAGTGGCGATCCACCTTTCGCTTGTCAGAGGCGTAGATTTCTGGTGCAATGCCTTCTTCCCCCCCCACGGGTTCACCATGAGCTTTCTCCGCCTTCTGCCGGCGCTGTTGCTGCCCTTTGCGCTCAGCCATGGCGCTTTCCCCACTCTCTATCTGAAGCCGGTGGTGCTGCAGCAGTTTCACTCGCCCACCTGCGTTACCTATGCGCCGGATGGCAGCGGGAGGGTCTTTGTCGTTGATCAGCCGGGACGTGTTTACATCATCGAGAACGGCATGATGCAGCCCACGCCGTTTCTGGACATCTCCAGTACCGCCACGGTGGTGGCACAGCGGAAGGTCATCCCCGTGGGCACAGGGTATGTGGAGCGCGGCCTGCTGGGGCTCGCCTTCCATCCTGGGTATGCCAATCCAGCCTCGCCAGGCTATCGGAAGTTCTACGTGAATTACAACAAGACCTACGAAGCCGGGATTGATCCGCCTCAGCATGATGGGGGTGCCTGGACAGTGAATAGCACGACCGTCATAGCCGAGTTTCAGGTGTCCTCCACGAATGCGAACAGCGCTGATCCTCTTTCGGAACGCAAGCTTCTGCGCTACCCGCAGCCGCAGGCTAACCATAACGGTGGTAATATGGTCATGGACGGCAGCGGCCTGCTTTACATCGGCAGTGGTGATGGTGGGAACGCCGCTGACAATGGCGCCGGTCACAATGGTGGTTCGGCGAACAATGCACTGGGCAATGGTCAGGACAAGACGGTGTGCCTCGGCAAGATTCTGCGCATCGATCCACTGGGCACGAATGGTCCTGGCGGGCAGTATGGCATCCCTCCAGGCAATCCTTTTGTCGGTGCTGGCGGTGGTGTGAAGGAGGAGATCTATGCCTTCGGCATCCGCAATCCTTGGGGCATGTCTTTGGATGACGGCCCTGGAGGCACGGGGCGGCTTTTCTGCGCGGATGTGGGGCAGGACCGGGTCGAAGAGGTGAACATCATCATCAACGGCGGCAACTTCGGCTGGCGCTACCTGGAGGGCAATGAACGGCCGTCCTTCTCCTCCACGATGGCTCATCCAGGGGGCACGCTGACGGCGCCGATTGTGGAATATGCGCATTCGGGCATCACCGGCACGAGTTTGGCGAAGCTGGGGCTCTCGGTGACGGGCGGTTCTGTGTATCGCGGTTCGGCGATTCCGGCGCTGCAAGGCAAGTATGTCTTCGGTGACTATGGAGCCACCGCAGGCTCGCCCAGCGGCATCCTCATGGGCCTGGAGGAGACCGCGCCGGGCAGCGGCACGTTTATTTTTACCCCGTCCATCCCTCTCTTGGGGGGCAATCCCTTTTCTATGCGTGTGATCTGCATGGGTGAGGATGAGTCCGGAGAGATCTATGTGGGCACCAAGGTCTCGTCAGGAGTCACGGCGCTGGAGAACGGCCTGCCTAACGGAGGATTATACAAGCTGGTGCCCGTGCCCACGAATCCAGCCCCCATCACGCTCACGGCGGTGAAGGACAACAGCATGTTCTCCGAAGGCGAGCTGAGCAACGGCACCGGCGACCTTTTTGCGGGTACCTCCTCCGCGATCGACCTCCGCCGCGGTCTGCTGGCCTTTGATCTGAGCAGCGTGCCTGCAGACGCGCGCATGGGCTCGGCCATCCTGCAGCTGCGCATGACCAGCGCTGAGACGCCGTCCAGCAATCCGGCCCGCAACACCACCCTGAGCCGCCTCAGCCAATCCTGGGGCGAAGCGGGGTCTAACAGTGGCAGTGGCGGAGCGGCCGCCCTGAGCGGTGATGCCACGTGGGTAAACCGTTTTTACTCCTCCACCAGTCCGCTGCCGTGGGACAATGATGGCGGGGATTTCTCCACGAGCGTCTCGTCTTCCTTCAACATCCGTTCGGAGCTCGGCTACTACGCCTTCCAAGGACCGCAGATGGTGAATGACGTGCATGCATGGCTGACCGCCCCTGCCATGAATCATGGCTGGATCCTCCGCTCGGACGAGGGCGCGGCCTCGACCACGAAGCGTTTTTCCAGCCGGGAGAATGCTGACTCGGCCAGCCGCCCGAAGCTGACGCTGATCCATGCCACACCCTATCAAAATTGGTTGGCGGCTTATTTCCCGGGGCTGCTGACGGGACAGTATCTAGATCCGGAAGGCGATGCAGACAGCGACGGCATCTATAACCAGATCGAGTATGCCTATGGGCTGAATCCGACGGGTTTCAATGCGGCTGACAATTTCTCGACTGTGGTGACCCCTGCGGGTGTGAACACCGATCTGACGCTGACCTTCCGGCGTGACACACAGGCCACGGATCTGACCTATCATCTGCAGGTGAGCGAGGACCTCACGACCTGGACCAGCATCGCGCAAAGCACCGGCGGAGCGGCGGCCACGGGTCAGAATGGCGGGACGATTTTGTCTGATGCCGTTTTGATCGGGACTGTGAAGCTGGTGACGGTGAAAATGACACTCACCGGGAATAGTGTGAACAAACAGTTTGTTCGGCTGAGCGTGGACCGGGCACCTTGATCTCCTAAGGTGAGTAAGCCACCTCGGTGTCCACCACCAGCTCGATGAAGTAGAAGCCGCGGCTCTGGGTGGAGTCCACATACACGAACCTGGCTGAATTGCTGGTCGCCACGGGAGTCTGGGTCAGGTTCGCCACGGCGCCGGCATTGAGGGCAAAGTTCACGGCCACAGGCGGGGTGACGAGATCAGGCGTGTAGCGGACCTTGTAGATGGCCCCGAGCCGTTGGTTGTAGTTCAGTGCCAGCCGCTTGCTGGCGCCGACTTCGGACTGAATGAAGACGGTGTTGAGCTTGAAGTTGAGGCTAGGCAGTTCAATCCGCACCACGCCGTTGGCATAACTGGTGTTATACTTCGGCAGGTTGCTCTGGTTCGCAGTGCCTTCGTCGTTCGCTTTGATGAGGGTGCCATCCATCGCATAGTGGGAGTCGTGACCATAGCAGATGATGAGCTGGGTATCGCCATGGAGATAGGCGTCCACGATCGTGGCCGAATGCGTGCAGACTGCGCTCACCGCGTAAAAAACATCCCCGGGACCGCGAGTGACCACCATCTTGCCGCCGGGCAGGTTTTCATTGAAGAGCGACACCCGCACGGAGCCATAGGTGCTTTGAAGCACAGGGAAGTTCGCCGTCTTGAGCTCGATCACATTCGCCACGTTCACCCCTGGTGAAATGTCCGCCAGCACCGTGCTGCGCGCACCAGCTCCGACGGACGCGATGCAGCCTAGAGCGAAGGTTTTTACCCATTCGCGGCGGCTGAGCATCTCCAGGGACACCGTTTTGCGGGGAGCGCAGACGGCGCGGAGGGGGCAGGGTTCCGTGGTGGACATGGTTGGAAAGGGGAAACGATATTGTATTGGCCCGGGCCTACGAGAACAAGACCGTAATCCCTTCCGCAGCGTTCAGTTTGGAGGCTTCTGCTCGAGCTCTCACAAGACCGCCTTGTGAGGCTGCGGCTGGCCCCTTATCGTTTACCCCTTCATTCCCCCTCACCTCTATGCCATCTGAATCCTCGAAGGAGATCCGCGTTGATGAGATCCTGCGCCCCGGCCAGCCTGAGCCAGGTGTCGGAGAGGCGATGTTCACCCACACGGCGGGAGGCAAGACGGTGGAGTCCGACATCGCGCGCTTCCTGGCCAAGTGGCTGGACAACGTCCTGCGGGTGCCTGGAACCGATTTCAAAATCGGGCTCGATCCCATCCTTTCGCTGATGCCAGGGGTGGGGAGCACGATCGCATCCGGTGGCGGGGTGATCATCCTTCTGGAGGCGGTGCGCAGCGGGGTGAGCATGCCCGTGCTGCTACGCATGGGCGGGAACATGCTGGTGAACACGTTCTTCGACTTTATCCCTGCCCTGGGACCGGTGGCGTCTGCCTTTTTCAAGTCCAACTCACGGAATCTGGGCCTGCTGCAGAAGTGGCAGATGGGGCATCAAGAAGCCGTGCGGCGCAGCACAGGGCGGCTCTTTGTCGCGCTCGGGATCATCGTGCTGCTGCTGGCGATGATGATCGTGGCCGTGTTCTTCGGGTATGTGTACATGCTCCGGACAGTGTTTGGGGTCGGGGCGTGAGGCTGTTTTTAACCGCAGATAACACAGATGGGCGCAGATGTCTGACGTAGCAGAAGACGTCAGTCTTCCTCCGGGGCACGTGTGATCTCGCACCTCCCCTGAAGGCATGCTCATGCCTGCCTCTACGTCGTAGCAGAAGACGTGAGTCTTCCTCAGGAGCATGTGTGATCGCGCACCTCCCTTGAAGGCATGCTGACGCCTGCCTCTACGCCAAGCTACAGCCGCTTTCCGGTGATGCGTTTGTCGTTGAAGTCGATGGCTTCGAAGGCGGAGTAGCTTTCGTTGAAGGTGAGGACGGCTTTGCCCTTCTTTTCGCCCTGGCGGTGGAGCTCGACGGTGTGGAGGTCCTTGACCTTGAATTTGGCGGTGAAGTTGGCGTGGCGGAAGGTGCCGTCTTCCATGAACACGCATTCGCGGTCAGGCACCCCTGCCTGCACATTTTGCCAGGCCCATTTCGTGGCGAGCAGGAGCTGGCGGAAGTGCTCCGTGGTGCCGACACGGCTGGGGGCCTCTGGCTTGTCCGCCAGCAAGAATAGGGGGGCGAGGACGAGCAGGCAGAGAAGGGCGAGGCGGTTCATGGTCGGAGATGTGGATGACAGCAAACCGGCGGGAGTTTGTCGATAATAGTTTCTAGCGGGATGGAGTGGGGGGTGGAATCTGCCGAAAGAGTGGGCGCGGGGGTCAGCGTTTGAAACCAGCGCCGCATGTCCGCGGTTTTTCAGGCTTGCCCTGAGGGCTGTGGGCGGCGCATCCTCCCGATCCTCCTCATGAAGTTCCTCGCCTCCGTCCTCCTCGCTCTCGCGTTTGTTAGTGCCTCGCCGGCCGCAGATACCGTCAAGCTCACCCGTGTGTATGAAAAGCTCGCCACCCAGTGGCCGGTGGCGCTGGTCATTCCTCCGGATGGCTCGCAGCGTGAGTTTCTGGCGTTGCAACGCGGGCAGATCCTGATCCTGCCGAAGGACGAGAAGAGCGGTGAAGCCAAGACTTTCCTGGACCTGAGCGCCCGTGCCATGGAAGCGGCGAACGGCAAGTTTGAGGAAGGACTTAATGGCCTGGCCTTCCATCCGAAGTTCGCGGAGAACGGCCTCTTTTACATCACCTACACCCAGCAGAAGCCGAAGCGTCTCGTCATCAGCGAGATGAAGGCCACCGGCGACAAGGCCGACGATAAAACCGAGCGCGTGCTGCTGGAAGTGCCGCTGATCAACTGGAACCACCACGGCGGTAACATCGTCTTCGGTCCGGATGGCTATCTTTACATCGGCGTGGGTGACACCTCGAAGCGCAACGACGAGAAGCGCATGGCCCAGCTCAATGCGGTGATGGTCGGCAAGGTGCTGCGCATCGACGTGAACGGCCGCGATCATCACAATGCGTATGGCATTCCTGCGGACAATCCCTTTGCTGATGGTGTGGACGCGCTGCCGCAGATCTATGCGTATGGCATCCGTAATCCCTGGGGCATGAGCTTTGACGAAAAGGGCCGCCTCTGGCTCGCCGATGTCGGCCAGGATCTGTGGGAAGAGATCAACTGGATCGAAAAAGGTGGCAACTATGGCTGGAGTTTCCGGGAAGGCTCACGCCCGTTCACGCTGCGCACCGATGCCGCGCCAGAAGGCACGAAGCTGATCGACCCGATCTTTGAATACAACCATGGCGAAGGCCTGAGCATCACCGGCGGTGTTATCTACAAGGGCAAGGCGCTGCCAGAGCTCGCCGGTGCCTATGTCTACGGTGACTTCGTGCTCGGCAAGATCTGGGCGCTGACCGTGGATGATGCCGGCAAGGTGCAGAAAAACGACCTCCTCTACACCAGCCCGCAGACCGTTGCTGACAATCCGAAGAAGAAGCCGAGCGTGCTTGTGAAGCCCACCGCCTTCGCCAACAATGCCGCCGGTGAGTTGCTCGTGCTCGACTGGAACGGCAGCGTGTATCGCGTGGAGAAGTGAGAATAGTCGAGTCTGCTTTTTTTAAACCACTGATAGAGACTGATGATCACGAATGACCAAGCCTCCTGGGGCTTGGCCATTTTTTTTGTCGACGAATTCTCGATCAAAGATCTGAATAGAAAAATCGCAGTTTTTCTCACACCGTTCTAGAACCGCCATGAGCCGCCTGATTTTCATCACTCTTCCCACCAAAGACTTGCAACGAGCGCGGGCATTTTACACCGCCCTTGGTTTTACTGAGAACGACAAGTTCAGCGGAGACTATTGTGTCGGCATCATCATCAGCGACACCATTCAGTTGATGCTCTCCTTGGAGTCATTTTTCGCCACGATCTCCCCTCGGGAGCTATGTGACACGTCCAAGTTTGTCTCGGCACTGCATTGCCTGAGTTGCGCCAGCAGGGCCGAGGTGGATGAACTGGTGAAGAAAGCCGTGGAAGCCGGAGGCTCGACGTTCGAGGAAGCGGAAGATCATGGATTCATGTATCAGCACAGTTTCCTTGATCCCGACGGAAATGGCTGGGCCTTGATGCACATGCCGGAGATGTGCTGAGCTGGCTGATGAACTGCCTTCGCGGCAGTCTTGCGTTCGTGCTTTGAAGGAAGCATCTTGAGGCATGTCGTCGCCGCCTCCCATCGCGCCTTGGAGAATCAAGGCTGTACGCTGCATTTTCGGCATTGTTGGTTTGGGGCTGGGGATCTTGCTGGTGATGGCGGGGTATTACCACCAACTGGCACCGCATGAGAAGGTGGCGGGGTGGGTGAAGACACCGTGCCGCATTTTGAACTGGGGCATGGAGATCACGCATGGCCCCGGAGGTGATCTGGTGAAGCCGACGATGACGTATGAGTACACGGTCAGCGGGAAGACCTACAAGTCCTCGAGCTACGACGAGGCCACGGACTGGGTGGTGGACATGCGGGATTTTGAAGAGGAGGGCGATGCGGCACGACGTGGTCCTGCTTTTTGTTATGTCGATCCGAAGGATCCGCGGGAGTCATCCTTTCGTGCGGCGCAGCTTTGGTATCCGTGGTCGCTGGTGGGTGGCGGCGGATTGCTGGCGCTGATCAGCATTGTTTTCCTGGTGCGCACGTTCATGCGTATCCATGGGATCAGCACGCAGAACGTGGAAGCGCGCGTGGGCTGGCTGCAGCGGCATTTCGTGCTCGGCTGCTCTCTCACGCTGCTAGGGTTTGGGGGCTACATGACGGTGCAGCAGGGCATTGCGGACGCGGTTTATGGGCAGATCGTGAGGTCAAAGCTGATCCCGGTGCCGGCGCGCGTGGAGGCTCGCGGCGTGCATGGGGAGCGTGGGAGCGGCAAGAACAGTCACCAGGTCTACAACATGGTGCATCTGGTCTACTCGTATGAGCATGCGGGCCGGCGCTGGTATGCTGACCGCTGGTATTTCGATGCCACGGAGGTGGATGGTGGAACGAAGGAGGATGCCCGCGCGCTGGCAGCACAGTATCCCTTGGGGCTGGCAATGACGGTGTGGATCCACCCGGACAGGCCGTGGTATGCGACGCTGGACCCGGGGCTGCGCTGGCACTTCCTGTGGTTCCTGTTTCCGCTGGGGCTGATCGGCGCGGGGCTGTGGTTTCTACGGGCGCGGTGGGGGATGCGCGGGTTTGGCCATGAGTGACCATTCGTATCAATCAGCGGTTAAAAGAGTCAGCCCTCCCAGGCCGTCTGTTTTCACGACATCCGAGTCTTGTCGTGCTGAACAGGACATGGCGGGCGCGCTAAGGCAGCCAAAGGGGCGTTTTTTGGATCATTTGTGACCGGAAGCGCAGGAAAAGAAAGGTTGCGGGCGGCCCGTCGTATTTGGTAGCCTTCCGTTTCCCCCAGACTTCTCTGTCATGAACACAAACCAAACCAACCGCCGCACTTTCCTGCGCGGAACAGTCGCCGGCGCTGCCGGTCTCGCCACGCTGCCCACCTGGGCCGCCCCTCTCGGAGCCAACGGTGACGTCCGCGTCGCTGTGATCGGCTTCAAATCCCGTGGCAACGGCCACATCGGCAGCCTGCTGAAGATCAAAGGCGTGCGCCTCGTGGCTCTCTGCGATGTGGACAGCGACGTGCTGGACAAGAAAGTCGCTGAGCTCGCGAAGAAGAACATCAAGGTGAAGGCCTACAAGGACTTCCGTGAGTGCTGCGCTGATCCAGAGATCGATGCCATCACCATCGCCACGCCGAACCACACGCACACGCTCATCGCCATGACCGGCATTGCCAATGGCAAGCATGTCTACGTTGAGAAGCCCGTTTCCCACAACATCTGGGAAGGCCGCAAACTGGTGGAAGCCTCCATCGTCGCCGCCAAGAAGGACCTCGTGGTGCAGCACGGCATGCAGCGCCGCTCCGACCTCGGCTGGGCCGCCGCCATGGACTACGTGAAGAGTGGCAAGATCGGCAAGGTCACCCTCAGCCGTGGCATCAACTACAAGGCCCGCAAGAGCATCGGCAAGATCGCCGCTCCTCTTTCCCCGGACGCCAACGGCCAGTTCAAGCCAGGCACCCTCACGGACGCCAATGGCAAGGGTCTCGCCGGCACCGTCGACTACAAACTGTGGAGCGGTCCTCGCGGCATCCTCCCGGTGCATCGCACCGGCTTCCACTATGACTGGCATTGGCAGTGGGCTTACGGCAATGGCGACATCGGCAACCAGGGTCCGCATCAGCTCGACGTGGCCCGCTGGGCGCTCGGCAATCCGGACCAGCTTCCAAAGCGCGTCATGAGCTTCGGCGGCCGCTGGGGCTATGATGACGATGGTGAGACCGCCAACAACCAGATGGCCTTCTATGAATTCAATGAAGGCGCTCCGCTGCTGTTCGACAACCGCGGCCTGCCGATGAAGGACATGAACTGGACGAAGGGCTATGAGCCTGTCTACCGCATCAACGGCAAGACCTCCGCTCCTCGTATCGGCAACGTCATCCATTGCGAAGGCGGCTTCATCGCCGAGTCCAAGGCCTATGACAACGATGGCAACACCATCGAGAAGTTCGACAACTTCCAGGACGGCCCGGACCACATGCTGAACTTCATCGAGTCCTGCCGTGCCGGCAAGATCACGAAGGACGTGCTCAACGTGGCCCACGGTCACCATGCCGCCGGTCTGGCCCACATGTCCAATGTGTCCTACCGCCTCGGCAAGAAGATCGGCAACGACGAGATCAAGGAACGCCTCAGCGGCAACAAGGCTGCTCTGGAGACCTTTGACCACTTCGTGCAGAACCTGGTGGACAACAAGATCGATCCGAAGGCCGAGCAGGTCTCCTGCGGACCGATGCTGGAGTTCGACCCAGTGTCTGAGAAGTTCATCGGTGAGTTCGCCGAAGAAGCGAACAAGATCGCCACGGAGAACTACGTCTCCGAGTTCGAGCTGCCAAAGATCAGCTAAGACACCCTGAAGTGTTTGGAGAAACCCGCGTCACGAGAGTGGCGCGGGTTTTTTTATGGTTGGTTAGGTCAGATGTAGGCTCGTTTGCCAAAACGAGGAGTTTGAGGAGGTGGCGGAACGCAACTTGAGAGACTCCCTTCCGCACTTTGGCAAGTGCGCCTACGCCAGCGCCTTCAGCACCTGCTCAAAATGCTCAAAATGCTCATCCGGCTTCACCTTCGGCAGCACGGCTTTGATTTTGCCATCGGGCCCGATCACAAAGGTGGTGCGCTCGGTGCCCATGTATTGGCGACCATAAAGAGTCTTCTCCACCCAGACGCCATAGGCATCCACGATGGTGTGGTCTTCATCGCTGATCAGCGGGAAGGGCAGCTCATACTTCTGGATGAACTTCGCGTGTTTCTTCGCGCTGTCGATGCTGACGCCAAAGACCTTCGCCTTCTTGGCGATCTGGCTCCAGCCATCGCGAAGGGCGCAGGCCTGCTTGGTGCAGCCAGGAGTGTCGTCCTTCGGGTAGAAGTAGAGGACGATGTGTTCGCCCTTGAGCGAGGAGAGCTTCAGCGTGCTGTCTGCGGGGTAGTCACCACCGACGACGGGAGCGGTGAAGTCTGGGGCCTGGGTTCCGGGCTGGGGCTGGGTGGGCATGAGTGGCTGTAGGAGCACTCATGAGCCGCCGCAAGCTTCAGCTCAAAGCTGGCTCAAAACCTCGCGCTGATGCTTGTCAGCATCGGTGAGAGACTGGGGATCGATGCTCTCAAAAACTCGGAGGGCGAGATCGGGCTGGCGGGCGGTGAGATGGGCGTGGATGAGGCGGCGCTGGGCGGGGGCATCGCTGGGGAAGCGGTGGAGGTAGGACTGCCAGAGGAAGGCGGCGGAGGCGGGTGTGGCGGCGGCTTCGGCCAGGGTAGAGGCGAAGTGCAGGTCGTGATCAGCGGGCGCTTTGCGCAGGGCCTCAGTCACGATGCGGCGGGCGAGCGCGTCCTGCTGAGCGAGGTCGAGCACTGCAGGACGGAGGGCGGGCTGGCCGAGGGCTAGCTGGAGGAAGGCCGTGGCGGCGGGGAGGGCTTTGGCATCTTCAGCCAGTGCACACACTCGGCTCAGGGCGCCGCGTTCGCCCGTGGCGGCGAGACGGAGACAGACCTCGAAGGCGCGTGCAGGTGGCAGCTCGCGATCGACGATGACGGCATATTCCTTCAGCCACAGCAGGTAGCTGTCATCCAGGTCGGGAGAGGTGAGCAGGGCCTCGGGCTTGAGGGTGTTCTCCGGGAAGCTGGCAAGAAGGCGCTCGATCCAGGGAAGGAGCAGGGCCTGCTGATGGGAGGCGCGGGCACATACCAGGGCTCGGCTCAGGGTGGTTTCGGGCACCGGTGCATCTGCGGGGATGGCCTGGAGGCGCTGAAGCTGCAGATCGAGGGCCTCTTCAGCGCGGCTCAGGCGGACGAGAAGCTGCACCTGAAGCTCACGGGCTTCATCCAGATCGCTTGCAGGAGCAGCTTCACCAGCTTTTTTCAACCAGTCAGTGATGGCGACCAGCGCGGCCGAGTGAAGCTCACGGCTGCGGGCAATCTGGACGTAGCTGCGGCTGATGGCCCATGTGGCACGGGGCAGCTCCGCCGCTCGGTCGAGGATCATCATGGCGGACTCCAGATCTCCCTCGGCGCGGGCCCGGGAGGCGAGCACCTCAAAGGCGTAGAGGCGCATCTGGTCATCCAGGCGGCCGCCGGAGGCGGCGATCATGAGGTGGGCCTCGTTGGTGATGATGGCGGTGTCCTCCTGGCCCAGCCAGCCTAACAACAAGGAGTCACGCAGGGTGCCTGCACCTTTGAGCATGGCTGATTCACGGATGGTGAGCTCGCGCAGTTGCTGCATGGGCGGCAGGCTGAGCCACGCATCCACCTGGGCAAGACGCTGATCCGGCATGAACGAGATGCTCATGAGGATGCGCTTCACCACGGATGCGGGAGCTTTGGTGAGATACGTCGTCAGCTTTTCCAGCCGGGGCGCGCGCTGCGGGTCCTCGGCTGTGTCAGGCGCGGTCGGCTGGAGGCGCCAGACCCAGACGGAGGCAAGGCCCACGTAAAGGAAGAACAGGAGAAAAAAGCGGGACATGAGAGTGGAGAGGGGAAACCGGTGGAGGCGGATGCCTTAGCGCATGGCAGACTCTTTGTTCGGCAGGACACGGAGCTGGATGGTGGCCCGGCTGGGCACGGTGAACTCGATCCGGCCTTCCGTGTCCGCCATGAGGTAGTCCTGCGCGCCATTGGCGATCATCTGGCAGATGCTGCCGGGCATGATGCCCTCAAAGGTCATCTCCACGGGACGGGTGTGGGAGACCTGCAGCAGGGCACGGCTGCTGCCTGCCTCCAGGTAGCTGACGCCGCCGGTGGAGTTCGCCAGGCGGAGGTAGTCGCGCTCCGCATCGCGGCGCATGACGAGTTCCGTGCGGCGGAGGCCGAGGGTGTGGATGTAGATCTGGTCGCCCTGACGAATGAAGCCGGACACGCCTGTGCAGGCCGCGAGGTCAGGCACTCCCGCCGCGGCTGGCAGGCGGAGCGTGCGGGCATAACCTTCATTCACGATGATCCAGCGGTCGGCGCCGGTTTGGAAGATGCGGGTGCGGGCGGCATCACGCATGAGGCGGGCGTATTCACCGGCGGTGATCGCCTGGAAGGGCTGGGAGGCACACCAGTCGAGCCTTTTTTCCACCTGCTTCAGTCGGGCAGCGCTGGAAGCATCGTGAAAACTGAGGCTGACCTGCACGGGGCTGAGCCAGCGGCGCTGGCCGGTGCGGGTGGCCTCGGCGATGAAGGCAGCGGCGTCCCCGGTGGTCTGGGTCAGGATCGTGCGGAAGTCCTCCGCTGAACCCCAGCTCCGGACTGGCAGGGGAGCGATGCGGCCCGCGAGGGTGCTCACAGATTGGGTGGCGATGTTTTCCACACTCATCTGGCGGCTGAAGGCGGCGGCCTCCGCGCTGGGGAAGCTGCCCTGGGGCCAGGTGACGAGGTGCATGGACTGGCTGCGGCTCAGAAGCTGACGATGCAGCCAGCCGAGGGAGCCAGCGACTTCGCGTTCCATGGACAAGTTCTTTTCTGGAGTCTCGGCATTGAGGAGACCGCCGGCGACGTTTTTGCCTTCCCAGGTGGTCGGACGGCTCATGGTGCCGGAGGCGGACTCGATATGGCTGAGAGAGAAGAGAGAACGAGCGGCCTCCTGCAGGCGGGGAGCCTGACGCGCATCGATGCCCGGTGTCCAGCCGCGCACGTCCGCCTCAGCGATGGCGATCGTCATGGGCAGGGAGTAGCGCGAGACCACCTTTTCCAGCATGGCCTCGGCCGCGACCGGCAGGCCGGGGAGATCCGTGGTCTCTGCAAAGCCTTCGGAACTGATGTGGGTCACCAGCAGACGGCGGCCGTCCAGGCTGGTGGTATCCATCACGGGGGCTGTGGATGAGCCAGCCAGCAGGCTCTCCAGAAAGGGCAGGGGATTGATCTGGGGGCCGGCCTCCAGGGCCAGCGGGTCCAGCCAAAGGCCGCCCCAAGGGGTGAGCGCCACCTGGGTGTGTTCCACTGCACCTGCCTGGATGGAAAGCAGAGTCTTGCTGGCTTCCGCAGTCAGGCGGACATCGCGCAAACCGGAGACGCGGGGTGAGACGGCACCCGGATTCATCATGAGCTCGGACTCAGCGTGTCTCACGGAGGCGGAGGCCGGCTTGGCCACCGTGCTGCCAGTGCCGGAGAGGGCGAGGGTCTTGGCCACCTGCGCCCAGTCTTCCGCACGCTGCCAGGGCTGGCCGGTGAGGAGCAGCGGCACTTTTTGTTCGGCCAGCGCGGTCACGAGTTCCGCGAGGGCATGCTGGCGCTCGCTGCTGAGGCTGAGCGACTGGTCCAGGATGACGGCGCTGACGCCCTGATGACCGGGCATCCAGGCATTACCATCCTGGCCGGCGTCCTGATAGGTCACCTGATAGCCCAGCCACTCCAGAGAGCCATGGAGCACGCGGGAGGTGTAGGTTTCGCGGGCCAGGCCCGTGTGGAGCACCAACACACGGCGGCTGACCTCGTGAAGCGGTCCCATGTTAGCGCCGTGGATGTCCGGCGTGGTGAAGAAGGGCACGCCGCCGAGTTGGCGGATGCGGGCGGCACGTGCGGCGATGTTTGTGGGCTTTTCAGGGTTCTCAAAGCCGACGACGTAGGACCGCACGCCCTGGCGGGAGGCATCGAGGATCTTCCGCTCCAGGCGCAGGGCGCTATCGCCAGCCGCCTCACTGCCCGTTTCCTCGATGAAGACAATGCCATCCAGATTTCGGCGGGCCTCGCGCATGAGGGTGAAGCCTCCTTCCATGAAGAGCTGCTTGTCCGGGTAGGCGGATTTCAGCATGGGCAGCACGCGGAGCACGGCGGCGCGCTCGGCATCATGGCTGATCGTCTCCAACCCTGAAAGCATCACGCCATCAAAGCCGCGCTCGGCAGCAGTTTCGGCCAGCTCATGCACGACCACATGGGCCCAGCGGGGATGGGTGGCATCCAGTCGGACGATACCGTGAGCCCTGCCTTCCAGGAGAGGCACGCCGAGTTCCTTGGCCAGATGGGCTGCGGCTGAGTTTGTGGCGACTTCAAAAATGGGCACCCGGGCCAGAACCTTATGTCCCAGGGCATGGGCTGCCTCCAAATCCACCTGCGCGTCGACGCGTAGAATGCAGAGATCAAAGGCGCTTAAACCTAGGGCTTCCGGTTTATCAGAAAAGTCGACCAACAGCCTTGTCTGCCCAGTTTGTGCGGTTGAAAACGATGCAAAAATGAGACTGATCGCACTCGCGAAACGCAAAAATGGGAGTCTTAGCGACTGGAAAGGGATGGCAGTGCGGAGGCTCATGTTAAAAGTGAGAACGTTCCCATATTGGTGCGTTCGCCTATAAAATCAATAATTTCCGCGTCCAAGACTATTTTCTTACTTTAGACATAGTCTCACAAAGCCCTTACAACCTAGTCATTTCCATTCCTGCCGCCCGTGCGATCTCTGGCGCAGATCGAAAGATCAAACCTTTCTGTGTGGTTCCGATTTGGCTGTTGGTATCTCACAACGAACGAGGCGCACCGGGTGGTGCGCCTTGATTCGTTTCTGGGGGGAACGCCGGTCCGGGAGTTTTTCACCACAGATTGCGCGGAGGGCACAGAGGAGAATCCAAGAGAAGCCGATGAAACCCGAACCCATTACCCTCAGCCTGGATGACCGCCGTTTGAGGTGCAACTCATTCTTGGACCAGTGAGTCTTAGTTGAGGTGGTGGTATTG
>JAZKCU010000036.1:0-16230 GCA_040387935.1 Verrucomicrobiota bacterium | reverse complement strand
CTGGTGGCGATCCGCGAGGTGTTTGAAGAGGACAAGCTGGAGCTGCCGGTGCAGATCAGCGCGGCGGTGGGCCCGGGTGGTGAGACAATGATCTCCGGCCAGGTCACGGAAGCTTACCTCAACGCGATGCGGCATGTGAAGCCGCTGTCGATCGGTCTGAACTGTTCGTTAGGCCCGGACAAGATGCGCCCCTTTCTGGAGGAGCTTTCCTCCAAGGCGGACTGCTTTGTCTCCGCCTATCCCAATGCCGGGATGCCGAACCCGCTGGCACCGACGGGCTTTGACCTGCTACCACCGGACATGGCCGCGTATGCGAAGGACTTTGGATGCAGCGGTTTCGTGAACATCATGGGTGGTTGCTGTGGCAACACGCCAGAGCATATCGCGGCCATTGCTAAAGCGGTGGACAACCTGCCGCCGCGTGAAGTGCCGAAGGATCCGCACACCATGCGCCTCAGCGGTTCGCAGCCCTTTGTGCTCGACACCACGGACACCACAACGCGTCCGCCTTACCTCATGATCGGCGAGCGCACGAACGTGGCGGGTTCGCCAAAATTCGCGAAGCTGATCAAGGAGAACAAGCTCGAGGAAGCCGTGGCCATCGCGCGCCAGCAGGTGGAGAGCGGAGCGAACGTGATCGACGTTTGCATGGACGAGGGCTTGATCGACGGCGTGCCGATGATGACGAAGTTCCTCATCCTGCTGCAGACGGAGCCGGAAGTGAACAAGGTGCCGATCATGGTGGACTCCTCCAAGTGGGAGATCATCGAGGCCGGTCTGAAGTGCCTGCAGGGCAAGGGCATCGTGAACTCCATCTCGCTCAAAGAGGGCGAGGAGAAGTTCAAGGAATACGCCACGAAGATCAAACAGTACGGCGCCGCGACCGTGGTCATGGCCTTTGATGAGCAGGGCCAGGCCGCGACCTATGAGGACAAGATCCGCATCTGTGAGCGCGCGTATCGCATCCTCGTGGATGAGATCGGCTTCCCGCCGGAAGACATCATCTTTGACCCGAACATCCTCACCGTGGCCACGGGCCTGGAGGAGCATAACAACTACGCGCTCGACTTCATCAACGCCACGCGCTGGATCAAGGAGAACCTGCCGCATGCGAAGGTGAGCGGCGGCGTGAGCAACATCAGCTTCAGCTTCCGCGGCAACAACAAGGTGCGCGAGGCGATGCACAGCGTGTTCCTGTACTATGCCATCAAGGCAGGCATGGACATGGGCATCGTGAACGCGGGCATGCTCGAAGTGTATGAGGAGATCCCGCAGGACATGCTGGTGAAGGTGGAGGACGTGATCCTCAATCGTCGCCCGGATGCGACTGAGATCCTCGTGGACTACGCCGAGCAGTTCAAAGGCCAGGCCGGCACGACGAAGAAGGTCGAGATCGACATGAGCTGGCGTGAAGCGCCAGTCGCCAAACGCCTGGAGCACTCACTGCTGCGTGGCATCACGGATTTCATCAATGAAGACACCGCCGAAGCGCTGGCGAATCTCGGCAAGCCTCTCAGCGTCATCGAAGGTCCGCTGATGGATGGCATGAGCGTGGTCGGTGACCTCTTTGGTGCCGGCAAAATGTTCCTGCCGCAGGTCGTGAAGAGTGCTCGTGTGATGAAGCAGAGCGTGGCCTATCTCGCCCCCTTCATGGAGGCTGAAAAGGCCCGCAAAGCCCGTGAGCGCGAGCTGCTGATCGAGATCGCCTCGAAGACTCTCACTGCCTTGAACGAGGGTGGCGAGGTGACGCCTGTCGATGGTTTTAGTTATACTCCCTTCCCGGGTCTCAGCGTGGCGGATCGCCGCATTGAGGTGAAGTATGCTGCTGAACTCGCCGCAGGACGTGAGGCAGGGACGGAAACGGATCTGCAGTCGAAGCTTGTGGAAGGCAGTGTGGAGAAGGTCATCTTTGATCGCCTGCTCGCCACCTTCCAGGGCAAGGAAGCATCTGCTGCGGTTGCTTCCACTTCAGTTACTGAAGCGAGCCTTAATACCAGTGCTTTGACGGCTGCTGATCTCATTCCCGCCGAAGCCAAGCAAGGCGGCGGCAAGATCGTGCTCGCGACGGTGAAGGGGGACGTGCATGACATCGGCAAGAACATCGTCGGCATCGTGCTTGCGTGTAACGGCTTTGAGGTCACGGACATGGGCGTGATGGTGCCCTGCCAGAAGATCCTCGACAAGGCAGTGGAAGTGGGCGCGGATGTCATCGGCCTCAGCGGGCTGATCACCCCGTCTTTGGATGAGATGGTGCATGTGGCGAATGAGATGGAGCGGCTGGGTTTCAAGCAGCCGCTGCTCATCGGTGGTGCTACCACGAGCGCCGCACACACGGCCATCAAGATCGCGCCGAAGTACAGCGGCAGCATCGTGCATGTGCTGGATGCCTCCCGCAGTGTGCCGGTGACGACTTCCCTGCTCTCGGATGATCAGCGTGCGGAGTTCGTGAAGAAGAATGAAGAGCGCCATGCGAAGCTCCGCGAGGAGTATGGCAAGAAGAAGGACCGCCAGCTTCTGAGCATCGCTCAAGCACGCGAGAAAGGGCAGAAATTTGACTGGAGCACGCAGGACATCGCCACGCCGGCTTTCCTCGGCACCAAGGTTTACGAAGGTCATGAACTGATCGCGACTCTTCGTGAGTTCATCGACTGGTCACCCTTCTTCCATTCCTGGGAGCTGCGTGGACGTTGGCTCCCGGCGGAGAAGCGTTTTTCCTCCGCGCATGAAGATCCCGAGATGAAGGTGAAGGCGGAGGCCGAGGCGCTGAAGCTCTTTGCCGACGCGAACAAACTGTTCGACCAAGTCGTGGCTGAGAAGCGCTTCCTGCCGCGCGGCATCATCGGCTTCTACCCGGCGAACGCGGTCGGTGACGACATCGAGGTCTACACCGATGAATCACGCAGCACCGTGCAGACCACCTTCCACACGCTGCGCCAGCAGGTGATCAAGAAGGACACGGCCAACTATGCGCTGAGCGACTACGTGGCACCGAAGGACAGCGGCCGCGCCGACTACATCGGCGGCTTCACGGTGGGCATTCATGGCGCGGATGAGTTTGCCAAGGAGTTCGATGCCATTCCTGATCCCTATAATGCGATCATTGCCAAAGCGGTGGCGGATCGTCTTGCCGAGGCCTTTGCCGAGTATCTGCATCAGCAGGCGCGCTTTGCCTGGGGCTATGAAAAGCCGGGTGACTTCGCGACCGAGGAGCTCATCAAGGAAAAGTATCGCGGCATCCGTCCGGCGCCGGGTTACCCCGCGCAGCCTGACCACACCGAGAAGCCGATCCTCTTTGATCTGCTCGATGCCGCCGCGAAGACCGGAGTCGAGCTCACCGAGAGCATGGCCATGCATCCCGGCAGTGCCGTGAGTGGCCTATACTTTGGCCATCCCGAGTCGCACTACTTCGGCATCAGCGTTCTGGCCAAGGACCAAGTCGAGGACTACGCCGCTCGTAAAGGCATGACCCTTGCCGAAGCCGAGCGCTGGCTCGGTCCCTGGCTGGGTTATTGAGGCGAGTCTGTACCTTGCCAGGGCGCGGAGTCGTATGTTCATTCAATCATGTCCATGCCCCCTCCCTTCCTGCTGGTGGACGGCCACAACGTGATGCACGCGTGGCCGGAGCTGGCGCGTCATCTGCGCAGCGCAAGCAAGCGGCATCTGGCGCGGGTGGAACTGCTGCAAAGGCTGCGGAATCTGCAGGACATGAGCGGCGTGCAGGTGGTGGTGGTCTTTGACGGCACCACGGCGAAGATCACCGAGGAACGCGAGCCGAACGGATTACAGATCATCTATGCGGATGCGGGGCATACGGCGGATGACCTGATTGAAAAGATCGCCGCCAAGTATGCGAAGGAGCGTCCGGTGCGGGTGGTCTCGGCAGACGGGCTGGTTTGTGAGACGGTGGCGGCTTTTGGCGCGGACTGGCTGAGCCCGGAGATGCTGAAAACCATGTGCGAGGACGCGGAGCGCGACATGCGCGGACAGATCGACAAGCTGAAGACGCGAAGGCAGGTGCTTGTTTGGTTAGGCTTGGGAGGTGTGAGTGCTTTTGCGGAACCAAGTTGGGCAGCAGAGGCTGGTGCGCCGCCGAGCAGCGCGGCCTTGCAGGCGGCGGCGAAGTATTGCGCAGAGCGCAAGAGCACCACGCTGCTGGTGAAGCATCAAGGGAAGGTGATCCATGAGAGCTTCGCCAACGGCGGCAAACGCGGGCAGCCTAACCGGATTTACAGTGGCACGAAGGGTTTTTGGGGACTCGCGGCGATGGCGGCGGTGGAGGATGAGATCCTCAAGCTGGATGAGAACGTGGCTGACACGATCACGGAATGGAAGGAGGATGCACGACGCTCGAAGGTGACGGTGGAGCAGTTGCTGGACTTCACCGCGGGCCTTGAGCGTGGCTTGGCGATCCATGAGGACGGGCTGAAGAATCGCAATCTGATGGCGATCAAACGCCCGATGGTGGCCACACCGGGGCAGAACTTCATTTATGGGCCGAGCCAGCTTCAGGTCTTTCATGAGGTGCTGAAGCGGAAGCTGGCGACACGGGTGCGGAAGGAATCGCCCACACGCTATCTGGAGCGGCGTGTGTTGAAGCCGCTGGGGCTTGGCTCGCAGCGATACATTGCCGATGCAGCGGGCAATCCGCTGCTGGCGGCGGGCTTCATGATGAGCGCGAGCCAGTGGGCGAAGTTAGGCGAGTGTCTTTTGAATCAAGGTGCGCCGGTTTTGAAGCCCTCCTCTTTCAAGACGCTGCTGGAGGGATCGAGCGCGAACAGTGCCTACAGCTTCGGCTTTTGGAACAATCGAGCGGCAGGCAGACTGGGGCGTGAGATTGACATTGAGAACATGCTGGATGTGGACTGGGAGCAGCAGAGCTGGAATCGTGTGTGCGTGTGCAAAAGCGCGCCGGCAGATCTCATCGCGTGCATTGGCAGCGGCTATCAAAGGCTGTATACCATCCCTTCCCGCGAACTGGTGATCGTGCGCCAGGGGACGAATGTAAGATTCTCTGACGGAGAGCTTCTACGCACACTGCTGGCTTGAAGTGTGGCCTTGGTTTCGGATAGCATGCGCGGAATTCCCCCATGCTTCATCGCTTTCTTTTCCTCCTCCTTGGCCTCACATTTCTGAGTAGCTGCGGTTCTGGCCCCAGCCGCTGGAACTACTCTTATCAGCACGGCAAGACGGCGGTGATTGTGGGAGGCCGGGCGGTGCCACCTGCGGGGCTGCCACGCGAGGTGATGCAGATGATCAATGCCGGGAACCAGATCGTGGGCAGGCCCTACAAGTATGGCGGCGGGCATCGGAGTTTCTATGACTCGGGCTATGATTGCTCAGGCACGGTCTCGTATGCGCTACGCGGAGCGGGTTTGATTTCCTCGCCCGGAACCTCGGATGGTTTCCGGCGCTACGGGAAGAGCGGGCAAGGCAAGCACGTCACCGTCTATGCGAGAAACGGCCATACCTTTATCGTCATCGCGGGGCTCAGGCTGGACACAGGATATCATGGAGAAAATGAGGGTCCTAAGTGGTCGACTAACTCACGGCCCATCAAGGGATACGCGGCGCGCCATCCGGCGGGTTTGTAAGCATGAGGTGAGGCGTGGTTGTAGGGGTGAGAATGGTGTGGAATCCCGCTTGCAGAAGGGACTTGCGCTCCTACCATCGCGCCCCTTTTTTACAGATAATGGACCAACCACTTCCAGGACAACGATGGGTCAGCAACAATGAGCCCGAATTGGGACTCGGCGTGGTGATGAAAGCCCAGTATGGGCGCATCGAGCTCTTCTTCCCCGCTGCAGGCGAAATGCGGCAGTACTCTCTCACGGGCGCACCGCTTCGGCGTGTGCGTTTCCAACCCGGAGACACGATCAAGACGCATGAAGGCAGGCAGATTGAGGTGGAGTCCACGGAAGAGCGCCAGGGCATGCTCTTTTACCTCGGCACGGAGGGCGAGATCAGCGAGGCGGAGCTGGCGGATACGATCAGCTTCAGCAAGCCTGAGGATCGTCTCATGGCCAGCCAGATCGATGATCTGACCACCTTTGATCTGCGTGTGGAAGCGCTGCAGCGTCGTGCTCAGATCCGTCAATCTGCGGTGCGTGGCTTCTGCGGCGGGCGTGTGGATCTGCTGCCGCACCAGATGTTTATCGCGAATGAAGTCGGCAGTCGTTTGGTGCCGCGGGTGCTGCTGGCGGATGAGGTCGGCCTTGGCAAGACCATCGAGGCCGGTTTGATTTTGCATCGCCTGCATCTCACGGGGCGTGCGGAGCGCGTGCTCATTCTGGTGCCGGATGCTTTGGTGCATCAATGGTTCGTCGAACTGTATCGTCGCTTCAATCTGCGCTTCTCCATCTTTGATGAAAACCGCTGTGATGAGATCGAGACGAGCGAGGAGGATGCTAATCCCTTCCTGGAAAGCCAGCTCGTCATTTGCAGCACCTCCTTCCTCGCGAAGGCGCCGAACCGCGCCGCGCAGGCGCATGAGGCAGGGTGGGATCTGCTGATCGTCGATGAAGCGCATCATCTGGAGTGGAGCACGAAGGAGGCGAGCGCGAGCTACACCATGGTGGAGACCTTGGCCGCGAAGATCCCTGGTCTGCTTCTGCTCACGGCCACGCCGCAGCAGCTCGGACCGGAGGGTCACTTCGCCCGCCTGCGGCTGCTGGATGCGAACCGCTATGCGGATCTTGAACAGTTCCTGGAAGAGACGAAGCACTATGAAGACGTAGCCAGTGCGGTGGACAAGCTGCTTGGTGGCAAGAACTTCACTGCGGCTGATCAAAAGCTTTTCGCCAAGAAGTCACCCCACGTGCAGGAGCTGGCCGCAGCAACGAAGGCGGACACGGAAGGTGCACGCGAGAAGCTTGTTTCGGCGCTGCTGGATGAGTTTGGCACAGGCCGAGTCATGTTCCGCAACACGCGTGCGGCCCTCAGCGGCTTTCCGGAGCGCAAAGCGCACCTCGCGCCTATCGAAGCAGGAGATGATCCCATTGAAGCGAAGGTCAAATGGCTCGCGGCCTTGTTAAAGAAGCATGGCGAACAAAAAGTGCTGCTGATCTGCCGCACGAAGAAGCTGGCGGAAGACATCCATGAGCGTCTCGTGCGCGAGATCAATGTCACGGCGGCACTGTTCCATGAAGGGCTCACGCTCATGCAGCGTGACCGTCAGGCGGCGTTCTTTGCCGAGGAAGAGGAAGGCGCGCGCATCCTGCTCTGCTCCGAGATCGGCAGTGAAGGACGTAACTTCCAGTTCGCGCATCATCTGGTCCTCTTTGACCTGCCGCAGGATCCGGAGCTGCTGGAGCAGCGGATCGGCCGACTTGATCGCATCGGCCAGACGAGCACCATTCATGTGCATGTGCCGTATGTGAAGGGCACGGGTGAGGAGGTGCTGGCCCGCTGGTATGATGACGGGCTGAATGCTTTTGAGAAGAACCTGCACGGTGCCACGGAGATTGCGCATGGCCTGCGTGAGTCACTGGAGCCGCTGCTGGAATCCTTCAGCGAGAAAGGGCTCACGGCTTTCCTCAAGGAAACGAAGACCCTGCGCAGCCAGGTCACGAAGAAGCTCGAGCGCGGTCATGACCGCCTCCTGGAACTGAACTCCTGCAAGCCTGAGCAGGCGGAGACGGTGATCGATGTGATCCGCACGCAGGATGCCGATGATGAGTTTGAAGAGTTCTTTGTTCGGCTCGCAGACCACTTCGGCCTGGAGATTGAGGAGATGGAGAACCGCAGTTATGTCTTCAAGCGCGGTGATTTGATCACGGACGCGTTCCCATCGCTGCCTGAGGAAGGTCTGACCGTCACGTTTGACCGTCAGCGTGCAATCACGCGTGAGAACATCGCTTTCCTAACCATTGATCATCCGATCGTGCGTGGTGCGCTGGATCTGTTGCTGAGTGGTGAGGCGGGTAATTCCGGCTTTGCCGCCTGGCGTGGTTGCAGCACGGAAGGGCTGATTCTCGAGACGCACTACGTCGTTGAATGCGTGGCACCCGCGGCCCTGCATGCGGATCGTTTCCTCGCGCCAGCGCCGATCCGTGTGGTCGTGGATCATGCGGGCAAGGACATGCGCTCGGATTCAGCCTATCTGCATGCGAAGCTGGACAAGAGCAATCCGACAAAGCTGCTGGAGAAGGCTCCGGTTCGGAAGAAGCTCTTCCCCTCAATGATGAGTGCCTCGCGCAAGGTGGCCGAGGCGGAGATGCAGAAGCTCGTGGCTGAAGCCACGGCGACGATGAAGGGGCAGATCCAGGCGGAGATCGATCGTCTGGAGGATTTGCGTCAGCTCAATGATCACGTTCGTCCGGAAGAGATCGAGGCTTTGAAGGCCCAGATCACCGCACTGGAAGAGGCGATCGGCGGAGCGCGCATTCGCCTGGATGCGCTGATGTTGGTGCTGCAGTCGAAGTGATTCGGCTGGAGCGTTCGTGACTCAGGAGACTCCGCCCACCCCATTGGAATGGGTGGTACGGTTTCACGCCATCTTCAGCGTCTTCGCGCCTTCGTCGATGAGCTGCCAGAAGTTCTTGGACTGGCTGAGGGCCTCGTCTTCGCCGCCACCAGGGAGGTTGCTGCGGTAGAGGAAGTCGGCGAAGGTATTTTTATGCACCACACGGTGCACCACGATGTTGCCGTCTTTAACAGCGAAGTAGATACGGTGGTCTCCGGCACGGCAGCGATGCAGCTTTCTGCCACCGGAACGCTCGATGACGCCGAAACGTTTGGTCAGGATGGTGTCGTCAACGTCGGCAGGCTGGATGTTCAGGGCTTCCAGGAGTTGAAACTGAATCTGGGTAGGCAGACGTGACAGTTCTGCCGCACTGATTTCATTGAAGACGATTTGAAGCATGGCCTCCGATGGTACTAGCACCGCCGGAGAACGCAAGCGCTGCGGAAGGCCGGCTCAGGGCACCAGGAAGAAGGCGCGGAAGGGCCCCAGCAGCTTCTCGTTCGTCAAGTCGCGCAGAGTGGCGTCGTCCTGGCGCTGCCACTGGGTGGGGGAGAGGTACAGATTGTCGTACCCGGTGTTGCTCATGTCGGCATCGGATTTCCAGAGCCGCAGACGGGTGGCGCTGGTCGGACGGGTGCTGGACCGGAAGCCGGTGTCAGTGGAGAGCCCTAGGCTGGCGGGTGATTCTGCGACGGCGCTTGCAGAACCGAGGAAGCGTGTGCCTGCGGCGGGGACGAGGAGCGGCTTGGCCGACACCTGGCCGGTAAACAGATGGGTGGCCTCGACCTCGCGGAGGTGCACCAGCAGACCGGACTGCTTCGGCAGCACGAGATTGGTTTCCCAACCTTCGGCGGTGACTGCGCAGGGCAGGAAGCTGTTCGTCGCGGCATCGAAGGTCAGGACACGATCCGTCACAGAGAGGATGTTTGCAGGCAGGAGCTCGCCGAGCGTGTGATGCGCCCGTAGAGCAGCGCGCGTGAGGCCCGCTGGAGGGCTGCTTTCCAGACGGATGCTGGTGGAGGTGCTGGCGGACTCGTCCACCTCATAAGTTAGGCCGCCTTGGAGATCCTCGAGATAAAGAGGCGTGCTGGCAGGCAGAGTGACCGGTTGCGCAAAAGCAGCCGTAGCACCGCTGAGGGTGATGGTGCCGGCGTAGAGCTCCGGTTTCGCGAGCGGCATGGAGAAGCTCCGCTGACCGACGGGGAAGGTCTCACGGCTGAACATCACGCTGGGCGTCGCCGCCGTTGCCTCAGCCGTGCCGTCCAGATTGCTGTCCAGCATCACCTTGAGACGGAAAAGAGCACGCTGAGCCAGCATGGCCTGATCCACATCAGCGTAACGAACGATTTGCCTGCCATCACTGCCGATGCTCAAGGCCGCAGTGAGATGGATGGCAGACCAACTGATGCCATCGAGGCTGGTTTCGAGTTCGTGGCGGATGTCTGCGCGGCCGCTGGCCGGACGTGTGAAAACAACATCAGCATGGCCAGTGGTGGTGGTCTGGATGAGGAAGGTCCCCGCTCCGCTGCGGCCATCGGCAGGGTCGGTGTCGAGCGCATACTCGAGCAGGGCAGGGTAGAGATCGGCGTCATCCGCTCCGCTGTGCTGGGCACTCCAGGTGGCAAAGGTGACAGGCTGCGTGGTGGTGCTGCCGCTGCTGGTGCCGCCATTTGAAGTGCCGACGCTGTTGGTGTTGCGATCACGCTGCGCCAGCGGATAACCGGTGCCGCTGGCACTGCGGAGACCGAGGTCGATGGTGAAGTCATTGTTCGCATCAATGAAGGCATCGTCGACGGTGCCTTGATAGCCTGATTCTGCCGAGCCTGTGGGCTCGGTGCCTGGAGCCAGGGTGAAGACTGCGGTGCTCGCACCGGTGGAGGATGGACTTGCGGCGCTGAGGAGATTCTGGCCCACGTTGTCATCACCGGCCACCACGCTGGTCATGGGGATCATGCCTGCGAGTGGTGCGCCGGTTTGGAACTGGCTGGCGGGGATGTGAAGGAAGTAGCTTCCAGGAAGCAGTGCGTCGATGTAGTAGCGGCCTTCGTTGTCCGTGAGGGCGATGCCGATCGCTTCATCCGTCTGCACGTTGGCACCTTGCCTGAAGATGAAGATGTACACTCCCTCGATGCCTTCCTGGAGGTCGAACTTGCCGTTGCCGTTGAGGTCGATGAACACGAGGTTCCCCACGCCGACGGGCGACCAGATGCCGAAGTCCACGGTGAGGTTTGTATCGGGGTCGCCGTCACCGTCCGTGATGGATTCACCACCGATGGAGAGAGTGATCACGGGACTGACCAAAGGCATGCCTGGACCATCCGGGAGGGAAGCGTCATTGTTGCCATCAATGTCATCATCCGCGGTGGATGGGGTGCCGCCGGTCTGCGTGAAACCCGGAGGTGGAATGACGCGCACGAAGTAATTGCCCGGACGCAGGTTTGAAAAGCTGTAAAGGCCGTCCGCGCCGGTGGTCATGACGGCACCCACCTGCACATCCGGGCTGACGCCGCCGATCTCATTGTCCGCGCCCGGATCCATGAGCTGCACCTGGGCTCCCGCCAGGGCTGGCTCGCCTGCATCACGCACGCCATCATTGTTGCTGTCCTGCCAGACCAAGTTGCCGAGAGTGAGGCCTTTGGCGTTGATGGAGACGGTCTGCGTGGACTGGCAGCCATACGCATCACTGACGCGCACGCTGACGGAGTTGCTGCTCGCGGCTGTCGCAGTGCCGCTGATGACGCCGGTGCTTGTGTTGAGGCTTAAGCCGGCTGGCAAGGTGCCGGAGGCGATGGCCCAGTTTCCATAAGGCGCCGTGCCACCACTGGCCGTGAGAGTCTGGCTAAAGGGGGTGGCGAGATAGGCTGTGAGAGCCGTGGGAGTGATGCTGAGGACCGGGCACGTCGGCGTGATGGAGTGGGCACGTGAGCCGATGCACCCATTGGCATCCGTGGCGCTGATAGTGAAGGTGGCGCTTGTGGTGCCTGAGGGCGTGCCCGTGATCTCACCCGTGCTCGTGCTGAGCGAGGCCCAGGCAGGCAGTGATCCGCTGGAGAGCGCAAAGATGTAGGGACCTGCGCCCCCGGTGCTGATGATGGTGGTGGTGAAAGGAGTGCCCACCACAGCCGCAGGCATGGTGCTCGGAGAGAGGGTGATCGCCGGGCAGATCTGCAGCGAGATGACTTGAGTGCCCTGGCATCCATACGTGTCCGTCACGCGCACGGTGAAGCTGGCGCCGAGACCGTTTGAAGCAGTGGGTGTGCCGTTGATCTGACCGGTGCCGCTGTTCAGGTTCAGACCTGCAGGCAGTGAACCCGAGACAACGGTCCACCCGCTGTAGGGAGCCGTGCCACCGGAGGCTGACAAGGTCTGCGTGTAAACGGAACCCACGATGCCGCGCGCCGCAGACGCTGGGGTGGCACTGATGACAGGGCAGACGGGCGTGATGGAGTAGGCACGTGTGCCAGCGCAGCCGTTCGCATCCGTGGCGCGCAGTGTGAAGCTGACGGTCTCAGTGCTTGTGGGGATTCCGGAGATGGCGCCCGTCGTGGTATTGATCGTGGCCCATGAGAGTGAACCACTGGCGAGACTGAATGTGTAAGGCCCCGTGCCTCCAGTACCGCTCACGGTTTGCGAGTAGCTGGAGCCGACAGTGCCATTGCTCAAGGTGGTGGGTGAGAGGTCAATGGCAGGGCAGACCACAATGACAAAGGCGCGCGTGGCGGCACAGCCAGTGTTGTCCACGGCACGGAGGGTCACATTCACACCCGCGCCATTGGAGGCGGTGGGAGTGCCGCTCAGGACGCCGGTGTTGCTCAGGATCAGACCCGCAGGAAGTGTGCCTGCGGAAACATTCCATGCATACGGCGCTGTGCCACCATTGGCAGTGACTGTTTGCGAGTAAGCCGCGCCCACAAGGCCTGCGGGAAGTGTGGGTGGCGAGATGGTGATGGTTGGGCAGCTCACCGGAAGCGTGTAGGCACGGGTGCCGATGCAGCCATTGGCATCCGTGGCGCTGATGGTGAAACTGGCGCTGATGGAGGAGGTCGGCGTACCGCTGATCGCCCCTGTGTTTGCATCCAAAGTTAGGCCGGGTGGAAGAGCTCCAATGCTGAGGGCATATAAGTAAGGCGCCACACCACCACTGGAGGTGACTGTCTGATTGTAAGGCGCGCTCACCACTCCTGCGGCCAGAGACGTCGGCGAGACAGTCACGACAGGGCAGATTTGCAAGGCCAGCGTCAGGGTCTGCTGACAGCCATACGTGTCTGTGGCGCGGAAGGTGAGATTGATGCCCGCGCCATTGCCTGTGGTGGGCGTGCCACTGAGTACTCCACCACTGCTGAAGGTCAGGTTGGTGGGCAGCGTGCCGCTGGCGAGGGTCCAAATATAGGGGGCGGTGCCGCCACTGGCATTCAGCGTTCGCGAGTAGGCGGTGCCGACGAGACCGTTTGGCAGGCTGGTGGGAGTGATGCTGATGGCCGGGCAGGCAGGCGTGATGGTGTAGCTGCGTGTGGCGATACAGCCGTTCGCATCCGTGGAGCGAAGGGTGAAGGCGCTGCTGCTCGCACTATTGGGTGTGCCGCTGATGACTCCGGCGCTTGCGTTCAAGGTGGCCCATCCAGGCAGAGAGCCCGAAGACACCGTGTACACATAAGGAGAGGTGCCGCCGCTGGTGCTTACCGTCTGTGTGTAGGCCAGGCCCACAGTGCCGTTCGGCAGCGAAGTGGGATTCACGGTGATGGTCGGACAGACCTTGAAGTTAAGCGTCTGCGTGCCCTGACAGCCATTGGAGTCTGTGGCGCGGATGGTGATGCTTGTTCCCGAGCCGTTGGTAAAGAGCGGTGTGCCGCTGATGACTCCTGAACTGTTGAGGGAGAGTCCAAGTGGCAGGCTTCCCGAGGTGATGGTGAAGCTGGAGTAAGGACCCACACCTCCGGTAGGTGTGAGAGTGTGCGAGTAGGGGTCTCCGGCAGTCGACTGCGGCAGGACGGTGGCAGAGATCAGGATGGCCGGACATGCGGGGGTGATGGTGTAGGAGCGTGTGCCGACACAGCCGTTGGCATCCGTGGCACTGATCGTGAAGGTGGAGCTGTCCGTCGAATTGGGTGTGCCGGTGATGGCGCCTGTGCTGGCATTCAGCGTGGCCCAGGATGGGAAGGCGCCGCTTGAGACACCGAAGGTATAGGGAGACACACCGCCGCTGGCACTTGCCGTGGCCGAATACGACTGAGTCACGGTACCATTGGAGAGAGAGGTGGGGTTTACCGTGATGGCAGGACAGATCTGGACTGTGACGACCTGAGTGCCCTGACATCCGTAGGTGTCTGTCACACGCACGGTGACGTTTGTTCCTGGAGATGTCACCACCGTGGGGGTGCCGCTGATCACACCGCTGGTTGAATTGAGAGTTAGTCCCGCGGGCAGTGTGCCAGCCGTGATGGTCCAGCTTCCATAGGGAGCCGTACCACCACTGGCGCTAAGCGTGGTTGAGTAAGCGGTGCTAACACGTGCGGCGGGCACCGCAGCCGGAGAGATGGAGACGGTCGGGCAAACGGGTGTCAGGATATAGCTACGCGAACCGATGCATCCGTTGGCATCCGTGGCGCGGATCGTGAAGGTGGTGCTCGTGGTACTCGTTGGCGTACCGCTGATCACACCCGTGCTCGCATTCAAAGAGGCCCACGAAGGCAGCGTGCCACTGCTCCTGACAAAGGTATACGGCGCGGCTCCATTGGCGGGCGTGATGGCCTGTGAATAGAAGGTGCCGACCGTGGGGGTCGCCAGAGTGGTCGGTCCCACGGCGATCACCGGGCAGACTTTCAGCACGGCTTCGCGGTCACCTGTGCATCCATTGCTGTCGGTGGCAGTGATGGTGATCGTGGTTCCCGCACCGTTGCCAGATGCCGGTGTGCCACTGACGACCCCCGTGGAGGCATTCAGCGTCAGGCCGGTCGGCAGCACGCCTTCGGAGACAGACCAGGCATAAGGGCCGGAGCCGCCTGAGGCCGTCATGGTCTGGCTGAAGGCTGAGCCGGCAGTGCCGGTGTTGAGCGTGGCAGGAGAGACAGAGATGGTGGGGCAGTAAATGTTCACCAGGTGGTCCTCCACCTCACCCATGCCGCTTGCGCCGGAGATGCCGGGGCTGCTGGTGTTGGTAAGCCTGAAGCGGGCGCCTCTCAGCCCAGGGATGGCGGTGGCGGGCACCGTGAAGTTGACGGTTTGGGCAGCGCCATTGGTGCCATTGTTGACGACAACATTCGTCGCGATCTGCTCGCCGGCATCGGCCACACTGTTGTTATTGTTGAAATCCAACCACACATTGAGATAGGCGGCCGCACCACTAAGGTTCGTCGCCGTCACCGTCAGGCTGCCGGCTGCGCCGAGGCTATAACCGCCGGCCAAGCTCACACCATCCTCGTCATCGCTGGCGGTGCTGTCGTCACCACTGGCAGCGGCATTTTGCGTGGAAACATATTCGGTGTCCGTCAGCGACCCCATGCGCAGGTTGCTGCTCTGGATGCTGCTGGCACTGGCCAGCCCGCTCCAGTCGCCAAAGTCGGTCACCGGCACGGCGATGGTCGTGACATAGTCCTCCACCTCGCCGGTGCCAGACAGCCCGATGGTGCCTGGATTGCTGATGGAGGTGAGGCGCACACGCACGACAATGGTGGCGCCGGTCACCGCCGCCGCAGGCACGGTGAAATTGATCGGGAAGCTGCCGGCGCTGGTGCCGTTGGCGACGTTCACATTGGTGGCGATCTGCTCGCCTGGATCGGTGACACCGCCATTGCCGTTGAAGTCGATCCAGGTGTTAAGAAACGCGGCAGCTCCGCTGGCATTGGTGGCGGTGACGGTGATGGTGGCGGGTGCACCTGCGGTCATCACGGGAATGCTCACGCCATCCTCGTCATCATTGCCGGTGATGTCATCTCCCGTGGCTGTGCTGTTGATGGTGGGAGTGAACTCAGTATCCACCGTGGCACCGAGACGCAGCGCGGAATTTGCGGTGCTGCTGGCCTGCGCCAGCACGTTCGTGTCGCCATAGTCCAGTGGCGGGGTGGCGATGGTGACGGCATAGTCTTCCACTTCGCCATTGCCGGACAGGCCGGTGGGTCCAGGAGAAGATGTGGACGTTAGTCGCACACGCAGGCCAAGGACCGTCGTCGTCGCGGCGTTCGCCGGAACCGTGAAGTCGAGGTTCTGGGTGGCATTGCTGGTGCCGCTGAGAATGCCTTGGTTCACAGTGACGTTCTCACCGCTGTCCACGAAATCACCGTCGTCGTTGTAGTCGATCCAGGCGTTCAGGTAGGCGATGCTGCCGGTGTTGTTGGTGACGACGACGGGCATCGTCGCCGGCGCGCCGGCCGTCATCACAGGGATCACCACCCCATCCTCGTCATCCGTACCTGAAGTGTCATCACCTGTGGCAGCCGTATTGTTGGTTGGCGCATATTCAGCGTCTGTCAGCGCACCGATGCGGAGGTTGGCGTTCACCGTGCTGCTGGCGCTGGCGAAGCCTTGAACGTCACCGAAATCAGTCGTCGGCGCGGAAACGGTGAGCACATAGTCTTCAATTTCACCCGCTGTTCCCAGAGTGCCGATGGATGATGCGCCGCTGGTCGTGGCCAAACGCGCACGCAGGCCAAGCGTGGTGCCTGTAAGGGCATTTGCAGAGATGTTGATGTTCGGACTGATGGCGGCGTTGTTGCTGCCATTGGCCACGGCCAGATTTGCCACGACCTGCTCGCCGGCATCCGTGAGCACGCCGT
>JAZKCU010000035.1:0-28973 GCA_040387935.1 Verrucomicrobiota bacterium | reverse complement strand
GGGTTCCGCATCACAGCGAAGGGTTGGCGAGCCTTAGCGAGCCTACCCTGGTAACCCGACGCCACACCGTCCCCTTCAAACGCGAACCCCAACGGGGTTCCGCACCGGCTTCCCATGCCTAACAATCGATTCTCCAAAACGTGCCGTTCATCTCCCTTGGAGTCGGTCGGTGACGCGCCACGCCCTCCACCCAACCAGCGCTTTCCGTTAGGCCTCGATCCTCGCGCAAGCGTCGTGGAGTGCGGTGGTCGAGATGCCAGGGCCACCTGGCATCGGTGACACCGCTGTCGAGGAGGCGGATGGCACGAAAGACCCGCGAAAAACCTCCCCAGCGCCTCGAAGTGCCCTCCAAAAGTTGCTGTTCATCTCTGTGGAATTGGGCGCTGTGTGCCCTCCGCCTCACACGCACACAGCGTTCCCGCGTTTCCCTCGTTGCGCCAGCTTGTGCAGGCCATCTAACGGTCACCCATGTGCTTGGGAGATTCTGTCACCCATGGGATTGGAACATGCCCGCTGCCGGGAAATGAGCGAAGGCTGGAGAGGCAGCCTACTTCCGCCCCAGCTCATCCGCCAGTGCCAGCGCCTCACGCGCTTCCGCCACCATCCCCAGCTCGTCCTTGAGAATCCCCGCCGCCCACCTTGCATACTCCGCCAGCACTCCACGCCCATACACAGACTCATCCGCATCACGCAGCCGCGTCAGCGTCTGCCGCGCCAGGAACTGGCGGCGGTTTGTTTCGGCATTTTCATTCACTGGCAGTTCTGGCCTCTCCCCATATTTTAGCAGCTTCGTAAGATCAGATGCGATAATGCCTCGTCTAGCCATGGACAGCGGAGAGAGCGGGTGCCAGGGGGCTTGCGTGACGCATTTGCGAATCACGTTAATGGCGTTCACGTTTGCGTCTGCATTTGCTACCGATTTGACAGCCATCAACGAAGTTCCGGTTGTTTCACGGATCGTGGCACCACTCCACGGTGAAATCGTCTTCTCTTCAGGAAGCATGCGCCACCATTTTAAGGTGGCATGCTGCCACACCTTCTCCGCTGGAGCCGATTTAGAATCTACAAACTCCTGAAGTTGATTGACGCATGCTTTCAACTCGCTTTGGCTCAAGGGAGTGAGCACTCCCTGTTCGCGGTAAATTCTGCCTGCCTGCAAAGCGAGAAAATTCATCCAGTTCTCATCTACGATAGCATCCGAATACTGAAACCAGCGGCAGTCAATCACGCGCGTCTCATCGAGGGTTTCATTGCCTAAAATCATCCACGAACCGCTTGGGCTTGGTGTGAAGCTTGCACTGAAACCATTGCCACCTAGTTCATTGTGCAGTTCGGTTCTTGATATCTCACGCCAGTTCCCTGCGGAAACGATTCGCAAGGACGCATCTGCGCACGACGCTAGCAACAACGCTGATCCAGGTATGAACCCGCAACGGTTTAGTCCTTGGTCGAATGAAACACGGCCTGCCGCTGCATTTTTCCTCAGATCCCAGATGCCTATGGATTCATTGTTGGTTGCCGCCGCTAAAAATTTTCCGTCAGAGGTGATGTCAAAGTCCACTACCTGGCCGAATTCGGCAGACGCAGTTACTTTGCCGGATTCATACGAGCACAAAAACATCGGATGCATCCTGTTTAAAAAATCTTGTGTACGCACAGCAATGCTGCCCCCATCAGGGCTATGCTTCAGTTTATGAACACTTAGCAATTCTTTTGGCAATCTGTCATAACTGGAACCTGATCGCTCGCCAGTCTCAGTCATGAGCCTGACAATTGATCCCGACGTTGGTGAACCAGGCTTGTCATCAGCGCCCATGCCTGCATCTAGAAATTTTTCATCCGGGCTGAATGCCAGGCAGCGAACCGGCATGCCTTGCCTCTTGGACCATAAGATGCTCTTTGTCGTCACATCAATCATCCCCACGGACGAGGCGGATCCGAAACCCAGCCGTGTTCCATTCTTGTTGAGGCATGCTGCATAAACGCCCTCCGGGCACGACACGTTTTGGGTGCACCGCCAGGAATTTTCATTAAAGATCAAGACCTGTTTGCCGGACCACTTCCACGCAGCCATCAAAGAAGCGTCTTTTGGTGTTTGAATACTATCGTCAATCGGAGCGATCGTTCGATGAATGCTTAGCTCGGGCACCCACTCAAGAATGCGGATGCAGGCCCCTGACGTCGCCACTAGGAAACGGCCATCATTGCTGAATGACAAATTTTCAACTGGACCTTCGCCGACGTAGATTTCGCATATTTTTTGATCGGTATTACTAGTGTCAAAGACCTGAACCAATCCTTTGCTATCTCCACAGGCGACCCATTGCCCGTCTGGACTTGGTGTGACGCTGGTAAGCTCATTTTCACATCGCCCAAGTACGAAGCGAAGCCCAGTGGTGATTACTCCCAGGAACACAGATCTTCCCGCGACTCCAGCGACAATGGAGCCGTCGTTGCTTATCTCTGTCCGATTGATATGCGTGCCAAAATCAAACTCACGCTCAATGCCAGTGTCAGAATCAATGAATAGGTGTGGTATGTTCTCGGCATCATTGGTCAGAAACCGGCATGTCACGAGATCCTCTTTTTTGATAGGCGTGTGATAGGCGGCCAGCCTGCCGCTTTTGCTGCGCACAAGGTGGTTATACTTGTCACAAGACACAATCGCCACGTCGCCGTTGTTAATGGATGCTC
This sequence comes from Verrucomicrobiota bacterium, assembly GCA_040387935.1. Taxonomy (GTDB): domain Bacteria; phylum Verrucomicrobiota; class Verrucomicrobiia; order Verrucomicrobiales; family Verrucomicrobiaceae; genus Prosthecobacter. Next base: position 26,279 of record JAZKCU010000035.1, on the reverse strand, counting down.
TCACGGTGCATGAACCGGTGAACATCTCATTGGAGAAACTGGCTTCCAGGCTGTCGCCGTCAGGGCCAAAGTACAGCGAACAACGGTTGATCTTTAGCTTGTCCACATCCAGGCCAAAATCGCCTTTGATTCCACCTCGTTTCGCATCCACTAATGCCACCCGGTGATCATCAGTTGCGACTGCCAAGAACCTGTCATCGCGACTAAAACGCACCTGCCTGACAGGCTGTGCCATAGTGATATCTGGAATGGCGGCTTCGGTGCCGAGAACATTTAGTATTTTCACAAGCTTATCCTTGCCTCCTGCCGCCACCCATTTGCCATCCGAACTGATGGCGACCGTAGTTACTTCGCCTGTAAACTGAGTCAGGACTCGCTCTAAGCCTGTTTCTGGGCTCATGATTCGAAGACTCCCATCCTTGCAACCTATGATGAACCATCGGTAGTCAGGAGCAAACTCTACGGTATTCACCCCAGTCCCCATTATTGTTGCAGTTCGTGTGACGAGGCGTGATCCGAAGACATGCATGCCACTTGCAAGCAAGGCGATGCTATTTGCTTGGTTATACTTCAACGCCCTCTCAAAAAGTGCACTTGAGATGGTTTTTTTGTGCCGGTTTGCCTCGACACCTGCCTCCTGGCTGGCGGCTGAGGCCTCATTCAGGAGACTGGCTTTCGCATCACGTTCTTGTTGAGCTTGCACCTTAGCTAGCTGCTCGTCCTCGGCGCTCTTCTTCGCCTTTTGCCGTTCTGCATCGGCCACATGGGCGGCGGCTTTCTCTTTGACTGCGCTGGCCTCTGCCGCCACCTTGCTTGCTTCCGCCTCGGCTGCCTTTTTTCTGGCGTCCTCGGCACTCGCGTCGGCGCGCTGCTTGCTCACCACCGCTTGCGCACGTGCCAGATCAGCGGCTTTCTTTTCCTCTTCGGCCAGTGCCTTCGCTTTGTTGGCCGCGGTGGCCTCCACGACTGCCTTGGCTTCCGCCGCTTTGGCGGTGAGAGCATTTTGTTGGGCGATGCCCTCCTGTTCCTTGGCGGCTCTCAGCGCCTTCTCCTTCTTCGCGGCCTCATCACGAACGAGCTGCGTGGCCACTTGCAGTTCCTGTTCTTTCTGGACCGCCCGCTCCTCATTGCGTTTGGCAATGTTGGTTTGCCAAACCGCCACCAGCGCCAGCACACCGGCGACCACCAAAAGGCAGGCGACCAGACCGAGCACGAGCTGCAGACGCCGGACACGCTGCCGGGCCTCCTTCGCCTTCTCCTGGGAAAGCCGCAGTTCCCCGAGCAGGCGTGCCTGCTCGGAGTCCGCACAGTCTTGCTCCATGGAGGCGAGCTTCCCAGCCAGCTCCCCCGCGGAGGCGGTGCGGTATTCCACCGCATCCAGCGTGCCCATGATGACCTTCCGCAGAAAGGGATTCAGCGGGCGGGACGCATCATCGGGGATGCGCCGCTCGCACTCCTGTGCGGACTCCCAGGGCTGGTTGAAATCCCCGATGATCAGTTGGTAGAGCACGATGCCGAGGGCATACACATCGGCCTTCTTCGCGCGCTCGTGCGCTTCCTTGTTCGCGCGCTCCTGCGCTTCTTTGTCGCCGACGGGCACTTCCACCACCGGGTCGGGCTTCTTGAACTCCGGCGGCCAGTACATCTCGGTCCCGGTGCGGGTGGTGCCGATGATGCTGATGGCCCGGTTGAGATCTCTCGACTGGATTTGCTGATACTCCTCACGCAGCTCCGTGAGGAAGATCTCCCCCACACCAAAGTCCGCCAGCACCGGCCGCAGCACGGTCGTGTCATCTTCCAGAAAGACATTCGCCGGCTTGATGTCCTTGTGGGCGATGCCGATCCGGTGCGCCCCCTCCACAATGCGCGCGAGCTCGATCATGAAGTCAATGCGCTGCCGCTGGGACAGGCTGGCAAAGGCCTCCTTGTTGGCTTCAGACCAGTCCAGCAGGCTGCCGTTCCGGTAATAAGGCGTGGCGATGAAGCAGGGCTTTTCGCGGTATTCCTCCACCTGGATGATGCCCGGCAGCTTTTTGTCCTTCAGGATGTCTGCCAGGTTGGTCTCACGCAAAAAAGCGCGCACACGCGCGGGATCGTTGGGAAATTTAAACACGCGCGTGTTGTGATCTCCCAGCCGCACAGCGTGCCGCGCCAGCCAGGCCTCGCCAAAACCACCTTTGCCCAGCCAGCGCTCCAGGATCCAGGGGCCGTTGCTCGCGCCAGGCACCTCCTTGTTGGCCACCGGGGTGAATTCGGGCGGCATGGGCGCCTGCCGGCCCCTGCGGTCACACGGGCGGCATTTTTCAGGATCCGTGGTGATGCGCCTCTGCAGCTGCCCCTTCACCCCCACCTCATACAGCAGCACGGGCGGCGCCCCGGCATCCACCTGGTCCCCCTTGTAGCGCACATACCCGATCTCCTCGTAATCAATCTCGGCTCTCGTCTCCGTGGCGGGCTGGTGGATGGCGGAAGGATGCACGCCCACCACCTTCTGGCGGCCATGATAGCTGACCCCCTCACTGATCAGGATCTGCCCGCCCAGCGCACAGCTCATGATGCGGGCCGCGCGGTTCGTCACATCTCCCACCGGGATCTCCCGATCCGGGACGCCTGCGTCCTGGCGGAAGGTCACATCCCCCGTGTCGATGCCCATCCTCACCTCGACCGGCTCCGTCTCCCATTTTTCATGGGCGAGCAGCCATTGAAACTTGAGCGCCGTTTCGATCGCGGCCCCCACCGTCATGAAGTCGGCAAACACACCGTCTCCCGTGTCCGCCACGATCCTGCCGTTAACAAACTTTTCGACCGCGCCTTCAGCCTTCAGGTTCAGCACGCTGTCCTTCGGCAGGCATTGTTTAAAAAGGTCGAACGTGCGGGTGATGATGCGCTTCGCCGTCTCCACATCCAGCCGCGCCGTGCGGTCGGTGGAGCCGACGATGTCCGTGAACAGGCAGGTGCGTGTTTCCTGACGGTCTAAATTTGGCATGAGGTCTGGGTGTGGCTTCATCGCAGGATGGAGAAGGGTGGTGCCGATGCAAGAATGGAATGTCCGCTGGAGGCAGCACGGGTTGGGTGATCAGAGGGAAAGGGAAAGTGAGAGGGAAAGATGAAGGCTTACCATGTCCAGAGCGCCACCGGCTGCCCTGCCTTTGCCACCACGTCCGGCCCGTATTCGATTCGCAAGGCCAGGGCCACCTTTTCATGGGCGGCCTGCGCGTCCCGCAGACGCTGCTCTGACTGGGCAAACGCCGCCGCCGCCGCGCTGATCAGGCCGCACTGCACGGAGATGTAGCGCGACTCGCCCGAGAGCTGCGTGTCACCGGCAAGCGCCGCGATGAAGCCCAGCGTCTCCTCATTGATGCCGGCGGCGGACAGGTCAAAGCCACCCTCCTCGGCCATCACGTGGGCGCGTGGGGACTGCCGCAGATCAGGGAGCAGCGCCTGCAGCGCCGGCACCAGCTCATGGCCCGCACGGCGCATGGCCTGCGCCATCTCCCGGTGCGCCGCCGCGCACTCCTGCACATGCGCCGCCAGCAAGGGCGCGGCGCCTGACCTATCCAACTTTGCATAACGCTGCGCCGCCAGGCTGAGCCGGGCATGGTGTGTTTCGTAGACCGAGGGATCTTCCGGATCCATCCTCTCACGCGGGCCGTGCTGCGCCGCCTCGGCGATGCTCACCAGCCGAAGCCAAAGCCGCGACGTGCGCTGCTCCATCTCATAGGGTGGAGGCGGGACCGCTGGCTGCGCCGAAGCGGAGCCCACGAGAAAGATGCTGGCGATGAGATGGAGATGGCGGATCGTTGTCATGACGGTAGTGATGGTGGAGGTGGTGATGTTGATCGTGTTGCGGCTTGGCAGCGCATGGAGTGGCTGCCCTGCACCCATTGGCGATGCTTCCGCCCCGCACTTATTGAGTTAAATCCGTCTCTCCCCAGGGACACCGCCCCAGACCAGTCGGGAAACGGCGAAGAGGCGATTGAGTCTTTTCGATCTGCGGCGCTTTCACAGATCTTGCCCGGCGCGCGCTCCTCATCCAGCATCGCTGTCATGGCACCTCCAGCATCCGATGACGATCCCTACCTTGATCGCGTGAACCTCGTCCTTCAGGGATGGGACGCTGAATCTTCCCTGAGCATGGAGCTCGATGATGAACTGCAGCGCTTTTTGGCGAACAAATTCCGTGGCAATATCGAGCAGGGCACGCTCGCCCGCCAGGACCTCACCGATGCCGTGCAGGAGACGCTGGTGAAGGTCTTCAACTCCCAAGAGCAGAGGACGCTGCGTGAATGGAGGCGCACAGGCAAGCTCATCTCCCTGCTGCGCACCACCGCCATGCGCATCGTCTTTGCCCGGCTGGACGACCCCTCCGATGGGCATGCCGGAATCACCGGGCATGACGACAAGTTGGCCGATCCCAAGGACTCCTTGGAAGCTCTCCTGGCAGTGCCGGAGAAGCTCGCCAGCCTGGTCAAAATGATCCGCGACCAGGGCGCGGACAAGCCGCGCTATGCAGCGCTGATCCAGCTGCGCAAGCTGGGTGCCGCGCAAAAAACCAGCGCCCTCTTGTGGGGGCAGAAAGATGATTATGCCTGCCAGCAAATCCGCATCCTGGACAACAAGCGCAAAAACTGCCTCGGTGTCAGTGGCGATCTGGAGCTGCATCGCCTCCTGCATCGTCATCCTGAGGTGGCCTGCGGTCGGATGCCCGGGGAGAGGTCAGCCTTCCCCCGCCTCACCGATGAGGAAAAGGCCGAGCTCCGCACCATCGCCCGCAGCGCCTTGCGCACAGACGAACTGGCCGGCCAGGTCCGCACCGTCTGGCGGACTACCGAGGCTCTCATCAGCATCCATGCCGCGCTCATCGCCGAGGGCAGGCGCTCCGGCGCGAAGAAGGCCGCCCCGCCTCCCAATCACAAGCCCGAGGTCATGCAGCGCGCCCTCTCCGAGGTCCTGACCGCCGTCACCCAGGTCAAGGGGGGCGACCACGCTCAGGCCATGCTTGGGCGCGCGCTGGAGCAGGCCGTGCCTGCCCACCTAACGGCTTATGCTTCCATGTCTGAGACCGAGAAGCTGGACTTCACCGCCGTCTTTGCCGATCTCATCACCGCCACCCGCTGGCAGTCCCGCCTCTGGCAGGACGAACACGCCATTGACTGGCTGGCCATCTGTCTCGTCCCGGCGCACACCCCGGCCCGCCTCACGCGGCGCAACACCATCCCAGCCGATCCTAACTTAAAGTGTGTTCGTAGTGATCTCCTCAAAGCTCTGGAGAGAGTGGCCGGAAACCTGGAGCCGCTGGACTACCAGGCGCACATCTCCAGCTCCATGGAGGTGCTCCATGAGCTGCTGCTCCAGGCCACGCGCGCCACCGGCGCCACCCTCTGGATGAAAAGCCAGCGCCTGCGTGCCCTCCAGGCCGTGTTTAACCCCGCCGAGTCAAGCCACGGCGGCATCGTCGGCCAGACCCAGCCGCTCAATGAGGGCATCATCAGCTGGGTTCACACCAAGGACCGCAGCATCTTCTACACCGTCGGTGAGAAGACCCCCGAGAACCCCGAAGGACTCTCCGGCCATCCAGGGAACACCCGGCCAAATGCGCATAGCAAGCGCATGGACCAGAAGCTCGGGCATCTCACCCAGGCCATGGTCGCCATCCCCTTTCACTGCTGCGGCGAGAACCGCGGCGTCCTCTCCCTCGTCCGCACCGGCAGCCAGGCCACCCGCTTCAACAAAGAAGACCTCGCCCGCCTCGAAGCCTTCGCCGCCACCCTCCGCCTCACCCTCGAAAAATCCATCCTCGACGCCCTCCTCGGATGAGGGTGGGTTGACATCCTGACGTGATTTTCAGTGACCTGTTTTTCGCAGGGTGCGATGCTATTTCTTGCGCTTCAGCTCTGGCCCTGCCATCCGCTTCTTCGTGCCCGTCTTGGGTTTCTGACTGTCCAGCGTGACGATGGAGGCGAGGATGTCTGAGATCTGCTGTGGCGTGTAGAGTTCACCCGCCGTCTTGCCGGACCTGGCGGCAAACTGGCCGATCAGGTATTCATACGCATCCGCCAGGCATCAATATCTGTGGAGAACTCGTTCAGCCCATCGGCGATCTTCTGGATGATGGTGCACAGCTTGGCGTCTGGTCACGCGGTAGTTTTGGATCTTCTTTTCGGCCGCCTTTGTGTGGCGTCAAAAATAACGACACTTTCCCGGAGTGGGACAGACTTTCTCGCCGCGTCATCGACGTGCTTGAAATGCTGGCTTGAGCTTCGCAGATAACGCAAAACACCAACCTCACGGAGAAACCATCCTGAACGCTGACCAATCTCCGCAAGAATCAAATCAACGGGAATCTCGATTCCCCCATACGCTGACGTTGAAACGACTAGCCAAAGACTGGCGGTGTCCAGAGCCCGATTCCGCAAGCCTCGAAGAATCTTTTCCATGTCTTCGAAATAAGCCTGAACCATAGCTGGGAGCCTTCCACTCCAGAGAACTTCCGCAGACTCCCGGATTGTTGTAATACAATCTTTGTAGAGCACTCCGAAGTCATCATTGATTGGTATCTTCCAGCTTGCTTGGACGTGTGATCGAACAGTCTTTAGACGAATCTTCATCAAGGAATGATTCGATTCGACGAATCCCGCCAAGAATAATTCGGGGCGATAAACATCTGAGTAGTCGAATGAGTTTAGATATGGAGGGGATGTGACGCACAAACGAAACTTCTCGCGTGCAGGGGAAGCGACGAGGCAGCGAGCATCCCCAAGCTTCACTTTTGAAGCTTTACCGGAAATTGGTGCAGCACCCAAATCTTTAGAAATCTCGTTAGCGCGCGATTCCAATCGAAATCGAAACTGCGAAGCAGTTGCTTCGTGCTCGCTCCAATTGTTGTTATAGCGCAAGCATTTTCCATCACGTGTCGCATTGCAGCAGTCCATTACAGCACCGAGTAGAGCCAATTGCAGAAGACTACGCGTCTCGGGATCAGTGCAAGTTGCCACACGCCACCCAGCTTCAAAACTACGAAGCACTTTGGTAGGGAATAGCCATCTCCCCCACCGATTTCCCTCTGTGAATGTCGAGTATCCTTCGAGAGGCGAGACAAGCTGCCCTTCAGACGCTCGAAGCACCTTCCGGCTGGCTTGCTGGAAAGCAGACGCTGAGCATCGACTTAGCTTCGTTGCGGAAAGGAAGTGAAGAAACGGATTTACTTCAAACGCCTGGGCACGCAGCCCGGCTAGTGCGCCGGCGAGCGGAACTGTGCCGCTCCCTGAAAAAGGATCGAGTAAGAGTTCTCCTGAACGAACACCATCAGTAGCAACCGCCTGTTCGACCATTCTAGGCGAGAAGCCCTCCTTAACAAAATACCAACGGTGGCGCGGCATCTCGCCAAGGCCCACTGCATTTGACGCATCTTGGTCACGGAGCGGAAAGTTGTCGTTAAGTGTGAACATTGGATTAGTGGGAGCAAATTGGGCTGGCAAACATTCGGTATGGTTCGTCGAAATCTGGGCGCGTCGTATGCGGGGCGGGAGAGAAAGCAATCACTTGAGCCTCGTAATGAAACCCGTCCGCACGTGCAATCGTTACGCCAGCCGTTGCGGTCGCTGGCAGGTTCCGGCGGCGAGCGTCAATAATCACATAGTAGCCTTGAATGACATGGCTTGGTGCTGATTGCCGTTGTTGATCTAAATAATCTGCCAGTTGGGTGGCACCTTCCTGTGCGCGGCTGTCCCGATGCCTAGCCGTAACATGCCCGTCGGTCGCAACCGAATCTCCAATCCATTTGATCTCAATGATCATCAGGCGGTTGTTTCGCAGTCTTGGTTGGACGCGAATATCAACTGGGTTTTTTTCGTTCACATTCTGTTCGGGCAGCACATCATGATCGGCACCCAAGCGGTTCCTCAAAAACTGTATCAGCGAATCGCGCATCAATGATTCTGGCCCGGCCTTGAGGAACAAACGGTTCGCGTCATGCCATATTCCTCGAAATATGTAGCAGGTGGACTCGCGAACATTATCCCTTTCAAAGTGCTGTAACGCCTCACGAAGGGTCCCAAATGTTGGAACTGAAAACTGACTCCGAGTTGATGAATCGAGACGCAGAACCGCCTTTCGCTTGTCTCCCGCGAGGAACTCTTCCAGCCACCCGGCACAGTGATAAACGACTGCGGTTCTAGCGATTTCTTCTCGAGTCGTTGAACCGAGAGACCGAGCATGCGGCCGTCCATCTGCCCCAATCTCAAAACAAAGATTTTGAATGTTCTGGTTTGCAAGCGACGCGAAGTCAACGGGTCGAGAGACGTCTGACGCACTTCCTACATTTTGCGAAGTAGAAACAACTTTGTAAACGAGAACCTCTCCCGAAATCCTTTCGAGATCAACGTGACGGTAGAGCTCCTGGACTGTCTCCATTACCTGGAAAATGGCGTCCAAACCCGCCCCCCCAAATACCTCCTGTGCCATCGGGAAGTGGGAATCCTGACAAACCGCTTTGATGCTTTCGACAATGTTCATCACGGTTCCAAGTTGGTGCTAGTATTTGACCGGTATAGAGCCGAAAGCCAAACAACTGCGGGAAGTCGCAAGTCGCTCGTTCGATGGTCCAAGTTGCTCCGCAACGCCTCAAACTGAACATAGAGTTGAGACTGGGCCGCGTCCTCAAGCAATAGCCGGCTTGATGGAAGAGCCTTTGCCCGGCTGAGTTCAGGCTCCTGAGACAACGCAGATGTGACCATTCCTAGCGAGAAAGCTGCGATACTCGCGCAGGCAGCATTCAAGCATTCCGCACGATCCCGGTTCATTTCGAGGTTTGAAAATTCCTCAAGTGTCCGCTCGGCTAACTCGGTCATCCGAAGACGGTCGTGGACGCGAAGGAAAAACCCGCGTCCTAGAAGCTCCTTCAACGCCGAGTCAATCTCTTGGCTGTATGGAGCGCCAAGTTCTGTTCCCACAAATGAGTATCCCCAATCCGTGACTGTATGTTTCTGGTATAGCCAGAGGAGACATCCGAGATAGGCGAAAAGATGGAGTTCCGGCCCGGTGAAGGCGGCTCCCTGAGCCTGCAAGCGACGTGCGACGAGCAAGCAGTCAAAAGTTGCGTTTGGGTGCAATCGCATAGGGTGGAGTTATGGCTGCATTGCGGCTTCGATCACGTTGTAGGCAGCGTCAAAAAGTGCTTCCTCGTCCCGCTGAACAGCAGAGAGTTCCGCCCAATCCGTCATTCTGCAAAGGCGCATTCCCTTGCGCCCGCATTGGTGCGCCAATGCCAGCAATAACTGAGAACTATTGAGGTTTGCAGTCATAATGATCCGGTGCCCCGGACTTGCAAACATCGCCAGCATTTCTCCAGCGCGTTTCTCGTATGCAATGTCAAGAGAGCCTTCGGGCGTATCGATATACATCCCTCCTTTCGACGAAGGGTCCGACATGTGTTGCGTGAGCGCCATCCGCAGAGCAATGTCCAAAAAGAACCGTTGACTTTCTGACAGTTCTTGCTGCTGCCTCCGTGTCGTCCCGCGAACTGCCACTACTAATTTCAGATCACGGCCAGCAGTTGCATCAAGTTGGACCGTGAGCGGCATTCCAAGGAAGCGCTTCGCAAGCTCTTCGAACCGAGGGACGAAACTCGTCTCGGCTAATTGATACTGTTGCGCGAGCTCTTTCTGAAGGTTCGCACGCTGGATTTTTAACTCTTCTCGTCGGTCGTAGGCGGTCTGTTTGTCTCTTTCCATTACTGCCAACTGCTCCCTATAGATGCTCAACTCGGCGTCGCTGCTGGTATGGCCCAATTGAGAGCGCAACATGTTTAAGACCGCGCTGTTTGCGGCGTCGAATGCATCCAAAGCATTCTTCGTCCCTTCCCACTGTTTTCGAGTAGCCGCTTCCTGCTTCCTTAACCGTTCCAATGTTTTCAAGTCTTCTTGTATTGCTTTTTTTGCTTTCGCTATCTCCCGATCCACCTCGTGCAACCGGTGGACATCGCCATTGGCGGGTTGATCCTGTGCGAGAGCGGAATCGCATAGTGGGCAGGCTAGGCCTTTCGCTTTTGCTGCAATTGCTCGGATCGCGGTATCGGAGTCGTTTCCGCACAGCCCGCAAGAGTGTTCGGCAATGGACTGGGTCACGAAGGGGTGTTGAGGAAGCGCCGGTCTCAGGTCCAGGCGCCGGTCAAAGAACTGCGCGTATTCATCACGCAGGGAGGTCTCATGGACGGAATGTTCAGCGAGACGCAGATTCGCGTCCTTGATAGCATCGTCCAAGTTTTTCAAGGATTGGCTTTCTTCATCAAATTGTTCACTCAATGCCTGATGGTCCCCAACTAGCTTCTCGAAAGTCTCCTTTGCACCAGTTGATGCTTGGGCCTGCGTCCGGATTTCGTTGATGCGTTTTCGCATTCGTGTGGCCTCCCATTGGTAGTTGCGGACGCGCGAATCCTCGGACTCGATTTCACGCCACAAGTGATCCGCCTTGTTCGCCATGTCTGGTTCAAATCCGAATGCCCGGTATAGAACACGATCCAAAATTTTAGCGTCCCAGAATAGTGTTCTCCGCTGTTCATCGAAAGTGAATACGAAGTGCTGTAAAAAGACAAACTCCTCGAATGACGCGAGTGCGCTGTGTTCCGCCAGCTTTGACACATATAGCCTGTGCCGTTCACCACGCGGAGTTTCTTCCGCATCTACAACCACTTCCCCGGTTACCCGATTGCGAATGGATAGCCCTCTCAGTTCATCAGGCTCAAAAAGAGACCGCCTCAATTCGTAATCATAGGAGCCGAGCCGAAAGCTCAGAGCGATTTCGGCCTCATCTTCGTCTGATTCCGCAATGCGCCCACGAAAGTAGTTGCTCGAGTATTCCCGAGTATACTTGTAATACTCCTCGATTGATTTGAAAGGGCGGTTTGGGTCTGAAACAGTTCCGGTGAGGGCGAAATTTATTGCTGAAAGTAGAGTGGACTTTCCAATTCCATTTGCTCCAACAAGGCAAACCACGCCAGTGTTACACGGAAACTCCGCGTCAGGATTTGCCGTAAACAGGGAGAAGTGACACAACTTCACTTTCTCAATCTGGGGAAGTTTAAGTTTTATCTGCTGTGTAGGCATAGATGTCAGTTGTTTGAAAAGTTTAGCGGGACCCGGTCAACGAGGGGTGCAGAGTTTGGCGGCGGTATTGGTGTTTTCCTCGACACAACCTTCCTGGAAGCGGTTCAATTGATTCACGCTGCCGGCGCTCACCCTTTGGGCCTCTCTTTCGTATGTTGTCAGTGTTGACGCGGAGCTGGTTAATGACCTCGGAGGTATTCTTGCGCCAGTCCTTGATATTGACCAGGGTGTAGTTCAGCGGCGTGAAGTCATCTCGCGTGAAGGCATTGATACCACGCAGGGTCTTGGACGCGGCGAAGACATCCGGCGTGATGATCTCGACCAAACGAGCGAACTCGGAATCCGTGAGGCGGCAGCGGTTCAGAGCCTCGAACTTCTCACGGAAATTCCTTTCCAAGGCAGCACGGTCCGTGATGTCCCGGCGGTATTCGTATTTCAGCCCCTGGAGCTTGCCGATGAAGCCGTCTTCAATTCCACCCTCGCGAAGCACTGATCTGGGAGCATCGGACGGCAGGTCATAGCTGATCTTGGAAGGAGGCATGGGCGGGAGAGGCCATACAAGTCATGGGCACTCAAACTAAGCAAGTTCATCCTCCGGCAAACCTTGGAGCAGTGTCAAATACCCGGGCGGTTGGGTGGGTTGTTTCCGCAATCCACCCTTTGTTTTTCAAAAAGGGAAGTGCGGTGGTCGGACTCGCAGCGGGGAAGAATCCTGCCACCATGAATTTTAGAAATATCATAGGTGAAGGGCTGATCTCTGCCGGATGGTGAGCATGGCGGTGCTTGGAGGGCGGACTGGCTGATCGATGGAAAATTTGGGTTATATTCTGAGAGGGTGATAAAACTTTCTCGGCTGCGAGGAAGAAAATCCTTCCCACATTCCTTCAGTCCTCTAAGCTCCGGGCCGTAACTCGCCTTTTTTGCTATGAGCTATCAACTGCGCTTAGTCTACCGGGAGATCGCCCCCAACCCGGGTGTGTTCAGTGTGTTGTTCACGGGCAGGAAGTTCGAGAGGTGGCATAAATCCTACTTCCGCCAGTCGCCCACCGGCCTGTGGGTGGAGGAGAAGGGGGGCCTGCCATCGAGCCTGCAGTTCTGCGGGGTGATGCTGGAGCAGTGGTCGCCTACCCAGACGAAGGTGATCCATGATGTGCCGGGCTTGCACGCCTATGCTGAGCCGGGGGCGAGTGAGGAACGCGCGCCGGCGATGCCTCTGGACACGTTCCTGACCGGGCCGCAGGGACTGCACTCGAGCATCTTGGCTGAGCCAGCCAACCAGAACGGTGGGAAGAGTGTGGAGCGGATGACGGTGTGGGTGCGGCTGCCGAGCGCGCTTGGGGCGTTCGAACCGAATGAGGCGCCGAATGCCGGGCAGTCAGATTATCTCTGGCTGAAGTATGTGATGTATCCGCCCATCACGGGAAGGCAGATCCATGCCTTCGTGGTGGGCTCAAGCGTCAAGCGGCTCGGGCTCTATGTGGAGAACACGCCGGAGAGTGTCCTGGAATACGGCTACAATACGGAGCGGACGCCTGTGGCGTGGCGTCTGGAAGGGACCAAGGCCTGCCATGCGCAGCGGACGCTGGGGGTGCAGCCGGTGGACGCGCTGATGTATGACTGGGTGCCGGCGGGGGGGGCGGGGCCCCGGCAGCTGGTGTTCCGGCGGCGGTTCCGTGCCCCGGGCTTCGGTCCGGATCCGTTTCTGCTGTCAGACGCGGCGGCGGCGAAGAGCTCAGACATCACGCTGGTGCAGCGGCCGGCCATGCTGGTGCTGGAGGCGGCGCGGGAGCTGCCGCAGGTGCCGGACCTGGGCGGGGCGGGGGGCACGGCGGGGATGTGGACCAGTGCGTCATGGACGCTGCAGGCGTCCACCGAGCACTTCACCCATAAGGCGGGCACGGCGGCGGGAAAGCCGACGGGCGTCCTGACCTCGGCGGAGAACAAGGAGTGGACGGGATTTTTCTCCCGGGGCTGGAAGGCGCTGATGGGGACGGTGGAGCCTAACATCAAGTCTGGCACGCTGGCGCTGCTGGAGCTCAATCCGGCCGGCGCTGACCTCACGGACAAGACGAAATTTTCACCCTTTCCGCTGGGGGCTCTGGTCACGCGGGTCAGCCAGTCCCTGGCGACGGCGCACCCGGGCAGGCTGGACCACCTGGTGATCGGCAAGCCGCCCCTGCGGCAGGGTCGCGCCGAGGTCCCCGGGACGTGGGAGGCCGAGTTCCCGGCGCTGCGGAATCACCACGGCGACGGGTTGAAGTGCGGTCTGCGCAGGCTGAGGTCCGTGGTGAACAGGAAAGAGGACTGGCAGGCCTATGCCACAGACGGGGATGCCGTGGCGATCGAGACGCTGCGCACCTACGGCCTGCAGCTGCTCTTTGACGTGGGCGCCATCAAGAGCGGCGTGAAAAGCCCGATCCGTGCGGGCGGTCTGGACCTGCTGCTGCTGGAGAAGGCGGAGAAGGACGTGCAGATGAATGATTCCGCCGCGTCTTACATCTTCCGGTCCAGGAAGCTGGCGGAGGATTCCTGGAACCAGTACATCCCGCTGCAGCTCTGCTGGTGGGGGATGGGCTACCTGCTGCCGGGGCTGGACAAGCAGATTCTCGAGGGTGACCAAGCTTACAACAAGGCCAAGGACGCCGGAAGGAAGGCGGCACCTGAGCGCCAGCCGCTGCGTCTGCCACTGGCAGGGGTGATGCCAGGGGAGACGGATCACCGGATCGAGGAGACGGAGCTTTTCTCTCAGGACGGAGGGCTGGAGGTCTCCAGGGACCGGCCGCTGCTGATCACGCTGCCGAACCGGAAGGCCTTGAAGAAAAAGGCCCAGCCCGCCGCCCCGGGGCAGGGGACCACCTCCCCGGCGGCCAGCGGGGAGGTGAAGCCGGAATTTACCCTGGAGATCGACCAGGTGAAGGGGCTGAACTACAGTGAGATCACCACGCTGCGGGTGATCCGGGCGTTTGCCGGGCCGACCGACACGGCATGGATCGATGCGCGGCTGTTTTACCTGGACCGGGCACCGTTCTTTGTCTGCCTGGTGGACACGAACACCTACTCCGGGGACAAGCTGAGCGCGGAGGACAAGGCGGGCAGTGAGATCGCCTACTGGACCACGGAGGGCATCTTCCGGGGCTGGCAGCGGCGGGCGAAGTCGGGTGAATTCCGCCTCGTGCTGCCCGCTCAAGGCGTGGGCGAGGAGATGGAAAAAGGCCGGAAGGCGGATGGCTACGCGGATCTGGAGGAGGGGAAGCGGGTGAAGTTCCGCTTCACCTCATCCACGCTGCTGACGCTGGACGCGTCTGACCTGGCGCGGCGCTACCACAGCCTGCCGTGGAATCTGCGCATGCAGCTGAACGCGCTGCAGCCAAACCGCCTCGTGGGGCTGCCGACCAAGATGGCCTCGTTTGAGATGCTGTATGGGCTGCGCTTCACGCTGAAGGACGTGCCCTCCCTGCGGCTGGCGGAACTGCTGGCGCGCCAGGGTTACCCGAAGTCACGGCTGGCAGCTCAGCCGCCGAAGTTCACCGAATCTGAATACTGGGACCTCAAGAACGAGGGCGTGGGGGTGTATCAGGGCGCGGCCACGGCGAACTGGGAAAACCTGAAGAAGGCGTGGGATGCCACGCTGCGCCTCGTGGAGTCACGCCTGGCGGTCTATGAGCTCTTTAATGACGGGCCGGAGGAGTTTGACGAGAACGGGCAGCCGAAGGAGCTGGAGCTGGAGGCCAGGCGCGGGGAGAAGCACCTGCGCGCGGAACTGCGGAAGGCGGCGGACCTGCACACCTCACTGCCCTCGCAGAGAGGGACGCAGTCGGGGGAGCTGGCTCGGCGGGGGCCGATCATCGACATCGATCCGGAGGTCCTGGTGGACAGGACGCGGGACCTGACCAGTGAGGATGCGCTGAAGGCGCGGGAGGCGGCGGCCTGGTGGCGGAAACTGGTGCCGCACTACGAGCACGGGCTGGCGGGCAGCATGGCCTGGGCTTTTGAGTCAAAGCTGGTCTACGAGTCACTCTGGTCGGACAAGGACCATCTGGAAACACCGGCGGTGGTGGAGGGGGTGGAGGCCACGGTGGCGCGGCTTTACTTCTCCGCGCTGGGGGGCTGGGGCATGCAGCAGGCGTCCTTTGCGAACGGGAAGATCGTGGTGGCGGTCTCCGTGGAGATGGGGCGCGTGTCAGAGCTGCGGGTGGAGGTGATCGGCAGGATCGGCACGTTTAAGAACAAGGCGAAGCTCGTGACGGTCTTCCGCCGGACCGTGCTGCCGACGCGGCAGTTCGTCTCCCAGCAGGATGCGCTGGAGGGGCGCGCCGTGCTGCGGAAGGTGGAGGAGTGGGTGGAGTTCATCCATAAGAACCGCACGCTGCAGGAGAAGCTGGGCTCGGAAGCCGGCAGCCTGAAGGCCTGCTCCTGTGAGGAGCGCATCCTGGTGGACAGCCGCTGGGGCATGGATGTGTACACCCCGGATGGAGACGGCGTGGCCTGGAAGGTGCCGATCCGCAAGTGCGGGGCGGACCCGGACATCTACGGCCCGGCAAACGTGCTGATCCACTTCCACACGCACTGCCAGTCCAAGGCCAAGGAGGCCTGCGGCAACATCGAGAACCTGGACAACCTGTGGTTCTGGACCGCCGTCTCCCAGAAGGACGAACAGCTGGGGGATGACACGGACAAATGGGCGGATCTGGTGGGGGTGGACTGCTTCCCGAAGATCAAGGAAGACCCGACACTGACAAACCCGGCGGCGATGAAATACGGCGCGGCAGCGGTGCCGGGCGGGGGCGGGCCCTGCACCTTCCGCATCGCCGGCCTGACGCAGGAGGCGGACCTCAGCCACTACCAGCCCAACGACGAGGCGCTGGCCCCGGACGAGCAGACTGCGGTGGGCTCCGTCACACGCACCATCACGGTGTTCCGGGACTCGTATCCGGAAACTCAACCACCGCTGGAGGGACTCGTCAGCAGTGCCCGCGACATCATGGGAGAGGCGGAGAATGTGCTCGGATTCATCGAGCAAATGACGACTCGTCAGGCCGGCGAGGTGATCACCGGCTGGGAAGGGGCGGCGGAAAAGTTCCTCGGCACCCTGGGCGGCGCGAATGAGGCCGGGGCGGCCCTGCGGTCCAAGATCACAGACGCGCTGCGCCCGGTGCTGACGGCCAGTGACCAGGTGGCCCGCATGCAGGAGAGCCTGAAGCGCAGCCTCGCCACGGAGTTCCAGCACCTGGAGGGCCAGTGGGCGGACCTGAGGAAGGTGGGGGACAGCATGGTGACTGCGGCCAGGGGCAAGGCGATGGAGAAGGCCGACGAGGTGGAGAGCGCGATCCTGTCCATCCGGGAAAAAGTCTCCACGCATGAAAAGGCTGTCGCGGATGCGCTGCAGGTGAAATTGAAGGGACTCGTGGAGACCGCCGTGACGAAAGCGCGGGAGCTGCGGAAGGCCGTGTATGAGAAGTCCGGGGCCCTGCCCACGGCCATCGACACCGTGCTCGGAAAGCTGGTGAACGGGAAGCTGGACCAGAAGGTGATGCAGTGGATCACCCAGCCGGAGGCCGATCTCCTCATGGCAGTGGCGAAACGGCGGATGAACGAGCTGGCGGGGCGTGAGGTGCGCGGGATCAGCCTAACCAAAGAGGTGCTCATCAAGGCCTGGCGTCAGGTCGTGGATGACATCATGACGCACACGGCGGTGACCGCGCTGGAGAAGCTGGACGTGGCTGCCGTCAACTTCCGCAGGGAGGCCACGGAGGTGCTGAAGGCCGTGCTCCCCGGGGTGGCGGCCAAGCCTGGCCCGCTGAAGGACCTGCTGGACAGGCTGGAGGAGGAGATGCGGTCCGTGTCCCAGAACCTCCGGCAGAAACAGGCGGTGCTGCGCGTCCTGCTGCGTTCCGAGGTGGAAAAGGCGGCTCTTCTTGTGAAGGAGGTGGAGGCCGTCTCCGGTCTCATGCTGGCGAAGTGCGAGGAGCTGAAAAAGCTGGAGGAGAGGCTGGCGGTGATGCACAAGGACCTCGAACAGCGAGTCCTGGATCTGGTGGACGAGGCCGCCAAGAACGCGGACGAGATGAAGGTCATCCTGACCACGAAACTTCCGCAGCAGTGCCGGAATCACTTTGCAGCCATGGTGAAGCGCGTGGATGCCGTCGCTGAAAAGCTCGGCGGGGTGCTGGTGGATGAGAGTGTGCTGCTGGCCCGCGCGCAGGAGGTGCTGAAGCGGAACACGGACATCGTCAGCGGCATCGAGGGGGAGGTGGAGGAGAAGCTGAAACAGGTCGGGACGGAGGCTGCGGGCTGGGTCAAGGAACAGCGGGCTCAGGCGCAGGGGGCCTGGGAGAAGCTGCAGGGTGACATCAAGGGGGATGTAGACTCCGCCTTCGGAAAACTGGACAAGCTGGTCGCTGGCATCCCCAAGCCGGCGGACCTGTGCACGAAGCTCAACAAGCACGTCACGCGCAACATCGACCACGCCATCCAGCAGGGCACCGGCATGCTGCGCGGCCTGGCGGCGGACGTGGCGCGGGAATTGAGGCAACCTTTGTTACGCGTGGAGAAGGTGCTGGCGGATCATCCGGACCTCACGGATGCCCTGAAGCGGGATCTGGCGGCGGCAGCCACGGCCCTGGACACCGGGGTGCGGGTGATCCTCGATGACGCGCAGGGACTCTGGAAGAAGACGGCCGGGAAGGCCCAGGGCACGGTGGGGCAGGCACAGGCCCTGCTGGGAGATGGCCTTGACCAGGTGGGCAAGCTGAAGGGCGAGATCAGCGCGCTGCTGCTTCCGCTTCCGCCGGTGGGGACCGTCGTCGCGGATGCGGTCCTCAAGAAGGCCCGGCGTGCTGCCGACGCGGCCCGGGCGCAGATGGAGCGGCTGGATCACCTGTGCCAGCTGCCATGGTTCCGAGGCCTGCCGAACAAGATCGGCACAGAGGGGCTGAAGCGCCTGCTCAAGGAGTTCGAGCTGGTCGTCAGCCAGCTTCCCGAGCTGGACCTGGCGAAGGGGCTGATCGAGTGGCAAACGGCCACGGTGCAGGCTTTGACAGAAGTGGAGGCGCAGATCAACGGTGCCCGCTTGAAATGCGCGGAACTGGAGGCCGAGGTCAGCAATGAGCTGATCAGCGGAGCCCAGGGGCTCGAGCAGGTGAAGACGGTTTTAAGCCAAAAGATCACGGGTCTGGCGGCCAATCTGCGGGTGGCAGCGGGCAGTCTCGATGCCGCGGCGCGGAAGGCCATCCTGGAACAGACGGGACAGGCGAAGAGCACCCTGGATGACCTGGAGAACAGTATCGAGGAGGCGGTGAAGAAGGAGGCGGAGGCGATCAAGAAGGTGGTCGCTGGCAAGCTGGTGGGTGGCTGTGATGCCCTGGGTTCCCTCCTGGAGCTGGATCCCAAGGCCGTGCTCAGCGGGCTGGTGCAGCAGCTTGGGAAGCTGCCTAACCTGGAGTTCTTCGAGCGCGGGCTGGGTGACGCGGGTGCGTGGCTGAACCAACAGCGTGACCACATCGGCGGTCTGGTGGGGCGGTTCGGCGGGCTGAAGGATGAGCTGAGCCTGAAACCGCTGAAGCTGGGCGCGGGCGCTCCGGCCACGCTGTTCCGGAGCTTTGGCAAGGTGCCGAGCGTGCCGGGTCTGGACTTCAACGGCATGGCGAAGTTTGCCGAGGGGGCGCAGGCGGAGTTCGCGGCGCACCTGGGGAACTTCTCCAGCCGGTTCCGCTCAGTGGGGTATGAGTTCAAGCAGGCGGCGGCGGACGCGAAGAAAGAGCTGCTGGTGAGGATGTCCCCGGTGAAGGCCATGGTGGACCGCACGCGCAACGCCCTGGGTGAGGCGGCGCAGGAGGCGCGCATGAAGGCGGCGTCCCTGGAGATGATGGTCAGTGACGTGAAGCGTCAGGTGGAGGCGAAGGTGGACCAGATGAAGAACGACGCGAAGCTGGCGGTGAAGGACCTGCTGCCTGACTTCGGCGGGATCAAGCTGGAGAAGCTGCTGGGCGCGGCGGGGGTGTCTGAGAAGTTTATCGACGATCTGAAGCGCTGCTCCAAGATCACGCACGGGGTGGACAAGAAGACGCTGTCGGCGTGGGTGGACAGCAAGGTCGAGGGGCTGGTGCTGGACCAGTCGTTGACACTCTTTTCGTTCGGCCCGGTGGCGCTGTGCATGAAGCAGGTGACCATGGACTCGCACATCCGGATCCAGACAAACACGAAGGGGGAGACGCAGAAGCTGGGTGAGGGGAAGATCGTGGCCAACTGGGAGGTGGCGATGGGCGGGCAGCCGCTGATCACCTACGAACAGGCGAAGCTGGAGTGCAAGAACGGCAAGATGAGCATGGAGCTGGACCCGAACAAGGTGCGCATGCCGTCCATGCTGCAGATGCTGGCGGACATGATGAGCCGCTTCAGCTACAAGGATGACTCCGGGCTGGCGGTGGGGCTGCGTCTGAACCTGCCCAAGGAGGTCACGGGTTATGTGACCTTTAACATGGACTTCCCGCCGATGGGTGGCGGGACGACGAGCCTGCAGAACCTGCGGCTGAGCCTCCTGTTTGAATTGAGCCTGGTGTTCCCGCGCTTCCCCTCGCTGAAGGACGCTCACCTGCGCATCTCGGCCGGGGCAGGGCTGTCTGACAGTGAGTCCCCCTTCATCCTGGGCGTCTTCATCCTGGGCGGCTGTGGCTGGTTCCAGATGCGGCTGGACTACGTGGTGCCGTTCAAGGACGGGAAGCCCTACCTGGCGGTGAAGATCAGTGTGGCGATCGGCCTGTCCGCGTCCCTGTGCATCAACCTGGGCTTCGCCACCGGCCAGGTCTACATCGCCCTCGCGGTGGAGATCGAGTGCTACATCTCCAAGGGCAAGTCTAACAACAGGTTCAGCATCGTCCTGACGATCGCCGGCGTGCTGGACATCCTGGGCGGCCTGATCTCCGTGTACCTGCTGCTCTCCCTGGGCATCAGCTACGCCAGCGGGCAGCCGATGGTGGGCCGGGGCCGCGTGTGCCTGACCATCCGCATCTGCTGGTGCGTGAAGATCAAGGTGGACAAGAGCTTCCAGTACACCTTCGGCAAGGGCTTTGACCGCAGCGCGCAGTCAGGCGCGGCGGACGAGCGGGCGCCGAAGCTGGTGGAGGCCTCTCCAGAGCGCCAGCGGGTGCCGGTCACCGCCCCGGCGGACTACCACCGCCAGGCCAGCCGCATGGTGGTGTGAGGACCCCGCACGCCCTGAGACGCACCGCAGCCCAGCACTCCCCACACGCCCAGACGCAGACAGGCACGCCCACACTTTTTCCCCCAACTCTTCCCTTTTTTTCCCGAACATGAAATGGACCTACATCGGCACGACGGACTACCTGGAGCACAAGGGGGCGGGTGATGAGCAAATTTTGTTAGGCTTCACGATCAACCTGCTGTCCCTGAGCGGCGGGACTGGGCCGAATCCATACCTGCCTCTGACGGACGATGAGGCCAGGGTGCTGGTGACGCCGGAGCTGGTCACGCTTTCGCAGATGCCGCCGGAGGCGGTGCCGCCGGAACTCAAGGTGCCGGAGGTCAGTCAGGAGACGCCGTTCCTCGGCTGGTCCTTCAAGGTGGTGGGCGGGCAGCCCGGTGCGCCGGTGCTGCTGAAAGGTTTCAGCCAGATCCCGACCGGTCTGGGTGCGCTCGGCGGGTCTTTGCTCACGGCCATCAAACCGATGCGGAAGGAGCTGTTGGACAGGGAACCGCATGCGATGGATGGCGTGGACCAGGAGCTGGATCCACACACGCTCTCCAGCATGGTGGCGGGCATGTCGCAGAAGGGCTTTCCGGTGGCGCATGCGCTGAACCTGGCGTTCTGGCTGCAGGCGGAGGCGGTGGAGGCTCCGGAAGAACTGCCCGGCGTCCTGCCGGAGCTGCTGCCAAGATTGATGCCCTTCACTCTGCCCGGGGGCACGCGGGTGCCGGGAGTCCTGCCCTGGAATGTGCCCGGGGTGGTGGATGGCACTTACGTGGTGGTGGCCCCGCTGCTGAAGGATTTCAAGCCGCCGGTCATCAAGCCGCCGACCGTCAAGGCTGGGCAGGTGGAGGGCATCACCTTCGAGTACATGCCTGCGGCGGGCGCGGCAGAGGTCACACGCACCTTTCTGACGAAGGCGGCGCGGATCGTCAAGGAGACCCGGGAGACCTTCATCGGTGCGGCCATGAAGCTGGATGCCAGTGAGATGATCAACTGGCGCCAGTCCTTCGCCGACCGTGCGGGTGAGTTCCTGGACCTGTTTCACATCCAGCAGCGGCTGGGCACCTGGCCGGATGATCCGAAGGAGGAAACGGCGGATGAGGAGGAGTTTTCAGAGCGCCTGGAGTGGCTGTCGGTGTTCCTGGCGCTGGCGCATGATGTGGCGGACAGCGGGCTGCGCGTGCCGCTGAGCGCCTACCCCTTTGACGGCAAGCCTGAATTTCCCTTCCAAGGTTCGCTGGCCTGGGAGATCGCGCGGGCGTGGACGCTGGACCAGGAGGGGACTCTGAGTGATGCCGAGCTGGATACTCAGATCCAGCCGATGATCAGTGCGCTGATCAAAAAACGGGATGAGAATGGGATCAAGGAACTGGTCATGCCCAAGGGGCTGGGCTGGCCGTGGGACGGGGGTGACACGAACTGGCTGAGCATGCTGGCGCAGGTCTTCAAGGAACTGGACGGGGACAATCCCAGCAACTACCCGAACCTGCGGAACGCACTGCTGGAGGCGGGGCACTTGAAGGCGCTGCTGGAGATCCCCGCAGGCGCGCCACGCAGCCCGTGGAGCCTGCGTGAGGCCGTGCGGGAAATCAGCCTGATGCTGGAGGATGACGAGGTGCTGCGCCGCCTGTTCATCCAGCAGGTCTGGGGGCCCTGGGGTCTGAAGACCGGGGCTGACCCCAAGGGACGCGCCGCCAAGCTGCGCGCGGTGATGGATGACTGGTCCACGAAGAGGGGCCGGAGCTTCAGCAAGGCCTACCATGACGGCCTGGCGGCGGCGCTGCTCACCCAGTTCAGGGAGGCGGACCTCGAAGACATGGGCAGCGAGAAGGACAACGCCAGCTTCCTGCTGAGGCTGGTGCTGAACAAATACTGCCAGGAGCGTGTGACGGGGGCCGGGCTCTTCGCCTATTCCCTGATGCCGCCCGGCGGTGAGTTTCACCGTCTGGTGCCGACGCCGGAGAGGGTGGGGCTGATGGTGAATGACGGCTATGGTGGCGAGCTGCCGGTGCGCGGGAAGGATGTGGCCTGGCACCTGCGGCTGATGGGCAAGGACAGGTCCCGCGAGCCGGTGGGCGCTCCGCCTCCCCTGCTGGTGCCCGGGCCGGTGATCAAAAAGAAGGCCGGCACGCGGAGCTATGACCCTGAACGCAGCTCCGGCGTGCTGCTTTTCTGCCGCCGGCGGAAGTGGAAGGATGACGCGATGACGGAGCGGGATTCCGAGACCCCCTGGTTCCTGGCCACGGTGGGTGACCTGGTGATCCATCTGGATGATCCCACCCCCGGCCAGCCTGCGCCCGGTTCCGGGCCGGTGGTGCCGCCTGAGACGGACGGCTCGGTCAATCCGGACTGGACGCTGCTGGATGACGTGGCGAACTCCACGCCGAAACCACAGGAGTCCGGGGAGCACTGCCACCTGGTGCCGGCGGCGCAGGCCATCGGCGAGGCGCAGCTTTTCAAACTGCCCGGCTCCAGCGTGATCATGGAGTTCGTCGGCGCTCCCCTCGGCGTGCTGCAGTGGAAGGATCATCTCGACTGGCTGGCGGATTCGTCGAATGCCATCGTCTTTAAAACCGCCACCTCTGACGAGGAGGACAACGGGACCCCGAAGCCGATGAAGCGGGACAGGATGCTGCACCGCCAGATCCTCTCCGCCCACGAGAAATACCAGGGACACGGGCTGGTGCCGGGCCTGCTCTACGACAAGACGCTGAGCTATGAGTTCCTCTTCAGCCCGGTGCATAAGACGGGCGCGCTGCCGAAGCTGCTGCGGATGGATGCCGCCATGCCGGGCGCCCTGGCCAGCCGGACGGCGATCAATGGGATCATCGATGGGATGAGGCACGCCGACCTGCCCGTGGTGGTGGTGGAGCGCTACCTGCGGCGGGTGCCGGTGGGCGCGCCACGCCTGCTGGAAAGGTTCACGCCGGGCGGGCCGCAGAGCCTGGACCGCTACCAAGACAAGCAGCTGCCCACCGTGCCGGCGGGGGTCGTCCCCATCGCCATCGACATCCGCCCGGTGTATGACGCGGACTACGTGGAGTCCGTGCGTGACCCGCTGGTGGAGGGGGAGAAGGAGAAGGCGCTGGACGTGCCGCCCCCCCCGCCGCAGGTGCTGCTGCTGCACGAGGGTGAGAAGAGTGAGGTCCTGAGGATGCAGCTGTGCCCGCCCGCGACGGATGTGATGAACTGGGCGATCTGGATGGCCTCCGTGAACCAGGGAAACACCGGCGCGAAAAAGGCCGAGGTGGCGGACTTCATCGCCGATGTGGAGCGCATGGTCCGGGAGAAGCGCCGGGATCTGAGCGAGAAGGTGGCCGGGCACCTGAGCGAAGGGCACATCGCCAGCCTCATCGACGATCCGGCGGTGGAGGGCCTCTACATCCGCCGGAGGGTGCTCTTTAACCAGGACATGACCGAGCCGGCGCCCACCTCGGCGCCCGACTCCTACACGCGGGTGGCCTTCATGCGTTGCGGAAATCACCCGACCGTCGGCGTGGCGGAGGATCCCGGGATCAACCAAAAGATCGGTCCTAAAGGCGTGGCCCTGCTGGGTAACTCGCTGCGGTCCCGCTTTGAGCAGGGCGGGAAGAGGACGCTGGTCATCCGCCATGAGGACTCTAAGAAATACCAGCCGGAGGCGGATGATGCCGTGGTCGTCAGCATGCCGATCAGGCAGGTCTGGGAGCTGGAGATCATCCCCTGCGTGAAAAAGAAGCCCGCTTGGGACCGCTTCGGCCTATACGCGGCGGACGAAAACACGAATCCGCCTGATGTCCTGAAGTGCCCGCCCCTCCGGAAGCTGGCCAGCATCAAGGAGGCAGGTGAGGAGTGGCTGGGCGTGATGTCCGGCGTGGTGCGCCTGTGGCTGGAGTCCGTGCCCCTGATGAGCGCCCCGGCCACTGGCCCCGCCGTGGAGCTCTCCTACCTGCCGTCTGCGGAGGAAGTCTGGCACTCTCTCCGCCTGGGTGCCATCGGCACCTTCACGGAGCGCACGCCGAAGGTGGAGCGGATGGAGGTGGTGGTGCAGCCGGGTGTGCCCGGGAACACGGAGGAGATATTGGTGCAGCGCAGGGGGATGAAGGAGCCCGTGAAGGAGCCCGTGATCAAGGTGCCCTTTAGCTGGATCTTTGCGTCCCAGGTGGAGGCCTTCTGGCAGCGCTGGTATTGGCGCGGCATGCCGGAGGGCACGACGGAGGAGTGGGACAAGGTGCCGCTGCTGCCGCCCTACCGCACGGAGAACCCGCCGGCGGACTCCACGGCGGCGAACATCGACGTGCTGCGCGCCCTGGAGGCACCAGGCTGGGCTGAGCGCCGGCCGGGAGACGGGGAGAAGAGCCCGCCTGACAGGGTGGTGAACCTGGCCGCCTGGTGGGTGAGCCGGAAGATCAGTCCTGAGCCGCCCGCCGCGCAGGTCAATGATCCGGAGACCGGTGAGCCGATGGACCGTCCGGAGCACATCCTGGCACGGCTGCGGCTGTGGAGCCGGTATCGCGGCCTGCCCGGCCACAAGGAGCCGGTGGACGGGGTGATCCAGGTGGCCGGGGTGACCGCGCCAGCGTCAGAGCACCACCGCCGCCTGACCCTGCGCGGGAAGCTCAGGAGTGACAAGATCCACGCGCCGCGCGTGAAGATGGTGCTGCCCCTCTTCGGCGTGCCGGAGAAGCCCGCGCTGCTGCTGGAATCCACCCCGGCGGCAGGAGCCGCATCGCCTAACAAAAGAGATGACAAGAGCGGCGCTGCGGCCGGTCCGCCGCCGTCCGTGGCGGCGCGCCCGGGCTTCCTGGTGATCCTGCGGGAGCCCCTGGCATCCCCCTTCCATCACCTCACGGCGGAGGTGGAGTGGGCCGTCCTGGAGGACAAGGACGACCAGGGGCAGAAACGCGTGCGCGAGCTGCCGGAACTGGCCCCGGACCCCATCACGGCGCCCGGTTCCTTTGACTGGACCTTCAGGGACCGGGCGACGATGAAGCGGCAGTCGCGCCAGGAGGGCTACGCCTGCGGCCTGACCTATGAGCGGGAGGCGGACTCGCCCCTGTTTCCGAACAGCGCCTTCATGTTCAAGGCCCCGGTGGAGCTGGCCTACCCCTCCGTGCCGGCGGCCGGGACGGAGCCTCCGGAGAACTGGCGGCACGACTGGTTTGGGAAGGTGTGCTTCCGCTGGGAGATCAGCCCGGCGCGGGTCATGCTGGATGATCCGAAATACCTCACCGGCAAGCCCTCGGGCGCGTGGCAGGTCCGCCTGCTGGCCCCGGCGAAGACGCCGCAACTGTGGGTGCCGAAGAAGAAGACCACCCCGGAACTGCGGCTGACGGATGAGACGGAGGTGGAGGTGAAGGTGGGCATCGCCAACGTCGAATGCCGGACGCGGGCGGGGCAGCAGGAGCTGCTGCCAAACATGGGTCCCGTGGCGCTGGACCAGATGGATGATGATGAGCCCGTCCACGCCTACCTGCTGGCCGTCTGGTCCCTGGTGCCGGATGTGCTGAACTCAGAGCCATCGAAAACGGCGCACTCACTGCACCTCTACATGCCGCTTGAGAAGACGAATCCCAAGGACAGCGTGCAGGCCCTGAAGGTCTACAAGGCCAGCGGCAACCCGCTGCCGGCCCATGGTGCGAACCTCCTGCGCATCTTCACCCGCGTGAAAGCCCTGAAGACCCTGCAGAAGGAACTGAAGGACCCGCAGAACAAGGGCGCGGAGCTGGAGGCGCTGATGGACTGGCTCTTCCCGGACGCGCAGACGGACGTGGAGTCCCCGCTGCGCAACTGGCAGGACGCCGGCGGCATCATCGACCGCTGCTCCGAGGGCATGAGGATCTACACCTAGAGCGTCTGGCAAACCTGATCTCCGAAAAGGAAAGCGCCCATCACCGCACTCCACGACGTCGAAGCATTTTCCGTTAGGCCCCGATCCTCGCGCCAGCGTCGTGGAGTGCGGTGGTCGAGATGCCAGGGCCACCTGGCATCGG
>JAZKCU010000034.1:0-17015 GCA_040387935.1 Verrucomicrobiota bacterium | reverse complement strand
AAGGGCTTCCGAACCACAGCGAAGGGTTGGCGAGTCTCGACGAGCCTACCCTGGTGGCCTGGACGCGACACCCCCATTCAAGCGCGAACCCCGAAGCGGGTTCCGCATCGGCTTCGTCTCGCGATGTCATGTCAATCTCACCCGTCCCATCCGCCTCCTCGACAGCGGTGTCACCGATGCCAGGTGGCCCTGGCATCTCGAGCCTTCATGCGCCGGCTCACCATGCGGGCTCCAGGATCATGATGAGCGGGGGTGAGAGCCTGCCCGGAGATTCCTGAGTCAAAAGACTCAACTCGGGGCTGGGAAGTCACTCTGGAGGAATAGAAGCGCCGCTTCTGTCCTCCTCTGACGCGGGTGCATTGGGGGGAGATGGGCCGGGGCTTCAGCACTGCCTTGAAACTTAAACTCTGATCCACGCCACTCATGAAAACTTCATCGATCCGTCATGCTCATGGGCATGCTCATGCTCACCCTCATGCCTATGCCCACCCTCATGCCTATGCCCACCCTCATGCCTATGCCCACCCTCATGCCGATGCTCCTTCCCCCCTGCCCTGCCCCAGGCTTTCCGGGGGAAGCTGGGCGGCGCTGCTTTTGCTGCTGATGTTTCTGATCCTGCACACCAGCCCGGCGGGGGCGCAGACGGCGCGGCTGAATGCCATGCCTCTGTCAGAACTGCAGCCCCATGTGGCGGCCGGCGAGCTGGACGCGATCGTGCAGCTGGCGCTGCGGCACAACCTGGGGCGCGGGGTGACGCACAGCCTAACCAAAACTCAGGAATTGATGATCCAGGCTGCCGCGCGCGGTCATGTGACGGCGCAGGGCATCTGCGCCATGCAGGGCTGGGGCCAGGACAAAGATCTGGACACGGCCTTCCAGCGCTTCACCACGGCGGCGGCCACGGGAGACCTGACGGCCATGCGAAATCTGGGGCGCTGTCTTGTCAACGGCTGGGGCACCGCAGCGGATGCGAAGCGCGGCATCTCCCTCTACCAGCAGGCAGCAGAGGCGGGTGATCCCGCGGCGATGTATCTTCTGGGAGATGCGCTGGTGAAAGGCACCGGCACGGAGAAGGATGCGGTGAAAGGCCTGCAATACTGGGAGCAGGCGGTGGACCTGGGCTGCGCTGCGGTGATGCATGATCTGGCCGGCTGCTATGAGACGGGCACGGGCTGCATCAAGGACAGCATCCGCGCCACGCAGCTCTACGGCCAGGCGGCCTCTGCCGGTCATGTGGAGGCGATGCGCAAGTATGGCCAGGCTGTGTGGAATGGCACGGGCGTCACCAAGGATCTGACCCGCGCCATGGAATTGTGGGCCCAGGCAGGCGAGCTGGGTGACGGCCTTTCCCTGCAGTGGCTGGGAACGTCCTATCTCGATGGCGAGGGCGTGGCGAAGGACTTCGGCAAATACGAGGAACTGGCTCTGAAGGCTGGCAAGGCGGGATACCTCTCCGCCTATTGCCTGCTGGCACTGGAGTATGGAAGCGGCAAGAACGTGACGAAGGATCCGGTGCGGGCAAATGCGCTGTATCTGCAAGGCGGGCTGGCTGGCGATGGCCTCTGCTACCGCAACCTGGCCGCGAATCACGCCCAGGGAAAGGGCACGGAAAAAAGTCTGCCGCTGGCGCTGGAGTATTATCAAAAGGCCGCCGACCTGGGTCATGCGGAAAGCCACCGCATTCTCGGCAATTACTATCTGACAGGCGAGGGCGTGGAAAAGGACAAGGCCAAGGCCTGCGACTACTTTCTGAAGGCAGGCGAGCTGGGCGACTCTGATGGCTACAACAATCTGGCCTGCTACGGCTATGAGACGGCGGAGCAGCCGGATCATGCCAAGGCGGCGGCGCTCTACCTGAAAGCGGCGGAGATGGGGAATGCGATGGCGATGTACAACTACGCCAACAACCTGGCCGACGGCCGCGGCGTCACGCAGGACCCTGTGAAGGCAGTCCAGTGGTATGTCAGGTCGGCAGCCAAAGGTGACTCGAATGCCCAGTGGCAGGCAGGCAAATGCCATGCCAGCGGGCGCGGTGTGAAGCGTGATCTGACCGCAGCGGTGAAGTATCTCACCGAAGCCAGCGAGCAGAATCACGCCGCCGCCACCTTTGATCTGGCCGCCTGCCACGAGATCGGGCTGGGCTGCGCCAAAGACCTCTCCAAGGCACGCGAGCTCTACGAGAAGGCCGTCCGGCTCGGCCACACTGAGGCCGGGGCCAAACTGGCCGCCCTGCCCGTGGCACCGTGATACCTAACAAAAAGATCATCCACACAAAAGACTCCATTCCACGCCCGGCACTCTCTCCGCACCCACTGCCATCACGGCACCACATCCGTTGAAAAAACAAACACTCCCATCCATCCTGACGACATCATGAAACTCCTCTCCGCCCTCGGCCTCCTCTCCGCCACACTGCTCACAAGCTGTGCAGGCCCCTATGACTATCCCTACTCCGGCTACTCTGGTTACAACAGCCCGCCACGCGCCTACAACACCAGCTATCCGCCAGCCAGCCCGCGCCCCATGCGCAGCCCTAACAATGATAACAGTGCCTGGGCCCAGATGTGCCGGCAGTTCAATGAGGATCTCAGGACAGGCGGCCCGCCACCACCACCGCGCAGCCAGGACTATGAGCGCTGCGAACTGTGCAGCGAGCCCGTGGGCTTCTCGGGCCGCTGGTGCGACCAGCACGCCTCGGTCGTCCAGGAGCGGATGAACCAGGGACGCTGATCCCTGCGCCCACCCATGAAACACAGGCTGGGCTGTTTCGGGCGGTCATGGGGCAATGGCCCAGCCTAACTAACTTATCTGTCACGCTGCCTGATGCGGCGTTGAAAAGGATGCTTCGTCGCGTCTGACGACTGGCGATTTGAAGCGGGGGGGAGGCCTGGTCAGCCCGGAGGGATTCCGCAGGGTCTCGCGTGCCTGGAAGCCCCCTCCTCCTCCAGCGGGCGGAGGTGCGGCATCCGGCGCTGCGAGAGGGTGTGAAAAAAAACTTCCACCAAAAGACTCAATTCCCCGCCCGGATCTCCCTCTACCACCCCTGAAAGCAGGTCACCATGCCCGCCGGAACAGCAACACAAACACTTCATTCATTCATCCATCCACCCTGACAACACTATGAAACTCATCCCTACGATCAGCCTCCTCATCACCGCACTCCTGACCAGCTGCGCGGGTCCTGTCGACTACCGCTATGCGGGTTACAGCGCCAATACCGGCTACTCAGGCTACTCCAGCCCGCCCCACGCCTACAACACGGGCTACTGCGATCATGGGACCAGCCGTCATTCCAGTGCCAGCGACAACAGCAGCAATCTCTGGCCAGCTATTGGCGCGGCGGCGCTGGCTTATTGGGCCATCGGCGGCATCGGCGAACAGTCCTCCTCCACCAGCGAGGACTATGACCGCTGCGAGCTGTGCAGCGAGCCCACCGGCGCCTTTTCCGGACGCTGGTGCGACCACCACGCTTCGGTCGTCCAGGAACAGATGAACCAGGGCCGCTAACAACCCGAACAAACCCAGCCTAACCAATAACACACCCAAACAAACCTGGAAACAGACACCCCTTATGAAAACATTTCTTCTAGCCTTCAGCCTCGTCCTCGGCGCGCTCTTCAGCATCCACGCTGAGATCCCGGTGCAGGTGAGCTCTGAAACTCACAATGCCGAGACCGCCGCCCTGATCGCCAGCTTCAAGCAGCTCATTAACGAGCATGAGGATCTCCGCATCACCCATGACACCTCCGAGCTGCGCGTGGTGATCAGTCTCACCGCCGTGTCGAGCGGCAATGATGTGGTCCTGGGTGGCATGCTGGAGGTGCGCCCTCCCGGCGGGCCGCTGGGCGTCGTCGCCCGGTCCAGCATCGTCCTCGCCACGGTGGGCGAGAGCCGGGCGATGCTGCGGCACCTCCACCACAAGCTGCTCATCGAGGACAACCTGGTGAACAAGCTTTTGTTCATGCGGAAGCACCCCGTGGCATCAGGAGACCTCAACGAAGTTTGCCGCCTCATGATGGTGGCCAAAGCCGCCTCTGACCGGGGCCAGATCTGAGCATCCACCCAGACATCCATCACCCAACACGAACCAATAGAACCAGACCATTATGGGAGCGAATCCAGACCAAGGGCAGGAAATGAGAAACTATCATGACAGAATGAAGCATGAGGAGTGGGTGGCCACCCACCGGCCTGCCTCTAGCGGAGGAGGCGGAGGAGGCGGAGGGGGGTGCCTGATCCTCCTGGTGGGCCTTGTGCTGTTTAGCGTAGCAGGCTCAGCAATGGCACTGTGGAGCTAGACCGGCTCTCAAAAATTCTGTCATTTACTCGGGCGGCGGAGCGGCCTCACTGGCGGCGTTAGACGCTTGTCTGTTATTTCCTAATAGCAGACGGCGCATTTTCCTTGCCATTGAGGCCGCTGCGCTCGCCGATTCAAAATGACATTCTTTTCGAGAACCAGTCTGGGCTTGAGAGCGAAAACGGCAGCGATCACCTTCTCGCCTGATCAAGCCGCCGTGTGCCCGAGGTTTAGCGAACTTTGGCGGTGACGAGGCGGATCTTGCGGTGGGAATGGACGGGGAATTTCTCGATCCTAAAACCAACCGCGCGGGTCCGACTTGTCACCGCCATTCACTTATCTAAAACCCTTGCCAGGTTGAGATTTGATCAGAAAGGACGGGGAGACCATGAGTCAGCGAGGGCTCTCAGGGTCTCTCCCTTCCTTGAAAAATCACTCGGTGACTTTCTTCGATTTCGCCCAGCGTTTACGTTGGGCACTGGCGATCTTTTCCCGGGCTTCAGAGGACATGGTGCGCTTACCCTTCTTCTTCGCGGGTGAGCTTTTGACTTCACCATCTCCGCTTGCTGCGGTTTTGCTTCCGGGCTTGCGGCCGCGTTTAGCACCGCCGCCCTGCCCTAGCAGAGCATCAAGCTCTGCCTGAAGCTTTGCGATTTGTTCATGAATTTCAACAGCCCGCTTGAGCTGTTCCAACGAGTACACGGTGTTCTTGGCCATAGGCTGTGATTAACCGGCATCGCCCGCTTCACGTCAACCTCTAGTGAAGACCAGGTTAGTCGTTGTTAGACATCGGGGCATGCAGAGGGCTGGTGGATTTTGACCGGTCACTGGGCATTCACCAAAGCATCCGTGGCGGCCTGCAGGCGCATGGCTTCGACCAGATCGATCTGCTGACGAGCGCCTATCTCTAACTCAGGCAGGTTTAAGCCAAGATCCACGACATGCAGGGAGCGCCACAACCGAAGCTTTCCCTCAATCCCTAACACCAGCACCTCCAGAGCTTCCAGCCGGCCCAGGCTGGCATCTCCCGCCTTCCATTTTCCCAGCAGCACCTTTTCAGCCGCCCAGGCTCCGGCATTCTTGAACTCGCTCTCGCCACCTCCGACTCGTTCGATCAGCTCTTTGAGCAACGTTTGATCCTGATCGATCGACTCCTTCAAGCCGGTGAGCTGTTCGCTGTCGCTGGAGGCTGAAGAGATGAGGAAGTCCAGCAGCTCCAAGGCTGCGACTGAACCCGCGAGATGGTCGGTGAGATAGGTGAGGAGATTCTTCGGGTTCATGGTTCAAGAAAGATGGTGGAGGCCGGATGTCGGAGAAGCACCTGGGCTCTCCCCCTGTGGATACGTGCCAGGACCGGTCATTGCTCGGGTCCAAACATCGCCAGCAGCATGAACATTCTCTCCATTGAGGTATCCTCCCATGGCAAGGAACCGGGATCGTTGTGGTGATCCGGTGGCGCCTTTTGTTAGGCGAATAGGTGGCGTGCCCAGGGGGAGGCTACTCGCGCACGGGGACTTTGGGGCCGATGAGGGCGGCGCGCTCGTTCAGGGTGGCGAAAATGCGCTTGGCCTTGGTGGGGCCGTTGAAGAATGTTCCTTCATGGCGCAGCTCGAAACCGTAGCCAGAAACACGGGGCACGGCAATCGCCGTGGCGGTGTAGGTATGGGTGTCGGTCAAGGACCTGTCATAACCGGAGGCGACGAGCTTGCTTCCTGGCAGCATGCGATCATTGACGATGTTTGAGCGGATGACGGAATCCACGAGCACTGCGGCTTGATCCTCACTCATCTTGTAGGCGTATCCGTCGCGGATCGTGGAATGACTGCCGGAGCAGGAGGCAAGGACTAGACTGAGGGAAAGGATGGGAAGGACAAGCTTCATTCATCATCCTGTCCGCCTCTCGCGAGTTGTCAAAGATCAGGTTGCCGTCAGGGATTGATCATCATCGTTTTTTTCCATGCCGACGATGGGGTGGGAGATGATACGGGCCCCTATGCCTCGCTGATGCTTCTCACCCACGGCGATCCATGAGTTGAAAGGCTGCGCAGAGATCTGGAAACCGCTCGGCCCGAGTCACGCCATCTGTCCATTTTGGCAGGCTGACCGCGGTTTGCCGCTCTAACGGAAATTCCTTCAAAGACTCACCGATTTCGCACCTCAGTGCACGAGGCGCGGCGACTAGCGCGCCGGAGCGGTGGTGGATGGAGAAGGAGCAGCGGCGGCGGCATCTACGCGCGTGGGCTCTGCGGCGCCGGGCGCAGCAGGCTGCGGTTTCGATGGCTCGGGCACGGCAGATGGCGAAGCGCTTTCATCCTTTTTGCTCAGCTTGAGGCTGACGAAGCTCATGGCCTCCCCTTCCTTCATGGGCACCAGCGTGAAGCCAGGCAGCAGGCCGTCACGCTTTTCATTCACGGATTTGCATAACAAACGATCATTGAATGTGTCGATGACGACGTAGGGGGTGTCTTGGATTTGCTCGAAGCTGGTTTGTCTGCGTGCACTGGTGAAGCCATAGAGGTAGACGAAGAAAGCTAGGATGGACGCAGCAACGAGGGTGACGGTCACCTTGGCCCGAAGCGCCTCATTTAGCATCTCCCGATACATCTCGCTGGACTTGCTGCGTGTGATCACACGATCTGTCACGACGCGGAAACCATCCCTCCTGCCAACATAAAGATACATCGCGATGAAGATGATGACCGCAGCGACGATGACGTAGCCGAGATAGAGCGCGCCTGTCATTAACAATGAAGTGGTCTCTTCGACTTTCATGCCCAGGAGTGCCCAACCAAGAGCATAGAAAGCTGCCAGGATGGTCCCACTGATCAAAGCAGCCCTGATCAACCTGCCAGCGTCAGCGACGAGCTCACGTGCTCCGAGAACCACCTGATAGCACAAGAGAACGAGTGCCAAGGCGATGCCCAGATAACCACCCGCACGCAGACTGTCGATGAGCTCGATGCGAATGAGCCTCGGCGAAATATCATAGGCGAGGTATTCCCCCACCTTGAACCAATACGCGGCGAAGTAGCTGAGCATTGTCAAGCCCACGATAACTAGGCCCTCCCCCATCCAGCCCTTCAGATTTTCCAACAGCCCTTGGGAGGAAGACGCGGCAGTAATTTCGGGGGGCGTTGAAGCAGCAGTGATGGATTCTAGGGGAACGGGATGATCGGAAGGAGAGGTCGATGTGTCCATAAGGAGGCGGCAGCGTGGAAAGCCGGAAAGATGCGCTCACCTAAGAGGATAAGCCATGATAATCCTCATGCCTTTTGAGAGGGAGCACTAGACAGATTCCGTGCTGGACGCTAAACACCAGTGAATGAAGCCCATCCTAGGGTGACAATCCATATCTTCATGAGCCTCCAAGGTGACCGCATTCCGCTGGGAGCCTTTTTCGTTTAAGTCTCTCTCAGCCCAGAGCCCATTACCCTTGCCCCAGGTCTTCATCAGCTACCGACAACTCGACGATGCGCAACGGCAGCGCGTGCGGGACTTTGCCCATCGTGTGCGCACGTGTGGCATCGATGTCGTGCTCGATCAGTTTTACAAAGACAGCAACCCCGGCGGTCCTCCTGAAGGCTGGCCGAAGTGGAGCAGTGACCAGGCCACCAAGACGGAACGGGTGCTCATCATTGGAAACACCCCGTGGTTTAAGTGTTATGATGGCACCGAGAATCCCGACGCAGGCTTGGGTGCTGCCTGTGAAGCGAGAGACATCCGGCAGAGACTCTATGATCGCGGAGGCCATAACGACATCGTCCGAATCGTTCACTTCGACAAAAGTGACCTTGATCACATTTCTCACGGCCTAAAGTCCTACGACTGGTTTCATGCGGAAAAGAATTTCGACACGCTGATTGCATGGCTTGGCGGCACGATTCCCACCGTGTTGGCAGCCCCGCTCCAACCGCTCGTCACCCCTGCCCCGCTGATCTGGCCTGCGCGCCTAACGAGCTTTGTGCCGGACATGGCGAACAGGCACGATGAGTTCACCTTCTTCGCAGACACGCTCACCGGCACCGTGCAGCAGCGGGCCACCTTCATCTCCGCCGGCACGGACCATGGGAAAACGAAGCTGGTGGCGGAGTTTTATCGTTACGGATGCGAGGTGCTGGGAGATCATGCCTGTTCGTGGATGGATTTTAAGTCACGCGGCACCGTTTCTGATCTCTGGGACACACTGGCACTCGATCTCGGCACCCGTCTTCCAGGTCTGAACGACCGCAGTCCGGTCAAGCTGCGCGAAGTTTTGCGCAATGCCCGCGAACCCGTGCTGATCGTGCTGGACACCTATGAGAGCGCCACGGAGGAGGCGCGGGAATTTGTGCATAGTAATTTGTTAGGCGAATTGCGCCGAACGGACGCCGTGAGACTCCTGGTAGCGGGCCAGCCCCAGACCATGCCGGATCCTGCCAAAGAGGCATGGCGGGCCTACGCGAGGCGGTTTGAGCTCGGGAACATCCCAGATGCAGCTCCCTGGATCGCGTGGGCGAAGGAAACTTATCCCCAGATTCCGCGAGAGGCGGTGATCACTATCGTGGCCCTGACAGGAGGGGTTCCCGGGGCCACTGCCAATCAGCTCAACCTTCTGCACGGGAAGTATAGTGCCGCTCAACTTGCAGAGATGTTCCGCAATCCCTCATGAGCACGCCCTTTGAAAAACTGATGGACCGGCTGAAGGCCGCCGAAGGCGACCCGGGCAAGCTCGCGCTTGTGAACTTCGACTTCGCCTTAGAGCACGATGCCACGCTGAAGGCTGCCGCTGAGGCGGCCGCGATCCCGCACTGGTTCGATGCCAAGACGCTGGCCGCTCTGCTGCCAGGACATGAAAGCCAGATCGACTCCCTGCTGGAACAGCTCAAGGCGCTGCCAATGGTGGAAATCTACAGGCTCGGTGGTTGCGATATAGCCTGGAACGTTCACGAAGCCACACGGCTGGCCCATCGAAGCCGTCTGCTGGCCGATGATCCTGAGCGCTTCCGCCACCTCTCTAGCCTAGCCGCCGCAGCCTATGGCAATGCTGACCCAGATGCCCCTAATTTCAGGCTAACTTGTGAGCATCTCTACCACATCCTCGCCAGCCAGATGGACGGCGGGGATGATGAAAGAGCAAAGGTTACCAGTGTTTGGGATGAGCAATCCCGGATAGAGCCGATGCAAACACTGGCTCACTTTCTAGAGGAACTACTGGCCTGTAAACCCGGCCCCTGCCTCCTTCCCTATAGCGAAGGCATGTCTCATCTTTTAATTGCCGAGGCTAGGCAAAACCACCAATCAACTCCGTTGACCCTAAGCTCTGCAAGGAAGGCCGAAGCCATCTTCCGTCAATTTGCTGCCAACTTCCCTGCCAATATTCAGTGGCAGCGTGCTCTTTTTGTCTCACTCATCAAAATCGGCGACATTGCAGTAGCCCAGGGCGATTTGGCTGCGGCCTTACAAGCTTTCACCCAAGGCAATGCTCTCGCCGAGGGCCTTGTTGTCAACGACTCGACCAATCTCCAGCGACAATATGATCTTGGAATCTCGAATGAACGTCTTGGCGACCTCGCCATTCAGCAGGGCAAACAAGATGAAGCCTCGTTCCGCTACACAAAGCGCAAGGAAATCATTAGTGCCCTCGCCGCCAGCGACCCCGCCAATTCACAGTGGCAGCGTGACCTTTTCGTCTCGTTCATCAAACTCGGCGACCTCGCAGTAGCCCAGGGCGATCTTATAAGGGCTCTGCAAGCCTTCACCCAAAGCAATTCCATCTCTGAACGCCTCGCAATCAACGACCCGACCAATGCCCAGTGGCAGTATGATCTCGGCCTCTTAAACGAACGTCTGGGCGACCTCGCAATCCGGCAGGGCAACCTGGATAAAGCCTCGTTCCACTATTCAAAGCGCAAGAACATCAGCGGAGCCCTCGCCGCCAGCGATCCTACAAATGCCCAGTGGCAGCGTGAACTCTCCGTCTCGCTCGGTAAACTCGGCAACCTCTCGGTGCACCAAGGTGATCTAACGGGTGCCTTGCGCTACTTCAAAGCGGATTTGGCCATCGCCGAAAGGCTTGCCACTAGCGACCCCACCAATGCCCAGTGGCAGCGTGACCTCTCCGTTTCGCTCGGCAAACTCGGCGATATTTCGGTGCGCCAAGGGGACGTAGCCGAGGCCTTGATTTTCTTCAAGAAAGATATGCTCATCGCCGAACGCCTCGCCATGAGTGACCCCGCCAACCTTCAATGGCAACGTGACCTCGCCATCTCGCTTAGCAAACTCGGCGACATCGCGGTGCGCCAGGGAGACATGGCCGGGGCGCTGACCTATCTTAAAAAGGACATGCTTATTGCCAAACATCTCGCGGCCAGCGACGCCGCCAATGTTCAGTGGCAGCGTGACTTCTCCGTCTCACTCAACAAACTCGGCGACCTCACCATGGCCCAGGGCGATCTGCCTGCAGCTTTGCAATTCTTTGCCCAGAGCAAGACCATCCGCGAACGGCTCACCCTCAGTGACCCCACCAATGCCGAGTGGCAGCGAGACCTGTGGGTTTGCTACTGGAGATTGGCGATTCACTGTGAAAAATCAGAGCAGCCCACCGAGGCCAAAGGCTGGTGGAGAAAGGCCCATGATACTCTGGTGGGCATGAAAGAGAGCGGGCTGCATGTGACCCCAAATGACCTGGAACATCTGGAGGGAATAAAAGCGAAACTGGCTGATGAGCAACCCCCTGCTGGAGAAGTTGGGGCGGTCGGGTAAGCGACTTTTTACGCTTGAGGCAGCCACGGTCCGCCGGGCGGCCAATGCTGGGTGAAGGGCTGGTCCTGGGCAGCGGCGATCGCTGGAGGGACGATGAAGATCTGCACGAAACTGACGACTTCCTGGAGTGTGGGGACGGGCTGGGTGCGGACGGACTTTTTGTAGAAGGCCTGCCAGAGGGCCTGGCGCGGGGTATCGGCGGAGAAATCGTTGGTTAGGCCGGGGGGTGGGGTGGTGGGCAGCGGGGTTTGACGTCGATGGAAGGTGGCGTGGATGGAGTCGCGGAGGGATTGGCCGTCGAAGGTGAAATTTCGCGCGAGATGCCACAGGTCAAAGTAGTCCTTCATGCGTGTGTTCAGCAGGCCGAGGCTGACGGAGGCTTCAAATTTCTCGGCGATGGAGGTCTCCATGCGGTAGGCGCGCACCTCCGGGGCTGGCATCTCAATGAGGGAGGGGATGCGCAGCATGACGGGCTCCACGGCGACGCCATCTCCAAAGCCGACGTCCACCTGGACGTGAAGCCGCGCGACGCCGAGCTGCCCATGAAGGGTGACGCGGACACCGACATAGGCTTCCTCAGCGCGGATGGGCTCTGCCTGGACGGAGGCGGGATCAAAGATGACGCCGTCATCCTCCACCGGCTGGGTGCAGATCTCGGCGAAGATCGCAATCAGCGCCTCGGGCGTGGATTCGCCAAAGCCGAGCAGATCCACATCTTTGGTGACGCGGTGAGGCACGGGCTGCCAGGCGGTGAAGAGCATGGCGCCTTTCAGAACGAACCGGCTGCGATACTCTGACGCTGCCAGACGGTAGAGGAGCCGCTCGATGGCGTAGCGGACGAGCAGTGAGTTGTAGTCCTGCCCTTTCTCATTCATCACCTTGAGCAGCCGGGCGCGGACGGATGCAGCCACATTTTTGGGAGGGCTCTTTTTCATGTGAGCATCATTTCAAAATATGGCCGCATGACGTTCATCATCCGGCAGGCCTTGGCAGCCCGCCAGAGCTCGTCCGCCGTGGCTTGCTTTTTCTTCCACACGTCCCGCAGGGCTTCGGCAGCCACGGTGACCCCGACCTTGCTGCGATGCTTGAAGCAGTCTGCGACGGTCTTTGCCGGACTACTGACGCGGACCGTCACGCCGCTGATGCGATGCTCCTGAATGCCGTGGGTGTAGCCTGCTCCCGAGGCCCAGGTGACATCCAGCTCTGGGACGCTCAGCCGCGGGGGTCTGACGCCTTTGGGCAGGAGCACGTAGATCACTTCTGGATTCTCCGTGGTGAGTCCGTGAAAGCGCAGGGCGCTCAGAAGACAGACGACCGCCTGCGGGCTTCTGGCGGCGAGCTGCACGAGGGAATGATGCTCCGTGATGTCTGCCTCCGGGGTCATGTATAAACCACGGCCTGTCTTCATCAGCAGACCGCTGTCCACCCACTGCCGGAGCTGATAGCGTGGGATGCCTGCGGGGGCGAGGTCACGCGCACGAAAGACACCCCTCCTGGCCAGGGAGCGGATCTTGGGAGGCAGTTTCGTGGTCATGCGTGAAACAATACCCTGACATAACCCTGCGGCTATACCTTTTTACATTCATTAATCTCTATCAATGTAAAAATGTATCGTGAAGTGTGGGAGGCAACTTTCTCCCTGGGGGCAATGCCGGGGGGCTGTGTTTAGACCGGGTGAATGGCGCTGCTCCCTGGCACCCCCTCGCCCATTGAGCCCCTGTCCGGGGTGATTCTGGAGTTGCGGGATGAAAATGAGGAGTATACTCATATGAACACCACATATCGACTTACTCACTCATTCACTCACCCTTGCATGCATGCAGAACTGGAACACGCGATCATTGTGGACACGGACTATTTTGAGTCTGAGGCGAAGCTGGATGGGATGGCCTGGCTGTTTATGGACGGGCCGAAGTGGCATGTGCTGATCCCCCGCCAGGTGCGGGTGACGGGGGGGGTGGTCTTTGCCAGGCCGGTGACGGGCAAGGGGGAGCCGGGCGGATGGCAGTGGCGGCTGGAGATGGAGGAGGGTCAGAAGTTCCTGCTGCCGCGAAGGCACATCCAGGGCTTCCGCCCTCCCCTGCCCCCCTACGGGGCGCAGGAGCGGCGGGTGCTGATGCTCTATGATATGACGCTGGACGCGCTGGCGGCGGCGGTGAAATTTGGCAAGCTGAAGGAGGGGGTGCAGCCGCCCCATGTGCTGACGCTGTTTCTGGTGCGGGAGAAGCCGGAGGTCTCGGACCAGCCGCTGTGAGCGTTGACAGTGGGATCAAAACTGCTCAGATGCGCGCTCATGGTTATCCGCCCTAGTCGGCACGCTCATGGCGAGGGTGTGGGTGGGGGCCGGGGCTCAGGTGAAGCTGCAGGACGTGTTCGTTTTCAACGATGAGGACTCATTATCAGAATCTAAAGGTGGCGGAAAATGCGCCGGTCGAGGTGATCCGGGCGGCTTACCGGGCGCTTTCTCAGCAGTATCATCCGGACCGGAATCCGAACCCGGAGGCGCTGCGGATCATGCAGATCATCAATGACTCCTATGAGGTGCTGAGTGACCCAACGGCGCGGGCGCGGCATGATGATACGATCCGCCGCTCCCGGGCGGAGTCGGCGAGGATGGGCGCCGGGGCGAATGGCGCGGGTGCGGGGAGCCGCGCGGCGGCGTCGGGCGCGCGGACCTCTGGGGCTGGGGCGTCATCGGCGGGAGGGGGTGCGTCTCACCGGACGGGTGAGCCTCTCTGGCAGGTGCTGGCGGGCGGGCAGGTGCGGGGGCCGCTGACGATGGCGGGCCTGGTGGCGCTGCTGCAGAGGGGGGAGATCAGTTTGCAGAGTCCGGCATCGCCCTGGGGGCGGAATGACTGGCAGCCGCTGGGGCAGATGCTGCAGGCCTTCACGAGGCGGGGCAGCCAGCAGGCGCCGCCGCCGAGGGCTCAGGCGAAGGCGGAGGCGCAGACCTCCAGCGCGGGCATTTATGTGCTGGCGGGGGTGGTGGCCGCCATCGGGATCTACAGTCTGCTGAGCACGCCTCTGCAACCGAAGGTTTCCCCGAGCACGCAAAGGATGATCGATGAGATCGCCCAGAGAGCGGTTAAGCCGCTTGTGCCGCCTCCGGAGAAGGTTTCCCCGATCATGCAAAGGATGCTGGATGAGATCGCCCAGCGGGAGGGCAAGCCGCAGGTGCTGACACCGCGGTCTGCGCCGCCTGCGGTGCTGCCTGCGGTGCCTTCCTATTTCCTGCCGGACCTGACGCTGCGGTCCCCGCTGGACCCGCCGAGTGATTTTTCGGCCGAGGCGATCCGCCGGCGGCGGGAGGCTCTGGAGGCGGAATCGCGCGCGGTGGCGGCAGCGGCGGCGGCGCCGTCGATGACGCGCCCGACAGGACGCGGGGCCTTCTCTGTCTATGAGCGGCCGGCGCTGACGCCTTTTGGCAAGGCGTGGCCGGGATTCAGCAGCTACCTAGCGGGTGCGCCGCGGGAGGCGCGCGGTGGGTTGTCGTCCCTGACGGTGGATAATACGGGGTGCTCTTCAGATGTGCATGTGAAGCTCTTTGTCCGGCCGGCGCGGAAATCGGCGTCGGTGGTGCGTGAGGCGCTGATCAAGGGGGGCGAGTCCTTTGAGTTCGGGGCGGTGGACGAGGGGGCTTATGACATCCGGTATCGGGACCTGGAGAGCGGGCATCTTTCGAAGTCGGAACCCTTTGACCTGAATGAGACGGAGGAGGCGAATGGGACGCGCTATTCGGTGATGACGCTGACGCTTTACAAGGTGGACAATGGCAACACGCAGGTGCTGCCGCTGGACGAGGATGATTTTTGACGGGGGGTTGGTTAGGCGTAGGTGGCTGCGCCATTCTGATGGGCATCCGACATCTGGGTGGTCAGGGCTGACGGCCCGAGACTCCTCGGTCACTTCCGCTGGCGCGATCTCAGGCGTCGAGTGTCGGCCATTCAGGCCTCGACGTCGTTGGGAATGGCGTGGTCCGCCATGTTTCCCAGGGCGCTGCCCTGGGCTGAGGAGTGCCGCCTCTTTGAGGCTCCAGATCAGAATGGCGCAGCGGCATCAGGGTGAGAGGGAGTTAGTTAGTTGGTTTGTTTGGTTGAGTTGGTTAGGTTGGGTTTGATCCGGGGTCGGCATGGGGTGATGGTGGGGGCTGATTTGATCACGATGAAAAGTTTTCGCAGAGTTTTAGTGGGCCTCCTGGCGGCGGGGGGGCTTTTGGTCGTGGGGTATGGGGTGGGCCACCGGGCGGGGTCAGGGTGTCTGCCGGTCATCCTGGGCGGGACGGCATCGCTCACGGGAGAGCCGGTGGTGACGCGGTCCGGAGAGGCGTTTCGCTGGATGGCCTCGTCGGTTTCTGATGAGGCGGCGCTGGATGAGGTGCTCCGTGACCAGGGCTGGGTCAATAACCCGGTGTATAAGCAGCGCTTTTCGGTCCGAGGTGAGCCGTTTCTGATGTGTGTTTGCACGCCCTACTCAGGGGTGAGCCGCGCTCATGCGATGCTCTTTGTGGGGGGAAATCCCAGCTTCCGGCTGGCCTGTCATCTGGTGATCGATGGGGTCAACAATGACAAGGTGGTGGCGAGGGTGCGGGAGGATGGCCAGATCTCCCTGGTGAGCCGTGCCCATCCCGAGGTGACTTTGGCGATGATGGCCTGGGATCCGCCCGACGCGGGGCGATGAGGCGTGATGAGGCAGGCTGAAACGACGAAGGGGTGGAGGGGAGAGCGGCGCGGCGGTGGTGTCTGGTGGAGATGACTCGACCCCGTGTCGATGGGGTGGGGCGCGGCTCGGTCTGACTCGACCCGGCCTGGCCTGACTCGACCCCGAGCGATGCGGTGTGATGCGATACGACATGGGCACGACTTCCGCTAGACAGGCGGGTAACGCGGCTGCTACTCTGCGGGTGTCTGGTCTCCTGGATGAATCGCTGAATCGATGAATGAACGCACGATGGGGCCAGGAGCCTTTCTCTCCCTTTTTTCCTGATGCCGTATAAAGATCCCGAGATGCGCCGGCAATGCCAGGCGATGAGTTACCGGAACCGCTACCAGGCGAGCCGGAAGTTCCGCCGTGAGGAGGCGGAGCGGAAGTCTGCCTGGCTGCTGACGGAGGAGGGCCGGGAGAGCAATCTGGCCGCGTCCCTGCGCCATAAGGACAAGGTGAGGCGCGATGAGCTGAAGCTGGCCCGGGCGGAGAAGGCCGCGGCCCGCGCGAAGGTGAAGGCGAAAGCCGCCGCCGCTGAGGCGCGTGCGCTGGCCCGGGAGAGTGCGCGGAGTGTGAAGACGAAGGTGAAAGTGAAGATGCCGACCAAGGTGCTGACGAAGCCTCTGGTGAAGGCGGTGAAGTCGGTGAAGTCGCCGGCCCGGAAGCAGGTCCGGGGCGCGGTGAAGCTGGCGCGGCGGTGAGGGATGGGGTGGAGGACAAACCGTCTCCAGGTGGGATGAATGGCGTTTTTGGGAGGATCGATGGTTAGGCGCGCGAAGCCGGTGCGGAACCCACGTTGGGGTTCGGGCTTGAGGGGGACGGTGGGTGGTTCGGCGTTACCAGGGTAGGCTCGCCCAGGCTCGCCAACCCTTCGCTGTGATGCGGAAGCCCGTAGGGCTTCGTGGAGTTCCTCAACGTGGGAGTCGCGGTAGCGTCGTGGAGTGCGGTGATGAGCGCTCAGGCGCGGCACCGCTGTGCGCGGGTGGGGGATGGAGGTCCTGGCGCGCCCCCGACTGACTCCAGGTGAGATGAATGGAGTCTTTTGGAGGATCGATGGTTAGGCGCGCGAAGCCGGTGCGGAACCCACGTTGGGGTTCGGGCTTGAGGGGGACGGTGGGTGGTTCGGCGTTACCAGGGTAGGCTCGCCCAGGCTCGCCAACCCTTCGCTGTGATGCGGAAGCCCGTAGGGCTTCGTGGAGTTCCTCAACGTGGGAGTCGCGGTAGCGTCGTGGAGTGCGGTGATGAGCGCTCAGGCGCGGCACCGCTGTGGGCGGGT
>JAZKCU010000033.1:0-95184 GCA_040387935.1 Verrucomicrobiota bacterium | reverse complement strand
CCGTGGAGAAGGCGTCCGCGAAGTCGTTGTCATCACCGTAGTCCGTGACCGGGGCAACGATGCTGAGAGTATAATCCTCGACCTCGCCATTACCCGCGGCACCCACCGAGGAGGCGCCGTTGACGGAACTGAGGCGAACGCGCACAGCCGCTGTACCGAGAGAAGCAGCCACAGGGACATTGAAGGTGATAGTTTGCACACCATTGGTCACGCCATTTGCTATGCTGAGGCTGCTGGCCACGAGCTCGCCGCTGTCACTGAGCACGCCATTACGATTAAAATCCACCCACGCGCTTAGATAAGCTGGGGCACCGCTGGTGTTGGTCACCGTGACGCTGAGGGATGCACCCACCGATCCTGCGGTGATGGAGGCAGGCACTGCCACGCCATCTTCATCATCCGCGCCGCTGGCATCATCCCCGCTTGCGCTGTTGTTGGCAGGATTGACAAGCTCAGCATCCGTGGCGGCGCCGATGCGGAGCGTGGCGACCATGCCACTGGAAGCAGCGGCAAGCACATCATAGTCCCCGTAGTCCGTGGCAGCCGCGATGGAGGTGACATAGTCTTCGATCTCGCCAATGCCACCTGCCGTGGTGGGAGTGGTCGCGCTGCTGTTGGTTAGCCGAATGCGCACACCCCGCGCGTTTCCGACGCTGGCAGTCACGGGAACAATGAAGGAGACATTTTGCAACGTCGTGGCAGCGCCCGAAGCTATGGTGGGCGCGGACTCCAAACGCTCGCCGCCACTGGTGACTAAATTGTTGTCAAAGGTTCCGTCATTGTTGAAGTCGATCCAGGCATGAAGGAAGGCATTGGAACCGGTGTTGTTTAACACCATCACCGGTATCGTGGTGCTCATCGTCTGCATGATGGTAGCCGGCACGACGGCGCCGTCTTCATCATTGCCGGTAGCGTCATCGGCCGTGGCGGTGGCGTTCGGCGAGACCGTGGCCTCGGCATCGAAGTTGTCACCGAGCCTGAGATTACCGTTCTGCGTGCTGAAGGCGGTGGTCGTGGCAGCGCCAGAACCGTCCCAGTCACCGAAGTCGCGATCCGGAGCCGTGATGGTGATGAGATGATCTTCCACTTCGCCCTGCGTGGTTCCAGGGA
Source organism: Verrucomicrobiota bacterium (assembly GCA_040387935.1). Classification (GTDB taxonomy): domain Bacteria; phylum Verrucomicrobiota; class Verrucomicrobiia; order Verrucomicrobiales; family Verrucomicrobiaceae; genus Prosthecobacter. The sequence goes on along the minus strand of JAZKCU010000033.1, from coordinate 94,074 downwards.
ACGCATTGCTGAAGCCTGGGGAAGTGCTGTTGGTCAGACGGGCACGCAGCGGAATGGTGCCGGTGACTGTGATCGTGGGCGGCGTGATGTTGAGCACCCGGTCCGAGTTGCTGGTGGCTGCGGCGATGTTGGTGTTCGTCGCGATCTGCTCCCCGCCGTCGGCCACGCCGTTGTTGTTCCAGTCCGTCCACACATTTAGATACGCCGCCGTGGCGCTGCTATTGGTGATGTTCACCGTGATGGTACCGCCCTGGCCTGCGCGCAGCGTGCTCTGAGTTACCCCGTCCTCATCGTCGGTGCCGTTGGTGTCATCGGCATTAGCCGTGGTGTTGGCGGTCATCGCAGACTCGGCATCCGCTGCCAGAGAGCCAAGCTTGAGGCTGCCGTTCGCGATGCTCGTTGCCTGGGGGAAGGTGCTGTGGTCACCGAAATCCAAGTTCGGTGCCGTGATGGTGATGAGATGATCCTCCACCTCCCCATTGGCGAAAGCGCCGGTCAACCCTGCGCCAGTCACACTGGTGATACGTGCGCGCAGTGGCAGAGTGCCTGTGGCCGTGGAGGCCGGAGGTGTGATGGTGAGCACTTGGTTCGCCGCATTCGTGCCATTGGCGATGGCCACATTCGTGGCAATCTGCTCGCCCGAGTCGGCATTGTTGTCCCTATCCCAATCCGCCCACACATTCAGGTAGGCCACCGCGCCGCTGGTATTGGTGACATTCACTGTGACGGTGCCGCTCTGGCCCGCGCGCAGCGTGCCATGAGTCACGCCGTCCTCATCATCAGTGGCCGTGGTGTCGTCACCATTGGCGGCAGCATTCGTGGCACCCGTGGTCTCTGTGTCCGGTGCGGTGGCACCCAGCTTCAGATTGCCATTGAGCACGCTGCTGGCGCTGCCAAAGCCATTGAAGTCTCCAAAGTCAGTATTGGGTGCGATGGTGATGCTGTAAGCGCGCGTCCCGACACAGGTGTTCGCATCCATGGCACGGAGGGAGAAGGCCTGAGTCTCCGGCGTCGTAGGTGTGCCATTGAGGACACCCGTGGAGGTATTCAGGCTCAGACCCGCGGGCAACACTCCGCTGGCCACCGCATAGGTGTAAGCTGCCGCACCCCCTGACGCTGAGATGGTCTGCGAGTAGGGCACCCCCACCATGCCGGATACAAGGCTGGCAGGATTCACGGCGATGACTGGACAGACACGCACCGTCATGGCCAGCACGTTTGCACAACCGAAGACATCCTGGGCACGGAAGGTGACACTCACGCCAGCGCCATTGCTGGCTGTCGCCGTGCCACTGAGCACGCCGTCACCGCTCAGGCTCAAGCCGGCTGGCAACGTGCCGCTGGTGACCGTCCAGGTGTAAGGCGCCGTGGCACCACTGGCGCTGAGCGCTTGTGAATACGCCATGCCCAGCGTGGCATTGGGAAGCAGGCCAGGAGTGATGGTGATGGCCGGACACGCAGGCGTCAGTATGTAGGCACGTGCGCCAGTGCAGCCATTGGCATCCGTGGCGCGGATGGCAAAGCTGGCGCTAGTCGTGTTGTTTGGAGTCCCGCTGATAACACCCGTCGCGCCATTCAGCGTGGCCCAGGCTGGCAGGGCTCCGCTGCTGACCGAATAGATGATGGCACCGTAACCACCCGTGGATGTGATCGTCTGGCTGTAGGCTGTACCCACCACCGCCGCGGCCACGGAGGAGGGACTGAGGGTGATCGTGGGACAGGCGATGGTGACGACATAGTCCTCGACCTCACCAATCCCTGAAGCTCCCGTGGGGCCAGTTCCATTGGAATTTGTTAGGCGGAAGCGCACCCCGCGCTGCGTTCCAAGACTGGCGGTGGCCGGTACCGTGAAGGTAATATTCTGCGTGGTCTCAGACGTTCCTGTGGCTATGGAACGGACAGCTTCCAAGCGCTCGCCGCCGGAGGTCACCAGAGAGTTGTTGAAAGCGCCGTCATTATCGAAGTCAATCCACGCATGCAGGTAGGCTGCAGAGCCCGTGTTGTTGTAGACCGTGACAGGGAGGGTGGTGCTGGTGGCCTGCTGGATGCTGGCCGGCATGTTCACGCCATCTTCGTCATCTGAACTGCCGGTGCTGGTGGTGTCATCCGTCGTGGCCGCGGCATTCGCCACGACGTTCGTCTCAACATCCACCGAGGCACCGATGCGCAGGTTGCTGTTCGCCGTGCTGCTTGTGCTTGTGGAGAGAGCACCGCTGCCGTTCCAGTCACCGAAGTCATTGATCGGGATGATGCGCAAACCGAAGTCAAGAGTGTCCTCATTCGATCCATTTCCGGTAGGCTCCTCGCCCTTGGTGAGGGTAAAGAGAGGCGAGACGATCTGCGTCCCCTGCCCTCCTGTCTGTGAACCGTTGCTGTCGTTATTGACGCTGTTGTCCAAGGCCGTCAGCACACCGGAAGCCAGCGGGAAAGCCGCAGGCGGAGCCGGAATGCGCAGATAGTACATGCCTGGCAGAACGTCTGTGAACTGGTAGAAGCCACCGTTGAAGCTGACAGCGTCCGCGATCTTGGAATCATCGCCCCCGCCATTCTCACGCGTCCCATTGACGCCAGGGAACCAGAGCTCAAAAGCAACCCCGTCGATGCCTGTCTCCGAGACATCCTTCGTCCCGTTGTTGTTCTCATCATTCCACACCAGGTCTCCGACCGTGAGCACCGGAGAGATTTCCGTGCGGATGGAATAGGCGCCGGACTCGTCCGTATCCACCCATCCTTGGTTAGGCCATCCAGAGTCCAGAGCCGTGATGCGTCCGGCGCTGTCATAGGTCCAGGTACCGTTGTCCATGGGATGGAAGCACACGCCCGCGCGACCGAAGAACTTGGCGCCGTCCCAAGCGGCCTTGTTGGTGACCACCGACCAGTTGCTGGCGTTGTTCAGGCGGGCCGTGCTGAGGATGAAACGGAAACGCACATTGGCTCCGCTCTCCGTGACGCCCAGATTCAGCACGTCAGTGGCGTTGATCCCCGTGCCTGCGGTGGAAATGAGGCAGTTCGCGGTGGTCTGCCAGCTGTTCTCATCCAGTGAGGCCGTGTGCTTGTAGACTGTCAGCTTCGGCGCACTGCGGTTGGTGCCATTGACATAGATGATGGCCGTGTTGTCCGAGTTGGGGGAATCACCTGGTGAGACGCAGATCCAGAAGGAGTCCACCTTCTTGCTGTTCCGCTGATCAAACGTCACGTCCATGGTCAGACGCTCCTTGTCCGAATCAAAGAGCATGTCCCAGTCCTTTATGTAGAAAAAGGCACCGCTGTTGCCATTGTTATAGCCGAAGTCCCAGTCCTGGTCTGGAGCGATCTCTTCCACGGCGCTGAAGTTGGCGTTCAGGTCGAGGTCCTTCATGTTGAAGTGATAGCAACCCGCCACAAACTGCTTGGTGCCATCAAATCCAAAGTCGATCGTCATGTCCCCGTTGCTGTCGGCCGCGTCATCGTCCGTGCCATAGAATCCGCCTTCCGCCGTCCCGGTGGGTTCGCCACCTGCGGCCAGGGCAAAGATGTGACTGGAGATGCCGGACGTGGATGGCGTGGCTGAATCCACACCGCTGTCACCGCTGCCCGTGGTGCTGTTGTCATCCTTCTGGTCATCCGTGGGCGGTGCGGCCTGCACAAATGACAGACGGCCTTCCAGGGCTCCGCCCGCGAGGAACTCTGTGGCCGGGATTCTCACATAGTAAGAGCCCGGGCTGACGTTGTTGAAACGATAGCGCCCGATGTCCGCCGTAGTGCCTGCATAACTCACCTGCAGGCCACCATTCGCCGTGTCACCCACAAGACGGAAGCCCTCATCCCAGGTCTGCAGCGCGCCACGCTTCGCCCACACTTCGAAGCCGCCGCCGCCCGTGTTCTCATAACCCGTGAACTCAATGGTGTGAGGTCCTGGAGCCAGCACCAGACTGCCATAAGCATCCCGCGAGGCATGGACACCATCATCCTTGATCAGCAGGCTGCCATCGATCCGCAGGCGGCCGCCATCACTGGTACTCATGATGAACGTATAAGTATCTCCACTAACGATGTTCACAGTGGCTGCCGCCTGCAAGACGACGTTCTCCATGCTGCCGTTCGGCAGCAACTTGCCATTCCCTTCATGGCCATAATCCTGAACTCCATTGTTGGTCGTGGTGGTGACGTAATTGACCAGATCCGTGGTGCCGCTCCAGAGAGAGGTGCGATTTGTCCCCGCCAACACCGCATCTGCCGTGGCAAGCGTCTGAACCGCGACCGCAGCCTTGGCCTGCAGCAAACGCCAGCCAGAGATCTGCGCGGAAGCCTGCGTCGTCGTCTCCTGAACGAGAACGTTGGACGTGTTGAAAAGCTGCATGCGCACACCGGCCATACCGCTGTCAGTGCCGTCATAACGGCCGTTGTTGTTGTTGTCGAGATACACCAGGTTCCCCACGCTGAGCTTCTGCGCGGAGCGCAAACCAAAGTCGATGGTGTTCTCCAGATTGGTTGATCCCGAAGATCCGGGTTCGGTGTTCTCCAGAAGGGTGATGACAGGGCTATAGATGGCGGTGAACTCACCGCCGGGCTGTGAGCCGTTGTTGTCACGGGCCACCCCATTGTCCGCCGTGACCACACTCGTGCAGGTCGTGGGGAAGGCTGCGCTTGGTGTCAGCCTCACATAGTATTTTCCAGGCGCGCTGATGCCAAAGCTGTAGACGCCCGAGGAGTTGGTCGCGGTGCTGGCGACGAACGTGTCAGCGTTGATGCCCGATCCGCCGATGGCTGCATCGGCACCAGGGCTGTAAAGATCCACCACAAGCGCGGAGAGAGGATCTTCATCTCCGAGGCCCAGCAGATTTCCCGTGGAAAACTGGCCATTGTTATCGGCGTCATTCCACACCACGCCGCTTAGAGTGATGCTGGCGGTGGAGCGGAAGCCAAGATCCACGGTGAGATCACCATCATTGTCATCCGTGTTATCAGTGGTCTTGTTGGCGCCCAGCTCCACGCCTCCATCCACAGGCTCGCTATTATCAGAAAGTGCGATGGTGCCTGTGCTGATGCCAGTCACGGCGGGGAAAACGGCATCGATGCCATTCTCATCCAGTTGATCATCTGCCACACCGTCACCACCCGCTCCTGCGTTTGAGACCTTGCCCGCCAGGGGCCCGCCAGCCTGGAACTCTGACGGCGGCACGTGAACGAAGTAACGACCAGCGCTGTGACCCGTGAAAGCATACTGGCCGCCGCTGGACGAAAGCACCGCGGAAGCGGGCGTGTCCATGAGTGGATTTTTGCCTTCGGTGAAGAGATAGACGAGAACATTGTCCACGCCTTCTCCGGCATCGAAGTTTCCATCGTTGTTGGCATCCATGAAGATCATGTTGCCGATGGTCATACTGGTGCCGCAGGGGCTCTCCGTGGAGATCGATTCCGAGCTGTAAGTCGCGATGTAGTTCCACCAGGAACTGTCCGGCGTGTTGCGCGGCCAGGAGGTGAGCTTGCCCTCTCTGTTATAGGTCGGAGCGCCAGCCAGGTCATAAAAGTGGCTCCAGAGGCCCATGTTGCCGCCGATGCGCATGCCGCTCCAGCTCGCGGGATCGATGCCGTAGCTCGTCCACAAGTTGCCATTGTTCACGCTGCTCATGTTGGCACTGATGCTGACCGTGAGCGTGTTACCCGACTCAGTGACATTGATGGCGCAGAAGTTCGGATTGGCGATGCTGCTTTCCAGAAGCTGGCCGGGCGTGAAGTAGCTGGTCTGGCCGCCATCCGGCCCCTGATACTTCATGACGGTGACTTTCGGAGACAACCGGTCATAAACGTCCACATACATGATGCCGGAACTGTTGTCGCCGGGCGGCGTGGGACCGTCTGTGAGCACGAGGTAGAAGCCCTCCACCTTCTTCCCGGACAACTGATTGAAGATGTATTGCATGTCGAGCCGCTGAGCATGCGTGTCATAGCCGAACTGGGCGCGGTCGACGTTGGCGATGTTGCCGCCGAAGATCAAATTCGTGCTTTCAGTCGATCCATTGATCCTTTGGATCTGCGGGATGCCATCGCGGTCCGTATCGATGAGACGCACGTAGAAGCAACCTTCCTGCTCTGTGTGGAAGCCCAGGTCCACGGTGAGATCCACGTCAGCATCTGTGGCATCATCACTCGTGGCGGAGGCACCGGTCTCGCCGCCGCTGTTCACCGGCTCCGAGCCGATCGCCAGTTGGAAGGTGCTGGTGCGCACGCCGCTGGCCTCAGGAGTCGGTGTGTCGATGCCATTGTCCGCGCCGCTTGCCACTCCATTGTCATCGATCGCCGAGTGTGCAGGCGTGCCGTTCATGACTGACTTGTAGCCGTAGAGTGGCTTGCCAGACAAAAACTCACTGGATGGGATCTTCACATGATAGCTGCCTGGGGAGATGCCCTCAAACAGATAGCGGCCACCCGAAGCTGCATCTGTGTAGGACATGGTCAGACCGCCGTTCGCGGTATCGCCCACCAGCTTGAAATTGGTGCTCCAGACGGAGAAGGAACCGGAGCGCGCATACAGCTCCACCGCACCACCGGAGACTCCCCAGTAAACCATCTCAATCGGATAGGTGCCAGCACTGAGGGTGATCTGGCCAAAACGGTCCGCCGAGCTGTGAAGAGCCGACTCATCCACAATGACGTCCTGATTGTTCACCCGCAGACGAGCACCGCCGTCCAGCGTCATGCCGAAGCTGTAGGTTCCCGTGGTGGGAATTGTCACTGTGCCAGCAGCACGCACGGCATAGTTCGCCGCCACACCATCAGGGAAGGCGGAGTTCCCGGTGGTGAACCGCCCGTCGGTGCCTGCGGGATTCAAATAGTTGATCTTGCTGGCAGAGCCTATCCAAAAGTTGGTTTGATTGACACCGCCCAAGGTCGCGGTGGCCTGCGCATAGGTGCGCACCTCGGAGGAGCTTTTCACCTCGCGGACCTCAAAGCCGGCCAGACTTGAGCTGCTGGTGGTCGTCGTGTTGGCGATCAGCGTGTTCGCCGAATTGAAAAGCTGCACCGTCACGCCACCCACGCCGGCATCACCTCCATCAAAATGACCGGAGTCGTTGCTGTCGATGTAAATCAAGTTCCCCACGCCCAGGCCGCGGAAGATGCCGAAATCCACACTGAAGTCCGTGTCATTGTCCGCGTCACCATCATTGGTTGGCTCCGCATCCACAGCCAGACTGATGATGGGGCTGTAGAGCGGTGTGCCGCGCCCGCCGGGCTGCAGGCCGTTGTTGTCGTTGTCCACACGGTTGTCCGTGGCCGCCGGTGTCCCGCCTGTGAGGAAGTGCGTGGCAGGAGGCGTCACCTTCACGAAGTAGTTGCCAGGATCGAGGCTGGTGAAGCTGTAGGCACCCGTGGCGGTGGTCGTCAGGGTGCTGCCGATTTTCGTGTCAGCATTGCCCCCGCTGCCGCCGATGGCATTGTCCGCGCCAGGAGAGTACAACTCCACCTGCGCACCTGCCAGGCCGCCTTCTCCAGCATCCTTGACACCATCATTGTCCAGGTCATCCCACACGAGGTTGCCAATGGAGAGCGTGGGCGCGGTGAAATCGCCTGTTAGGCCCACATCATCCAGCAGCACCACCGGCGTCTGGTAGCCATCATAACCGTGATCATAGTAGAAGTAGATCTCGAACGACACTTCACGGTTCGTGTACTTCGCCGTGGTGGCGTTCACCGCCGTGTCTAGTGTGCTCAGGTCCCACCACAGGGTGCGAAACTGTGGCTGGTTCGCGGTCTGCATGGCCTGATAGTAGATCGAATTGATCTCCACGGTGCTGCCGGTCCAGCGCTGCACCACACCGCTGTTGTTCGTGTAGTAGGCGTAAAGGCGCGCATAGCGCGGGCCCAGCGTGCCGTCACTGGCCATGTCATCCTTCATCCAGCGCAGCATGTCGGCCTTGAAGGCACGCAGGTTGCCAGCGGCAGTGGCACGGAAGGTGGTGGAGAACTGCAGCACATTCGGGTCGCCCGTGGTCACATAGGAGGTCGGCGGAATGGAGCCTGTGTTCGTGCTCGGTGTCACGGCAAACTTCCAGTTCGCGGAGTTGCTGGCCGGATCCGTCACATGCAGCAGGCTGTTGCGTGTGGAGGTGTAGTTGCTGCCGACTTCCCAACCACCGAAGCCACGCATCTCACCCGAGCTGCCACGGTCCAGCGTGATCGGCGTGCCGCTGGCCGCCGCTGTGCCTTCCGCATAGAGGCTGGTCTTCAAAACGCTGTTTCTCGTGTCAAAGCCCCAGGTCACCTCGCTAAGCGTGGAAGACATGGTGTTAGGCCCTTGCACACCATCCGCCGTCGTATCGCTGTCAAAAGTAAAATAGGCCAGATTTGAACCTGTGGGGGAGGCAGGCGTTGCCGCAATGGTGAGGCTGAAGGCACGGTCTGCCGTGGTCGACCCTGTTGAAGCACGAATGGTAAAATTGTAAGTGCCCGCAGAAGCCGTGGGTGTGCCGAGGATGTTGCCACTGCTCAGGCTGAGACCAGCGGGGATCGAGCCTGAGGTGACCGAGTAGGTGTAGGAGGCCACATTTCCACTCCCGGCCTGCAGACGCACAAAGTAGGGGCGACTGACCTGTGCTCCAGGCAGTGTGGCAGGTGTGAACCAGCCGACGGATCCGGTCACTGCGGAATCCGCGAGCAGCTTCACGTTGTCGATGTTGATCTTGTTGCTGGCGCTTGATCCGCCAAAGAACTGAAGCTCGAGCAGATAGGTTTTCCCGCTCATGGCAGTGGTGACAGGCAGCGCGTCACCCGAGGAACCTGAACCACCGATGGTCACATTGACCGCACTCGCCCAGGTAGTAGTGCTGGCAGCAGCATTGATGGTCACCACAGGCGAATAACGGCGCCTGTAGGCAGAGCCATCATACCAAGAAAGACAGGCGCGCACACTGCTTGGCGATGTGCTGGACGGACGCTGATAGGTGAACTGAGCTGCCAGCGCACTGAGCGTGAACTGGCTGTTTGGCCCCAGGCTGAAGCGTGTCCACACCGTCGGTCCGGAAAGCGTCGGGTTCAGGCTGGTTCTTGCTGCACTGGCCCAGCCACTGGTTTCCGTGGTCGGCCAGTTGTTGTATTCGACGAACTGGGTGCTGTTGCCGCTGGTGTTATATCTCGGCACCGTGGTCATCTGGTTCCCGGCGAAGAAAAGTGGGTCTCCGGGCACGATGTTGTTGTGCCGGGTTGTCGGCGTCATGCCGAAAGTGGCACCACTCCCAAACTGCCATTCAAGGAGGGCCGTGCTCTGGGCATGGACTTCCACACAAGCCGCGAGAGCGGTCATCAACAGGAACCAGAGGCGGAGCAAACGGAACATGCGGGAGAGTCAGTACATCGGGAGAAGCATCTGCAGGCGGAAACGGGCGAGTAGGCGGAAGAACGACAAATTAATATAGAATTTATAATAAATATCGCAGATTCTATTTTTATCGAGTCCATAATCAAGAAACAAAACCATAAATTTAATACAATTTAAGCTTTTTGCCATTTCGGGCTGTTTCGTCCCGCGCTTTACATCTTCGCTGCCCTCGGCTGGGATAGAGGCCATGAACCACCTTTGGCGTATCCGAGGCACCGACCATGACCTCTCCCAGCGCGGGATGATCATGGGCATCGTCAATGTGACGCCCGACTCCTTCTCGGACGGAGGCAAGTTTTTAGACACCGGCCGCGCCGTGGAGCACGCCCTCCGTCTGGTGGAGGAGGGAGCCGACATCCTGGACATCGGCGGTGAATCCACCCGCCCAGGGGCAGAACCCGTGGAGGAGGCCGAAGAACTCCGCCGCGTGCTCCCGGTGATTCGCACGCTCCGCTCCGTGACGAAGACGCTCATCTCCATCGACACCATGAAGGGCGCCGTGGCCCGGGCAGCGCTGGAGGCAGGCGCGGACATCATCAATGACGTCACCGGTCTCCGGGGAGATCCCATCATGTCTCATGTGGCCTCGGAAACCGATGCCGGGCTGGTGGTCATGCACATGACCGGCACCCCGCGCACCATGCAGCAGAAGCCCGAGTATGTGGATGTGGTCGCGGATGTGTCGGCCCACTTCGCCGAGCGTCTTCACACGCTGGAGAGCATCGGCATTGATCCGCAGCGCATCGTGCTCGATCCTGGTTTTGGCTTTGGCAAGACCCTGGAGCACAATGTCTCCCTCATGCGTGCCCTGCCCCGCCTCGCCGAGGCTGGCCGCCCGCTGCTCGTCGGCGTGTCACGCAAGAGCATGATCGCCCGCCTGCTGGAGGAGGACGGCCTCGAACCCCGCGAGTGGCCCACCGTGGCCCTCACCTCCCACATGCGCGAGCTGGGTGCCCGTGTGTTTCGCGTGCATGAGGTGAAGCCAAACGCTCATGCCCTGCGCATGACGGAGGCCATTTTCGCTGCCGCCTGAAGTCCCTAGTTCAGCGCTGCATAGACCGCGATTGCGATGAAGATCACGCTCATGATGAGCGAACGTCGGCCATTGAGCGTCATCGCCGGGCGCTCCGTGAGGGATGCCGAGGTCGGGTTCTCCGGATGGTAGAAGACATCCACCTCCATGCCCGGGGGATACTTCGCCACCACCCCTTCCGCATAGCCCTCTCCCGCAGAAACGGAAACCGTGAAACCCGTGCTGGAGCCGAGGTTGTTGTGATAGGTCCGCCCTTCCACTTCATAGCTGAACTCAACCACGGGTTTGTAGAAGTGCCGCAGCGAGCTGTTTGAGGAGGAAGCGGCTTCGGAATAGGCCTCCACCTTGCTCGAAACGATGCGCCCCGGTGCGCGCAGCCAGGCCACAGTCGTCTTCGGATTCAGCGCCAGATAGATCCCGGCCGCGAGAGATAGCAAGCCGAGCGATCCAAACACCAGAGCCACTCCAGGATGACTCGCCTGCGGGAAGAGCGAGTGCAGAAAGGCGCTCATCGGCTTGTCACTCATGAACCACGCCATGCCCAGGCCATACAGCAGCAGCAAAACGGCCGTGCCCGACCAGAGACAACCCAGGCCCACGGGCGGATCGCGCTCCAGCACACATTCCTTCGGATTGGCGGGATCATAATACACCGGCACCTCCGCACCCACCGGATACCTCTTCAGCACCTGGTCCACATTGTCCGCGGGAGCCATGCCAATGCTGATGCGCTCGCCACGGATCTTCTCCGAACCAACTTTGAATTCATAGTGCACCAGCGGTTTGTTCCGCACCTGGGTGGTGTCGCCTTCGAAGCGGTGGCGCTCGACATCCACCTCAGACCTGACGACGCGCGCCTTGCCCGTCTGCCAGCCCGCCGCCCTCTTCACGCGCCGGGTCACATAGATAATGAGCGCCAGGAAGGCCAGCGGTGGAGCGATGACCAACAACGCGGCCTTGATGCCGATGCCCTCACCTTCTGTCATGTAGAGCAGCATCGTCAAAGCGGTTGCCAGGATGCCAAGCAAGGCACCGATAGGCAGCCGCGAGCTCTTCCACTGCATGAGCAGGAGGGCCAACCCGGCCAGCAGGATCAGCCCGGCCACCATGCCCTGCACCCGCTTGATCGTGGCCATCGTCGCATTCGGCACGGGCCACGCCGCCGGAGCGCTGCTGACATCAAAGATCTCGCCGGGGCCTTCGCGCTTGAACTCCATAACCATGGTCTGAACCATCTCCTCACGCTGGGCCAGAGCCTCCTTGCTGCTCGGGGCTTTGATCGTGAGCACCGCATCCCGCGTGCTCTGCTGGGGATCTTGCTCCGTCGCCACCTCGACCGAAAGGCGTAGCGTGCTCTTCGCCGTCTGGAAGGTGCGCAGCACGCGGGCATCATCCTTTTCCTCCGTGGTACGCAGGGTCGCCTGCGTGACCATCTCCGTCGCAGCAAAGGAGGCCACGAAGTCCTGCGTCAGCCAGATGATGACCGCCAGAACGAGCGCCCCGAGGAACTTGAAGAGCATCGTCTGAAACAGCATCGTCACTCGAGGTCCGGGGTGTTCCTTTTTCATAAAAGTGACGGGATTTCCCCCAAGCATCTGCCAACTCTCCCAAAATGCAATCCGAAGCCGGTAACAGGTTTGTTAGTCTCTGAAAGCACTGGTAGCGCAACGGGTGTCTGTGGCACAATCACCCGCACCCCATGATCCTGTCCCCCCGATTCTCCATGACCGCCATGCTGGTCATGGGCCTCACGGCCTCCGCCCTATCCTCTGACTGGGCCATGTTTGGCGGCAATGCGCAGCACACGGCCATCTCCATGGTCCGGGGACGACCGCTGACCCAACTCCTCTGGCAGACAGCCGTGGACCTGAACCCCGGCGCCTACACCCACTACGGCACGCCCACGATCACCGCCGGGAACACCATCATCGTCCCCGTTACCACCGGCACTGGAAACAACTTCGTGGTCCAGGGACGTCGCGGCTTTGACGGCAGCCTGCTCTGGACCATGGCCACGGACTACATCGCGCCGAGCTCCATCTGGCGGCCTAACTTCTCTCCCATGCTGGTGAAGAAGGCGCCGAACACCTACCGCGTCTATGTCCCCGCCGCCGGCGGCACACTGAACTGGCGCGATCATGCGGACCAGATCGTTCCCACGGCGACCGGCAAGCTGGCCTTCTTCGACAACTCCCCCGGCCTAACTGCCTATCTGGCCAACAAGGCCACCTATGATGCCAATGTGAAGATCAACACGCCCATCACAAGTGATGCGGCGGGCAACGTCTACTTCGGCTTCCAAGTCATCGGCTCCACACCGCTGCTCGCTCCAGGCGGCGGCATCGCCCGGATCTCGGCAAGCGGCGCTGGCAGCTACGCTGTCGCGAACACTGTCGCCGGCTGCGTTCAGACAGCGCTGAATTCTGCTCCTGCGCTCAGTCTGGATGAAACGAAGCTCTACGTGGTCTTTAACAACGGCGGTGACTATGGCGCCAATACCGAAGGCAAGATGGTGCGCTTCAACGCAGCCACGCTCTCGCCGTTGACATCCACGGCCCAGCTCTTCGGAGTGCTCGGCATCGCCACCTCATCGCCCACCGTCGGCCCGGATGGCGATGTCTATCTCGGCGTGAACAATGACAGCTACAGCCGTGGCCGTCTGCTCCACTACTCCGCGGATCTTCAGACCACAAAATTGGTTGGCGGCTTTGGCTGGGACACCACGGCAGCGGTCGTTCCATCAAGCATTGTGCCGGGTTACACCTCCACCGCAGGCTCGACCTACCTGCTCTTCACCAAATACAACAGCTACTACTTCGTCGGCGGCTTGAACAAGATCGCCATCCTGGATCCCAACGTCTCGCAGATCAATCCGCTCACCGGTGAGACCGACATGAAGGAGGTCATGACCCTGGTGAGCCCGATGGGTGACAATGACGAGTGGTGCGTCAACAGCACCGCCGTCGATGTCCCAGGCAAGGCCATCTATGTCAACAACGAGGACGGCCACATCTACCGCTGGGATCTCGTCACCGGCAGCCACACCAGCTTGCAGGTGGCCAGCGTCGGACTGCAACCCTACACGCCCACCGTCATCGGCCCGGACGGCACCGTCTACGCCATCGCCCGCGGCATCCTCTTCGCCGCCGGCGCACGGCCTTCCGTGGATCTACCCGTCACCACAGCCACCCAAAGCAGCACCGACCTTCTCTTCAGCTTCCAGCGCACGCGGACTGACCTAACTTATATTACCGAGACATCCACGGATCTCATGAACTGGACTCATGTGATCACTTATCCAGGTGCCATCGGCACTCCCACGACCGTCACGCAGCCCATCCTGCCAGGACCCGCCAGAGCCTTCCTGCGCCTGCGAGTCTACTAGCGCAGGACGCTCCGCGACTTCAACTCACTTCCACCAGATCAAGATCGGACGCTGCCCGCACACTTTGATCTGAGAAGCGTCTTTGTTTTCAACAGCCCCAGCACTCAACGGCATAAGCTCAGCCTTCAGAAAGGTCTTCCCTAAATCTGCCGACGAAATATCCACATCCTCCTTCGTCGCATGCCAGGTGGCCCAGATGACAGGCTCGCCTTCCTTCTCGGGTGTGAACTCGTAGATGTAGCCCTCGTCGAGAGATGCCTTGACCACACGATGGAAGCGATAGTCTCGCAAAGTCTTCAGCATCCACGCCACGGCATGGTAGGCGGGCTTCGGCTCATAGTTCCGCGTCAATCCTGAAGCCGCGTGCAGCTTCGGCTCGTCCTTGTCATTGAAGAAATAGACGAAGGCTTTCTCGATGTTCATGGCGGAGAAGATGAAGAAGGAACGCACCAGGTAGCGCGCCTGCTCCTCATCCGTGCTGTCGGTCCACTTGGCCCATTCGCCCTTGGGATCGGGTGTCTTCGAGCTCGCGTCCCAGCCGAACTCGGTGACCCACACCTTCTTGTCAGGCGCATTCTGGTCGCGCCAGTTCAGCAGGTCCTGGATGCTGCTAAGATACGGCACCTTCGGATTCTCCGGGTAGGTGCGCTTCCACACCGGCCACTGCTCGGCGATGGCATACCGATGGATCTGCAGCACATCATACAAGGCCGCGCGATCCTTGAACATCGGTGCTGATTTCCAATAACGATCGCTCTTCCCGGCCTCAACATTGCTGGTGACGATCTTGACCTTGGGATTCGCGGCGCGGATGCCTTTCGCCATGGCATCAAACACCTCGAGATAAGCTTCATCGGTGTAAAGCCCCGGCTCATTGCCGATCTCGATGCTCTCGACAAACGGCCACTTGCCGCCGGGTCCGAACTCCTTGGCAAAGCCAGCCGCATAAGCCTCGGCATCCTTGCTCGGGTTCTTCCATCTGTCCTTCATCTCATCGATCATCAGACAGACGTTGATGTGAAGGCCCGAATCCTTCCAGGAACCATAGACCTTCTCCCATGAGACCTTGTTCTTCGCGAAGGGCCAGTCGGGCAGCGCACTCGTGTCCTTCTCCAGGTCCCATGGCACGGGGTGATAGTCACGCACCCAGGTGCAAACGGGCGCATAGAGCTCCGGCTTGAAAGTGACCGTATGCCCGCACACGCCGACGAAGTCACGAAACAGCGGTGCTTGATCCTTGGCGCTTGCCGAGGCTGCCAGAAAGAGAAGGAATGAGGAGAGCAGGCGGATCATGCGAAGACAACAGACGTCCACCGCAGCAGCTTTCAATCAGCGCTTGATCCGGGAGGCGCATCTCCCAACGTGTCGCGTTCTCAAAGATCAACCATCCCCAACCCACCGACCATGTCTATCCGCCGCACTCTTGGTTCACTTCTTTTCATCCTGCTCAGCCCGGTCATCAGCCATGCGGAGCAGTTTGTGCTCTTTGATGTGACCTTCACCTTCACACAAGAGGATGCGCTGAACTCGAAACCGAGCCAGTCGCACTACTACGTGAAAAGCGACCGTTTGAACCCTGAACGTCCGAAGGACTGGACCTCACCCGTGGACTACCGTAACGGCACCGTGCACTTACATCTCGAGGTACTGGAGAAACCCGCCGGTGACCAGCCCACCTCCTGGAGCGTCTGCTACATCCCTTACAAAGGTCAGAACCACGGTTACGGCTGCATCGGCACAGGTGCGTATTCAAAGACAGGTGTGATCGACAAAGATCTCTCCATGACCACCTTCTGGCAGAACAACGACATCCTTTGGAACGAGGGTATCAAGGAGATGCACCTGGTGCTCAAGGACGATCACAACCTGCACGCGCACAAACGTCCTGACCCCGAAAAGTTCTTCCCCACGAAGGTGCGCATGACGCTGATCCAGGTGTCCAAAGGCGCGACCTATGATCCGAAACTGGTGCCCCTGAAGTAGGCTACTGAGCTTCCAGCCACTCGATACGACTGCGCAGTCGACGCTGGCGCTCCTCATTGGGATTCGGATAGAGGATGGGATACCAGGCAGTCATCACCGCGGCGCGACCGATGAGGCTTTGATGCAAAGCTTGTTCGTCCACGGGACCGTAGCCATCGAGGATGGCATCCACCGTGGCCTTGTCTTCATCAAGGAGCTTCGCGTTCCAGATGATGGAGGCCACGTCCCACTCGACCGGGCCCGCAAAGGTGTCCTCCCAGTCTGTCCATAGAAGGCCGCGTGTGGTGTTGATGAGGTTGCCCATGTGCGCATCACCATGCAGAGGCTGATGCGGGTAGGCGCTCAGCACCTCAATGGACTTCGTGAGATGATCACGCAGCATCTGCTGAGTAGCCGAAGGAAAGAGCTCTCGCTCATCAAGGATGGCGATGCTCTCCGTGAGGATCGCCAGTTTCGGCAGTGGCTCTGCAAAGCGGCTCATGATCTCATGGCAGTGGCGCAATGTGCGACCGACCTCGCGCGGTTCCGGTTCAGCATCGATCTGGGTCACAAATTCCCAGAAGTTCATCGGATAGCCGAGATGCTCATGCGGGCCTGGAGGCAGATCCGGGTGCAGCGGGATGGTCGGTGCGCCATTCATCGTGAGATGATGAGCGATGGCATTCTCGCGTGCGAACCATTCCGTGCCCTGCCTGGGGCCATCGCGATCCTGCACCACGCGGGCCACCAGAGTCTCTGTCAGCCGCACGACGAGCGTGCTACTGTTTTGCAGGACGTCGCAGCGATCAGGCGTGATGCCGTGGGCGATGGCGGTCTCCGTGGCGGCACGGATGGGGAGAGCTGAATCAATCATGAGCAAAGCAAAAGAGCGTGCTCTGATCATCTCGCATCGCTTTTCTCGATGCAACGAGCCTCAGCCTCCTGGAGGGGTACTGGGCAGAAACTGCACGGCATCCGCAATGACGACCTTGTTAGGCTCCGTGCCTTCGCTCGACACACGCACCCAGCCCGCGCGACCGGCTTCAAACCTGAATTTGCCGAGTGATCGAAACAACCGCTCATGCGCAGGTTCCTCCTGTTGATTGATCCGCAGCGTAACATCGCCCTCCGCGTGATGGATGGTCACCGGCGCACTTGTGGAGCGGCGCACGTTGTAGCAATGCGCCAGCCGCACCTCATACCATCCTGCCTTCGGCAAGGTCGGTGTGAAGGTCACTGACTTGCTCCCCTTCCCTGCCTTCATGTCATGCAGGTAACCCAGGCCGACATACGGAGGCGTGTGGGTGGAGTACTGCCACTCACCCACCAGCTCCGCCGCCGTTTCATCCACCACAATGCCGGGCAGTGATGCAGGATCCGCCACAATGAACTTCACCATTTCCGGGCGATCCACCTCACCCTGCGGATGAATGTTCTTCACGGCCTTCGGATGCGGTGTCAGCACCACATCCGCCGCCAGAGCAGCACAAACCACTGACATGCTGATGAGGATGGGGAACTTGTTTTTCATGTGGTGACTCAACCGAACGAATCCAAACACCTTTTACCACAGAGGACACGGAGGAGCACAGAGAGCTTGGAATCAGAGACTCTGTGTTCCTCTGTGCCCTCTGTGGTAGTCATGGATGCCGTCATGACGATGCACTACCGAGACGGAGTTGCTGGAAGCTTGAGGACCTTGCGCAGTACAGGCTCAAGCCCGCGTGCATAGAGGAACATGCCGTAGCTGTTCGGGTGGCGCGCATCGGAAAGAGCATCCGCTTGATCCGGCGAGATAAGGGCGAAACCATCGACATAGTGGATGTTCTTGTCACCGGCCTTCTGCTTCTCTTCCACAAGCCGAGGGATGAGCTTCCTCTTCTCCAGCTGATAGTGACCCATGCGGCTGCCGAAGGCTTCGGAAGGATTGTAGTAAGGTCCAGTGACCACAATGGGTGTGTCAGGATGCTTCGCGCGGATGATGGCGATAAACTCGGGGAAGGTCTTTTCATACACTTCCGGCGGCGGATTCGCCCAGTAGTCGACGACATACACGGCCGCCGGAATCTCGGCCACGGCTCTGGCGAGAGCAGGTTCGCCAAGACCATTGCCGGAGAAGCCGAGGTTCACAAAATCCATATTCAGCCAGCGCCCGACGAAGCATGGAAAGGCCACGCCTGGGTTCGATGACTGCGCGCCCTGGGTGATGCTGGAGCCATAGTAGACGATGGGCTTCTCATGGGAGTAGGAGGCCCCGCCTTCCAGCTTTGCCCCTTCATCCAGGGTGATCTCCTTCACGACCGTCGGCGCGCCGATGGGCAGATAGATCTCGACGTCATGCATCGCCTTCTCCGCACCGAGCGCGAACTTCTTCTCCAGCACCATCTTGTCATCCGGCAGAGCACTGCCGAGATAGCGGCCATCCGAATACACGTCCATGCCAATCAAGGCGATGGGCGGTGAAGGTGCGAGCTTGTAGGTGCCTGTAGTCGCGGAGATGCCGAGGTTGATCGTGTCTGTGCGAAAGCGCAGCCGCACGCCGGCAGGTGCTTGCGCGAGCTTCCAGACTTTCGGCGGCATCTCCGCTTTCAGGCGGTCGGGGAGGCGCTGCAACTTCGGCTGCTCCTTCCACCAGCCAAGGCCACTCACTGTGATGCGCGGATCGGGAAACTTGATGTGCTGCATGGGCGGATCCGCCGCCATGGCACCGCTGGCGCCTAGCGCGAGAAAACACAGGAAGAGGCAGCGTCGAAATGTGATGGCAGATGACATGCGCGGAGGAGAACGCTGGCGCACACCCTTCTCACTCACGGGTTGTGCTGGTCACATGCCTTCACCACCATCCCTGCCTCTGTGGAAGCCCAGCGCACCCGCCAGCCTGAAATCTCCGTGGCATACTCCCGGTTGCCATCTTCGTGATAGGCAGGCTGCGGTTGCAGGGCCAGGGATTGATCAATGATGACCCGCACCTCATCAGGCACGCGGCTTTCGCACTCCCAGATGACGGGCACCCTGGCAGGCACGGCATCCGCAAAGCCGCTGCGCGCGTCCGGAATCGAGTCCGCATAGCGCACGTAGGGTTTGATGTCGAACACCGGCGTCCCATCCACGAGATCCACGCCCGAAACAAACAAGCGCGGCGCCATCTCGCCTTCCAACTCCACGCGGTCCAGTTTTACCACGCTTAAGGTTAGCCTGTTGGGCCGGAAGGGAGAGCGCGTGGCGAAGACACCACGCCGTTCATTGCCGCCAAGTCGCGGAGGGCGAACGGTGAGAGACGTCGGCTCTTCCTTCACCAGATGAAACTGCGTGATCAACCACAGATGGCTGAAGGCCTCGATGCCGCGCACGGCTTCCACACGACGATACGCCGGCTCGAACTCGATGATGCCCCACGCGTCCGGCGCGAGTCCGGACTGCCGTGGTACACCGAACTTGTCCGTGTAGCAGGTCCGCAGCGTGGCGATGACATTCAGCGAGATCATGCGCCAACTAGTGCGTGGCTTTCGTCACGGCAAGAAGGAAACACGTGCTCTCATCGCAACCGCCTCAGCACCTCATGCGCGTGGTCCCAGAAGCGCTTCAGGTTCCTTCCATCCAGGTTGCTGCGGAAGCGGCAGGAGACCCAGCCATCACCAAAAAACCAGGATTCATCCTTCGGGGAGCGCTCCAGCGCCGCCAGCACCTCCGGCGTCAGCACACGGGTGGCCGTGGCTGCACTGCCGTAGATCGCCCAGGTCTTCTGGAAGACTTCCATGCCCGGCACGGTGACCTCCTGCTGCCGCCACGCGCGGCGCTGCAGCCAGCCCGTTTTTCGCAAGTGGACACCATTCATCTGCCCGAGCCCTTCCGGCAGATCCGGATGCGTGGCAGGCCAGGCGAGACCGGTGAATTGATGAACTTGGTGTGATCTGCCGCCGCCAGTGGTGTACTGGTATTCCCATGCAGCCATGCGGCCGCCTTCCTCACCGCGAAGCGCCAGCCACTGCAAAGCCTCGGAGCCGCGATCCATCTCCATGTAGGTCATCACCTTTTCCATGGACTGCCAGAAGGAGGCCTTGGTCTCCGGTTTGGGCTCCAGGGAAACTAGGAAGCCCAGAGAGTCCAAGGTCGCCGACACGCCCAGGAGCCTTTTGCGATTCAACCGTGCGAAACGCCGCCGGCCAAAAATGATCGAGAGGCAAAACGGCACAGCAACAGGCACGAGCACCCAGGCCTGCATCTTCTTTTCCCATCCAAGACTGAACATGAGCCACATCACGGGAAACTGTCCTGCCATGCCAAAAAGAACAACCGTCAGCCACATCAAGGTGTGCTGGTTCGCCTGACGATACGCGGCTTTCATGGTCGTGCTGAGCCAGGTCGCACCTAACAAAATTTACACACCACAGGCGATTTCGAGCACCTTCGCAGCTTCCTTGGGGCCGAACTGCCAGACGGTGGTGGCGCCGCCTTCGTAGTATTCGGAGCTCAGGATGACCTCCATCTTGCCATCGCCATCCAGGTCCAGGATGGCGCTCACCTCATGCATGTTCGGCGCGTTGAACTCCTTCGACGTTTCGTAAAATTCACCATCAAGGATCTGGGTCGAGACCTTGCCATCGATGACACGACGCAGCGCGACGAAGGAGTAGTTGCCCGCGCTTGCCGAGGTGGGGATGTCGCCGAGCCCCTCGCTGGTCTTGTAGTGCGTGGCGGAGAGCAGCACCTCCTCATTGCCATCGCCATCCAGATCCGTGCGCAGATGCTGCAGGATCTTCACGGTGGGCCTGCGGATGCCCTGGCTGATGAGGATGTCACTCACCGCCTTGACGTAGACTTCGAGCGTGTTGGAGGATGCCTTCACGGGCCTTGGCATGGGATTCCAACTGGCACAGATGGCGATGCCCTGCTTCTCGGTCTCCGGCTCCACCTCGGTCATCCAGACATCCAGGCACACGTCCTCCATGGGCGCGGCCTTTTTGGCAGTGAGCTTCCCGCCTTCACCGTTCAGATTGAAGATACGAAACGGAGTGCCGGGCTTCACGGCCCTCCCAGCCTTTTGGGTGTCCAGCCACTTGCCATCGGAGTGACCGCCGATGACATAGAGGCTGGGAAGCTCAAGGAAAACCGCAGGCTCCGCAGCAGTCACGCTGAAGGCAGGAGCAAGCAGCACAGCAGAAAGAAGCAAAAGCGTTTTCACGCTTATCCGTAAGGCCTCAGTCCTGGACGAGCAAGCACCTCCTGCAGCCATGACTACTGCTTTGGCAGCATGCCGACCGTTGTTCCTGACCTGTGAATCAGGAAGGAGCATGGAAATGCGGAACGCCCTCCACTTGAAGCAAACTAGCCATGCATCAGGCCGAACACGAAGTCCATGCCGACCACGCCGATGGTCGGAGGCACCTCTCCCTGATTGCCGCCGGTGATGGAGATGTCGATCTCGACGACCACGCCTAAGCCGTCAGCCCTTTCCCCGTTCATGGTGCGGGAGCCCTTCTGCAGGCCCATCTCAGCCTTGACGTTGTAGGAGCCTTCGCCCTCAGACGTGATGGAGAAGTCCAGCCGGTCAGCCACCCTCATGCCCTGGGACATGCTGACCTTCATCATGGGCTCCGCAGTGGCTGGATCCTTGAGCAGAGCCATGGTGATCGAGGCTCCGACCGCCTGGAATAGGGGACGAGTCACACGACCAGCCTCCTCAATGGACGGGAACTCGCTGACCAGAGTGTCGAGCGCCCTTTCCATGAGCACGTGATCATTCGTGCCAGGTCCTTCGATACGCTTGCCGTTGACGGTGATGCCATTGCGGAAGAAGTCCTTCAGGAAGCCTTCGGAGAAATGCGCCGCCTTGGTCTGGAGCGTCAGGGGAGCGTTGGCATAGCTGCCCGCTGCGGACTTCGTGTTCACCATGTCATCCTGGATGGTGTCTTTGAGTCCAGTCATGGCCTCCTCTTGGTTGAAGCCGCCTTGGACCACCACTCCGTCGATGCCATGCACGCCCTCGCCCGCCTTGCCACGGACACTTGCCATGGAGAAATTACCCACACCTACGTCCAGCAGACCATTGATCTGGTCCTTGTTCATGCCGGAGATCTCACCCAGGCCAGCCAGCAGATCCATGCAGGCGACCTTGCGCATCATCAGCTCATGAGTCGGCACATCGGCTTTATCCAGAACATAGCGGGCGCCCATGAATCCGCTGCTGGCATCAGTCAGTGAGTTCACGATACCCTTCGCATCTTCTGGTGTGATTTCATTGAGGGAAAGGCTGGTCTTCAAGACCAGGTCACGCACCGTGTCAGCTTCATCAATGCCGGGAATGCCATCCCGCAGGCCCGCTTCCGAGCTGACGGAAATTTTCATCTGGTCCACATAGCGTCCCAGAGCCTCTCCGACCTCGGTCTTGTCCAGCACGCCGGAGGTGATGGATGACACCAGGGTGTCGCCATGCGAGATCATCTCGCACGCGCCGGAGATCATGCCCTTGGTGAATAGCTTGTCAGAATCGATGATGGCTTCCTTCACCGCAGCCTTGTGCTTGGGGGTCATGTCCTGCGCCTCCAGATGCTCCATGCCGTCCAAAAAGTCGTCCACGATCCCATCCATCTTCCCTGCAGCTTCCTCCAAAGTTGGCGGGTGAAGATTGTCAGGATTATACAGGCATGCCACGGTCAGCTTGGCGGAAAGTTTGTCCGCCAGCTTGCCCATCTGCGCCGGAGTCATCTCCAGCTCGATGCCGCGCTCCTTGGCCTTGAACATGACCGATTTGTAAAGCGCGCACTCCTTGTCCGAATGACCGCCCACGATCTCGGTCATGTTGGCGATTCCCGTGTGCACGCGTGCCAGGGCGAACTGACGGCAGGCGTCTTCGACCTGCCCCTTGGCATAGTCCAGGGAGGGAGTGGCCTGGTCACGAGTCGCCTTGTTCTGGATGCTGTCCTTGATCGTGTCCTTGATCTGCTGGATCTCGCCTTCCGTCAACGTGGCGATCTGGCCCGCCATGCCAAATTTGGTCATCTGCTCAGTCACCTGGTTATGCAGTTCCTTGCCGGGCTCCATGGAGCTGACAAAAGAATTCAGATGGTCCACGTTCATCTGAAGACCGGCGGTCTTTGCCTGCGCCTGGCTGACTTCAGCCTCCTTCTGGCGGATCACGTCACTGATCACCTGGGCCACCTTGCGGCCGCTGATGGGCTTGCCATCCCGGAGATGGTCACCAAAGCCGGTCCTGGCAATGTCGACAAAGCGGTCTCCCAGACCTTCCGTGTCCCGGATCTGCCGGAGCACGCCGGTCATCAGGTTCTTGTTGGTATCCGCCGCATTGCTGATGTTCAGCTTCGCTTTGATCCAGTTCACCGCACGACCGGCCCAGCTGGTGGAGTCCGCGCGCACTTCGGACTGACGGGTGACCTTGGCATGCTCATCACCAATGACATTGAAATTCTGGGCGACGTTTCTGAGCTGGGCGATTCCGGACATATTCAGTAATAGGGTTCTGCAGCATACTAACCGCGCCGACGGATAAACATTACACGCGAAGTGCCATCATCGCCGGATCATGGCTCTCACGCTTCGCCTCGCCGGACGATTGCGCAGCCCCGGCCACCAGCTCTGCATGGAGCTTCTCGGCGATGTTCACATAGGCTTCGATGATGGCCGTGAACCTTGCTCCATCCAGGCCGCCCGAAGAAATCTTGTGAGTCAAAATGATGCCACCTTCAGGACCATCGATCCCGAGCACGCCACCACCGGTTCCGCGGAAGAAGCAGTTAGACTCAAGCAGCTTCTGATAGAGTGCCAGACGGTCTCCTTCATGTCCGGGAGCCTGCCCTACGCGGCACATGATGTAGATCTGCGCCGCCGCAGCCTCATGCTCCAGGTTGACCGTCAGGTCGTCAAACTGCAGCGCGCAGCAGCCCTGCTCATCCCAGGCCAGTTCTGGGATGCCTATGGCACCCCCCAGTCCTGCCAACGCTGCCTGGATCTGCTTCACATCATCATGGGGCGTGCTTGTGCTCATGCGGCCATGTCTCCTGAAATTGCCTAGAGATGTCAACTCGAAAGCCGCTGAGCAACAACTTCGTCATCATTGCCAATGACGAGATCGCACCCAAAGTGCGCGCGAGGTCTTCCCGCGCCCACGATTTGTCAGGCCGCTTCACGGGTCTTTCCGCATCGGCAGCCGTACCGTGAATGTCGTGCCGGCACCTTCCTTGGATTGCATCTGCACGCTGCCCTGATGCAGTTCCGCGCAGCGTTTCACCAAGAGCAGGCCAAGACCAGTGCCAGCAGTCTCGCCGACATTCGAGGCACGATAGAAGGCCTCGTAAAGTCTGCTTTGATCAGCCTCAGGAATGCCGATGCCATGATCCTGGATGATCACGACGGCTTCCTCCCCTTCACGACGCAGCGTGAAAGTCACCGGCGAGCCTTCGGGTGAATATTTCACGGCATTGGAAAGGAGATTACTGATGAGGTGACGCAACAGCGCCGAATCCATGCATGCATCACTGAAGTCTCCGTCGAACGTGAAGTTCACCGGGCAGCGGTGATTCATGGCGGAAAGGCCTTCATCCACGAGCTTCTCGCAGAGATCCGGCAGATCGATCTGAGCAGGACGCCAGACGAGTTTGCCAGCTTCAGCACGACCCAGAAGCAGTACCTGCTCCATGAGCCCGGACATCTGCAAGGTGGCGGAATAGATGTCCTGGAGCAGTTCCTCGTGCTTCTCACCATCAATGCGATCCCGATAGTGCCGCAGCACTTCCACGGCACTCATGGTGACACCCAAGGGCGTGCGGAACTCATGCGAGACCAGCGAGACAAAGCGGGTCTTCAGCTCGTTGAGCTCACGTTCCTGGGAAAGAGCGCGCGCGAGGTCCTCCTTCGCCGTGGCAAGTTCAGACGTGCGCTCTGCCACACGTTTTTCCAGGATGATCTTCTGCTCACGATCAACCTGATGAGAGCGGCGCAGCATCACCGCCCAGCCCATGAGCAGCAGCACGACGATGGCAGCGATGCCGAGACCCGCCCACAAGCGGCGGGTGACCACATCCGTCGCCACGCCCAGAGACTGCAAATCCTCCGGTGTGGAAACCCAGAGACGAATCACCGGAAAGTGCGGCGCACCCGTCACGATGCCACGCACACGCAGCAGATGGTCCGTCTCCAGATGAGCGAGAGCACCCCGCGCGGCAGCATCAAGGAACACGACGACTTGATGATCCGCATCCTCGAGCTTCATCGTCGTGCGCCAACGACCTGGGGCCACAAGCACGTCATCCATGGAAAGCAGGCGGCCCTGCACCTCCACGAGATCGTGAACATGATTGCCTGACACGATGGAGGCGATATCAGACGCCACGGGGGCGGGCTTCGGCCCCGATTTCAGGACACGCACCACACAAAAGTCCAGGTGCACCCCTGGTTCAGATCTTCCTGCCATGCCGACCACCTCCAACTCATCACCAGGCTCGCATTTAGGCATGATGATCGGTGTGGAGAAGCGTCCGCTTTTGTCCTCATCGATCGGATGCAGCATGTAGAAGGAGAAGGCACCACCGTCCGTCCCGCGCGCATAGTACACATTTCCCGTCGTGCCGCCGAGCAGGGTGCCCATGAGCTTCACACGGTCCCGGCTTGGGCCGTCTTTACGCAGGGCACCCACGGTGCTCAAGGGTGCATCGAAAGGATCCACAACCCCCGTCTTCAAAACTGTCACCTGATCTGGCGAGGGGGCCACGAGCGAGAGGAAGCGGCTGCCCGGCATGTAGGCACGGTTCAGGCCGACGATGCGTACCTTGCCGCCGATCCAGTCACGTGGGATGGAGGTGCGCGGCCAGTCGCGCACCAGCACATTGCAGGAGCCGACATCCGCCACCAACTGGATGGTGAAAAGCGACATGGAGGCACGCACCTGCAGCACCGTGCCCTCCACACTGACCCACTGGTCCAGGTGCTTGAAGTCTGCCACGTCGAGCAGGCTGGCCGGGATGGCAGGCGGCAGGCTGGCTGGACCCACGATCGTGAGCTTGCCCAGCTTCACCCGGTTCTGCTTGCGCTCAAAGAAGGGCTCGGACACGATCGTGCCCTCGACCTCGACCTCCGAGGAGAAAACGGGTGCTGGATCATCGCCTGCAACGACGGAGATACAGGCCACTCCATCGTGCAGCGTGAAGTCGTCCCCATTGGCGGTGACATAAACGACGATGCCCCGCAGGCGCACCTTTCGTTCTCCCGTCTGCGCCACATCCGGAGACACCGCGAGGATGTCCGTCACCTTGGTGAGGACCGTATCAGGGGTCTGAGCGTGCAAAAAAGAAGTGCCCGGATTTGCCAGCCACACCAGCAGCAGAAGAGCGAACCATCTCACAGGAAGGCAGGGGCAGAATAAAGGACGGGGGAGGCCAGAAATCAAAGTGACGGAAGCCTAGCCATCTGATTCCTGCTAGGCAAGGACTCTGTGGAGGACCGCAAGCTGGATGCCACCAAAGGCGCATCTCAGGCCACCAGCCGCCACGTGAGTTCAATGCCCATGCCCGCTGGCAGAGGTGTCACTGGGCCAGCCGGAGTGTCGAGCAGGGCCGTCTGAGACGGAGCCTTTTCCATCTGGAAAGTCTCCTTGGAAGCCGGGAAGCCATAAAACGCAGGCCCATTAAGACTTAGGAAGCGCTGGAAGAGCGCCTGTCCGTCTGCGGAACCAAGATCCATGCCAGCCTCTTCAAAGGCCATCGCATAAAGCTGCGGTGCACAGCCACCGGTGAAGCAACCCGCAGCACAGCCGCAGGCTGTGGCCTTGGTCGTGTGAGGAGCGCTGTCAGTGCCGGCGAAGAACTTGGTCTGGCCGGCGGCGGTCACCACCTGCCGCAGGGCCGCGCGATCATCCTGAAATTTCACAATGGGCAGGCAGTAGAGGTGATACTTCAGCCCCTGAATGAGGTGCCCCAGCGTGTAGAGCAGATGCTGCGGCGTGATGGTGGCCCCCACATGATTTGGAGCCGATGCCACAAACTCCGCCGCCGTGCGCGTGGTGATGTGCTCACACACGATGCGCAGTTTTGGATGAGTGGCGAGGAGGC
The DNA here is from genome assembly GCA_040387935.1 of Verrucomicrobiota bacterium. Lineage (GTDB taxonomy): Bacteria > Verrucomicrobiota > Verrucomicrobiia > Verrucomicrobiales > Verrucomicrobiaceae > Prosthecobacter. The sequence continues at coordinate 67,279 of JAZKCU010000033.1, read as the reverse complement.
GCGGCATGCGGTCACTGTAAAACCTCGTCTCAGCATTCTGCTGGGCATCGATATAGTCTGGGCCACTGAGCGCATGCTGCTCGCCATGGATGCAGAGCACGATCCCGCACTCCTCCATCGCACGCAGCACCTCCCCGCCGATCAGGCCGTCCATCGGCACGCCGTGCTCGGAGTTGGTGGTACCATGCGGCGGGTAGTATTTGCAGGCACGCAGCAGGCCTGAAGCCGCACCTTCCCGGATCATCGCCGCCGTGGTATGCCGGGTCAGATAAAGCGGCACGATGAGCTGCTCAAAGGCATCTGCTCCCGCCGCACGTAACTCGGCCGAGTAACTCTCGATGGACCAGCCATCCGTCTGCGCAGCTCCTGCAACACGCGAAACCGGCGGCTGCGTGTTTGGCATCGCCAGCGCGCCAGCACAGCCCATGTCCCGATGCGCCTTCACATAGGCAGGCATGGCCGGGCCTTGACGGAAATGCGTATGGAGATCAAACCAGCGTGGGAGGGTGAGCGTCATGGGATTCTGTTATACCGGCGAAGCCATGGTTCAATGCCGAGATGCGGGAGAGTGAGTTAAGGGAGAACTGCACCGACCAAGGGGATCTCAAAACGCTTCAGCCACGCTCAGCAGCGCCTCGGATGAACACGCTGAGAGAGGTGTGTACCATTACACCGACGAGCGAGGCCAGGGACTCCCGTAGATGATCAGAGGCAGACGCTGGCCGAACCTAAGCCTGCCTAACTAGTCCACTGAACCCGTGTGCGTCCGTGCACCTCGGTGAGCGGCCCTTTCTTTTATCATCGAGGCACCACGGCCACATAACTACGCACCGTGCTCCAGCCCGGCTGGCTGATCTCCCGGCCATCGCTGGTGCGGACATAGAAGGCGGTGGAGCGGCCACCATCCAGATTCAGGGCACGATCAACACGCATGCCAGCCACCAGATTTGGCATGGCGAGCAGTTTGGCGAGGCCTTTCAAGGTCGTGCTCCTCACCACGCCGACTAACCAATGATGCTTTCCATCCGTGGCGAGGAATGTTCGAGCGGCCACCTTGCTGGCATTCAAGCCGGACACCGGCTGACCGCGATCCACCAGACGCGGTCCGGCTTGAAGGAGATCACTGGCACCAGCGGTGGAAGAAGACTCACTGTTCCAGATCAGCGCGGGTTCTCCCTGCAGGACACGCAGCATGCCAGACACCAGGGAGGAGCGTGTGAACTGGCCCAGAGTCCTACCATTCGCTATCATGAGGCCCAGAGGGGTGAAATCGGGATGGAAATAACCGCCGTTCACGCCGGCGATGGCGCCTGCCGAGCGCATCGAGCTGCCCAGAGTGTCGCCAAAGGACCATGACTCAGGCTGGTCGACGACCCGCAGGGTAAAGTGTCGGCTGTCAAAACGGACGGCCGACATTTCCGCCGTTCCACCCTCCACCTGGAGACTCAGTTCCAAAAAATCGACATGATTGAACAGACCTGCGGGCTTTGGGCTCAGAAGGGGCCCCGCGTCACTCTCGGGCAAGGTTTGGGACGCAGGCTCCGCTAGCGATGGAGCTGTCTGCCCCCCATTTTGCCCCCAACCCACCGTTTCCCGATCACCCTGGGCTGTCCCAGGAGAAGTCAGGTGGTTGCACGCGGAAAAGAGCAGTAGAAAACAAGGAAGGAATGAAAGATGCTGAGGCATGGGTGGAGTTTTCCAGAAAAGGAAGCTCTACACACCTTCCACCCACCCCACAGGTTAAAGAAACCTGATTTGAGTTTGCAGATTTACTTAACATATATTAAATTTTTAACCGATATGGATTCTTCAACAACCTCTCTCCCGGCTCTGGTTCCGACCGCGATACGCTGGTTGGGGCTGGTCGTGTTATCCGCCACCCTTGGGGCCTGTACCTCCAGTACGCCAAAATCTGAGATTGTGGTCAGCGTCAAAGACCAGAAACTCGGCCTCTACAGTCAGGGGGAGCTCAAAAAAGCGTTCACTATCTCCACTTCCAAATTTGGCATTGGCGACCAACCCAACAGCTACCGCACTCCTCTGGGCAAGCATGAGGTCATCGCCAAGATTGGCCATGGCCTGCCAACCGGCGCTGTGCTGAAGAGCCGCCACTGGAATGGCGAGGTGCTGAAGCCCAATGCACCGGGCCGTGACCCCATTGTCTCCCGCATCCTCTGGCTGCGTGGCATGGAGACCACGAATCGCAATGCGATGAACCGCTTTATCTACATCCACGGAACCACTGAGGAGAATCGTCTCGGCAAGCCTGCGAGCTACGGGTGCATCCGCATGGGCATGAGAGATGTGGTGGACCTCTTCAATGATGTCGGCATCGGTGCCAAGGTCGTGGTCACCCGCAACCCTCTGCCTGCTGGAGAAAAGATCAAGGAAGCCCCCCTGCCGAAAGCGGAAATCGTGGTGGCCGGCATGACTGAGGACACCTCAGAGCCTGATGCCAAGAAGGGTGCCGTCGCCCCTGCCTCAGGCATTCCGACTGATGCCATCCCTGTGGGCCCCGCCAACGCTGTACACGCCAAGGTTGATAAGAAAGGCAAGTCCGCTCCCACCAAGGAAACGGCTGCCAAACCCGTGGTGAAGGAAGTCCCGGTCGCCAAAGGCAAGTCCAGCAAGAAGTCCTCTTCCAAGAACGAGAAGATCACCACCGGCAACCGCCGCGTAAGTTCGATGGTCGCTCACGGGTGAGAGTAAGCGGAAAAGTCGCAGAGCGTCCCGAAGTGCGGTGGAAGAGCATTGGAACCTCCGTCCAGCTGGCTGGCGGAGGAGTCTACGTCAGGGCGTCGACACTGACGTTGAGTGACTCTCCAAAGAACTGTCACGTGGCTTGGGAGAGTGAGCCAGCGGCCTTGCTTCACCTCTACTGCGCCCATTGATAAGTGATCGTCATGGAGCCTGCCTTGGCAGGGATGACGAGATTTTTGCCAGCGATCTGCGCTCCGGCGACCTGGATACGGGCCGGGGTGGCACTCTTGAGGAGGAAGATACCGTCCTTGGGTTCGATCTGACCCGTCGCGATGCGGAACCAGGCGTTGGCGGGAAGATTCCCGGCGACCTTAACCGTGCGGACGAGAGCAGCTTTCCCATCAGCTTTGTTGCCATCACCGGAGACCGTGTAGCTTTCCTCCACCTTGGCGCCGTTCCAGATATAACGGAAAGTTGGGCTGCGTTTCGCATCGAGTGAATAGCCTTTCCAGGTTAGGCCTTCGTAGCGCTGGGCTTTATCCCACACGGGCCACTCGGCGTCTGGTTTCTCAGTGACGTAGAAGGCTGGAGTGACCTCACCCGTGGGTTGGATCACATCATAGCCCAGCGGCTTCTCATGACCGCCGCCGCGGGAATTCCAATGACGGGCCGCATCCATGAAGGCACCGCGCCAGAACTCAGCGAGGTTCATGCTTTCCGCGCTCCAGGCGATGTTGATGCCGCCGGGATATCCCACGGCGATGCCACGATTGCCCGCGCCCTGAATGAAGTTGCGATAGATGACCGGCTCATCCTTCACAACGAGCGGGATGGGATCAAACTCCTTCTTCTGCTTGGCCTTCGCGCCTTTTTCCCAGCCTTTGGGCGTCCAGCGGGAAAGCGGTGTGATATCGAAGTTCGCGCTCTTCCAAGCGGCAAAGGTGAAAATCTCGCCGCCACCCTGGAAATATTCATAGCGCAGTTCGTGATCTCCCTGCTCGAGCTGCACGCTGCCTTCCTTGATGTCGCCGGCAGGATGGATGCCGTCATATTCGACGATCTTCTTGCCATCCACGAGCAGGCGCACGCCATCGTCACCTGAGATGTAAAAGCGATAGCTGCCCTTGCGCGGGGCATTCAGCCTGCCCGTGAAAACCACGCCGAACTCGTTCTTATAGTCGTCGAGTTTGATGTCGATCAGGTTATCCGTGACCACACCTTCTCGATGAGGCTTGAGCTTGGAGAAGTCAGGAAGCGCCTCCCATTTGCCCAGATAAAGGGCGAACTTCAGGTCTTTCAGCCCTTCACCCAGCGGCAGCACCTTCATCTTGCCGTTCATCGTCAAGGCGTGACCCGGGAAAGTGCAGACAAAGGGATACTCGCCGCCTTTTTCAGGTGCTGTGAAGATGATCTCCTGACGCTCATGCGGATTCAGCAACTTCGAACTGAGCCAGATGCGCTTGTCATCGGGCAACCAATTTCGCTTCAAAGCCTCCTCGGGCTTTTCCATCTGCTTCATCGCCATCTCCACGGTGTTCGTGCCCGGCTGGCAGAAGACGATGTTGTGCGGCAGGTCATCGCCATTTTCAAAGATGAGTTTCACTTGCTGACCAGGGCGCACGGTGAACTCGCTCTCGTCATACTTCATCTGGGCGGTCATGGTCTTGATCTTGATGACTTGATCGACCTTCGCCGCCGCCTTCTTGGCCTCCGCCGTGGGTTTTGCAGGAGCAGCGGGCTTCGCTGCTGCTGCCGGCGGCTTGGTGCCCAAGGCATCTGAATCCACCCGCAGCGGACGCAGCCAGATGTTCCTGTAACGCACCGGATTCAAATGATCCTGAAGGGAGATGTCCCCTTCCTGCACGCTGCTTTCGATCTCACGCAGGTAGTGCACCACGACTCCATTGTGAATCACGGTGAGCCGGGCCTTGCCGCCGTTTTGCGCGCGCTCAAAGAGAATGTCATAGGTCTGCCATTCACCGGGCTTGCGGCTGGCATTCACCATCGGCGGATAGTTGCTGTAGAGGCCTGCGGCCTGGCCGTCTGGATAGGTGTCGTTCTGGTAGGAATCCAGCACCTGGATCTCCGGGAAGCCGCCGATGTAGACACCGCTGTTCCCGCGCCCCTGACCATTACCCACCACCACGTCCGGCGCGCGCCATTCGATGTGCAGTTGGTAATCGCCTTTGAATTTTTCCCGAGTCCGGATGCCACCTGCCTTGGCCGTGATCTCGGCATAACCGTTTTCAATCTTCCAGCGCGCCTTGTCATCGCCCGGAGGCGTGTCCTTGCGCGGATCACACTTCCACTGGGACAGATCCTTGCCGTCGAAAAGCACGATGGCATCCGAGGGCGGCGCACCTGCCTGATCCTGGGAGCTGAAGCCGGGTGGCGTGATCACCGGAGGACCGGGGCGCTGCATGTCATGAGCGCGGTAGACACCGCCGGGAGTCATGGGCTGCTCTTTTTGATCGGCCGCATGGACCGCAAAGCTGGCGGCGAGGGTGAGAGACAGGAAGAGACGCATGGAAGAAATCGGAGCGGCAGGCTACGAAGAGGCGAGGGGCCGTCTATCGCGGGCTTTCTCATCCGCAAAAGTTCCTGTTGGCAGAGCCCCCGGTTTTCGTTTACCTCCATCAGTATCCGCAGTGCACCTGGAGAGGTGGTCGAGTGGTTTATGGCTCCAGTCTTGAAAACTGGCGTGGCCGAAAGGTCACCGTGGGTTCGAATCCCACCCTCTCCGCCACCAACGCTGCAACCCTTTGAAAGCGTGGGCATCCTTATGAAATCAGGGAAGAACGGAACGAAACTGGGACACAACGACGGGACACCATCCCGGCCCGATTCCATTCCGACACATCCCCACATCCTCAAGCGTGATGGCCGCTACTACTACCGCCGTCGCATCCCTTCCGACCTCGTGCGGCTGCGATGCTACGGCAAGGCCAAGGACATCAAGCGTTCACTCAAGACCAGCGACCTTGCCACAGCCAACCGCCTTGCCAAGACAGTAGCCCTTGAAGTGGACCAGGAGTTTGAGGCCAAGCGGCGGGACGCGAAGCTACGCACCTCGCCACAGTCTGCGCCCAATGGCGACACTCCGGCGAAACGAAAACTGGCGGGCCTTTCGGAGATGGAACGGCGGGATTTCATCATTCGCGCTTTCATCACGAGCGAACGGCAGGAAGCCGGGAGGCGTATTTTGAGCCGCGATTCCGATGCCAACGAACGGAGGCTAGACACTGCCCGCGAGGATTTGGCAGCACTCCAAGGCTCGCCTTCATATCAAGAGATCGACTGGCACAAAAGGACACGCGAAGCTTTGGAGGCGGAAGGCGTGACGGTGGAAGGGGAGAATGATCCCTTGTTACGCGAGCTTTCGGAAAGGCTGCGGAAGGCCAGTATTGAAACGGCTTGGCGCACTGAGAAGGCGATGAGCGGAACGCAGTTCGCGGCCCGTGATCCTCTTTTCAAAGCCTTACACGCTGACAGCGCCACACCGTCGCCGGCGACTGATGGCAAGACCGTTGGCGACTTATGCGGCGACTATCTGGCGCACAATCAAGACAAGGTGAAGAAAGGGAATCTGGCGCGTTCAACGATTCCCAAGATTGAAATGCGATGCCGAATCCTGACAGACTTTTTCGGCAAAGAAGAGCCGCTGGATTCACTCACCAGCGAGGATGCTATCAGCCTTGTGGACTTTCTTCCGACGATTCCGCAGAACGCGGCCAAGCGTTACAAGGGCGCATCACTCGTGCTTGCGGCTGAACGCGAAGCCAAATTGCAGACGCGAAAACTCATTCACGCGGAGACGGCAGAGGATTATCTGACGGGCCTTTCAGCCATGCTCTCCCATGCCGTAGAGCGCCGATGGATAAGAGAGAACCCTTTGAAGGGGCGGCTCGTTCGTGAACGACTGGCAAAGCCCAAGAAAAGAAGCCGCCAGACACTCACGCCCGACGAAATGACGAGGCTGTTTTCAACGGTCGAGTTTTCTTTGCTGCGGCAAAGCACGGATGGCCCGATGAATGCCCGTTTTTGGCTGCCCTTGCTCTGCCTGTTTCACGGCACGCGAGCGAATGAAATAGCGGGGTTGCGCGTAGCCGATGTTAGGGAGGAAAACGGAGTGCTCTTCATGGATTTGTGCGAGACAGACGAGCACCGGCAAAAAACGGAAAGCAGCAAGCGCAAGGTGCCGCTTCATAAGCAGCTTTTCAGCTTGGGATTTTTGGAGTTCGTAGAAGCAAGACGGCGAGACGATCCCCACGGCTACCTGTTCGCAGGACTCAAACGAAACAGGAATGGCAGCCGTGCGGATAGTGTCTGCAAATGGTGGCAGCGATTCGTCACAAACACCCTTGGCGCGGCCTCGACTAATGGCCCAAACGGAGCGAGGGGGATTCACAGCCTGCGCCATTCTTGGGTAGGTGCGGCCCGTTTCGCCAGCATTGCAGATAACACTATCAAGCGCCTCGGAGGTTGGATACAGGATGATGTGTGGACCGATTACGGTTGGTATTCTGCGCTTCCCTTGCTGAAACGTGAAAACGACAAAATTGAGTTCCCTTGCCTCGACTTCTCCGCGATGGGACTGCTCAAGAATCAGCAGTCTTGATCTTCCAACACTTTCGACAAGCGGACATTCAGCCCGTCTGCGATCTTCAAGAGCAACCAGAGTGTCGGACGCGTCCTGTCCGCTTCCATGTGCGTGATTGTGCTCCGATCTACCTTGATCTTGGCTGCCAGTGCGTTTGCCGAAATGCCTTTTTCCGTGCGAATTTCTTTCAGTCGTAAAACGATGGCGCGTTCGTTCGGGTCAAGCTGCGATGGAGGTTCCATCTGTCCAACAGTCGCCCGTTGACGCTTTACGCACTGGGATTAAAATCCCAAACCTCAAAGGCCGCTTTCCCGTGCGTTGGCTGCCGTTGCCGACTTCACATCAACAACAATCAGAGCCACCCATGCGTTATCTCCTTTGCCTCATTCCGCCACTGGCGGTTCTCTCGTGCGGGAAGCCGGTTCAGTTCTTCTTGAATCTGTTTCTGACGCTACTGCTCTACGTCCCCGGCGTGATTCATGCCATTCTGGTTGTGAGCCAGTTCAATGCCGACAGACGCACTGACCGAATCGTCAACGCGATGACGCCTGCTTCTGGCCCTCCTTCGCTGCCAGCGTCAGCCACTCAAGGGCGCTCCATGAAGTTCACACTCCTTGCAGGTGCTTTCGCCTGCGCATTCGTGTTTGCCATTTTGGCCGCGATGGTCGCAGGACTCCGAAGCCGGACGCCACCCCAAGCCGAAAAGCCCGTAGCAGCATTGGAAGAGGCCGATTTCGAGTCTGCCCCCTCGGCTGTCACTGGCAAAAAGAAGAAGAAAGGAAAAGGAGGCAAGAAGGCCGAAGCGAATGAGGCCACCACGGACAAACTGCCCGCCTACACGATCATTGATGACAAAACAAAGCCAAGCGGGGAGTGGCGAATCGTGGAAGTCCGCTTGCAAGAGAAGGCGTCGGAAGATGGCCTGAAAATAATCTCAGAGGAAATTCAATCGGCGAGGCCAAACATGAGCAAATGCACCATTTTCTACCGCTTGCCTGAACAGATTGTGGGGGATGCTTGGGCCAAGCCTGGCTTTGATCCTTCTTTGAAAAATGAAAAAACGATTTTGGGAGCTGCTTGGGCGAAGGCCGATTTTGACCCCACCTTGAAGACTGAAATCATGGGGAATCCGATAGGGGTAAAACCGCCCAAATCAGATGGTGCGATTGTCGGCCAATGGGAATACGCGATGGGTATGTTTCTGACTCTATCCCGCACAAAAGACGGGCTGAAAATGATCTCCACAGGAGCCAAGGACAACAGCCCGATCTCTGACGAACTGGTAAATGCTACGGTGGATGGCAGCCGCGTCATTATCCGCCCGATGAAGGCTAATGATCGTAGTGAATACTGGATTTTGGATGATGCTAAGAATCTCTTGTTGGCTGATGCCACGGGCACATTCGGAAAAGCGGCGGCGATCATAAAGCCGACTTTGAAACCCTGACCGGCAGGCGACGCCAGCAAAGCAGCAGGCGCGTTTCTTTGTCATTTTAATTGTGTTCACACATATACGCTCGTATATATGTGAACATGGACGGCAAATTTGTAGCTTATTACCGCGTTTCGACAGCCAAACAGGGCCAGAGCGGTCTTGGACTAGATGCACAAAGAACAGCCGTTGAAGCCTACCTGAACGGCGGCAAGTGGAACCTCGTTGGCGAGTTCGTGGAAGTGGAGAGCGGCAAGCGGAAGAACCGCCCCCAGCTAAACGCGGCCCTCGCCCTTTGCAAAAAGCAGAAGGCCACGCTGATAATCGCCAAGCTAGACAGGCTGGCCCGCAACCTTCATTTCATTTCCGGCCTGATGGAATCGAGAATTGAATTCTTGGCCGCTGATATGCCTTCCGCCAATCGCATGACGATTCAAATCATGGCCGTCTTTGCCGAGGAAGAAGCTCACGCAATCTCTGCCCGCACAAAAGCCGCCCTCGCCAGCGCCAAGGCGCGAGGAGTGATCTTGGGGACGCATGGCGCGAAGCTGGGGAAGGCGAATCACAAGCAGGCGATGAAAACAGCGCACAGCTTGAAGCCCACGATTGAAGCTCTTAGAGCGGAAGGCATCACCGCCGTTCGGGAAATCGCAGCCGCATTGAATGCTCGCAGCATCTCCACTCCACAGGGGAAGCAATGGCACAGCACATCTGTTCATCGCCTTTTGAAGCGATTGGAAAAGGCCGCATAGAGCCTCGCTAGCCCCATCAAATGCGGGCTGTTTATGCAAAGGAAATGCACTTCCATTTTTCTTCTCATTTCTGACTGAAAATCAGTCGCTTATGAGGGCCTTTTTCACTGGCAATCTGTCCAAATTCGTCTAATGAAAACGATGCAATTTGAAGCCACATTTGCCCGCCGTCGCCAGCTTGCAAAACAGGAGGCTTTTCTCTCCATTTTTGCGGAGTCTGGGAACATTCTCACCAGCGCAAAGCAAGCCGGTGTCTCTCGCCAGCTTGTTTATTACTGGCGCGAAATCTCGCCCGCTTTCGAGAGGCAACTGAACGCTGCGGCAGATGTGGCATTCAAAAGCCCGGCTGCGGTTCTGCCGAGTAAAGAGAGTAATTTGAGACGGCAGATGCAAACAGCAAGGAGGGCGCGGCCATGAATGCCACAGGCAGGCCACCATGCTACACGGCAGCAAAGGCCGCTCGCATCGTGAAGGCCATCCGACGCGGGCTGCCTTACAAGCTCGCAGCGACGGCAGGCGGAGTGAGCTACACCACTTTCATTCGTTGGAGGAATGAAGGAACTAAGCCCGACAGCCCGCCCCACTTTAGGCAGTTTTTGAACCAACTCCGCATAGCGGAGGCGGAGGCAGCAGAAAGGCTTGTTGGCTTGATCGAAAAACGAGCCAAAGACCACTGGCAGGCAGCGGCCTGGATTCTGGAAAGAAGGCACCCTGACTTGTTCAGCAAGCACGCAGCGCCTCCTGAACGATCCATAATGGAACCCATAGAAGAAATCATGGACGAGGATTAGCCCACAAAAAAAACCAACCCGGCGCGAAGGGATATTGCAACCGGGTTGGCTCAAACTGACGATGCAAAGTATCAAACATTTGCGCGGCTCGCAAGGGCCGATGCAGTCAGCGCACACGCCAGCCGTGCGGCTGCGGCAGCGAAGAATTGCACAGTGTGCAAATTCCGCCCGCCCTTTACAGCGGAGTGAGGGACGGCAAAGCGAGGCGTGCTCTATTAGGCGTCCCGGTGGTTACGAAAGGACAGACATCCACAGGAACACAAGACAATGGATTCCTTCAACAGTCACAGAGCAGGATGGTAGAAATGATAAGATTCATTTTGTTTGCGACATCGCTACCGTGTTTTGCGAAACGAGAGAAGATGCTGCCATCTTTGTTCTTCACTGCGGGGCCGCTCCCATGCGGCAAAGGCAGGAACATGAATTGTTTTCCAAGTTGTTCACCACGGCATCACTGAACGGGGACGGCAACAGATTAGACTTTCGATCTGATGTGATGCGTTGCGCTGGACAGGATTTTCAGCCTCCGTTGTTCACTGGCGAATTGCGCTTCCGCAGAGTTCGCAGCGATGATGGGAGGATTGTCGTTTTCGTGACCGCTGATTTTTGCCTGAACGTGAATCGCGCTTTGAATCATCGGCGGGTAGAACTAGCGGAGGGCTTGGAGGATGCCATTTTTAAGAGCGCGGCCCCCGTGAAACTGGGACTCTGCGGCAACGATAATCTCGCGCCCTTTGATCTTGAAAGCGGGGAGCATGACCAAGCGCGGCAAGCCTACTTTACAGCGGTCATTGACGCCATTTATGCCGATGTGAAGCGAGCGGCTGAAACGGCAGTGATAGCGGGTAGCGAATTAGAAGTGCAAGGGCACCCCACCAAGTTCTCCCTTCGGGAAGTTGAAACATGCTGGGACATTGGCGGCGACGGCCTTGATGCGGTGCAAGCCTTGGCAGACATCACGCCGGGACTTCGGGAACACGGGGGAAAACAAGGCTGGGAGGGAAACGCCGGAACAGTGACTGTGAAGTTTTCAGAATGGGAAAGGTTGGCCGTGTATGCCAAGACTCCCGAAAGGCTGAGATTTGAAATCAGGCACTATCCCCCAAAAGGAAATCTGTCCTACTCCGCCCCCACCATCACGGAAATGCTCGCCAAGATAGACAGCCTACGCGAATCGGCAGCGGACAGGCTGAACGGCATCCTTTCGTTTCTGGAAGGCCATCCAGCCGCTTCACGCACTGCTGGAGAGTGGGAAGGCTACGCGATAGCATGGGGCGCTTGCTGCGGCACTTCTGGCCCTGCCACAGCCCTTTTCCGCATCCTCCGCCAGTATGGGCGCATCTATGGCGGGAAACGCATCCAGTGCGTTCAGAACGGCGAGGCTCTACTACGGAAGGCCAGAGACGCCGGGCTTATTAGCCAGAGTCACCGTGCGTTTCGTCCCGTCTTCCCTAGTGCCCCAGATGCGTTCTTGACAGATTTTGACAGTTCAGCTTTGATTCTGGGACACAACTCCGAGACACAACCCGTCCCGGTTTGCTCCGCCTCCCCTGGTAAAATAAGGAATGGCAGAGAGTGGAAGCAAATCCCACCCTCTCCGCCATTCTTCGCCGACCTTGGGGGGCGAAGAATGCCCTCCAAAGCTCGAGGAGCGAAGGATGGGCTCCACCCCTTGCCGCGCGAGGGATTTGGCAAAATTACCAAAAGTTTTGAGTCCATAACCCTCCTGTGGAACGATACAAACTTTGTCTTCCATGAAGGAACCGCGCGAATCTCCCAACTCGACCCAGATGACCGTGGAGGCGCTTCAGGCAGAAGTATCCACACTGCGCGAGGAGTTGGGGCAGCAGCGCGCCGAACGGAACGCCGTCCACGCCAGTGAGCAGAACTACCGAAGGCTGTTTGACTCGGTGGATGATGGGTTTTGCATCATCGAGGTGCTGTTCGATGAGAAGGGAAAGCCATTCGACTACCTCTTCATTGAGACGAACAAGACATTTGAGAAGCAGACGGGATTCACCGGCGCAGTGGGCCGGACCATGCAGGAGTTTTACCCCAACCATGAAAACTTCTGGTATGAAACATACGGCAAAGTGGCCGCCACAGGTGAATCGACTCGCTTCGAAAACAACGCTTCCGCGATAGGGAGGCACTATGATGTCAATGCCGTCCGGGTGGGAGCCCCGGGAGAGAATCGTGTGGCCGTGCTGTTTCGGGACATCACGGAGCGCAAGCGTCGAGAGGCCAATGTCGCTTTCCTGGATCTCATCAGCAAGGATCTGGCACGCCTCAGCACTCAGACTGAGATCATGTCCGCCGTGGGAGGACGTGTGGGGGAGTATCTCGGGCTTTCAGGCTGTGTTTTTGGAGATGTTCGCGGAGATGAAGACTTGGTGTCCATCCATCATGGCTGGACGGTGGATCATGTGCCCACGCTGAAGCAGACCTTCCGACTGGGAGATTACTGTCCGACCGGAGAGTTTCAGGAGGCAGGCCGGGCGGGGGAAACTTTCGTGGTCACGGACACGGGTCACGACCCGCGTACGAATGCGGAAAACTACGCCCTGCTAAAGGTTGGGGCCTTCGTCACCATCCCCTTTCACAAGCTAGGAAAGTGGACGCACTACTTCGCCCTGACAAATACCACGCCGCGGATATGGCGGCAGGATGAGATCGAGCTGCTGCAGGAGATCACGGCGCGATTGTTTCCACGCATCGAGCGCGCCAGTGCTGACGAAGAGCTGAGCCGGCGTGCAGCCTCGGACGCCTTTCGGGTGGCGCTCAATGACGCTCTACGTCCGCTGACAGATCTGCTGCAGATTCAGGAGGTCGCCTCACGGCTGCTGGGTGAGCATCTGCATGCCCAGCGTGTGACTTACGCGGAAATCGTCGGGGACGAGATTGTGGTCCGGCGGGACTACACAGCAGGTGTTCCCTCCATGGTGGGCCGCTACCCCAGCGAATCCTTTGGCCAGTTTATCTCCAATGCGTTCAAGCAGACCGGCACTTATGTGCAGAACGATGCGCCTGGAGACACGAGCCTTTCCCTCGAGGAGAAGGCCAACTATCAAGCCATGCACATCGCGGCGTTTGTCGCCATGACCTTGGTGAAGAAGGGTCATTTGGCCGCGGTGTTTGCCGTCCATAGCGCCTGGCCCCGTCAATGGAGCCAGGATGAGATTTCTCTCATTGAAGAAGCGGCTGAGCGCGTGTGGGCCACTCTGCAGCGAGTGCGTGCTGAGGAAGCTGTACGCGAATCCGAGGAGAAGTATCGTACGCTCTTCAACGCCACTGACCAGGCGCTGGGGCTGATCGAGGTACTTTACGACACCAACGGCAAGCCCGTGGACATCTGGTATGTGGAGACAAATCCGACCTTCTACCGTCTGGTCGGCTTTGAGGGTACCGGCAAGAAAGTGAGTGAGACGCTGGGCGAGATCGATCAAAGCCGCTACGCCTGGTATGACCAGATCCTCAAGACAGGCGAACCGGCACGAATCGAGTATACGCATGAGCAACTCGGGCAGTGGTTCACCATCTTCGCCTCGCGCGTGGGTGGCGAGGGCAGCCGCCGCGCCATTGTGGTCTTTGATGACATCACGGAACGGAAGCGCCGTGAACAGCGGCAGGGCTTCCTGGTGAAACTGGGGGATGCGCTGCGTGATCTTTCGGAGGCGCTGGAGATCAAGCAGGCGGTCATGCGTGTGGTCGGCGAAACGCTGCAGGTCGACCGGGTGCTGTATGCAGATGTCATGCCGGACGACAACACGGTGATCATCGCTGACAACTATGTGCAGGGTGATTTCCCCAAGATGACGGGCAGCTACAAGGCGGAGGACTTTGGTCTGACGGCCATCGAGAAGCTGCGCGCAGGCGAGACACTCGTGGTGCAGGACATCGAGAGCACCACCAAGCTGACTGAAGAGGCGAAGACTGCCTATCTGCAAATCAATACCCGGGCCCAGCTCGTGGTGCCACTGTGCAAGAGGGGGCGGTGGGTTTCCAATCTGGCCGTTCACCATGGGAAGCCGCGTCAGTGGACGGCGGATGAAGTAAGTCTCCTTCAAGAAGCAGCAGAGCGGACCTGGGCAGCGGTGGAGCGGGCCGTGGCGGAAGACGCCTTGCGCGCCAGCGAGGAACGTCTGAATGCCGTGGCGAACGTGGCGCCTGACCTCCTGTGGAGGAGCGAAGCTGACGGCTCCACCGCCTGGTACAATGATCGCTGGACGGAGTACACGAGCCAGACGCTCGAACAATCGATTGGCTGGGGTTGGGTGGAGGCCATCCATCCGGACGAGCGCGCAGCCGCCGTGCAACTGTATCGCGAGGCGGTGGCAGCGGGACGATCCGTGGAACTGGAACAGCGCATCCGGCGTGGGGACGGACAGTATCGCTGGCACCTCATTCGCGCCGAACCGCTGCGGGACGCGGAAGGACGCGTGCTGCGCATGTATGGCTCCGCAACGGACATCCACGATCTGCGCGAAGCAGCAGAGGCTCAGCGAATCGGCGAAGAGCGCTTTCGTGTGGCCCTGGAAGCTGCGGAGATGGCCGCGTGGGAGTATGACATCCCAGCGAACAGGGTGCTCTGGAACGAGCAACACTTTCACTTGTTAGGCCTGCCGGTGCGGGCTGGCCAGCTCGAGCCTGAGGACTTGCTGCGGGAGGTGCATCCTGAGGATGATGTCCGCATCCGAGAATGCCTGCGCGTCGCGGTCGAGGAGACGGGGCAGTACCGTGCCGACTTCCGGATCATCCGGGCTGACACGGGAGAGGTGCGCTGGATGAGCGGGTTTGGCCAGGCGACCCGACGGGGCTCGGGCGGCCTGACCACACGCATAGCCGGAGTGATGATCGACATCACGGAGCGCAAACACGCGGAGGCTGCCCTGCGTGAAGCGAAGGAAGAAGCCGAGGCTGCCAGCCGTGCGAAGGATGATTTCCTGGCGGCGCTGAGTCATGAGCTGCGCAATCCTCTGAACCCTGTGCTGCTCTCCGCCAGTGATCTGGCCCATGATCCGGCGCTGCCTGAGGCCGCGCGTGAGCAGCTCAAGATGATTCATCGCAACATCGAACTGGAAGCGCGCCTCATCGATGATCTGCTCGATCTGACACGCATCGCTCAAGGCAAGATGCGGCTGCAGCGCATGCCTAATGATGTGCATGCTCTGCTGCGCCACACGGAGGAGATCGTGCGTGAAGACGCGGCTGCATCAGGCGTGGCGCTGGAGTTCAATCTGGAAGCTGAGGAGTGCCACGTGATGGCGGATGCGGCACGCCTGCAGCAGGTGTTTTGGAACATCATCAAGAACGGCATCAAGTTCAGCGGTAGCAGGGGTGGTCAGGGTATTGGCAGAGTCTGTGTGCGCACCTTCAATGCCATCCCAGGGCGGCTGACGGTGGAGATCCAGGACAATGGTGTCGGCATCAGCCCGGCGATGATGGCAAAAATCTTCCGGCCCTTTGAGCAAGGAGAGCACGGAGGTCATCGCTTTGGCGGTCTGGGACTGGGTCTGACCATCGCCAAGAAAGTGATGGATTTGCATGACGGTGAACTGCGCGCTGCGAGTGCCGGGCTCGGCCAGGGCAGCACCTTCGCTGTGGAACTGGCCACCGTGGCCACCTCCACCATCCAAAACGCACGCATCCAGGCGCCCGCCCCCTCCATCCGCCCCCTGCGCCTGCTGGTGGTGGAGGATCATGAGCCCACGATCCAGGTGCTCTCCCGGGTGCTTCAACGTGATGGGCATCAGGTGCACATGGCCCGCTCAGCCTCCGAGGCGCTAAAGTTTGCGGAAAGCGGCGAGTGTGACCTCGTCGTCAGTGACATCGGCCTGCCCGACCGCACAGGAGTCGAGATGATGCGTGAACTGCGTCAGTTGCGTGGATGGCGCGGCATCGCGCTCAGCGGCTACGGCATGGAGACGGACATTCGCGAGTCACTGGCCGCTGGATTTGTCGCGCACTTGGTGAAGCCTTTGAACATCGACAGCGTGCGGAAAGCCATCCGCGAGGCCGCCGCGGCCTCGTTAAAGCTCACAGATGTGTAGAGCGCATCCTTTTGATGATGCATCACAAGGGCATCTGACCGCCCGTGGCACCGTAGACTTCACCCGTGACATAACTAGCCTGGGCGCTGGCGAGGAAAACAAAAAGCGGCGCCAGTTCAGCAGGCTGCGCCGCCCTGCCAAACACCGTGTGGGCACCAAACATTTTGGCCTTCTCCTTGTCCAGTGTGGAGGGAATCAAAGGAGTCCAGACCGGCCCCGGAGCCACACAGTTCACACGTACTCCCTGCTCGATGGCAATGCCAGCGAGTGATCTGGAGAAGCTGGCAATGGCAGATTTACTCGAAGCATAGGCGAGGAGCTCGGGGCTGGGATCGAAGGACTGGATGGAAGCCGTATTGATGATGGAGCCGCCCGCTGGAATCTGCGGCAGCAGTAGCTGGCAGAGCCTGAACATAGCGAAAAAGTTCACCTCGTAGGTTTTCACCAGTTCATCGTCCTCGGTTTCATCGAGCTTCTTGCGGGCACGCTGGAAGGCAGCGTTATTCACCAGAATGTCCACTCCTCCGAGTTGGGCGACGGCGGCTTCTGCCACCTGCTTGCAGGTTTGCTTGGAACTGAGATCGCCGGGTAGCAGCAAGGCTTTGCGGCCTGCTTCCATCACCCATTGTTCGGTTACTTCGGCATCATCATGTTCGCTAAGGTAAGAGATGGCCACATCCGCACCTTCACGAGCAAAGGCGATGGCCACTGCCCGGCCGATACCGCTGTCTCCTCCCGTGATCAGGGCGCGACGTCCCTCAAGCAGGCCATGTCCCACATAGCTGTTTTCCCCATGATCGGCCGCAGGATCCATGTCCTCCTCCGTGCCAGGTGGCTCCTGTACGGGGGCCGCATAAGGAGGCTTCGGATAGAGGGACCGTGGATCAACAAGCGAACTCATAGTGACAGAGTTTCGTCGCGGGAATGCTCTCCGGTTGTAACCTGACACCTTTGTCAGGTGCGCGGCTTGTCATCAGGCTCTGAAGGCTTGTTCTTCAGATTGTGCAGTTGCTCGGAGATGCGCTTCACCTCTTCATCAGGCATGTCCTCCAGATCAATGAGCTCGTTCCGCGCCTCTTTGATCGAGTGCAGGATCTCATCCAGCTTCAACTGCATGGCCTTGCTATCGCGGTTCTGTGTGTTCTGAATGAGGAACACGCTGAGGAAGGTGATGATGGTGGTGGCCGTGTTGATGATGAGCTGCCACGTCTCCGAGTATCCCGCAGAAGGCCCGAGCGCCGCCCAGATGAGCACGCCCGTGGCGGCGGTTAGAAAGGCATAGGGGCTGCCAAGCGCCCGGGCGGCGGATGTAGCCGCGTGATGAAAGGTTTCTTTGATGCTCATGATTGTTGGTTAGGTTGGTTCAAGACTTCAGAAAGATGAGACGAGATTCTCTCGGGAATCCATGGACTTGATCACATCGATCAGGGGCAGAACGCGTGTGCACTGGTTTGGCACGCTTCCGTGCAGGCTGGCATTGGTGGAACGAGCCACGTCATACCCCTTACCTCCTGACATCGTTCTGACAGACTGCGTCGGATGCCACGCCCTTGCATTACTTGAGGCGGCGCTACCTTCAAAGCACCGCAGCGAGCAGCTTCGCGAGCTGCACAGAGGCTTGCTTGCCAACAGCGACGACTTCGCTGTGATCAAGAATTTGCGGCTTGAGCCCTGCGGCCCAGTTCGTGAGCATGGAGATGCCCGCGACCTCCATGCCGAGGGCGCGGGCCTGAATGGCTTCTGGCACCGTGGACATGCCGACGGCATCCGCACCGAGGGTGCGCAGCATGCGGATCTCCGCGGGTGTTTCATACTGCGGGCCTAACAAGGCGGCGTACACGCCCTCATGCAGCGGCATCTGGAGTTTTGCGGCAGCCGTGAGAAAACGTTCTCTCCATGTGGCAGAGTAGACCTCGCTCATGTCGTGAAAATGCGGGCCGCCAAGAAGCGGCGTGGTGCCCTGGAGATTCAGGTGATCTGTGATGAGCATGAGCTCACCAACAGCCATGCTGTCCTTGATGGCTCCTGCCGCATTGGTAAGCACGAGACGCTTCACCCCGAGCTCATGCATGAAGCGGATGCTGGCGGTGACCTCATAGGCGGTAAGCCCCTCATACAAATGGCGGCGGCCTTGGGCAATGAGCACATCTTTGCCCGAAACACGGCTCAGGACCAAGCGGCCCGCATGTCCTGGAACGGTGGAAGCACTGAGACCGGGGACATCCGTAAAGGGGATTTCGGCCTCGATCCCCAGATCATCCACCACCGTACCCAGCCCCGAACCAAGCACGATGGCGGTTTCAGGACGTGCGGATTGCAGCAGGAAGAGGCTCATGATCGAGGATGTTATGGCAGGGCTTGGCTTAAACTCTAGGAGAAGGCTATCTTACAGGATTAACAAGATGGACAGGATTCACATGATTTTCTTTCCTGTTAATTATGTGAATCTTGTTAATCCTGTAACCAAGCCTCCGAACTACCGAAGATCACTTCCGATCATAGGTTTGATGGAAGGTGTTGGTGAAAATACCCTTGGGATCAACGCGGTGCTTTTCAGCGAAGAAGGCGGCGGCTTGAGGGTAGGCGGCCTTGAACTGCTCGGGGCTCGCGTGGAGGCGATAAGGCAGATAGTAGGTGCCGCCGACTTTCAGGGCGGCATCAATCATTCTTTGGGTGAAGGCCTGCATGTTCAGATCGGATTCCTGGCCTAACTCCAGATGAAACAGCATGACGAGACCGAAGACGTGCTCGCGGGCATAGGGCAGTGCGGTGTCGGTGTCGGGCTTCACGTCACGCACGGTGATGTTCAGCAGGTCCACGGGATACTTCTTGTCCTTCAAAAGCGGCCGGATGGCCTTCACAAAGGCCTCCAACTGCGCCACAGGCACAAAGTACTCATGCAGGATCTCCGAACTGCCGGTGTCATAGCTGCCAAACTTGGCGGCAGGTTCGGACTGGATGATGCTGCGCCAGCCGCCGGTGGTCTCGCCTCCGATGCCCTCGCCCCATTCGCGGATCTGCTTGCCGAAGGCGCTGCCTACTGAACCGCGGAAGACCAGACGTTTCAGTGTTTCGAGAGGACCCGTGGGAGTCAGCTTCGGGATGCCGCTGCCGCTTGTCTTGCGGAGCACATTGACCGTGCCGGTTTCGAGAAAGCCGAAGGGTGCCACGTTGATGCGTCCGTAGGCCATGCCGACTTCGTTGTCCGCGGTCATGCGCATGAATTCCTGGTGATAAGTCGCGGGTGTCACTGGAACGCTTTTGAGCGTGTAATAGGCATCGTCCACGACATCGAGCGTGGCCTCGGTGACGATGCCGAAGAGGCCGTATCCGCCGAGAACGTGGCGGAAGAGCACAGCGTTCTCGTTATCGCGTCTGCACTCCACGACCTTGCCATCCGCAGTCACAAGGCGGAAGGAACGGACGGTGCTGGAAACAGGAGGCAGGCCCTGCTGCCAGCCGTGGCAGTTCACGGAGAGAGAGCCCCCAATGCTAAAATCGTTGTTAGACTGCATCACCTTCACGGCGAGCTGGTGCTTCTGCAATTCCAGCAGGATGTTCTCCCACACGGCACCCGCACCGACGGTGATAGTCTTGTTCGCGGCATCCACTTTCACGTGCTTCAGCGGAGTCATGTCCAGCACCATGGCGCCGTCCGCCATGGTGTGACCGCCCATGCAATGCCGGCGGCCTGCGATGGCGATATGCCCGCCTGTGCTGCCAGCGCGCAGGACGAGCGCGCTGAGCTGTGCCTCGGCTTCCACGAGGTTTCCTGCCACCTGGATGACCTCCGAAGGCTTGCCGGCGACAAACCTGCCGACATCTCCCCTTCCCGCTTCAGGCCATGCAGGTGGTCCGGCAGGATCCTTCCACCACACATGGAGGAGATGCCCGACGACAACGAGCACCGAGAGAAGCGCGAGACTGAAGACCAGCCATAACAGACGACGCAACAATCGAATCATGATGAGATAGCTTGAAGAACACAATAAGCAGCGCGCTTTGCCAGCAAGCAAGCCATGCAAGGGTGGAACGGCTGCGGACTGCCGGAGGACATGCGGCCATTGAACCGGGGAAAGCCAGTGTTTTCAACTTCTGCCGTGGCACTATTTTGAATCGAACAAGAAAAGGGCGACAAGCTTCGGAGGCAGACCTGACTCACCCGGAGACCTCGAAAGCCGTCTTGTCACCCTCGATCAAAAAGCTATGGTCACTGCTTAGGGTCAAGGCACGACGGCCATGACCGCACTCTCCTATGATCACATCCCCCGCGTTTTCGCACTGGCGACTGGCATGCCTCGCTATCTGGCTGGTGCTGAGTCCTTCCCTGGCGCGGGCGTTTTGGGTGCCGCTCACGCCACCTGTGAGCAGGGCCAACTGGACTGACATTTCCTGCTCGGCAGACGGAATGAAAATAGCCGCAGTCGTCGATGGAGGGATGCTCTGGCTCTCCAATGACGGCGGCAGCACCTGGACAGCCAGCCTCACCGCAGGCACCCGCAACTGGAAGTCCACAGCAGTCTCCACAGATGGAAGAAGCATCGTCGCGCTGGAATCCAATGTCACCGAACGGACTTACTTTTGGGGTGATGTTTACTACATCTACGACAGCCATGTTTGGCTTTCCAAAGATGGCGGCGCGACCTGGAGCCGGAAGAACACCGAGGCCATCGGCAGATCCAAGATCACGCTCTCCCCGGGTGGCAGAAAGATCGCCGTGGCCGGGGTGGGAGGTGTGTGGATCTCTGCGGATGAAGGGGCCACATGGACCAAGCGTGTCATCCCTTTGGAAGGCATCCTTGCTGCTGGCAAAGTGGCATCCTTCACCATCATCACGATCGGCACCCCCGTTCAGACCTGGAGTGATGTCACGTATTCAAATGATGGCTCCCGGTTGTGGGTGGTGGGTGCGGCACACGGGTCCATGGCCGGGCACAATCTCTGGGTCACCGATGACGATGGCGCCACGTGGAGTGAGCGGCCCAACCCAAGTTTTGTTTTTTATGGCGACATGGCCGTCTCCGCAGATGGCAGCCAAGTGCTCATGATGCCGGGGTATTTGAGACGCGACCTTTGGGAGACTGCGGATGGCGGGCTGACCTGGAGCCAGGCCGATATCGACAGCGTTCCGGCATGGAATGTCACGGCCATGTCCGCCGATGGTTCGGTGCGGGTGGCGGGTTCTGAAAAAGGCGGGCTGTGGGTATCCACGGACGGCGGCAGCTCATGGGTGCGGCGGCAGGCTGACCTCCGGCATAACTGGATCTCTGTTTGCTGCTCCGACGATGGCCATGAGATGGCAGCGGCCGTTGCCAATGGCAGCCTCTGGACATCCGCTGACAGCGGGACAACCTGGACGCGGCATGAGCAAGCCGGGGAAGATTTCGTCTACGGCTGGAATACCCTGGCGATGAGCGAGGATGGCAGCAGGCTCGTGGTGGGTGAGGGAGGCGGCAGCCTGTGGGCGCTAGATCATGCCGGCCAGCACTGGGAGGAGCTTTTGGAGGCAGGCCAGCGTTTCTGGCGTGGCATCGCTGACTCCCACGATGGCACACGGCTTGTGACCGCGAGTCAGGAGATAGACTCCAACCGGATGCTCTCTCCCGGGTCTCTAAGGCTCTCGCCTGACCGGGGACTGCACTGGAGCAGTCTGGACAGCGCCGGGCAGAAACACTGGATACTCATCACCTCCTCAGCAGACGGGCAGAGGCTGGCCGCAGGGATCGATGCAGGCTTTCTCCACACTTCTGAAAATGGTGGTGTGACCTGGACGGCCAGACCGGAGCCGGGCGCACTGAAATGGACTTCCATGGCGGCATCTCGTGACGGTCAGCGTCTCGTCGTGGCGGATGCCACGCTCCCCGGCAAGTTCAGCTATGAAAAACTGGGAAGTCTCAGGATTTCCCATGATGGTGGCGCAACATGGAAAGAACTCACTGCGGCAGGGAAACGCCATTGGAAGGCTGTGACGTCATCCCACGATGGCCACTTTCTGGCGGCTGCCGTGAATGACGCCGGAATTTATACCTCGGAAGATTTCGGCGCGACCTGGACGCTGCGCGCAGGTCCGGGAAACCGTTCGTGGTCGGACATGGACTGTTCTGCCGATGGGAAGTATCTCGCTGCTGTGTCAGGCTGGCACGGGATCTGGACTTCTGCGGACCATGGCCGCACCTGGCAGATGAGTGCTGGAACGGAACAGCCACGCTGGAGCGGCGTCCAGGTTTCCGCAGATGGCTCCAGATACGCAGCGGTGGCAGGCACAGGCGGTCTTTGGGTCAATGACCTGTCGGTCAAAAGTGAACCTGCTGGCAGCAACCTGACCGCTCCCTTCAGTGGACCGAATGCCGTTTATCAGTGGTTTAAAGATGGAGTGGCGGTGCGCGGAGCCACAGGCATCAGCTACCATCCGCCGTCCGGCCTGAGCGGTGCAGGTGTGTATCATGTGAAGGTCACCCTCACTGGAAGCGACAAGCCCTTTTTCACCGAGACGAGCATGCCCTTCCGAGTGGAAACGGAAGATCCTGGATTGCTCGTCTACAAGCTCACTGCCACGGCCACCGTTCACGAAGGAGCCAGCAAAATAAATGCGGCGGTGACAGGGTATCTGGTGGTGGATCGCCCACGGCAGCGAGGCGGCCTGATCTGGCAGCGCTCCTATGGCCGCCAAAAGGCGCACGCAAAGGAAGTCCTCGAAGATCTCAGAACACGCAGCACCGGGCCCGCCGCCAAGAGCCAGACCGTGATCACCGACCTGCAAAGCACCGGCACCTCTGACGCTCCTGGAGATGACGCTGTGCTCTGGCTGAATGGAACTGAGAGCCTGGTGATTTTGCGCCCGGCAGGACCGGCAGGTCCGCTGCTTCAGACCATTGCCCCTGCAACACTCACGGGACATTCGAATCTTGTCATCAAGACGAGCAGCACCACCACCACCTGGCGCATCGAGACCTCTGCGGTCAAAGGCGTTCTCGACACTCCGGCCACCATGTGGTCAAGAGTGATCTCGCTGGATGAGACGGTGGAGCAGGCGCTGCAGCGCCTGACGGGTCAATTGAGCACGGCAGGGTCCCTGCTCATGGAATAGATAAGCCTGCCTTCCGGTTTCTGATTCGTTCTTTCAAGTCCTGATGCAGGCGGTTGACGAGTGGTGTGGTGTGTCCACTGGCCTGCGCCTGACGCATGGGCTCACCCCAGATCGGTTCCAGCTCGACTTCACGACCTTCCTCAAAGTCGATGAGCGATGAAGGGCGATAGCCGCTCATCGTGCGGGTGCGCTCGATCATGTCATGAATGAGATCGAAGGACACTTCATGCCCGAGCGCGCGGGCCGTAGTGATGATCTCATGCATGAGATCTCGGACACGCTGCTCCAGAGCTGGATCGGCGAGGATCCCGGCGGTATCGATGCCGCCGGCCGCGATGGACAGACCGTTGAACGGAATGTTCCAGACAAGCTTTTTCCAACGCGCAGCGGCGAGGCTGGGCTCGATGACGCACTCGATCTTGGAGGCTTGGAAGGCCTGGGCGATCCCATGAGTGCGCGGCAAGGGAGGCCGCGTGTGTTCCCCAAGGCTGATCCTGCCTTGCGCGAGGTGCAGGATGCGGCCTGGGGCGGTACGGTTGATGCAGACAAAGCAGAGTCCGCCGAGCACGCGCTCGCCGCCGAAATGCTGGGCGAGGAACTCCTCATTGCCGAGACCATTCTGCAAGGTCAGCAGCAAGGTGTTCGCATGCATGAGCGGAGGCAGGACCTCCAGCAGCACGGGATTGGACGTGGCCTTGAGGGCGATGATGACGAGATCACAGGGGCCGATTTCCTCCACGCTGCGATGTGCCTGCACCTTTAGATGCGCATCGCCCAGCGGGCTGGAGATGTGCAGACCATCATGCATGACTGCGTCATAGTCGGAGCGCATGAGGAAGTGCACATCGTGCCCGTGCTCAGCCAGCCTGCCTCCGTAATAACAGCCGACGGCGCCTGCACCGATGATGGCGATGCGCGGGCGGTCTGGCAGTGGATCATCGAGGGTCATGCAGCGGTGGGGACGGCATCGTCTTCTTGCGGCCGTGGCCCATGGTCAAGCTGATGCGCGAGGTGTCAAGAATCCTGACTTGGGCATTGACCCGCCGCGCGTGCCTCCGCTAGGGATGAGTCGTCATGAGTGATCCTGCTGCTCCCGCCTCTCCGACACCTCCCGAGACCGCCCCAAGAAAGCGGCCCTTCTCCCTCCGGTTTCTGCTGAACAACATCCGTGACATCCTCATCTGGTGTCTGCTGCTGGCGGCCTTCCGCATCGTGCCCTACTTCATTCAGAAGGTGGACCCGACCTCGGCGGTGAGTGATTTCGGCATGGTGCACGTGCTGGTGTTTGGCACGCTGGGGACTTCGTTTGCGGTGATGACGGTGTGGCTGATCTTCCACTTCAGCTTCCCCACGCTGTCTGAGTATCTGGATGGTGAAAAATTCCGCAGCGACTTCCACGGTGTGGCAGCACCGCATCGCCTATGGATGCTGGTGGCGGTGATGACGGTGCTGATCTGGACCTTTGTGAAAATCACCGCGCTGGGCGCCGGAGGTGATGCATGAACTGGCCGTATGCCGTGATCTGTGTGCTGGCGCTCGCCGTGATGGCGATGACGCCCGCACCGAACATGCCGATGCAGCCGGCGTATGATCACCAGGTGCCGGCCTATGCCACGATGCAGAACCCCGTGAGCACGATGGATCAGGTGCGTGGCAAGGTGGTGTGGGAAGCCAGCCGCTACGTGGGCTGGAAGGAGGCCACGGGGAAGAACGACGGGCAGAACATCGATGCCATTTTATCAACTGTGGGCCTGCAGGGGAGGCAGTTGCCTTACTGCGCGGCCTTTGTGCATTTCGTGGGCATTCAGTCCGGATTCCCGAGTCTGTATCCGCGCACAGCCCGTGCCTCGGACATGGTGTATGGGAACTACTGGGCGTCCAACAGCGGCTACATGGCAAGGCCTGCGGACACTTTTGGCGTGCTGCACTACATCGAACAGGAACGACGCTGGCGCATTGGTCACACGGGCATCGTGGAGCGTGATCTGGGAAATGCGATCCTCACCATCGAAGGCAACACGGGGCCTAACTCGAAGCAAGGCACGCAGGCGGATCGCGAAGGTCAGGGGATCTTCCGCAAGCGCCGCTTGAAGAGCCAGATGATCTTCTTCAAGGACTGGGTGAGCGTGTATCGCGGCGGGTGATGAGGGTCACACCGCCGCAAAGCCTGACACGCTGAAGCGTGAGCAGCGTACCAGGATCACGCGATCAGCTTGCCTACCAAAGGTTGCTTCACGGCCTGGACGACGGTGGAGGCGAGGTCTTCGGCGGCGACGAGGGTTTGCTCGCGGCTGACGAGGTTTTTCATCTGCACCTGCGGATACTCGGCACCGAAGACGAGGGCAAAGCGGGCTTTGACGTTTTCGGCGGCCTGGAACTGCTTGCCGACCTTCTGGGCGGTCATGCTGAAGTCCACACGCACACCGGCACCGCGCAGAGCCTGCACGGCGGCGAGGGCAGGAGCGCGCTGGGCTTCATCGGCCACGACGACGTAGGCATCCACACCCATCTGGGCGTTCAGATAGTCGGTGATGCCAAACTGGGCGCCGGGGGTTTTGGAAAGGAGAATGCCGAGCACGACATCTCCCATGGCAAAGCCTGCGGAAGGCATGTCGACACTGCCGTCACTCATCAGAGCGCAGAGCTTGTCATAGCGACCGCCGCCAGCCACGGCACGGAGGCCGTGCTTGAGATCAAAGACTTCGAACACGGTGCCTGTGTAGTAAGCGAGACCGCGAACGATGCTGGCATCAATGCGAACGTATTGCCACAAACCACGGGCTTCGAGGTCCGCACGCAGCGTGGCGAAGATGGGGTGGTTCTCATCCGCAGCGGCCATGAAGGCGCGGACGTCTTCGAGGCTCAGCCCGATCTTGTAGAGCTTCTCGGCGGTGTCGTCGGGCTTTGCACGCTCGATCTTGTCGATGATGGAAAGGAAGGTGGTGGCGTGCTCTTCGGGCACGGCTTTCTCGGTGAGATACTGGGTCCAGATCTGGCGGTTGCTCAGGCGGATCACGAAATCCTCGGCCTTGATGCCGAAGGCCAGCATGACATCCACGGCGAGCGCGACGAGTTCCGCATCCGTGCCGGAGCTGGCATCGCCGAGGATGTCCGCATTGAACTGGATGAACTCGCGTGACCGGCCTTCCTGCGGCTCCTCATAGCGGAAGCAGGAGCCAATTTGAAACCACTTCATGGGCTTCTTGTAGTCACGCTGGCGTGTGGTGGCCATGCGGGCGAGCGAGGGAGTGACCTCAGGGCGCAGGGAGATCTCGCGACCGGCCTTGTCCTCGAAGCAGAAGAGCTGGCTGGTGATCTCATCCCCGCTCTTTTTGCGGTAAAGGTCCGTTGTTTCGACCAGCGGGGCCTCGTATTCGACGAAGCCATAGCGGCGAGCCACCTGACGCCAAGTGTCGAAGATGTAATTGCGGAGAGCGCAGTCTTCGGGGAAGAAGTCGCGGAAGCCTTTAACGGTGCGGAAAGTGGCCATGATCTGGACCACGACCCATGCCCGCCAGGCCCACCAATTCAACCGAAAACCCTGCCACCCGCGTATCTACGCGTCCCCTGCCCTTTCCTCCCGCCTTCCGCATGCTGTCCGACCTTCTGCTCCGAGATTTCCGCTGCTTCACGGAGTGCCGTGTGCCGCTGCATCCGGAGACTACACTCTTCATCGGCCGGAACGCTCAGGGAAAGACATCGCTCATGGAGGCGGCCTGCGTGCTGCTGCGGTTGCAGTCCCCGCGCACCAGCCAGAAGGGTGAGCTGATCCGCCTGGGGGCGACCACCATGCTGGTGGAGGGCACGCTGGATGGCAAAAAAGTGCGCTGCGCGCAATCTGCCACCGCACGACGGCTGGCCATCGATGGCGCGGTGTGTGGAAGATCCGGCGACTATCTGGCGCAAAGCGGTCTGGTGGTCTGGATGGATCATCGAGACATGAACCTGCTGCGCGGTGGTGCAGAGCATCGGCGTCGGTATCTGGACTTTGCCGCGAGCCAGATGTTTCCGGATTATCTGAAGGCGTTGCGTGGCTATGAGCGCGCGCTGCGGGGTCGCAACTATGTGCTGAAGCGAGACGCGGTGATCCAGTGGCGGCAGGCGGATGCCTTTGCGGGAGTGATGGATGAGTTCGCGCAGGTGCTGCGGGATCGCCGGCAGAGTTTGATGGATTCGGTTAGGCCGCATGTGGCCAAGGTGCATCATGATCTGAGCACCGGCGCGGAAGCCGTGGAGGTCAACTATGTGCCGGGCTTTTCAGGAGCCAGTCTCGCCGACGAACTGGCCTCACGTCGTGATGAGGAAGGTCGCAACCGCCAGACCGCCGCAGGGCCGCATCGCGATGATCTAACCCTGACGCTGAATGGCCTGGATGCCTCCACCTATGCGTCCGAAGGCCAGCAGCGCAGCGCCGCCCTTGCGCTGAAGGTGGCGCAGGCACGTGTGCTTGAAGAAGCTGCTGGGAGTCCGCCGCTGCTGCTGCTCGATGACGTGTTTGGCGAGCTGGATGCTGAGCGTCGACGCGCTCTGTTAGGCCTGCTGCCTCCCGGCACCCAGAAGATCATCACGACGACGACGCTGGACTGGGCCAAGGATGAGGCGCTGAGCGGGATGGTGTATGGGGTGGAGGCGGGGGTGGTGAGAAGTCAATAGCACACTGCACGACCTTCGTGTTATTGACTTATCGTGAGCTATTCATTAGTTAGGCATTGCATAAATTATCCAATGCCTGTGGCATAATCCCACTGATTTCACAACAGCAGACCGAAAGCAACATTCCAAACACAGATGCTTCACCACGGTAATATTTGGCACAGAAATGTCCCTTGGGCGACAGGCGATTATTGGCGCACTGACATTGCGGCGAGCATACTATTTTCAGGCACCATTCACTTTGCACGTTTTGCCCTGAAGGATGGCCCGATTGTCCAGGTTCCAATGAGCGAACTACGCAGCGCTCTAGAGTTCGCACCAATGCGTCAGGAAGGAAAGACCGTTGGCCCCTACAACATACGTCCATTCAGTTCAGTCATCGAAGTCCTTCAAAGGCCAACCAGAGTCAGCATGAACTTTGGACCTTTTGATGATTTAGATTTAAATCGTGTTACTACCTATCATTCGAAGACAATCACCCCACTAGACGTGCGTCGCCCACGAGTCGGGCTTGATTTCTATGGCATGGCTGATGCAGTCTTGGACAAGATCAGGTCTGGCAACGCCTCCTTCGAAGGCATCGTCGAACGGCTACAAGAATTCAATCCCACCTTGAGTGTGCGCACGAAGAAGGACGGGAGCATTGGAAGAGAAGAGCTGGCCTATTGTTTGATGGTTAATGCTTTACGCGCTCTCAAAAACTCCTGGGAAGATGTAGTATAGGTTTGAGTTGTATAGATAGAGGCCGAAAAAGTGCCGATATGCTGCGACTACAGATCCCTTTTCAAGCTTTCCCGATCATCCTTCTTGTTGGGGCGTTGGCGGCTTGCAAAGGACCCCCTAAGTCTTCAAGAAACACGAACTGGCCGCCGCCTGGAGGCTGGCCACCTGCGGAGATGAGAATCGCACCTGAAGAGAGGTCACGACTGAAGCTGCCTGATGATTTTCATCCTGATTCGAGGGACCAAGACTAGCGGCGGCAGTCCTGCAGGTGGGGACGCCGCACTCCATAAAATGCTGCGCTGGCTTTTCTCTTTCCTCTTGCAGTGCGACTGAGGGGACAACGCGAAAGAAAGAAGGAACGCAAGAGTTGGGGAGAGGGATGGTGAAATCCATGGATGATGGAGAGCGAGATGCTTTAGATTCACCACAGAGGACACGGAGGAGCACAGAGGTTCTGATTTCTTGGCTCTGTGGTACTCTGTGTTCTCTGTGGTTGATCTGGGTTTGGGAGCGCACATAGCGGTGTCGACGAGACACGGTGGCCTCCCGCAGCCGCGGGACCACCGCACTCCGGGACGCTTCGCGACTTCGGTGCATGAAAAAGCCCCCACCTGAGGATGGCAGGTGGGGGCTGATACTGTTTTAGTTAGGCCTGATCAAAGGGTCTTGAACTTCACAGCGCGCCAGCGGACGGTGTAGGGGCCGGAGCCTTTTTTGATGCCGTGGACCTGGAAGCCGATGTTGCCTTCGGGGTCACCGGGCTGGGTGAAGTCGGCGGTTTTAACGTTGTTCACGAAGCTCTGGTAGTGGTCGCCCTTCACGACGATGCGGTAGTGGTTCCACTCGCCTTTTTTGAAGGCAGCCTTCGCGGCATCGGTGCGGACGGACTCGGTCTTGGTGAGGGTGCTCCACCAGGTGCCGCGGCGGGCTTCGTCGTAGAAATCACCAGCGGTACCGTTTGTGGCGATCTCGCACTGAGGGCCGTAGAGGCGGCCGGGAGGGAGGGGCTTGTCGCCCTTGCTGCCTTCGGGGGCTTTGTCACCTTCCTTGGCAAGGGTGCTGCGGACCTGGACGCCGGAGTTGAGCTCGTTGTCGACCTTCACCTCGAACTGGAGTTCGAAGTCCTTGAAGGGGCCCTTCATGAGGAAGGTGTTTGGGCTGCCATCGACGGTGGTGCCGATGAGGACGCCGTCTTCCACCTTATAAGAGGCGGTGCCGCTGACGACCTTGGCATCGCCCAGGCCGTCTTTGAACCATTCCTGCCAGCCGTCTTCGGCGGTGAGGAGCATGGGGGTGGCGAGGATGAGAAGGAGGGAGAATAAAAACCGGGTTTTCATGGGAGGCAGTGAACGGCGAAAGGGTCACTGATCCATCGGCAGTCGCAAAAATGAGCGAAAACGCACAGATGCTTAATATAGCTTAATTAATTGGGCCGTTTTCGACGGGTTTTAACCCCAAAAAAACCGAGTTCAATCTTGCGACACAGGTTTGCGCCCGTTATTATCTGGTTAATTCCTGGTTTTAACCTTCGAATGGCCCGCCCCACTAACAGCTTTGAATCGGTCACCATGACCATCGCTGTCACTCCCCAGATCAAAATGTATCTGGAGGACCTGACAGCCGATGGGATGTATGGTTGCAGCCCGTCCGAAGCAGCAAAACTGCTGCTCGGCCAGGCGATCGAGCAGAAGATCAAGGATGGGGCGCTGACCCGGAGGAAGTTCATTGTTCAGAATGGTGATGTGACGCCCACAGCGGCACCCGCCCTAACCTCCTAGATCCTCATGCCCACGCAACTCGAACTTCAGAGCGATACCATGGTCTTCAACATCACGATGACCCATGAACTGGACGACACGGACCGCAGCCTGCGGGGCTCCTGGCGCTCGGAAACGCGCCTGGAGATGCTGGCCCATGAGGTGGTGCGCTACACACCAGATCTGGCGGAACTGCTGAAGGATCTGGGGATGAAAAAGATGGCGGCCTGATCTGAGGACGAACCATGGAGGGGTGGAGTGGTGAGAAGCGGGGACTGTGGGTAGATTCAATGTGCGGGTGACTCGCCCTTTCAGGGCTGGGGAACCTGGATGGACAATGGGGGCTGTTTTCCAGGGCTGCACGGGCTGCGCCCGTTTGCCCTTCGCTTTGCCGTCTTGCCCCGTTGGGGCGGGTGGAGGAGGTGCCCCCTGCTCAAACAGCTAGAGGGATATTGAGGGCTTCAATATTTGAGATGGCTGCAGGCTCGGAAGGACTTCGGAGCGCCACCCCACTGGAATGGGGTGGTACGTTGGGTTCACACGAGCGGTGTCGACACCGCACCCGGGACGCTTCGCGACTTCGTCGCGCATCCAGCCATCGATGTCGTATTGATGGCTGGGCGCGCGCTCATGAAAAAAGAAGGGTGACCTTGTGGGGTCACCCTTCTTGGATTGAGATTTGAATCTGCCTGGAGGTCTTACTTCTCCTTGGCGTATTCGGCGTAGGCTTCGGCGATTTTGCCGGCCTTTTCGTCGCCGTCGTGGAAGACGAAGCGGTGGCGGAGGGTCAGTTTCTCACCCTTCTTCAGGGTCATGGCGCCGGTGGCTTCCTGCGCTTTGAGCTGGGAAAGACCGAAGGGGTTGGCAGTGAAGAGGCCGTAGGTGCGGA
Organism: Verrucomicrobiota bacterium; assembly: GCA_040387935.1. GTDB lineage: Bacteria > Verrucomicrobiota > Verrucomicrobiia > Verrucomicrobiales > Verrucomicrobiaceae > Prosthecobacter. The sequence continues at coordinate 35,845 of JAZKCU010000033.1, read as the reverse complement.
CGTGCCAGGGTGTGGGATGACGGAAGCTGCTGGGATGGTTCAGCATGGCGACGCCGACGGCCTTGCCGCCGACGGTGCCGTGGTAGTCGACCCAGGTGGCGCGCTTGCCCCAGGCGGCTTCATCGGTCACGCCTTCGCTGTTGATGATCTTGCCAGTGCCTTTGCCACCCGCTTCTTTACCACGATCCACGGCCATCTCGGTGGGAACGCGAATGCTGAGGCCGGCGTCTTTTTTGTCATCAACAACGATGTCGGCTTCAGAGGCGATGAGGTCGATATCGACATCAATGACACGGGTGGCGCCCTTCACGGCGAAGGTGTATTTACGGACTTCTTCGGAGGTCTTTTTGCCAGCGGCATCGAGATAGTCGGAGAGGGTGGTGATGGTGGCGGTTTCGCCGCCTTTCATCTCGGTGATCTCACGCAGCTTGATGGCGCCGAGGTGGTCGAGGCGCTCAGAGTTTTTGGCACCCTTTGGGAAGGTGGCGGCTTCTGCCCAGGTGTCGTATCCGGCGATGCTTTCGTGACCGAAACAGAGGCCGCGGTGATGCGGGTGGTCATGCTGCTCACCATCCACCTTCTTCATGGGATAGGCACGGGTCATGGTGACGCCGCTGGTGCCGATGATGGGCCAAAGGTAGGTCTTGTTGGCCTGGTCGACGACAAGCTCGGTGAGGAAGTCGCCATCCAACTTCACGATGGCTCCACCCGTGGGGGTTTTATCGACAGTGAAACTGGCGGCACCAGCCTGTGAAAAGGCGGCGAGGACGGAGAGAACAAGGAAGGAGGGTATCTTCATGGCGAGGCTGGATGAGAGGCCAGAGAACGATGATTGGCGAGCATTTCTTCCGGCGGGGGTGGGAGACCGGAATTTTTAACCGCAGATGACGCGGAGGGCGCAGATAGGTCCAAGCCGTGGTGGGCGAGATCAGTCGAGATGAGGTGCCTCCATCGATGGCACGGGTATTTTTTACAGGATTAACATGATTCCAGGATTACTGGATTGGGAGCCTTCCCTCTTTTGTTTGATGACCCACATCCGTCCAGCCACCGCCCAGGATGAGCCTGCGCTAAGCCGCATTTATAATGAGGTACGGCGGGAGCAGTTTCCTTGGGTGGATGCGGCAAAAATCACCGAAGGGGATCTGCGCCGGGACTCGGAGGATGAAGAGATCTTTGTGGAGGAGCGGGACGGAGAGATCCTGGGCTTCATCGCGATCTGGGTGCCGGACTCGTTTGTGCATCATCTGTTCGTGGCGCTGCGGCATCAGGGCCAGGGCACGGGCAGCCGACTGCTTGAGTTCGCGCAGCGCTGGTATGCATGGCCGCTGCACCTCAAGTGCGTGGAGGCGAATGCGCGGGCTCTCTCTTTCTACAAGCAGCGCGGCGGTGTGGTGCTGGAAAGGGGCCTCTATGAAGAGGTCCCGTTTCTGCTGATGGAGATGCCGCTGCTGGATGCGGACGAGTGAAGCCCTGGGCGCGAACTCTGACAAGCCAGTGACCTTAGAACTCGGTGCGCACGCCGAAGAGGAGGCGGCCCTGGCCTTCATAGTTGTTGCTCTGGTGAAACAGAGCGGCCTGGAGATTCAGGCGAAGCTGGGTGCGGTCCGTCAGGGCATAGCGGGCACCCACGCCTCCCAGGTACTGGTAGACGTCTGAGGAACTAAAGTAATTACCAGCTTCTGTATGGCCGTAGATCATCGAACCCGCAAAGTCCAAGGCGAGACGGGAACTGAGCCTCTGTGAGTAGTGCAAATCAAGTCCGGTGGTCGACATGGAGTCACCATCCCATGCCGGGCCGCGGAACATCGGTGAATGAGTGCGCTCGAAGAAGACGCTGGCGGTGAACTGCCCGCCTTCACACACAGCTCCTGTCACGCCGTAGTTCACGTAGTGCGCGCGGGAATAGTAGCCGCCAAGTCCGAGCACATTCTCATAACCTGCGGCCAGTTCGTGGCTCCACTGCTCACTCAGACGCTGACTGATGGCGAGCGAGTAATAAGGGTTCGTCGTGTCCGACTGTTCAGGGTTGATGGATAGATTAATGATCCCTGCTTCTCCGGCAACACGCGAACTTTGGGCACCGGCGGCCACACGGATTTGTGTTTCCTTGGCAGGACGCCATGCGGCGAAGAGACCCGCATTGAAAAACTCGGCATGCATCGCATCATTTTCAGGAAGCCGGAAGGGAGCAAAGATAACGCCCAGCTCTTCCCCGCTATTATCCGGATCATACCAGGTCATGGCTCCCTCGACGCCCAGATCCAGGGCTGAACTCTGCTCAAAGACCAGTTCCGAAGAAATGGTGTGCTGGTCGAAATTGATACCGCGAGAGTAAGCACCGTAGTTGCCATCGATGTCGTAGGTTTTGGAGAAGGTGTAGTTCACCGTCCAGGACAGGCGCTGGGCAAGTTCCAGCGTGATAGCGAGGCCGAGGTCGTTTTGCAGCATGCCCACATACGGACGAGCACTGACACGGTCATAGGCGGTCACGTGAAGCGAATCGAGATCGAGGTCGTAAGCAATGCTGGTGCCGGGCAGCAGGGCGAAGCCGATCTCATCACTCCAATATTCGGAGTCGTAATGTTCGTTATCCCCGCGGATGTTTAACTGCAGACCGCCCGTGAAGGTGAAGGTCTGATTTTCGTCGATCTTATAGCTGCCATCCCAAAGGAAGGTGGGGGAGAAGACCAAGTTAGGAGTGCGGTCAAAGACGTAGCTGCCGTTCTGGATATCAAATTGCAGGGCAGTTCCGAGCGTCAGTCCATTCGCGTTTTGAACGGAGGGTCTGGGGGCATCCCAGCCTGAATAGAAGGGTGAGAAGTACCGACGACCGAGCTGATACTGGCTGTTGAAGCCGGTGATGTCGGACTCAAGCCTGGCAGCATCCACGCCCAGCGGCTTGAAGACTTCTGGACGGGAAAGCTCGCGGCCACGCTCAAGCAACAGGCGATGGTCACCGAGGGCATCTTGACCATCCTTGGCATGGTCCTTGTCACGAGCGCGGAGTTCTGAGAGAAACGCGGCATTCTGGGAGGGAGAGACTCCGAGCTGCCCCTGGGCGAATGCCGCAGTCAGGCTAAAGCTGAGGATGAGGTGACGTAGAGAGAGCCGGAAGGACATGAGCGGACGGCAACTAGCAAGCGGGAGGCTTCTGACAAGTTGGATGATTGGCTAAACCCCACGAACGGCTTCGCATCTCTAAGAGTGGTGTTCCCTGCAAAAGAAATGCTCGTGAGTGCCGTTCTCTGCGTCCGACTTTCTTTATGCGTCCTCACATCGCTCTCCTTTTGCTTCTCGCCGTGCTGCCTGCGCAGGCTCAACTCAGCTCCAATGGAGCCACGGCTTCCTTCAAAGGCAGCCTGCCGCCGAAACCAACGGCGGCTTTGAATGCCGAGCAGGAGGGCGCTTTGGAAAAGAGCCTGGCTGCTCTACAGGCGGAGTTTGAAGGAGTGAAAAAGCATCCGAGGTCGGCGGACGCCGCCATCTTTCTCAAGGCCGTGCGCTATGCGATCGACTACGATGAGTGGTATGACAAGAAAGCTGACGATGGTGTAAAGAAGGCGACGCTCCTTTTGGAGGAAGCCAAAAAGCGTATCGCATCCCTGAAGGAAAACAAAACGCCGTGGATGGATGGCACCGGGCCGAAGGTGCTGGGCTTTTACTCGAAGATCGATGACTCGGCACAGCCGTACGGTGTGGAGATCCCGGAGGGCCTGGAGATGAGCGCGAAGGAGATCCCGATGTGGATCTGGCTGCACGGTCGTGGTGACACGGCCACGGACCTGGCCTTTGTTTACAGCAAGCTGATGGCGAAGAAGGCGGGGCAGTTTCAGCCGAAGGGCACGATCGTAATTCATCCGTTCGGCCGCTACTGCAATGGCTGGAAGTCAGCGGGCGAGATCGATGTGCTGGAGTGCCGGGATGATGCCATCGCGCGCTTCAAGGTGGACGTGAACCGCATCGCGCTGGCGGGGTTCAGCATGGGGGGTGCAGGTGCGTGGCACATGGGGGCTCACTACGCGGACCAGTGGGCCGCTGTGCATACCGGAGCGGGCTTTGTGGATGTGAAGCGCTACCAAAAGATCACGCCGGAAAAGATGCCGGTGGCCTATGAGCAGACGCTGTGGGGTCTCTATGATGTGCCGGACTATGCGCGCAATTTTCTCAACGTGCCTCTGATCAGCTACAGCGGCGAGCAGGATGCGCAGCGTGACAGCGCGGAGTACATGATGGAGGTGCTGGGCAAGGAAGGCCTGAAGCCGCCGCACCTCATCGGCGCAGGCATGGGTCACAAATATCACCCCGAGACGATCAAGGAGGTGCAGGCCTTGGTGGAAAAGGCCGTGGAGAAAGGGCGTGACCTTTTTCCTAACGAAATCCATGTCCAGACGAAGACGGCGCTCTATGGCCGCATGAAGTGGATGAATTTACACGGCCTGGAGGAGAGCTGGAAGGATGCTCGCCTGGACGCGAAGGTGGCCGGAGGACAAAGCATTGAGATCCAGACGAAGAATGTGAGCCGCATCGTGTTCTATCCGCCGCCGCAGGTGCGCAAGGGTGGCGACAAGGTGAAGGTCAAAATCGATGGCAGTGAGCTGAGCCTGAACATCGGGCCGGAGATGCCAAAGTTTGAGACCTTCATGTCGACCGGGCCGAAAGTGGCCGGAGGCTTCTGCCGACTGATCAAGGAGAACGGCCAGTGGCGTGACTTTGGCAATGCCCAGCCTTTCCAGCATGAAGGGCCGGTGGGTGGCAAGCCCTCCGCGCATCCCGGCCTGATGGACACCTCGTTCATGAAGCGCTTCCTGGTGGTGCTGCCGGATGGGAAGTCAGCCTCCGCCGCCGTGGATGCCTGGGTGCAGACAGAGTCCAGCCACTTCATCACCCGCTGGCGCAGCCTGATGCGTGGTGATGTGCGCGTGGTGAAGGCTTCGGAGATCAAAGATGTGTATGAGGCCGGCAAGACACAGAGCCTCATCCTCTGGGGCACGCCGGAGTCGAACTCCTGCATCAAGGCGGTGCTGGGCGGCCTGCCGCTGAAGTGGGATGCGAAGGATCTGAGTCTGCTGAATCCGGTGGGAAATAGCCCAGCCCTCGATGCCAGCATGCATGTGCCACTGCTCACCTACCCTGCCCTGAAGTCCGCGGGCTTTGAGGTGGTGATCAATTCGGGTCTGACTTTCCGCGAGGCCCATGACCGCACGAACTCGCTGCAAAATCCGAAGCTGCCGGACTGGGCCATTCTGGACATCACCCAGGCACCGAGCGCGGAGAGCGCTGGCAAGGTGGTGCAGGCGGGATTCTTCGATGAGAAGTGGCAGGTGAAGTGAATCCGGGGTCGTAGGATGACCGTGTCTCTCCTCGCCTCAAGGCGAGGCCGGTCGTCCCGTTGCGGGTTGAACGCATTCAGCCAGCGAATACCCCATGTGGGAGATTCGCGCATCACCAGACATCGCCGCATGCTGGGGGACGAGCGGTCTTCGACACGCTCATCCTACGACGGAACTCGCGCTCCATGGGCATGAAAAGCCCGCTTGGGTTTGAGCCAAGCGGGTCTTTGAAGAGGTTCAGGTGATGGGGAAATTAGGAGCCAGAGACGGCGTCAGAGCCGCGCTCGCCAGTGCGGATGCGGACGGCTTCGAGGACATCGCTCACGAAGACCTTGCCGTCACCAATCTTGCCGGTGTTGGCGGCCTTGACGATGGCATCCACGACGGTCTCGCTGCGGGAGTCTTCGACCACCACCTCGATCTTCACCTTGGGCAGGAAGTCCACGGTGTATTCAGAACCGCGGTAGATTTCAGTGTGGCCCTTCTGACGGCCGAAACCTTTGACCTCGACGACAGTCATGCCTTCCACTCCCACTTCAGAGAGAGCTTCTTTGACGTCTTCGAGTTTGAAGGGCTTGATGATCGCTTCGACTTTTTTCATGGCTGACGCAATTAGTTGTGTGGTTTGGCAGGTTTGCAACACCGGAGAAGATCAGGGGTGATTTTCCGCTGGTTGTTTGCTTCGGTTCTATTCAAAAGCGGGAAGCGTGCCAAGTTTGGTGAGGAAAAATATTCCGATCTCTTTCAAGGAGGGGTCCGGGCACGGGCAGAGTTGCAATTCTCCCCTGTCTGCCCTACACGGCGGGGTCATGCTCCGCCTGCCCTTTTTTCTTTCCAGCCTCCTCTGCCTCACGACCGTTCTTCAGGCGCAGGATGAGCCTCTCTCCCTGCGTCTGCGCTGGATGCCCGAGCACACCTACGTGCAGGAAACCACCACGGAGACGAGCACCGGGGTGAAGATCACTGGCAAGGGCGAGGGCCAGAAGTTGAAGGTGAAGCAGACGACCGAAATCAAGGTCACCGGGGCTGGCACCGGCGAAAAGCTGGCCCGGGTGACTTTCACAAACATGAGCGGGGAGGTGATGCTGAACGGCAAAAAGGAGACTTTTGATTCGGCTCATCTGAAGGACGCCAATCCGGTGATCCAGGCCTCGGTCGGGCAAAGCGTGGGCAAATCCTTTGTTCTGGCCTATGGGCCAGATGACCAGTTTATGGAGGTGCGGAACTCCAGCACGATGGCTGAGACGCCTGATGACGGGCCGAATCTGGTCAGAATCGCCGAGGCGAAGCAGGTGGCGGACCTGTACCGACGCTCCCTGGAAATGGGGCTGCCCAAGGCGGCCGTGAAGCCGGGCGACCGCTGGACGGCTCAGGAAACGGTGAACTTCCCCAGCGCAGGCACCATGAACATCGAGTTGCGGGCGAAGCTGGAATCCGTGGTGAGCTATGAAGGCCGCCAGCACGCGAAGGTCACCTTTGAAGGGGAGATGAAGCGCGCGGAAGAGACGGCAGGATCAAGGCCCGTGACGATCGGCGATGGCTCGAAAGTCTTTGGGCAGGTGCTGTTTGACGTGGAGCGGGGCACAGTGACTTTCGGAGCTTTTCTGGCAGACATTCAGCTGGAGGTCGGCGGGAAAAAGATCCCGGTGCGCCAACAGGTCACCACGAAGCTGGTGAGTCTGACAAAAGGCTGAATCCCCTTTCCTGACGGAATCTGACTGCACCCCTCTGCTATGATCCGTCCCTGGCTCGAGCTCGCCCGCATCTCCAACCTGCCGACGGTCTGGACAAATGTGACCGCTGGCTGGCTGCTGACAGGCGGGCAGATCGGGAGCCCGGTGCTGCTGTGGATGCTGCTCGCAGGTTCCCTGCTCTACACGGGCGGGATGATCCTGAACGATGCAGCGGATGTGAAGTTTGATCGTGAGCACCGGAAGGAGCGGCCCATTCCGAGTGGAAAAGTGAGCGCGTTCGCGGCCTGGACCGTGGGTTTGGGAATGCTGGCGGCAGGGTGGTGCGTGGCGGTGCTGGTCGCTGGAGCGAGTATCGGAATCACGACGGCGCTCGTGGGCTGCATTCTTTTTTATGATCTCTACCACAAGCCCTGGAGCGGGGCGGTGTGGGTGATGGGGATGTGCCGGGTGCTGCTGATGCTAATGGCTGCCCTGCCCCACAATCCGGGGTGCTTTCCCCGAGATAGCTGGAGCCCCTCCCTGGTTCAGATTATGGCTCTGGGGCTGGGTGGCTATATCGTCGGCCTAACCATGGTGGCACGGCTGGAGTCCAGGAAGGGGTCCGCATCTTCCCGGCAAAGGCTCTTCGCCCATGCTTTGCTGGGAATGCCAGCCATCTCCTATGCGGTGATCCTGATTCGCTGGGGTAATTTCAAGCCTCTCTCCATCCTGGCGGATTTCACGCCCTTGCTTTTGTGGATCGTCCCAGGAGTTTTCTTGCTGTGGGTGACCTTTGCCATGCGGGTGATGCGCCAGGGCGGACCGGCGATCGGTCGTGCGGTGGGGCTGTTGCTGGCCGGGATCCCGATCGTGGATGCGCTGTCGGTGAGCTTGATTTCACTACCGCTGGCCTTCGGGTTTGTGGCGCTGGCGCCAGTGTTGAGGCTATGGCAGCGGTGGATTGCGGCGACGTGAGAAGGAACGCCTCACCGGGGTGCTGAACGGGCAGACGGTGATTCAGAACGCGGCCTCGTGCTTGATCCAGTTCCGAAACATTTCGATCAAAGCAGATTCTTGAATCTGGGGCATCCGCGCCCCATAGAAGGCGTCCCGAGGCGGGAGCGGGCAAATTCAGCCTAATCAAAGCTGTGTTGATGACCGGGGAGCGGCGGAGGGATAGGGCGAATATTTTGGTGGGCTTATTGTAGGGAATGGAAAGGGGTGTCCCGGAGGACACCACAGGGCGAGTCTCTGGTCAAAAGGCGGGCGACATGGATATGATGGGCGGCACATGAGTTCACGCCGCATCTCCAGCTTTCCGGCTTTTCCTGCCTCTGACTGCCTCGAGTATCAGGAGGAGATTCAACGCGCTCTCCACCGGGTGATGAGCGGAGGAAACTTTATTCTGGGACATGAGGTGGAGGCCTTTGAGGAGGAGTTTGCCTCCTATCTGGGTGCGAAGCATGCGGTGGGTGTGGGCAACGGAACGGACGCGATCGAACTGATGCTGCGGGCGCTGGGGATCGGCCTGGGTGACAAGGTGGTCGTGCCCTGTTTTGTGCCCTCCGCCGTGGCCTCTGGAGTGGAGCGGGCCGGAGCCACGGTGGTGCTCGCGGACGTGGATGAGCAGACGCTCACGCTTTGCCCGCGCGCGCTGGATCGTTTGTTGGAATCCCTGGAGGGGCTGGGGGTGCGCGCGGTGCTGGCGGTGCATCTTTATGGACATCCTGTGGATTGGGCTGAGCTGAGAAAGGTGGCCTCGAAGCATCGGGTGGAGCTTTTGGAAGATGGCGCTCAGGCGCATGGCGCACGCTGGCAGACCCAAAACATCGGCACACTCGGGCGCATGGCAGCCTTCAGCTTTTACCCCACCAAAAATTTAGGAGCCATGGGAGACGCTGGAGCAGTGGTGACGTCAGACGCGGAGCTGGCGTCCCGGGTGCGGCAGCTGCGCCAGTATGGCTGGCAGCGCCGGCATGTTAGCGAACGCTCTGGAATCAACAGCCGCATGGATGAGATGCAGGCGGCCGTGCTGCGGGTGAAACTGCACAATCTGGAGGCCCAGGTGGCGCGGCGAAATACGTGGGCCGCGTGTTATGACCAAGGGCTGAGGCGCACCCCCGGCATTATGACGCCGATGGTCCGCGAAGGCTGTCATCACGCCTTTCACCAGTACGTGATCCGCAGCGCGCAACGTGATCGTCTTCACGAGCATCTGAACCATCACGGCATCCCTGCGGCGGTGCTTTATCCCTCAGCGCTGCATCAGCAGCCGGCATGGCATAGCAGCCGCAGCTTTCCCATGGCCGAACGCGCGGCGACCGAGGTGCTAGCCCTGCCACTGAACCCGTATCTCAAAAGAGAAGCCCTCCATCATGTGATTGAGGTCATCCAAGGATTTAACGATGAGCCCCGCCGAGCATGAGATCATGAGAGAGGCTGAGGAGCAGCACTGGTGGTATGCCGTCCTGCATCAGCTCGTGCTCGCGGAAATGCGCACCCGGGTCAAGCCGGGAGCAGCCGTGCTGGATGCTGGCTGCGGCACGGGCGGAATGATGGCGCGTATGGCGGGATGGGACGCGAAGGGGGTGGATATCTCTCCTGCGGCGGTCTGGCACTGCCAGGAGCGTGGGCTTCATGAGGTGACGCAGGCGAGTGTGTGTGAACTGCCCTTCCCGGATGCCAGCTTCGACTTGGTGCTGAGCCTGGATGTCCTGTATCACCAGCAGGTGGACGATATCTCGGCCTTGAAGGAGATGGCACGCGTCTTAAGGCCGGGCGGCATTTTGATCCTGAATCTTCCTGCGATGGAATGCCTGCGAGGTGCCCATGATGCAGCAGTCTGTGGATCAAGGCGCTACACAGTTTGTCATATGCGCAACCTGTTCAGGGCACATAGGTTAACAGTGAAGATGATTCACTATTGGAATGCCTGGCTTTTTCTACCATTGCTCGCGTGGCGATGGTGGTCACGTCATGCCCCAAAAGGCCGTTCCGACCTGCGGCGCCTGCCAACCTGGGTGAATAGAACGCTCATGATGGCCGGGCATTTGGACGCCCGCCTCTGCCGATACGTCCGCCCGCCTTTTGGGAGTTCTGTTTTCGCCGTGGTTCATCGCTCTGAAACCGTATGAAAACGAGCACGGACACGCCTGAATTTAGCTTTGTCATCCCCCTCTTCCACACCGGGGCAGGGCTGCCTGCGCTCCTCAGCGCTTTCCGGAGTCTGGCGATCCGTGAAAGCTGGGAGCTCGTGCTGGTGGATGATGGCAGCACAGACGGAACCTTTGAGCAGGCTCAGTCCCTCATCCATGGGTTCCCTGCCCCAGTGACCCTGGTAGAGCTGGCCCGGAACTATGGCGAGCATGCCGCGGTGCTCGAAGGCTGCCGACGCGCCAGGGGTGAATGCATCGTGACCATGGACGATGACCTGCAGAATCCACTGGATGAGGCGGTAAGGCTGCTGAGGTATCTGCGCGAGAGCCAAGCGGAGGTGGTTTATTCTTCTTACAAGACGAAGCAACACTCCTGGTTACGCAATGCAGGCAGCCGGCTGGTGAATGCCTGCGCCACTTTTCTGCTCGGAAAACCGCGTGACCTGTATCTCTCCAGTTTCCGGGCCATGAGCAGCACGCTGGTGGAGCGCATCATCTCCTATCACGGGCCTTATCCCTACATTGACGGGCTCATCCTCGGTGCCACGCGACGCATTGACACGCTGGAGGTCAGGCATGATCCGCGCCTGCATGGAAACAGCGGCTACACCTGGCGCGGTCTGGTGCGTCTGGCGATGAGCCTGCTTTTTGATTTCAGCATCATGCCGCTGCGGCTGGCCAGCCTGCTTGGCATCACGCTTTGTTTGCTAGGCGGGGCGGCGCTGGGCACGGTGCTGGTGGAGATGATGCTGCATGGCGCAAGGCAACCTGGATGGGGTTCCCTGATGGCTGCGCTGGCGGTCTTTTCCGGAGCTCAGTTGCTGATGCTGGGCCTCATCGGTGAATATGTGGGACGGGCCTTCCTGACGGTTTCAGGAAAACCGCAGTCCATCGTGCGGACGCAGATCCGCTGGCAAAAAAATGCGGCTCCGTCCGTACGACGGAGCGCAGGCATTCCGCGGCTTCAACAGTGTGCATGAGAGAAAGAACATGATCACGTCCCCCCAGATTCATCCAAGCCGGGTGCGCGGTGTGCATCTCTATGAGATGCCCTGCGTGGTGGATGATGTGCGTGGCAATCTGACGGTGGGGCAGGCTCCGGACGTGCTGCCATTTCTCCCGCAGCGGTATTTCATCACCTACGGCATCCCGACCGGACAGACCCGTGGGCAGCATGCGCACAAGTGCTGCGCGCAGTTTTTAGTCTGCGCTCACGGCCAGTGTCACGTCCGCGTGGATGATGGCACGGCGCAGGAAGACATTCATTTGGACAGGCCCACGCTCGGCGTGCTGGTGCCCCCGCTCGTGTGGGCGGAAGAGGACCGGCATTCCCCCGACTCCGCCCTGCTGGTACTGGCCTCACAACCTTATGAGCCCGATGATTACATCTGGGACTATGAAGAATTTTTAACCATGATACGGAGGACAAGAACACACCCATGAACGCTGACATCAGCACATCCCCCATCCCCGTGGTGGCGGAAAGAAAGCTTCCATCGACGCCCTGGTCTGAGCTGACTGCCTTCATGCGTACCCAGCCCATGTGGGTTTCCATCATCTTTCCGGTACTGCTGACCATTGTCATGGGCTGGGTGGATGATGTCACAGGCTGGGAAGTCAGCCTGTTCATCTTTTATGCCATCCCGATCATCCAGGCGGTCTGGTGGGGAGGGGTCAATGCGGGCGTCATCATCACGATCCTTTCCGGCTTGGTGTGGTGGTATGCGAACCTGGGCGTCCATCCCTATGAAACTTTGTTTGGTTATGCGTGGGCCATGATCAACCGCGAGTTCTACTTCCTCGTGGTGGTGTTTGCCGTGAGCATCGTGCGCAAGAAGCAGGACGCGGACGCCGAATACATCCGCGTTCTGGAAGAGCGCCAGCAGCTCGAAAAAGACATCGTGGCAGTCAGCGAGTATGAGCAGCAGCGCATCGGCCGGGACCTGCATGATGGTCTCTGCCAGCAATTGGCGGCCATCAGCTGCGCGGCGCGCGCTTTGACCGAGGATCTGCAAACCAAGGGGCTGGACAATGCCAATGACGCTGGTGCCATCGAGGATTCTCTCCGGCAAGCGGTGGTGGAGGCCCGCGACATGGCGCGCGGCATCTTCCCCGTGCACGTGGATCGCAGCGGCCTGTCCACGGCTCTCCGGGACCTGGCCCTGACCACCTCCCGGCTGACGAATATTGACATTCAAATGGTGGAGACAGAAGAGGTGCAATTGGACTCGCCGGAGATGTCCATGCACTTGTATCGTATCGCCCAGGAAGCGGTCGCCAATGCCGTGCGCCATGCCTCCCCACGCCACATCTGGATCAAAATCGAGCGAAAAGCCGGCAAGCTGCACCTGACAGTGGAGGATGATGGCCAGGGCATCGATTTGCGGATGCTGACCAAGTCCGACGGGATGGGCCTGCGGACCATGCGCTACCGAGCGCAGTCCATGGGCGCAATCCTCGAAATAGAGCCTCGCCCTAAGGGCGGCAACCGCGTATACTGCTGCCTGCGTATTGAAACAGAATCCCACCCTCATGGCTGACAAGTCCTCCACGCCCACCTGCAAGATCCTTTTAGTCGAAGACCACCCCATGTTCCGCGAGCATCTGAGCGCGCTGATCAGCCGGGAATTTGGCATGTCCGTCTGCGGTGAAGCGGACAACATCCAGGACGCGATGAAGCTGATCGAGGAGAAAAAGCCTGACGTGGCCATACTGGACATCACCCTGCGCGGATCCAGCGGCCTGGAGCTGCTGAAGGACATCAAGGCTCGCGGGATCAACCTGAATGTGCTGGTGCTGTCCATGCATGACGAGGACCTTTATGCCGAGCGCGCCCTGCGCGCCGGAGCCCGCGGTTACATCAGCAAAAACGAGGCTTCCAAGGAGGTCATCTCCGCCATCCAAAGCGTGATGAAGGGAGATGTTTACGTCAGCCGAACCATGAATGCAAAGCTGCTGGCCCGCATGACCCAGAAGCGCAGCCCTAACCAACTGGCTGGCATGGAGCTGCTGGCGGACCGTGAGCTCGAGGTCTTCCACCTCCTGGGCAAAGGCCGCAGCACGCGAGAGATCGCCGATGCCCTGCATCTGGGGGAGTCCACCGTGGAGACTTATCGTGCGCGCATTAAGGAAAAGCTGAACCTGCGCAGTGCCGCCGAACTCTACTTGCGTGCAGGCGAGTGGGTGCGCGAGCATGGGGCATGACAGGATGGTCAGGGCATCCGCCACAGGCGGTGTCTTTTGCAGTCTAACTTCGAATTTGGTGAGATGCGGGCAGCACTCAACTTATTCACGCTGCCATGTCCGCCCAACAAAATATCCGTCCAAACGCTGAAGGCCGTCTCATTCCAAATGATGGAGGCAAGGAACGTTCCCGCTCCCTCATGCGTCTCATCATGGGCCTGATGCTGCTGGCCGCGCTGCCGTGGCTTTTGTATGGGCACACTCTGCACTTTGAGACCATGCTGGATGACGAGCCTTACGTCTTCAACAATCCGCTGCTGAAGAATTCTGAGAGCTTCCTGTACCCTCTTTACTTCAAGAGTTTCGCGCTGAGCGCGGACAAGTGGGGCATCAGCCCGGATGTGCCGCTGAACTTCATCCTGCGGCCTGTGGCCTATCTGAGTTTCTATCTAAACCTGAACTTCGGCGGCCATGAAACTGCGGGCTTCCGTCTCGTGAACATCAGCCTGCATATGATGAACGGCATGCTGCTGTTCCTGCTGGCGAGAAGTCTTCTGGGCCGGAACAATGGGAGTTCATTCATCGCTGCCCTGACCGTGGCGGTGCTCTTCACCGCACATCCCCTGGCGACAGAATCCGTGACCTACATCGTGCAGCGCTTTGAGTCGCTTTCCACGCTCTTTTCCCTGCTGACTTTGCTCGCTTACATCCAGTCCAAAAAAGCCTCTTCATTACCGCGAGGCCAGGCATGGAAGGCTGGCAGCCTGCTCTGCATGCTGATGGCCATGTTTACCAAGGAAACCGCAGTCACGCTCCCCGTGCTGCTCGTGCTGCTAGAGATGACTTGGAGAAGACAAACTCTATGGAGATCTCTGGTCTCCACACGCTGGCATCTGCTGCTGATACCGGTGATCCCTGTGCTGATCTTTGCCTCAGAGTGGGCTCAGAACGGACGCTTCAGCGTGGTGGGCACGCTGAACATCACCAACGGCGGACCCCAAGAGCACACCGTGGCTCAGTACTTCATGACACAGGTTTGCGCCTGGGTTTCTTACCTGCGTCTGCTGATCCTGCCCGTGGGTCAGAATTTCGACCACAGCTACCCGCTCATCACGTCGATCACGGACTGGCGTTTGATCTCATGCGGCGTTTTGGTCTTGGGGCTGCTGCTGGCTTCCTGGCTGTTCTTTCGTCATCGTCGCGGTGCCACGGGCGCGATGGTGCTGTGGGGTGTGCTGCTCTACTTCATCACTCTGGCGCCATCCTCCAGCATCGTGCCGCTGCCAGATCTTTTCTCGGAGCACCGCTGCTATTTGCCCTCGATCGGCATTTTCATCGCCCTGGCAGCCTTGTTGAAGGAGGTGTTCTCCTTGCGTCTGCCATCGCTCTCACGTTTCACACTCCTCGCCACCGGGTCCGTCTGCGTGCTGGCCCTTTCCTTTGCCACACTGCTGCGAAACGAGAGCTATCGTACGCGCGAATCCATGTGGAGGGATGCTCTGTCCAAGGGTTCTGACAAAGCCCGTGTGTGGAAAGGTCTGGGCATCGCCGCGAACAATGCCGGACGCCCCGACGATGCCATCCAGTGCTTTAAGCATGCGACGGAGAATCACCCCGAAGACATCGAGGCCTGGATCAATCTCTGCGCCATGTACGTGCAACGCAAGAGGAGCGAGGAGGCCCTGGCCACCGCCAACCTGGCAATCGTCCATGCGGGTCAAAAGGCCACGCTGCTGCACCTGATGGCCCACGCAATGGTCCAACTCGGGCGTTGGCAGGATGCCAAGCGTGTCTGGGAGAACATCCTCAGAACCCTGCCAGATCACCGGGACTCGCATCTGAGCCTGGCGGAGATCGCCGCGCAGACTGGCAAGAGTCAGGAGGCCATGAGGCACTTGAATGCCGCTGAACGGATCATGCCTCTCGATAGCTACTATGTGAAGCTGAAAAACCAGCTGCAATCCCAGATTGCTTCCCTGCCATGAGGTCCCGGCTCACAGCCGCAGGTGCCGCCATTTTCTTTTTCATCTCTGGTTCGGCAGCGCTCATCTATCCGACCGCATGGCAGCGGCTTTTTGTCATCTTTGCGGGCGGGGACATCCAGGCGGTGACACTCATCGTCACGGCCTTCATGCTGGGGCTTGGGGGTGGTTATGTCATCGGTGGCTGGCTGGCCGACCAGCAGAAGGCGGCGGGCAATCTGCTAGCCTTCGCGCTGGTGGAGGCAGGCATCGGCATCTGGGGCTGCTGCAGTGAGTGGCTCTACCACGATATGCTTTGCCAGCAGCTTGCCCCGCTGGCCGGCACGAGGATCACCGGCACAGTGGTGGTGATCATGATGCTGCTGCCGCCCACGCTGCTCATGGGCATGTCCCTGCCGTTGCTGGCCTGCGCACTCACCCGCAAGGTGGGTGAGGCCGCCGTCAACATCGGCTGCCTCTATGGCATGAACACGCTGGGTGCGGCCGCAGGCGCGTTTCTGACGACCTGGTATCTGCTGCCGCAGAAGGGCATCGCGGGCAGCATTGATACCGCGGCCTTGATGAACTTCGTCTGCGCGGTCGGCATCCTGCCTTTCATTCCGCTGGCGCTCGGAGAAAAGCCGAAGACCTACATGCCCGCGCAGCCCATGGGCGCATCCGCACCCACCCTGCCGAGCACGAGCACGAGCACGAGCACGAGCACGAGCATGCGCATGCGCGGCTTCCTGGTTCTGCACGCAGTCACAGGTTTCCTGGCACTCGGCCTGGAGATCGTGTGGTTTCGCGTGCTGGGTGTAATGTTAAAATTCACTGCCTTCACCTTCGGCACGTTGCTGGGGATTTACCTCGCTGGTTTGGGGGCCGGTGCGTTGACAGGCATCTGGATGACGAAACACAGCAAGCATCCGCTACGCACGTTTCTTTGGCTTCAGGGCTCACTGGCCGTGTATGCCGGCCTTTCATTGATGGCGCTGCTTTTGACCATTCATCACGCGCCATGGTGTGCCGAACTGCTGGCCTACCTCGGCAGCTATGAGCCGTTGGACGTCAATAGCAGCCTCCAGCTTCTAAAGCACCCGCAGGCCATTCCTCCCGGGCTGCCGAACCCCGCGCTGCTGCCGATCCTGCACGGATTGATACCCATGCTGATCATCATGCCGGTCACCTTCCTCATGGGATTCAGCTTCCCCTTCCTGCAAAAAGCCGTGCAGACAGATCTGTCCCACATCGGCACGCGCACGGGCTTGCTGCAGGCGGCGAACATCGCCGGGAATGTGGCTGGATCACTGCTCGTGGGCACTTTGTTCATCCCCTGGTTAGGCAGTGCGAGGACACTTGAGATACTGGTCATCACTGGTGTGGCACTTGGATTGCTGGCCCTGGGAGGAGCGCCATGGTTCAGGCTCAAGGCAGCCTCGTGGCTGGCGCTCGCGCTTGTCACCCTGACCGCCATTCCAACTGCCGACGAATTCTGGGCGCTCATTCATGGCAGCTCCCCTGAAAAGCTGGTGCATGTGGAAGACAGCACCGGAGTCACGGCTTTGAAAAAGGTCACCCCGACTGCGGCAGAGCCCGGACACACCCAGGTTTATGTGAATGGCGCAGGCCAGAGCTGGCTGCCCTATGGAAACATCCACAGCGTGCTCGGCGCTCTTCCAGCGCTGCTGCACCCTCATCCACAGCGCATCGCCATCATCGGCCTGGGTTCAGGTGACACGGCCTACAGTGCCGCATCACGCTACCAGACCGAAGAAGTCGTGTGCGTGGAGATCATCGCAGGACAAATCGAGGCTTTGAAGAAGCATCACGCGCGCCACCCCAGCCCGTCCATCCAGGCTCTGCTGAGTGAGGACCGCATCCGTCACGTGCATGGAGATGGCCGACACTTTCTCATCACCACCGACGAACGCTTCGACATCATCGAAGCTGACGCACTGCGTCCCAACAGCGCAGGCTCCGGCATCCTGTATTCGGAGGAGTACTTTCAGCTCATGCTCAAACGCCTGAAGCCTGGTGGCTATGCCGTCACGTGGGTGCCTACCTCAAGGGTTCGCAATACCTTCCTACGGGTGTTTCCGCATGTGCTGGATCTGGATCACATCATCATCGGCAGTCCGGATCCTATCGATGTCACTTCACACGATTTGCGCCGCCGACTGGGGCATCTGGAGGTGCGCGAACACTTCCGGCATGCCGAGATACCCATTCATCAACTGCTCATCCCGTATGCGAACGCGAACTTGCGAACTCACCTCGTCGGCCCTGAAACGGACCGCAGCCAGTTCACTGACATCAATACGGATCTCCATCCGCATGATGAGTTCCATCTATCCTGGCTATGGGAGCCTGAGCCCGAGGTGGAGGCCATCAACGCGGAGTGATCCCTTCGTCCGATCAGTCCCGCAGGCTCTGCATCCACTCATCCAGCTTGGCGCGGAACTCCTCGGGACCTGAGTCAGGGAAGTGCTCGATCAACCACTGCACGTCCTCACGAGCAGCGGCCTTCTGGCCTAACCGCTGACGCATCTGCGCCCTCGTGATGCGCTCCACGCTCGCCTCGGGATCGATGGCTACCGTGAGGTCGAGATAAGGCAGCGTGTCCTTCACGGCATCTTCCTCGTCCAGGGCAGCGCCGAGAAGATTCCGCAGCATGCGCAAGACGGTGTCCCGCTTGGTCGCAGGCTGGAGCTCAGGCTCTTCAAACTGACCCGTGCTGGAGAGCTCCAGCGCTGCCTCAGCCACAGTTATGGCTTTGCCACGATTAAAGGTATCCACAAGCTGCACCTCTCCCTCCGGGCCATCTTTCCAGCCTACCATGAAGCGACCCGGCAGCGGCACACCAAAAACGTCAGGCACCTCGAGACGTCGGGCCAGTTCGATGAAGAGTACGGAGAGCGTGAGAGCCAGGCCCTCACGATCATCCAGCAGATCACTCATGTAGCTGTTGGACTTGCTGGCATAGTCATGCCGGCTGCCGTGAAAACCACACGCTTCAAAGAGAAAGCGGTTGAGGCGTGCCACAGCGGAGGCGGTGCCCTTCTTGATGTCGGGATCGGTTTTCAGCTCATCCACCATGAGGTTGAACTGCTGGACATACTGATTCACATCGATCTCCGCGTTGTCATGCCGTGCGAGCAACAGCGTGAGGCGCATGAGGTCGATCTTTTCTTCCGGTCTGGCGAGCTCGGTGATGATGTCCTGGGTGACGGCACGGCGGTGGAGATCCTTTTCAAGATCTCTCAAGGCCGCCGTCTGCTTCTCCAACTCACGACGACGCTCCACCATCAGCCGGCGCGAAGCGGCTGGATCCTGCAGCAGTTCGTCCAAAGTCTTGTCCCGCGTCGTCTCGCTGGCCGCGAACTGCATCAAAGTCGTGTCGATGGAAGAGGCGAGGGCCTCGGAAATGGCCTTCTCACCCAGGTCCGAGCCGATGCGGAAGCCGCGATACTCTGCCGCTGGGCTGCGGAAGCGGCAGAGGCCCGCCTGCCCACCACGCAAACCGGTGTCCTCATGCACGAGCACCTTCTGCCCGTTCACCCAACCAATGATTTGATCAGGCTCCACACGGATGCGCAGATGATTCCACACGCCGGGACGGTAGGCCTCGGTGGAAAACTCCTTCAGCACCATCCATGAGTACACGTCCGGTCCTTCAAAGCGGGTGAACCGCATTTTCCCCGCGGAGGGATAGAAGCCGTAGTAGTGGTCCTCATCCTCCGCGCAGAAGAGCAGGCCGGCAGCACCGCTATCGTCATCCAGCTTCACATTCACGGAGACTTCAAAGGTCTCCTTTGGCACCTCGGCTTTTGAGAGGCATACCGTGCGGCCGCCAAAGCCGTGCCCCATGCCGGTGGACTTGATGGTGCCTGAGCGCTGGGTCCAGCGCGAGCCCAGTGCAGGCTTCCACGCCTTCGGGTTCAGCACGCCGATGGTGATCCAACGATCCATCGGCACAGGGTTCGGCTTCGCGATCAAATGCTTCAGCTCATTCACGGGCATGGCATAACCAAGATTATCGGTAATGCTGTTTTTCATTGTGATCAGGCCCAGCACCTGCCCCTGGCGATCCAGCAGTGGCCCGCCGCTGTTGCCACGCTCGATCGGCATGGCCAGACGGATCATGGGCACCTCACGGACCACATCTGGATACTCTGACACGACTCCATCCACGATGCTGAAGGCCAGGCCCTCAGGATTGCCCATTGCCACCACCGGCTGGCCTTGCTGAATATGATCGCTGTCCCCCAGCGGCAGAGGTTTCAGGTCCTTCGCCGTGATGCGTAGCAGCGCCAAATCCCAGTGCGCATCCGTGGCGGTGATCTCCGTGACCTCGTGCTTCGTGCCATCGCTCAACTCCACCTCCAACCGACGTGCCTCGCCGATGACATGCAGATTGGTGGCGATCAATCCGTCCGGGCTGACCACGAACCCCGTGCCCAGTCCGTCCAGCCCTTCCCGGCCGTCCTGCAGCACTTTTACGACGGAGGGTTTGACCTCCTTGGCGATCGTCTCCACTGACTTCGTGGCGGCTTTCGAGGCGATCTGCGGCGGCTTGCCCGGGGACAGCGGGGCCACGGCCAGAGCGAGGACGGGGAGGAGAAAAGCACGCATGCGAATCATGATACGCAGGAAACGCGTCTCGGGCAGGGAACTTTGCCCCTGTCAACTCCTCCTTGACCTCAGGGGGGGGATGAACCACTCTCCGCGCCCCAAAATAGACTAACCAAATCACATGCCCGCGAAAATCTACACTGAAAAGGACGCCAGCCTGGCTCCGCTGAAAGGCAAAACCTGTGCCGTCATCGGCTTCGGCTCCCAGGGCCATGCCCACGCTCTTAACCTCAAGGAAAGCGGCGTGAAAGTTATCATCGGTCTCTATCCTGGCTCCAAGAGCCGCGCTGTGGCTGAAGAAAAGGGTCTGAAAGTGCTCGACACCGCGGAAGCAGTGAAGGCCGCTGACGTCATCTTCGTCGCTGTGCCAGACACCAAGATCGGTGGCGTGTACAAGGCAGACATCGCCCCTCACCTGACCAAGGGCAAGACTCTCCTCTTCTCCCACGGCTTCGCCATCCATTACAAGACCGTTGTCCCGCCGAAGAACGTGAACGTGATCATGGTGGCCCCGAAAGGCCCTGGTCATATCGTCCGCCGTCAGTACACTGAAGGCAAGGGCGTCCCCTCCCTCATCGCCATCTATCAGAACGCTGACAAGCAGGCCAAGAAGATCGCTCTCGCCTGGGCCCACGGCATCGGCGGCACCCGCGGCGGCGTGCTCGAAACCACCTTCAAGGAAGAAACCGAAACCGATCTCTTCGGTGAGCAGACCGTTCTTTGCGGCGGCACCAGCGCCCTCGTGCAGGCTGGTTTCGAAGTGCTCGTGGAAGCTGGCTACGCTCCTGAGATGGCCTACTTTGAGTGTCTCCATGAGCTGAAGCTCATCGTCGACCTCATGAACGAGTCCGGCATCGCCGGCATGCGTTTCTCCATCTCCGAAACCGCCAAGTGGGGTGACGTGAAGGTCGGCCCGGCCATCATCGACAAGTCGGTGAAGGCCCGCATGAAGAAAGCCCTCAAGGACATCCAGACCGGCAAGTTCGCCAAGGAATGGATCAAGGAAACCGAGAGCGGTTACAAGAACTTCAACAAGCTCCTCAAGGACGGCGAGAAGCACCCGATCGAGAAGACCGGTGCCAAGCTCCGCAGCCTGATGCCTTGGATCAAGAAGCGCGACATCAAGGGCCAGCAGGCCAGCTACGCTTGATCGGCTCCAGGCGGCCTAGCCGCCCGGACAGGTCAAAACAATCAAGAGTGCGGACCGGCAACGGTCCGCACTTTTTGTTGGAATGAAACTGCTCACCGGCTACTGCCCCACGGCCCACCGGCTACAGCCTCTTGACTCTCCCCTCCCCCGCCCTATCTCCACAGCCCCTCATGTCCACACCTCAGCGCATCGTCCTCAAATTCGGTTCCGGCATCCTGACCAAGCTCACGACGCCCGAGCCTGATCCGGTGCAGCTCCGCAAGCTGGTGGAAGCCGTGGCGCTCATGAAGCAGGCGGGACACACGGTGGTGGTCGTCAGCAGCGGAGCTGTCGCCTCGGGCCTCAAGCCACTCGAGATGGCCAAACGGCCCACGGACATGACCACGCTGCAGGCTCTGGCCGCCGTGGGTCAGACCCATCTCATGCATGCGTATGAGAATCTGCTGCGTGATCACGGACTGCATGTTGCTCAACTCCTAGTGACGCATGAGGACCTTGCCCAGGAAGAGCGTGCCACGCGCTTTAAAGCCACGCTTGAGCGCCTGCTTCAGTTCCCCCAGATCGTGCCCGTCATCAATGAGAACGACAGCGTCGCCATTGAGGAACTGCGCTTTGGTGACAATGACAAGCTGTCCTCCCGCATCGCCACACTTTGGGGTGCGGACATCCTCATCCTGCTCACCAGCGCCCCAGGCTTGCTGCGTGACATGAAGCATCCTGAGGAAGGCCCCATCCCGCTTGTCACAGATGTGGATGCCGTGATCCATCATGCGCAGGAAGAAAAGACCGCCCTCGGCACCGGCGGCATGATCTCCAAGCTCCGCGCCGTGCAGGATGCCGTGAATGGCGGCGTGCAGTGCATCATCGCCAGCGGCCGCCACGCCGAGCAGCTCCCGTCCGTCGTCGAAGGTGGCGGAGTGTGCACGCGGTTCAGCGCGAAGAAGGCGTAAACCAATCGTTAGTTAGCCAAAGCGAAGCCCTGCAAGAAAATGCTGGCGAGCCGGAGGCTCGATGGCCGGTAGCCGGTGGTGAAGGGAGCGAAGCGACCGAGAACCACCGGAAAAAACCAGGTTCACCCCATTTCATTCTCGCGTCACGGCAGGGACGCTGGAAGTTATCCCCATGCCCTCGACCCATACATCGTTGCATTACCATTTCGTCTGGAGCACCAAAAATCGCGAGGATTGGTTTCCAGCGGAGGCGCGTGCCAGAGTGCATGAGTTTTTGGGTGGATGCCTTCGAACCGAAGGTGGCTCCTGTCATGCCGTCGGCGGCATTGGAGATCATGTGCATGTTCTCGCGGGGTTGAAGCCAACACATACTCTGGCGGACGTGATGCAACGTTTGAAGAGCGTATCGTCTCGTTGGGTTCATGAAGAACTGCGCATGCTTGGGTTTTCCTGGCAGGAAGGTTACGGTGCATTTACCGTTGGCGCTCGCGACCTTGAGCGTGCCAGATCCTATGTCCTCAACCAAGAGGAGCGGCATCGTTCACAAACGTTTCAGGACGAGTATGTGGAGATGCTCAAAATGGGCCTCGTCGAATACGATGAGCGGTATTTGTGGTGATGGCATTCCTTCCAGCGTCCCTCTGGGACGCGTTCCTGATTAGAATTCACGTGATGCATGTCCGGTGGTTCTCGGTCGCTTCGCGACCTTCACCACCGGCTACCGGCCATCGAGCCTCCGGCTCGCAGAACTGACGCCATGGGTCGACGATGACATGGCGGTTTCCGCATTTTGATTTTCATCATTTTACTCCTGCCACATCCCGTCTTGTTTGCGGCATGAGATCCCTCCTCTTTCTTCTGGTCCTGGCTCTTCCTGCGTTTGCGGCAGACACGCTGCACATCTTCACCTGGGCAGACTATGTGAGTCCCGAGACGGTGGAGAAGTTTGAGAAGGCTCACCAGTGCAAGGTGGTTATCGATACCTTTGATTCAAACGAGTCCATGTATGCGAAGCTCAAGGCGGGCGCGAAGGGCTATGATCTGATCTTTCCCACGAGCTATATGATCCAGCTCATGGCGAGTGAAGGGCTTATCAGCGAGCTCGACCACAGCAAGCTGACCAACCTGACCAACATCGATCCCACGGTGCTGGACAAAGTCTCCGACAAGACCATGCGCCACAGCGTGCCTTACACGCTGGCCTACACCATCCTCGCCTGCCGCAAGGACAAGGTCTCCAATCCCGAGGCCTCGTGGGCACTCTTCCAGCGGCCTGAAGTCAAACAGCGCATGACGCTGTTGGATGACATGCGCGAAAGCATCGGCGCGGCGTTGAAGTCCCTCGGGCATAGCATCAACACGCGTGATGATGCCCAGCTCGCTGCGGCGCAGGAGGTGCTGCTGCGCTGGAAAACCCAGGCCGCGAAGTTTGACAACGAAGGCTACAAGGCCGGTCTCGACTCCGGTGAGTTCACGCTCGTCCATGGCTACAGCGGCGACCTCTGGCAGGTCGCGCAGGAGAACAAAAAGATTACGCTCATCGTCCCGCAGGAAGGCACGATCATGGGTTGTGACGAGATGGTCATTCCGAAATCCGCACCACAGGCTGCCCTGGCCCATGCTTTCATCAATCATCTGCTGGATGCCGAGGTGGCGGCTGAAAACATGCAATGGACCGGCTACCTCTGCCCTAACACCGCCGCGCTGAAAAAGGTCGATCCCGAGTTCCTCAGCAATCCCGCCGTGACCATGCCTGAAGCCATCCGCGCCAAGAGCGAGGTCATTCAGGATCTCGGCGCTGACTTGGCCAAATACACGAAGGTCTGGGATGCGGTGAAGCGATAGTGACGAACTAATTTTGAACGCACTAAATGAGAGACGACCACGTCTCTCATTTACTTCCTCAGCGCCGCACGGCACAATGCATGCGGATGATTGAGATCGAAAACCTGACCATGCACTATGGAGCGCTCAAGGCGCTCGACGGTTTGTCCCTCCACATCAAACCTGGAGAACTCTTTGCCTTCCTCGGCCCCAACGGTGCAGGCAAGACGACGGCCATCAAGCTGCTTACCGGCCTCATGAAGCCCATGGCAGGCAGCGTGAAGCTCTGCGGCATCGACATGCAGAAGGATCCGCTACGCGCGAAATCACTCCTCGGTTATGTGCCGGACGTGGCTGTGTTTTATGAGAAGCTCACTGCGCCGGAGTTCATGCAGTTCATCGCCGATCTCTTCGGCATGGAACATGCCCGCGCTGCGGCACGCACGGACGAGCTCTTCACGCAGTTCGCACTGCATGAGCACTGCGGGCAGCGCATCGAAAACCTCAGCCACGGCACGCGGCAGCGGTTAGGCATCGCCAGCGCGCTGCTGCATGACCCGAAAGTCTTCATCATCGATGAACCCATGGTCGGCTTGGATCCGATCCATGCGCGCATTGTGAAGGAAGAGCTCAAGCGGCAGAGCCGCGCCGGCGCCACGGTGCTCATGAGCACGCATCTTCTCAACATCGCTGAAGAGGTCGCGGACCGCATCGGCATCATTCATCGTGGAAAGCTGCTCTTCACGGGCACTCTGGCAGAGCTTCGTGCGGCTCAGGAAAAGCAGGGGCTGAATCTTGAAGAGATCTTCCTGGAGATGGTGAGCTAGCAGTCTCGGAAAATGGGTCACATACGACCCATGGTTTAAGGCTGGCTCCTCTCTTACAACGCCAGCTTCATCGCCTGCAGATCCTGGATGTGGCGGACGAAGTCACGAGTCGCGGGTTTCTCACTGGCTTCGAAGGCGGCACGGATGCGCTCAGGTGGAAGCTCGCTGCGTTGAGCGAGGATCTCGATGATGGCGCTGTCACTATGATTGACGAGATGCGGGTAGAGGCGTGTGGCGCGGGTGCGCACCGCATCTGCGGCAGCGCCGAGCAGCACGTCGTCCCGCCGCATGCGGTGGAAGAAGCCACCGAGCGCGCTGATGTGCTCAAAGAAGTGCTTCGTGTCATGCAGCACGACCTGCCGCTGCGGACCGAAGCGCGGCAGATGCATCCACAACCAGATCAGCGTCACGATCACCAGGCCGATGAGCGGCATCCAGGCACGCTTCCAGAGCAGTTCCCAGAAACTGCCTTCCAGCGAGACAATGAACTGCACGTGGTAGGCATCCTCGCCGATCAGATCCATGAACCACTGCGCATGATCATGCTCGTCGATGTAACGGTTGCGCAGCGGTCGGGCGTGATTCAGCAGTGTCACGCTGCCCAGACCATGATGGAGATGCAGCGCGCCTGTTTTCTCGCTGTTGGCACCGGCGGCCCACTCACCAGCACGCAGCGGCCTGCCGAGCTTCAGATGAATGATGGAAGGGAAAACCACCTCGTAATCCGCCTTTCCCATTTTGACCACCTGCACCTCCGTGGGCACATCATCAGGCTCATGAATGCGCGGCTTCTTCTTTTCTGACTTGGGCTCAGTCTCCGCTTTCTTCTCCTCCACCTTCACAGGGGCAGGCTCAGGCTTCTTCTCTTCCGTCGGAGTATCAGCCTTCTTCTTGTCCGGATCTTCCTTCTTATCCTTGTTCCGGCGCTTCAGGATGTCAGGCATTGTGGTTTCCTTCCACTTTTTCAGCCCCAGTAGCTCGACACTCATCTTGTCCAGAACAGGGTCGACACGGTCCTCACTGCCCGCATATCCGAAAGTGCTTCCGCTGCTGAAAAGGCCCCAGTCACTGTAAGGCGCGCAGCCAGCCATGGCATACACAAGGTGGCCGCCATTCTGCACCCAGCTCAGCAGTTGCTTCGCACGTGCCTCAGGCATGCCAGCCTCGGCGGAGATGACGACGACGCCGCCATCCGCATCCGGCAGTTCCTTGAGCTGTGGCAGCCGCTCGGCTTTGTAGCCCATTTTATCCAGCAGCCGCTCGGCAGCCAGAAAGGGGTCCAGCCGCGCCTTGCCCTTGTAACCCTGGGGAAATTCCCGCTCTTCAAAATGACCGTCACAGGCACTGAGAAAAAGGATGGGGAAAAGCAGCAGCGAGACCCTGCCCATCACCCGCTGTCCACGTGCGGCCGCAGGCAGGCTCGAGAATGGCCAGCCTCGGCACAGAGACTCAAACTCATCTGGCTGAGCCTCTTTCCCGGCATAGGCAGCGCGCACCCAAAGCAGCGTCAGTTGGCGGAAGAAGGAGGTGACGCCGGCATCCGCCACGGCCGCTGTTTTATCCAGGCAGTCATCCTCTGTGTCACTGTCACGAATCGGCAGATGCAGATGCTCAACCAGTCGTGAAAGCGAGCCACGGTAGAGCAGGCTGAGAGCCTCACGGAAATGTCCAGCACTCCAGGCCGCACGCGCCGCAGTGACAACGTCATCGGGCAGGCTTTCGCGGGCAATGTCCAGGCCCATGACCACACGTGGTCCAGCGGGCTCCACCTTGGCGCGGGCACGCCTTGTGCCCGTCCAGAAGAGATGCTGGTTTTTCACGATCCACCAGACGAGCAAACCGATCACAAAAGCCAGCAAGGCATAGCCCACCACCTCCATGACCAACCCTAACAAACCCGAGACCTGAGGAGCCCCCGACGGTCCGTCATTCACCCATACCGAGGTGGTCATGCTGTGCTCTTTGAACTCCTCCTCTTTGAGGATCTCTTGAACGGCCTGCTTGGCTTCCGAGACCTCCTCCGTCACCACTTTCTCACCCAGCGCAGTCATGGGTGCCTGCACGGCCTCACACATGCCAGGCAGGAAGAAAGCCATGGCCAGCATGGCTGCCACCACGGGCTTCAGCCTTGCCGCGAGACGCCGGAAGGTCAGCTCGATGTCCCAGCCCTCCAGCTTCGTGCGCGAGTTCAGATACAAGCCGAAGCCAGCGCCCACATAGAAGGGCTCGATCACCGACATGGCGATGAGATAGAGCACATTGCTGAACCACTGCTTCGCGCCCGTGGCTTGAAAGTAGTTCTCAGGATCCTGCATGATCGCGCTGAAATCCGGCAGCCCGTCCACAGGACCCAGATTGCTGGCGAGCGCGGTCAAGCCTAACCAAAAGGCAATCTCTAGCTTGATGAAGACCCAGGTCAGGCCTGCGCCGCTGCTGCCGCCATCCGAGGCCAGTGTGGAGATGCGCTGGCGCGAGGCCTTCCCCTTCTGCCCTTCCAGCATGAGCACCGGCAGCGCAAAGCTGCGCATCAGGGTGAGCCGGCGCCAGAGCAAGGCGGGCAACAAAAAGCGTGACCAAAGCCGCGGCCATTCGCGCAGGGTCTCCTTCACCGTCGGACGTCCGCCGAAAGCGGAGCGGCTGAGATGAAAAAGCGGCACGCGGTCATAGAGCGGCTTCAGCCACCAGGCGATGAGGCCAAAGGCCAGCGGATAATCCCACAGCAGGACACCCAGCACGATCCACACCGGCACCACCGTGATCAGCCAGAGCAGCATCACGCGGCCATAGTCCCGCCGTGTGAGCGCGCAGCCGAGATCCACTGCCTCCCAGGGCTGGCGCGGACGCAGGGCGATGGTCAGATCCTCAAGCCTCATCACGCCGCCTCCCGCACAGGAAAAGATACGCCAGCGTGCCCGCCCACATCACCGCACCAAACGAGTATTTGATGACCGGCGGCATGGGATTCGCAGACCAGAAACCTTCGATCACCGCCGCGAAGGAGGTCATCATCACCGCGCCCATGATGAGCACGAAGGCCTTGCGTCCACCGAGCACCAGCGCGGTTTTGCGATCATAGGGCCCAGGCTTCACAATGGAGAGTCCCAGCCTCATGCCAGCCATGCCGGACACCACGACCCCCATGAGTTCCGGCGCGCTGTGACCGGACGTGAAGCTGTAAAAGGTCTCGGGATTGCAGGCATGATGCACATACCCCGTGGCCGCGCCGATGTGCGCACCATTGAAAAGCATGATGATGATGGACCCCACACCACCAAACAGCCCCCCGGCAAAAGTGCGCAGGTCGATGCTGACATTGTTCCAGATGTAGAAGCCGAACATGCCAAAATTCGAGCCAAACTCTTCACGCATGTAATCCATGGGCGAGGTGCCGGTGCCATACATCATCTCCATGTTGATCATGCCTTCGGGTCCGAGAATGGCCATGGCCCACTCAGGATCATACGGCGTCCAGATGGCCAGGAAGAGGAAGGGCAGCCAGAACATGGCCATGCAGAACCAAAACAGCCCCCGCTCCTGCTGCACCGCGCGTGGAAACTCCCGGATGACCATGTCTGCCAGGCGCTCCCAGCCACCGCTAATACGCCGCTCCAGCACACGATACCCGCTGATGGCCAGGGCGTTCAGTTTGTCCGTCAGGCGGGTGCCATACATGCGGTGCTGCGCCAGGCTGAGATCATGACAGACCTGACGGAAAAGCGTGGGCAGTTCCTCCACACCAGCATTTTCCTTGGCGCCTTTCTCCTCCACCTTGTCCAGCATCTGCTGGAGGCGTTCCCAGCGCTCCTTGTTCTCAGACTCAAAATGGTTGGGCGACATGGCGGCTTACTTCTTCCCTCCCTTTTGCAGCCATAGGCCCATGCTGCACACGCGTGTCAGACCACCCAGACCTTTACGATCAGTCAGCGGCTCCAGAAGGTCCGAGAGCTCCATCTTGCGTGCATCCGACCAGTGCGGCGCACGCTCCAGGAACTGCAGGATCGCGGCCTGCTCCGCACGATTCAGCACCTGCGGTGGCGGATGCGGCTCCGCATTCACCTGGATGGCCGAAGGTTCCACTGGCTTGGAGTCATCATAGATGACCACCGTGTCCGCCACGAGATCGCCGAGGCGCTGAAACCGGCTGGTGAAGAGGCAGCAGATGAGCCCGAAGAGATAGGCCGCAGGCATGAAGTCGATGACACGCAGCAGATTGCGGATCAGGGACTGCGGCAGGCGCAAGGGCGCGCCGGAGACGCTGACGACCTTGATCTTCATCACACGCTGGCCAGGCGTCGCCGCTCTGGCGGTCATCTCGAAGACGACGTTGTAGAACCAGGCCACCAGAAAGAGCCCCAGCAGAAAAAGACCGCTGCCGATGCCCTCCCCCACCGCGCTGGCAATAAACGCGACCACCACTCCCCACAGAAGAAGGATGCCGGCAAAGATAAGCAGGTCCACCAGCCAGGCCACACTGCGGACCGCAGGGCCGGCCACCCGCAGATGGATCTCCACGCCATCCGCCAGTTCCACCGGTTGCAGGGTGTCGATCGTCGTGGCGAAGGGAGTAACGGACATTCAGGAGTGGGCGATGGGTGAATGAAGCTGCGGCCTTTGGCTTTGACAATCTCAGACTGACGCAGCTAGCCTGCCGAGCCTCGAAAAATTCATCACTCCCACGTTATGGAACAGCCTGCCAATCCCTACAGTTCTCCTTCGGCGAATCTTTTTGGCTCCAGCAGCCAGACCAGCGGTCAGGTCATCACTGCGGAGGTCATCTCCCAGCTCCAGCGCACGAAACCATGGGCACGTCTTCTCGGCGTCATCGCATGGCTGGTGGTTGCTCTCATTCTGGTGGGAAGCGTCGGCTTCCTGGTGGTGATCCTGGCTGGTTTCGCATCGCCCAATACTGGAGGCACCGATAATGCCTTCTTGATTGGCATGGCTTGTGGATATCTGTTCATCAGCGTCATCTACATCTACCCAGCCATGAAGATCTGGGGTTATGGCTCGGCGATCAAGAGACTGATGGCCAGCCGCAGTGAAACGGATCTTGTGAAGGCTCTAGATCAGCAGCGCAGCCTCTGGAAGTTCGTGGGTATTATCACCCTCATCCTCGTCTGCCTCTATGCCATTGGCATCGGCCTGGCGCTGACCGTGGGTGTCGCAGGCGCCATGAAAGGTTTGCCGACGCCAGGGCAGTGACATCCTGCGCCCGGCTTCAGCCTCTTACTTCCCAGCCTTTTTTCTCACCACCTCCAGCCTCGGATCATCCAGATCCAGGCGATACATGAGCTGGTTGTAGTCATAGCGCGGGGTGGGCACAGGATTGCCGCTGAAGGTCTCTGTGTAAGTGCCTTCGAAGTGGATGATCCGCCCGCCCTGCTGGTCAAAGAAAACGTGGTGGCGCGGATTGTAAAAGGTGTAGCGCGGATGGCTGGCCACCTTCACCGCCTTGATCCACGGGCCTGAAGGCGTGGGCGCCTCCGCATACCACACCTCCCCCAGCACGGACTCGGGCGCGAAATGCTGGCTGCCGATCATGACCCAGGCTTTGCGATGCGGGTTCCAGTTCACGCTGGAGCGATGAATGATGATCGGCTTGTCCGTAAGGGCATCCTTCACCTGCAGCAGAGCACGGTCCTCTGGCATCTTCTTGTCCGCCAGCATCTTCGCCTCACTCCTCTGGCTCACGGGTGGCAGTTTCTTCTGCCAAACATAGTCCTGCTGAGGCTCCGACCACGCCAGCGCCTCATAGCTGCCCGGATTCAGCACATCATTGTAAGAGGCGCGCACACGCGTGACGGCGAAGTCCTGCGCGAAGTAGAAGAACTCTCCCTCATCATCCTTCACACGAAAAGCATTTCCTTCCGGGTGCTGCCACTCGAACTCATCACCGAGCAAAGTGCTGGAGACAAAGATGCCCTGGGCCTCGTCAAACTCGCACAACCCGTGCTCCAGGCGTTTACCCAGATCCTTGAAGCGCCCGTAGTGCCCCAGGAGATGCTCTTTGCCCTCACTGTCGGCGACCGCGAGCATGCCAAAAATCCACACCACACCTGGTTCCTTGGTCGGCATCATCTTGCGGAGCTTCCCGTCGTCCGAAGTCAGATACTCCAGGTGCACACCTTCCTCGGGATTTAGCCCGCCCTTTTCCGGCAGGTCTGACCAGGCGCAGGTGGAGTGGAAATTCCCAAGCGGGTAGTGCGCCACGTTGGTGTCTCCCCAGAGCCAGAACAGGCGCCCCCTCCAAGGCACGGCCTGCACACTGTCCTGACCGGTGACGAAATTAAAGTTAGGCCGTGGCAGCGGCATCGGCTTGCCCAGCAACTCGGAGTCCCGATAGATCCCCTGCCCGGTGATGCGGTGGAGCCGCTCGGCGATGTTCATCCTCATCACCTTCACCTCCGTTATGACACCTGCTTTGGGCGTCAGCCGCACGCCCGCATAGCCGAAACCGTCCTTGCCCACCGCGTAGCCGGGTGAGACCACGTGGAAGAACACCTCACGATCCATCAGTCCCGGCTCTTCAAAGGCAATCCAGCCCGCGCTGTCCGTGGTGTGGGCGATGTGGTTCGTGGTCGTGAGGGTCACCAGCGGCACGCCGCGTCCTGTGGATTCATCGATGACGTGAATGGCAAAGGGATCCGCGGCAGCCGCGAAAGCCGGCAGCATGAGCGAGAGGATGGAAAGCAGACCACGGGAGAGAGACATGGCGCGCCTCTAGCATCCACTGCCCTTTAGCAAAAGCGAAATGCAGTGGCGGACTGCCTACAACGCACGATCCAGAAACCGCGCCTCCTCCTTCAGCAACAGTGCCGTCGGCACCTGTTCGGCGATCTGGTAGGCCGGGCCCACCTGGCCGCTGATGGAGAGCAGCCCCGCGTGCACTGCCCGCTGGCCCGGGGAGAGAGATTTCGGATCCTGGATGGTGGTGAGATGCCGGCGCAATTCCTCAAGGTTTCCGAAACGATAGGCGGCGAGCGCCAGACAGAGCCTGTCTTCGTCCGAGGCGGCTGGTGGGATGCCTCCGGAGTCGATTTTTAACCGCCGAACTTCAAGCTCAACACCCGAAACGAGGTGCAGATACAGGTCACTCAAGACATATCGTTGGTTATCCGGACGGATCTTCAGGAGCTGGTCGCTGGACTTCAGCACCGCCTCGGTGTCACGCGTGCGCAAGGCCATCTGATGCACCTTCTCCAGCATGGCCACCCTGGCCTTGGGCTGATGTTCGGCCAGCCCTTCATAAAGCAGGGCGGCCACATCCCAAACGCCGGCTTCCTCAGCCAGCGCCGCCGCAGCTGCGGCCGTGGCACCATCACGGCCATGACCAGTGGCCTCATACACCATGGAAAGATGCTGGCGCACACGTGCCAGGTCGGTGTCCATCTGGCGCGTGGCTTTCGCACGCCAAAAGGAGATGAAGGCCGGAGACACGGGCATGCCAGCGGGCCGGGACAGCAGTTTGTCCACGTCCTCCCAACGTCCCAGGTCACCCAGCGCCTGAAGATAGATCTGGATCAGCAGCGATGACTTGGTGAAGAAGTCACGCGGACGGAATTCGACGATGCGTTGCGGCTGCTTCTCCCGCAGCAGCCAGGTCAAACTGGGCAGGAGTTCCTCAGGCAGGATCTTTTGCATGTGAGCGACCTCAGCCTCGACGATAACCTTCCTCTTTTCAGGCCGGGCACGGAGCAGACCGGAGAGAACACCAAGGCGCACTTCCTCCGTCCTCTTCGGATGCGCTTCCATATGCACGACCAACTGGTCTGCTTCCGGCGGCGTCAGACTCGCATCACCGGCGAGAGTGTCCATGGCGAGGAGCGCTGCCTGATCCCTCCCTCCCGAGAGTTCCCACAAAGTCTGACGTGCTTGCTCCCGCATCTCCGCGAAGGCAGCGCCCTGATCCATCAAGGCCAGACGCAGCCGGCACATGGGATCATTTTTGTCCAAAAGCAGTGCCCGGCGCAGCGTGTCCATCGCGACCTGGGTGTGTCCCTGCAGACGCTGGATGTTTGCCAGCACCTCCAGCGCGGGCCTGCGCTCCCGTGCGGCGGGGGGCAGCTTGGCCAGCGTGACCTCCGCATTCGCCGCATCAGAGAGGAGCACATAGAGCTGCCCCATCCTGAGCAAGTCGCCCTCCGTGATCTGGCCCACCACTTCCAGCCGGCGAAGGTAGTGCAGAGTGCTCGCGGGATCTCCCTCCGTGGCGGTCAGGAAGTCCGCCAGCGCACGCAGCACGCGCGGATCATCCCCGTTCCAGGCCCGCGCCTTCTCCAAAGCGGCATGAGCCTTCAGCCACTCCTTCGCCTCGATGAAGGCTTCGGCCCTGTCCGCGTGATAACGTGCCATGACCACGCTGCCCTTGCGCATGAGCGGCGGGCCTAACCACCAGGAGGCCACACCCATCATCAGCAGCCCGGCCATGATCCAGGTCAGCCAGGGTTTGCTGGGCTGTGCGAGCAGTTCCGAGGGCAGATTATCCTGGCTCATGGTACAGGCGTGGTGGGGAAATCAGGGTGCTGGCAGTTCCAGCATCACGCGGAAGCCGATGTCAGGGCTGGCCGTGGCGGCAGGAGCACGACGACGGGCGGAGGTGAGAAGCTTGTCCTTGTCTGAAGACAGCCAGGAACCTCCCCGCACCACACGCGTGTCAGCCTCTCCCGGCCAGACATCCCCGCACCATTCCGCCACATTGCCACTCAGTCCCGAGATGCCCAGTTGGTTAGGCGTCTCGGTTGTGACCGGAGCTGTGTAGGAGTAGCTGTCTGAGTAGTCAGGCACTTTCAGGGCATCCAGGTTCGTGCTCATCGGTGGCGGCGGGAAATCGCCCTTGTCCGACCACGGGAAGTGATTTTTGACACCCCCAGAGCGCGCTGCGGGATCAGCCCCCGTTTCATCCTTCAAGCCAGCGAGCAGGCTCCACTCGACATCCGAAGGCAAACGGTAAGCGGCTTTCGGCGGAATCAGCTTCAGGCCGATGTCCCGCTTTGTCAGCCACTCACAAAAATCATGCGCATCCTGCCACTTCAGGCCTGCAGCCGGATGCGTGCCACCGAGCAGGAAGGAGGGCTTGCCCTCCCAGGTGCGGCCCGCCGACTTCAGCCAGGCCTCAAAGTCCTGCATGCGCACCTCCGCGCTGCCCGCGAGCAGTTTGTCTCCCACGGGCACAAAGTCCATGCCGAGCGAGTTCTGGAAGGGCTTGCCTGCACTGGCCGGAGGCAATTTGGCCGGGTCAGGAAGGGCAGAAACTTCCTCGCCCGCCATTTTCTTGCGCATGGCCTCCACCTCCGCCTTGTCCACCGGGCCGCCCATCATCTGCTCACGGCGCTCATTTCGGATCTTCTGCCGGTTCTGCTCCATCACCGCCAGTAGCGCAGCGCTGCGCTGCTTGTCCTCAAACACACAGCGGAAGCCGATCGTCGGCATTTGAAGGGTGGCTGGCACACGGTAGACATAGTCCGACCGGAGGCACTCCGGACGGAAGTAGGCCCAGGAGCCCCCACGCAGGATGCCTTCCTGCTCGGCGCGGATCTGGACATCCCAGCACCATTCCCAGACATTCCCCGCGAGATCAAAGAGACCTTCGCTGCTCGGGTCGAACCGCCCCACGGGCGCAGTGAAGGGAAAACCGTCCTCATAGCCAGGGATCTCGCCTTCGGCATAGTTTCCTGCTTTTGGCGGAGGGGGCCACCTCATGCCCCAGGGAAAGGTGCGCTCATCCTCCACCCGCTCATCCACAGTGAGGTCCACTTTTCGCGTGCGCAGCAGAGCCACGGCGGCATCCCACTCAGCCTGGGTCGGCAGCCGGTAGCTTTGCGCCATGTTCAGCTTCTGCTCCGCACGCTCCTTATCGGTCAGCCAGGCGCAGAAAGCCCGCGCATCCTGGAGGGTCACCCCAACCACCGGATGATCGGCCCCCTGCTCGAAGTAGGGCTTGTAGCTCCAGGCATACTGGGAGCCCGCCAGAAAGGCCTCCCACTGCACCACCGTCGTCTCATGCAGGGCGAAAAGCACAGATGCTCCTGGCACGGCCACAAACTTCTCCGCCATCGTCGCACTGGTGTGCTCCGTCAGTTCCTCAGGCTTTTGCGCCCCGCACCAGGAAACGGGCAGCAGCAGAAGGGCGGCAAGCGGCAGACAAAAAAATCGCATGAGAAGGACTGAGGAAAACGGGGCCGTGATGGTCAACGCAGGTATGAAGCGGTCAAATGGTAACAGAGGGAACATCCAGACACTCAAGGTGCCCTCCCGACTCAAACATCCTGCCTGGGCTGCCTGACACCTCCTGCTGCCAGCTCCCTTCCCTCGTTTGGGCCGGAAAAACCACTTGCCGCGCGCCTCTTCACCCCTAACATGCGCGCCCCTCCGCCCGGCCCTTTGTCTGGCAGGGGGTTTCAGCAAACCTCAACCGCAGGTTTTCCGGATCAAGGCTCACTGCCTTGAGCATGCGCCCCGCTGAGCGTGTGTGCGGAATACAAGCACCTTAGATACATCACATGTCCCAAATCCTCGCCGAACTCGTCGAAGCAGGTGTCCATTTCGGTCACCAAACCAAGCGCTGGAACCCGAAGATGAAGCAGTTCATCCTCGACTCCCGCAACCAGATCCACATCCTCAACATCGAGGAGACCGTCAAGCAGGTCGATATCGCCGCTGGCTTCCTCGCTGAGCTCGCCCGCAAAGGCAAGCGCATGCTCTTCGTGGGCTGCAAGCGCCAGGCCCAGGAGGCCATCCGTGAAGCTGCTGAAGCTTGCGGCCAGTTCTACGTGAACCATCGCTGGCTCGGTGGCACCCTCACGAACCTCGAAACCATCCGCAAGAGCGTGGCCCGTCTCGGCTACCTCGAAGAAATCGAGAAGAAGCCCGAGTTCAAAGCCATGTCCAAGAAGGAACTGGCCTCCCTGAACCGCGAGCGCATCAAGCTGGAGCGCAACCTCCGCGGCGTCCGTGGCATGGAGAAGTATCCTGACGCCGTCATCATCGTTGACAGCGCCCGTGAACACATCGCCGTGAACGAATCCCGCCGTCTGCGCATCCCGATCGTCGCCCTCGTCGACACCAATGCCGACCCGGACGTGATCGACTACCCGATCGCCGCCAACGACGACGCCATCCGCTCCATCCGCATCATCCTGCAGAAGCTGATCGACCCCG
>JAZKCU010000032.1:0-4821 GCA_040387935.1 Verrucomicrobiota bacterium | reverse complement strand
CGTGGAGTGCGGTGATGAGCGCTCAAGCGCGGCACCGCTGTGCGCGCAGGACCTTTTCATCACCACCTCCGCTCAAAATCTCGTTCCCGCCTTCGGCGGTCCAAAGCCCCCGGTAGGGATGACCTGTCCATTCTCCGTAGCAAGATTGCGAAGGATGAACGTGTCGTCCGAAACACCTCACCCGCGCACAGCGGTGTCACCGATGCCAGGTGGCCCTGGCATCTCGACCACCGCACTCCACGACGCTCCGCGCCCGCCGAGGCCTAACGAACAGCGCGGCAGCGTCGTGGAGTGCGGTGATGAGCGCTCAAGCGCGGCACCGCTGTGCGCGCAGGACCTTGTCATCTCCATCGTCCCGCAGACAAGCGCAGGCGCAGCAGGGAGGAGCTCGAAGACAGGCGTATGTTGTTCACGCTTCAGCGTGGGATCGGACGTCTGCAAACCCACGCTGAAACGTGAACAACGCACAGTTTGCTCACATGTCAGGCTTCCCGCCCCGCGCGGCGCGCTGAAATCCCTGACGCACCGTGGAACTCTGCACGACCTAACAAATACCACCCATGGAACCCCGAAGCGGGTTCCGCATCACAGCGAAGGGTTGGCAAGCCCTAGCGAGCCTACCCTGGTAACGCCGGACCACCCACCACCTCGTTCAAGCCCGAACCCCAAAGGGGTTCCGCACCGGCTTGACAAGCCTAACTAACGAGCATCCAAGAACCTCCACCCCCGTCTCACAGCCCCTTGGGCAGCAGCCCTTCCGTGACTACCACCTTCCGGATGAGCAGCGGAGATGGGCTCGTCGGAGGCTGGGCGGAGAAGGCGGGATAGTACTGGAGATAGACAGGCGATGGCTGGTCGGTATCCACGGCGATGCCTGAGCACACCAGCAGCAGCCAGCCATCCTTGCACGTGCCTTTGTCCGGGAAAACAAAAGTGCGCGTGGCACCCCCGGACCGACAGACAAAGCTGCCCAGCGCGCGGAGCTGGTCCGGGGCGCTCTTCACCAGCGCGGTGATCGTAATGGTCTTCCCGGCGATGGCCGCGGTTTCCTCCTTGGAGAAAACCATCATCAGCGCTGCCTTTTCACTGCCCTGCGGATGCACCGCGACCGCCTGATCCAAACGCTCCACGCGAGATCCGCCCTCCGCCTTCCAGCCGCCTGGCAGGCCCGCCGAGAAATCCCCCTGGATCATGCTTTCCCCCGGCATCGCAGGCCATCCCGGCGTGCTGAAGGGCTCATTCACCGCCGCGCTTTTCCACGTGGCCAAGAGCGCATCCGCCACAAGCTGCGCGCCCTGGCTGTTCGTCGCGCTGTCGCTGGGGTGGATCACATCGTTAGGCCGGTAGAGATCATCCCTTTTCCCAGCGGCGATGAAAGCGCTGTGGGAATCAATGAGCGTGATGCTGGGCTGCACCGCAGCCGCCGTCTGAATGGACTCGAGGACCGTCTTGTATTCATCCCCCTTCTTCCACGGGTTCTGATTCGTGATCGCCTGCGGCACGCCGGGCCACTTCATCGAGGTCATCCCGAGGGCGGCGAGGATCATGCCGCGTCCCGAGCTGCGGTCACCAGCCAGGGCCTGCGGAAACCCGCGCATGTTATGACCGTGGTGGAGCAGGCAGCCATCGGGCGTGGGGATGGCATCCATGGCCTTCCCGCGCCGCGATCCCGCAAACATGTCCGAGGGCACCGACCCAGGAAGCGTGGCCAGGTAAACCGTCAGCGTCGCCTTTCCCGTTTCACGCAGCATTTCCGCAGGCTCGTAGTCCTTCGGGCCAGTGGGCGCGCCCTTGTTCCACTCGCCCCAGCGATGCAGGACCACCCGGCAGTCCATGGCCTCACCGATGGCTTTCGCGAAAAGGAAATAGGGCCCGTGCTTCTCATAGCTCGTGCTGTCACCATTGATGAAAAGCACCGCGTCCTTCCCCGCCGCCAGCTTGGATTTGATCGGCGAGAATGCGTTCGCCGTCGGTGGTTCCGCACCGCGAGCCCAATGTGAAAGGAAAACGAGCGCGGTCGTGGCGAAGATTCGGCGGCGGTGCATGGGTAGGTGGTGGCGTCAGGAGATGGGATGACACTCACGAACCGTAGCGACCCGCCTGGAAAACGACAGAAAAAAGGCAGGGCCGCCCACCACCCACCGCCTGCCCTCGCACCATTCAGCAAAGGCGTCGCGGAGATCGAGCTTGCCTACCTCCTGTCCCCACGGTTCTGGGGCCGTGGGCTCGCCTCCGAGGCCGCGCGCGCCATCCGCGACCTCGCTTTCAGCACTCTCGGCTGCTCCCGCCTCGTTTCCCTGATCCACCCCGCCAACCTCGCCTCCAAACGCGTCGCCCATTCCGTCGGCATGACCTTCTCTCAAACGACTCGTCATGCCGATCTCGAGGTCGAAGTCTTCTCCATCACCCAGCCGCCTAACCATGCGTTGCCACCGACCTCTGTATCGCACTCCTGTTGCAATCCAGGCTTCCCCAGGCAAGATCGCTGACCCCGGGTGGCTCATTGGCCCGGGTTAGAGCACCGCTCGTCTCATCACCAATCGCACACGTTTATGGGTTACGAAGTTCACGTCATCAGGCAGTCTGATTCAGGGGCAGCAATCGACATCACTCCCGACGAATGGAACGCGTTCATCGAGTCCGATCCTGACTTCACGCCGCCGCCTGTCGGCCATATCAATCACGGCAAAAACCTCCTGTATTTACGGACTGACTCCTGCGATCCAGACGACTGGCCGTGGATCGCATGGTCGAACGGGCGCATCCACTCAAGGTATTGTGAGCTTAGCGTCATGAAGAAGCTCGGTCAGATGGCACGCCACTTCGGGGCCGTGGTGATGAGTGATGACGGTGATATCTGGACGATCGATGAGAACGGCCGCATCCTCATGGACGCCCCCTGATTACTCGTCTAAGAATGTTCACCAACCAACAGCGTCTAACAGTTAGTCTGCGACACACGATACATGTTTCTTCCCCGCCCTAGAGCATACGTAGACTGGAAGGTTCCAACTGACTCAAATGGAGCCGATGTCGGTGTCTGCATGGAAGATATCAGCCTCCGTGCCTATTTGACTTGGCTAGCCGATCATCTTTACACGGTCCATATACCCGTGCCAGAATGTCAGCAGGCCTTGCTGGAGAGCTATCTAGATGCTGATAAAGCGGTTCTTGATCTGTCAGACTGCCTTGGCTACTCGGGTTACATGGCCAAAGTCATCGAAGAGATGTCCGCTGCAGGACAGCCATTTTCCGTGCACCACGATACCGAACTCGACGCTTGGAACTCGCTTTCTCAAGATGAGCAAGCAGACTGGGAGGAAGGTGACTATTTCACCTCAGAAGCTGATTATAAGAGACTGGGATCAGAGTATCTAGCCAGCCTTTCCGTCCCACACCACATTAAACACGCGGACATACCCTACCGTGCCGTGCTGGCGGCGCTGTTTAAATCCGTCCACGATCATGGTGAGCGTTTCAAGGACCTCGACTACTTCTATCGGAATTTCAACGAGTGTGCATCGAAGTAAGAGGCTGAACAAGGTCCTGGTGTCGATGGCTGTTGTCACTGATCACTCGAACCACAATCGCTTCGACTTTTACCGCATCAAACCAACATTTCCATTGCCTGGATACTGCATCACGGGGTAGACAGCACCCAATAAAATTATTTGTCATCATTTGTTAGGTTGTTTTTATGTCATGTCGCATTGAAGATATACGCGCTACAATACGCCTCAGGCGGTCAAAACCCCCGGTAGGGACGACCTGCGTGTCGTCCGAAGCCAGACACGAGGGATATTGCCTGCACCAGCAATCTCGAGCCTAACAAAAAGGCAAGTTTATCCTGGTGGGCAGTCGTGGAGTTAAGCTGAGCTTCTCATGAGCGGCCAAGAAGTCCTGGCCACGGGGGCTTTTCGACAATCAGGAAAAGCTTCGGCCCTCACGCATTCATCCTTCGCAGTCTTGCTACGGAGAACGGAGCGGGGCCCTACCTTAGCCGACGACCGCCGGAGGCGCGAAAGGAGGCCTTCATGTGCCTTCGCCTACATGTCGTCACGGGCGCGGCGCGCTCACTCCATGCCCAAAAAGAAAGGCCGGCTCAGCGCCGGCCTTCCATGATTCATTCAGCGCAGGATGACACGCCTCACTTCTGAAACACCTTGTCAGCCTTGTTCCCGCCGCTCACCAAATAGGCGATCAGGTCCAGCAGCTCGTCCTGGTTCAGCGCATTGATCAGGCCTGGGGGCATCATGCTGATCTTGCGGGTCTCTTTCTTGGCGATGTCGCCTTCGTTAATGGCGGTCTGGTCGTTCGGGGCGAAGGGGTTGGCCATGACGAAGACCTTGCCATTCTCCTCAACGACAATGCGGCCGAGGATGGTGCTGCCGTCTTTCTTGGTGATCTGATGGCTGTCATACTGGTCGGAGATGACCTTGCTCGGATCGGTGATGTTCTCCAGAAGGTCGCGCAGGGTGTAGCGGTTGCCGGAGCCGGTGAGGTCAGGACCGATGCTGCCGCCCTCGCCATTGAAGCGGTGGCAGGTGGCGCACATCACACTGCGATACATGGCCTCGCCATTGGCGAAGTCGCGGCCCTTGAGGTTCTTCGAGGCCAGCGCCACGGCCTCATTCAGCGTCCAGTTTTTACCCGGGCCTTTCGGGGCCACGTAGTTCGGGATGTTCACGCTCTCGGTCTTGGTGCCGAGCGCTTCGAGCTCGGCCACTTCAGCCTCCGGCACAAAGGTGGCCATGGCGTCCTTGCGGATGTTTTCAATGAAGCCCTTGAAGCTGTTGCCACCCTTCCAGGTGCGGGCGCGGG
>JAZKCU010000031.1:0-10106 GCA_040387935.1 Verrucomicrobiota bacterium | reverse complement strand
AACCACGGCCTCATCATCGATGGCGGCTACGGCAAGCTGAAGGGCAAGACCTTCCGCATCAGCAACATGGGCGATGAAACCGAGGAGAGCATCAGCGCGGTGATCGCGGCGCTGGATGACAGCCTGGCGAAGCTGGGCTGACCGCCATCGAGCCACGCTAAACCTTGTTAGACCTTTTTTCAGCCTCGGTGATGAACTCGCCGGGGCTGAATTTTGTTTGGGTGGGTGGCGTTGGCGGAAGACTGATTTTTTAACCGCTAATGGGACGCTGATAGGACGCTAATACCCAGAAGGGTTTTTCTCTTCTTTATTAGCGTTTCATGAGCGTCTTATCAGCGGTTTAAAAGCTCTTCGTTTCCCAATCATCTTAACCGCAGATACCGCAGAGGGCACAGATGTTCTGATTCTGGGCATCTGCGTCCATCGGTGTTATCTGCGGTTCAAGGTTTGGTGATCGTCTCGCCCGCAAGCAGGCGTGAGACATCGTCTTTACGCGCCCGGCTTTTGAGTTTGGCGTCTTTACCCTGGCGGGTGAGTTTCTTGAAGGCCAGTTCGGCTTTCAGGGCGGCGGACATGCTGACAGCGGGCCAGGATCTGAGCAGGATCAAGGGGGCGCGGCCCCGGGTGTAGCGGGCGCCTTTGCCGTCATGGTGCAGCTTGAGACGCTTGGGCAGATCGTTGGTGATGCCACAGTACAGTGTGTCATCCGCGCAGCGCAGGACATAAAGGACCCAGGGTTTGGGAGATGAAGGAGTGGAGCTGGCCATGAGACCTCGACTGTCCCTGCCATTAAGGCCGCTGCGATTGCCGATTCAACAGGACATTCGTTTCGAGGCCCCGTTCAGAGGTGAGCCCTGAAGGATCAGGAAATCACTTCCCAGGCCCCTGACGATGCTCATGAATGTAGGAGCGCTCTGAATAGCCTTCCCATGAGGAAGCGTGCGGGAAGATGCAGTTCGCAAACTGGGACGCGTCAAAGAGGAAGCCGGCTGACCAGGAGTCATACAAGCAGGTGGCCTCGATGAGCGCGGTCCGCCCGTGAAAAGTCTTGGTGGCCATGAGGGTGCGGAGGGGCTGGTAGCGCTGGTCCTTCGGAAACTGGGGCACGTCCTGCTGGTAGTCGAAGACCGTGATGTTCCAGCCCGGAAAGTGGCGCTGCGCGGCGCGGGCAGCAGACAAGGACTGGATGGCATCCGGATGCATATGGACGAAGTGGTGCTGCTTGGCCTGCAGCGTACGCATGGGCGTGAGACGCGATGTCTCCACGGTGATAAACTCCGGGGTCTTGGTCTCGTGACGGTAACCGTAGGTGACGCGGAGGTGATACTGGTCGTCCTCACGCTCCCAGGCACCGCGGCGATAAAAGTAACCCACCTGCTCCGGGTAATTCAGATCGGTGTGAACGTGGGGATTGATATCCGCCCCGCTCCGGCTGACATAGCCCTCAGGAGTGGAGAGGCAGCTCGAAAGAAGCAGAGCAAAAGAAAGGGCAAACCCAAGATATTTCATGGCTGGTCGGGAGATGGTAGGATCTAAATCTGGCGTTCTTGGATGAAGGAGGCGGTCCGAGTGTTCAACCAAGTCTATACGCACGAAAAGGTGCAAAGGAACCTAAGCAGTTATCAATGCCTCGGCGAGGATGAACACCCAGGAGTGAATGTGAGCCACGGCCGCTTTCATTCGCTGCCCCATTGGGATGCACTTCCGAAGCTAGGCTTCAAAACAACGACGGGAACTCCCTATTGATTGTTATGCCAGCCACAAGGGGCCACGATGGCAAATTGTTCACCTTTCAGCCCCACAGAGCGGGTGATGGGAATCGAACCCACGTATCAAGCTTGGGAAGCTCGTGTTCTACCATTGAACTACACCCGCATGGTGTTGGTGCGGAATTAAGGGGCGATTGAAGGACGGCGCGGGCGGTTTGTCAACACTGCCCGCTTTTTGTTCTTGGTTCTCGGTTTGCCGCTGAGGTTGTCACTTTCCCTCTTCGCGTTTGAGGAAGAGGTCGGCGTATTTCTCGGGCCAGTCTTCGGGGAGGCGCTGGGGTTTGCCTTGGGGCATCTGGACGAGCGCCAACGACTGCCGGCAGGAGATGAGGAGGGTTTCCTCGCCGGCGCGGCGGATTTCAAAAGCGACCCAGAAGCGGACTCGCTCCACCCGGTCGAGGTGGCCTGTGATGACAAGGTGGTCACCCAGGGTGGCGGTCTTGCGGTAGTCGATCTCAGTGCGGAGGACGACGGGGTAGACCTGGGTGACGGCCATCTCACGGAGGTTCATGCCCATCTTGGCGGCGAGACGAGTGCGCGCGGTCTCGATCATGCGCAGGTAGGCCAGATTGTGCACGATGCCGCCGATATCAGTGTCGAAAAACATGACTTCCTCGCGGGTTTCGATGGTGGGGGTTTCTTCAGGCATGCGAAATGGTAGGACGCAGGAAGCGGGCGAGCAACTGGGGATCAATGGATCATGGACGAACAAGAGCGGGTGATGCGATTGTGAAAACCACAGAACACGCGGAAGGAGCGGAAAGGAGGCAGGAAAGCGGACGGAGGAGGACTTGAGACGTATCTTGAGACACTACTGACCTTTATGGAAATCGATCTCACCGGACCACTTCGCGAACATGCTTATATGATTTTAGCGGGGCTGGTCACACCACGACCGATCGCGCTGACGACAACCATTGATTCGGAGGGACGGGTGAACGCGGCGCCTTTTAGCTTCTTCAATGTGCTGGGAGATTCGCCGCCGATCGTGGGGATCTGCCCGGGGGATCGGGAGCCGGGAGTGGCCAAGGACACGGCGCGGAACATCCGGCAGACCCAGGAGTTTGTGGTGAATCTCGTGGACGAGTCGATCGCGGTGCAGATGAACCGCTGTGCGGCACCCCTGGCTCCGGGTGAGAACGAACTGCAGCTAGCTGGGCTGACGGCGGTACCGTGCAGTGTGGTGAAGCCGCCGAGGATCGCCGAAGCACCGGCGAGCCTGGAGTGCCGCTGTCACAGCATCCTCGAGATCGGGGAGAACCGGTTGATCATCGGCGAGGTGCTAAGGGTGCATGTGGAGGATGGGATTTTAGATCCGAAGACCTGGCATGTGAACCCTGGCAGGTATGCGCCGATCGGGCGGATGCAGGCGCCGCACTGGTACTGCAAGACGTCGGATCTTTTTGAGATGAAACGGCCGCGGTGAGGGGGAAGGACGAAGGAATGACCCATGTCCAAAAGCCAATGACCAACGAAGGCTCAAGGCGAAGAAGACTCTTGAAAGGCCGTATCTAACGAGGGTGCAGGTGCGTTTATGTGTTGGGCGTTAGGATTTGAGATTTCCTTGGTCATTCCTGCCGGTCCTTTTCCTTCCATCCATTTTTGTCACTCGCCGGTCTTTGAACTTCACCGGCCTTGCTGCTTTCTCAAACAACCTCCAGCCTCACTCACTCCTATGAAACTGCTTCGTCTCGCCGCCCTTTGTTTGCTCGCCTTCCCTGCCCTGGGGGCGATCGTGGAGAAGCCTGTGGAATATAAGGCGGGCAGCGTGGAGTGCGAAGGCTGGGCCGCGTTTGATGACAAGGATGAGGCCAAGCGCCCCGCCGTGCTGATTGTGCATCAATGGACGGGCGTGAGCGATAATGAGAAGATGCGCGCGAAGATGCTGGCGGAACTCGGTTACAATGTCTTTTGCGTGGATGTGTATGGAAAAGGCATCCGCCCGCAGCCACCGGCAGCAGGTCAGGAGGCTGGGAAGTACAAGAAAGATCGTGCGCTTCTGCGTGAGCGTGTGAA
The DNA here is from genome assembly GCA_040387935.1 of Verrucomicrobiota bacterium. GTDB lineage: Bacteria > Verrucomicrobiota > Verrucomicrobiia > Verrucomicrobiales > Verrucomicrobiaceae > Prosthecobacter. Next base: position 6,321 of record JAZKCU010000031.1, on the reverse strand, counting down.
CGCGGGCCTGCAAATCCTGCTGAAGGATACCCGCACCGATGCCTCGCACGTGGCCTGCATCGGCTACTGCTTTGGCGGGTTGGCGGCGATTGAGCTAGGCCGTAGTGGCGCGCCGGTGAAGGGCGTGGTGAGCTTCCACGGCGGGCTCGACAGTCCAGCGCCGGAAGATGGCAAGAAGATCAAGGGCAAGGTGCTGGCGCTGCATGGTGCGGATGACCCGTTTGTGCCGGCAAAGGACATCGCCGCTTTTGAAAAGGAAATGAAGGATGCGGGCGTTGACTACCAGCTCGTCTCCTACCCTGGTGCGGTGCATGCCTTCACCCAGAAGGGCGCAGGCAATGACAACTCGAAAGGGGCAGCTTACAATGAGGCTGCCGACAAGGCCTCCTGGGATGAAATGAAGAGCTTTTTCGGCAAGATCTTCGCCAAGGACTAACGAACGATGAAACATCTGCTGCCCGGCCTCTTCTGCTTTGCCCTGCTGTCTGCCTCCGCGGAGGAAAAGAAAGCCGCAGCGGTGTCGGCCGGAGGCACGGACTTCATCCGCTTCGTGGAGACGGACGAGGGTGACTCTCTTCAGACGGCGGTGGCGAGCTATGTATCGCCCGCGGGCGTGGTGGTGGACTTGGTGGGCGCGGTTCACATCGCGGACCGAAAATACTTCGAGGCACTGAACAAGCGCTTCAAGGGCTATGAGGTGGTGCTCTATGAGCTGGTCGGAAGACCCGTGGAGGAGCGTGACACACTGAAGGTGGCGGATGGTGAGAAGAAGCTGCAATGGCTGGGGACGCTCCAGGAAAAAATGCGCTCCACGCTGAAGCTGGAGAGCCAGTTGCAGTGCATCGACTACCGCGCCAAGAACTTTGTGCATGCAGACCTGACGACCGATGGCTTCTTCGAAAAGCAGGAGGAAAAGAAGGAGAATTTCCTTTCCCTCTGGATGAAGGCGGCGCTGGCTCAGGCAGCGACAGCAGATCCTAACAAGGCGAACTCAGACATGGCGCTGATCATGACGCTGATGATGAGCAAGGACAGCTCCACGGATCTGAAGCGGCTGATCGGCGGCGAGTTTGACCGCGTGGAGAATCTGATGGCCGGTGTGGAGGCGGGCAATGGCACGGCGATCATCGGCGAGCGTAACAAGCACGCGCTGGAGGTGATGGAAAAGCAGGTGACGGCTGGAAAGAAGAAGATCGCGATCTTCTACGGCGCGGCGCATTTTCCGGACATGGAGCAGCGGCTGTTGAAGATGGGCTTCAAGCTAAGGAACACGGAGTGGGAGAAGGCCTGGGATATTGATGCGTGAGTGAGATTCCGGCATCGGGGGGCGCCCAAGACTTTGTTAACTGCTAATGGGACGCTGATAAGACGCTCATATCCCAGATCACTTTTATTAATCATTGGTTAGCCTTAGCGGGACATGGGGCTCTTGCCAGCTTCGTCGAGGCTTTTGGCCTGGAGGTCTTCACCATGGAGAAACTGGCCGTCATAGCGGCGGTGGAGGTCGTCGACGGTGCCCATCAGCTTGTCAGGACCAGCGCTGCGGATGTCGATGTGGTCACGATCGTTGACGTGGAAAAAAAGCGGCGTCTTCCAGCGGTCGATGATCTGGCCCTGGGCATTGAAGCAAGGATGGACATTTGGCAGGAGGCGGAGGCGGTCGCGATTCTGGCCTCGGAGAGCCGCCGCGAACTCCTCATTGGCCCCCATGCGGAAGGGTGCATCGCCCTTGATGAGAAGGGTGAGGTTGCTGAAGACATGGGCCATCATGCTGAGGTCCTCCTCAGGTCGCGTGTCTGGCTTGCCGTAGCTGGCGAGCATGTGGTCGCCGGGGAGGGTTGTGGTTTGGCCCGGCAGCTTGTTCGTCGGTGTGGATGAACTCTGTGATGGAGGTGTCGCTATGCGGTCCGCAAAAGGCCAATACTTCCCTCCAAGAATGACCACCGCCACCAAGACAAGGAGCGACAAACAGCCGAGCAACCGCCTTGGCAAGACTTCGGAAGCAAGGGTTGGAAAACTCATGGCTGATACAACCGCCGCACCGAATCTCTCTGCAAGACGATGAGGGTGAAGATGCCGAGCACGGTGCCAAGGGGCACAAAGGCGCACTGGATGCCGGCGATGACCATGGTGAAGAGCCATTTCCGGTGCTGAGCCATGTAGCGACCGGAGAGATAGGTGAGGGCGGCCATCGTCCAGCCGATGAGGACAAAGATGCTGCCAAGGCCCACGAAGATCCAGCCGAACCAACTGGGTGGTCCCTGCCCGTCAGCGTCCTTCAGCGAGCCTTCCGGAGCGAGGAGGAAAGCAGTTCCGATGGCGATGTGGATGATGGGAAAGCAGGCAAACAGAGCGGTGATGCCTGCCAACACATAGTGAAAGATGGTGAGCAGGCGCAGATGCTCCTGATCGACGATCTTGGTGTTCGATGGAGGCATCGGCGGCGGGAGAGATTCCATGGAGGCCCTCATGCTAACGGCTTCACATCATCTCTGCCAAGCGCGGATCTCACCTCAATCCGCACTCTCCATCTCAAGGCGATAGAGGGCGCCCTCTTGGGAAAGCAGAATGGGTTCACCCTCCGGGTCTGCCGTCACCAGAGTGGGGTTGAATTTGTGCGGGGCGGGACCGAGATGCAGCACCAGGCGGCGTGTGGGGACGCGCTCTTCATCCATCTCCAGAGCCCAGACATGGCCGTAACCCCAGTCCGCAAAGAGATAAGCGCCATTCAGCCCTGCCAGTCTGCTGCCCCGGTAAAGATGACCGCCGACGATGCAGATGCCCTCGGCACGCAGGCGGCTGTAACTGTGCACGGGATCCGTGGCCGCCGTCCCAGCGATGAGCGGCTTCGGATGGAAGGCCGTTTCAAGCGGCCCCTCCCGATGGCTCCAGCCATAGTTAGCGCCGGGTTTGATGAGATTAATCTCCTCCCAGAGATCCTGGCCCACATCGGCGAGCCAGAGCTGACCGGTGACAGAGTCAAAGCTGAGGCCCCAGGGATTTCGCAGCCCCAGGGCGTAGATCTCACTCCGTACCAGTTGGTCCTTGGCGAAGGGGTTGTCCGCTGGGATGGCATAGGGCAGCGATCCACTGCGGCCATTCACATCTATGCGGAGAACCTTCCCATGCAAAACCCAGGGGTTCTGCGCAAGAGCATAGGGGTCGTCACGGAGACCGCCATCGCCTAACGCGATGTAGAGCATGCCATCAGGACCGAAAAGCATATGGCCGCCCCAGTGGTCTGCGAGCGGCTGCTGGATCTCCATAAGGATGCGCTCGGTCTCTGGCATGGCCACCGGGGCATCATCGGAAGTGGCCTTCATCTCGCTGATGACCCTTCGGCGGGGTTCGTTCTGGGTGTAACTGAGGTAAAAAAGCCGGTTCGTGGCAAACTGGGGATGGAAGGCGATGCCGTGCACCCCCTCCTCAAAGAGCACGATACCCTTCATTTTCTCCCGGAAGTCCAAAAAGGGCCGCCAGGAAGGCTGCTCCACCTTCACCACACAGAATTCGCCACGCTGCATGGCCACCACCTGCTCTCCCTGGCCTCCGGGGATGGTCGCCAGCATGACGGGAGAGTCGAACTCTCGCTCAAAAGGGATGCGGGCCAGCCGGACTCCATGGAAAGGCTCTTCAGGCACATCTTGCGGAGGCAGGGCGGGAGGGGTGAGGCCCAGGAGCGCATCACCCGGAACCACCGCTGGGGAGTTGAAGGGCAAAATGCATGATCCGGCAGCTATCAGGAGTCGAAAAAGCGTGCGAAAAGTCATGAGAGTAGGAGTTAGCGTCACAATCCGCACCTTCCGTGCCAGCCTGCAAGCGACATCCGAGGTTGCTTCGAATGATGAGAAAGGTCTCAATGACACGGGGCGATGGTGGTTATAAAAACACCTCTTGTCCCCCGCCGCGGGTGTGATAGCCTTATTCTCCTATCATCCATGTTCGAATCCCTCCGCCGCGCCCGCTTGCAACGTGAAGGCCTTTCCTGCGGCAAAATCCGTCGAAAGCACCAGGACGGAGATTTAGTGGATGAGCTCCGCACTCACCCTGCGGTCACGGTGGTGGTGTATGGGCTTTTCTTTGCAGCGCTGGGTTTCCTGATGAAACTCGCGGCGGCTGCGGTGCCGGGCACCGTGCAGCCTCAAGCCACCGCTTATCTCTGCGCGGCTGCGATCGGCGGCGCGATGGTGGTTCATCTGCTGGTGGCTCTGCGGGATGAGGTGGAGGACAATGTGGACCTGCTGCTCGTGCTAGGCACCCTGGTGCTGCAGTTTGGCCTCAGCGTCATCATGCTGGACTTCGCGGCGCAAAAGGGCTGGAACGGTGCGCTGCCCATCCTGGCACTGCCGCATGGGCTTTGCCCCATGGTGCTTTCCGTGATCATGGGGCGGAAGATCGGTCTCTTTGGCGCCATCTATTCGACCTTGCTGGGAACCATCGTCTTCATGGCGGTGAACCAGATCACCTACATCGCCTGCTCGGCGCTCATTGGCTTTCTGATGGTGCTCTTCACCACGCGCGTGCGCCGTCGCCATCGGCTGTTCATGGCCGGCCTGTATGTGGGCACTGCGGCGGCAGTCTTTTCCCTCATTCTGAGTCAGGCCAGCGGCACGGCGGATCAGGCGATGCTGGGGCGCATCATCGGCATTCCTTTCGCCATCGGCGTCATCACCGGACTGGCTGTGGGTGGAGCGATGCCTGTGATCGAGGCAGTGTTCCGCGTGACCACGGAAGTCACCTGGCTGGAGCAGGCGGACCTGAACCATCCCCTGATGAAGCGGCTGAGCATCGAAGCCCCCGGCACCTATCATCACAGCCTCATTGTGGCAAACATCGCCGAGGCGGCTGCAGAGGCCATCGGCGCGAATGCCGCCATGACGCGTGTTTGCGCTTACTTCCATGACATCGGCAAGCTGACCAAGCCGGAGTATTTCATCGAGAACATGGACCCGGCGCACAATCCCCATGAGGACCTCACGGCCCGCATGAGCGCGCTGATCCTCATCGCCCATGTGAAGGACGGCGTCGACCTGGCCATCAAGAACAAGCTCAACACGAGCATCATCGACGTCATCGAGCAGCATCACGGCACCACACTGGCGTGGTATTTCTACAAGCGGGCGCTGGATCAAAAGGCCGAGGTGCTGCGCCTGGTGGGCGAAGGCAAATCGACTGAAGACGATGTGCCGCAGGTGTCTGAGGATGTCTTCCGCTACCCCGGACCGAGGCCGCAGTTCAAGGAAGCCGCGATCATCTCCCTGGCGGATGCGGTTGAGAGCTCCTCACGCTCTCTGGACAAACCTACGCCTGCCCGTGTCGAGGCCCTGGTGGATGAGATCGTGCAAAACCGCATGGCAGACGGCCAGCTTGATGAGTGTGACCTCACCATCGCCGAACTGGCACGCGTGAAGGCCAGTTTCATCAAGACGATCCTGAGCATGATGCACAGCCGGGTGAAATACCAAAAGGCCACCGAAGTGCCATCCACGACCATCATTCATCCCAAGGATGTGTCCTCCCAGAACTCCCTGCAGATGAATGACGGCCGAACCATTGCCATGCTCTCACCCTACCTTGTGAGCGGTGAGACACCTCCCTCGGAGAGGAAAAAGCGCCCCCAGCGCAAACCGCCAGCATCGGCCGCCTGATTGAATTGAGATGCCCGCCGTCAAGCTTCCCAAGCTCCATGTGCACAACCACCAGCAGCGGCACAAGCTGGACCTCCGCTGGCTGAAGAAGGTGGCGAAAGCTGCCCTCCCCGGATGCCTGAGCGCCGCCAAGTCACCTGACGCGCCTCTGCACCAGCTTGAGGAGATCGAGATCAGCCTGATCAGCGATGACGAGATCGCCCGCGTGCATGGCGAGTTCCTGGAAGACCCGACCCCCACGGACGTCATCACCTTTCACCATGGTGAGATCCTGATCAGTGTGGACACCGCCGAGCGTCAGGGACTGGAGAACGGCCAGTCACTGGCAGATGAAACGGCGCTCTACATCATCCACGGCCTCATGCACCTTGGCGGATGGGATGACCATGAACCTGAGGAGGCTGCCGAGATGGCGAGAGTGCAGGAAGAGATCTGGAAACAGGCCTTGGTGAAAGCGGCCTAACCATCATCCGATCCCACGTCGCTTGCCGGCATTTCGCCGCGTGCTGGCGCCCAACCCTGCCTTTTCATTCCAAAATGGCGTTCCTTGCAACCTCCTGGGAATAACTCTAATTTCACAAATGACTCCTCTGCCCTTAAGGCAGTGCTCCCGCCCGGATTCGAACCGAGAACCAAGGGATTATGAGTCCCCTGCTCTAACCGTTGAGCTACA
>JAZKCU010000030.1:0-52755 GCA_040387935.1 Verrucomicrobiota bacterium | reverse complement strand
CTCCGACGTAGCCCGCAGGCCCGCCGCCGATGACGATGAGGTCGTAGTTCATGTGAGGTGTGTTGGGGGAAATGACAGCCTGAGAAAAGCGCAGGGGCAGAGGCAGTTCAACCGTAGAATGCCCCCGTGCGCAGGGGAGGGCAGGGCAGCGGGCCTTTGGATGGCAGACGAATAGGGGCAGACGAATGACCTGGGAGGTCAGATTTCACCACCGAGGGCACGGAGGGACACAGAGTCCCAGAAGGAGGAACCTCTGTGCTCCTCGGTGACCTCTGTGGTTGAAAAAGGCGCATTCACCGTCCGCTCAGCCTTCCGTGCCGTCACCACCGTTCTGGGAGGCTGTAAGACCGAGGACGATGCCGATGTCCTCGGTGGTGGCGGGGCGGCCGTGGATCTCCTTGAAGCGGCTGAGGGCATAGCGCATGACCGCCGCGTCCGGGATGGAGCCGCCCGTCAGGCCCACCAGCATGCCGATCTGGTAGGAGTCATCCGGGTCGATCAGCGGGTTTCCGGCAGCATCCGACGGCGGAGCCGTGGCTTTGGTGGGGATGAACAACCACACGAAGAACGCGACGGCGAGGATGCCGATAACGATGGAGAGGGCCGTGCTCATGGGGTGTTGATCAACATGCTAGATTACGCTGCCTCCCCCAGCCCGGCTGTGAGGATGTGGGTATTCGGCAGTCAGGATGGACTCGGGGGGAGAAGGATGACGAGTCAGCCAATCTCTCGCGAGCCTGCGAACATCTTCGTCAAAGGCCCGAAATGCAGCTTCACCATACACTCCATCGTACCCAACAGAGTCCGGAGCATCACTGAGGTCATCGTAGTTCCAGTAAGAACCAATGAAATCCCGCATATCGTGAGAACCATCGAGGGGCTGGCGAGAATCTTCTGGCCAATAGACGTCTCGCATCATCTGGGAGAGGCCTTCCGCAGGGCTGTAGAGCCCTGAAACGATACCCGTGGCATAGTGCTGGAGAAGGATCTCGGCAGCTTCTGAGCGCGATGGGAGTTGCAGTCCCAGCTTCTCTATAGATTTGGCGAGGAGATCATCGGCTTCGTGGGAAGATGCCACGGGATCCCAGGCGAGCTCATGGAGTTCGGGACAATCGTGACCGTGCTCAATCAGGTCAATCGCCATGCGCTGCAAGTCGCCGCTGTTCGTGAGAGCGCGGAGTGTTCGGCGAGCTGCTAAGATAGCGAACGGCAAGTCGGTGGACTGTATTCGAGATTGCATGAGTGTCTGATGCGGCGGCTTTCAGCGCGGCCTTTGACGATAGATTCTGGCCACCTTCTCCGCGCGTTCGCGTGCACTGGCACCGGAGGTGCATTGTTGTGGATCGTTGTTGGATGATGTGATCTGCTCGCCCGTGGCCATGTCCGAAACTGCCCACCACCAGTAGGGACCATTCATCCATTCGGCACGCAGCATGAGACCTGCCCATACGGCGGTGCAGTCGTCGTTGAGGTCACCGGTCCAGATGATCTCGTTTTCAGGGCTGTCGTTCATCGAACAAGGGCGGCTTCCTTCCATCTTGAGGTGTGACGGTGGCGTGAGAGGCCGATGTGATCAAACTCATCCGCAGCGGTTGTGGCGACGATGCCGATGCTCCGCAACGCGGTGTTGATGGCTCCGATGCCGACGAGGGGTGTGGGCGAAAGCAGAGAACCATCGGAAAACGCGGCGGCACTTTGGGTGCCCATGCCGCCGAAGTACTCGGTTTCCAGATAGACCAGCGGACCATGACGGGAGTGCTCAACGCAGAACTGGATCAGGGAAGGGGACAAGTACGTAAAACCTTCCAAGGACTGGCTGAAGTCGAGGCCGAGAGCATCGAGATCATCGTCCTCTAACGGGATGAGACGATATCCATCCCGCAGATCCACGGCGACGATAGTGCGGCCTTTGAGAAGGTGGTTCACCACTGAAGAGGCTGCGATGATGGCGGTGACACTGTGAGCCATGATGCGTAGGCGCTTACACTTTAGAGCGATAGCTTATCGAAGAGCAGAGCCGGGCCGCGCTGATGATCGCTGCTGGCGACTGGCTGCCAACGCTCGGAGAAGACAGTAAAGGCCAAGTGCAAAAGGGGCGAAGAAGATCATATTGAAGATCATAGGACGCACCTCCACACGACCCTGGATGACCTTGTGAGAAGGAAGGTAGTCGATGGTCGTGGCACCCGTAGGAAGCCCGAGGTTGAGCCTTTCCCACATGTGAGTGCCCTTCACCTGCCCCCGGCGAAAAAGGAATCCTTCATTCGGGTATTCCTTTTTCATCCACTCAGATGTCCAAAGAAAATCCTGATACGACAGGCCCTGCTTCGTCCAGCTTGGCCAGAAGACGGCAACGCTGAGGTAGATGATCACAACGAGAGTTTTCACATGGAGAATAAGGTCAACGCGAGCGTGTCCTAACATTCCAGTTCAAACCTTCAACACCCCACGGAAACCACGCGCGGCGTAGTAGGACTGCGCGCCGTTGTGGCCGAGGAAGATGCGGCCGTAGCGTTTTTCGCCGTAGAGGGCGCCGCCGAGCTTGCGGACATCGGCGGGGGCTTTGACCCAGCTGGAGGTTTTCAGATCGAAGCTGCCGAGCTTTTGCAGGTCCTCATACTGCTCCTCGGTGAGGAGGTCGATGCCCATCTCGGTGGCCATGTCGACGGCGTTGTTGGCGGGGCGATGCTCCTTGCGCGATTCCCAGCCGGCGCGGTCATAGCAGACACTGACACGGCCTTTCGGTGTCTCAGGGGAGCAATCGAAGAAGATGTATTCGCCGCCTCTTTTGTCGTGACTCACGACATCGGGCTCGCCGCCGGTCTGCTCCATTTCATGGAGGATGGCGAGCTTCGCGGGATGATCTTCCAGACGTGCCTGCACGTCCGCCCACTTGAGGCCTTCGTGACGCTTCATGTTCTTCTCAAAGCGCGCCTGCAGGGTGGCGAGCAGTTCCTTCTTTTCGGCGGCGCCGAGCTTCTTTTTGGATTCGGAGGCTTTCATGGAGCGTTGGCGTTTTGAGTGACAATGTTTTGGTTAGGCGAGCACTGAATTGAACCGCAGATAACGCAGAGGGGCGCAGATGTCTGGAACCGGTGCTTTGCTCTTTAGGTTCGTCAGGCGGACTTTTTGGAGAACCAGTTACGGATGAGGTGGCCTTTCCACATCCAGAATCCGGAGAGGAAGAGGACGGGCACGAAGAAGTAGCGATACATGGGGGCATACTGCAGGACCTCCTCCGGCGGCCCATAGATGTAACCGAGAATCGGCATGCCGAAAAGGATGTGGATCCAGCGGAGGATTTTGCGTTCGGTGTTGGGGCTCATGAGAGGCGGGGGATGGGAGATAAGAGATGAGGGATGCAGAAGGAGAGGTAGCTAGGAGTTGGAGCCGCTCGCTTGGGTGAGGAGGGTGGCGAGCTGCTGGAGCATTTTTGCCCAGCCGGCTTCGGCGCCTTTGACGGCCTGCGGGCCCCAGGGGATGGTGGTGTCGAACCCGCTGTGCTCGAAGAGGAGGCGGGTGTTTTCGCCCTCGGGCTCGAGCTGGAAGCTGACGCGGGTATTGACCACGGGACCCTCCGCCGACCAGGAGAAGGCGAGGCGGCTTGGCGGGTCGAGTTCAAGCACCTCGCAGCGCACGGTGAGGCCGTCGAAGCCGACCTCGGGCTTCGGCGGAACCTGGAAGGTGAAGTGATGGCCGAGACGCGGCTCGAAGTCGTTCGGGAACATCCATTCGGCCAGCGTGGCGCTGTCGCTGATGGCTTCCCAGACCTGCTCGCGTGACTGCGGAAGGGTGATTTCGCGGCGGATGGTTTTGGTCATTTGGGGGACTTTTTAGTTAGGTGTTTCTGGAGGCGCAGGAGGTGGTCATCCCAGAAGCGCTCGTAGTGGGAGATCCACTCCTGCACGGGGCGGAGGCGTGCGGGATCAAAGTGGTAGAGGCGCTCGCGGCCTTGGCGGCGCTCGGTGAGCAGGCCGGCATCCAGGAGGATGCGGAGGTGCTGGGAGACGGCGGGGCGGCTCATCTCAAAATGCGCCGCGATGGCGGCCACAGGGCGCTCCGTCTCCGCGAGCAGATCCAGCATCTGCCGCCGCGCCTGATGGCTGATCGCGACGAAGACGTCGGGTGTGCGTTCGGAGGGGATGGTCATTCGCCATAATAGGTAAGCAATTGCTTACCTGTCAAGGGCGCGTGTTATTTTGTGGGGATAGGGCCCGACATGCCCCAAAGGGGCGGGGCAGCAGAGCGAAGGGCAAGCGACGAAGGAGCGCAGCCCTGGTTCATTGACATGCCGATCCCCCGATGATCCAGAGCCCTGAAGCGGGCGAGGCAATGCGGTCACGTCCGGCCATATGATGATGAGGTTCTTAGGGTGATGCTGGGGGCCGACATGGATGGCATCCTGCGCCCGCTTTCCAGACGATGGGGCGAATGGACGTTCTCTGTCTCGCCCACGTTGGGGCTTGGGATCATGGGGGATACCGAGCCTTGGAGTCCAGGGCTGCGTCAGCTGCGCTGACTTGCCCTTCGCTTTGTTGTCCCGCCCCCTTGGGGCTTCGCAAAAAAAGCTCTGTAAAAAATGCAATTTTTGTTAGCCCGAAGCCACTGCCGTTGTTGGGCTTTCGCGATGCGTGGCATTCGACCGAGATCGGAATCCCAGGTAAGGAAGGGCTGGCCTGCTATTCCTTCTGGATCTCCTCACCCACAAAAATCAGGCAGTCATCGGGGTCGAGGATGTGGAACTCGCGCATGCCGTAGTCGCGGTCGAAGAGGTCGCGGATTTTGTGGCGGTCCTTGTATTGGGAAACGTGGGGCCAGAGGGAGTCGATGCCGGTGACCTCCAGGTAGATGGAGGTGTGGCCACGGGTGGCTTCGAGGACGGATTCGTCCGCCGCGAGGGTGAGGTGCAGGGAGGCCCCGCCGCGGGTGACGATGGAGTAGGTGTCGGATTGGAGGCCGGCGGTGAAGCCGAGGACCTTTGTGTAGAAGCGGATGCTGCGCTGCATGTCCGCGACGGGAATGATGGGGCTGAGGGTTTTGGCTTCGAAGGGGGGCATGGCGAGGGAGCCGTTGACGGTGGTTTACAGTGGTTGACGATTGTTGACGGTGGTTTGGAAGAAGGGAAGACCGGAAGAGAAGCGCCTACGGAATACACGGAAGACGCGGAAAGGGGACGGGAGCAGGTAGGTGGGAGAATCGAGGGCGCGTGGGTGTGAGCGGGATCGTGGGGCACATCTTGCGGGAGGGAGATGGCTGCTTTACTGGCGCGTTTTCGGCCATTGGAGGGAATAAGGGGCTTTTGGCGAGCTTGTGAAAACTTTCACAAAGGGGTTGCCGGGGGGGAGGCGGGGGCGTATCCGTTTCTTCAAAGCTTCTGCCCCCCCTTTCTGACCATGGTCGCCCCTGCTGAAACTCATGCCGCCTACGACTCGAAGATCGAGGGTAACATCGTTTTCACGAAGCTGGATGCGGCGGCGAACTGGATGCGGAAAAACTCCCTCTGGCCGATGCCGATGGGCCTGGCCTGCTGCGCGATCGAGATGATGGCGGCGGCTTGCAGCCGTTATGACCTGAGCCGTTTCGGCATGGAAGTGATGCGCTTTTCCCCCCGCCAGGCGGACGTGATGATCGTGGCCGGCACGGTGACCTACAAGATGGCCCTGGCTGTGAAGCGCATCTGGGACCAGATGCCGGAGCCGAAGTGGTGCATCGCCATGGGTGCCTGCGCCTCCAGCGGCGGCATGTATCGCAGCTACGCGGTGCTCCAGGGGATCGACACTCTCATCCCGGTGGATGTGTACATCTCGGGCTGCCCTCCACGCCCTGAAGCCCTGCTGGAAGGCCTGATGCGCCTGCAGAAGAAGATCGAGGGCGAGCACGCCATTGAGGACCAGAAACGGACGATGATCACCGACATGGCTGGCTGATGGATGCGCCCCAGGTTTGAACCTCAAGAAGAATACGATTTTCCCATGAACGCCGCGCAGATGGTCAATGCCCTGAAGGAAAAGTTCGGTGAAGCCGTGCTGAGCACGACCGAGTTCCGGGGTGAGCAAACCGTGCATGTCTCCCTGGCCTCCGTGAAGGCGCTGCTGAAGTACTGCCGCGACGAGCTGGCTTTTGATTACCTGGTGGATCTTTCCACCCTGGACCACATGGGCGAGGAGCCGCGTTTTGAGGTGGTTTATGAGCTTTACGGCTACGGCCACCATGCGCACCTGCGTGTGCGGTCAAAGATCCCGGATGGTGAAGATGCTCCCTCGGTCTGCGATATCTGGGCCGGGGCCAACTGGCATGAGCGCGAGGCCTGGGACATGATGGGCGTGAAGTTTTCCGGTCACCCGGACCTGCGCCGCATCCTGATGTGGGAGGGCTATCCCTTCTTCCCGCTGCGCAAGGAATTCCCGCTGGCTGGCAAGCCGAGCGATCTTCCGGAAGTGGGCTTCACGAAAGTGGCACCGATGGCGGACGGCCCGTTTGTGACCAGCGCTGGCGCCAAGGACACGGTGACCCGTGAGCCGCGTGCGAAGCGCACGGAAGACGAGAAGTAAGCTGGTCTGGTGCCTTGTGCATGGCAAGATCATCCTTTCGGGTGATGGCAGGCCTTGGGATTCAACGAAGTCGAACAAAGTTTGCCTTGGTTGCGTCGTAATCTGGTAATCTGCTCCCATCGCCATGAAGACGACCCTTTTGCTGCTGACTGCCGCCGCGTTCACGATCAGCGCGGTTTCCGCCCCTGCCCAGACGGCCAAGCGCCCCAGCTCCCGCCTCGCGGTGGAGCCGGGAACGATCCATGTGGAGGACATCCTGCCCAAGGCCATTTTCATGAAGGTCATGCAGGATTCGCCCATCTACGCCACCTCCAGGCTGGACCGCGCCACGGGCTCCATGGCACCAGGGACGATCGTGAAGCTGGTGGGCATGTCTGACACGGGTTTCCGCGTGCGCGGAAAGGCCCGCCATGGCGATACCTCCGGCTGGCTGCCTGCGGCGGCCGTGGCGCACCCGGATCCGAATCTGGTGACGAACCTGAAGAAGCTGCATGAGCGCCAGACACAGGTGGAGACGCTGATCCAGATGCACCAGATCGCACTGGGCATGACGAGTGAGGAAGTGGCGGCCTCCATGGGCAAGCCCACCCGCAAGTCCAGCAAGCTGAGCGCCGGCGGCAAGGAGGAGAAGCTGGAGTACGTGATCTATGAGCGTGTGCCGCAGTATAACACCAGCGTGGACGCCTTTGGCCGTGCCTTCCAGACGGTGACCTACATCAAGGTGGAGACCGGCAGCCTGGCCGTGAACCTGAAGGACAATGTGGTGGACACGATCGAGGAGACGAAAGGGAATCCCCTGGGCACCGGCGGCGTGCAGATCATTCCGGGGCCGATGGTGTTTGGGTTTTGAGATGTAGGCGCGCTTGCCAAAGCGCGGACGGCGAAGTCTGCTGAGGTGGCGAGGGTCGGGGATTCCGCAGTTTGGCAACTGCGCCTACAGGGCGTGTAGGCGTGCTTGCCAAAGCACGAGGGAGCGAAGTCTGTTGAGATGGAGAGCTTCGGGGATTCCGTAGTCTGGCGACTACGCCTACCCTCACTGCAGCTCGCGCAAAGCTTCGCGGATGATTTTGTCCGAGGAGGTGGCGGTGTCGAAGGCGGGCTGCTTGACGATCTCGTTCACCGCTTTCTGCGCCTCGCTCTGCTTGTAACCGAGGGCGATGAGGCCGAGCACGGCATCGCTCATGGCTTCCTGCTTGGGATCGTGGGTGCCTTTGGCGACCTTGGCGGCCTGCCAGGCATCGACGACACCGACCTTGTCCTTGAGCTCGAGCACGATGCGCTCGGCGGTCTTTTTGCCCACGCCCTTGATGCGGGCCAGGGCGGCGGTGTCGTTGCGGATCACGGCATCTTTGAAGGCGGGGACGGGCATGCCGCTGAGGACGGAGAGGGCCATCTTGGGGCCGATGCCGGAGACGCGGTCCATGAGGAGGCGGAAGAGATCGCGCTCATCATTGGTGAAGAAGCCGAAGAGGGTGTGGTCGCGGTCCGTCACATGGTAGTGCGTGAGCAGGGTCACCTCGCCGCCTTGCTGAGGCAGGCGGTCAAAGGTGGTGAGGGGGATGTTCGTGAGATAACCCACGCCGCCGACATCGACGATGGCTTGGTGCGGCATGGATTCGACGAGCTTGCCCCGGAGGAATGCGATCATGCGGGCATGAAGCCGGGGTCATGAGATGGCGCAAGAGGTTTGAGAGCTGTGTCGTGCTTCGAGTGGCCCCACACATTGCTTCACGCGGCAGTTCATGCCATGCTCCGCCCGGATGAAACCCCTCCTCGCCCTTTTCCTTCTGACTGTCGCTGCTGCCGCCCAGGAGAAACCGAAGCTTGAGACCCTGCTCATGCTGCCGGAGCCACGGGAGATGCGCACAGAAAGGTCAGTAGTGCCGGAAGGGGCGCAGGCCACGGTGCTGTCGCCAGCGCGGGAGATCGCGGATGTGCCAGGGATCGAAGTCTATCCGAAGGAAGACTTCGCCAAGCTGGGCCTGAGCCCGGAGACCTTTGGCGAACGTGCAAAGAAGACGGCGGAGAAGCTGCTCACGGAGATCAAACCAGACGTCATCAAGGGCGCGGACGGCAAGCCTGCGTATGCGGTTTATCGCGGTGAACGGCCGGTGATGGCCTCGCTGCTGATCGCGCCTTCGCTGCCGGTGATTTTTGAGGACATGTTTGGCGCGGAGATCTGGGTGGCACTACCGGACCGGCATTCTTTGTACGTCTTTCCGGCCAAAAAGGAGGTTGTGGAGGAGTTCATCGCCGATCTAGCGGTGCGCTACAAAGAGGATCCGCATGCGGCTAGTCCGGAGATCTTTGCGCTGAAAAAAGGCGAGGCAGCCCGCGTCGTGGCGGCCTTTGCGAAGTAGTCGGATGATCCAGTTTCGAAAGAAACTTCCGCCTGGGAAGGGGATTTGAACGCACATCGAACAAAGCGGGATCGTCCATTCATAAGCGGACGCGGATGGCGTATATGTAGGCCGTTGGATGTTTTGCGTGATGCAAAAGCTGAACATTCCAGCCGCAGTTTCCGGAACAGATCTGATGCGCGAAGGCCGTACTAGATCTTGTCACATTCACTGTTAGCCCCCACCCACCATGTTCAAGTTCTCTGGCCAAGGCTCTGTCACCACCTGTGATGGCGTGACGCGTCGTGATTTCCTGCAGGCAGGCGCCCTGGGGGCCATCGGGCTCACCATGCCGGCCTTTGCCAAGCTGAAGGCTGAGGGCCGTGTCGATGCGAAGAAGAGCAACAAGGCCTGCATCATGATCTTCAATCTCGGCGCGCCGAGCCAGCAGGATCTATGGGACATGAAGCCCGATGCGCCGAGCGAGATTCGCGGCCCCTTCAAACCCATCCGCACCAAGAGTGATGCCTTTGAGATCTCCGAGATCCTGCCGCTGCATGCGAAGATCGCGGACAAGTTCAGCCTCGTGCGTTCCTGCTATCACACCGCCGCTGCGGTGCATGACACAGGGCATCAGATGATGCAGACGGGCCGTCTTTTCACCGGGGGTGTGAACACGCCGCATGTGGGCAGCGCGCTGGAGTTCCTCCAAGGCCGCCGCAGTGATCTGCCCGCGCACATCATCCTGCCGGAAACCATGGGGCCCACAGGTGGCAACATGCCGCATGGTCAGGATGCGGGTTTCCTGGGCAAGTCCTACGATCCCTTTGTGCTGAATGCGAATCCGTCTGCGGCGGACTTCCGCGTGCCTGATCTGCTGCCCCCGAAAGAGATCGGCGAAGTGCGGCTGGATCGCCGCCGGCAGATGCGCGAGCTGGTGGACAGCAGTGTGCGTAACTTTGAGTATAGCGAGCAGGCGAAGCTCATGGACTCCAACTTTGAGGCAGCCTACCGCATCATGACCAGCACGGAGGCGCGTGAGGCTTTTGACCTCACCAAAGAGCCGCTCAAAGTCCGCGAGCGCTATGGCATGAACCGTTTCGGCCAGAGCTGCCTGCTGGCGCGCCGGCTGGTGGAGCGTGGTGTGCGCTTCGTCACCGTGAACACCTTTATCACCGTCTTCGGTGAGATCACCTGGGACATCCACGGCAGCAAGCCTTTCACCAGCATCGAAGGCATGCGTGATATCGTCGCGCCGATGTATGACCAGGGATACAGCGCGCTGATCGAGGACCTGTTCCAGCGCGGCATGCTGGATGACACCATGGTCACCTGTCTGGCCGAGTTTGGTCGCACGCCGAAGATCAATCCTGCCGGTGGTCGTGATCACTGGCCGAACTGCTGGACCGTGAACTTCGCCGGTGGTGGCGTGAAAGGCGGTCACGTGGTCGGTAAGAGTGATGACATCGGTGGTTATCCCACCGAGCGTCCTGTCTCGCCGAAGGAGATCGTGGCGACCATTTACCAGGCGCTGGGTGTTGATCTGACTACCGAGCTTCCGGGTCCGCAGGGCCGGCCTTATCCCGTGGTCGATTTCGGCACACAGGCGATCAAGGAGCTGTTTGCGTGAGGTTCTTCTACCAAAACAGTGGAACGCCATAAGCCGGAAACTCCGAGTCACACGCCACCAAATGAAAACCGCCCGTCAACGTCTGTGCAATGATCATCCGATCAAAAGGATCGCGGTGATGCATGGGCAGGCTGTCGAGTTTCAAGATATCGGCGAGGCTTATAGAAAGCAGCCGGAGCCGGTTTACCCGCACCTCTTGATCGATCAAATCAGCCAGCGGAGCTCCGAGCTTCAACTTGCCGAGCTGGATCTTGATTTGAAGTTCCCACACACTCGCATGGCTCAGCCAGATCTGGTTCGCGCGATCACTCAGTTCCTGCCTGACGTGTGCTGGCAGCTTGGGGCTGTTCTCGCTCCACTAAATGAAGGCATGAGTGTCGAGGAGGTAGTTCATGCGTCACGTCCCAGCCAAAATTCATCGCCTAGAGGAGCGTCAAAGTCTTCGGCCACCTGCCATTTGCCCTTTCCAAGGCCGGGGATTCGTGGGCCTTCCGTGCTAGCGGTGGCCTCCACCAAGAGTTCCTTGGTCAGCCAGCTTAACAATGAGTGTTTCTCCGCCGACGGCAAACCTGCCGCTGCGATCTCGATTTCAGCCAGTGTGCTCATGCTGGCATTCTAATTTCCCGGTGTAATTCATGCAACTCCGCATCTTCAGCCTTCTTGTTTGCCATTTCGCGGTGGTCACGGCCTCTGCCGCCGCCGCGCCCTCCTTTCGCAACACCATCCAGCCGATCCTCACGCGCTATGGGTGTGCGATGGGGGCATGCCATGGGGCGGCGGCGGGGCAGGGCGGGTTTCGGCTTTCGCTGCGCGGGTTTGATGATGAGGGGGACTGGCTTTCCATCACGCGCAGCGCGAAGGGACGTCGACTCACGCTGGAAGATCCGGCGCGCAGTTTGTTTCTGCTGAAGGCCGTCAAGGCAGTGCCGCACAAGGGTGACAAACGCTTTGAGGCGAACTCGCCGGAGTATAAGGCCATTGTGGACTGGATCGCGGCGGGGGCGCCGGGGCCGAAGGCAGATGATGCGCGCATCACCTCGCTGGAGGTTTCACATCCGCACGTGGTGAGCAAGCCTGGGCAGACGGTGCAGCTTAAGGTGACCGCGAAGTTCAGCGATGGTCATACGGAAGATGTGACTCGCTGGTCCAAGTACAACGCCACCAATGCCAGCGTGGCGACAGTGGATGACAATGGGCTCATCAAAACGACCGGCAGCGGTGAAGGCACGGTGAGCGCGTGGTATCTGAGTCGCCTGGCCATCTCCACCGTGACGATTCCGAATGAAGTCCAGGTGCAGCCTGCGACGTTTGCGGCGCTGAAGCCGCGCAATTTTGTGGATGAGCACACGCTGACCAAACTGCGTGAGCTGAACATCCCGCCTTCCGCGCGTGCTGATGATCACGAGTTCATCCGTCGTGTGTTTGTGGACACGCTGGGCATCCTGCCGACGGCGGAAGAGGCGCGCGATTTTTTTGCCGACACGGCACCGGACAAGCGGGACCGCTTGATCGACTCCCTGCTGAAGCGGCCTGAGTTTGTGGACTATTGGGCGCATCGCTGGAGTGACCTGTTGCTGGTGAATGGCGACAAGCTCATGCCTGCCTCCATGTGGGCCTACTACAACTGGATCCGCCGGCATGTGGCCGCGAACACGCCGTGGGATGCGATGGTACGTGATCTGCTCACGGCCACGGGAAGCACGCTGGAGAATGGCGCGGGGAATTTCTTCATCCTCAATGATGAGCCAACCAAATGTGCGGAAACGGTGAGCGTGGCCTTCATGGGCACCTCCATCGGCTGCGCGAAGTGCCACAATCATCCGCTCGAGAAATGGACCCACGAGCAGTACTATGCCTTTGCCAATCTGTTCGCCCGTGTGCGTGCGAAGAATGGTGCGCAGGCTGATGAGCGGGTGCTGTTCTCCGACACGCAGGGAGACATTGTCACACCGCTGACAGGCAAGCCGCAGGAGCCGCGTCCGCTGGATGCGGTGACGGCCGTATCGATGACTTCCACAGAGGATCGTCGCATCACGCTGGCGAAGTGGCTGACGGGTCCGGATAACAAACTGTTTCAACGGGCGATCGTGAACCGTGTGTGGGCAAACTTCTTTGGCTCGGGCCTTGTCGAACCGGTGGATGATCTGCGCGTGACGAATCCGGCGAGCAACGAGCCGCTCTTCACCGCGGCTTGTGATCATCTGGTGCAGCAGAAGTTCAATCTGAAGGCGCTCATGCGCACCATCCTGCAGAGCGAGACTTATCAACGCAGCAGCGTGACGGTGCCGGAAAACATCAGCGATCTTCGCTATGGCTCGCACTACGTGCCGCGCCGTCTGAAGGCCGAGGTGCTGCTGGATACGATCTCGCAGGCCACGGCCGCACCGACGACCTTCAAGATTGATCGTCGCAATGCGAACCGTGGCACTGCGGACAGCTACCCCATGGGTTTCCGTGCGCTGCAGCTTCCAGACTCGAACATCGCGAGCTACTTCCTGAAGAGTTTTGGACGTGCGGACCGTGTCGCGACCTGCGAATGCGAACGCACGAACGAGCCTAGCATGGCCCAGGCCCTGCACATCGCGAATGGCGACACGATGAACGCGAAGCTCGCCGAGAAGAACAACCGTCTCGATGCACTGCTCGCCACCAAACAGCCGGATGAGAAGATCGTCGAAGAGGCTTATCTGCTCACGCTCACGCGTCCGCCGAGTGCGAGGGAGAAGCAGAAGGCCACTGAACTGCTCGCCACTGCCAAAGCTGAAGAGCGCCGCATTACCCTGGAAGATCTCTTCTGGAGCCTGATGAGCTCGAAGGAGTTTTTGTTTAATCACTGATGCCCGGGATCACGCTCGGTGAGCGTGGTCTTCAAATCCTGAGGATTTCTCGCCGTATGCCACAGCAACGTCACCACCACCCAATCTTGATGGATGCGAAAGTAGATCGCATACGGGAAGGGCTTGGCGAAGACGCGGCTGAACTCTTGGTAGACCTTGCGGTGGGTTCCCGCGAGACGGACGATCTCTGGCAGTTGAGCGCGGAACGCTGCCAGGAACCGGTCGCCGAGTTCGCGCCCGCCTTGTTCGTCATACCAAGCGGCTGCTTCATCGGCGTCTTCCCACACCTCGGGGAGAATGCGCAGCTGCTTCATCCGCGCTTCGCCTTCATCAAGGCATCGAATTGTTCGAGTGTCAGTGCTCGTGAAGGATCGCGCTCAAATCTCGACCAGCGTGAATCCAGTTCTCTCTTCTCCGCTTCGGTGACCTCGGGCTCGTCACTCGACTCGCCAATGGACTCGCCAATGGACTGCCAGAGCGCATCCACCAGCATGAGCTTCTCGCTCACGGGCAGCGCTTGGAGCTTTCGGAGATCGGCCGCGTTCATGGCTGAAGTATCCGGTTTAGAGACCTTTTTGCAACCCCGCCTTCATCCCTTTCCTTTCGTCTCATGAGTCCCCTTCGTTCCTTTTTGATCCTCATACTGCTTCCGGTGCTTACCCACGCACAAACTGTGGACTACACGAAGCAGATCGTGCCGCTGTTTGAGCAGTACTGTGTGGACTGTCATAGTGCGGATGATCCGGACGGGGAGTTCGCGCTGGATACTTTTGCGGCGCTCATGAAGGGCGGTGAGGAAGGCGTGACGATCGTGGCTGGCAAGAGCGGCGACAGCATGTTGGTGAAGTTTCTGGAAGGGCGCTCGGGGCGTGGTGGGAAGAATGAATCCATGCCGCCGGGGAAGCGTGAGAAGCTGAAGTCGGAGGAGATCGCACTGATCAAGACGTGGATCGATGCAGGGGCGAAAGGGCCGATCGTGGCGGATGCGAAGCCGATGCCGAAGGAGGTGATCACGCCGAAGATCATACCGACCGTGGCGCTGAAGCGCTCGATCCAGGCCGTGGCGTTTTCGCCGAAGGCGCAGTTCATCGCGGTGGGACGCTATGGTGAGGTGGAGCTGCTAAATCCAGTCACGCGCGCCGTGGTGCGCAAGCTCACGGGCTTCAAAGGCAAGGTGAATGCGGTCGCTTTCTCGCCCGATGGTGAAGCAGTCTATGCCGCAGGTGGTGAGGCGGGCATTGTGGGTGAGGTGAAGCGCTGGAAGACGAGTGATGGCGCGCTTCAACAGTCGTTTGAAGGGCATCTGGATGCGGCGTATGCGCTCGCGGTTTCGCCGGATGGCAAGATGATTGCCAGCGGTGCTTATGATCAGAAGATCCGACTTTGGGATGTGATGACTGGCAAGGAACTGGCGCTGCTCAAAGGGCACAATGGCGCGGTGAATGGTCTTTCGTTCCGTCCGGATGGCAAGGTGCTCGCGAGCGCGAGTTCGGACCGCACGGTGAAGCTTTGGAGCATTCCAAGCGGTCAGCGGCTGGAGACGCTTTCGCAGCCGACGAAGGAGCAGACCAGCGTGGTCTTCAGCGCGGATGGCAAGACGCTCTTTGCAGGTGGCGCGGACAATCGCATCCGGCTTTGGAACATCAGCGCCGAGGCGAAGGAAGGCACGAACAGCATCGTCACCAGCCGGTTTGCGCATGAAGGTGGCATCTTGAATCTGGCGCTGTCGGGTGATGGCAAGCTGCTGGGCTCCACGGCGACAGACAAATCACTCAAGATCTGGAACACGGCGGACCTGACGGAGAAGCAGTTGATCGAGAAACAGCCGGACTGGTCCTCGGCACTGGCCTTCACGGACAAGGCACAGCTCATCGCCGGACGTGTGGATGGCAGCCTGGCGCTGTATGAGTCCACGACTGGCAAGGTGGTGATAGCCCCGGCACCTGCGAAGCCTGCGGCGCTGGCCAAAGCCCCCAAGGCGGCTAAGCTGGAGCTAACCAACATTGCTCCCCGGGCCGCACACATCGGTGGCGAGCTGCTGGTGACACTCTCGGGCAAGGGCTTTACTGAAGACATGCAGGCCATGGCCTCGCATCCGGGGTTGAAGGTGCAGATCGCAAAGCAGTCCATCAAGGCTGCGACTGCACGCCTGAAGGTTACGGCGAGCGCGGATGTGCCGCGCGGTGCGTATGACGTGTGGCTGAAAGGTGCCACGGGTGAGTCGGCGCGCGTCCAAGTGCATGCGGACGACCTCAAGCCTGCTGTCAGCAGCGCGATGGACTTCAAAGGCGGACCTGTGGCGGTCACTGCATTGCCGGCGAGCCTGTGGGGAACGCTGACGGAAACGGGGCAGCATGATGCGTATCGAATTCATGCGAAGGCAGGTGAAGAGCTGGTGCTGGATCTCGCGGTCAGTCAGGTAGGCAGCAAGGCGAAGGCACCGACGCTGGAGATCATGGACATGAACCAGACAGTGCTCGCCGTGAACCGTGGGCTCGACAGTGGCAGCGATCCGTTCATTGCCTGGAAAGCGGCGGCGGAAGGCGACTACATCGTGATCGTGAGCAACACGACGATGGATGGCAGTGCCGAGCATGTGTATCGCCTCACGATTGGCACCTTGCCCTATGTCACAGGCTGGTCACCGCTGGCGGCACAGGTGGGCAAGGAGACGAAGGTCACGCTGATCGGGCATCATCTCGGCGACAAGGCGGTCATTCCGGTGAAGCCGGGTCAGGAAGGCACACTGCCGGTGCCGGTGAATGACAAGACGTTACGCTTCCGCTCTGTGCCGATGCTGCGGGTGAGCCGGATGACACAGGTGGAAGATGCTGAGAGTGGCAATGACATCAGCAAGGCGCAGGTCGTGCCCATTCCCTCCACGGTGAACGCCCGGCTGCTGAAGGCGGGTGATGCGGATCACTTCGCGTTTGAGGCGAAGAAAGGCCAGGAGTGGATCATCGAGACCACCGCAGCACAGGCGGGTTCACCTGCGGACACGAAGATCGAGGTGCTGCACACGGATGGGAAGCCGGTCGCGCGCATGCTGCTTCAAGCGGTGCGCGACAGCTATAACAACTTCCGCAGTGTGGATGCGAACAACCCGGACATCCGTCTGCAAAACTGGGAGGAGATGGAGCTGAACGAGTATGTGTACTTCAATGGCGATGTGATGCGCATCGTGCGCATGCCGCGTGGTCCGGACGGCGGCTGCTTCTTCTACATCAATGGCGGCATGCGCCGCGCTTACTTCGACACCAGCGCCACGGCGCATTCGCTGGACGAGCCCTGCTATGTCGTGCAGCCGAAGCCGCTGGGCACAGAGCTGGTGCCGAGTGGCCTGCCTGTGTTCACGCTGAACTATGCCAATGATGACAGCGGAGATCGCAAGCTGGGCCGTGACTCACGTCTCACCTTCACCGCGCCTGCGGATGGCCGCTATGTGGTGCGTGTCACGGACACGCGGAACTGGGGCGGCGATCGCTTTGTGTATGCGCTGAGCATCCGTGAACCGATGCCGGACTTCAGCGTGAAGCTGTCGGGCATGAACCCAACGGTCTTGCCAGGTGCCTCCATGGGCTTCTCCTTCCGTGCCGAGCGCCGGGATGGTTTTGATGATCCGATCCAGGTGGAGATCACCGGTGTGCCGCAGGGCTATCACACGACCTCGCCGCTCATCATTGAAGGCGGGCATGACCTGATCAGTGGCAGTTTGCATGCGCTGCCGGATGCACCGGCGAATGCGGACTGGAGCAAGCTGAAGATCAGCGCCAGGGCGAAGATTCGTGGCCAGGAGGTGGCACATGACGGCGGCAGCTTTGGCAAGGTCACGCTGGGCGCGGCACCGAAGTTTGTTGTCGTGCTGGAGCCTGACATGGGTGGCAAGCCGGTGACGCGTGAGCTGAAGGACGAGACGAAGCCGCTGGAAATCACGCTGGCACCCGGGCAGACGGTGAAGGCTTGGATCCGCGCGGTGCGCACGGGCAATAATGGTCTGCTCAGCCTCGATGTTCACGGTCTGCCGCATGGAGTCATCGTGGATGACATCGGCCTCAATGGCGTGCAGATCCGCGAGAAGGAGAATGAGCGGCCCATTGTCTTCCGCGCCGCGAAGTGGGTGCAGGACCAGGACAAGCTGTGTCATGCGGCGCTGAGCTCAGCACGTGCGGAGCATGACAGCGCTGGCTTGCAGACGAGCTTTCCGGTGCTGTTGAAGATCCGGAAGGTGGTCGGAGTGGCCGCGGCCAAGTGAATGACCAACCCACTTTGCTTTAGAAAGTCTAACGGTAGCGAGTCAGGCCTTCCTGGATGAACTGGGCATGGACTGGCAGGCGGTCCTCGATCAGCAGTCCGGTGTACTGCTTGAGATAGGGGGCACGATCAGCCGTCTTCAACGAGGAGATTTGCGAATTGGATTTGCTGGTCACCTTGGAAAAGAAGTCCTGGAACACAGGCACCACAAACTGCATGGCCAGAGTGGTGCCGCGTCCGCCCCCGAGCCGCTGGTTCACTGAAGCGATTCCTGAAACGATGGTGGCCCCCAAGGGATATTTGTTGCCACTCAAGATGATGTCCTTGAGCACATAGTCGCCCAGCACGGTTGTTGGCAGCTCAAAGCCGCCCCGGTTGGGAATGGGATTGAGCAGGCAGGCGGCCGCCATGGTGAGCGTGTCTCTGCCGAAGCCGCTCAACTCGTCCAGGGCCGTGATCAAAGACGTGTACTGGAGCTTCCGCCATTTCTTCACCATCTCGGGACGGATGGCGAAACGGCGGATTTTTTCAAACTTCGTGTTCCGGCTCCAGAGGTCACGCTTTCCCGCAGTCAGATAAGTTGAAACACCGATCACCTTCTTGCTGTCTGCCAGCACCACGGGGCCGCCGCTGTTGCCGGGGACGATCTCACAACTGATCTCCATGCGGTCGGTGCCGAGGGCAATCACCTTCCCCTCCAGCGTGGTCATCACGCCGGTTCCGCCGCTGTCACCATACGCCAGGACGCTTTTGCCGACATAGTCTGCGGCTTCCAAATCGCCGATCTCATAAGCTTTTTCACCCGCCTTCAGATGGATCGGAAATCTGGCCAGATCTTCCAGGCCACTGGGAGCATCCTTGTCATAGCTCTCCGACAGCTCGAGCTCATAAGGCACGGTAATTTCGCGGTTGCCCGCCGTCTTGATGCTCACGATCTTCTTGGTGAAATGGCCCTCTCCACCACAGATGACATGCGCATTGGTGTAGACGTAGGATTTGCCGTTCACGAGCGCGATGAAGCCGGTGCCCGTGGCTTTTTCACCTTCGGCACCTTCCGTCTTGATGAAGACGAGACAGTTTGGATCAAAGGACTTCACGACCTCAGCGGTGGCCGAGTCCTGGTCCTCGCCAGACGGTGGAAGGGACGAACCACTGACCATCGAAGCACCATCGGCGACTGGTGCCGCGCCACTTGGGCCGGGATACTTGTCAGCCAGCTCTTTGGGCAGCAGGGCAAAGGGTATCACGGCGATGCCCGCGTCGTGGGAGATTTTCACGCCCTTGTCCGTCACGCCGAGAATCCGGACATGCTGATAAACTCTTGTCTCTGAGGAGCCCTGAACTTCCAGTTTTTCAATGACCTCCTGTGCGGAAAGGGAACCAGCCACGCCTGTTAGCAAGGCGGCGAGTAGAAGAGCGGAGTACTTGAGCTTTGTGATCGGCCTCATAGGGGGCCTCGAATGAGCGAGGGGGGTGATCCCAGGACAAGCAACGTTAATGCCATATTCGGCTGAACGCGGACAAGCGGGCTGGGTGGCAGAACATGCGTGTCCGGGAGCCCCGGAGAGGCGGCAGGAAATAGCGCATGGCTTTAGCCGTGCGAAACCACAGCGTTCGCATCTCGGTTGAATCCAGAGTCCCGGAGGGACGAAAGAGTGACTCGTTGCCCTCCCTCCTGCTGCTGCCTAGCTGCCGCCAAACCTGTTTCGACTGGCAGGGGCGAACGCAGCTCTCTTTCGTCCCTTGCCGGGACTTTGCTGTCATCAGAAAGCGCTCCACACAATGACCCCGGCTGAAGCCGGGGGTCAGTACCTTTCGCCTCTCCGCGGCTCCAAGCCACCTCTGCACCCGCGCAATACAGCCGATATTTTCATCCCAGAGAATGTTGCGGGTAAAGTCGAGAGCAGGCTGCCGCACTCGGGGATGCTTCGCGACCGCAGAACGTTATTTCAGCGGGTGCTGCTTGAGGAGTTCTTCGGTGGTGTAGAACATCATGCGGCCGGGCTGGGCATCGCGGACTTTTTTGACGTCGGCGGTGCTGATGGGGCCGGACTTGTTGCCGTAATGATTACGCACGTAGGTGAGGACGTTGGCGATCTCCTCATCCTTCAACATGCCGGCGAAGGGAGTCATGGGGACCTGGCCATCAAACTTTTTGCCATCGACCTCGATGGGGCCCATGAGGCCGTAGAGGACGATCTTGATGGAGCGCTCGGGATCGGTGAGCCAGGCGCTGTTGGTGATGGGTGGGAAGGCTGGGGCGAGGCCATTGCCATCGCCACGATGACAGGTCATGCAGCTGCCTTCGCGATGATACACTTCTTGTCCGGCGATGAACTGCTTCTTCGCGGCTGCATCCAGATGTGCTGGAGCGGGGACGGGGACGTACTCGACCAGCGGCTTCTCGGCGATGCCGGCGAGGCGGTCGGCGGCGGTTTTTGCGGCTTCCTTGCTCCACACATCCAGAGGCTTCGCGCTGGCGGCGGCGACGATCTTTTTCGCGGCAGCGATATCGGTCATCCATGAAGCGGCGACGATGGCCTCGAGGCGCACTCGGCCATGTTCATCGTTGGCGGCTTTCTCCAGTAGGGCAGCGTGATCGGTGACCTTGTGCATGTTGTAGCGCAGCACGCGGACGGCGGCGGCGCGGGCGTGGAAGTCGGCGGAGGCGAGCATCTCGCGCAGCAGGGTGTCATCGGTCTGGTTGAGGCCCCAGGTGACCCAGAGGGCTTCGAGCTTGGCGTGCGTGTCCGTTTGTTTCGCGGCCCATGCCTTGGTGGCGGGGAGCACCACAACAGCAGGAAGAGCGCGCAGGGCGCGGCGGCTGCGGTAGCGGGTGCGCAGCTCGGGCTCCTTCAGGTTATCCAAAAGTGTGTTCACGTCAGTGCCTGCCACCTTCGCAGGCTTCACGAGAGGACGTGAAGGGTAGGTGATGCGGTAGATGCGGCCGTGCACGTGGTCGCGCAGCGGATCTCGCGCATTGTGCTGCATGTGGCCGATGAGGACGTTGTGCCAGTCGATGACGTAGAGGGAGCCATCGGGCGCGAACTCAAGGTCCACAGGGCGGAAGTTGCCATCCGTGCTCTTCAGCAAATCATGGCGGAAGGTGGTCTTCCAGCCGGTGCTGTCGTCTTCGATCTGGTGCTGCTTGATGCCGAGGAAGCCAATGGAGTTGCAGAGAATGAGGTCACCCTGCACGTCATCCGGGAAGTGGCGGGAGGAGACGATCTCCAGACCGCTGGTGGGGCGCACGGCCTGGCCTTTGGGGACGAGGTCGGGCGTGGAAGGTGTCTTGCTGCCGAAGGTGGATTTGACCGAGACGGGGAGACCCCAATTCATGCTGGTGCCGGAGGTGTGGAGGAAGAAGTCCTGGCCCCACTGGTCAAAGACGAAGCCCCAGGGATTCGGGATGGCCATCTGGATGGTGCGCTCAAGCTGGCCGCGCTGCGGGCTGTAGCGGAAGAAGCCGCCATCGACACAGCGCACCGGGCCGTAAGGTGTCTCGACATTGGAGTGGAGGAAGACGCCTTCGCAAAGCATGAAGGCACCGCTGGGGTCGGCGGTGTAGGCGCTGATGGCGTGGTGGGTGTCATGCGTGTCAAAGCCGCCGAGGATGATCTCGCTGCTGTCGGCCTTGTCATCGCCATTCGTGTCACTCAGGAGGACCAGGTTCGGCTCCTGGGAAATGTAGACACCTTCGGGGGCGAACTCGAGGCCGATGGGCAGGTGTAGTTTGTCAGCCCAGATGGTTTCCTTGTCGGCCTTGCCGTCGCCATCGGTGTCCTCATAGATGAGGATCTTGTCGTTTGGCAGCGCATCACCAGGGCGGTAGTGCGGATAGGTGGGCATGGTGGCGACCCACAGCCGGCCTTTGTCATCAAAGCTCATCTGCATGGGGTTCGCGAGATTTGTGAACTCCTTCTCGCTGGCGAAGAGCTCCACTTTATAGCCTTCCGGCACGGTCAGGCTCTTCAGGGCGTCCTCGCCATAGAGATACTTCTCGCTGCCGTTTTTGACACTTGGCTGATAATTGGTTGGGACAGGTGGCAGCTTGTGCGTGCCTCTGTCATCGACGGCGAGGTCGCTCTTTTTACCGGAGGCGACATCGTGGATGAGCTGGTCGCGGAGGGCGGCCATCTCGCGGGTCTTCTTCACTTCATCCGGGTAGTTCTGCGGGCCAAAGGGCTCGTAACGCTGGCCATGGGAGTGCACGCCATTGAGCAGGTTGTAGTCGTTGTTCCAGAACCAGTCTTTCTGCTTCACAGCTTCATGCACGAGTTTGGGATCAGCTTTCGACTCGCGGCTCTGATGACCGAACATGCCGGTGGAAAGCAGCTCGGCGATCTTTTGGTAACCTTCTTCGTTAGGCACAAAGCCACCGCTGGTCAGCGGCTTCGCGGCCTTTTCATAGAGCGCCTTGGTGGGCGAGAAGAGATCGATGAAGGTCAGGCTGTGCTTCTTTGCCACGGTCTCCACGGCGGCGGAGTAGAGGATGAGGTTGGCATTTTCCTTCTCGCCATTCGGCAGGTCACGTTTGGCGGACTGGTTCTCATAGGCGATGGGGCTGACGAGCACGAGACGAGGCGCGGTCTTGCCATTGTAGGCCTTGCTGAGGGTGTGCTGCACCCAGGCATCCAGCTCGTCCTCGAAGTTCTTCACCTTGCTTGGGCCATCGAAGGACTCGTTGTAGCCAAAAAAGGCGACGATGGTGTCCGCCTTCAGGAAGGCGAGCCATTCATCGGGCATGGGGAAGAATCCCTTGCCGCGGTGCACATTTTTGTCGGGATGAAACTTTTCCGCACCGGGGAAGGCCCACTGGGTGACACGGGAGGGATGCGGACGGAAGCCGGGTGTGTCACCCACATGACCCATGTTGCGCACAAAGAGGTCACTGCCGGGATAGCGCAGGTGCAGCTCGGTCTCGATGCGGCTGTAGTGCACGTCACGCTCGGCGAGGCCATTGCCGATGAGCACGATGCGCTCCCCCTTGGCTGGCGGGGCCACAGCCTGATCACGCTTCGCGGTCGCCGCCTCAGGCAGGGGCATGATGGCATGCTGCGCATTGGCAGGAGCAGTGTTGTTGGCGGCGTGAGCCGTCGAAAGGACGGTCAGCGCGGCGAGGGTGAGCAAGCGGGGACGAAGCATGAGTTCTGGGTTGGGGGTCTAAGGCACCTAGTCCACCTCAAAAGCGGGAACCGGACAAGAAATCTCTGCGGGGTCTCTTTTTTATGCCGCCGCACGGATTCCGGGAGGCTCTGACACGAACGGTCGGGCAAAAAATGGTGAGTTCGGGAATATGCCGCCGCCGCAGTGCTCTGACACACCGGCCGCCAGTCATGATGACTGGCTTCGCCCAACAAAAAACAAGACAAAAAATCTTACCATGAGCACCAAACACATCATCGCCGCCGCCGCGTTCACGGGACTCCTCTCCGGAGCCTATGCTGCCCATTCTGGCAGTTCCACACAGTCTGCCGCGCTCGGCACCTCCATTGAAAAGATGGCGGACAAAGGCCAGCACACCTGCAAGGGGCACAATGATTGCAAGGGCCAGGGCGGCTGCAAGTCCGGCGACAACGGCTGCAAGAGCAAGAACTCCTGCAAAGGCAAGGGCGGTTGCAACACCATGCCTGAGAAGCCCAAGAAATAAGCGCGACCAGTCATCTCGCAGCCACACATTCATGATGTGTGGCTGCGGTCCTCCCTCCGAAACCTCCCCTCGCCATGCCCGCCAATCCCCACAACGGCCACTCCGATCTTGGCATCGGTCTGGGGCTCCGCGTGCCGCACTACCGGCACATCCTGGAGCAGAAGCCTGTCTGCGACTGGTTCGAGATCATCTCGGAAAATTTCATGGTGGAGGGAGGCCGTCCTCTGGAGGTGCTGGACAGCATCCTGGAGCAATACCGGGTGGTGCAGCACGGAGTCTCCATGTACTTTGGCAATGCCGAGCCGTTGAACCGCGATCACCTGAAGAAGCTGAAGCGCCTGGCGAAGCGCACGAACACGCCCTGGCTCTCCGATCATCTCTGCTGGGGCAGCGTGGGAGGTCGTTGCTCGCATGACCTTTTGCCAATGCCCTACACAATGGGTGTGGCCAGGCATACCGCGCAGAAGATCAAGCAGGCGCGCGACTACCTGGAAGTGCCGATCTGCGTGGAGAACGTCAGCAGCTATGCGGAGTTTCGTCAGAACGAGATGACGGAGTGGGAGTTTCTCTGCGAAGTCGTGGAGCAGGCTGACTGCGGCATCCTGCTGGACGTGAACAACATCTATGTCTCCTCCGAGAATCATGGCTTCGACCCGCATGAATACCTCCGTGCTGTGCCGCACCACCGGGTGGGGCAGATTCACATCGCGGGGCATTCGCGGCTAGACCATGTCATCCTCGACACACATGATCATCCCGTGCCCGACCCTGTCTGGGGACTCTACGCGGAGGCGATCCAACTTTGCGGCAACACCGCCACCCTTCTCGAGTGGGACGACCGGATTCCCAGCTTTGACGAAGTGCATGCCGAGGCGCTGAAAGCGAACCGTTACCTTCATGAGCACGCCCACGCTTAAAAAGATGCGCCTTACCAGCACGGCGGATCTGCAGCAGCTCCAGCGCACGATGGCTGATGCGCTGATGCAGCCGCTGACGCGGAAGGACGGCCTGTCACCCGAGGTGCGTGCCGAGGAGTTCATCACCCCGAATGACCGGCTGAGCGCCTCGCAGCGTCTGGAAATCTATGCCCGTCAGTATTGGTTCCGGCTGCTCGACTGCCTGCATGATGAATATCCCGCGCTGAGGGCTCATCTGGGCCAGCGCCGGTTTCACCAGACCTGCCGTGACTATCTGGCAGAGCACCCCAGCTCGTCATGGACGCTGAGCCAGTTGGGATCCCGCCTGCCAGAGTTTCTTCAGGATGACGCCGCGCGGGATGTGGCGCGCGTCGAGTGGGCGCAGTCGCAGGCCTTTGAAGAAGCCTGGAAAAAGCCGCTGCTCATTGATGATCTGCTTGGCAGGGATCCGGCCTCTCTCCGCCTGGGGCTGCAGCCCTGTGTCATGCTGCTTCAGCTCGGTCATGCGGTTGATCAGTTCATCACTGCCTTGAAGATGGGTGAGACTGAATTGCGGGGAGGTGCCAGCCAGGCACACTCGGGGGCCTCCGCCCGCGGTCGGGTGAGACGTGTGCCGCGACTCAAGCGGGAAAGCGTCCATATCGTCATCCATCGCCATGACAACCGTCTCTACTTCAAGCGGCTGGACCGCGAAGCCCACCTTCTGCTTTCCGCGCTGCGTGCGGGCATGACCCTGGCAGAGGCCGTGGAGGCCGCTCTTGCCGACGCCAGCCCGGACAAGGACTGGTCCGCCCTGATCCGCGACTGGTTCTGCGAGTGGTCTGCTCTCGGCTGGTTCTGCCACCCTTCCAAGAACCCCCCCAATTAGCCTAACTAATGATCGCAAAAATATGGAATGCCGCCACCACGCTCCCCGACCGTCTCTCGAGTTTTCTGCCTGACCCGCTGCTGCTCGGCATCCGCCTCTACTGGGGCTACCAGTTCTTCCTCACCGGCAAGGGCAAGCTGGGCAACCTGGAGGGCACGACGGGCTTCTTCACCGAGCTGGGCCTGCCGTTTCCCAAGCTCAATGCCATCATGGCTGGCAGCACGGAATGCTTGGGCGGCCTGCTCCTCCTCGCCGGCCTATTCTCCCGTGTCATCAGCGTGCCCCTGATCTTCACGATGATCGTCGCCTATCTGACGGCTCACCTGGATGTGGTGAAAACGATCTGGTCAGACCCGGACGCGTTTGTCACGGCCCCGCCCTTCCTGTTTCTCCTCGCCAGCCTGATTGTGCTCACTTTTGGCCCGGGAAAATTCTCGGTGGACGAGCTTTTGCGGAGACGGACGAGCAGACGGTCAACCGTCGTCACCCCCTCGATGGCTGCAAACCCGCACTGATTACCGCCGTAAATGAAGGGTGATGTCTCACCACAACCCTCGTCGCAGCTTCCTCTCCCAGACCGGGATGGGACTGGCCGGTGTGGCCTTGCAGGCGATGCTGCGGCGTGAGGCGCGTGGGACGGAGCTGCCGGAGTTTCCGGATGGGAAGGCGCATTTCCAACCCAGGGCGAAGAGTGTGATCTGGCTTTTTATGCGCGGTGGCGTGAGCCACATGGAGAGCTTTGATCCGAAGCCGATGCTGAACAAGCATGCGGGACAGAGCATTTCGGAGACGCCTTTCAAACATGTGCTGGATCCAGAGCGGCGGAAAAAGGTGCGCGTGGTGGTGGTGAATGATGCGAACGGGCAGCAGCGAAACAAGGTGTACCCTTTGCAGATCGGCTTCCGCAAAGGCGGACAGAGCGGCATCGAGGTGAGTGACTGGTTCCCGCATCTGCGAGACAGTGTGGATGATCTGGCGATCGTGCGCAGCATGTGGACCACGGATGACAATCATGGCGCGCAGGTGCAGTTCCACTCCGGCAAGCACATGCTGGATGGCCGGCATCCGACGATCGGCGCATGGGTGAACTACGGGCTGGGATCACTGAATGACAACCTGCCGCAGTTCATCAACATCGGGCCGCGGTTCTTTGATCTGAAGGACGGGCACTACCTGGGGCCTGCCTATGATGCGGTGAACCTCAAGATCGATCCGAAGAATCCACTGGCCTTTGCGCGGCCGGAGATCCCGATGAGTGAGATGGAGCAGGCGGCACGCTTTTCGTTAGCCGGAAAGCTGAACCGGCTGAGCGCTCTGCGCTATCCGGATGACCCGACGCTGGCGGCGCGCATCAAGAGCTACGAGCTGGCCTTTCACATGCAGAAGGATGTGCCGGACGTGGTGAACTTTGACCGTGAGAGCGAGGCGACGAAGAAGATGTATGGCCTGGATCATGAGATCACGCGTCCCTTTGGGCAGCAACTGCTGGCGGCGAGGCGCTTCACAGAACGCGGCGTGCGCTTTATCCAGATCATGCATGGTGATGGCGCTGCCGGAGCCTGGGACAGCCACTCGAAGCTGCGCGAGAACCACAGCAAATTGGCGGCGCAGGTGGACAAGCCGATCGCAGGACTGATCGCGGATCTCAAGCAGCGCGGATTGTTTGAAGAGACCATCGTGGTGTTTGCGACGGAGTTTGGTCGCACGCCGGGATCCCAAGGCGCGGACGGGAGAGATCATCATCCGTATGGCTTCAGCGTGTGGATGGCCGGTGGGGGGATCAAGGGCGGCATTGTGCATGGCAGCACGGATGAACTGGGCTTCCATGCGGTGGAGCATCCGCACTATGTGACGGACATTCACGCAACGCTGCTGCGACAGCTTGGGATGGATTCGCACCGGCTGGAGTATCCGGGACGCAAGCGGCTGGAGGTGGACTATGGCGAGGTGATCCGGGAGATTGTTTGAAAATTCGTTAGGTCACTTTCTATGATGCAAATGATTGGAAAGTTTCGGGAGCGATGGCTGTCTCGTTTGGACTCCTACGCCCCACCCCATTGGAATGGGGTGGTACGATGGGGCTGTCGTGGAACCCCATTCCGATGGGGTTTGATCTGCGATTCAGAGGCGAGTTTGAATGCATCAATGATGGTCTATGCTACCGTCACAGCCTCATGCTCTACGATGCGCACAATCATTTTCAGGATCACCGGCTGGATGCGGTGCGGGGGGAGGTGATGCGCATGCTGCCGGGGCTGGCTGTGGGTGAGGTGGTGGTGGATGGGTCGGGAGAGGATGACTGGGAAGAGGTGGCGCAACTGGCTCGTGAGCATGACTGGGTGCGGCCTTCGTTTGGGCTGCATCCTTGGTATGTGAAGGAACGCGGAGCGCAGTGGCTGGAGAAGCTGCGCGCTTATCTCATCGAGTTTCCAAAGGCACCGGTGGGTGAGATTGGGCTGGACCGATGGATTGAGAATCCAGACATTGAGGCGCAGGTGGAGTGCTTTCGGGCGCAGTTGGAACTGGCCTGTGAGCTGGATCGTGCGGCGAGCATTCATTGTTTACGCGCCTGGGGTTTGCTGGAGGAGCAGCTGCGTACTGCCCGGCTGCCATCACGTGGCTTTTTACTGCACTCGTATGGCGGACCGGTGGAGATGGTGCCGGGCTTCGTGAAGCTGGGGGCTTACTTTTCGCTGTCGCCCTACTTTGGGCATGCGCGTAAGGCACAGCAGTTGGCGACCTTCGCTGCGGTCCCGCTGGATCGACTCTTGGCAGAGACAGACGCGCCGGACATGTGGCCGCCGGATGAGCTGAATCCGTATCCGCTAAGCCACGAAGGCAAGACGATCAACCATCCGGCGAACTTGCGCGTCAGCTATGAACTGCTGGCGAAAGCACGTGGGACTGACACGGAGGATCTAGAGGCGCGGATTGAGGAGAATTATCGGCGGCTGTTTGGCGCGTGATGCCTATCTTGAGACCTTTCCGAGAAGGACACAAGGGACGGACGCTCAAAGGGGGGCCTGAGTCTCCACCAGGCCATCATAGTCATGATGTATGGCTCCTTCAGTTCAGCTCCACCTTTTCGGGGATATGGGCCATGAGCTGATAGACCGCACCCATCTCCTCGAGCACGGCCGTCCACATTTTGGTGACAGGCTGGGTGGTGAGGATGGTTTTGCGCGAGGGGGTGACGATCCAGGAGCGATGCTTGATCTCTTTTTCGATCTGACCTTTGGACCAGCCTGAATAGCCGACGAAACCTCGCACTTCGTGACCCATGCTGAGCTCGTGCAGGGCATCGTTCACGGAAAGGTGGGTCTGGCAGCGCAGGGTGCCTTCCTTGCGGTTCCAGTGCAGGGAGGCAAAGGCGAGCTTATCGGTCGCGACCGGACCGCCGACATAGACGCGCACTTGACCCAGAGCGCCCAGGCTCTGATCGGGAAGGAGATCTGACACACGTTGATCGAGAGGACGGTTCAGCACGTAGCCAAAGGCGCCTTCCTTCGATGTGTGGGCCGCCATGAAGACGACAGTGCGTGAGAAATTGGGATCACGCATGGACGGAACGGCGAGAAGCAGATTGCCGGTCAACGAGGTGGAGTCAGCGGATTCAGGCATGACGGTCGGTTACAGTATTAGACATACGACGGCGGGCTTTTGTTTGCACGGATTTTTGGAAGTGGCTTTTGATCTGGTGTTCGTGATGGAGGTCGCTAGCATCGCGCGTTCCAACCTCTCCCAATGTCCGCTGAATCCACCTCTCCGCTCGACCGCGCCCGGCGCAAAGCATTCTTCCGCCTGCTGCCAGTGCTCTTTGTGAGCTACATGATCGCGTATGTGGACCGGGTAAACGTGGCGGTGGCGAAGCTGACGATGGTGAAGGACATGCCCGAATTCACCAATGCGGTGATCGGTTTTGGCAGCACCCTCTTCTTCATCGGCTACTTCATCCTGGAGATTCCAGGTTCGCTCATGGTGGAGCGCTGGAGCGCGCGGAAATGGATCTGCCGCATCATGGTGAGCTGGGGGTTCATGGCGGCTCTGACGGCTTTTGTGACGACGCCAAGCCAGTTCTATGTCGTGCGTTTCCTTCTCGGGCTGGCTGAGGCAGGATTCTTCCCGGGGGTGATCATTTATCTGACCCACTGGTTCACCGCACGTGATCGTGCGAAAGCCCTGTCTTATTTCCTCATTGCCACGCCGTTCGCGCAAATGCTCAGCCCGATCTCGAACTGGTTCCTCAAGTTCGGCAGCACTGTGACCTTGGATTCCGGTGAGAAGATCTTTCATCCCAAGCTCATGGGTCTGCTTGGCTGGCAGTGGGTATATATTTTCTGGGCCATCCCGGCGGTGTTGCTCGGCATTGGCGTGCTGTGGCTGCTCACGGACCGGCCGAAGCAGGCCAAATGGCTCACGCCTGAAGAAGCTGAGGCGCTGGAGACGGAGCTTGAGCGTGAGCGCATGCTGAAGACGAAAGGCAAGCGCATGACGCTGATGGAGGCCTTCTCTCATCCGAAGGTTCTGCTGCTCTGTGCGGCTTACTTTTTCATCACCACCTGCAGCCATAGCATGGAGCTGTTTATGCCCAGCGTGATCCAGGATTGGTATTCCTTGAGCACGAAAGACTTCACCGTCCTCATTGTCCTGCCGCCGCTGCTGGCGCTGTTCGGGCAGCTCTTTGGCGGTTGGAGTTCAGACCGGATGCAGGAGCGCCGGCTGCATGCTTGTGTGCCGATTTTCATCGGTGCCCTGGCCATGCTGTTCGCGCCGCTTACGAAGGGTAATCTGGTGCTGACGATGGCCTGCCTCATGGTGGCTTTCGCAGGATTTAAAACCTACATGCCGGCCTTCTGGTCGCTGCCGAGCTTGTTCCTGGCCGAGGCAGCAGCGGCGGGCAGCATTGGACTCATCAACTCGGTGGGTAATCTTGGAGGCGCCACCGGGCCGTGGATCCTCGGTCAGATCAAGGACGCGACGGGGTCTTATGCGAATGGCTTCTACTTCCTGGCTTCTTCCATGTTCCTGGCGTCCGCGATTGTTTACTTTCTCGGCCTCGGCATCCGAAAGACCAAGGAGACGATCGTGATGATCCCCGAATGAGTGATGCATCTCCAGTCGCGCTCATCACCGGAGGGGGCGGGGACCTGGCCAAGGCCATCCGGGCCGAGCTGGAAGCTCAGGGCTGGGTCGTGCATGCGCCCTCGCATGGTGAGATGGATGTCACGGACAAGGTGCAGGTGCAAAGTGTGATCAGTGCTTTGCCGCGACTGGATCTGCTGGTGCATAATGCCGGCATCACACGTGACCGGCGGATGGTAAACATGAGCGAGGAGGAGTTTGCCGAAGTGCTGGAGGTGAATCTGAAAGGAGCGTTTCTTTGCACGCAGGCGGCTTTGAGGCTGATGGTGAAACAGCGGGCCGGCCACATCGTGAACATCGGTTCGTTCAGCGCATTGAGCGGCCCCATTGGCCAAACCAATTATGCGGCAGCCAAGGCCGGATTGATCGGGCTGACGCAGTCCACAGCGGCGGAATACGGGGCACGTGGCGTGCGTGCGAACTGCGTGCTGCCGGGCTTTCTGGACACGAAGATGACGAGGCATCTGCTGGAGGATGAGGGGCATCGCGCACGCATTCTTTCAGCACACACGCTAGGGAAGTTAAACACAGCGGAGGATGCGGCGAGGTTCATCGCGTTTCTCCATGGAATGGAGAATGTGAGCGGGCAGGTGTTTCAGCTGGATAGCCGGATTTCGAAGTGGATGTAGGCGGCCATGTCCTGGCTCCGTGTTCAGTTGCCTGGATGGCTTCTCTCGTTTCCCTGTAATGCCTAGGCGCATGTCCGGTATATCTATCAGCTGTGCTCTGACTGAAGAGCCCGCTCAATCTCTCCATCGATTTATGAAGTTCTCTCCACTAAAGGCCGCGCTGCTTTGTTCTTTTTGCTCGTTCCTCACGACGGTGATGTCTGCAGGAGCCGACCCGATCCCAGGCGGCATGGTGGTGGACAACTTCGATGACAACTCCCTGAACTCAGCGCTGTGGCTGAAGGAGGATTATACCGATATGGGGAGTCTCGCTGAAACAGCCAAGAGGCTGAACTACACGGCGACGGTGGTGAAATATTTCGACGAGGGGCAACTCTACCTCGAAGGTCAGGGGGAATCTTATCTGGAACTGCAGAGCAACCACCCGCACTACGCCGAGGATTGGGAGGCGGTGGTCGATGTGGGCAACCTGACCTCGGGAGTGAGCTCGCTCGACTGGGAGGCCGGAGTTGCACTGGAGGTGTATGGCGGAGAGGGAAACCGGATCTTCGTTGAGATGAACACACTTAATGAGCTGGTCGAGCTCAATGACGAGCTGATGGCCTATCAGGTGAGCAGGAAGTTCATCGGCGGGTTGATGACGGACGGGGCGGACAATCCAAATCTGGATGCCAAGCTGACCGCCATTGGGACCCATAAGACAGGCGTGCTGCGGATCTCATTTAGTGCGGTCACCAAAATCGTCACCCTCCAGGTGGACCGCAGCGGGCCTGCGAATGGTCTCCAATGGGAAACCCTCGCGACTTACGGGATCGCGGGCACAGGTGGCAGCCGAACCACCGACTGGGACATGCAGGACACGGACACCTTTTCCATTCGGCTCACCGGGTTGTCATGGAGTCTGGAAGTCAGCAGCGGACAGGTCTATCTTGACAACTTCAAGCTCACCCGCAGCGGTGTGACGCCTGTGGCCATCACACAGCAGCCAGCGAGCCGGATGATCGTCTCTGGTCAAACGACTCCCTTGACTGTTGGAACGACGGGCATGCCGATCAGCTACCAGTGGTATGCAGGCAGCACGGGCGACACGAGCCAGCCGATCACGGGAGCCACCGCCGCCACGTATCCGACACCAGCGCTGACGGCTGAGGCATCGTACTGGGTACGGGTGAGGAATGGCCTGGGTTCTATGGACAGTGCCACGGCGGTGATCAGTGTTTCGACCACACCTCTCGCACCTGGCTTTGCGAACCAGCCAGCTTCCCAGATTGGCTTGGTGGGGCAGCCTCTGGCCTTCAATCTGGTGGTCACAGGCAGTGACCCGCTGACTTATCAATGGCGGAAGGACGCGGCCAACATCGCGAATGCCAAGACATCCAGCCTAGTGCTGGCGGCACTAAAGACGGCTGACGCCGCAGCGTATTCCCTGCGTGCCACGAACAGTGTGAACGTACAGGATTCCACCCCCGCTTATGTGGGCGTGGCGACACGCGGCCCGGCGATCCAGTCTGTGAATGTGAGCACGCCACTGACGATGAATGCGGCGGTGACATTGCCAAAGGGGATCTCTCCCAAGTATCGCTGGCAGCGGAATGGTGAAGGTCTCAACAACGGAGGACGCGTGAGTGGTGTGACGGAGAAGACGCTGAAGATCACGGGCATGACCCCTGAAGATGCGGGGACCTACACATGCCAGATCGAGATGACCACGCCTGCAGGCCCCGTCTTTGGAAACAATGGCGAGACGGTGGTGAAGGTGGTGGAGAAGCCGGTGTTTGCCGCAGGGGTCCTGGTGCCTCTGTTTGGCGATGTAAGGGTGGGGCAAATGGTGGATTTCCTCATTTCTGCGAATAAGTTCCCGACGAAGTACATCGTCTCCGGGCTGCCTCCGGGGCTGAAGCTGGATGCGGCGAGCGGGCGCATCCACGGTGTGCCCACGGCTGCAAAGCTGGTAAAAGGAGCTGTGGAGCCTTACGCTCTTAAGGTCAGCGCCAGCAACAGTGCCGGCACCAGCGTGGTCGAGAATGTGTCATGGACGGTGCAGCCACTCTATCCAGCGGCGATCGGAACGTATGACGGGCTGGTGGCACGGGGCGAGCTGAACCAGGAGCTGGGAGGCAGCTTCCGGATCACGGTGGCAGGTACTTCTGCGCTCAGCGGCACCTTGAAGGTCGGCACACTGAGCTATCCCATGAAGGGCAGCCTGACCTCGGAAGGCGTGAACGGCCCTCCTTCGGCGCGGCTGACGATCTCACGAGCTGCGCCGCTGGCTGCGCTCAGCCTCGCTTTCAGCATTGATCTGGCCACGGAAAAGCTGACTGGCACGCTGAAGGATGAAGGGAACGCCGCGACGAGCGCTCTGGAGGCCTGGCTCTGCCCCTGGAAGAGCACGAACAAGGCAGATGTCTTTCTGGGCACCTACAACACCGTCCTGGATCCAAACGGGGGTGAAGGCCCTGAGGGCTTTGGCTACATGCCGGTGAAGGTCAGCGCTCAGGGATTGGTGAGCTGGACTGGCAAACTGGCGGACGGGACGGACATCACGGGCAGCGTGGGTCTAGGCCGCGGAGGGCAGATCCCGCTGCGCCACCTGCTCTATGCCGCCACGGGAAACATCCAGGGCTGGATGACCATCGACCAGGAGACGAAGAATATGGATGGAGTTGTGGACTGGTTCAAGGCGGAGCAGCCGGTGAAATCCAAAACGAGGAGTTACAAGGATGGATTTCACAAGGCCGATGTGACTGTTATCGGTGCCCTGTACACGAAGCCTGCCTCCTTGATCCTTGGCATGCAGGCTAGCAGTCTGAACGCCGCGCTGGAGCTCGCTGAAAGCCATGGCAACCTGGGTAGTTTCACAAGCCAGCTCTTCACCATCAACAGCCGTCACGTGGCGGTGGCTGATCCGGAGGGCTTTGGCGCGAAGCTGAGCATCAATGCGGTCACCGGCGTCTTCAGCGGCAGCTTTTCCATGGTGGAAGACGATCCCACCAGCAACGCTGAGATCCCGGCGCAAATCACCCGAAGCGTGAGCATCAACGGTGTCCTGGTGACACGTCCGGATTTCAACAAGGGCGCAGGTTATTTGATCGTCGCCGATCTGCCGTATGAGGATCCTCATCCGACCGATCCGGAACTGATGATCCGTGTCACCAACACTCCGCAATGGAGCGGCAGCGCGATCCTGGAAGCGGTGGAACCTGCTGAGTAGCGAGAGCGTGCAGGGCTTTTTAGAACGTCATTCCATACCTTTTCACCGGAGAGAATACCCTCCGCCGCCACGTCTCCTGGGGCAGCATGTCTCAGAACACTCCCTCATCACGTCTTGTCTCCCTTGATGCTTTGCGCGGTTTCGACATGTGCTGGATTCTAGGGATGGGCGGGGTGCTGCAGGGCGTGCTAAATCGGTTTGCGCCTGGAAACGCAGTCACGACGATGGTGGACACGCAGCTGGATCATGTGGCCTGGGAGGGGTTCCGGTTTTATGATCTGATCTTTCCGCTGTTCTTGTTCATTGCGGGGGTTTCGATGGCGATTGCGCTGTCGCGTCGGTTGCAAAAGGAGGGGCATGCGAGCGCGACGAAGCACTTATTGGCCCGCGCTTTGATCCTGGTGGTGATCGGTGTGCTGTTCTCGGGAGGGCTGCGAGATGGCTGGGAGAAGATCCGGTGGCTGGGGGTGCTGCAGCGCATAGGCCTTGCCTCGGCAGCTGCGGGGATGATCTCTCTTTGGTTAGGCTGGCGCGGGTTGGTGGCGGCGGTGATCGGGCTGCTGGTCGGGTATCATGCGCTGCTGGCCTTTGTGCCGGTGCCGGGCTTTGGCGCGGGTGACTATGCGGAAGGACACAACCTAACCAATTATCTGGATTCGATCTGGCTGCCGGGGCGCAAATATGATGGCGATCATGATCCTGAGGGGCTGCTGAGCACGCTGCCGGCGATTGCGACGGCTCTGCTGGGCATTCTGGCGGGCAAGTGGCTGGTCAATTCGAGGACCGCTTCGAAAAGGGTGCTCGGGTTGATCGGCGCCGGCGTGGTGATGATCGCGCTGGGATGGGCTTGGCATCCGTTTTTTCCGGTGATCAAGAAGATCTGGTCTTCGAGCTTTGTGCTGGTGGCCGGGGGATGGAGCGCGGTGATGTTAGGCGTGTTCTACTGGATCGTGGATGTGCGCGGTTGGAAGGGCTGGACGGCACCGTTCATGTGGGTGGGGGCGAATCCGATCACGCTGTATGTTTGCGCGGGGCTGGGGGTTTTCCGGACGGTGTCAGAGCGTCTGGTGGGGCATCCGGGGAAGGAGTGGGCCTGGGTGGTGCCTTGTGTGACGTTTTCGCTGATGCTGCTGTTGGCGCGGTGGTTGTACAAGCGCGGGATTTTTATCAAGGTGTGATGGCGGGTGGGGTGAACCCGGAAAAAGGACAGAAAGGACCTGAAGGACGGAAAGGACTTTGGTGAGCGGAGGTCTTGCTGGTTTTCCTTCTTGTTAGGCTTTCGCAATGCCACCCCATTTGGAATGGGGTGGTACGTTGGGGGCCTGTGTCCTCCCTCACGGTTTCAGGGGCTCGTAGCGCCAGGTCCAGTCGCCGAGGTATTTGGGGTCGCGGGGCGCGGGCCCGTCTGGCGCGGTGGTGAAGGAGCCACCGTCGTCTTTGGCGTCGGGGCCGTTGTGCCAGAGGCGGTAGCGACCATCACCGCTAGCGAGGTAGCGCATGGGGGATTCGTCGAAGGCGGTTCTGGTGGCTCCGGCTAGGGTGGCGGGTTCGAGAGCATCGAGAGTGGCAGGGTAGCTGCCGTGCTGGATGAAGTGGCGCTCAAGGGCGCAGGCGAGGAGGACTTGGCGGCGGGTGTTTTCGGCGAGGGCGGAGGAGAGCTTGATGGTGGTAACCGCAGGCAGAGCCATGCGGGCGAGGAGAAAGTCGGGGCGCTTGAAGAGGCTGATGCTTTTCAGCCAGTTTTCGTCCTGGTTGGCGGAGGTGAGGGCGGTTTTGAGAGCATCTTCCTGAAGCGGGAGGACGAGGTGGTTCCACTCTGCCTGAACAAGGCTGACCTTGGCGTGGGTGAAGAAGCCGGAGGGGATCAGGCGGACGAGGAAAGGTGCCGGGGAATTGGACTGGGAGCCGGCCGTGACACTCTGAAGCAGAGTGTAGGCGGCAATGTCCTTTTCCAGGTGTGCGGCCATGTCCGCGCCGAAGGCCATCTCCCCACGCATGCCCTGGAGTAGGCTGGCGGGCATCTCCAGGCGGGAGAAGGCGGTCTGTAGAGAGCGGAGCTGGGTATCGCTAAGAGTACGTTTTTGCAGGAGCAGCCAAGTGAGGCTGGCGGCGTTTTGATGAAGGACCATGCCGACGAGATGGCAGATGAGAAGCGGCTCCTTGAGGTGACCCTCGGACAAGCGCAGGAGGGTGACGACATCGACGGTGGCGGCTTCGGGATCCCCGGATTCAGCGCAGGCGATGCCGTGCAGTTGCAGGAGGCGGCCCAGGGCATTAGTGGTGGAGCAGTAAGGGATGGGGAGGGCGAAAAGAGGCTCTGGCAGCGGGGTCTGATCCCAGCGTGGGAGGTAATCGACTTCCGGGCGTGT
This sequence comes from Verrucomicrobiota bacterium, assembly GCA_040387935.1. Classification (GTDB taxonomy): domain Bacteria; phylum Verrucomicrobiota; class Verrucomicrobiia; order Verrucomicrobiales; family Verrucomicrobiaceae; genus Prosthecobacter. Next base: position 16,361 of record JAZKCU010000030.1, on the reverse strand, counting down.
GAGTGCGGCCTGGGTGACTTCGGTGATGAAGGGGGCGTGTTTTTCAATGGCTTGGCGCAGGGCGGCGGCATCGGACTCCTTGGTCAGCTGGAGCTTTGAGACGTCTAGCTGGCCGATGATGTCGGGTATGGAGGGTGGCAGACCTTTGCTGAGGGGATCACCGCGAGGAATGATGGTCTGGGTCGCTTGGCTGGAGGGGGAGCGAAAAAGGTTCTCGGCATCCTCGATGCGCTTGCGCTTGGCCTCGGCGGCCTTGGCTTCGGGGCTTTCGCCGGGGCCGAGGCGGATGCCGTTCAGCGCATCAATGGCGGCGAAGTTTTGATCGTTGGGTACGGGTGGGGGTTGGAGTTTGAGGAAATCGAGGGTTTCTTTTTTGGACTCGAGCTCTTGGGTGAGGCGGTGCCAGCGGCGTTGGCCGGTCCATTTCAGGACGACGGCAAGCAGGACCCATAAGGTGACGAGGGTGATGAGGGTCCAGGTGAGGGCGCGGAGCCAGCGGCGGCTCCAGAGACGAGTGAGGAGGGGCGGGAACATGGGGTGGAGGGGATGAGGGATGAGGGATCAGGGATGAGAGATGGAAAAATGGGCATGGCGGGGCCCTGGGGGGTGGGTCCCCGCCGTGAGGGTTCGAGAGTCACTTAAGGACCAGGAGGGATTGCAGGAGATCTGTGCGCTGTTTCAGGGATCGGGCGGTGGCGGGGCCGGTGAAGGGCTTGCTGCCCTGAGTAGCCGGGGTGCTGAGGTGCAGGACGATCACGGCAGCCCAAGCGAGGCCCCAGCCGATGGCGAGCCAGCGAGGCGGGGTGCGGCGGAGGCGAGGGGCGATGGAGATTGGAACAGCAGCGGGCGCAGCCTGAGGAAGACGGGCGAGGAGTTCTGCCTTCCATTCCGGGGGCAGGGGGCTCAGGGGGAGGGAGCTGAGCCGTGATTCGAGATCGGTGGGGTCATCGTTTTTCATGGCGGCTGGATTTCGTCGTAGAGGGGGCGGAGGAGGGACCGCAGTTTCTCGAGGGCGTAGCGGTAGCGGCTGGCGGCGGTATTGAGCGGAATGGCCTGGACGGTGGCGATCTCCTCGAAGGTCAGGCCTTGCCAGAGCTTCAGGTGGGCGACGCTACGCTGCTCCGGGGGCAGGTCCGCCAACGCTTTTTCGACCCGCTGGGCGAACTCGGCGGCATCCGGGTCCTGCTGAAGCTGAAACAAGGAGCGAGGCTCGGCGGCGCTGCGCTCCTCGGCTTGGCGGCGGGTGCCGTGGTGGCGCATCCAGTCAATGCACAGATGGTGGGCCATACGGGTCAGCCAGGCGCGCTCGCTCTCCAGGGTGGGGAGGCCTTGGTGCTGGATCTTGAGAAAGAGCTCCTGAAGCAGGTCCTTCGCCTGGGTCTCACAGCGGACGATGCTGGAGATGTAATGGAAGAGCGCCGCCGCGTGGGCATCGTAGAGCTGTTCGATCTGGCGAGGGGTGAGCATGAGAGGCGTCACTGGGGATGACGGACCAGCCCGGGGCTTTTGTCTATGAAATGTGTCACCCGTCTTGCCCCTGCCGCCCTTCCGCATAAGCTGACCCGCCCCACTCAACATCCAGGCACATGGCAGATTCATTCGTTCACCTTCACGTTCACTCCGACTTCTCGCTTCTTGATGGAGCGTGCCGGGTGGATGATCTCGTGAAGCGGGCGCAGAAGCTGAAGATGCCAGCCGTGGCGATCACGGATCATGGCAACCTGTATGCGGCGATCGACTTCTACATGTCGGCGCTGAAGACGAAGCCGAAGCTGAAAAAGGACGAGGTGGCGACACCGGAGCAGCTGGAGAAAATCGTGAAGCCCATCCTGGGCTGCGAGGTGTATCTGGCGCCTGGGTCCATGCGGGAGATGAAGGACATCACGGGCCGCAAGCGCTCGTCCCATCTCACCCTTCTGGCGGCGAACAACGAGGGCTATGAAAACCTCTCCAAGATCGTCACGGAGGCGCATCTCTTCGGCCAGTGGGATCACCCGCGCATGGACAAGGACCTGCTGCGTCAGTACAGCAAGGGGCTGATCTGCCTGAGCGGGGACATGAATGGGGAGATCAACCAGCTTCTCCTCACCGACCGGCCTGACGAGGCGGAGAAGAGCCTGCGTGAGTTTGTGGACATTTTCGGGACGGAGAATTTCTATCTCGAGCTGCAAAATCACGGCATGGAGCAGCAGCGGACCGTGACGAAGCAATTGCTCCAGTGGGGCAAGAGCTACGGGCTCAAGACGGTGGCTACGAATGATGTGCACTTCATGAACCGCGAGGATCATGAGAGCCATGATCTGCTGATCTGCATCGGCACGGGAGCAAGCGTGCATGACCAAAACCGCATCACGTACTCGCCCGAGGTCTATTTCAAAACAGCGGAGGAGATGCGCGCGCTCTTCTCCGAACTGCCTGAAGCCTGTGATGCCACGCTGGAGATCGCGGACAAATGCAATCTGAACATCCGGCTCGATGCCACGAGCATCGACCGCTACCCGCTGTACAACCCTGAGGATGGCAGCGACCGAGCCGGCTATCTGCGCCATCTTTGTGAAGACGGCCTGATCAAGCGCTATGGCCGTGATCGTGCGCTCAATGATGAAGAGCTGCGCAAGCGCATGGACTACGAACTGGCGCTGCTGAATGAAAAGAACTTCACCAGTTACTTCCTCATCGTCTGGGACTTCATCAACTGGGCGAAAGAGCATGGCATCCCGGTGGGTCCAGGTCGTGGCTCGGCGGCGGGCTCGCTCGTCGCCTATGTGCTGGAGATCACAGACATCGACCCGCTGCGCTTTGAGCTGGTGTTTGAGCGATTCCTGAATCCCGAGCGTGTCAGCCCGCCCGATATCGACATCGACTTCTGCCAGACCCGCCGCCCCGAGGTCATTGAGTATGTTAGGCAGAAGTATGGCGAGCTGAGCGTGAGCCACATCATCACCTTCGGCACCATGGGCGCGAAGAGCGTGATCCGTGATGTGGGCCGCGTGCTCGGCTGGGGTTACAATGACGCGGATCGTCTTTCGAAGATGATCCCGGATGAGCTGAACATCGATCTCAAAGGCGCGGTCGAAAAGAATCCTGATCTTAAAAAGCTCATCGAGGAAGACAGCCAAACCCAGGAGCTCTGGCGGCATGCCACCTTCCTGGAAGGCTGTACACGCGGCACCGGCATTCACGCGGCGGGCATCGTCATCGGTGACAAGCCGCTTTCCACCTTCATCGCCCTCACGCGCGGCAAGGAAGAGGAAATCGTCACCCAGTTTGCCATGAAGCCGCTCACTGAGCTGGGCATGTTGAAGATGGACTTCCTGGGGCTGAAGACGCTCACCGTCATTCATGAGGCCGAGCAGTGGATTCAAAAGCGCATTCATGGCTTCCGATCATCCGAAGCACCGCTGGATGATGTGAAGACCTTTGAGATGATCCAGCGCGGCGAGACCACCGCCGTCTTCCAGATGGAGTCTGGCGGCATGGTCAATACCTGCAAGCAGCTCGGTCCGGATAAGATCGAAGAAATCATCGCTATCTTGGCCCTGTATCGACCAGGGCCCATGCAGTTCATCCCGGACTTCATCGCGCGTAAAAAAGGTCTGGAGAAGGTCGAGTATCCACACCCTCTGCTGGAAAGGATCGCCAAGGAAACGTACGGGATCTTGGTCTATCAAGAACAGGTGCAGCAGGCGGCGAACTTGCTCGCCGGATTTAGCCTGGGTCAGGCTGACTTGCTCCGCCGAGCGATGGGTAAGAAGGACATGCAGGAGATGGCGAAGCAGCGTCTCGTCTTCGTGGCCGGCTGCGAAGCCACCAATGGCATCCCGCCCAAACAGGCTAACGAAATCTTCGACTTGCTGGAGAAGTTCGCGCAATACGGCTTCAACAAGTCCCACTCCGCCGCGTATGGGATCGTCACCTATCGCACGGCTTATCTGAAGGCGAATTTCCCGGTCGAGTTCATGACGGGCGTGCTGAGTCTTGAGGTCAGCAACACCGAGAAGATCGCCAACTTCGTCAGCGAGTGCCAGCGCATGGGCATCACCATCCTGCCGCCGAACGTGAACAAGAGCCTGCTCGTCTTTGCTCCGGAGCGCACCAAGGATGCGGAGACGAAGGAAGGCGTGCCCAATGCCATCCGCTATGGTCTCGCCGCCATCAAGAACGTGGGTGAGGGCGCCATGGCCGCCGCCATCGTGGAGCGTAAAAACGGTGAGTATAAAAGCCTCGAGGACTTCTGCTCACGCATCGACACGAAGTCCGTGAACAAGAAGACCCTGGAGTCTCTGGTGAAGGCCGGCGCCTTCGACTTCACGAAGGAAGACCGCGCCACCATGTTCTCGCGGATCGACCAGGCGCTCTCCAGTGCCGCCTCGATGCAGAAGGACCTCAAGTCGGGACAGGGCGGACTCTTTGACAGCTTCGAGATGGCGCCGAAGCGCCGCAGTGCCAAGGCCCAGGAAATCACCGTGATTCCGTGGACCGCCACCGAAACTTTGGACAACGAAAAGGAGCTGCTCGGCTTCTACGTCAGCGGTCATCCGCTCGATGACTTCCGTGGACACTTCGACTCGTCGAAGATCACCAAGATCATCGCCATCCATGAGGTCGATACCTCGCAGAAGCCGCAGACCGTTTTCCTCGTCGGCATCGTGAATACCATGTCGGTGAAGTACTCGAAAAAGGACAACCGCCCCTTCGCCACCTTCACCTTTGAAGACTTCACCGGCCAGATCGAGATGATGGCCTGGAGCGAGGAGTATGAGAAGTTTAAAGAGTTCCTCCAGCCCGGCAAAGTTCTGAACCTGCGCTGCCGCTGCATGAAGGACCAGCGCGCTGAAGGTAACCGCGTCACCATGAGTGATGCCAAGGAGATCCAGCCGAAGAAGGCGCGCAATCCGAATGCCGCGACTGAGGTCGTGGAAAAGCCTGTGGTGCCGCCCGCGCCGCCGAAGCCGCTGCTGCTTCGTCTAGATACACGTCGTCACAGCGAGATTGATCTGGAGCGCATTCATGAGGTGCTGGTGCAGCATCCGGGTGAGCTGCCGGTGATCTTTGAGTTTGCCTACAATGGTGGCAGCAAGGTGCGGCTCGAGGTCGGCGAGGAGTACCGCGTCACGCAGACGAAGGATCTGGTGCAGAAGCTGATGATCTGGATGTGAGGCGGGCTTGGCAAAAGAGTGAAAGATCAGACGGAGCAGATTAGACGTCAGGCAAAGAAAAACTAGTGCTGCATCATCGTAACATTCATCCCCCCATTATTGTGAAACGGATCATCAAACCTCTCCTGGCGATATTGGGCCTCGGCGCTTGTAACCCGGAAGTTGAGCTTCTTTCTGCCAACCAGTTTACCGGACTTTTTGTTCGTGAATTCAAATCGGCGCAGCCCGACGCGGACATTGAGGTGAAGAATGAGCTAGAACTCAACGTGAACATCGAAGGAAGCCAGCCATTCACGATTTTCCTGAACAACGCGTACGATCTGTATAAACAAGATCCAAAGGACCTCGCGGGAGTCATCAAGAAGTATGTGGAGTCGGCGAAGGAGTCCTTGGACAAGATGTCGGAATTACTGAATGCCAGTCAGATCCTGCCTGTTGTCAAAGACACCCAGTGGCTTGGAGAGATACATCAGGTGATGCGCGAGCGTAGTGACAAAACGCCGCCTGACTATCTGAGAGAGGCCTTGGCTCCCGGGTTGGAGGTGTTCTATGTACAAGACACCCCCAAGAGCATACGCTATCTAACTGAAGCCGACTTTGTCTCAGCAGGTATCGAGCTGGCAGGGCTACGCCAACTTGCCTGTGCCAACCTCCAGAAACTCATGGCTTCTCTCCAAGTTCATGATGGAAATGACGTGTCGATGATAACGTTGGATGGTAACTATGAGTCGAGCCTTCTGTTGTTCAATGACATCTGGGCACAGATGAAGGCGAAGGTGAGTGGTGGTGTCGTCGTCGCGTTGCCTACACGGGACGTGCTCCTGTTCACAGGAAGTGAGGACGAGGCTGGACTCAAGAAGATAAGGGAAATGGCTCAACGAGCGTTTGAGGGAAGCTATCGTCTCACGCAGCAGCTCTATATCTTTCGCAACGGTTCCTTCGAGCTCTTTTCCAAGAGGTAGGGCGAAGGGTAGAGTCTTATGTCAGACTCTGTGCCAAGACGTCTGATGCATTGTTTTCGGGAACGTAATGCCCCCGGTGAGCACTGCGTGATGTTAAGGCAGCGCCACGCGGTAGAAGCGCCGGGTTTGGCCGGTGGTGCTGGAGTCGGTCCAGGTGGTGCTGCTGGTGGTGGCGGTCACGTTGATGGTGGTCCAGGTTTGCAGGTCGTTGCTGTGTTGGACGCGGTAGACTTGGCCGACCACGGAGGGGAAGGTGATGAGGGTGTTGGCGCCTGAGGGCACCACGGAGACGCGTGGCAGGAGGCCGGGATCATGGTCGCTGGTGCCAAAAGCGGTTTCTTCATCCGACCAGAAGCCGTCCTGGTCCGCATCTCCGTAGACGCCGAGTTGATCGACGAAGCCGGAGTCGAGGCCGCTGCGGACGAACTCGTCCTTGATGTAGGACCACTGGAGAATGTGCGCGCCATCGGGCACGGTAAAGATCTTCTTTGTCCAGCCCACTTCGCCACTGATGGCTTCTTGCTCAATGCCATCAATGTGGAAGCGCAGGTAGTCGTAGTCAGCCTCGGAAGAGATGCCCCAGGTGAAGGCGATCTTCGCAGGGCCGGTGATCTGGGTGCTCATGAGGCTGTCCTGCATGTCCTGGATGGCACCGCTGCGGGCGGCATCGCTGCCATCCGAAGAATAAAGGCTTTGTGAACGCCAGCCGAGGTTGCCGGCTGATTGGATGGCCTGCGAAGGTGCATCCAGCGCGGAGGCGAGTCCTTGAGAAGTAGTGCCGATCTCCAGGCTGAGAGTGGCGGAGCCTGTGCCGAAAGGATTCTCCGCTTCAAGGGTGACGGTGTGAATGCCGACCGTGCTGGTGGTGCCATAGATGAGGCCCGAGGTCAGAGAGATAGTTAGGCCAGATGGCAGGCCCGTGGCGCTGTAGGTGGTGGGTGCGTTCGTTGCCTGGACTTGGAACTTCAGCGGAGTCCCCTCATAGGCGTGCACGGTGCCGCCCGTCACCACGGGGGCGGAGGTGATGGGTGTCAGGGCCAGCTCATCCACCCAGCCTGCATCTTGACCAGTGACGGTGGCTTCATCCTTCAGGTAATAGATGTCCACGTTGTGATCTCCAGGGCCAATGTCTTGAGTCACATGGTTCCAGTCCACCTCGCCAGTGATGTAGGCCTTCACATAGCCATCGACGGTGAGCACAAGGTAGTCATAGCCCTGCTCCGAAGAGACCTTCCACTGATAGGACAGCCGCATGGGGCCGGTGACGGTGAACTCCATGCCGGCATACTCCTCGTGATCGATGGGCTCGCTCTGGGCAGCATCCACGCCATCATGGGTGACCGTAGTCTGGCTGAACCAGTTCGCATGGCCGAAAGGAACGATCTTGAGCGACTCGGGCTGCTCCACGGCGGCCGAAAGAGTGGCGTCCGCAGGTAGGATGTACAGCAGCACATTTTCGAAGGAAGAGCCCGTGGTGTTTGAGGCCAGCATTGTCAGGTAAAAAGGGCCTGTCTCCATCGGCATGCCGCTGAAGTGACCGCTGGCGGTCATGGTGACGCCACTCGGCAGCGTGCCAAAACAGAAGAAGGAGGTGGGGAAGTTGGAGGCGGTGATCTGATGGTCCATCACCGCGCCCTCGCGACCGACGATGATGAGGTTCGAGGTGATGACAGGCGCAGGGAGAGGTGTGGTGACCGGCGTTCCGTAAAAAGTAAGAGTGGCTTCCTCCAGTGTGCCAGCATCTGCCAGATCTGTGTCATACCCCTGGAGCTTCCAAGTGCCCTCGGAGCGTTCTCCCCAGAAGTGAGTGCTCATGAAGGTCCAGTCGAGATCCGCGCCGGTGTCATTAACCCTGGCTCTGGCCAGCCGTGAGCGCATGCCGCTGGGAGAAACGAGCCACCACTCGAGCTGACCGCGATAGGGGTGCGTGGCCTTCACCTTCACGGTCACATGCTCCAGTCGAAGGCTGTCGCCAGATGGCACTGTAAAACTTTGTGTTAGGCCGGCGCTGCTGCCGTCCGGAATGTCCAGATGAAGTGTGCCACCGCCCAGCGTGCGTGTTTGCACGGCGGGGAGATTTGTCCAGCCGATGGCCAGATTCACCGCGGCCTGCGCGCTGACCATGCCGGCACCGTAGTTGAGATGAAAGTCAAAACCCGCGCCATTCCTGGCCCAGCCGCCGTCGTTCTCATCATTCTTCACAGCGGTGAGCATGAGGATCTCCTGCACATCACGGTAGCCAAGATTGTGATTCGCCTCGAGCATCAGCGCCACTACACCCGCCACAGCAGGCGTGGCGGCGGAGGTGCCACCGAACGAATGATTGTATTCCGTGCTATCATAGCCGCTCGCTCCTATCAGGTCCGTGGTGGTGATGCTCTGCGAGCCGCCATTGGAAGGAGCGCAAACCAGCAGATTGGCTCCCGGCTCACCATACCACACAGCCTCGCCATCATCCCCCACCGCACCGACAGCGATGGCGTAGGGTGAAGCCGACCAGCCGTCGTAGTTCGAGTCATCGCCATTGGCGCCGCCATTGCCACCCGCCCAGAGGAAGACCGTACCCCGGCCGCTGCGGCCGTTCGTGGTGGCGTCTGCCAGAGCTGCCTGACTCAGTGGTCCAGGTCCATAGGCACCAAAGGCGGAGTCAAACGGTCCCCAGCTGCTGCTTTTGATTTGGATGATGTCGTTGTGCCAGGAGAAAGCGTCTGCCTCATCCGCATCCGTGGTCGGCCCTGCGATCAAGCGCATGCCGACAAGCTGCGCCTCGGGCGCGACACCGCTGCCACCGAGGCCATTGTTGCCTCTGGCCGCTGCGATCCCGGCGCAGGAGGTGCCATGAGGATCACTGGAGGTGGGCGATGGATCATCATCCAGATCATTGAAGTCACGATCATTCACTGTGTCCGCATTTGTGGCTAGGTCCGGATGAGCCGTTTGCAGGCCGTCATCCAAAATACCGATGCGGATACCTCGACCGAGCCAGGTGTCCCAAACATTCGTGACCTGGAGATCCACACCGGTGACTCCGCCATTCTGGCCGGTGTTTCGCAGATGCCACTGGTAGCCCCCGTTGGCGGCATTGTAGGCAAAGAAGGGATCGTCAGGGATGAGCTTTGCATGAAGCTGACGGGCCAGCATGGGTTCCGCCGAAAGCACACCCTGAACTCGGCGCAGCTTCTTCGACCCTGAAATGGCGATGCCCGCATCTCCTGTCAGGGTCACCACAGCATAGCGGCCTCGTTGTTCCGCCTGGGCCACTTCGGGGAGCTGGCGCAGGCTCTGCAAGGAGGCGCCGGAGAGCTCAACCAGCACCTTTTGCGTCAGCCAGCGGCGGTTGGCATCATCATGAGGGGCGTTCTTTTCATACACCACCCACTCACCACGGCTGCCGGACTCGTTCGGAGAACGGATGAAGGTTTTCCCGCTGACCACAATCTGCCCGTGTGCTGCAGGCAGCAGAAAGAGAAAGGTCGCGAGAAGCCAGCGCAGATGCATGAGGAGGTCGGGGCCAAGTCTGCCCGAATCTCCGCAGGCTTGCCAGGAGGGAAGTAGACTACTTCTTCTTCGGCGGGTTCAAATCCACCACCGGCAGCTCGGTGAACTTCTTCCAGTGGGCCTCGCTCTGCTCGAGGTTGCTGACGCCGTCGTGCACCCAGAGGCCGTAGCGGACGCGGAGCTTCTTTTCCTCGGTGACTTCGATCGGGGTGTCCAGACTGAGGCAGGCGCCCATCCAGCCATCGTTGCGCACGTGAAAGGCGGTGGGGTTGTGCGGGTTCATGGGATGATTCATGAGGGTGATGCCGCCGAAGCCGTCCGCGTCATTCGTGATGCGGCCGCTGTAGTCACACCAGCGGGCGGCCTTGCGGAACATCGGCTCTTCATTGATGAGCCCTTCGGAGTTGAGGATGCGGCCGCCGCCATCATGTACGCTGATGCTCTTGGCCACGCGCACGGCGACCAATCCGAAGCCGGTGGCCCCAAAAGTGGTGGTCTTGCCCTTCGGTGGGGTAAACTCGAGGTCAATGATCATGAACCAGCTCTTCGCGCCATCGAGCGGACGGATCTCCGTGCGGCGCACCTCGACGAGCTGGATGCTCTTGTCCGCCTCGCTGATCCAGTGATTCACCATCCGCATGGAGGCATACTCGTCCGTGTCCTCATAACCTTCGCGGGAGACTTCCACATTGAGGATGCGGCCCTGATTCTTGGCGTAGTCACCCCAGAAGTTGAGATCGTTCACCATGTTGTGCGTGATCCAGACGCTGTTGTGATGGCTGTGCGTCAGCGGATCATGCGGATGACCCATGCGCGTGAGGCTGACATCTTTGGAGGCATGGATGGGATGCCAGAAAGGCCGCATGTCCTGCGGATCATAGTGCATGGCCGTCAGCTCCCGGCCATCAAGCTGGAAGGACGTGATGTGATGCGGCATGGGCACCGCCTGCACATGTGGGATGGGCTTGGCCGTGGGAAGCTGGGCGGAGACGGAGAGAGGCAGCAGCGCGAGGAAGGTCGGAAGAAGTCGCATGACTCAACCAACGTGCTGAGAGGCCAGGATTTCTCCAGTGCCAGCGCTAAGCCAGCAAGCCCGTGACGGTGCGCCCGTGCACATCCGTGAGACGGAAGTCACGCCCCGCATGGCGGAAGGTGAGCTTCTCGTGGTTCATGCCGAGCTGATGCAGGAGGGTCGCGTGGAGATCATGCACCTCCACGGGGTTCTCAATGGTGTATTTGCCGATGTCATCCGTCTTGCCATGGATGTGACCGGGCTTGAAGCCACCGCCGGCGAGCCAGACGCTGAAGCAGTCACGATGATGCCCACGGCCGTTCTTGCCCTCACGAGTCGGCGTGCGGCCGAACTCGGTGGCCCAGAAAATGATGGTGTCATCCAGCATTCCACGCTGCTTGAGATCGATGAGCAGCGCCGCTGTGGGCTGGTCGACATTGCGCGCGAGATCCGCGTGCTCATTCATCTCACCATGCGAATCCCAATTCGGACGTGAGCCGGTATCGATGAGCTCAATGAATCTCACCCCACGCTCCGCGAGCCGAGGTGCGACGAGGCATTGCCAGCCGAAGTCGGCACCTGGACCTTTGAGCTTGCGATCCAGGCCGTAGAGTTTGCGGATGTGCTCGGGCTCCTGGGAGATATCAAAGGCCTCCGGAGCTGCCTGCTGCATCTGAAAAGCGGTTTCAAAGGACTTGATGCGTGCCGCCAGTGCTGTGTCATGCGGGCGCTCGCTGAAATGCTTTTGGTTCAGCCTGCTCACGAGATCCAGCTCCTGCTCTTGGGATGACGAGGGCAGCAGATCGCCAGCGAGTTGCTCGGTGATGAAGCGGTCATAAGGCACATCATCATTGAGCGACTGGATGATGTAGTTCCGATACAGATACGCCTGCGGGATGGGGTAGTCCGAATTGTCCCCCGCCGTGTCCGCATAGCGCACCCAGTCCATCCAGTGCCTGCCCCAGCGCTCGCCATAGGCCCAGGCGGAAAGCAGCTTCTTTATATAGGAGGTGATGTCGGATTGCTCAGCTAGCTCTTCGAGCTTGGGTGGAAGACCGTGAGGTCATAAGCCAGCCGCCGCATCAAGACTTGTGGTGCTGCGTCAGGTGAAGCAGTCAGACCTGCGGCTTCACGGTTGGCCTGAATGAAGTGATCAATCGGGTTCCGTGCCCATGAGGTATCCTTCACTTCAGGCAAGGCGTGCTCACGAAGCGGCTGGAAAGCCCAATGAGTGCTTGTGGGTTTCGTTTCAGCAACAGGGAAGCGCTTTCCGGCCACTGAGCACCACTCGCAATCCACTGGCGAAAAATCTCGATCTCGGTCGCACCCAAGCGGCTGCCTTTCGGCGGCATCTGCTCGTCCTTATGCGTGGAGGTGATGCGCTTCAGCAACTCGCTTTGGTCTGGCTTTCCCGGGACCACCGCACGCTTGCCGGAATCTGCCGGGCCGAGGACGGCGGCCTTTTGATCATAGCGCAGACTGCCGTTTTGCTCCTCGGGTCCGTGGCATTTCAGGCAGTGTGCCTCCAAGATCGGGTGCACATCGCGGACAAAATCCGGCGTCTCCGCTGCTGCGATGGACAGCGTGATCAAAGGCAGAGCTTGAAGCCAATGGCGTATCAGCGGGCAAAGCGCTCAGGGTTCAAGATCCGATGCTTGCCGGCCTCCAGATGATCGATCATCAACTGCGCGGCGCGGTCGCCATCGCCAGCAATGACGGCCTGGATGATCGCCACATGCTCGTTCGTGCTTTCGAGAGGGCGGGTGCGGTCGCTGTCAGTCACGCGCATGATGACTTGGTGCACCTTGTCCCGCAGCCGCTCCATGGTGGCGATGATTTCGCGGTTATTGAGGTAGCTGCAAAGCAGGAAGTGCATCTGCTCATCCAGGAGCATGAGCTGGCGCAGGTCGTTTTCAGCAAGGGCTTGGTGCTGACCCGCCAGATTGGCCTCCAATTCTTGCCGCTGCTCGGCGCTCAGCTTGCCCGCGAGACGACGCACGACCCAGGATTCCAGGGCCTCACGCAGTTCATAGTGATCCAGAATGTCGTCCAGCGACATGCCACGGACCACGATGCCCTGCTGGGCGGAGATGGTGACGAAGCCTTCGGCTTCCAGACGCTCTAGCGCCACATGGACCGGTGTCTTGCTCATGGAGAGCTGCTGCGCGAGCTGGCGCTCGGAAAGGAAAGAGCCCGGGGGAAACTCGCCGGACACGATCAGCCTTTTCAGTTCCTGATAAGCCCGGGATTGCAGCCGGGAAGGTGAGGGGGCGGACGAGACAGGTTCGGGAATGGCAGACATGGTCTTTAAAAAAGCAGCGTGGAGGGCCGGAGTGGGGGTCAAAACACGAAACACCACTGGAATCTTACTGGCATGCCAGCGGAAAGTTCAAAGCTGCTCCTTTGTTGAGCGTTGTGGGTGTAATACCATCCACACGCGACCTCGCAGCCGCTTCGATATCACTCCCACATGAAACTCCTCGCCCTTTTGCCGTTCTGTCTGGCTCTGAATGTGATCGCTATTGAGCCTGCCACCGGTTCCAAGAGCAAAGCGGACCAAGGCGCTGCCGATGCCAAGATCAAACCGGGCGAGCGCGCCCCTCTCTCCTTTAAAGAGGGAACACCGATGGCCGGTGCGGATCAGCTCAAGATGCGCCTCCGGTCGGTGGAGGCCCCCGGCGCTCTCGATCTGAGCAAGGAAGGCTATGAGGTCATCATCCCGAAGTCCTATAAGAAAGGGGCCCCGCACGGCCTCTTCATCTGGATCAGCCCCAATGATAAGTGTGCCCTGCCACCCGATTGGGAAAAGGTGCTGGCCGACCACAAGCTTATCTTCGTCGGCGCCCTGAAGGGGGGAAACAATCGCGAGGTTTTCAGCCGCATGCAGCTCGCCATCACCGCGAATGACCAGATGCGTCAGATGTACGACATCGATCCCGCCCGTGTGTATGTCAGCGGTCACTCCGGCGGCTCACGTGTGGCCTCCATGCTCGCCGTGGCCTATGCGGACATGTTCAGCGGCGCGGTCTGCTTCATGGGCGTGAACTTTTTCTTCCCCACCCAGGGCAAGGACGGCACCACCTACGAGGCACGCTACATCCCGCACCCTGAGATCGCCACCCAGGCGCAGAACGAATCCCGCATCGTTCTCGTGACTGGCGACAAAGACTTCAACCAGGACAACACCAAGGCCATCTACGAGCAGGGCTTCCAGGCAAACGAGTTCAAGCACGTCAAGCTCTTCGACATCCCCGGCCAGGGTCACGGCGCCCCCGCCAAAGAGTGGCTGGAAAAGGCCCTCGATTTCCTGGAAGACGGAAAGAAGTGAAGTTCCGGGGACTCGGGAGCCTGAAAGCTCCCCTATATAGAGAGCAGCAAGCGTTTTCGATGACGCGGCAGCAATGTAGTCATCTCGCTCCCGCGAGATGACGGTGGGCTCGGCCCCGCACACTGCGTCCTCAAGATTTCCTCATCTCCTGGGAAGGACAAGTCCCCAGAGCCGACGCGGAGCGAGAGGTCGGCTGCCCCAGAAATTATGCCGTCTCTTTAATATGCGCCCAGCAGTGCACATGCGGCTCACCACGGAAGAACCACACCATGTTTGGCCCCTCGATCTGCCAGACATCCCAGACACTGTCTTTGCCGAGGTCCTGGTTCTTATAATAGGCGAGGTGCAGATTATCGAAGCCACCAGCCTCGATGTACTTCATGGACTCCGTCGCATCCTCCGCACGGAAAGGTGCCAGCAGATCCTTCAGGACACCACGGACCAGACCTTTCTGATCTGCACTCAGGTCCGCCACAGGGATGCCGTCCAAGCCGCGGGTCTTCCCCGTGAGCTTCACGGTATCATTACCTTCCTCGTCACGGCTGGTATCGCAGAGCGCCAGCTCGCGCTGTTTGCCATCCAGCGCCTGGAAGAGCTCGTTCGCTCGCTTTGCCTGGAACCAATAGGCGTTGCCCTCGTGGTCCGGCTTCTCATTAAAACTCTTCGCCGCGTGGCCGTAAAAGATCGGGCCACCAAAGGCCGTGCCAGCCTCGCTGTCACCATCACAGCGCCTCGTGCAATGGCGTCCAGTCAGCACAAACTCGAACTTGCCGCTGCCCGGAGCGCCAAAGATCGCGACCGAAGCACTCGCAAAACCACCATCGCCCTTGTTGTCCTGATCAAATTGGCGCCAGACTTCCTTCTTGTATTCTTCGCTGTGCAGCTTGTCGAAAATCTGCCGCACGAGGTCCTGCTGGTCAGGTTTCAGAACCTCACGCAGGCGTTTCGGGCGGATGTGCCAGTTGTTGTCCACCTTCAGACGCAGCGGATCATCCCAGGGCAGACAGATCGAAGAGCGCTGGGTCTCATCCAGGCTTCCATAGAGTTGTTGCACCAGGGTTTCGGAGGCAGGCATCTTCGCACCCCCCTCCTCGGCGAAGCTGGAGCCGAGCCAGCCAGCGGCCAGCGCCTGGCTGCTTTGCTGAAGGAACTGACGGCGTGAAGGAAAGGGCGTGTTCATGGTGGGTGGAAGTGGTGAGACTACCAAAAAGAAACGTCTCATGGGAAGCTCATTCTAAAGGACGAGTCCCAAGGCGGTGAAGAACGGAGTGACACCCTCGCAGCCCTTCGCCGCACTTAAATATAAGGCTCTCTATATAGATGACTGAAAATCCATCGAACCTTGGTTGAGAAAGCATCAACGGCAGTCAGAGGTACCTGCATGTCCAGGCCTGACCCAGAAGCCGCGTCCCCTGCAGCGTCCACCGCTCCATTAGCATCGGAAGAATCGCGTCTCGGCGAAGAGGCTGGCAAGTCCTGGCGGAAGGAGAACAGGAAGATCCTCCTTCTCGTGCTCGGCATCGCCGCCTTCATGCTCCTTTCGCATTTCACCCCCTTGCGCGCCTGGATCACCAACGTGCAGACCTGGAAGGGTTATGTGGACCAGCTCGGATGGATCGCGCACCTCGCCTTTGGCCTGGTCGTCACACTTAGCGTCATGGTTGGCATCCCCCGGCTGGCCCTTTGCGGCGCTGCGGGACTCATCTTTGGCTTCGCGGAAGGCCTCACCCTTTCGCTCGTCGGCTCCACCCTAGGATCCTACGGCGCCTTTTTGATCGCCCGCCATGGCGGGCGCCGAGCCGTGCTGAGCCGTGTCTCGCAGTGGTCATGGCTCTCAACACTGCTGGAGCGTCCATCCTGGCTGCGCGTGTTTTGGGTAAGGCAGCTCATGCTTCCCGGGCTCGTACTAAACGTTTTGTTGGGCGTGACGACAGTTAGGCATCGCACCTTCCTCCTGGGCACGCTGCTGGGCTATCTGCCGCTGAACATCGCCCTCAGTCTGGTGGGCAGCGGAATGGGCAAAGACAGCCTCGTGAAGACGCTCGTGCAGCTGTGCGCCGCGCTCGGCCTAATCAACATTGTCGGATGGCTCGTCTGGCGGAAATCACGCCAACCTAAAGTGCGGTAGAAAACCACCACGGGGCGGATTGGCATAACCAACTTTGCAACCTAAGGAATAACCAACTTCGATACGCTGGAATCAAGCATCCATAAGGCCTGGATGAGAATTGGGGTGGTCCGGTTGTTCACAGCCCGGAAGACCCCGGCAACCCCCCAAGAGTGAAAAAACCTTCAAAAAAGAACAGAAAGCAG
The DNA here is from genome assembly GCA_040387935.1 of Verrucomicrobiota bacterium. Taxonomy (GTDB): domain Bacteria; phylum Verrucomicrobiota; class Verrucomicrobiia; order Verrucomicrobiales; family Verrucomicrobiaceae; genus Prosthecobacter. Next base: position 89 of record JAZKCU010000030.1, on the reverse strand, counting down.
TTGCGGGGTCCCGAAGGTCCTGTAAGATGGTCGTCCGCCAGCGAAAAGCAGCGGCTGACGAAACCAAGTGAATCACGAAAGTGAGGTGC
>JAZKCU010000029.1:0-21158 GCA_040387935.1 Verrucomicrobiota bacterium | reverse complement strand
ACACCGCTGTCGAGGAGGTGGACGGCACGAAAGACCCGCGAAAAACATCCCCAGCATCTCGTAGCGCCCCTCCAAAAGGTGCTGTTCATCTCTGTGGAATTGGGCGCTGTGTGCCCTCCGCCTCGCCCGCGCACAGCGGTGCCGCGCCTGAGCGCTTATCACCGCACTCCACGACGCTGACGCGCTGTTCGTTAGGCCCCGATCCTCGCGCAAGCGTCGTGGAGTGCGGTGGTCGAGATGCCAGGGCCACCTGGCATCGGTGACACCGCTGTCGAGGAGGGGGATGGCACGGTGAATCCGCGAGGACATCCCATGCGCCTCCGATTCGAGGTCTCACCTGCGCACGACCTCATCCCTCATCCCTCACTTGCACAAAAACACATCGCTCAGCACGGACTGGCGGATGAGGGCGCGGGTGCGGCCCTGGGATTGCCTAACCAACTGCGTCACTGAATCCTCCTGGCTGAAGCGCAGGGGGGCGCCGGTGGCGTAGGTGAGGAACTGGGTGGCAAAGCCGCGCCCGAGGCCTTCGGCACGCTGGGTCTGGATCTTCTGCCAGGCGGCCAGTCCGGCAAAGGCGGCGCCCTCAGGCGTGACACCGGAGGGGTCCACCTTGGCACCGCGGCCTTCCTTGCCATAGCCGCTGCGCCACACGCCCACGGGGTCATAGTTCTCCAGCGCGAAGCCGGGCGGGTCGATGGTCTGATGACAGGAGGCGCAGGACTCGTTGTGGCGATGCTTGTCCAGCTGGTCACGGATGCTCGTGGCACCGCGGATGTCAGGCTCGATGGCGGGGATGCCGGGCGGTGGCGGCGGGATGTGGTTTCCCAGGATTCGCTCATTGATGAAGACGCCGCGCACCACGGGGGAGGTGCTGGTGCCGTCCGCCGTCACTTTTAAAAGGGCGCCCTGGGTCACCAGTCCGCCGCGCCGTGCCTCGGGGGCCAGCGCGGTCTTTTGCAGATCACTCACGCCGGGGAGTTTTAAGCCGTCTCCATAGTGCCGCGCCAGCCGCTCATTGAGAAAGGTGAAGTCGGAGTCCACGAGATGCGTGATGCCCAGGTCCTGCTGGATCATCTCCGTCACATAGCGGCGCGTCTCCAGCAGCATGGACTCCTGCACGATGGGGTCAAAGCCGCGATACAGGCGGCTGTCCGGGCTGGTGAAATCTATCTGGTTCAGCTTCAGCCACTGGTCCGTGAAGCTCTCGATGAAGCGCGCGGCTTTGGGGTCAGTCAGCAACCGCTCCACCTGCGCCGCGAGCACGGCGGGGTCCTTCAGCCGGCCTTCCGCGGCCAGGGTGGTGAGCTGGTAATCCGGCATGGAGACCCACAGCGCATAACTCAGGCGGGCGGCGATGGCGTGGTCATCCAGCGCGCCGGGAGCCTCCGTGAAAGTGAGGAAGCGTGGCGAGCACAGGATGGCGCGGTAGGCCGTGCGCAGCGCCTCAAAGGGCGTCTCGCCCGCGGCCAGGGTCTTCTCCGCCATGGCCACATACGGCGCGGCCTGGTCATCCGTCACGGGGCGGCGGAAGGCCTTGCTGGCAAAGCGGTTGACCAGCTTCGGCAGGCGCTCCGGAGTGACCCCGGACACGCCTTCCTCGCCGAACAATCTTTTCTTCAAGGTGGCCGTGTTCGCGTAGGGGTGGATGCGCTCGAGGTCGATGCCCGTATGCGCGATGCCGGCATAGCCATCCCTGGCCAGGTCACGGCCCTCGAAGGACACATTGCCCCCCTTGGCCCCGGTGGCGGGGCGCCTCAGCGTGGCATCCTGCGGGCGCAGCTCCAGCATGTGGTCCTTCTGGATCCAGGCCTCAAAGACCATGTCACGCGGGGTGGACGTGGCCCCCACGAGGCCGATCATGTACAGCAGCGGCGCATTGGAATAACAAACTCCGCTGCGCAGCGCGCCCCACACCACGCCGCCCGGGCCGGGATTCACCGCCTGCACCTGATGCAGGGTGACGCGATACCACCCGTCCTCCGGCACCTCGGTGACCTTCATGCGGCCGAAGAACTGCAGCGTGATCGGCCAGGAGAGGCTCTTGCCATCGCGGAAATCCGGGCCGCGGTAGTTGCCCCGGGTGAACTTGGCCAGCTCCTTTGGCGTGCAGTGCCGCTGAAAGGGCTTCTCCACCTGCAGCGCGCGCTTGAAGGCCTCTGCCAGCGCCTGGTCCGCCACATCCAGATAACGCGCGAGCTGGTGATACGAGAGCTGCTGCCCCTCCGCCACGGTCTCAAAGCCGTGCGAGGCGCGGTCCTCCGGCAGCAGGCTCTTCAGCGGGATGTCGATGCCTAACAAATCATGCAATGTGTGCTCATACTCCGTGCGCGTCAGCCGGCGGCTGCGCACACGGCCGTTCGCGGCGATGTCCGCCGCGTCCGCCTTCAGCAGCGGTGCCTTCAGCGCGGCGAGAAAGGTTTCCGCCTCGGGCTTGGCCGGCTGCGGCTGCTTCTTCGGCGGCATCTCGCCATCACGCACGCGCTCGAAGACGTGCTGCCAGGCCTTCAGGCCGGACTCCTTTTCCAGGTCAAAGCTGAGCGCGGTGAGATCCAGCCCGCCTTTCTTCACGTCCGCATCATGGCACTCCACGCAGTGCTGGTCGATGAAGGTGCTCAGCGGCGCAGGCGCAGGCAGGACGGCCGCCGCAGCAGTAGCGTCAGTAGCAGAGGCAGCCGCAAGGGACGCCCCTGTCATGGCAAAAAAAGCCAGGCCCGAGGCGAGAGCCAGGGCGAACGCGAAAGCGGGAAGGGGTAGGCAGGGACGAAGGCGCAGCATCAAGAAAACAGGGGGGCGGGGGAAACGGAGCGCGCGGGCGGCTCTTTCCAGGTTTCCGGGGAGGGATGGAGTGGGTGGGACCGTGGAGAGGCCGGGAGCACGGCGAGGGATTATTTCCGGCGTAAAACTCTGCCCAAGGCGTTGATGCGATCTTCGTCAGGCTGGCCGTGGGCGCCTCGGGTGGGCTGGATCCAGCCGCCTTCATCGTGCTCGTTCCAGGCGTAAATGATGATGGCATTCGCGGGATTGATGTCGCGGTTGGCCTGGGTCCAGGCGATGGCCGCGCGGAGATGGGCGGCGAGTTCGTCCGGCGTGGCGGTCGTTGAGTCGATGAGGGGTTTCTGCTGGGCAGCGGGTGTGGGATCGGGCGTGGCTTTGACCCATGTGCACCATGACGGCGGGCGTTCCTGACGTGGGCGGGTGTCCCATCCTGCGGTGGCAAACGTGATGCAGGGGCTGCGCTCGCGCTGCCATTTGCCCCACAAGTTCTCGGCCACGGACTGGGAGGTGAGCTTCTCGTAGGTCTCGGGATCCGTGGTGTAGCCTTTGCCCGAGCATGCATACTCTGAAATGGCGTCGAAGGCGAGCTCCTGGCGGTCCTTTTCCGCCTCCCATCCCATGAGCACGAGATACGGTGCCTTCAGGCCTGCGGCGACTGTTTGGCGCTTCAAATCCGCCCACTCGGCCTGGCCCAGCGAGGTGGTCTTGGCAAACAAATACAGCAGGGGCCGGCCATCCAGGACGGTTTGGTAATGCGGATGCCGGAAGTGCTCCACGATTCTGCTCCAGGCCTTGGTGCCGCTCTTGTCCAGTCGCGCGCCTTCTTCCACGAGGCAGTAGCGGACGCCCTTCTTGTCCTCCGCAGCCAGGTAGCGATTCAATCCGATGCTCATGCCGGGGGCCTCATCCAGGTAGTCCACAAAAGCCCAGTAGTTCAGCCCCGCCTGCGCCGCATACGCGATCTCCCGCTCCATGATGGCCTGGGAGTCCCCATTGATGCTGACCTTCCCCTCGTTCATCGTTTGCGCGAACCATGGCAGGCGAAAATGAAACTTCGGCTGTCCCAGTGAGGCCTCCACGGCCCTCACCACATTCCCATCTCCATACCAGCCATCCCAGCGGATGGCCCCCACCGTGGGAGGGTCATCGGCAGCAGGCAGCGGGGCAGGCGCGGCGCAAAGAAAGAGCGTGAGCGGGAGAATGAACTTCATGGGGGGGAGATGGGGCTGACAGGAGCGGGGGCGTGGACGAAAGCAACTCAGGAGCGACAACGTGGCTGGCAGCGCGGTCCATGGAGGGTGAGGACCCTTTTCCATCCATGCGGGTGACCGGATCTGATTGGGCCTGAATTGATTTGGTCTGGCAGCGGAAACTGGGCGCGGGTTCCACTTGGGGGCGAATGCCTAACCATCGATCCGACAAGCGGTGCTTTTCACTCTCCTGGGGGGCGGGCTGGGGCGTGGAGTGTGTCCGCCACCTCACCCGCGCACAGCGGTGCCGCGCTTGAGCGCTTATCCTGGCCTTTAACCACAAGTTTGCGCCAGTCCTTCGAGCAGCGCACAGTACGGTCTCTGCCTTGAACCACGGAGTGGTTCACCCTGGTCAGTCGGGTTCAACACCCTTCCATGAATCAACTCCGTAGGAGTTGCCCAATGCGCGGTATGTTTCCAATCACATGGGTGACAGAATCTCCCAATCACATGGGTGACAGCAAGTTGGCCTATGCAAGCTGGTGTAACGAGAGAAACGCGTCAACCCCGTGTGCATTGGGCAACCCCTACGGGGTTGAGATTGGATGGCGTTTTAGCGTCGTTTACCAGGGGTTCCCTACGGTCACCCCTGGCTACTCATGGGGAACCACTCCGTGGTTCTCCAATCCACAATCGCCCCTCATAGTGAATGAGGTAAACTTATGGGTAAAGGCCAGGCGCTTATCACCGCACTCCACGACGCTTGCGCGATGCTCACGGCTCTAACGAACAGCGCGGCAGCGTCGTGGAGTGCGGTGGTCGAGATGCCAGGGCCGCCTGGCATCGGTGACACCGCTGTCGAGGAGGTGGGCGACACAGTGAGTCCGCGAATACATCCCATGCTCCCCGAATCGAGGTTCCACCTCCGCACGGCAGCCTTCGGCCCGCGTAGGTGCCGCGTCTGATCGCCAGCCACGGAACTCTCACGAGTTCCGCTACCACCGCGCTTCCTCAAAGCACCCTCACTTGTTCGCGCGGCGTGCCAGGAACTCCTCGGCGAGCGCTTTGTAGGCGGTGGCGCCGCGGCCGTTGGGTTCATACTCGATGATGGCCTTGCCGAAGCTGGGGGCCTCACCGAGGCGGACGGTGCGCGGGATCACGGCACTGTAGATGATCTCGGCAAAGTAGTTTTTCACGTCACTGACCACCTGCTGGGCCAGATTGGCCCGGGAGTCATACATGGTCATCACGATGCCCTCGAGCAGCAGGTTCGGGTTCGCGCCGCACTCGCGGATCTGCTGCACCACGCCCACGATCTTGCCCAGGCCCTCGAGGCCGAAGTACTCGCACTGCAGCGGCACCAGCAGCTCGTCCGCCGCGGCCAGCGCGGAGGTCATGAGCACGCCCAGGGAGGGCGGGCAGTCGATGAGGATGTAGTCAAAGTGGTTGGAAGTGCGCAGCGGCTCGATCACCTCGCGCAGGCGGGCCAGGTGATTGCCACTCTGCGCCAGCTCGATCTCACAGCCGGCCAGCTCCTGGTGGCTGCGGATGATGGACAGGTTCGGGATGCGGGTGCTGCGGATGGCTGTGTGCGGGTCCGTGCCCAGCACCAGCGCGGAGTAGAGGCTGCCGCCATCCTCCTGGGCCAGGCCCAGGCCGCTGGTGGCATTCGCCTGCGGATCCAGGTCGATGAGCAGCGTTCTCACCCCTCGTGCGGCCAGACAGGCGGCGAGATTGATGGCTGTGGTGGTCTTGCCGACGCCGCCTTTTTGATTGGTGATTGCTACGATCCGCATAGGTGTCTCTTGACGTGAGTTTGAAGAGGAACCATCACCCGCGCCAGAAAGAAAAGAAATGGAAATCACGGAGAAATGGCTCGGCGAGATCGGTGGCTGGCAGGCGATGAAAGCCGCTCGCGGCCTGGTCGATGCCGGTTTCGTCACGGTGCAGAGTGCTGAGCCGGGGCGCATACGCGGGCTGGCGGGCGGCGGCAAGACGAAGTTCGCGTCCGGTCTGGCCTTCACCTCGCGCTCAGACGTGCAGAACCTCTGCACCTGCCCCACCGCGCGCCGCGGCCTGATTTGTGATCACGCGCTGGCCGTGGTGCTGGCGCACATCCTGGGACCGAAAGCGGGTGCGGGTGCAGGCATGAGACCCAGCACGCCCAGCCAGGGTTCCGAAGCCTCACGCGCTTTGGCGGCGAAGTTTGGCGGCGCCTCTCCTGCAACCTCGGCGGGCTCACGCCAGCCGCTACCGGCAAACCCGGCAGGCTCACGCCAGCCGCTACCCAAGGTTCTCCAGCCCCTCCGCCTGCCCGGCACCTACAGCGTCTTCCTCCCGGAAAATCTGCTCACCGGCAGCATGCGGGAACCCGTGGGCGCCTATGTGCGCTACACACCGGGCGGGGAAGGGGAGGAGTCCCTGCTCGCCGCCTGGCTGGCGGACAAGGGCGTGAAGGCCCAGAGCGCGCCGCTTTCCCTGCCCAGCGCCGCGCTGGACGACTTCCTGCACAGCGCCGCGGAGCACCCGCGCATCATCACCGGCAAGCCCAGCGGCGGCGGCGCACCGCTCAGCATCGCGCGTGAGCCCGTTCGCCTGCTCATCACCGCAGAATCCCGGCCCGGTGAGCGTGACGTGACCTTCCGCTTCTCCGGGGAGGGGCAGCTGCCGCTGATCTCCACCCGCCCCACCGGCCCGTGGTTCTGCCGCGAAACGCAAAGTTTGTTTGGCCTGCCCGTCCTCTCCGCCGAGTGTGAGACGCTGCTGCGTGAGCTCCCCGCACGCCGTCCGCTGAAGTGGCTCATCTCCCAGCGTGACGCGCTGAATGATGCCTTCCAGCTCGAGCTGCGCGGCGCCGGCCTGGAGCACTTTCACTGCGCGCCCGTGCCCTGCGCCTTCACCCTGCATCTCGATGGCTCGCTGCAGGCTGTGGAGGCCGTGCTGCGCGCCTCCTTTGCGGGCAAGGAATGGCTCGTGGGTGAGAGCGGCGCGCGCTGTGCCGCCGAGGGCCTCTTCCCGTTTGAGGATGCCACCACGCCCGGCCTCTTTTACATGCGCAATGAGAGCGAGGAAGCCCGCCTCATGGCGCTCATGGAGACGCTCGGTTTCCAGATCGGCACGCGCGTGGAGGCCAGCGGCCACACCCTCGTGTGGAAGCTGACCAAGCCCGAGTCCGTGCTGCAGCTCTATGCCACGGACCTCCCGCGCCTGCGCCGTGAGATGACCGTGATCGAGGGCGAGCGCTGGCGTGCCGCCACCCGCGGCGTGGCGCGCATCACCCCGCAGATCCATCGCCGTGAGTCGGACGACGACCGCCGCAGCGGCGGCCAGGACTGGCTGGCCATGGAGTTCGCCTATGAGGCGCCGGACGGCTTCCGCCTGCCGCGAAACGAGGTGCTCCGCCTCGTGCGCAGCGGCCAGCGCAGCGTCACCGCCAAGAACGGCAAAAAGTATCTGCTCGATCTCTCCGGCGTGGAGGAGTTTGAGGACACGCTGCGTGACGTGCCCCTGCAGCTCACCGCCGAGGGCGCGCGCATCAGCGGCCTGCATGCGGACTACTTCCTCGGCGCGGATGCCCCGCCCACCAAGCTCACAGAGGAGGCCGCCCTGCTCACAAGGCTGGGTGACCTCGGGCCGAAGCTGCGACCCTATCAATTGTTAGGCGTGCGCTGGCTCGTCACCCAGGCCCAGAGCGGTCGCGGCGGCGTGCTGGGAGATGAGATGGGCCTTGGCAAAACGGTCCAGAGCATTGCCGCCATCGTGGCGCTGAAGAGCGCCGCGCTTGAGATTCCGCCGCCATCCGCCGCCACTCCGCCTTCTGGAAAAAACCGGGCAGACAGCACCGCTCCCGCGCCCACACTCATTGTTTGTCCGAAGAGCCTCACCGGCAACTGGCGCGCCGAGTTTGAGAAATTCGCCCCGCACCTGACCGTGGCCGTGTCGCAAGGCAGCAACCGCGCGGGCCTGCTCTCGCGCCTAACCGACTTTGATGTCATCATCACCACCTATCAGCTCGCCGTGCGTGACCAGGATGCCCTGCAAAAGCAGCCCTGGCAGCTCGTGCTGCTGGACGAGGCCAGCTACATCCGCAATCCGGACACCGATGCCGCCAAGGCTCTGCGCTCCCTGAAATCTCACGCGCGTCTCGCCCTCACCGGCACGCCGGTGGAGAACACCACGCGTGACCTTTGGTCCATCTACCAGTTCGCCTTGCCGGGATATCTCGGCAGCCGTGAAAACTTCAAGGAACGCTTCGAGCAGCCGATCCAAAACGGTCTCGACTCCCCCGCCGGCCTCGCCGCCAGCGACCGCCTGAAGAAGCTGCTCCGCCCCTACTTCCTCCGCCGCATGAAGCGTGAGGTGCTGAAGGACCTGCCCGAGAAGATCGAGCAGGTGCTCTGGTGTGATCCCTCACCCGCGCAGGCCGAGGTCTATCGCCGCGTGCTCGAGGAAGGGCGTGAGGAGATCAAGGCCGCGCGCAAACGCTCCGGCCAGGGCGGCGCCAAGATGACCATGTTCACCGTGCTCCTGCGCCTGCGCCAGGCCTGCTGTGACCTGCGCCTCACCGGACTAACCAGTGATGCGCTCAAAGGGCTCGACCCCGACGACCTCTCCGGCAAGTGGCCCATGCTCAATGACAAGCTGGAGGCCATCCTCGAGGCTGGCGGCAAGGTGCTCATCTTCAGCCAGTTCGTGCAGTACCTCAAACTGGTTCGCGCCAAGCTGGATGACCAGGGCATCGACTACGGTTACATCGACGGTTCCAGCAACGACCGCGAGGCGCAGGTGAAAGCCTTCCAGACGAACGCGCAGCGCAAGGTGTTCCTCATCAGCCTCAAGGCCGGCGGCTACGGCCTGAACCTCACCGCCGCGGATCACGTCATCCTCCTGGACCCCTGGTGGAACCCTGCCGTCGAGTCCCAGGCCATCGACCGCGCGCATCGTATCGGCCAGCAGCGCGTCGTCACCGCCTATCGCCTCGCCATGCGCGGGACGGTGGAGGAGCGCATCCTGGCCCTGCAGCAGAAAAAGCGCGGCCTCGTGGAAGCCACCCTGGACGAGAACTCCCCGCTCATGTCCGGATTGGCGGAAAGCGATCTCGAAGGCCTGCTGGAGTAGCGCCGCGCCGGAGTTTTATTAAAGGTTTTGTTAGGCGTGTCAGGACCCTCAGCGCCGAAGTCGCGAAGCGTCGTGGAGTGCGGTGGTCGAGATGCCAGGGCCACCTGGCATCGGTGACACCGCTGTCGAGCGGGGTGATGGCACGTCTAGCATTGGCATGGCATCGTCAGATGAAGCCGGTGCGGAACCCGCTTCGGGTTCGCGCCTGGGAAGACGAGGCGGTGGATGCGGATACCAGGGTAGTCTCGTCGAGACTCGCCAACCCTTCGCTGTGGTTCGGAAGCCCTTTGGGCTTCCAAGGCCGGTCTGGCTAGGCGAGGGATAGAATAGTGGGACAGGTTTTTAACCTGTCTTGGCGCCAACACACCTTATCCGGGGACCGGCAAGACAGGGTGAAAACCTGTCCCACTTTGCTGACGCCTGGCACGAATGCTGACTCGACCCTATATCTAGCCCCACCATGGAACCCCGAAGCGGGTTCCGATCGCCTTGCAGGCAAGTGCAGGCGTAGCTGGAAGCGGCTCGAAGACAGGCGTATGTTGTTCACGCTTCAGCGTGGGATCGGAATCCTTAAACCCCACGCTGAAGCGTGAACAACGTACAGCCCGCTCGCATGCCAGGTCTCCCTCCCCGCGCTGCGCACTGAGGTCCCTGAAGCACTGCGGAACTCTTCACGGCCTAACAAATGCCCTCATGGAACCCCGAAGCGGGTTCCGCATCATAGCGAAGGGTTGGCGAGCCTGAGCGAGCCTACCCTGGTAACCCGAATCACCCGCAACCCCGTTCAAGCACGAACCCCGAAGTGGGTTCCGCACCGGCTTTCCACCCCTAGCGATCTTTCCTCCCGAGAAGGTTATTCGTCCCACCTGGGGATAGGGCGGGCGCGCGGTTCCTTCCACCTCACCTGCCCACAGCGGTGCCGCGCCTGAGCGCTTATCACCGCACTCCACGACGCTTCGCGAAGCTCAAGGCCTAACGAACATCGCGGCAGCGTCGTGGAGTGCGGTGGTCGAGATGCCAGGGCCCCTGGCATCGGTGACACCGCTGTGCGCGAGTGAGGTGGATGGCACGGCGAGTCTGCGAGGAGATCCCATATGTCCCGAATCGATGTTCCACCTGCGCACGGCCTCCTCTCACCCACGAATATGCCACATCCGCGCACAGCGGTGCCGCGCCTGAGCGCTCATCACCGCACTCCACGACGCTGCCGCGACTCCTGCGCACATGGACTTTCACGAGCCGGATGGTGCCTCACGACCTAACCAACTAAACCCACGGGCACCCCATCAATCCAGTCCCCGCTTCGGCACGGCGATGCGGACGCCGGTGCCGGGAGGGGCGGGCGGACGCGGGACCACCACGGCGAAGCGCTGCACCTCAAAGCCGGTCACGTTCATGGTGAGGTCCAGCTTCGGCAGGAAGTCCCAGGCGGCAGCCACGCCGATCTCATCGGCGATGCGGCGCGCGTCCAGATAGGCGTCAAAGGCGTCTGTCATCACCTGGAAGATGGCCACGCCCTTCGCGTCCGCCTTCACCTGGCGCATGAGGCGCTGGTAGGCGGAGCCCTGGGCCTTGATCTGCTCACGCGTCTCACCACCGCCGGCCTTCGGGCTGAGGGTGAGCTGCACGCTCACCGCGCCGGGTTTCACGGCCGGCTGGAAGCTGTAGGAGGAGGCGTTCATCATGGGGCTGGCGGCGGCGCGCTCCAGCGTGGCGGTCAGCTTGAAGGCATCATAGATCACCTTGTCCGCGCTGAGTTTCTTGATGGCGTCCAGGCCGCCCAGGTCCTTCACAAAGTAGTCCAAAATGTCCTTCGGCGTGTTCTTGGCACTGGCGGCGGCAGCACCCCAGGTGAAGTTGATTTTGCCTCCGGCACTGCTGACGGTGATGGTCGGCTTCAGCGGATCACGGCTGGGGTCCAGGGCCTTCCATTTGGTCAGGTCACCTTTCGTGGTGGCCACGATGGTCTCCGCCACGGTGGGCATGGGGCTGCGCGTGGCCAGGCCGATATTTCCCACGGCGGTCAGCACCTGCTTCGTGGCAGGCAGGCCGCCGGTGACCAGGATCTTGTAGGCCTGCGCCACCTGGTCGAGCTGAAAGGTGTTCACCAGCGGGGCCAGCTCAGGCCAGGCGGCTTTCGCGGCATTGGCATTCCCGAGCACGGTCTCCAGCATCTTCGCGAAGGGGTCGATCTTCACGTCCTTGTATTCGAACTGGCTGCGGATCTTCGTGAGCCCGTCCATCACGGGCTGGATGAATTCCTTCTCGTTCAGGAAAAGCACGCCCTGCTTGGCCACGAGGATGCGCGTCTCGTTTGGCTCCTCGGGGAAGGGGCGCGGGTTCGGCAGGCGCACATACGTGGAGGGCTCGGGCTTGTAGATGGGCGTGGCGTCCAGCAGGGCCTTCAGGCGGTTCACCTCGGCGATGAGCTTGTCCACCTCCGCCTTCTGCGCCTCACGCAGCTTGCGGGACTCCTCCAGCTTCTTGCGGAAGCTCTCCAGGTCCATGAACTTCATCTGGGCCTCGACCTGCGTGGTGTCGATGGTCTTGAGGTCGTCGATGGCTTTTTTTAATTTTTGTTCGGCGATCTTCTTGTCTTCCTCGATCTTCTTCGGGTCCGCGGGCGGCGGGGGCAGCTTCTTCATCACCTCCACCATCTGCTGGTGCTCTTCAGGGGTGACGGGGGGCAGGTCGGACAGGATGGTCTTCACCGCATTCGCGATGCTGATGCCGACCATCACGAGCACGATGATGAGCACGCCGACGACGTTCGTCATCGTGTCCATGAGCGCCACAAACGGCAGCTCCTGCTCTTCATGTTTTTTGCGGTGGGCCATGGGGGAGGGGAGGGACTACGCTTTGGCTTTCGCTTTTGCTTTGGGTTGTTCAGGCGGGGCGGGCGCAGGCGCACCAGGGATGGGTGCGGGCGTCTTCGGCGGTGGCGACACCTTGCCGCGATACTTGTCAAACATGGCCAGGTCCAGCACACCACGTCCGGGGATGGGCAGCTTGCCGATGCGGATTTTGTAGTCACCCTCGGCGCGCCCTGCGCCATTGTTAAAGGCACCCTGGCCGTCATCACGGATCAGGAAGAGGACGAGGGCGTTCTTGTCCTTCGCCACCTCGGTGAGGAAGTGGTTGTAGGCGACGTCCGCGACCACGATCTCCGCCTTGGCGCCGAGAGTGTAGTCACCCGCGCCCCAGGCATCCATGACCTTCAGTCCGGTGGAGCACTCCACGAAGTAGACCTTGGTGTTTTCAGCCATGCCGCCGCCGGAGGGCTGCACGACCACGGGCGGGATCTTTTTATCCTCGGGGATCTGGCGCTTTTTGATCTCGGCCATCAGCTCGGTGATGGTCTTCTTGCTGTCCGTCTGCTGCAGTTTCAGGCCGTCGATCTCGGTGAGCAGGTCATCCAGCTCCTTTTGCAGGTTCTTGGCGATGGCCTTGTTCTGCTCCTGCAGTTCCTTGGAGGAACTCAGCAGCTTGCGGAATTTCAGGTAGCGCTGCTCCTTCTCATCGATCTCGACCTGCAGCTTCTGCAGCTCGGCCAGCTTCTCCTTCAGCACGGCGTCCAGCTTCTCGCGGTCCGCCAGCTCCTGCTTCATGCGCTTGTGCTCCTGGGCCATGCGGATCTCCTCTTCCGTGCGGCCTTCGGTCTGCTGCGTCTGGGAGACGCAGAGCACCACGATGATCAGCACCAGCACGCCGATGAGGGAGCAGAGAATGTCCAGGAACGGGACGAGAAGAATCTCGTCCTTGGCGCCGTGTCGTCGCTTGGCCATGAAGGGGAATCAGTGAGGGGAAGAAAGAGTGGAGGAAGAGGCCCGGCCAGGTCGAGTCAGCTATCGCGGCTGAACCAGCCCTTCTTCTTCACCTGATGAATGATGATCTGCTGGGAGCCGAGCTCCTTCAGCACATTGTTCAGGCTCTGGATGCCGCTGGCCAGGGCGCGATTGTATTCGGTGCTCTGCTTGATGGCGTCATTCACAGCACCGGAGAAGTCCTCGCGCATGCGGTTCACCGCGCGGGCAAATTCCGAGTCCACACGCTCCTGATGCGCGGCGGCGCGGCGGTCCAGGCCATCGGCCTGCTCCTTGATCTTCGCGGACAGGGCATTCAGGTCCACGAGGAATTCTTTTTGCGAGGCGGCCACCGCCTTCACCAGCACTTCCATCACGCCCTTGGAGTCGCCGCTGAGGCTGCCCACCGGGCTGGAGCCGCCGTCATTCAGACGGGGCAGGAGCACTTCATTGCAATACGCGTCGATGTCGTTCAGGCAGTCATCCTCGGACTTCATCATCGAGTTCAGCGGGAAGTTCAGCGCCAGGGCGAAGACCAGACCGAGCAGGGTGGCATCAAAGGCCGTGCCCAGACCGCCGGTCACCACACCGAGCGTGCCGGTGATCTGATTGATGTCTTTCATCTGGGAAAAGTTCATCCCGCTGATGGCGTGGGAGAGGCCGATGACGGTGCCGATGAACCCGAGAATCGGGATCGCCCAAAGGAAGGCTTTCAGCAGCGCGTAACTGCCGCCGATGCGCATGCTGTCGATGTCTGACTGGCTGGAGAGCATGCTCTTCACATCGTCCGAGCTCTGCTTGATCTCGAAGAGTTCCAGGGCCTTGCGCATGCGGTTCACCATCATGCTGTCACGCAGGCGGCGGGGCAGCTTGTAGAGATTGTCGATGAAGGTGCCCACATTTTCCGCATTGATCTCACCGCCCAGTTCCCAGGGCAGCACGTCCAGCATCAGCGCCTCACGCTGGTGGCGGAGCTTCTTCCACTTGAGATAGAGGATGGAGAACGCCCAGGTGAAGAAGAGGGTGTTCGTGAAGCTCACCAGCATGTGCTTGAAGAACAGCGAGGCCACCCACTGCATGGCCGTGTAGTTCGCCGCCGGTGTGTCAGGCGGTGCCTTGAAGGGAAACAGGATGCCGATCACCACCAGGAAGGCCACGAAGCCGATGCCAAAGCTCAGGAAGCCGCTGGGGTTCGTCGGATCCTTCTCCTCCCAGCCACCGCGCTCCGTCTGGTGGGCGGCCTGCTGCTGGGCAAAGGAGGGCTGCACCGGCTCATCTGGCACAGAGGACTCCCCGTCACGACCCCACGAATCCCCGCTGGGTGCCGGCAGGTTCACGCCGCTGGGGGCGGGAAGGCCGGACGGCGGAGGCAGGCCTGTGCCCACATCGGCCGGGATGGAGATCTTCGAACTGCAGCCAGGGCAGCGGACGACCTTGCCGGCCATCTCGGGCTCGATCTTGAGCTGCATTTCACAGGTGGGGCATTTGAATTTCACGTCGTGGAGTCCTTGGGGTTAGATCTTGGGGGGAAGAGAGAAGCCAAAAAAGGGCGAACGTGATACAAGCGGAGTGCTCAAGGCACGACAAACCCTTTTGTGCCAAGAATACGGGCTTTTGGCATATTTGTTGGGGCGCTGGCAAAAACCGTCCCTCATTTAAAAATCAGGGGCAGCTTTCTGTCCAAACGCGAAGTTTCTACCGACAGCGGGTCGCGGAGAGTTGTTCAACGGGTTTTGAAGAAGCGGGGTGATGAGTGCTGAAGGGGTGTACTCACACTCGCCGTGCGCTGAGTTTCGCCCGCAAGCTTCGCGGTCGAGCCCGTGCTCGATCAGAGCCCGGAGTCATTGCCCCAACTCCTTGCGCCGCCGACGCGAGGTCCATGCCTCGAACCACGGAGTGGTTCCCTTTGAATAGCCCGGGGTGAAGCAATACCGCGAAGCGGGAGCGCGGAACCCCGGGTCAGATGCGTCCAACACCCCTGCTAAGAATCAACTCCGGAGGAGTTGCCCCATGCGCGCCAAGTTCTAATGACCTAGGTGACACATTCTCCCAAGCACATAGGTGACACACGCATGGCCCCGGCAAGCAGCCATGGCGAGGGAGATCTCGGAAACGCCGTGTGCATGGGGCAACCCCTATGGGGTTGATCCTGGGTCGTGCGTTTGAACGCGATGGACCCGGGGTTCACCCGCTTCGCGGAATCACCCCGGGCTATTTATGGGGAACCACTCCGTGGTTCTCCGATCCGTGAACGCACCGATGATCTCCGGTGGTTTGGTTCGATCATGTCGCGTTTCACCACCTCCCCATCTCTCACGAGCCACCTACTCGCCAGGGCGCGTTGCCCTGGCGGCCATCGTGGCCCCCAATGTATCTCACCCATCGTTAGTTAGGTGTGACAGGGGCAGGCGCGGGCGCGGGGTTGGCGGGAATGTTTGGGGTGGTCGTGTTCGGTGCGTTGTTCGGCACGACGGGCTGGTTCACGCCGGAATTGTTGGGCGTGTTGTTGTTGTTGTTCGGAACATTGTTCGGCACGTTGTTCGGAACATTGTTCGGCGTGGTGGTATTCGGCACGTTGTTGGGTGTCACAGCGCGATTGAACCCGGGGTTGTTCGGCATGTTCGGCGTGGTGTTGTTGGGCACGTTGTTGCCGTTGTTCGGAACGATGGGTTGGTTAAAGCGCGGATCATTGGGCGTGATCGGCTGATTGACACCGCCATTGCCGCCATTCCCACGGTTGTTCGGAATATTCGGCGTGGTGTTATTGGGCACATTGTTGCCACCGTTGTTGCCGCCGTTGTTCGGAACGATGGGCTGGTTGAAGCGCGGATCGTTGGGCCTGATCGGCTGATTCACACCAGCGTTGCCCGTGTTGCCCGCATTGCCGGAGTTGTTTGGAATGTTCGGCGTGGTATTGCTCGGCACATTGCTGCCGGAGGCGTTTTGGGCGCTGGCAGGGAGGGCGATGAGCGCCCAGGCCAGCAGGAGGATAGGAAAGGTCTTCATGGTAAGGTGAGTTCGGCGGCGCCATGCTCGGTGACGGTCGGGACGGGGGACGAGGCGGGCATCGGGCCGGGGGGCGGAACGCAGGAGCCGTTTGCGGTCGTTGGCAGTGGTTTGCCATGGTTTCCCCAATCCGCCCCCGAGCCCCACTGCGATCAGCAGTCCCCCTTCTGAAACAACCGCCAACCACTGCCAACAACCGCTAACGGCACCTTCTTGGAGTTCGCGTCCCAGATTCGGTTTCTCCTAACAGGATCGTCCGAGCAGAGCGGTTTGTGCTTTTTCCTTCTTGTCGGCGCGGAGACTGCTCGTTAGCTTTTGCTCATGCTCCGCCGCACCTTTCTCCCCCTCGCTGCCGTATCACTCCTCCTGCCTGCCTGTAACAAGAGCGGCGGTGATGGCATCACCATTGGTGAATTCGCCTCCCTCACGGGCAAGGAAGCCACCTTTGGCATCTCCTCCCATGAGGGCACCGTGCTCGCGGTCGAGACCCTGAATGCCGCCGGCGGCGTGCTGGGCAAGAAGATCGATCTGCTCACTGAGGACAATCAATCGAAGGCGGGCGAGACCTCCAACGTGGTGAACAAGCTCATCTCCAAAGATGGCGCCGTGGCCATCCTCGGTGAGGTGGCCTCCAGCCGCTCCCTGGAAGCTGCGCCGATCTGCCAGCAGAATGGCATCCCCATGGTCTCCCCGGCCTCCACGAACCCGAAGGTCACGGAAACCGGCGACTGCATCTTCCGCGTCTGCTTCATCGATCCCTTCCAGGGCACCGTCATGGCAAACTTCGTCACGAACACCCTGAAGGCCAAGAAGGTGGCCGTCTTCACCGATGTGAAGAGTGACTACAGCAAGGGCCTGGCGAAATTCTTCAAGGAAGGCTTCATCAAGGCCGGCGGCCAGATCGCGGCCGAGCTCGACTTCAATGGTGGCGACAAGGACTTCAAGGCACAGCTCACCGCCATCAAGAGCGCCGCGCCGGATGCCGTCTTCGTCCCAGGTTACTACACAGACGTGGCGCTCATCGCCATCCAGGCCAAGCAGCTCGGCCTCAGCGTCCCCCTCTGCGGTGGTGACGGCTGGGAAAGCCAGACCCTGCTGGACATCGGCAAGGACGCTGTCGAGGGCCACTACTTCTCCACGCATTATGCTTCGGATGCCGCCTCCCCTGGAGTGCAGGCCTTTGTCGCCTCTTATAAGAAGCGCTACAATGGCAAGGTCCCGGACGCCATGGCCGCCCTCGGTTATGATTCCGCCATGTTCCTGGCAGATGCCATCAAGCGCGCTGGCAGCACCGATAGCAAGGCCATCCGCGATGCCCTGGCCGCCACGAAAGACTACGAGGCCGTGACCGGCAAGATCGCCATCAATGCCCAGCGTGATGCGGTGAAGTCCGCCGTCATCCTGCAGGTGAAGGACGGCAAGTTCAAGTATCTGGAGACGGTCGCTCCCTGAGTCAAAGACAGCCACGAACTCTGAAGCGAACCCCCGAACGTCTCCCTCATGGATTGGCTGCTGCAACAACTCATCAACGGCCTCGCTCTCGGGTCCATCTATGCGCTCATCGCCCTCGGTTACACGATGGTCTATGGCGTGCTGAGGTTCATCAACTTTGCCCATGCGGACGTGCTCATGCTCGGGGCCTACGCGGCCTACTTCCTGGCGCCTGCGGTGAATAGTGTGATCCCGCTCCCCTCGCTGACGGGGGCGGTGATCGTCACCCTGATCTCCGTCATGATCTGCACCGGCATCGGCATTCTCATCGAGTTCCTGGCGTATCGTCCGCTGCGGAAAAGGCCGCGGCTGACGGTGCTCATCACCGCCATCGGCGTCTCCCTCTTCATCGAGTTCACCTGCCAGCACAGCGCCGTCTTCGGCGCGGACACGAAGCCCTTTCCGCAGCTCCTGCCGGAGCATGATTACCATTTCGGCGGACTCGTGGTCAGCAGTAATGATCTCGTCGTCGTCGTCACCACCTTGCTCCTGCTCGCCGGGCTGTGGTTCATCGTCCAGCGCACGAAGATGGGCACCGCCATGCGCGCCGTCTCGCACAATCAGCAGGCCGCCGCGCTGATGGGCATCAATATCAACCGCATCATCTCCTTCACCTTCGGCCTCGGCTCCGCGCTCGCCGCCATCGCGGGCATTCTTTATGCCATGAAGGCCCCGGGCATCGATCCGCTGATGGGCGTGCAGCCCGGCCTCCGCGCCTTCATCGCCGCTGTGCTCGGTGGCATCGGGAATCTGCCGGGGGCTGCCCTCGGTGGTTTGATTCTCGGCCTGCTGGAGACCTTTGCCGGCGGCATCTCCGGCCTGTCAAATTATCGAGATGGCATCGCCTTCGCCATCCTCATCCTGATCCTTCTTTTCAAACCCGCCGGCCTGCTCGGCAAGGCCACCGTGGAGAAAGTTTAACCCATGTCTTCCTCCTCTTCCTATCTCACAGGCGCGAAGCGCTGGATGATCGCCGGCATCGTGCTGGCAGTGGTGGTGTCCATGTTTAGCGCGCAGTTCAACCGCTACCATCTCGGCATCATCGTTGACATCGGCATCAACATCATCCTCGCCGTCAGCCTGAATCTGATCAATGGCCACACCGGCCAGTTCAGCCTCGGCCACGCCGGTTTCATGGCCGTGGGCGGTTATACCGCAGCGAAGATCTCGCTCGTGGTCTCGCCCATGCTGCCGCCTGCCTTGCAGCCGCTGATCTTCCTTGTGGCCCTCATCGCCGGTGGTTTGCTCGCGGCCCTGGCAGGCTTCGGGGTCGGCGTGCCTTCCCTGCGCTTGAAGGGAGATTACCTCGCCATCGTCACCCTGGGCTTTGGTGAGATCATCCGCGTCATCGTGCAGAACATGGAAGCCGTCGGTGCCGCCAGCGGGCTGAAAGGCATCCCGAAATACACCACGCTTGGTTGGACTTTTGGTTTGGCCGCCGTGACCATCTACTTTGTCACGTCATTGGTAAATTCCACCTACGGGCGTGGCTTCATCGCCGTCAGTGATGACGAGGTCGCCGCCAGCTCCATGGGCATCAATCCCGTGCGCTACAAGGTCACCGCCTTTGTCACCGGCGCGTTCTTTGCCGGCATCGCGGGCGGTCTGTATGCGCATCATAAGCAGTTCCTCTCGCCCACCGGCTTTGATTTCCTGAAGTCCATCGACATCGTCGTCATGGTCATCCTCGGCGGCATGGGCCGCACCGCGGGCGTCGTCGTCGCCGCCATCATCCTCACCCTGCTCCCGGAAGTGCTGCGCCAGTTCAGCGAGTATCGCATGATCATCTATTCACTGCTCATCATCGTGCTGATGATGGCGCGCCCGCAGGGTCTCTTCACCTGGAACCGGAAGAAAGGAGCCGCATGAGTCATCCCCTGCTGAAGCTCGACCACGCCACCATCCGCTTCGGCGGACTCACCGCCGTGTCGAAGTTTAACCTCGAAGTGCAGCCCTGTGAGCTCATCGGCCTCATCGGCCCGAATGGCGCCGGGAAGACCACCGCCTTCAACATGATCACCGGCGTGTATCAGGCCACGGAAGGCACCATCCATCTCAATGGCCGCAGCATCGCCGGCGTGAAGCCCCACGACCTCACGCGCCAGGGCATCGCCCGCACGTTTCAGAACATCCGCCTCTTTGGCTCCCTCAGCGTGATCGATAACGTCCGCGCCGCCATGCAGCTGCATTGCAAGCACGGCATCAGCGCCTCCCTCTGGCGCGGTGCCCGGTTTAAGGCGCATGAAAAGGAGGTCGAGACCCGCGCCCTGGAGCTGCTGGACATCTTCAAGCTCGCGGACACGCGCGATGAAGAAGCCAAGAGCCTGCCCTATGGCGACCAGCGCCGCCTCGAGATCGTCCGCGCCCTCGCCACCAAGCCGAAACTCTTGCTGCTGGACGAGCCCGCCGCCGGCATGAACCCCACGGAGAAAGAGGAGCTCATGCACCTCATCCGCTTCATCAAGGACAAGTTCCAGATCGCCGTCATGCTCGTGGAGCACGACATGACCGTCGTCATGGGCATCTGCGAGCGCATCGCCGTGCTGGAATACGGCATCAAGATCGCCGAAGGCACCCCGCAGCAGATCCAGCGTGATCCCAAGGTCATCGCCGCCTATCTTGGCACAGAGACCGAAAAGGAGGTCCCCATCGATGCTTGAAATCAAAGATCTCGAAGTCAGCTACGGCTCCATCAAGGCCCTGCATGGCGTCTCCCTGAACGTGCCGCAGGGCAGCATCGTCACGCTCATCGGCGCGAACGGCGCCGGCAAGTCCACCACCCTGCGCGCCATCAGCGGCCTCATCAAGGCACGCGCCGGCAGCGTGATCTACAGCGGCGAGGACATCACGAATCAGCCCGCGCACAAGATCGTGGCCCGCCATCTCTGCCACGTGCCAGAGGGCCGCATGGTCTTCTCCAACCTCACCGTCGCCGAGAACCTGCGCATGGGCGCGTATTTGCGGAATGACAAGGCCGGCATCGCCGCGGACATGGACTACGCCTTCACCATGTTCCCCAGGTTGAAGGAGCGCATCAACCAGGCCGCCGGCACCATGTCCGGAGGCGAGCAGCAGATGCTCGCCATCGCCCGCGCCCTCATGAGCCAGCCGAAGTGTCTCATGCTCGACGAGCCCTCGCTCGGCATCGCCCCCATCCTCGTGCGCGCCATCTTTGACCAGATCGTCGCCATCAACAAGGAGCGCGGCCTGACCATCCTGCTCGTCGAGCAAAACGCCAACCTAGCCCTCGGCATCTCCCACCACGGCTACGTCCTCGAAAGCGGCCGCGTCATCCTGGAAGACAGCGCCGCCGCCCTGCTGAAGAACCCCCAGGTCCGCGCCGCGTATCTCGGGGATTAAAGCTCTGGGTCTTTAATTCAATCCTAGTTAGGCTTTGGTTCGCCCTCAGCGCGCCGAAGTCGCGCTAGCGTCGTGGAGTGCGGTGACAAGCGCTCAAGCGCGGCACCGCTGTGCGCGCGCAAGTCGGAAGGAATCGCGCGCCCAACCCATCCCCCAGGTGAGACGAATGATATTTTTTGGAGGAAAGATCGTTAGGTGTGGAAAGCCGGTGCGGAACCCACGTTGGGGTTCGGGCTTGAACAGGGTGGTGGGTGGTTCGAGTTACCAGGGTAGGCTCGCCAGGGCTCGCCAACCCTTCGCTGTGATGCGGAACCCGCTTCGGGGTTCCATGAGGGGCAGATGCAGCGGGTCGTCCGGTGTTCGTTGTTCGTTGTTCGTTGTTCGTTGTTCGTTGTTCGTTGTTCGTTGTTCG
>JAZKCU010000028.1:0-17526 GCA_040387935.1 Verrucomicrobiota bacterium | reverse complement strand
GTTAACCAAGAAATCATGTTGTACAGTCATTATTGCTTAACGGCATTGGGCTTAATGCTTGCCCTGCCCGTAGTAAGCATTCGGGCCGTGTTTGCGCAGATGATGCTTTTGCAGGATGTGTGCCGGGATGGACTGCATTCCTGCATTCAATGTTAGGCTGCCCAGCGCCATGCTCGCGCACATCTCGAGCGCGATACTGTTGTTCACGGAGTCCATGGCCGTCTTGCCGAAGGTGAAAGGCGCGTGGTGCAGTTGCAGCACCGCCGGCATCTCCAGAGGGCTGAGCTTCAATTCGCGCAACCGTTCCACGATGGCCACGCCGGTGTAGTGCTCGTAGTCGGCTTCCACCTCATGAGGCGTCAGCGCACGGACGATAGGCACGCTGCCGTGAAAATGATCGGCATGCGTGGTGCCGTAGCAGGGCAACTCACGACCCGCCTGGGAAAACATGGTGGCATGCAGGCTGTGGGTGTGCGTGATGCCGCCGATCTCCGCAAACTCGCGGTAGAGATGCAGATGCGTCTTGGTATCGGATGAGGGCCGCAGCGTGCCCTCGACCACCTCGCCCTCGAGATCGAGAAGCACGATGTCCTCGGGCGTCAGCTCGGCATAGTCGACGCCACTGGGTTTGATGCCCCAGAGGCCGCTAGCGCGGTCGATCCCAGACACATTACCCCAGGTCAGACGCACGAGGCCAGAGGGCACCAGCGCCTGGTTGGCCTCGCAGATCTGCTCACGGAGTTCAGGAAGAAGCATGTCCGATTACTGCTTCTTCTCGAGGCTCACGATGGTGTAGTTCTTCGCGTAGGTGCCAAGCGCGGCCATGGCCGTATCCTTGGTGATCTCCTGGCTGTCCGCCACGATGATCAGCTTCTTCTCTTCGGCGGCAGGATCTTCGCCAGGCTTCACATCCACGCTGACCACGCCTGGGAGCTTCTGCTTCAGAGCGCCGGCCACGTGTTCCTTGCAGGAGACACAGACCACGCCGGTGATCTTGCCTTCATAAGTGACGGCTTTTTTTTCATCGCCCGCCTGAAGAGCAATGGTTGTCACGAGAGACAGGGTGAGGAGGAGGGATTTCATGGTGGGGAAAGGATAGTCAGATCGTCCAGAGGTCAAGCCCGTCAAAGAAGGCCGGAGGGCATTCGGCCGCCTGTTCAGTGTAGTGCAAAAAAACGCCGGGATGCGGCACTTGTCCAGCATCCCGGCGTCTAGATTCACAGGGAACGAGAATTACTTCTCAAGGGTCTCACCGGCTTTTTTCCAGCCGGAGATGCCTGCGGAGAGGTGCTTCACGTTGGTGTAGCCAAGAGCCGTGGCCTTCTTGGCAGCGGCCTGGTAGGCGTTGCAGCTAGGGCCGCCGCAATAAGCCACCACGAGGGCGCCTTTGTCGGCAGGCAGAGCGCTGGCAAGGCTGTCAGCCTTGGCGGAGAAGTCGATGGCGCCTGGGACGTGGCCGGCGGCATAGGAATCGGCACCATTGACGTCGATGACGACGACCTTCTTCTCAGCGATGGCGGTCTTCAGATCAGAGATGCTGATGTCTGGAAATTCAGCGGCGAAGCCAGCGGAGGCGACGAGAGCGAGGGCAAGTGCGAGCAGTTTCTTCATAGTATGGTTCGGTTTGTGGTTTGGTTTATGCAGTGGTTGCCCGGCGTGCCGGGCGGGAGTCAGACGTCAGAGCCGGAATTTTATTCCCAACACAGGCGCTCTACTTGGCTCTATATACGCCAGCACCCCCTGAATCTTAGACAGAAAAGTGCGACGATTTTTCAATGCGTCAGGGCGTAGAAGAGGATGTTGATGCCCAAAGGATAGGCATACTTCTCTGAAAACTCACGGAAGTACCAGGGGTCTGTCCCCTCCTCTTCCCAGCCATCCCCCAGGTCGGTGTTATGGCAGATCAGCATGATCATGCGCTTTTTGTCATCAAAGACAGCGCGGTAGTGCGGGGTCTGGGCATCCCAGCGCTCGTAGGTGATGCCCTGGCTGCGGCCCGCCATGGCATGCCCCACGCTGGGGATCTGGGGTTTCACCTTCAGCGGGAAAACCATGTGGAAGATCTCATGTTCCACGGGAAGCTCCACCGCATCCCGCTCGGGGAAGATCTGCTTCAGAGCGATGTGGAAGGTGTCCCACTCTTCCTCTCCCCAAAAATCGTCCACCATGATGAAGCCACCGTTCATCATGTAATCACGCATGGTCTTGGCCTCCTCTTCGCTGAGAGTGATGTGCCCAGGCTCGATCATGTAGATGAAGGGATAGTGGCGCATCTGCTCTGCCACGATGTCCACAATGGCCCCCTTCGGGCTGACCTGGAGCGCGGTGAGCTGCTGTAGACGATAGGAGAAGTTCAGGTCGGCGTCCGGGTAGTCCGTGGTCCACTTGCCCCAGCCGCCGCCACGCCCCCAGTGCCGGCCGCCTTCCGAATTATAGCGCAGCCGGCAAAAGACAAAGAGATCGTTAGGCAGCTCCCTGGACACCGGCCAGGTGGGAAAGTCCATGAATTGACCGCGCCCCACTTCCCGAGGATCCTCTGCCACGCTGCCATCCTTGATGCCGAAGTTCGTGGGTGACGCAGGCTTGTCATCTGCCGACCAAAGACCTCCGGTGATGGCCACAACCGCCATGATGGAGAGGAGTTTGGAACGTTTCATGAGGACGCAGGATGCAGAAGCAATGCCAGAGAACGAGGGTTTCTGCCCGCAGGTTTCAGCCGAGATGATGTGATTCTCTCTGAGCGGGTCTGGATTGTAAAGAATCATGCGAAAAGGCGTGCGCTCTGCCGTTGGTTTGAGCCAATCTCAGCTTTTTGGATTTATGAAAATCGCCACCCTCGCCTTTCTTGTCGCCCTGTCTGTCCAAGCCGCCGAACCCGTCACGATTAAGCTCTGGCCTGCCGGAGCTCCTGAGAAACCCGGCTTCAAGATCGGCGCTGAGGAGCTGAATGACAAGGGAGACGGCATCAAGCGCATGTCCAACGTGAGCGAGCCGACGATCACAGTTCAAAAGCCGGACAATGCCAACGGCACCTGCGTCATTGTCTGCCCTGGTGGTGGATATAACATCCTCGCCATCGAGCACGAAGGCACCCAGGTCTGCGACTATCTGAACAAGCTGGGCGTCACCACTGCCCTGCTGAAATACCGCGTGCCACGCCGTGATCCGGCGAATCCGAGCGTCGAGCCTCTGCAAGATGCACAGCGCTCCATCGGCATCCTCCGCCATCGCGCGGCGGAGTTTGGCATCGCCCCAGATCGCATCGGCATCCTCGGTTTCTCCGCAGGCGGCCACCTCACAGTCATGGCCACGCTGCACGCCAACGAGCGCACATACACACAAGATCCCGCGCTTGATGTTCCAGATGCGACGCCGAATTTCTCCATCCCGGTCTATCCCGCCTATCTGGTGGACAAGGAAGACACCTTCAAGCTGTTGCCCGAGATCAAGGTGACCGAAAAATCCCCTCCCATGTGCCTGGTGCATGCCCACGATGACAAAGGCGTGACCAGCGCCAGTTCCAGCGCCCTGCTGTATCTGGAGTACAAGAAGCTCAACCTGCCTGCCGAGCTCCACATCTATGCTAAAGGTGGCCACGGCTTTGGCATGAAGGACAGCGGCCTGCCCACTGCCCAATGGCTAGTGCGCACGGGTGAATGGATGAAGGCGATGGGCTGGGTGAAGTGATCTTCTTTTGATCCTTTCAAATACCCGATTGTCACAGGCTCCATGCCCGATGCACTTGAAGTTCCCAGCACCTCCGTTCCCTCTTCAGAATTGAGCAAGCCCTGGAACTACATGCATCTTGGCATCGCCTGGATCGTGGGTCTGCTCTTTAAACTCACATTTCTGCCCTGCATGTGTGCGATTGGGAGTTGGCGAATGGACGTGGGATTGTGGTTTGATGCGCTGATCGTGTTACGTGTTGTCTTTGCTTATGTGCGGAGAGAGACGGGCCAGTCCTGGATCATTTACGCTGGGCTTTGCTACACCTCCGCTTTTTGGATTCACGGGCTAACGTCGTGGATTCTAAAGCTCAACGGCACATCGCACTGTTAGCGGCATGCACTAGCGCTGTTCAATCACGGCGCATGCGGCACGTAGTCGATCTCCGTGAACTCGGCCACTTCCGGAATCCAGCGCTGCTGGACGAAGGTCACGTGATCAAGATGCTTGCTGTAAAAGGCATACGCTGACTCGTCCGCAAACTCCATGGACAAACCAAAAGTATAATTATTCTTTGGGCTGATCTGGCGCAGGCATTCGAAGCTCTGCACGCCTTCGATGCTCATGAGCTCGCAGGCGGCTTGCAGAAAGGAGCGCTCCTCAGCGGAGCCCGATGGATGCTTGAGACGGAAGACGACGGTGTGACGGATCATGCCTTGAGTCTACGCACTCAGAAGCCCCAGTTTTGTGGCCTTCCTTTCTCAGGAGCGACTTCGATGAAATCGATCTCCGAGTCAGGCAGATACAGGCGCAGGGTGCCGAGCAGTCCACCGCTTTTGATGGGGACGCTCACTTCCTGCCAATCACCCGCCTTCACCTCAAACGGCGTGCTGTGCATGCCCGCGGGATCGGCAGCCCCCTTGGGGAAACAGTCGATCTTACCAGCACCACCAGCGACGCTGCGCACACGTAGTTTGACCGTGGCAGGCCCCTCGACCTTTGCCATGCCATGTCCCAGGAAAGCTGGACCGCCTCTGCCAAGGCTCTTCATCGTCAGAATCCCATCGGCGAGCGTAGTCTTGCAGCCTCGTTCCTTCCAGCCATCTAGTGGATCTGCGCTCTTCCCTGGATTGGCAGGGGCCTTGGCAGAGACTGGCTTGTAAGCAGGATTGGGGCGCGGATACGTCGCTCCCGTGTCTTTGAGAAAGCCATCGATCAGCGTTTCAAGCTCCTTCACCTTCTCAGGCATCTTGGCGGCCAGATCATTCGCCTCACTGAGATCCTCCCGCAGATTATACAGCTCGCTGGAGCCAGGATTACCGAACCACCGAAGCAACTTAAAATCACCGCTACGAACCCACACACCACCAGCGCGATGCGCTCCGGCGTGTGGATGATAATTAAAGTAGGCCTGCCGTTCGAGGCTCCCCTGCCCCTTCAGCACCTTGGCATAGCTGACGCCATCAAAGACCTGCTTCTCCGGCTTCGTGATGCCAAGCAGATCTATGACCGTGGGATAGATATCGATCGGCCCCACCACTGTGTCGGTCGTGCTGCCTGTCGCGATCTTGCCCGCCCATGACCACATCATCGGCACACGAGTTCCTCCTTCGTAGAGCGTGCCTTTGCCGTCGCGCAGCGGTGTGTTCACAGTGGGTGGTTGCAGCCCCGCCCATTTCTGCCAGGCCTCATTCGCGGACTTTTTTCCTTCCTCGATGGTGTTGCTATGCACATTGCCGCCGTTGTCAGAGGTGAAAATGATGATCGTATTTTCTGTTAGGCCATTCTGATCCAGCTCATCTAGGATGCGACCAAGGCACTCATCCACGCTCTTGAGCATGGATGCCATGATCGGATTTCCCTGGCGGCCAGTAGGGTCTTTCTTGCTCGCAAAGGCCTTCGTATATTCCTCCTTGTGTCCCCAGGGACCGTGCACGCCATAGCACCACAGGTTGAGGAAAAAGGGGCCGCCCTTGCTGCGCTCGATGAACTTCACCGCTTCCATGGCCTGACGATCCACGATGTATTCTCCCGCAGGTCCGTCCGTGATCGTGCCCACTTTGATTTTGCCGCCAGGCTTGCCCTCAGCCAGCACACCATAGGGCGAGAAATACTCCCCGGGTGGCCCGGGATCAGGATGACAATGAAACGCCACATCAAAGCCCTGCTGCTCCGGCCAATGTGGCTGTGTGAGTCCGAGGTGCCACTTGCCGATGTGGGCGGTGCGATATCCCGCGCCTTTGAGTGTCTCCGCCAGAGTGATCTGTGAGGGTTCCAGGTAGTTTTTACTCTCCGGCAGCAGCATGGGTGCGCTGGCTGGAGCGGCGTCCTTCAAAAACACATGTCCAGCAGGCTGCGGAGGTTGATGCCCGCTGGCGGTGGTGATGCCATGACGAGCGGTGTACTGTCCGGTCAGAATGGATGCACGGGTGGGTGAGCACAGCGGCTGCGAGTAAGCATTGGTGAACCGCATCGCCCGTTTGGCAAAGCGGTCCATGTTGGGCGTCTCGTAGTACTTCGAACCATAGACACCGCTGTCCATCCACCCCATGTCATCGACAAGGAACAGGACGACATTCGGCTGGGTCGAATGAGATGAGTGCAGAAGGGCAAGGAGCGAAAGGAGCAGCGCAAAACGAATCATAGCGGCGCTGAGAACGCAGTCCAAGCCGCTGAATTGCGCTGAAAAGCGAACTCAGGGTTTGCCGACCTTGGGTCCCGCGGGCGGTGGCGGCTGATTACCCTGTCCCTGCCCTTGCCCCTCCTTGCTCCACGACTGCGCACCTTTGTTCCAGCCTAGTGAGACTCCGACGGACTGGCCTTTCGAATCCTGCTTCTGCTTCAGTTCGCGGTCAGCAGCGTCGATGTCGTTGTCATTATCGAGGTCAAACTCTTCCCGATCGTTGGCGTCGATGCGGCCATCGTGATTCAGATCGTTGGAGGCATCATCCGCAAGATCCACGTCTCCATCGCGATCCAGATCACGCGACGAAGATGTTTGTTTCTTGGGTGGTGGAGGCATGACCTATTTGACGCCGAGCTTCGGTTTTTCCTGCCCCTGACCCTGCTTTTGGGTCTCGATGCCCTTTTCTGCCAGAGCATCGCGCACATTCTTGATGGCCGTGCCGACGCCTTTGCCGATGATCTTGCCGATCTCCTGACCAGCCTTCGCACCATTCTTGCCACCGACGTATTCGCCAATGGCTCCGCCGATGCCGCCGCCAATACCCCCACCGATGCCTCGTGCATGGTCGATGGCTGCATCCGTCGCCTTGGTGCCCATGCTGGTCGCTGACTGGCCCAGAATGGCTCCCACTTTCGCGCCGGTATTACCTGCAATTGCCTGCCCGATCTTGGCACCGGTATCCTTGCCCACCTTCCCTTTACCCAAAATATGGGAGACGCTGGGCTTCACCGGGGCGGCCTCCTGAGCGGGAGTTTCCGGCTCTTGTTGAGGTTCCTGAGTGCCTTGTGCAGGTGTGTACGGCTTATGGTCCGCAGAATTCGTCGGAGGCGGAACGTCGTGTTCGGAGGGCTTGGCGACTTCGTTTTTCGGCTGCCCCACGTCCGGGTCCTCTTTGTTCTCGGGCTTGTCTGCCCCAGCCTGAGCAGGTGCGCCGGGACCTTGTGAATTGAAGCTCGGACCACCCGGCTGGATGCCTCCAGGTCCCTTGGAAGCCAGATCCACGACACTCGGAGGCTTGACGCTATCCATCAGCGGACCTCTTGCTTGTTGCAAATCTGGTTGGGCTGGCGCTGGCTGCTGGGGTTCCGGAGCAGGGGCCGCCTGGAGCCCCTCAGGCTGCTTTTCTTGAGATGGATCGTGTTGTGCCATGAACGTGAATGGTTGGATTTAGACTTTCATGCCCTTGCCCTGCTTCATGCCTTGGCCGCCGCCGATTTTGTAGCCTTCTTCCTGGAGAGACATGCGCACGGTCTTGATGCCATTGTCGACACCTTTGCCCACAGCACCGCCGACTTGGGAACCCACTTGATGGCCCACCTGTCCGCCGATTTGTCCGCCGATCTGCTGACCAATGGCCGTGCCGACCACGGGAATGGCCGAACCAACTGCACCACCAATCGCCTTGCCTGCGCCCGTGCCGATGCCCTTGCCGACGGCACCGCCAACGCCGGAGCCGATGCCCTCGGCCATACCTTTTTCCTCACCTTTACCTTCTCCACCAGCGCCACCACCTCCTCCGCCGAGCATTCCGCCCAGTCCACCGGCACCACCACCACCGCCTGCGAGTTTCGTCAGGCTGCCAAGCATGTCGCCCCCGCCAGCACCGCCACCCGCGAGTTTGGTCACACTGCCGAGCATGTCACCTCCACCCGCGCCACCGGCTGCGCCCCCTGCGAGTTTCGTCACGCCGCCGAGGATGTCTCCTCCACCAGCACCGCCACCACCTGCGCCTCCCGCCAGTTTGGTCACGCCACCCAGAAGATCGCCACCACCAGCACCACCAGCCGCGCCGCCCGCGAGTTTAGTCACACTGCCCAGCATGTCGCCACCACCGGCACCGCCAGCCGCACCACCTGCCAGCTTGGTCACGCCACCGAGGAGATCTCCGCCACCCGCACCACCACCTGCGCCGCCCCCCAGTTTGGTCACGCTGCCGAGGATGTCTCCCCCTCCGGCACCGCCGCCACCTGCTCCACCACCGCCGCCCAGCATGGAGCCAAGGCCTGTCGAGGTCTGGTCACCACCCGCTTTTCCTGCGGCTTCACCGACGGCATCCGTGGCGGCTTCGACACCTGTGTCCACGCCTTCCCCCACGGCACCACCGACGGCGCCGCCCACCTCTGAGCCAACTTGGTTGCCCACCTGCTTGCCGATCTGTCCGCCGACTTGCTTGCCCACGGCCGCGCCAACCGCGTTTCCGACGACTGGCACCGCCGTGCCCACGGCTCCGCCGATGGCACTCCCGGCTGCGCTTCCGACCGCATTCCCGGCCATGCCTCCCGCCGTTCCGCCCACCGATGATCCGACGCTTTTTCCGACGGACTCGCCGGCTCCAGCTTCTTTTTCTTCTTCAGGCATGTGGGGATGAGGATGGAAGCTGGGATGTGATGAGGTGAGGCAAAGAATCCGCCGTGTTTGGGTGGATTAGCCAACTCGCTCAGCACTGTGACAGCTTTCTCTCGGACTCGTGCTTGGCAGACGCAGAGCAAGTCGTGCCTCAATCCAACTTGCCAGCTCCACCGGGTCTCGCCGGGTCAGCGTCAGCTCCTGGCATCGCCGGGCTGCCAGGGTGAAAGAGGACTCCTCAAGCAATCTGCGAAGCGCCCCACTGACCCGCTCTGGCGTGAAGCTGCGTGGTGTGAGGCCAAGACCCGCGCCGAGTTTCGTCAGCCTCCAGGCATTGTCCGGCTGGTCATGAGCCATGGCCATGATGAGTTGCGGTACACCAGCGGCGAAACCTTGGGACAAAGTGCCGATGCCACCGTGATGCACAAAGGCTGCGGCATGCGGCAGCAAGGTGGAGAAAGGTGCATACTCGACGGACAGGATGCTACTGGGCAGATTGGGCGGCAGTTGATCCAGTTTCCTCGTGGCAAACACAGCGCGCTTCCGCAACCGAGTCACCGCCGCCAAAGCCACCTCGAAGAAGCGCTTCGCATGGACGTTCGCACTGCCCGGCGTGAAGATGATGGGCTTCTCGCCCGCCGCGAGGAAGCTCAGCAGCTCCTCGCTCAAGGGCTGCTCCGTGGCCAGGTCTTCCAGCGGAAAGTCCCACTGCTTCAGGCCTTCAGGCCAGTCGGGTTGCGGTTTAGCGAACCACTCTGGAAACACACACAAGGTGCCATCTGGCGAGTGCGCCCAGTCCCACCACAGGCTTTTTGGCGGAGCAATACCTCGCTTGGCACAAGCTTTGGCCACCATGGGGGCAGCGAACCGGTCCGCCGGATTCGGCATCTTCACCAGCCAGCGGCGCAGCCACAAAGGCAGCTTGTTGAAATGCCGCATGCCCGGCAGCAGCACCGGCATGTCATGCGCGCTGATCATGATCGCGGGCTGCAGATGCACATTGATCAGCGGAATGCCGAGGGATTCCCTCGCCAGCCTCGCACCAAAGGCCGTGCAGGGAGCGAGCATCAGATCAAAGGCATCTCCTGTGCCCTGTCGCTGCTCGATCGGCGCGAAGAATGTTTCTGTGCTCTCCCCGGCAAACTCGAAGACGAGTTTTGTGCCCTCGTAGAGTTTCCAGATGCGTGGATCAGCGATCAGTTTTTCGAAGACGTTCGCCTCCCCCAGTGGAATGACCTCTACCCCTGCCCTTCTCACCACCTCCTCAAAGATGCAGGCCACGATCATTGTCACGCGGTGTCCTCGCGCCTGCAGCAACCGGCCTAACCAAAGAAACGGAAAGACATCTCCAGCGCTGCCAAAAGGAAGAAGTGCAATGTGGGCCATGGAGAGACATCTGCACTAAGATGCCAGGTCTGACACAAACAATGATGTCTGACATTTTACATTTTCTCCTAGGGCTTCGCCTTGACCTCACGACTTGTTTCCGGCTAGCCTCGAAATTCTATGAAAAAACTCCTCCTCATTCCCGCTCTCGCACTTCTCAGCTTCCAGGCCGCGCTGGCCGACTGGGTTGTTATTCAAAAAGTCGTCACTGACGGTGCGGAATCCACCATGACGCTCAAGGCCAAAGGCGACAAGTCACGCATGGACATGGGGGACAAAATGAGCCTTATCCTCGATACCGCCAGCGGTGACACTGTCATGTTCATTCATGGGCAGAAGATGATGATGAAGATCAGCCCCGAGAGCCTCAAGGCAATGATGGCCATGGCTGCGCAGTCCCTGGGTGGCGAACCTGCCGCCAAACCTGTGGCCACCGACAAAAATGAAAAAGTCGGTGAACACGACTGCACGATCTACACCTGGTCTGGCAAAATCGGCAATGGCAAGTTCTGGGTGGCTAAAAACTTTCCGGATGCTGTGGCTCTAAATGAACTTCAGGACAAGATGATGAAGGCCATCGGCAATCCCATGGCCTCGATCGTCCCTCAGAACAGTGACTTTCCGGGCATGGTCGTGAAGTCTGAGATGGAAGTCATGGGCAAAAAAAGCACCGCTGAGCTTGTCTCTGCCAAGCAGGAACCTGTGGCTGATGACGCCTTCAAGGCTCCTGAAGGCTATCAGGAAATGAAGATGCCAGCGCTTCCAGGCAAGTAAGCAACGATCCGATCTGGAAAGCCGGGGTGTGACAAGCCCTGAATCACCCCGGCTAATCCAAAAGATACGGGAAGCTTTGAAGTTTGTGAAAATCAGCTTGCGGGAATCCATCGCCCACAGCACTATCGCGGCCCGCTGCCCCGACCAGCAGCGGCGTAAAAGCGACAACGGACAGGTGCCAGAGTGGTCGATCGGGTACGCCTGGAAAGCGTATGAACGGTAAAACGTTCCGAGGGTTCGAATCCCTCCCTGTCCGCCATTCTTCGCGTTAAAGCTTGAAAATCAACGCTACGCAGGCAAAATAGAAGGACTTATGGGCAAAGTGCTACAGCAAACTGATACAGCACTTCTAGATCCCATGCCTGCCAAAGAGCACCTTTGGAGACGCGGAAGCGTCTTCTATTTCAGGATGTCATTCCCCCGCGAATTACGTCGGGCAGGCTCGGTCGTCATGGTGAATGGCAAGCCTCAAAAGCATGAGGTCAAATTCAGTCTCGAAACTAGCGACTATCGAGCCGCCTGCGGACTGGTCGCAACCCACACCGCAATCTGGACAGCGGAGCTTGAGAAGCGGCGGCAGGAACTCAAGCTAGGTCGAGGCTTAGAACGCACCAAGGCTCTACTTGCAACCGGTTGCAAAGCCTCTCTGCCCCAGGCCGCCCCAACCGGCGCGGCGGGAATGCTGAATGACGAGCGCATCAGGGCCATTGTCCTGAGGGGATTCATCGAGAGCCAAAAGTATTCGGCGGAAACCATTGAAGCGACACGGAGCGAGTCTAAAGAGGATCGACTTGAGAGGCTCCACGATTTGCAAGATGAGATCGCGGCCTATGAAGGCAAAGACAGCCGCTTTCAAGAGCCTGATGTCGAGGCCCTGTTGCGGAAGGACCTCAAAGTTTATGGACTGGAGAAGCTACCAAAGGAGTCAGATTCCTTCATTGCACTGCTGCGCGGCTACAAGGCCGCTATCGTGGAGGATCTTCGGAGGCTTTCTCATCACCTCGAGAGAGGCATCCCCACAGAGTTTGATCCCCAGTTTCACGGCTACTACTCAAGCTCTCCCCTTCCTGACTTGGGCGCAGGTGCCACCCTGGGCGAGTTGCTGAAGGACTTCGACAAAGCTCAGAGAGCTAAAGGAGTTTCAGAGAGCACTCACAATGCAAACATCCCTGTCTTCCGTGCTTTGCGTGAGCACTTCGGCGAGCAGACCCCATTGGCGAAGATCACTCAGAAAGAGATGGTCACATTCTTCGACTTTGTGGACACGATTCCGGTGAATTGCCAGCAGCGCTATCCCGGCAAAACGCTCGCTGCTGCCGCTGCCCTCGAGGCTGCCCAAAATCCGCCACGAATCCTCGCCCCTAAAACTCGAAACATGTATCACGGCCGAGTCGTGACAATATGGGAGCACGGGAGAGATATGGGCATGGTGCAGAACAACCCAGCCAACATCCGGCCCATCTCCAGCCGCTATGTGGTAGATGAGAAGTCCGAACGGCCATCCTTCACAATATCCGAACTGAAAATCATCTTTAAAGCCCCGCTCTACACTGGCTGCATAGGTGACATGGAGGGCTGGCAAAAGTTAGGGCCGAACGTGCCTAGAAGAGGACGCTTCTGGGTGCCATTGTTGGCCTTGTTCCAAGGCTTCCGGTTAAATGAAGCCTGCCAATTAGAAATCGGCGACGTCTCTGAAAAGGACAGCGTTCCTGTTATCTGGATCACCGATGAATCTGAGGATGCGGACGGCGACGGCAAAGGTAAAAGGGTCAAGAACAAGACCAGCAAGACCTTCGTTCCCGTTCATCCCACGATCATCAGCCTAGGCTTTTTGGACTTCGTGAAGGAACGTAAGAAGGCCGGCGACGGAACAAATCTCTTTCCTGAACTGCCGCGCAATCCTCAAGGCCTCTTTTCGACTCCTTTCTCCAAATGGTTTGGAAGGTTCTTGGAGCATACATTCGAAGCTGAAGGACTCGGGACCAAAAGCACATTCCACTCATTCCGGCACGCATTCAGAGACGCTACTCGGCGCGCTATGATTCATGCGGAGGTAGCCGACAGGCTGGGCCGATGGAAGACCGAAGGTGGCACTGGTCGTCTTTATGGAGATGGCTTCGCGCTGTCAGTGCTTCGTGATGAACTGGCTAAAGTCGAATATCAAGGATTGGACCTCACGCATCTCATGCCAAAGGCGGTGAAACCGAACGAGGTTAAGCCGAGGGTGAGGCACACTGTTTATCCTCCTGGTCACCCAATGGCGGTTTAGATTGCTTTACACACCGAGAGACTTTGATAAGATTCAACCATTCGGCATCCGCTGAATCGGGGCGTAGTAACCTCGCACATAGCGGCTCGGTGTTGGCCGCATTCGACACCCTCAGCTCATACGAGCCGGGGGCCATGCTCATATGTCCAGCCCTGCGGCAAGCCGGAGGGTAAAAGGGCATGGGGTCGTCTATGTGCGGCTTACTAACCTTCCGGCTCACCTGGCTACGCCGTTCCAAAGGTGTCCTACAAGCCATATAGCCATGCAAGATTACTTAGCCGCAGGTTTAGCATCCAAGCGTCACTTGAGCATTCGGAACGTTCTGACCACCATCGCTGGCACCATGTTCCTTTCCCTCCCGATAGCAAAAGCAGAAATGCCTTCCGCTGATACATCCTCGGCGGCCAAGCCTGGAGGCACCCTACCCCCCTCATCCACGGATTATCAGCCCCCGCAACCCGTGAAGTTGGAAGAACCCCTTGCTCCCTCGGTGCCATTTCAAGACGAAGCAAAGACGACATTTGCACGATTTTTCAGCGGAAAAGTCAAAACTGTCACCGACTCGACTATCCTTTTTGATGTGGCGATTGGCCAGCGTTGGGGGGTGATAGAGTGGATGTTTCCGCGCTTTGTAATGGGAACTCCTGATTCCTACCCGCTTACTATAGCAGACCAGTTGAATGGGATCGAATTCCGAGGCATTGCGGCAATAAAGGCGGATGCTGTTAGGGTAGCATATGCTACAGCCGTTCCTGCTACAGCTTTGGCTCAAACAAATCAAAGTGGTCCTGGGCCGCTAGTCCCATCCAAGGTATTAGCAACGCAGATACAGGCCGCATCACGGAAGTCAGTTTCTCTTTTCTCTCCTGCGATTAAGCAACTGGATGGAAAATGGCGTGAACCCGCCGACCAGTATCAGGATTCGCAAGTGGGGGTATTTTTCATGGGAGGCAGTGACAATATTGTTGCTGCGTATTGGGTCCAAAGAGTTAAAGGTAAATGGGCGATCAGCCCCAGTGTTAATGAGTGGGGCAGTATGTGGAAGCTTTCAGAGGAAACATGGCTTTGCGCCAAGGCCCGCCCACAGCCCCTTCGGATCGATGAAGACTCGCTCCAAGCGGAAGCAGCAAATGCGTTTGAGATGTGTAAGAGGTCGCCAAATCTTGATGGCTTCACCTTAATTTTCCGAGGGACGGAAGGTGATGCGGCTGTCACTGAACATGTGATTGAGTTTCAGAAGACAGGCAACGCTCAGTTTGAGCCTGAAAAGGTCAGCACTGCAATGCGGCTAAACGGCGTTGAAGGCCGTTTCGTTTTGCGTATTAAAGGGGGGGCCTATCGGTATAAGGCCATTGAAACGCATGATCGGCGGCCCGGCGAGGCCATCCCCCGCGTTACTTGCGGTGTAGTAGGAACTGAAATCACGGGCAAGTGGCGAGAAAATACAGTTTTGCAGGTCGCCGCAGAGAAAGAAGGCGGCAAGTGGCACTTCACCGAGATGTATGGGGAAGTGATGCCTGCTCATTGAGGGTGCAGGTGTATTTAAATAATCGTTAGCCGCTTTCAGTCACTCGTTGCGCAGGGTATCGCCCCCAAAAGCCAGGCGTCTAAATGTATTCAAATAAACACTTGATTAATTGAATACAGTTCCGATGATGACCGGGCATGAAAGCAAGCCCACTCGTTCCTGTTGCAATCCTTGTTCGCGTCTCAACCGCCAAGCAGGAGACAGACCGACAGGTTTCCGAACTCCGCGCCTATGCGGCCAAGAAGGGCTATGACGTGATAGCGACTTGTGAGGAAACCGTCTCGGGCCGCGCTAGCGACGAAGAGCGACACGGACTTCGGCAAGTGGAGGAACTGGCCGAAGCGGGGAAAGTGAAAAAGGTGCTTGTTCATGAGGTCTCCCGATTGGCGAGAAAGAACAGCGTCGTTCATCGCTTCGTTGAAAGTCTGGAGGAGAAAGGCGTCTCGCTTTACTGGCACGCTCAAGGGGTCGAGACGCTGCTAGAAAGCGGCAAGCGCAACCCTGCGGCTTCCATGATGCTGGCGCTATTGGCCAAGATGGCACGGAATGAAGTAGAGACGCTATCAACGCGAATCAAATCGGGCCTGGACGAAGCCCGCCGCAAAGGCCGCAGATTGGGTCGCCCGGAAGGCAGCACTCTGGAACGCTCTGAGCTATTAGCCAAACACCGGGACATTGTGCGTTTCCTGAAAGGAGGGCAGTCAGTCAGAAATACTGCAAAGCTAGCGGGAAAGGGCATGAGCACGGTTCAGCGAGTCAAAGCCGCTTTTACTGCCTGAGGTTGTAATCCCTTAGCACAGCAAACACCGTCACGATTTGCTGCTTACTGACGCCGCGCACATGAAAGGCTTCACCGCCGTCCGTATGTAGAGACAAGGCGCCACACTTTACAGACGTCAGGTCAGTGAGAGCCATCCTGCTAGCTTCGCCGTAACCAGGCTTGGGCAGTATCAGCCACTCCTTAGGCCCAAGGGGTATAGCATCTGGGCGGAAGATAGAGTCCAGGGCATCCATGATAGAAAGACGCTATTTGATAGGTGGGGCTGAAAAAATGAAGGGGCGAAAAAGACGCTGTTTTACCTGATGCATCCCATCTAAAAGGCGGCAAAAACGGAGTTCAAAACGCTATTGCACACATTGCACACTATAGGCATTTGGAGGTCAGGAAGTGAGATAGCAATCATCGACTCCTTCCTGATCTTCAAACACCTCATTCTCGATGTCAGGCTCATGCAGGTGAGCGTCAAAGCGGGAGGTCATGCCTTTGTAGGGACTGCCCAGACGCGAGAGTGCATCATCCGAAAGCAGGCCGTCATCACAGGAGCCGCCTTCCTGAAAGCCACGCCTCCTTCCACGGGTCTTTAGATAGAAGATGATAGATCGCTCTGCTCCTGCCTCGATGCGCTCCATCAGCTTTGACTCCACGAAATCAATGGCCTCTTCCTGTAGGTCCTGAGCTGAGCGCTTAAACTCTGGATCAGTGTCTAGCCAGTGGTAAAATGTGCGCCGCGCAACGCCCACGCTAGTGCAAGCAGTCGATACGATGCCTCTGTTCTTGCGGAGTGCCTGGAGAAGGCTTTGCTTCCGCGTGTCGGTCGTGGATAAATACATAAAACGATCCTTCTATTAAGGTCATTTGACATTGATTATGAACGAGTTACATTATCATAAGTTATTGTTTATTTCAAATAGTTTGTTAGGTAAATTACTCGTCTGGATTGCAACCGGTTGCAGTTGGGGGCCAACTGTTGGAAGGCATCCAGAAAAGACACTCCCCATTTTTTGAGAACCGCTTTTTGTGAGAATTCGACTTCGGTCGGGGGCATCCCCATTCAATTTTATTTCGGACATTGTCTGTCCGAATATTTGCAACCAGTTGCAAGTGGAGGGGGGAGAGGACTGTTGTCTCTACAGAGAGAAACAGCATCCAATAAAGGAACAAACAATACATGTCCCTTCCTCCTCTTACCCTTCAAACCCGTGTAAATGCCCTTCATGCGAAGCATGACAAAATTGAGTTCATTCTTCCTTTAGGAACCTTTGAAGACCTTTCTGAGACCACTGACCTTGATGAGGTTGCTCATCTCCTTGGAGCGCCCACTAGAGATGTGCGATCAAGAGACACTTGGGAAGCAGCAGCTATGTATTCAGTGTTCTTTAACCGCCCAACAGGCGGCCGTCAGGGCAGCAGGCGCGAACTTTTAGTTCGCCAACATCCCATTGAGGAACTCGACTACGACCAACGATTTCAAAGTGTTCCTCTTTGCAGTGGTGCCCTCATTCTACAGGCTCGCGGCACGGGCTCCGGCCGCACGGTTACAGCCGAATATCAGGCTAATGTAAATCCCACGCGCTTCGTCCGTTATCAGGACTGGAACACCTTGAGGCTCAACCATAGGCCCAGTGGCCAACCGCCATTGTTTCGGAATACCTCCATTCCATCCGATGAGTTTTCTTTGGATGGTTCGGACAACTGGCTGCCGGACAATCCCGCCGCAGTGTGGCAGGCTTTCATCGGAAGATGGCAGGATAGGCTCACTGATTACTTTAACAATCTGGAGGTGGCCATGCGGGAGGAAATGGCTCGTCGCGGCAGATTCTCTTCGCTAAACATGACGGGGATGCTTTCCTTTGAGGCCTCCGATGAGCCTTGGTCGATCCAACGAGTCGAGACATACTGGGAGTTCAGCCAGGAGATGTCGCCTGAATTTGTAGAGTCCATGGAGAGAGCGATGCGTTCCTACTCAGCCCTGCCCTACGTTCGGGAGGAGTTCGTTGGTGTGCAGGCGCGGCAGGCGAGGAGCGGAAGGCAACGGTTTAGCGTCAATGCCGTTAAGCAATAATGACTGTACAACATGATTTCTTGGTTAA
>JAZKCU010000027.1:0-73473 GCA_040387935.1 Verrucomicrobiota bacterium | reverse complement strand
GTTAACCAAGAAATCATGTTGTACAGTCATTATTGCTTAACGGCATTGGGCTTAAGTCATCCCGCACCGGTTTCTCCAGGCTGATGACCAGCGTCTTCTGCGCCTGCTCCAGGTTCCCCGCGACCGCAGGCATGTTGATCTTCCATTCCTTGATGCCGGCTCCCGTCACGCCCAGCACCTCCTGCGTGGCCGGCAGCTTGATCTGCAGCTCCGCCACGGGTGAACGCAAAATTCGATAGGCAATGTCCGCCTGCGTGCTCACCGAGGCCACGCCGATGCGCGTGGTCATCTTTGTGCTGGCCAGCACCAGCGGCTGCATCTGCGTCACCGCCTGCGCCGCACCCCAGGCGATCTCCTGGGCTCCGCCGCTGCCGAAGAAGCAGGAGAACTGCGTCTGCCCTGCCGCGACCTGCGTGGTATACGCCGCCGCCGGATTCATCGTGAACTCCAGCCCCTCTCCCGGCACCGCGATGCTCAGGCGGGACACCGCGGCGCGCGGCAGATTCAGCGTCACGCGGTTCTTCCCGTCCGCGCGTTTGATGGGCGCATAGATCTTCAGCGCCAGCTCATAGCTGCCCTTTTCCGGCAGCAGCACATCCGCGCCACCATCCTTCATGCGCAGCACGGCCTTGCCCGTCTCCGCTTCACCGATGGCCGGCGCATTCCCCACCAGCGGCAGCAGCACCCAGCCTTTTTTAAAGGACTCGACCGTGATCTTCGCATCCAGGATCAGGCTCTCACCTTCCACACGCCCCGTGTATTCAGCGCGTGCCAGCACGGCATCCGCTGGCGGCGGCTTGTCATCCTTCTCACGCTTTAAAGTGAGCTCGTTCCAGAGATCCAGAAACTCGCGGTAAGGCAGGAAGACCCCCTTGCCGCCATCCTTGAAGACCTTCTCCAAATCTTCAAACGGCACATACACCGTGCGCTCACGCTCGATGGTCGGCACACGCGCATCCACCGGCGCGGCAGGCTGAGCGGGCATAGCGGGCGCGGGAGGGATGCGTCTCTGCGGCGGCAAGGCCGGATTCACGGCGGGTATCGTCGGCCGTGGAGGCGTCGGCATGACGTTGGGATGTGCCCGTTCCGGCGTGACCGGCGCAGGTGGTGTGACCGTCGCTGGTGGCACCCCAGTCGGAGGCTGCGCCCGAACAGAGGGTGGTGCTGGTGTCGGCGCGGGAGCGGGCTGCTGCCCGCAGACAAGGCCGGAAAGGGCCAGGAGAACCAAGACGACACGGGAAGAGTTCAGGACACGCATGGTTAGGGGGAGGGTTGGCTGGCGCGGGACGTTGGAAAGCAGTGGCGCGATTCTGTTCGATGGTCCGTCAAGGCTTTGTAAAAAGGACTCGCATGCAGGACGGCGAATCACGGCCTTTGTTGGGATGCATGCCTTCTCATGGATAAGCGAAGCTACCAAGGCGACCGGCATCACGTCGAGAAAAGGATGATTAAGAAATCGTGATGATCGATATGTTGACGACAAGCGGAGGAGTCGCGGAGCGTCCCGGACTACGGTAACAAGCTCCAAGGCGCGACACCGCTAGGTGCGCAAAGAGCATCCTTCAAATCGGGAGACGTCATATGCGCTCGATAGCGGTGTCGACGAGGCACGGTGTCCCGTGCCTCTCTGCCACCGCACTCCGAGACGCTTCGCGACTTCAGGGCTTTTTCTTCTTCGAAGCCGTGGGTTGTTCGACCTCGCTTGCGATGTCGATGGGCGGCTCGCCAGCAACTTCTTTTTCGACGGGCTGCACTTTGATCTCGACGTTCACAGGGACGGCGCGGAGGGCTTCGATGATGGTTCGGAGCTTCTCGATGGTGATGTCCGATAAAGTTGGTTGGGCGACGGCTTGCTCAATCTTTTCAAGCCCCGCAGTGAAGGCGCTCAGGTGGCCGGTGATGCGGTTGATGGGGTCGTTTTCGCCAGCGCCACCGGTGAGGAGGTTGCGCTTGAAGGTGCTCTTGATTTCGTTCCAGCGCTGCTTGTCGGCCTCAGTGGCGAGACCATTGATCTCACGCCACTTCAAGAGATTGGCCTCAGCGGCTTTGCTGAGGGTCTGGGCCTCGCCGCGGTAATGATCGGCGATGAGGGTGGCCACCTCGGCATCCGTCATGAGCGGCAGGATCTTCTCGGCGATCTTGTTCATGTTCCGGTAGCTACCCTGGAGCTTGAAGGGCGGCTCGGTGCGGTAGGCGTCCTCAGTGGCGGCACTGCGGACATACTCCTGGTTCACGCGCAGGATGATCTCGCGCACATGCAGCAGCTTCTCCATGACGACGACGGCGTCATTGATCTCCTCCGCGCTGAAGCTGCCCTCAAACTCGATGCCTTCGCGGCTTTGGGTCTGGGCGATCTTCAAAACGGCCAGCGCGTCCGCATGACTGCGCGCGGCAATGCGTGAGAGAGTCGAATTACTCGTTAGGCCGTTCTCGATGTAGCTGTCCTTGAAGGCTTCCTGATGGCCGCCGAGGATATCGCCGAGGTTGTAGGTGTCGGCCCGGTTCGCGAGCATGTCAGGCACCTGGAACTTGCCGCCGACTTCGGTGTAGGGATTGCCCGCCATGACCACGGCGACCTTGCGGCCGCGCAGATCATAGGTCTTGGCCTCGCCCTGGAACACGCCTTCGATCTTGCGGGTGCCGTCGCAGAGCGGGATGAACTTTTGCAGGAACTCAGGGTTCGTGTGCTGGATGTCATCCAGATAGATCATCACGTTGTCACCCATCTCAAAGGCGAGGTTGAGCTTCTCGATTTCCTCGCGGGCACTGGCGTTTTTCGCTTCGGAAGGATCAAGTGAGGTCACTTGATGGCCGAGCGCAGGGCCATTGATCTTCACCAGCGTGATCCCGAGACGGCTCGCCACATACTCCATGAGCGTGGTCTTGCCGTAGCCGGGCGGGGAGATGAGCAGCAGCAGGCCCATGCGATCCGTGCGTGTGTCCTTGCCCGCAGCACCGAGCTGCTTCGCGAGGTTCGCGCCGATGAGCGGCAGATACACTTGATCGATCAGGCGGTTGCGCACGAAGGAGCTGAGCACACCAGCCTTGAACTGATCCAGACGCAGATCCTTCCGCCGGGTCTCGCCGAGGTGATGCTTGAGCTGCTGGAAGGCTTCAAAGGCAGGCACGACTTCCCTTTCATAACGCTGGAGGCGCGTGGTGAACTCATGGTAGTCGAGCTCGAGTTTCGCCTCGCTGATGCGTGAGTGATTACCGGTCAGGCCAGTGATGGTGGCTTGTGAAGGCGGCTCAGTAGGTGTGGCGGCGGGCGGTGTGTCCTTGACGACCACCATGGCAGCGGTCTCGATGATCACGCCGCGGTCGGCGGAAGGATGGAGCGCCGCCAGCCATTCAAGAGCGATCTCGAAGGCCAGCCAGGACTCGGACGAAAGGGCTTCAAGCGTGTCTTCAAAATCCTTGGTGGCGCGCTTGGCGGTGAGCTCCTTGCGGAAAGAGCGCAGGAGATCAATCGCAGCAGCGGAGCGTGAAAACGGATGCTTGGACTGGAGCTCGTCGATGAGACAGGCGGCGATCTGGAGTGCGGGTGTCCTCACCCGCAAGTCACCGGCCTGCGAGTGAGGACACTCGCGCTCCACAAAGTCCAGGAGCGAACGCGGCACGTCGGTGCTAGAAGCGCCTAACAACTCCTTCATCCGCCCTTTCGACTGCATGCGGGCGGTGAGGGATTTCTTGTCAGAATCCTCAGGCCAGGCGTGCCAGAAGAGCCTGGCGCAACCACGGGCGGCGGGAGAGTGGCGGAGAAGGCCGAGCGCCTGCTCCATCTCACGCAGCGGTTTCAGGATGAGAGCGGCATCGTGGTCATGCACACCCTTGGTGTAGCCTTCATGATAGCGCTGGGACATGAAGGCGGCGACGTCATCACCCGCGCCAGATTTGTGCATCTGCCAGGCCAGGTATTCGGCGCGGTAAACTTCATTGTTCTCTGAAACGACGGCCTGATCCCAGACGCTGCGCTGGGTTTCCAGCTCGGCATTGACGACCTTTTCAAAGAAACGTGTGCCGGTGAGGTGGAAGGCGAGACCGCCATCGCGTGGGAGGATGGTCAGTTCCAGCGGCTGCTTGTTCACGCTGAACTGGTGCTGGCCAAATTTGATGAGGTCTCCGCCACCGACGAAGATCTCGGCCTTGTCACGAATCTGCTTCAGCGAATCCTGCTGGACGGTCTTGAGGCGTGTGGAGAGCTCATCCGCGCGGACGCTGTCGCCGAGTTTGCGGAGTTCATCGAGGAGGTCGCGCAGCTTCGCCACCA
This sequence comes from Verrucomicrobiota bacterium, assembly GCA_040387935.1. Lineage (GTDB taxonomy): Bacteria > Verrucomicrobiota > Verrucomicrobiia > Verrucomicrobiales > Verrucomicrobiaceae > Prosthecobacter. The sequence goes on along the minus strand of JAZKCU010000027.1, from coordinate 69,203 downwards.
TGGCATCGGCCGCCAGCCAGGCATGGACCACCTCAGGCTTGGCAAAGGTGGTTAGGCGGTTGCGGATGCTGCCGAGGATGCGCTCGGCGGACTGGCCGAGGCTGTTGCAGCGGCGGTTCAGGACATCCTTGAGGTTCTGCCGGCGGGACTCAAAGGCGGTCTGCACCTCCTCGCGCTTCTTGATGAGCTCGGCCGCATAGTCATCGAAGTCGGAGAAGCGGGTCTCCATCTCCTCGATCTGCACCAGCACGCGGGTGAGGGACTCATCACACTTCTCCGGCGTGGTGGCCACCTCGAGGTAGTTCAGCACGCTCTGGCTGAGCAAACTGAGCTGCGCCTGAAACTGCGCGGCGCCTTCAGATTTCGCGAGGTCATTGCGGCGGTTGCGCAGGACGCTGCGCACCTGGTTGAGCTGGGCAAAGAGCGTGGAGATGCCCTCGATGATGCGCGTGGTCTCGGTGGCATCCTGGATCTTCAGGCCGCTGACGATGGCGGTGAGCATCTCCAGCTCGTTGCTGGATCTCGCGAGGGCTTCCTCGACCTCTTGAGCTTCAGTAACTTTCGCTAGGTTCGGCACGCGGGCCTGCTGCTCGGTGATCTGCTTGCGGTAAGGATCGAGTGCTTCCGGCTTGAGCAGGAAGGTCACGCACTTGGCGCTGAGCTTGTCTGTGCCTTCGGCCAGAGACTTGTCCATCTGGTCGATGGTGGCCGCATCGGTATAACGAACATCGCGTAATGAGATGGCCTGGCCGCGCAGCTCCCGCAGAGTCGTGAGAAGCTGGACAAAGCCGAGGATGTCCGAGGGATCGGTGTTCGCAGCGGAGCCGAGCGCTTTCTGCACCTTCTCTTGAAGAGCCGTGGTCTGCTCCGCGGCGGTCTTGCGCATGCGCCGCACTTTTTCAAACTCGGCCAGAGCGGCTTCAGCAGTGGTCTTGATCTCCAGCAGTGCGCTCTTGAGGTCATGCGCCTCGGCATTGCCTACCCAAAAGTAACTATCGGCGATGTCACCGCAGGTGCGAACGAGTTCGACATAGAGGCCGGAGAAGGAATCATCCTTGGCGAGCAAGGTGAGCACACCTCGTGCCTCGGCCATGGCACGGACGATTTCGGCATTACCAATTTTGCTGAGAAAGGTCTGCGCGGCCTTGGCCTCGCTGACATCAGCGGTGAGAAAGGGCGTGCGCCAGACCTGCACCACGTGGTGCTTGCGCGGCTCGGCATCAGCATCAAAGAGGATGAGCTCGCCAGTGGGGAAGAGGCTGAAGCCGTGGCAGGGCTGCGGCGTGGCGATGGTCTGCGTGATGAGATTGTAGCTGAGCAGCAGGTAGGAGCCGCTTTCCAGATGGCTGAAGACGTAGAGCGTGTCCTCACCATTCGCGGCGGAGATGCGCTTCTCAAAACGCATGGGCGGCAGGCCCGTGTCAAAGCGGCGCACCTCGCCGGTCTGCAGCACATAACCATGCGGGAAAAGGATGCCGTGATCATCCGGCAGCAGCACGCAGCTCTCGGCGATGCTGTCAATGCGATGAGCCTCGCGGGTGCGCTCGTTGAACACGAGATGGCGCCACAGCTTCTCCTGATACGGCAGCACCTTCATCAGCACGAGATTGCCGACGATGGCGTAGTGCACCTCCGCGTCATCGAGCGTCTGGTCCTTGTTGTCGACCGGCTCGTTGTAGATGCCGCGCCCGGTCTCGGTGTTGTTCTCCACCTTGACGGTGAGATCTCCGCCGATGGTCTCCACAAACACGCGGTCCTCGATGCTGATGTGCGGATGCACGCCGTGGCGATACATGTCCCGCGTGGCCCTCTTCCACGCAAACTCCTGCGGCGTGGGGAAGACGAACTCGTGATCGCTTCGATTGCCGAGGTATTTGAGCGTGCCCGCCTCGTCATCGACGAGCCATTTGAAGGTTTTGACTTCGGTGGCGCGCTGTCCGACCTGGAAACCCATGTAAAGGTGCGGGCCGATGCGGTGGAACTTGAGGAAGGTGGCGTGCTTGTAGTAACTGTAGAGATAAGCGAAATCCTCCGCGAACTGCGGATCGCCGAGCAGGTTCTGCTTGTTCGTGTGGAAGCTATTGTCGCCCTCCTGGTAGTCGTAGGCCGAGAAGACGTCCTCGATCTTCATCGTCGTCCGCAGGCCGAGGTGGACGTTGTAGCCGAACAAAAAGCGTTTCGGGCCGATGGCGGCCATGTCACGCGGAACGCAGTTGTTGTCCGTGGTGAGGCGCGTGGTGGCGAGCAGGGCGGTCTCGATGCCGCCGAACTCGGCCTTGCGGTCGTTGTTCAGCAATTCGAGACGGCGCTGGAGCTCGCCGCCGTGTTTGGCGAGGCGCTGACGGATGACTTCGTAAGCGCCAGCTTCGAGCTGGGACGGGGCCTGGAGGGGAGATGGGGCGGGGTCAGCCATTCAACACGGTATAAAGGTTCGGAACCCCTTCGGGGTTCGACGATGAAAGAGTTTCAGCCATGGGTGTCTCGCCAGATGGAGGTGATGGACAAGACCAGATGCAAAAGGATGAAGAAGGCAATCCATCCGGAGACCGAGAATGCGCCCACGAGATGAAGCACCACGGAGATCACGGTCCAGACGACTCTTGTGGTTGTGCCCCACTTCACTTTTTTCCAATGCTCCGGCTCCTGATCGGGAAGCAAGACCACGATTTCCCGATGCACAATCTCGGGTGAGGAGGTCGTGCTGTGGGCGGATGGAGCGGCGATGGCCATAGTGTTCCAGGGCTGGAGGCTCATTCCCTCAAATCGTCTACGACGCTGGTGTCCAGGTGAACCAGGAAAGCTTGAGGCAGAGTCCAGTAGCGAGCCATGCGCATGTCATGGATGGTCAGTTCATAGAGTGACTGACGGTGGAAGGAGTCCGGATCATCCATATCCAGGGGGTCATCGTAGATGCCCACATACCATCCACTATCGATGCCTCCGGAGGGCTCATCATGCTTCAAGAAGGCATCAGAAACGCCAGGCCTGTAGTTCTTCGATACCAAAGCGCTGTGCATCAAGGTGATGGAATCATCAGCCTCGACCCCATTGGCAGTCACCATCCGGCACTGCTCCTGATGAACGCGCTCAGCTTCATGAAAATCAGTCGTGAATGAAGCCATGCCTTTCATGTCCAAGGTTTCGATCTCCGGCGGAGAACCCGCTTCGACGATGCGAAACCAGAACCAGCCGAATTGAACGGTCTCACCCGCCTTGTGCGGTCTTTCAGATAAAAACTGCTGAACGCAGGCTTTAAGCTTTGATAACATTTGAGGGAGTGACTTACTTCTTCACCGCCTTCGAGGTGAGGAGGCCGGCGACGGTTTGCTCGGTGAGGCCGAACCTGGAGGCGGCGCCGATCATGCCGGTGAGCTTGTTCACAGTGCTGGCATCGGGGTTGAGGCCGATCAATTTGGCAAACAGGGCGCTGAGGGTGAGGTTCTTGGTATCTTCACTGGTTAGGCCAAACTGGTCGATGATGGTCTTGAGCTGGGCTTTGAAGTAGTCGGGATCACCATTGAAGAAAGTCTCCTTCACATCCGTGAGCGTGCGGCTGCCTTCGACCATGCGGTCGATGGCGCGGGCATTGCCGATGGCGTTGGTGATCTTGTCGAAGAACTGGGTTTCTCCGCCGACGATCTCGATCTTGGCGGACTTCATGGCTTCTCCAAGGACCCCGGCCTGGGCGGCGGCGATGTCCTTCTGGATGTGGATCTCGGCGAGGGCGATGGCCTTGTCCTTCTCAAGGTTGAGCTTGAACTCCTCATGCTCGCGACCGGCGTTTTCGAGCAGCTTCATGGCCTGCGCTTTCTTCGTGATGCCATCGGCTTCGGCAGCGAGCTTGAGCTGCGTGACCTCGGCATCCACGGTGCCCTGTCTCTGCGAGGCATCGGCCTTGGCGAGCAAGACCTGCGCCTCACCGAGCCCGATGGCGGCGGAACTGGCGGTTCTGCCTTCAGCGAGAGACTTCTCGGCGGAGGCATCCTTGGCGGCGGATTCCTGGCGTGCCTCGGCAAGCGTGAGGATCTCCTGAGCGTGCAACTCGGCGGACTGTTTGGCAGCCTCGGCAGCCTTGATGGAAGTGAAGGCGGCCTGCTCGGCAGCGAGCTGGGCGGCCTGCTTCGCGGCTTCGGCTTCCTTGATCTTTTGAATGAGCTGCTCCTGCGCGTTTTTCTCCGCGTTGGTCAGGGCCACCTGCTTCTCACGATCAGCCGTGGCAAAGGCCTCGGTGTCCTTCATCTTCTGCTGCTCGACGACCACGGTCTTCTCCAGGGCGACGCGGTCCTTGATGACCTCCTGGATGTTCTTCTTCTCGATTTCGACCGCCTTTTCCTTCTCGATGCTCTTGAGTGTGGTGATGCGCTCGCGCTCGATGATCTCGAGGTCGCGATCACGGGTGACGCGCTCGATCTCGACCGCATCCGTGCGTTCCTTGCTGCGCTGGGCCACGAGGACTTGGCGCTCTTTGTTCTGCGTGGCGACGGCGATTTCCTCGTCCGAGGTGATGCGGGCGCGCTCGGATTTCAGGCGCTCCTCTTCCTGCACTTTCAAGGTTTCAGCCTGCTCACGGGCACGCACGCTTTCGACATCACGCTTCTGCTTGGACTCGGTCTCGGCGAGCTGGCGCTCCAGTTCCAGGATGGCCTCGCGGGCCTGCACGTCCTGCTGCTTGATGACCTTTTCCTTGTCGCGCTGAATGTTGTTGGAAAGCTTGGCTTGGGCGGCGGTGAGCTCGGTGATTTTCTTGATGCCTTCAGCGTCGAGGATGTTGTCGGGGTCGAGGTTTTCGAGGCGTGTCTGCTCAAGGAAGTCGATGGCGCAGTCGTCCAGCGTGAAGCCGTTCAGATCGGTGCCGATGACCTTGAGAATCTCGCTTTTGAAATGATCACGCTCATTGTAAAGCTGCACAAAGTCGAAGCGCTTGCCGACAGTCTTCAGCGCCTCGGAGAACTTTGCATCAAACAGCACGCGGATGGTATCCACCGCACTGGCGCGGGCACAGCCGATGCTCTGGGCGACGCGGAGGACGTCCTCCGGGGTTTTGTTCACACGGACGAAGAAGGCGACCTTGATGTCAGCGCGCAGATTGTCTTTACAGATCAGGCCTTCATTGGCCTTACGCTCGATCTCGATGCGCTTCACGGAGATGTCCATGTACTCCGCCTGATGCGCCACGGGGATGACGATCATGCCATTGAAGGAGACCTTGGTGCCGCCAATGCCGTTCCGGACGATGGCCTGGCCCTGCGTGACCTTGCGGAAGAACCGCGAGAAGAGGATGAGCACCCCGAGGAAGATGCCGATGACGATGACTCCGACGAGGATGCTGCCTTCAAGGAGGACAGCGAGGGGTGGGATGTGCATATTTATGATTGACGATTTTTGATTTATGATTTGAGAGGTTCGATGAAGTAGTAGGCGTGGTCAGGGCCTGCGGAGATGACCAGGGCGGTGGTGCCTTTCGGCAAAGTTGGTTGGCCGGGAAGAGTGCGCACGTTGATCAGCAGCGGGACGCCCATGGCGCTGATCTCAAGCTGGCCGTAGCGCTCGTCCGCCTCGATGGAGCAGACGATGCCGGTGCGCCCAATGACTTCCTCGGCCTCGGTGTCAGCATCTGCCATGGCCTTGAAGAGCTTCGCGACCGGGATGGTGACGATCTTGGTGATAATGGCGCTGATGATGAAATTTGGCAGCACGAGCAGGAGCGCGCGGCCTGTGTCGGCATCGGGATTCCACACCTGGTTCAGCACGAGCGAGGTGAACCACATGAAGAGGATCATGAAGCTGCCCCAGACGGCGATGGGCACCTGGGAGAAGCCAAAGAAACGCCCTGCGGTCAGCCAGGCACCACCAGTGTTCACGCCGTGGCCGTGACCATGATGGATGCCACCGTCCGCATCTCCGCCCCCATCGCCAAAGTCGTCGGGGAGGTCGGTCTCGAAGTCCAGCGCACCTAAGATGACGAGGAGCCAATAGAAGACCACCAGCGCCAGAAGTAGCGTGAGGAGGATTTGGTGCGGCGAAATGGAGGCCTGGTAGAGTTCAAACACGTTCGGGAGTTCGGCTGAATTGACCGGGATTTAAGCGACGGACGCAGGAGGAGGCGATTACAATTTTCCACGCTGTATGGAAGTTCTTCAGTTCGAAATCCGGCAAGAGGTGTCTGGCGTTAGGGAAAAGGGAGATCTGGGAGGGATGAAAAGGAAACGGATAGGGAAGATGCGGAGAAAATGGCGCTGGGGAGCGATTGACGAGCAGAGGCTGGGCTGGGAATCTCAGGGATGCGGCTCGTTTAGGGGATAAGGGAGTGATTCCTCTCTGGACATCCGGGAGGGAGTGTGAAAGCATTTGCTCGATGTCCGGTATCCGTGGTTTCTTGGAGGCCGGATTGCTTTCCGAATTTGCCGTGCCTTCCGCCGCTTCCAAAACCTCCACAGCCGCCGATCCTCTCGCACACTACCGAGAGGACTTTTTGAAGGCTTTGCGCAGCATGGTGCTTTCCCGCACTTTAGAGGAGAAGCTGGGCAGTCTCTACCGGTCTGGTGGCCGCATCGTCGGGGGCGTGTATCTGGGGCGCGGGCAGGAGGCTTTCAGCGCGGCGTCCGGCATCCATCTGCGCTGGGGAAAGGATATCTATGGTCCGCTGATTCGTGATCAGGCGGGCCGGATCGCCTATGGCGAACCGGTGATCGACACCCTGCGCACCTACCTCGGCACGGTGACCGGGCCGATGCGCGGCCGAGATGGCAACATTCACCGCGGGCAGCCGAAGATCGGCTACATGGCGATGATCTCTCATCTGGGGAGCCTGCTTTCCGTGGTGGCTGGGGCTTTGTTTGCCCGGAGGCTGCAAGGCAGGCTGGGTGACACGGTGGGCGCGACCAGCATCGGTGATGGTGGCACCTCGACCGGCGCTTTTCATGAGGGGATGAACATGGCCGCGGTGGAGAAACTGCCGCTGGTGGTGAGCATCGCGAACAACCAATACGCTTACTCCACCCCGACCGCCCGCCAGTATGCCTGTGAGAATCTGGTGGATCGTGCAGCAGGATACGGCGTGGCCGGGCACTGTGTGGACGGCACGGATCTGCTGGAGTGCGTGAAGACTTTCCGTGAGGCGTTTCAACAGGCGCGCGCTGGCCAGGGGCCGCAGATCGTCGTGGGACGACTGCTCCGGCTGGGCGGCCATGGCGAGCATGATGACGCCTCTTACGTGCCTGATCTGCAGAAGCATACGCATGAGGGCCGGGACTGTCTGGCCGTGGCGCAGCAACAGGCCCTGGAGCACGGCTGGCTCACTGCCCAAACATGGCAAGACATGCAGCAAGAAGCAAAACGTGAGGTGGACCAGGCTCTGACGCTGGTTTCCAAAGAACCCGCCCCGGATCCCTATCGTGAAAACTGGCAGGCGCTGTCGACGGCATCGCTGGTGGAGGGACAGGAAGAATGAGCAGCATCACGTACCTGGAAGCCATCCGCGAAGCCCAATACGAGGCCCTGAGAGCGAACCCGAATGTGTTTCTCTACGGGCAGGACATCGGCGCGTTTGGCGGAGCGTTTAAAGCCACAAAGAACCTGGGGCGTGAGTTCCCAGGACGCGTGTTTGATGCCCCCATCAGCGAGGACGCGATGATCGGCATGGCCATCGGCGCGGCCGTGGAAGGCGCGCGGCCGATCGTGGAGATGCAGTTCGCGGATTTCTCCTCCGTGGGCTTCAACCAGATCGTGAACCAGGCGGCGACACTCTACTGGCGCACGAACACCCCCTGCCCTATCACCATCCGCCTGCCTTCCGGCGGCACTCCAGGCAGCGGCCCCTTTCACAGCCAGAGCATGGAGAGCATCTATGCGCATTATCCCGGTCTGGTCATCCTGACACCAGCGACCGTGGAGGATGCCTACTGGATGCTGCTGGACAGTGTGAAGCTGGAAGACCCGGTCATCTTCTGCGAGCACAAGTTTCTCTACTACCACCTGAAGGCGGAGGATTTCGGCCAGTCCATGCCGATCGGCAAGGCGCGCATCGCGCGGCCGGGGCGCGATGCGACGGTGGTGACGTATAGCGCCATGCTGCATGAGTCCCTGCGTGCCGCCGAAGAGCTGCGGCTGGATGGCTATGAGGTGGAGGTGGTCGATCTGCGCTCAGTGAAGCCGATGGATACAGACACGATCCTGGCTTCCGTGGCGCGCACTGGCCGTCTACTGGTGGTGGGTGAGGCTTTCCCCTGGGGCGGTGTGACGTCCGAGGTGATCGCCCGCGTGGCGAGCGAGGCTTTCCATCTGCTGGATGCGCCGCCGCGGCGTCTTAACTCCAAAGACACGCCGATTCCTTATCACCCGAACCTTTGGAAAAGCCATCGTCCGACGACCTCGAGCATCGCGTCGGAGTTACGGAAGCTTTTGCGCTACTAGCGGCTGGGAGCAAGATCCGTCACAACTTGGAAATACTTTTGTGCGGTGGCGGCGGAAGCCCACGCTAGACCAGAGTTCTTGCGCCCTTGTGTTACGGGGAGCGTGAATCCAACCCCTCTGGATCCCTGGCGCATGCTCGCCTCAAAGTGGCTCTTTTGGGCCTCCGTCTTGAATGGATGAAAACCCGGCCAGCCAACCAGAGGTCGTGGTAGCAGCTGCCATCAGATGGCTGGCAGTGTTTTGTGCACGGTGAGCGGCCCGAAAGGAATCAGGCCAGTTTGTTGATGGGAGGCAGGTCGCGTTCCATCTCCAGGATGCGCTGCAGGGCATCGAGAAACTCATCCGCAGCCTCCACGGGCAGCATGATGGTGTCACGGCGTCCGCGCACGTCCTCGGTGATCTTGATCACTCGTCCGCGCTCATTTTCCTTCAGATCCAGAAAGAAGATCTTCCGATCCGTCATGATCTTTTCCGAGTGTAGCGCCGGCGTGCCGCGTCTCGGCTGTTCTTCGTATTCTTCGTTCCTCATGCGTTGATGACCTCCGCGTTTCCTGGGTGCTGTTGATTTCCTGAAATGATGACGGAGTGTAAAAACTGCCCCAGTGATGTCAATGCCTCTGTCACTTGCCGTCCCACAGGAAATGCTCCAGGCGGATTTTCGTGGCTCGTTCCTTGGCTTCAGCAGCCCGGTCTCCAGAACTGACGGCTAGTTTTTCGGCCAGACGGGCAGCGGCCTCCCACTGCTTGGTACTTTCCATGAGATCGATGCCGAAAAATCCAGCGCGGTAGTACCAGCGAAACTCTGCAGGATCTGCCGGCCCTGTGAAACCATCGGCCCCTACCACGTCATAGCAGGCTTCCAGTGCCTCCGTCACCTGGCCGGAAGACTGCAACGCCACGGCCAGCGTATAGCCCGCACGCGCGCGCCAGTCGAAGGACAGGTCAGGCTCGCGGATCAGATCCTGCAGCACCTTGATGGCCGCCGTCAGGGAAGCGGCATCTGTCTTGCCTAGCAGCATCAGAATCTCTGCCTTTTCACACATCATGGAGCGGCGGAGAGCTTTCGGGAGCTTGGGTTCCCCAAGCAGGATGTCCACAAGCTTCAGCGCCTCCGCCTCCTTGCCGGATCTCCGCAGAGCCATGGCCTGCTGCTGTCGTGCCGGGATGCTGAGCGGCCCGCCGCGCTCCGCCAGCTCCTGCCAGAGGTCGATCGCCGTCTCACGGCCTTCATCACTCATCATGGACAGCGCTGACATGCCTGCGAAATACAGCGCTGTGTCCGCGTAGGAGGAGCTCGCGGCTTCCTTGGCCACCAGTTCAAATTCGGTGCGCGCCGCAGCAAAGTTCTCCAGCCTGAAAAACGCATCTGCCATCTTCATGCGCACCAGCGCGGTCTGGGGGGTGGCTGGCCAGGCCTTGATGAAGGCACTTCCGGCCTCCGTCAGTTCCTTCAGCCTGCCTGCACGATCCAGACGCCAGAGTTGCGTCATGACGAGCCGTTCGCGCTGACGTTCCGTCAGGGCCTGGGAGGACTCCACCGCGGCCAGCACGCGGTCCACGCCGGCGAAATCCGTGGGCACACGCAGCAAAAGCAGTTCGGCCAGCGCCATCTGGGCCTCAAACAAACGCGGATGCTGGCTGTGCTTTTCCATGAAGCCGCGAAGTTCCGCCTCGGCCTCGCTTTTATCCTTCGCAGCAGCCTCCAGCGCCTTGTCCAACTCCAGGTCCGCCGAACCATCTTTAGATGCCACCGCCGCATCACCGCTGACCACCTGCAGCTGGCCTAGCAAATTTTGATACAAGAGCATTTCACCGCCGTGCAGCGCGGCCACGCCGGCGTTGTAGAGAGCAGAGCGCCGCTCAGCCAGGGTCGCGGCCAGATTGGCAGCGTTTTGAAAAATCTGCGCGCTGCGCGCGTAATCGCCACGGGCATAGGCCGTGCCTGCGGTGACGAACTCCACCATGGCGGAGCCTTGGTTGCCAAAGCGGCGCTTCCACATCTCCGTCAGCACGGCCACCCGTTCATCCGCCTTGCGGGTGCTGTAGGTTTCCAGAGCCAGTTGCATGGCCTCATTGGACTGCGGATGCCCGGAGTGGACCTGGATGAGTGCTTCAAGCAGACCGAGAGACTCGTCCTCACGCTTCTGGGCCACCAGCCAGCGTGCCATCAGCAGCATGGCGTGACCCTGGAAGGTCGAGGTCGTGGCTGGCGATGTCAGGGCGGCTTTCTGCGCGGCATTGCCCTCGGTGATCCAGCGCAGCGTGGCATCCGGAGGCAGGCTTCCAGTCACCTCATTCAGGCAACGAGCCAGCAGGTCAAAGGCACCGCTCCACAAATCGCTCTCAGCCGTGTTGTCCAGAAATTGCACGAGTCCTTCCACAGCCTGGGCCGCATTGCCCTGGCGGAACCAGGACTCCGCCAGCAGAACTGAGGCGGCATGGTGTACCCGCTCACCGCCCTCCGTGCTGCTTACGAGTTCCCGAAGCTCTCCCTGCGCTTCAGTGATGCGGTTTTGATCCACCAGACCCTCGGCCAGCAGCAGCCGGGCCTTGGCATCCAGTGGATGATCAGAGGAGGTTAGGTCTGCCAGCGCAGGTTCGGCACGGCCGGAACGCAGTTCCACCTCGTCCCACATGATCCTTGAACGGTCGGCCACGACTTTGTCATCAACCTTGCGCAGAGAGTCCAGCACCTCGCGGGCCTGCGCCAGATTGCCAGAGGCCAGGCTCACCTGAGCCAGCAGCAGTCGCTCGGCATCAGTCGCGGTCTTGTCCTGCACACGGGCCGTCAGCAGTTTCTCCGCTGCCTCCAGATCACCTGCCTGCACCTGAGCCTGAGCCTTCCAAAAATCGGCATTTGGCACCTGCTCGCTGGCCAGGAGTTTGAGTGCTTCATCACCGCGGCGGGCATGCACCCAGGCCTCGACCGCCAGCGTCGCCAGGGTCTGCCGATCAGTGCCACTGGCCGCCGTCATGAGCCGCGTGGCCTTCAGGGCGGCCACAGCCGGCAGCCCATCACTCAGCGCCTGCCGTGCGGCGCGGTATTCCGGCATGTCTTCCAGCCCCTTTCCATGCAGGACCGGACTGGCCAGGGCCAGCAGCGTGAAAGCGGAAACGGGGAAGCGGGGAAAAAGCATGGGGCAGAACTCCATCAACCTAGGCGCTCTTTGAAAAGCTGGCAATCCTGCCATTCACCCGGCGTGTTGGCATTGGCAAAAAGCCCCTCCTCCTCCGCGGTCAGCGGCTTCACTTGGGCCAGCCCCTGCTCCACACATTCCGTGATGAGCTTTTGCAGGCTCCTTTCACCGCGGGCCAGCCGCCTCTCCATGACGGGCAGCATGGCAGACGCATAGCAGCCAGTCATGGGCTCGATGCCATGAACCGTGGAGAAAAAGCAGCCGCACTCCCGTGAACGCTCCAGCCGCGCGCGCAGAAAATCCAGGGTCATGAGGGGCATGTCCACCGCCAGCACGATGAGCGGCACGGAGACTGATGACAAAGCACGGGAGATGGCACCCAGCGGTCCATTTTCGTCGTTTTCCGGATCAAAGAGCCACGTCACCTTGGCGTCGGGACATCCCACATGCAGGTTCTGCTCCTCGCGGCAGGACACAAAGCAATGATGACTCTCGAGCTCCAGCAGCTTCCCGAGCTGCACCTGCCAGAGCGGACTCCCCCGCCAGGAAAGCAGCGCCTTGTCCGTCCCCATACGCTGAGATCTCCCGCCCGCGAGCAGCAGCGTGGCACAGACGGGTGATGAGGAAGACATGGCCATCAGCGTGAGGATCGTGTGATCCTTGGGGTGGTGAGATGCAAGCCTTGACCTAACCACCGATGGCGATCATGCGGCGGTTTGGCTGGTAGTTATGCCGGAAATCGTGTTCCTTGGGCTTCCGGGCCACCACGCCTTGGAGGAAGTCCACCAGTTCCTCATCTGTGCATCCGGCGCGCAGTCTCTCTTTCAAGTCAAACTCCAGGTAGCTGCCTAGACAAGGCCGCAGTTTGCCATCGCTGGTGAGGCGGAGCTTGTTGCAGCTCTCGCAGAAGTGCAGGTTCGTCATCGCCCCGATGAAGCCGATCTTCTGCTCCGTGCCAGGGATGGAGTAATACGTGGCCGGGCCGTTCGTCTTAAAGTCAGGCTGCGGAACGAGCGGCCCGTAGTGCTGCTCGATCATCTGCTTCGCGGCATGGGTGGAGAGGAAGTTGCTCTCGCTCAGCACTTCCTGCGTGCTGACGGGCATGAGCTCGATGAAGCGCAGCAGCAGGCCTTTTTCATAGGCGTATTTGATGAGCGGCACGAACTCGCGGTCCGTCTGGTTCTTCATCAGGACGCAGTTCAGATGGATGGCCCGAAAACCCGCCGAGATCGCCGCATTGATACCTTCCAGCACCTTTGGCAGCAGATCCCGGCCTGTGGTGCGCTGATAGGATGCCCGATCCAGGGAATCGAGCGAGATGTTCGCACTGTAAACGCCAGCCTTCACCAGCCGTGCGGCGATGGTTTCTCCCTGCTCCAGCTTGCTCAAAAGAGTGCCGTTCGTGGATATGCCCACCTGCTGGATGCCCGGGATGCGGGAGATTTGCGCGCAGAAATCGGCCACGCCAGGACGCGTGAGCGGCTCCCCACCGGTCACACGGACCTTCTTGATGCCCAGTTTGGCCCCCACTTGGAGGACGCGTAGCATCTCCTCATAGGTCAGGACCTCCTCCTTGGGGAACCAAGCCTGCTCCTCCTCAGGCATGCAATACCGGCAGCGTTCGTTGCACCGGTCGGTGACGGACACCCGCAGGTAAGAGATGTGATGGCCGAAGGCGTCTTCCACAGAGATAGATAAGCTACGCGCGCCAGGTCAGTCTAGGACCGGGCCTTTCACCGCCCAGCGCTTCAGCACGAACCCGGTGGCGGATTTTTCCTTCCACTGCGCGAAATGAGGCGTCTGGTAGTGTGCCTCCATGGCAGCCTGATCGTGATACTGCTCACTGAGAGCGAAGAGATTCGGCTGCTCAAACTGGCGGTTCACCTCAAAACGGGTGCATCCCGGCTCCTTCACGGACTCCGCCGCGTTGAAGGTGATGACTTCGAGGAATTCATCGACACGCGCCGGGTCGATTTCGAGGATGACAATGACATTGACCATGGTGCCCGCGAAAAAGCCGAGTTTGCCGGGTAATGCAACCGGTGCTTCCCCGAAGGTTGACGCCCACCAGGCGAGCGGCAGGCTGCTTCATGCAGCCCCTGCCAACCTTTGCCGAGATCCAGGCCGCCATGGCCGTGATCCGTCCGCACATCCACGAGACGCCAGCGTATCGCTGGCCGTTGCTGGAAGCGGGACTGGGCTGCGAGTTATGGCTGAAGCATGAGAATCACACTCCCGTGGGTGCCTTCAAGATCCGCGGCGGACTGGTCTACATGGATGAGCTGAAACGCCAGAGTCCGGAGGTGACGGGCGTCATTGCCGCCACGACGGGAAACCACGGCCAGTCCATCGCCTTCGCCGCCAGGCAGCATGGCCTGCGGGCGGTCATCGTGGTGCCGCACGGGAACAATCCGGAGAAAAACGCCGCGATGCGCTCGCTCGGGGCTGAACTGGTGGAGCACGGTGGGCAGTTTCAGGAAGCTTTGGAGTATTCCCGCGAGCTCGCTGCTCGCGATGGGCTCCACGCCGTGCCTTCCTTCCATTCCTGGCTTGTCCGCGGCGTGGCCACCTATGGGCTGGAGCTCTTTCACGCCGTGAAGGACATCGACGTCGTCTTTGTTCCCATCGGGCTCGGCTCCGGCTTCTGTGGGGTCACGGCCGCACGTGAGGCCCTGGGATTAAAGACCCGCATTATTGGCGTGGTGTCCGAGCACGCGGCCGCCTATGCCCTGTCGTTTCAGCAAAAGCAGTTCGTCGAGCAAACCAGCACCACCCAGGTGGCCGAGGGCGTCGCCTGTAAGACCCCAGACCAACAGGCGCTCGAGCAGGTGCTCCGCCACGCTCATGACGTCGTCACCGTCAGCGATGACGAAGCTGTCACCGCCATGCGCAAGCTCATCCAGGCCACTCACAACATCGCCGAAGGTGCAGGCGCTCTTGCCTATGCTGCCCTCAAAAAGCAGCACGCGACGTGGCAAGGTAAACGCGTCGCCTGCATCCTCACCGGCGGCAACGCCAGCATGGCGATGATCCAGCGGGCGCTAGAAGTCTAACAAAAAATCATGTTAATCCTGAAATCCCGTTAATCCTGTATCAAAAGCCCGCCCATCCCCGGACTAGCGTCCCTTTCCCACGATTCCGAACGTTTTCACCGCTCAATGCTAAACCCGCGCACACCAGTCATCGCCGGGATGCTCACGACCTCGCGCTCCTTGATCAGCGAACCAAGATTGCTTTCGTCGATGGCAGTAAGAAAAGCGTCCAGTTCATCCAAGTCAAAGGACATGGCCTTGAGCTCCACACGGCCATCTGGCAGGTTGCGCACGCTGCCCGTGACCTCATAACCTGAGGCGATCTGCTTGGTGGTGTAACGGAAGCCGACGCCCTGGACGCGGCCGGTGTAGAGGATCTGTTTCGCTGGCATGACGGGAGAGATGAAGGTGGGGCAGGCATCCTGCTTGCCCGTGTCTTGAATGAAAAGATTTAAGTGGGAGGAGTGACTGAATCCGAGGTTGAGGCCGCAATCCGGTAGCCGATCTGCCGCAGCACATAAAGGCAGGCGAGCGTGGCAGAGATCATCTGCACAATCACCGTGGCCAGCGCGATGCCCGCCGCCCCCATCTGCTGCATGAGCAGCCAGTTCAGCGCGGCATTGCCCACCAGCCCGATGAAGGAGAGCACGATGATGAAGTTCGTGGCCTGCATGGCCACCACCACCCGCGAAGCCAGGCTGCCGAGGATGTAGAAAGGAATCTGCAAGGCCGCAAAGCGCAGCACCGCGGCCACACGCTGCGTGTCCTCCGGCGTGAAGGAGCCGCGCTCAAACAGCAGCGCGATGACCCACGGGGCCAGCCAGCACAGCAGCAGCGCCGCAGGCAATGCCGCGCTGAGGATGATGCCCGCGCTGGTGAAGAGCTGATGCTTCACACCTGCCCAATCACGGCGCGCCACCTTGTCCGCAAAATACGGGAAGAGCACATCACAGCTCGGCGCCACCGTCACGGCCAGGATGATGCCGCACACCTTGTCCGTGTAACCCAACACCGCCACACTGCCTGCCTCCAGCCATGATGCCATGGTCTGGTCCACGACCACGGCGCTGCTGAAGATGGCACCCGCGAAAAGGAAGGGCAGTGAATTGCGGATCACCCCGCGCAACTCCGGCTCCCAGCCTCGCAGGCAGCCCACCAGGAAGGCCGGAGTCAGCCCGTCCCTCTTCCACAGTACCGAGCTCAAGACGAGCAAATGCAGTGCTGCGCCGACCACCGTGCCATTGACCAGAGTGTTCGCGCTGGGCTGCTCTCGATCCATGATCAGCCAGACAATGATGGTCAGCGGCACGATCATCGGAGACGAGGAGGCGACCGCGAAATGCTTGTCTGCCCGCAGCCATGTGCCGAGCTGATAGCTGAGGCCAAAGCACACCATGAAAGGCAGCAGCGTGCGCAGCAGGGTCACCGCCAGCGCCTGCTTCTCATGGGAGAAGCCCCGCGTGGTCCACTCCACGATCTGCGGCGCGATGCACCAGATCACCACGGCAATGGTGGCGAGGCTCAGCACATGGAGCACGCTCGACTGCACTGCCAGTCGTCTCGCGCGCCGGGCATCTTTGAGGTGAGTGACCTCCGCATACAGAGGCAGGAAAGCCTCCGGCAAACCTCCGCCGATCAGCGCCGCGATGAAGGTCAGAAGCCCGAAGGAGAACATGAAGGCGTCCAGCTCATCGCTGATGCCAAACTGCCGCGCCACCGCCGCATCCTTGACAAACGAGACCGCCTTGGACACCACCGTCAGCACTGCCACCAGCACAAACCCCGACACCATGCGCGAGCCCAGTCCGCGAGAGAGCAGCGAACGGGCTTTTTCGGTGAGTTTGGGAGCGGGGGCCGACAAGGTGAAGGGAGGGGGAAGCCTAAACTATAAGAGGCGTGACCGGACACTGGCAAACTCCCATGTTTCCGCATCGCGATAAAGTTCCCGGCTGCTTCCAAAGAGCACCACGTCGGTCTGCACACCACCCACAAACCCGCATCACTTCCGCAAAGATCACTCCAAAGTAGTAGGAGTCTTCATTGCGCAGCGTTCTAAGGGCGCGCGCGCCACATGTTTTCCCTCCCATTATTCCTGAGCGGGAGGTGTAACAAAGTTGGAGACAATCTTGCGAAGGCATTCATACTGCGCGCCCCTTCGCTCCTCAGTCATGACCGAAAACGATATGCCCCCCGAAACACCGGCCAATTCCGATGCCGCTTCTGCCGCCGTGGATTTGACTTCTCTGCGCATGATGCCTGCATGGGTCTCGACGATTGGAGCTGGAGAAAGCACTGGCACAGACTTTAGCCGCTTTGAAGAGCGGGAAGACCGTGGCCCCCGCCGTAGCGGCGGTGGTTTTGGAGATCGCGGAGATCGTCGCGGCCCGCCTACGGGCCGTCGTGATGGTCCCCCTCCCCGCCGTGACGGCCCCCCCGGTGGTGGCTTCGGTGGACCTCGCCCAGGCGGCCCCGGCGGCCCTGGTCAAGGTGCAGGCCCGCGTGGCGACTCGCGGCCTCCGCGTCGTGATGGTCCCCCAGGTGGCAGACCTCCGGGTGCAGGTGGTGGTCCTCGTGGCGGGGGAGACCGTGACCGCGACCAGCGCGGTGGCCCTCGTCGTTTCGGAGATCGTGACCGTGATCAGCGCGGCGGCCCGCCGCAGCGTGAGTGGGTGGAGATTCCAAAAGACGTGCAAGTCGTCATCGAGCCGGAAGACAAGTCCGCCGAGGCCCTCGCCAATCACATCCGCAGCACCGGCCACGCCTTCAGCATGTTTGATGCCGCCCGCCTCGTGCTGGCAGAGGGAGATCGCTTCCACGCCCGCTATCAATGCGCCAACGAGCGCTCATCCGGCCTGTTTGCCACCAACGATGGCGGCCTCTTCCTGACTCGTGATGAAGCCGTGCAGCATGTGCTTCGCGGCAAGGCGCTGGAGACTTTCTACCGCGCTGAGGAGATCGAACTCGAAGAACCCAAGGGTGACTTCAAGAGCATCGGCGTGTGCGGCTTCAGCGGCGAACTGCTCGGCCCGCCGAGCCATCACAGCTTCCAGACCTCCATCATCCGCCTGCATCGCGAACGCTTCGGCAACATGCCGCTGGAAGACTACAAGCGCCGCGTGCGTGTGGACACAACTCCAGAGCGTGTCGCCGAATGGAAGGAAAAGCAGAAGAAAGGTTTCCGCTGGGTCTGGCTCAAGGATGCTCCTGCTGAAGGTGCCGAGCCGCAGAGTTTCAGCTCCCGTGCCGAGATGGAGGCGCACTTCCGCCGCTTCCATGCCGATGATGCCGTAACTGAGAAGCGTGATGCGCTTGTCATTGGCAACGTCGACAAAAACAAGCTCACGCATGTCCTTTTCATCATGCTGCGTCATGCGGTGGAGAATGCCCGCAAGCATCTCTTCGACATGTCCCAGAAGCTCGGCGCCACCTTTGAGCGCCGCGGTTTGAAGCTCTTCAAGCGCCGCGCAGGCAAGCTCTTCGTCAGCCGCGTGAAGCCAAAGGCCATCGATCCTGGCGTGGTCTTCTCTGAGCGCGTCTCGAAACTCGTGGAGGTCCTCAAAGGCAAGACTGGCATCCTGCTGCATGACCTCGTGGAGTCCATCGTTCCATCCCCGGTCATCGAAGCTGCCCCAGTGGCTGAAGGCGAGGCCCCCGCTGCTCCCGTGAAGCACGCTCCGACGGATGAGCAGATCACTGTCATCAAGGACATCCGCTGGCTCGCCAACGAAGGTTACGTCATCGAATACAGTGACGGCATGGTCTTCCTCGGTGTGCAGGGCGAGCCACAAGCCGCTCCTAAAGCGCCAGCCACCCCAAGTGCACCCGCTGCCGCTGCCGCTACCGCTGCGGCCGTCGCCAATGCAGAAGCGAGCGCTGAAATCTCTGCTGAAGTGGAAAGCACCGAGGCCAAGGAAGCCACGGCCGAAGCTAATGAAGCATCGGCCGAAGCTGCTCCAGCCGCCGAGTCCACACCCGAAACTGAATCTGAGGCTGCGCCTTCGAGCGAAGTGAAAGCTGTTGAGGAAGAACTCGCCACCGCTGCCGATGAAGCTGCTGCTCCTGCCGCAGAAGATCCGACCGTTGCTGAAGAGCCTGCAGCGACCAACGAAGAAACCCTCGCCGATCCAACTCCAACAGAGGTGGCCGAACAAGCCGCGCCTGTGGAAGCTCCCGGCGCCGAAAAAACTTCCGACGAAGCCGCTCCAGCTCCCGTGACCGAAGCTCCAAAAGCTGAGTGAGTGGAAGGAATCGAATCTGATGTCGCCCCCCGCCCCGATTCATTTCTTCAACCGCCTTACCCAGCAGATTGAGACCGAGGACGTCTATGGCGAAAAGTCATTGCGCTTCGTGTATGAGAATCCGGTGGGTGGCCTGCCTTTGCATGCCTTGGTGAAGCGGTCCATTTTTTCCAAATGGTATGGCGCACGCATGGACTCCCCGGCCAGCAAGGCGGAGATCCTTCCCTTCATCGATAAGTTCGGGCTGGATGTCTCCGAGTTCGCCGACCCCGTCGAGAGCTTCAAGACCTTCAACGAGTTCTTCTACCGTAAGCTCAAGCCTGAAGCGCGGCCCATCGTCGCTGATGAGAAGGCCATCGTTTTGCCTGCGGACGGTCGTCACCTCGTCATTCCAGACGTCTCGCAGTGCCGGGATTTCTTTGTCAAAGGCATCCGCTTTGACATCACCGCCCTGCTTGGCGACTCCGGTATCGCCGCCCGTTTTGACAAGGGCAGCCTGATCATCTCCCGCCTCTGCCCCACAGACTATCACCGCTTTCACTTCCCTGTCAGCGGCTTCAACGGCACCCCGCGTCTCATCGAAGGCCCGCTGTATTCCGTGAGTCCCATCGCTTTGGCGAGGCGCCCCAGCATCCTCTGGGAGAACAAGCGCTACCTCACCCGCATCCGCACGGATCATCTTGGCGAGGTCGCCTTCCTCGAAGTCGGCGCCACTTGCGTGGGTTCCGTCGTCCATACCTCACGCCCCATGCAGTTCATGGCCAAGGGAGCTGAGAAGGGCTACTTCCGTTTCGGCGGGTCCTGCGTCATCACCGTCTTCGAATCCGGCAAAGTCCGCTTCGCCGACGACCTCCTCGAACAAAGCGCCGCCGGGCGCGAAGTCTACGCCCGCATGGGTGATGTGGCAGGTGAGATGCTCTAAGCTGGCAGGGTGATGCCCGTTCGTGCCATTGAGCGCATCAATGGCAGCATTGAGCCTTTCAATGAGGCATCCGGAACGGCTGCGGTGATGCTCGGGGTGGAAACCACCACAAAACCCGCATCGCCATGAAAAAAAGACTCTATCTGCTCAGTCTCGCCGCCCTCACCCTGATCCTTCCGAGCTGTGTGAGCGCTGGCCTGCAGTTTCGCGATTCCTTCACCGGCAGAGTCACCACGCGCGAACGGGTCGTTGCTGCCGCCGTGGATGTTGTGACGCTGCCTATACAGGTGCCGGTGATCGCTGTCATCGCGGCATCGGACTGATGCTTCGTTAAAACATCATATCGCCACTTGAGATGGTGCTGGCGGTTGATAAAAGGCGATCTCGTTCCAAAAGGTGGACTTTTTCTCGTCCACTGAAGGACGCGACCCACCTCTTTTCGAACTATGCCCCTGACCAACGATAAAATGCAGGACTATCCCTTCCTGCAAGAAATGTATGATGACGATTACTTCCCGCCCTTCCTGGTGGATAAATGCAAGGCGGTCCTGATGGGCCTGTGCGAAAAGATCGAGTCGACCAATCCCGAGACGGACGAGGAGTTTCTGGAGCTTAGCCACGCTGCCACGGAGGAGATCAATGATCTTCAGGATGAGTTCCTGGACAACGACAGTGAGATCGAAACCGGAGCACGGGAGATCCTGGGCGACAATTTTGAGTTCATCACAAAGGCCTACGGCTTCCACATTGATCGGGAAGACGTGATCGCCACACGGGATTGGTGATCCCTGCCCTGTGTCCTTCATGGTGCCGATGGCCGGACTCGAACCGGCAAGGAGGTTGCCCTCCAGCGGATTTTAAGTCCGCTGTGTTTACCATTTCACCACATCGGCGCGGGGATGGAGCGCGGAGAATAGCGGCTTATTTTCAGGGCACCAGTGCATTCTTTTGCACAGCGGAGCTCTGGAGAAACAAAACCGTGAACCGGAACGAAGGGCTCCTCTCTCACAGCGTCGTTCCGATTCCTGGCATCATCATCTGCCTGCCCAGGTAACCACTGCGGGCATTGTAAGGCGGCACGGAGCTGAAGGCGGTGCGGCGCTGGTTGTAGAAGTCCAGGATCACGGAGCGGGTGCGGATAAGCCGTGCACGCAGCGCGGTGGCCGTGCCATCTCGCGGTAGACCTTTGACACTGCGGTTGAGATGCTTGATGGCCTGCGGCGCGAGCACCTGCACAGCATCGTTGTCAGACTGATGCTTATGGACCACCAGCACCTGCCGGTCCTGGCTGCCCGGGCCGATCAAAGGTGCGCTCATCTCCGCCGGGCCAAAATCCCCAGCGGTGAAGCTGAGCGTCTTGCTGAGGATCGGCTGCGGTCGGATGCCTGCACAGGAAACCAGCAGCAGTGGAAAAAGCAGGCAGGCAAGTCTTGGGACGAGAGTCATGGATGGAAGAAGAATGACATCAGTGTCCGCCAGGGCAGCAGGTTTCCTCAGGCGGATCGGTGTCCTTAATCTCGGAGGCTCCCTTGAGCTGCTCGATGAGCTCATTGAACTTACCGTCCTTGTAGTCTTCAACGATGCGCTGGCGCACGCCATCTTTCACGATCTCAAAAGCGATGGGTTCAGGGGGCTTGCGGCCGAGCACCTTGCAAATGTGAAACCCAAGCTGGGTGTTGAAGACCGGGCTCACCTCATTTTCCCCCATGGAAAAGGCGATCGTCTCGAACTCCTCCATGAAGTCGCCGCGTTTGAACCAGCCGAGATCGATCTGCTGCTGCTCATCAGCCCGGTGCTGCTCTGCCAGCTTCATGAAGTCCTCTCCGGCCAGCAGTTCCTGACGGATGGCGCGCATGGCATCGAAGACTTCCTGACGGCTCTTCGCCCCCTGAAGGCTCTTGGTGATGTGAGCAGCGTGGATCATCTCCTCGGTCATGTAGCTGGAGAGATTTCTCTCATAAAAGGCGCGCTGCTCGGCCTCGGTCGGGTCGGGCTCGGTGCCGTAGGCCTGGGCCAGCATGTGGTCCAGACGGACACCGCCGGCGACGTTTTCACGCACGACCTTCTCGTCCTTGTAGGGCATGCCGATGCGCATGTAGAACTGGGTCTCGCCCCCCGCCTCATCGATGAGCTTGGTCAGGCGGGCAGTGATGGCCTCCTCCTCCACCTGCGGCACACGTTTCAGCGCCTCCTGGTTCAGCAGCACGCGGGAGATGATATTGTCCTTGGCGTAGCCGCGGAATTCATTGTCTCGCTCGCAACAGGCGACCTGGAGGGTGCGCTCGTAGTGCCCTTTGACGTTGCGGAATTCGGACTCGACGACCTCGTCGTCGATTTCTTCGCCATTGATGATCAGTGCCATGAGAGGGGGATGGGAATGCGGAGGATGCGGGGAAGCAAGGAAATTAAGCTTTTCGGTTCTTGGAAAGCCGTCCAGGTTTCCTCGGTTGCCAATGAGAGGTCTGTAAATAACGTGCGTGTGAATCATTCCTTTTATCGCATCTCGCCAAATGCAGCAGCCGCCCACGATCGCCGAAGACATGTCGAAGCTGAAAACGCTTTTGCAGGAGTCTTTGCAGCCGCATCTGCCGAAGCCGGCCAGTGACATGCGCATCCTGAACCTGGCTTGCGGGCGCTGTGACGAGGCGGAGACGCTGATCCAGGTCGGCTCCGAACTGACAAAGAATGGCGATGTGGAGATGATCGGCGCGGACATCCGCATCCGGGAGATCCGCCAGGCCCGTGAAACGCATGCGAACCTGCCCGCGAAGTTTCTGATCGAGGACGCCACGAAGATCGACCAGCATCAGGAACTGGGGGATGACTTTAACATGGTCTTCCTGCGGCATCAGAACTTCTGGCACGGCCAGGAACTGTGGAAGAAGATCTTTGATCAGGGCATCGCGAAGCTGAGACCGGACGGCATGCTGGTGATCACCAGCTACTTTGATGTGGAGCATCGGCTGGCGCTGCGCGCCCTGGAGTCCCTGGGCATGGAGATAGTGAGCAACAGGCGCAACAAGGCCAGCCGCGCGCTGAAGGATGCGCCGGGGAAGTCGGTGGACCGCTGGGTGGCGGTGCTGAAGCGGCGCGGGACGTGAGATGGGGCGTCGGATCCCTCGCATCGTTGTCCGGACGAAAATGGCGGAAACTTTGAGAACCGTTTCAGGTATAGGAGGGAGATAGATGGCTATGAACTAATGTTCGTGGCCGCCTGCCCGCTCATGATCGAAATTCCCTCTTCCTCCTACGACCCCTGCCAAAGTAGTGTTCGAACGGCATCACCGGTTGTTTTTGTAGACGCAGCCTCCATACTCGGCCCGCTTCCCGACGCATGAGCACCGCCCAGATGCCGAGACCCTTGATTCAGCGAACACCGGAACCCGCTGGTCCTGTGGACAAGGCGCGGCACTGGTGGCACCGGCTGCTGGGCCGGAACAGTGATGGCGTACAACTCAGCGCGACACGTGACGCCATGCTGCCCGTGCTCATTGAGGTCTTCGCAGGCTTCTCGAAGCTCGATGGCGAAGTCGAGGAGGAGGAAATCGAGCGTTCGCTCGGTTATCTGCGCTACGACTACTCCGGGGCCATTTACTCGGACATGCGGCGCTTATATTTCGAGGCGTTGCAGGAACCGCAGAACCTTGGCGAACGGGCGAAAGACCTGAGCGGCCAGCTCGCCATGGATCAGAAGATCCTGCTCTGCGTGCAGCTCTACCTGCTGATCTCCCAGTCGGTGTCGAACCAGCGCCAGATGGTGGAGTTCTATCTGTTCATGACGAACCTGGGCATCGCCGCCCAGGCCATCGACATTGTCTACCAGCTCAATGCCGGTGATCGCGCACCCGAGGAAGAGTTCGTCACCAAAAGCGGTCAGCCGCTGGAAACGCTGATCGTCGGCCCGACGGACACCAGTTCCGTCGTCTTGCGCTCCCTGTCCGCAGGCTGCACGGTCACGGCGTTTCGTTATCAGAATCTCGTCCTGATCAAAAACACCGGCAAAGTGGCCATTCTTGTCCGCAGCCGCCGTGTGCTTCCCGGGGATTTCTCACGGCTCTATCCTGGTGAGCGCGTGGTGATCGAAGACGTGACCCTGGACTTCAATGACCTCACGTCCTACTTCAATGCGAAGAAGACGGTCACGGGCTCCCAGCTTTACCTCATCCTCACAGAGACGGGTGATGCGGAGATCTCCTCCCAACGTACTCGTGGCACCAACCTGCGCGTGAGCTTCGGCCTCGGCGTGACCGTGGAGGCCCTGCGCAATACCGAAGCCACGCTGAACGACATCCCGCTGCGTGAAGGCACTCGCATCGAGGCCTCCATCGAGGACAAGATCATCGCCCATGGCGAGATCGAGATCGCCCTGCGTGATCTGCGCGTGCGCGCGGGTGAGTTCGGCGGCCAGTTTCGTCTGGAGGGCAGCCGCAATACCTACCTCGTCTCAAACAAACCTGAGTTGCTGGAAGAAGGCGACATCCTTTTGAGCGAGGACACGGAGGGAGAAATCCTTCTGCGCATCGAGTGCAACTACACGCAGAAGACCGGCACGCTGGATGTGCTGCGCTCCTCGCGTCCGCTTTACATCGGCCTGGTGCCCGTGCGTGAGCGCATCGCGCTCAGTGATGGCGACACCATCACTCTCGGCGAAGGCCAGTTCCTGCGCTGCCACTTCAGTGACCGCATCATCGAGGAGGAGAAGAACGTCATCCGCCAGATGGAGGTGCGTGATCTCGCGCATCGCTTCGACAGCAAGGACACCGCTCTGGACGGCATCAGCTTCATCGCCCGCCGTGGCGAGATGATCTGCGTCATGGGTCCCAGCGGCTGCGGCAAGAGCACGCTGCTGCGCGTGCTCGGCGGTCAGCTCAAGACACGGGGTGGTGAAGTGCTGATGAACGGCTTGTCGCTGTATGGCAACCGGCGGAATCTCGTCCCTTACATCGCCTACATCCCGCAGGAGGACGCCTTTGATCCGCTGCTGAAGGTGCAGGAGAACCTGGACTTTTCAGTGGCCATCCGCTGCCCTCATCTAAAAGAGGAGGAACGCCGCAAGCGTGTGGAGGCGAAGCTCGCCGAACTCGGCCTCGCGGACATGCGCAAGCGGCTCGCCGGCACGCCTGAACAGAAGTACCTCTCCGGTGGCGAGCGCAAGCGCCTGAACGCCGGCCTGGACATGATCGGCATCTCAGATGTCTATCTGTTTGATGAGCCGACGTCCGGCTTGTCATCGAAGGACAGCGAGCACGTGCTGGAGATCATCCGCAGCCTCGCGCGCAACAAACTGGTGCTCGTCTCCATCCACCAGCCCAGCATGAGGCTGCTGCAGATGTTCGACAAGGCGCTGCTGCTGGACAAAGGCGGCAAGATGGCCTTCTTCGGCACGCCGCAGGGGCTGCTGGAGTATTTCTGGAAGGCCTACAATGACGAGACCGGCCAGCGTGAGGCTACCATGCCCGCGAACATCACGCCGGACTTCGTCTTCGACGTGCTGGAGACGCCGCTGCATGACATCAGTGGCGACATCATCCAGGAGCGCAATGCGGACGGTCACATGGTGGCCGCGCGCCGGTTCCCGCCTAACTTCTGGCGTGACCGTTACCAGAGCCATCTGCTGCTGGAGAGCATGGCCAAGGTGCAGGCCATGCCGGGTGCCACGAATGTGATCTCGCGGCCGCGCAAGGACGATACGAACACGGCATCGCCCCGCTCGCGCACGGTGCCGAAGCCGCCAAAGCACAGCCTGCGGGAGGAGAGCATCCTCTTTGTCACCAACCTGGAGCGCGCCTTCCTTTCGAAGCTGCGCAACCGCACGAACCTGCTCACGACCCTGCTGGAGGCGCCGCTGCTGGCCTTCCTGATCTCCAGCGTGCTCAAGTACAGCGAGGAGGAGAACTACACCTTCGCCACGGCCTTCCACATCCCGACCTACCTCTTCATGAGCCTGGTCGTGGCCATGTTCCTGGGACTAACTAACAGTGCGGATGAGATCATCCGTGACCGGCATCTGCTGAAGCGTGAGCGCAATCACAACCTGCGCACCTTTTACTATCTCTGCGGCAAGGTGATCTCCCTCAGCACCTTCGCGCTCGTGCAGTGCATCATCTATCTGCTCATCGGGAACAGTGTGCTGGAGATCCGCGACATGTTCTGGGTGCATCTTTGGTGGATGTTCATCACCTCGCTGACTGGAGCGTGTCTCGGGCTGCTCATCTCCTGCGTGGTGAATGACAACCGCGCGGCCATCAATGCCATCCCGCTCATCCTCATCCCGCAGATCATCCTCGGCGGCGCGCTCATCAAGTATGAGGAGATGAACAAAAACCTCGACTTTGTCTACTCTGTCAGCCGCTGGCTGGAGCGCGCCGGCGTGACGGAGGAAAACGAGCCAAGCAAGCTGAAGGTGCCCTTTATCTGTCAGTTCATGCCGCTGCGCTGGAGCTATGAAGCCATGCTCATCTCCCAGGCCAAGCTGAACCCCCTGACCTCCACGCAGGACCAGCTCGAGGCCCGCATCCAGGAGCTGGTGGACCAGCCGAAGGAGATCAAGATGACCAAGGACCAGCAGCGTGAGCTGGACACGGCCAAGCAGGCGCTCGCCGTGGTGTCTGGCCTGTATGCAAAGGATGCTGACGAGGCGGTGGACCTGCTGAATGACATCCGTGCGGACAGCATCCATGGCCGCCTGGAGACGGTGTTGCTGAACAAAGCTCTCGAACGTCAGGACGGCGTGAGCGCGGAAGAAGTGTATGTGAACCGCAAGGTGCTAGATCTCGTCACCAAGGCGGAAATGGAGCGTGAGGACTACCGCCGCAAGCGTAGCCCCAATGTCTTCTTCGGCACCACCAAGCGCTACTTCGGCACGGAGTTCAGCACGCTGTGGATCAATGGCCTCGTGATGTTCTTCATCATGGTCATCCTGCTCACGAGTCTTGAGCTCTCTCTCCGTCGGCAATTGACGAAGGTGTGATCAGCGAAGGCACGTCCTCGGCGAGGTAACGACGTGACACTTCCACATACTTGTGCGCGAGCTTGGTGTTCGCTGCCTGCTCTTCATCCGTCAGTGCGCGTGCCACTTTGGCAGGCGCACCGATGACCAGCGAGCCTGGAGGCACCTGCATGTTCTTCGTGACCAAAGCACCCGCGGCGATGGTGCTGCGCGCGCCGATGCGCGCGCCATCCAGAATGATCGCCCCCATGCCGATGAGCACATCATCCTCCACCGTGCAGGCATGCACGATGGCACGATGACCCACAGTCACACGATCACCCAAAATGCAGGCATGATCATCACTGACGTGCAGCACGGAGCCGTCCTGCACATTCGACTGGTTGCCGACGACGATGCGGTTGATGTCACCACGCAGCACGCTGCCGAACCAAATGCTCGATTCAGCGCCGAGTTCCACCGCGCCGATGACCACGGCTCCGGGGGCGATGAAGGCAGTCTCCGGCACGGACGGGGAGGTGCCTGGAATCAAGAAGTTTTTAAGGGTCTGAATGCTCATAAATCCGCGTGGTTACGGGCTTGGCGGCGATTTTAGTATTTGACGGTGAACGGTGGTTGGCCTCTAAATCGCCCGCGACACCGTGGTAATCAACCTGCGGATTTGCCGAACACGAAAGCAACCAACTACCCGAACAACATGAATAAAGCTCAACTCCTCGAACTGGTTCAGAAGAACCTCGGCGGCGAAACCAGCAAGCGCGCCGCTGCCGACGCCCTCGAAGCTGTTCTCGAAGCCATCGCCAAAGGCGTGAAGAAAGAAGGCAATGTCCAGCTCATCGGCTTCGGCACCTTCAAGGTCGCCAAGCGTGCTGCCCGCACCGGCCGCAACCCGAAGACCGGCGCCTCCATGAAGATCAAAGCCTCGAAGACCGTCCGCTTCGTCGCCTCCTCCTCTCTCAAAGGCTCCCTGTAATCCAGGGACCCTGCTGAAAGCAGGAAGCAAGAAAACCCCGCAGCGAGCCGTGCCTGCGGGGTTTTTCATGCTTCTGGCCTGAGGTCACCATGGGGCTCCTCATGAGCTCTGCCAGTCATTGAGCTGGGTGGCCTAACTTTGACCATGCCATCACCCGCGAACCAAAAACAAGGCATGAAGCTTCCGCCTCACGCCTTGCTTGGATTGGATGATGTGGGGACTTGATTGGGATCAGATGCCGTCGCCGCGTTTCGTCGGAGGTGGATTCTGCGGAGGTGCGCCTTCACGGGCGCGTTCACCATCCCTGTGCACGGAACTGCGGATCTCCTCCATCTCACGCAGCTTCGTGCGATAAGGCTCCGGCACGGCGGCGCGCTGATCCTCAGTGCCCACAGGCCAGCTCTTGGCCTCGCCATCCTTCGGTGTCACGGAGAAGGTGGCTTGCTCGCCGCTCTTCTGCAGACTGTAGATGCCGGTCTCATCACTGCGGGTGATGCTGGCGCTCTCATTGATCTCACGATGCTCGGTGCGGTGTGTGGAGCCCTGCTCATTTCCCGGGCGCTGAGGCGTGTCACGTGGGCCGTCAGGAGCGGGACGACGGCTTTCACCATCACGAGGTCCATTGCGATCATTGCCACCACGGTCCCCCTCGCGGCGGTGGTTGTCGTTGTCGGGCCCAGCACCTCCACGGGGACCTTCGAACATGGGCGGTGGCGGCATGGTGCCTTTGCGGCCCTCACGCGTCCAGTCTTCCATGCGCTTCTGATACTCGCGGATGCGGTCCTGGAACTGTTCCGCCTGATTGCGCCATTCATCCGGGCCTCTGCTGCTGCCGCTGCGTCGGTCGAAGAAGCGGTTTTCGGAAGGCATGCCGGGCATCATGAAGCTGCGGCCACGACTGTCACCGACTTGGGCAACGCGCTCGCCGAGCGTCACCTGCACCGTCTTGCGTTCGCCACCGCTCAGGACCAGAAGGTTGACCGAGTCATCCTTCTTCTTGCTGCGCACGAGTGTTTGCAGCTGGTCCATGTTCACGAGCTTTTGGTCCTCGAAATTGAGCAGCACGTCATGTGCCTTCAGGCCTGCGGTTTGCGCTGGGGAGGAGGGCATGACCTCGATCACCTGGAGGCCAAAGCCCTCCTGCAGATTGAATTGGGCGCGCAGGTCATCGCTCACGGGATCTGTCAGCAGGCCGATATAGGCCACGGTCTTGCCGATCTCACGGTCCGGCGGACGCACGGGGTGCATATCTCCATGTGCGCGTTCATGGGCGGCTGGGGGCACCGGAGCGTCCCGTTTTTCAGGGTGGGCTGGCGGTGGTGACGACGGTGGAGCGTCGGGTTTGTCCTGCGCACGGGCAGGCAGGTTGATGAGGGCCAGAAGGCCGGTCATTAACATCAGAGCTGTGGTTTGGATTTTCATGGCAATTCAGGGTTGGGGGTTAAAAATGAGCGCGGTGAAGCGAAAGACCGAGAGCATCGGGTGTGCGGCTTGGACTCCACGCCCTATGTCTTTTTCAGGTCCCTGTTCACTGGAAGGACACTGGCAGGATCACGCTGTCTTCACTCGGCATCTCGACCGTGATGTGGGCGCCATCGCGCGGGTCAATCCACGCGCGTCGCTCCATGGACACGATCTTCATATGCTGCTCCGGCAGACGTGACGTCTCATTGTAGCGGATGCCTTCATTCTGAGTGTCCACGATTTCACGGATGGTGCTGACCGGCAGCAGCGCCGGGCTGGAGATGGTGAGGGGCAGATGCGTGGTGGTGGCAAAGGCGGCCGTCCCTGGCGATGAAGCAATGTTAGTTGGCGAAAGGCTCATCGCCATCACTGCGGCGGCAGCACCCAGGGTGGTCCACATCGCTGGCTGCAGCCAGCGTGGCGCACGGCGTGCGGTGGGCTGGAGGGCCCAGCGCATGTCCTGCTCGAGCTCACGGTCCACGCGCTGCGCCAGGGCGGCGCTAGGGCGCGCAGGAGCCAGGGTGGTGAGGAGGTTTTCGAGTTCGTGATCGTTCATGGAGGCAGTTCTTTGTTCTGGGTTCTTTGGTCTCAGTTTTCCAGGATGCTCTCGGCTCAGGAACTCAGGCAGCTCGCTTGAAAGTTGAGCACGTTGGCGGGTGAGGCAGAGCCGCCGAGGAGGTCGTCTTTGAGCGGTGAGAGATGCTTTTGCAGGTGATTCAGGGCGTAGCGATAGCGGCCGGCGACAGTGTTGATGGAGAGGCCGAGGGCGGTGGCGATTTCTTGGAAGGTCAGGCCGCCCCAGAGCTTCAGGGTCACGACCTCACGCTGGTCTTCGGGCAGTTTTGCGAGGGCATCCGTGACGATGGCGGCTGTTTCCTTCTGTTCAGGCGGGGCATCAAAGGTGGGTGAATCCTCACCCGGAACGGCGATCTCGGAGACAGCCTCGCGTTTCGCACGGCGGGTATCGCTGCGGCGCAGATCCAGGGCGATGGTGCGTACGGCGGCATAAAGCAGGGGAATGTTTTCTTTGTCTCCGTTTGGGAAGCGCCGCCACCAGCGCACAAAGGCCATCTGCACCACGTCCTCCGCATCCGCCGGGCTGGGCGTCAGCTGACGTGCATACAGCACCAGATTTGGGGAGATCTGGTCAAAGCACTGTTTCCAGTCAAATTCAGGGGTGGCCATGGCGTGGCAGCGATGTGAGGAATGAGAGACACCCGCTTAACGGCACCTGACGAATTTTTTGTGTGCTCTCCGAGGGAATTCTCTCCATGATAAATCCGCTCCCATGAACTACCCGCTTACCTTCCGCTTCAAGCTGCTGGCCCTCTCCCCCCAGATTTACGTCACGGATTCCGCCGGAAACGAGGTCTGCTACGTGAAGCAAAAGCTCTTTCGCCTGAAAGAAAAGGTGGAGGTCCACACCAACAGCGACCGCCAGCAACTGCTCTGCACCATTGAGGCCGACCGCATCATTGACTGGTCCGCGAAGTACACTTTCCGGGATGCTGCTGGTCGTGAGCTCGGCGCGGTGGGCCGCCGTGGCATGCGCTCGATCTGGAGCGCGCACTACGATGTCTTTGCTCCTGGCGTGACGGAGCCGCTTTTCTCCATCCGCGAGGAAAACCCTTTCGCCAAACTCATGGACGGTTTCCTCAGCGAGATCCCGGCCGTCGGGCTCCTCAGCGGGTATATGTTTCACCCCAAGTACCTCGCCTCACGAGTGGACGGCGCTCCGGTGATGCGTCTGACGAAACAGTCGGCTTTCTTTGAAGGACGTTTCCTGCTTGAGCAAGTCGGTGAGGCGAGTGAAAGCGAGCAAACAGCGATCATGCTCTCCTTCCTCATGATGAATCTGCTGGAGCGGAGCCGCGGCTGAGCCTGACGCCGCCGCCAGTCCCCTCATGCCTGACGAACTCCTTCAGCTCGAAAAGCGCCATCAGTGGCATCCCTTCACCCCCATGCAGGCATGGTGTGAGGACGCGCACGATCCGCTCATGCTGGTCTCCGGCCAGGGCTGCACACTCACCGATCAGCAAGGCCGCGAGTATCTGGATGGCAACAGCTCCATCTGGACTAATATCCACGGCCACAATCATCCCACCATCAATGCCGCCATACGGGCGCAGCTTGACCGTGTGGCGCACACCTCCTTCCTTGGATTCACGCACGAGCCCGCCATCCAGCTCGGCAAGCAGCTCGTGGACCTGCTGCCCGGCAGCGCCCTGAGCCGCGTGTTTTATTCCGATGACGGCTCCACAGCCATCGAGTGCGCCATGCGCATGGCCCTGCAGTATTGGAAGCAAAACGGCCACGAGCAGCGCGCTACCATCCTGGCCTTCGACCGAGCCTACCATGGCGATACCCTCGGCGCCGCCAGCGTCGGCGGCATCCCCGTCTTCAAAGGCAGTGGCAATGACTTTGGCTACAAAGCGCTCCGCGCCCCTAACTTTGACGCTCTTGACCTCTTGACCGTCGAACAGACGAAGTCTCTCGCCGCCGTCATCATCGAACCCCTGATCCAAGGCAGTGCCGGCATGCGCCTCTGGCCCCAGGGCATGCTGTCAAAGCTCAGCGCTTGGTGCCGCGAGCGTGACATCTTTCTCATCCTGGATGAAGTCATGACCGGCTTTGGCCGAACCGGAAGTATGTTCGCCTGCCAGCAGGAAGATGTCATCCCCGACTTCCTCTGCCTCGCCAAAGGTCTGACCGGCGGCTATCTCCCCATGGCCGCCACCATGACCACGGAGCGCGTGTTTGAAGGCTTCCTCGGCGCAGGCCGCGCCTTCTACTACGGCCACAGCTACACCGCCAGCCAGCTCGGCTGCGCCGCCGCCCTCGGCAGCCTCCAGGTCTTCCGTGAAGAGCGTGTCATGGAGCACCTGCCCGCGAAGATCGAAAGATTCACACAGTGGGTTAACTCCTTGAAGAGCCTACCTCAGGTCTCCAACATCCGCCAATGCGGCCTCATCGCAGGCATCGAGATCGGCCCCTACCCCCCCGAGGAACTGCGCGGCGCCAAAATCTGTCTGGCCGCAAGGAAGCACGGCCTTCTCACAAGACCCGTCGTCGATACGATCGTCCTCATGCCACCTCTTGCGATCACAAACGCAGAGATGGAACGCATGGTCAAGGCAGTCCGGCTGGGCATTGCGGAGGTGTGCGGGTAAAGGACATCCTCACTTCCCCATCCCCGCAAACGCCTCATGAAACGCCTGGCGGATCGGTGAAGCATCCCCTGTCGGTTGAAGTCCGGCACGCTGAATAAGCAAAATGTGAATCGTCTTCTTCACCGGATCAATCCAGCCCTGCGTCCCATGCGCGCCGCCATGGCCGTAGGTGCCGGAACTCAGGGTCCCAGTCACTCCCACGGGAGTCTTCACGATCTGAAAGCCAAGCCCCATGCCCATGCCTTCAGCGAAGCCAGCCTTGAGATCACCCGTGTGGTTCTGGATCATGAGCGCGAGAGTCTCAGCCTTGAGGTAGCGCTTGCCGTCCAGCTCACCGCCATTCAGCAGCATGCGATAGAGGGAGAGCAGATCCTCAGCGGTGGAGAAGAGACCGCCAGCGGCCAGCGGAGCACGCTTTTTGTTAGAATAAGGCTCGGTGAGATACTTCACCGGTGTGGGTTCCAGACCTTTGCCATCCGCAGTGGGCTTGTAGGAGGTGGCCAGATGCTTTTTGAGGTCGCCGCTGCTGGGCCAGAAGGTGGTGTCCTTCATCTTCAGGGGCTTGAAGAGACGCTTCTCCAGGAATTTTGCGTATTCCTCACCGCTGACGACCTCGATGATGCGGCCGAGCGTGTTGATGCCAGGATTGCAGTAGGACCATTGGCTGCCGGGTTCAAACTGCAGCGGGCTCAGACCATAGGTGAGCACGGCCTCCTTCAATGTCAGCACATCCAGCGCACCGCTCTCGAGCGGGCCGGCCCCCACCAGACCGCTGGTGTGGGTGAGCAGGTCTTTGATCGTCACCTCGCGCGCGGGCTTCGCCAACACTGTTTGTTCGGCAGATTTATCCTTGATCAGCATCTGGTTTCGGAACTCCGGCAGATGCTTGGACACCGGATCATCAATGCTGAGCTTGCCCTCCTCGACCAGCATCATGATGCCGAGCGCGGTGACAGGCTTGGTCATGGAGGCGATCCAAAAGAGGCTGCCCTTGGACATCGGCGTCTTGCTCTCCAGATCCTGAAAGCCGACCGCTTCATGGCAGGCGAGCTTGTCGCCGCTCCAAACCAGCGTCACCGCACCCGCCAACTCGTGCTTGTCCACAAACGCCTGCATCGCCGCGGCCACGGGCGTGGATGTTGCGACGGTTTCGGCAGCAGCCTCGGGCTTCTTCGCCTGACCGATGAGGGCGAAACTGAGGAGCGCGGAGAGAAACAAGTGGCGGGTGATCATGACGTGCTGATAGAAAACGGCGGGTTGGATGCGTCTTCGCTGTCCCCTACTACCGGCGCGGCCGGTTTCTGTCAGTCAAAAACAACCTCTCTCTTTTCCCTTCCATGAAACGCTGGCGCATCGCAGGCATCAACTTCGACCATTTCCACATGGGTGACCTCCTGAGGCAGACCTCCGAGCATCCGAACGCGGAGATCGTGGCTATCTGTGATGAGCAGCCCGAGCGCATGGTGGAGGCTGCACATCATTTCAATCTGCGTCCTGACCAAGTCTTCACCGATCACAAGGCCTGTCTGGAGCAGACAAAGCCGGACATCGTGGTGCTGTGCCCTGCCGCTTCAAAGCATGGTGAGTGGGTGGAAAAGGTGGCGCCCTATGGCGCGCACATTCTCATGGAGAAACCCTTCGCCGGCACGGTGCCCGAGGCAGATGCCATGGTCGCCGCCATGAAGTCCACCGGCAAGGTGCTGACCATCAACTGGCCTCTCGTCTGGGATGCGGCGCAACAGACCGCGCATCGTCTGATTCAGGAAGGTCTCATAGGCGAGCCGCTGGAGTTCCAGCACTGCGGTGGCAATCGCGGCCCGCTGTATCACGGCGCGGACAAGATCGAGAAAGAACCGAGCGCCGAGGAGAAAGCCGCGAGCTGGTTTTACAGCACGGCGCAAGGCGGCGGCTCATTGCTCGACTACATGGGTTACGGCACCACGCTCGGCACCTGGCATCTCGGTGCCAAAGTGCCGGAGGAAGTCACCTGCACATGGTATGGTGCAACCGGTCTGGAGGTGGATGAGCACGCCATCGCCGTCATTCGTTATGCGCACGGCCTGAGCCGCACCGAGACCCGCTGGGGCACCTTCACCGATCCCTGGACCCATCAACCGCAGCCGAAGTGTGGCTTCGTGATCAAGGGCAGCGAGGGCACGCTGAGCTGCTATGACTACGAAGGCAAGGTGCGCGTGCAGACACGCGCCTGTCCGGAAGGTTACGAGATCACCGCGGACAAAGTCCTCGCTCCGAACCGCAACCCCATCGAGCACCTCATCCATCACCTGGAAACCGGCGCACCTTTGATCGGCCCGCTCACGCTGCCCATCAGCCGCATCGGCCAGCAGATCGTCGACACCGCCTTCCAAAGCGCCCAGCAGAAGAAGACGCTGAAGCTGGTGGGGTAGGGAAGAGAAGAAGTTTCCAGCAGATTCAGGGAGGCCAGCAGATGGGTTTTAGATCTTTGTTCACTCAAAAAATAATCCGCTGGCCTCCCTGAATCCGTGGGAAAAAAGAAAAACAAGGCACCAGGTGTTTGTTCCGCTTTCCCGCCCTGCTCAGCCACCGCTTGCATCCGCGCTCTCTCCCGTGCATCTCAGGGACATGAGATCCCAAGGTCAAGGCAAACGCAGCAGCACACGCATCATCAGCGGCCAGGAGGTGGCGCCACGCAAGAGCATGGGGCAGAACTTCCTCGTCGATGACGAGGTGGCGCACTGGATCGCGGACCAGATCGAGCCGGATGGCGCGCCTTTCGTGGTGGAACCCGGCCCGGGCCTTGGGGCGATGACCCAACAGTTGGTTGGACGCTCCCAGCAGCTTCTTCTCATCGAGAAGGACCATGCCCTCGGCCCGGAGCTGCAGAAGCGCTTCGCGAGCCGTGAGGATGTCATGGTCATGCATGAGGATGCCACGAAGGTGGACACGCGCGGCTGGTATCGCCATGGCGACGTCCGGGTCATCGGCAACCTGCCTTACTCAGTCGGTGGCGAGATCTTGAAGCATCTGCTCACGCCGCCCACGCCGGTCACCAAGGCCGTCTTCATGCTGCAAAAGGAAGTCTGTGACCGCCTTGCGGCCAAGGTCGGCCAGGACGGCTACGGCGCGCTTAGCATCCTGGTGCAGCGCGACTGGGATGTGGAAATGCTCCGTGTCATCGGCCCTGAAGCTTTCAGTCCGAAGCCACGCGTGGACAGCGCCATCGTGCGCTTCACACCGCGTGATCCGCGCACCCTGCCCGTGTGTGACCGCCGCATGTTTGAGCGCCTCGTTCGTCTCGGCTTCGGCCAGCGTCGCAAGCAGATGAAGAACCTCCTGCCTGAAGCTCCCGGCGGCTGGCAAGCCCTGGTGGATGCCCTTGGCAAACCCGCCACGCTGCGTGCTGAAGAGCTTAGCATCGAGGAATGGGTGCAGATCAGCCGCATCTATGAAAATCGCACAGGCATAGACGCCGGCCAGAAAGCCACGGAGATGTTTGATGTGGTCAATGAGCGCAACGAGGTCGTCCAGCAGCTTCCACGTGGCGAGGTGCATGCACGCGGCCTGCTGCATCGCGCGGTGCATGTGTTTGTCATCAATGCACGCGGCGAGATCTACCTGCAAAAGCGCTCGCATCTGAAGGACGTGTCACCTCTCAAATGGGACAGCAGCGCCGCCGGCCATCTGGACGTGGGTGAAAGCTATGCCGCCTGTGCTATCCGCGAGACGCGGGAGGAAGTCGGCATCGAGATCACCAGCACCGAGCTTGTCGCCCAACTCTCCGCTGGCGAGCACACCGATCACGAGTTCGTGGAGCTTCACCTAGCCCGCCACAACGGCCCCATGAAGCCCTTCCCTGAGGAAGTCGCCTGCGGCCAATGGTTCTCCCCCGAGACTCTGGATAGCTGGATCAACGCCCGGCCGCAGGATTTTGCGAAGGGGTTTGTTTCTTGCTGGAAGGCTTGGAAGAACACGTGAGGTAAGCAATGGCCAGCAGAACCCGCTCATGAGCACTGACTCCGAATCTCTGCCTGGCCCAGGCGTTGCAGACGTGACTCCACGCCCAAGCTACAGGCGGGCAGCCTTCATCCTTTGGATGATCTTTGGCTTTATGGCTTTGATGAATGACTATGACGGCATCACATCAATCATCGGAACTCCGATCATAGCCACTTTTCTGACTGTGATAGCAATGCCTCTGGCTCTTCTGATGGGACTGTTGTTTCGTTGGTCTCGGGCTCGTTCATGGTGGTATGAAAGTCGTCGTCCTGCTGCCACTATCCTGATCTTGAGCCTGCTGGTTCTGACCTTCGGTGAAAGCCTGGGATTCACCCAGACCTATTTCGACAAGGAGTTGGAAGTCACGCGGTTAAGGTTGCACGATGCCGCAAGCACACCTTCGCTTTTGGCCATGATTTTCGCCGTCGTCTACTGGCCTTGTGGTTCCGTGGCACAAGGTCGCAAGCAGGTGTTGGAGTGAAGCCTTTAGACGATCTGGGGGGGCGGTGAGGTTTCGATGCCCTGATCCCAGAGCGGCTAAAGCCTGCACTCCAACGTGAGATTGCGAGAGCTTGGGAGCTTGGAGCTATTCCTTCGTGATTGTCTCGTCCAGGTTTAGCAGGGCTCTTGCGACTGTGGTCATTGGTGGCAGGCTTTCGGTGTTGGAGTCTTTTCGCTGTTGATGGAGGAGAAAGAGCAGAATTCCTGACTCCTTTTCGTTAGGTTGGCGGTAGGTGCAGAGCTGGAAGCCGTGGGCGATGGCGGCCTTGTCATCGCCTTTGCCGGCCTCGGTCATGCGTTGGGCCAGTTTCTCGGCAGCTTCGAGGCTCAGGGTTTCATTGAGGGTCATCAAGGCTTGCAGCGGGGTGTTGCTGCGGGCGCGCTTGATGCAGCTCGCCTCACCGTTCGGCACATCGAAGGTGCTCAGGAAGGGATAGGGGGTGCTGCGACGGCGGAATACATACACACTGCGGCGATACTTTTGGTTCGTCTCCTCCACCTTCCAGGGAAAGGGCGCATAGCTCACCGGCTTCTGGAAAAGATACTCCGGCGCAGGAGGCATGACACCACGACCACCGACCTCGTCATTCAGCAGGCCGCTGACGGCGAGTTGGATGTCTCTTACGATCTCGCCTTCAACACGGAAGCGCGGGCCGCGTGCGAGCAGGCGGTTGTAAGGGTCCTTCTCCAGCAGTTCAGCCGTGACCCGGCTGTCCTGCTGGTAGGTGTGACTGGTGACGATGAGCTTGTGCAGATGCTTCACACTCCAGCCGTGTTCCATGAACTCGCACGCCAGCCAGTCGAGCAGCTCCGGATGACTTGGCTTCGCGCCTTGGATGCCAAAGTCCTCCGGCGTCTCCACCAGACCGATGCCGAAGTAGGACTGCCAGACACGATTCACAAAGGCACGCGCCGTGGTGGGTGCATCACGGGACACCAGCCATTTGGCAAAGGTGAGGCGTGAGCTGTCGGCATTCTTTGGCAGCGCGTTCAGCATGGACGGCACACCCGTGCTCACGCGGTCGCCCGGCTTGAGGAAGTCGCCACGCTTCAGCAGGCTGGTCATGCGCGGCTCATCACGGGAATCCAGCACCAGCGTGGTGCTGCCTTCGGGGTGCTGCTTCCACAGCGCTTCGATCTCGTCATTCACGCTCTTCCAATCGGCCACGCTTTGACGGAAGACGGGGAACTCTGCCTTCTTGCCATAGAGCGGGTCAGCCTCCGCATCGGCCGCGCTGGTGGCGCTGATGCGATATCGACCGAGGTTCATGGTCTGCAGGTCGTCACTGTTCCAGCCGCCGTGCTTCATGCTGAGGCCGATGGTCAATTCGGAGTCGGCTTTGACCTCGATGGGCTTCTCCAGCACGAACACCGCGTTGCGCGGCACATTGCGTCGGCCCGGGCCTGCATTGATGCCCCAGGCGGTGTCAGCCTTGCCATCGATCGCGTAGGCGATCGGGCCCGTGACACGCTTGTCCTTCGCCGTGTCCTGATCCATGGCAAAGCCCGGGATCGGTGTGTTTTCAGGTTCACCGAAATCAGCGGTGGCTTTGGTGAACTTCAGTGTGGTCTCCTTGCCATCGATCTTCATCGTGGCGGTGAACTCGGTGAGCGCGGCGGTGCCTTTCTGGGAGCGACCTGGGCCATAAGCGGGCAGGTTGGGATCATTCAGCAGTTCCAGGCGGAAGGCGGAGATGGTAGGCGGTGCAACCATCTTGGTTGCACCGGGTAAGCTGGAAGCGTGCCCCACCTTGACCACAAACTTGACCTCACTTTTGGTTGGGGCGTAGCCTTGGGCCAGGATGCTGCCGTCGGGCTGGCGCAGGGCCTTTTCACCACCGCTGGTGTCTTCTTCAAAGGTCAGCGTGGTCCACATGGGCTGTGGTTTGAGAGCCTTCTTCCACTCAGCCATGCGTGCCTGCCAGTCCGGGTTGTGGTGCTTCAGCATCTCCTCCAGCTCGCGGGTGCGCTGCAGGATCTGCGCGCGCTGCATCTGCTCGCTGCCCGTGTAGACCACGCGCCAGGGCTCGTTGTCATTGTTCAGGAAGGCGAACATGCGGTAATACTCTTCCTGCGAGATCGGGTCATACTTGTGGTTATGACACTGCGTGCACCCGATGGTGAGGCCGAGCACGCTTTTGCCGATGGTGTCCATGCGGTCAAACATGGCCTCCATGCGGAACTGCTCGGGATCGATGCCACCCTCCTCATTGATCATCGAGTTCCGCAGAAATCCCGTGGCCACGATCTGGTCCTGCGTGGCCTTCGGAAGCTGGTCGCCAGCGATCTGCTGGATGATGAACTGGTCATAGGGCAGATCACGATTGAAGGCATTGATCACCCAGTCGCGGTAAAACCAGATGAAGCGCATGGGGTCTTTTTCATAGCCGTTTGAGTCCGCGTAGTGTGCCGCATCCAGCCAATGGCGTGCCCAGCGCTCGCCGTGGTGCGGGGATTGGAGGAGTTTGTCGATTTGCTCCTCATAGGTCTTATGAGACCCATGGGTCTCATTGATCTCCGGCGGCAGTCCCACAAGATCTAGATATAAACGACGCACCAGCTTGTCCTCAGAAGCCTTCGGCGCAGGCTTCAGCCCCTCCTTCGCCAGACGATCCTGAATGAAGGCATCAATCGGGTGCCTCACACCCACATCGGGCACCTTCGGCTTCACCGGCGGCTTGAAGGCCCAGTGATCCACCTTCGTCTCCAGCTTCACGCTGGCGCTTTCCGGCCACTCGGCTCCAGCATCGATCCATGCCTTGATCGTGGCGATCTCAGCGCTGGAGAGCGGATCGCCCTTGCGCGGCATGCGCAGCTTGGGATTACGCCCCTCGATGGCATGAACGAGCACGGAATCCGCACTGTGCCCGGGCTTGATGGCGGGCCCGAAGTCGCCGCCCTTCAGCGCGCTCGGCTTGTGATCCAGGCGCAGGGCCGCCTCCTGCTTGTTCGCACCATGGCAGGCATGGCAGCGCTCTCTCAAAATGGGCTGCACATCTTTGACAAAATCGACGGCAGCCGCAGGCAAAGCGGCAGTGAGGGCGAGTGCGAGAGGTCTCAGCATGGGCAACGGATACGTGATGAGGCATGAAATCTCATCTCCGGCGGCATGGAGGATTCCAGACTGGGCGGCGAATTTGCCGCTTGGAATAAAAAGGCGGAGCGTATCTCATAGCCTCACTCATGTACCGCGCCCTGACCCATCTGCTCCTGTTTCTGACCTTGATCATGCCTGCCATGGCGCAGCTGGACCTCGTGGCCCCCGCTGCCGGCGGTGGCGCCGGTGCCAAGGTCACCGCCAGTCTCGTGTCTGAAATGAAGACCGCAGCCCCAGGCCAGGCCTTCCGCATGGCGGTGAAGCTGGTGCACGAGGAGCACTGGCACACCTATGGCAAGGTGCTGCCGCCGGATGTCATCGGCAAGCCGACCAAGCTCATCTGGACCCTGCCGGAAGGCTGGAGCGCGGAGGAGCTCCCCTGGCCGCCGACCCACGAAGTCGATTCCACCGATGGCAAAAAATCCCAAGGCTATGACGGCACCGTGTATCTGCCGGTGAAGATCACCCCTGCCGGCAAGGCCGGAGACTCCGCCGAGATCTCCGTGAAAGTGGATGCCCTCGTCTGCAATCCGCAAAACTGCATGCCCGCGAAACCCGTGGCGAAGCTCACGCTGACCCTGGCCGACACGGCAGAGGCGGATACTGCCAATGCGGCAGTCTTTGCCACGGATAGCGCCAGCACGCCGCCAGCCCCTTCAGCAACATCGGCTGCAACTTCTTCTGCCGCATCTTCAGCCAAGGCACCCCAGAGATCCTTTGGTGGCTTCCTGCTCTTTGCCTTCATCGGCGGCCTGATCCTGAATGTGATGCCCTGTGTGTTTCCCGTGCTGGGCATCAAAGTGCTGAGCGTGGTGCAGCAGGCCGGCGAGGACAAGACGCAGGTGCTGAAGCACGGCCTAACTTATACTTTAGGTGTGTTGGTGTGCTTCTGGGCGCTCGGCGGGCTCGTCGTGTCCCTTGGAAAGGGCTGGGGCTTTCAGCTTCAGAATCCAGGTTTCGTTTTTGGCCTTGCTGCCTTCTTCCTGATCTTTGCCCTCAGCATGGCAGGGGTGTTTGAGATCGGCACCTCCGCAGTCGGTGTGGGACAGGGGCTTCAGGCGAAGAGCGGTCTCGGTGGTTCCTTCTTTTCCGGTCTGCTGGCGGTGGTGGTGGCCACGCCGTGCTCGGCGCCGTTTCTTGGTCCTGCTCTCGGTTACGCCGTGGCGCTCCCGGCACCCCAGGCGATGATCATGTTTTCCATGATCGGTCTCGGTCTTGCGAGCCCCTTCCTCCTTCTTGCCATCTTCCCCAAGCTGGTCTCCGTGCTGCCACGCCCAGGTGCCTGGATGGAAAGCTTCAAACAGGGGCTTTCCTTCCTGCTGTTTGGCACCGTCATGTTTCTCCTCTGGATCCTCACGGGCATGGTCGAGGGCCAGCCCATGCTCTTCCTGATGTTTGGGTTGGTGCTCGTCTCCATGGGGTGCTGGATTTACGGCCGATGGAACCTGCCCCACAAGTCGGGCAGCACCCGTGTGATCGCTCTTGTGCTGGCGCTGGCGTGCATCGGCGGCGGTCTGGCCTATGGCTGGCCTCACGTGGAGAAGAGAGAGGTCAGCCAGGGCAACCATGTTGAAGGCGGACTCAACTGGGAGGCATGGTCGCCTGAGAAGGTGAGTGAACTGCTGGCAGCGAAGACGCCTGTGTACATCGACTACACCGCGAAGTGGTGTGTGACCTGCCAGGTGAACAAGCGCGTGTATAAAGACGAGACACTGAAAAAACTCATCGCCGACAAGAAGATCACCCTCCTCAAGGCCGACTGGACCAACGAGGACGAGCGAATCACCAAGGCTCTCGCAGATCTCGGCAAGGCGGCCGTGCCGGTGAATGTGCTCTACATTCCCGGTCAAACAGAACCCGTCGTGCTGCCGGAGCTGCTGAGCGTGGACAATGTGTCCGAAGCGCTCAATCAGGTGAAGTAAGGAGCCTTGCAAAGCCCACGCGGTGTGGGCCTGCATGCCATCTCCTCTTCATCAGTGCTCGTCCTTGGCCTTTGCTGAAGTCTTGCTCTTGCTGGGCTTCAGATTACTCAGGTAGGCCACCACATCACGGATCTCACGCGGCGTGAGGATGCCGAGCATCGGTGGCATCATGGACACTGGAGGTGTCTGCATGGTGACCTGGGCGCGCTGCACCTTCTTCTCCGTGCCATCAGCGAGACGGATGGTGACCGTGGTCTTGTCCTCCTTCGCCAGCGCTCCAGCGATATTGCTCCCATCCTTGAGTGTGATCGACACGAGGCCATAACCCGGCACGATCTTGGCCACGGGATTCACCAAGGATTCCAAAAGCTCCACGCGCGTGCGCTGACCGCCGATGGTCTTCAAGATGGGGCCCACCTGGCTGCCTTCCTTGGCTTCCACGGTGTGGCAGGCCAGGCAGTTGGCACCGAGATGATTGGTGACCACTTCCTTGCCATTCGCGGCATCACCACCGTCGATCAGATCATCACGCGGGGCCGTGGTGCGGCTCTGCTGGTAGGAAGCGAGACGCTCGGCAAGCTTCGGGAATGCTTGTGCGGCCTCGATCACATCCAGCTTGAGGCTGGAGTCCACCTTGCCTGCGGCCAAGCGCTGCAACCACGTGTCCATGAGCGTCACCGAAGGCTCGCTGGTGTCCGCAGAGAGCAGTTTCAGCGCGGCCTGTTTTTCGGGGATGCTGCCTTGCTCAAGCACACGTGAGGCCTCTGGGACAGCGCGCTCTTTTTGATGGGTGAAAGTCTGTGCGAGCGACTCCGTGCGCAGTTCCACGGGGGATGTCTTCGCCGCCGCAAGAGTGAGAGTCTCGGCAAAGGCCGCATCACCGGAATGCTGCGCCGCCATGAGGCGCAGAGCGCCGACTCGCTGTGAAGGCTTCGCCTTGTCATCGGCGATGATGCTGCGCAACGCAGGAGCATCCACCTTCAGGGCCAGCTTCACCATGAGCTCGATGCCAGCGGCCTTCAGATCCGCATCTGAGAGGGCCAGCAGATCAGCAACCCGTGGCTGCACCACTGCGGCGATGGCAGCGGCATCACGTGCGGGATAACGACGATTGTGTCCATCCACGCGGTCCAGGACCGGAGGTTCGTTGAACACGAGCAAGGAGGCAAAGGCTTCTGCTGCGAAGGCGGGGGCCTGATCCTTCGCCAGAGCAAACTTCAGCAGGCGCTGCGCGTTCTCGACCTTGCCCAGCCGCAGGTTCGCATTGATGGCGCGGCGTGTGGTGACATCCGTGTGAACAGCTTCCTCATCGAGCAGATCAGCAAGCTGTGGCATGGCTTCAGGGATGCCTGTGTCATCATGAATGGCGCGTGCCGCCTCGTCCACCATGGCGCTGTCGCGATCAGCCAGGGCGGGCACAATGAGCGCCGAGTGCTGTCGGGAGAGGGCGAGCACGGCCGCGATGCGCACATTGCGTGAGGAGTCCGTGATACGCTTCGCCAGGCTCTCAGCGGTGGCTGAGCCCGTCAGCCCCGTGACCACGGCGTGACGCATCCAGGCATCTCCGGCTTCTTGGGCGGCCATGGTCCAGAGCGCATCTTCGGCGATGCTGAGCTGCAGCTTCCCAGCAGCGATGGCGGCATAAAAGCGCACGCGCGTGTTTTTCGAGGTAATGAGGCCTCGCAGGGCGATGCGACTTTCTTCATCAGCTTTGCCCGGGGCATCACCCAGCACCTTGATGATCTGTGTCTGCACTTCTGGTTCGGCAGAGCTGAGGTGCGGCAGCAGGGCCGCATCTCCTGTGTCTCCATGACGCATGCCGATGCCGATGCCCCAGATGGCATGCAGCTTGGCCAGCAGCGGCGCCTTGCCATCTTCCAGCACTTCAGCCAGCACATCCCAGGCCTTGCGTGAGACCAGCTCGAGTTGCGCGCCGAGCCGCACTCGCTGGTCCAGATTGGCCAGCATGATCTGCAGGTCGGCAGACTCGATCTTCTTGAAGCCAGCGGACAGCAGCTTCTGCGTCTCCAGGCGCGCAGGATCAGCCGCCGCCTTCGCATCTTCATCCACACGCCAGATAGCACCTTTCTCATCCAGCGGGTAGCCACCCACCCAGTCTGCCATGTAGAGGCCACCATCCGGCCCGAAGCTGAGGCCGATGCCCATGATGCCGGAATTGATCAGGCGCGCGCGGCTCATCTCAAAAGCGCTGCCCTTCGGCGTGATCTTAAAGGCTTCCATCTTCCCTGAGGGGAACTGGTCGAGGATGAAGTGCCCGCGCAGATGAGGCCCCAGCGCTGTGCCCGGCTCATAAACAAAGCCCGCAGGGCCGTTCGAGTAGTTCGCCAGAGGCGGTGTGACGAAAAGTGGGTAGCTCGCTGCAGGCTTCGCCAGTTCACCCGCCTCCACCACAGTCCCCGGTGTCTGCCAGATGCTCTCGCGCATCCAGCGGCTCTCTGCCTTCATATATTGGTGCGAGCAGCGCCAGCCGGAGTCACTTAGCTCAGTGATATAGACGAAGCGCTCCTTCTCACCGGGCATGTCCGCGTCATTGTCCACGCCAAACATGTTGCCGAAGTCATCAAAGGCCACCTCCTGCACATTACGCAGACCATGGGCGAAGACCTCAAAGCCGCTACCATCAGGCTCCACGCGCATCACCGCGCCCTCATGCGGATACAGCCACTGCTTGCCTTCCTTGCTCATCACATTCACGCCCTTGTCACCGATGCTCCAGTAGATGCGGCCGTCCAAGCCGAGACGCGGACCATGCATGTCATGACCTGCATATGCGATGTGCATGCCAAAGCCATGCGCCACCA
This sequence comes from Verrucomicrobiota bacterium, assembly GCA_040387935.1. Lineage (GTDB taxonomy): Bacteria > Verrucomicrobiota > Verrucomicrobiia > Verrucomicrobiales > Verrucomicrobiaceae > Prosthecobacter. Next base: position 24,586 of record JAZKCU010000027.1, on the reverse strand, counting down.
CCTCACGCACATCCGCCACGCCATCATCATCCGTGTCCTTCAGTCTCCAGAGATCCGGCGCGATGGTGCAGTACACCCAGCCATCATGATACAGGATGCCTGCGGCGATGCCCGTGACCTCAGTGTTAAAGCCTTCCGCAAAGGTGGTCATCTTGTCTGCCGTGCCATCACCATCCGTGTCACGAAGCTGGAAGATCTTCTCGCTGTGCACCGTGAGGTCCTTCCAGTCGATGGAGCCGTCCTTGTTGTGATCCTTCAGCCCGCCGCGCGGCAGGCGCAGCTTGCCCGGCGCCAGCTCACGCTTCAGGAACTCACGCTTCTCTTCCACGCTGCTCAGGCCCACATCATCCGGGATCCACATGGGATGCTCGCGGATGTCCAGATCCCCGGCCTTGCGCCGCGTGGTGGCGGCCACATACACACGGCCCTTTTCATCCACTGTGCAGGCCACCGGATCCGGCACATTCAGCGCGCCTGACCAGCGGTGCAGCGTGACTTCAGCTGCCGAGGCAGCATTCGCGAGAAGGAGACAAAGGAGAAGGTTTCTCATGGCGGTGGTGGTTTGCCGGAATGTGGCGCAAGCGCCACGAATTCCAACAAGAGCGTCACGTGAAAACAGGCCCCTGGCATGAGGTGAAACCCGGACAAAAAAAGGCACCGGGATCACCGGTGCCTTCAAGTTCACATGGAAGCAGAAGCTCTCACTTCACTTCTTCGCCGCATCGCCCTCAGGCTTCGCAGGCTCGGCCGCGGCTGGTGCCGGAGCCGGACTTGGAACAGGCGCTGGAGCGGTCTCAGCAGCCGGAGCGGGTGGCACGGCCACGGGAGGCGTGGTCACGCTGATCGGCGGTGTGGTCACACTGACAGGCGTGGAGGGAGCCGGAGCTGCGCCGGTAGCCGGTGCAGGTGTGCCAGCCGGGGGTGGCGTGCCTGCCGGCGGATCCACCTTCACGATCTCACTGCGCTTCTTCAGCAGGTTGTTGATGGTGTATTCGCTGACCTCAAAGACCCAGCCGGCGAATTTTTGCTCCTTGGCCAGCTTGTCTTCCTTGGCCTTCTTGTCGGCGGCAAAGGCTTCATCCGCCTTCTTCTTGTCCTCTTCCTTCTCGTCCTTCACCGGAGCGCGATCCTTGGCGATGTCCGCAGTCACGTTGACGCTCATGTAATACTTGTCGCTGCCATCCTTGCTCTGCTTGGCCGCCTGCACGTCATAGATAAATCCGTCAAAGGTGGTGATCTTCGCCTTCATGGCGTCCTTCAGCAGCTCGCCCGCCTTGTCCTTGCCGCTCACGTCGTTAAAGCTCGGTGAGGAGAGCAGGCTGCTGGCGCTCACCTTGGTGCCGTCCAGCTTCTCCGCTGTCTGCGTGGTCACCAGGGTGAAATCAAGGTCTGTGTCCTTGTCACGCTTGATGGTCCAGGAATCGTCGGACTTGGGAGCGGTCACGGTGACCTCTTTGACCTTCTGCACATCGATGAATGCCTTGTCGAGCCAGTTCTCCGGCTTCGCCTCGAGGTCGAAGAAGGTGTTGTTGATCTGCCAGATGGTCTCCTCGTCCTCCGGTGTGCGGACCAGACGCTGGTTGGCACCGCCCATGGGGTTTTGGCTCTGGGCCGTGCCGGTGATCTCGGTATTGCTGCCGAGGATGAGCGTGGCCAGCGCCTTGTCTGCGCCATCCTTCAGTTCCACCTGCGTGCCAATGCCCTCCGTGCCATCGCCCGGAGCCTTGAGATTGTGCTTCACCCAGGCGCCCTTGCCGATCTGCACTTTGCTGGAGATCGGCTGTTCGCTCAGCTCGGTCATGACGTTGCCCAGCTTCTCGATGGAGGCCGGATAGCCGCCGCGCTCCGTCACCGTGGCGGTCTTCAGGTCGCTCGCGATGTTGATGGTCACGCTGCTTTTGGCGTCCTTGATCGAGAATGTGCGGATGGCCGCCGCGTTCAGTTCAGGCACGAGCTTCTCACGGATCTTTTTGCCGCGTGTCGCGGCCGTGTTCAGCTGGGCGTTCTGCTGGTTCTGGTAGCTCACGGCAAACACAATGAGGCCGGCGAGCAGGGCCAGGAGGATGAGGATCTTCTTCATGGTCTTGGGTCAGTTAGGAAAAGGGGAGTTTTGACAATGACTGAGCTTTTGATTAGGCGGCTGCCGTGGTGCTGCGGCGGCGCATGGCCAGTGTCAGGCCGATGACCACCACCAGCAGCGGCACACCCAGCACGTTGAGAAGCGTGATCATGTTCTCGGTGAAGTCGATGTCCTTGTTCTGGTCCTTCTTGATCTCACGCACCTCTTTCTGCAGCTGCTGGCGCTTCAGGGTCAGGTCCTGGATCTGCTTCGCCTGCGCGGGATCCACCACGATCTGGCCGTTCTTGACTTTGAGCGGTCCGATCTTCTCGGCGATCTTGTCCATCTCCGTCTGCTTTTCCGTCAGGCTGGGGCGGAACTGCTTCTCCACGTTCTCACGCAGCTCGTCCATCTTCGTGAACGGACGGCGGGTGGAGGCGCGGCTGCGGACCTGCAGGAGGTCACCACCACCGCTGAGGATTTCCACCGAGTTCAGGAACATCGGCAGGTTGCCATCCACGGCCACCAGACCACCGGTCATCGGGTCCTGCTGCACGGCAAAGGCATCATACATCATGTCTGCGTCGGCAAAGAGCATCACCACACCCTCAGCGTTCTGGGACTCGAGGATCGTGCCGTCCGTGGGCTTCGCAGGCTCAGCAGGCTTGGCCTCGTCTTTCTTCACTTCATCCTTTTTCGCATCACCCGGGGCAGGAGCCGTCGGCTGAATGCTCAGTCCGCCAGGAGCAGGCGCAGGTGCAGCAGGCGCTGCTGGGGCAGGAGCAGGGACCGCAGCGGCCGGGGCCGGAGCAGGCGTGGCGCTGGTCTTCGGAGCATTGGCATCATCTTGGGCGCCACCACCTTCACGTGGGGGCATGCCAGGATAGCCTCCAGGAGGCATGCCGAAACCGGTCGGGCCGCCAGGAGGCATGCCGGAGGGCTTCTCAGGTGCTGGAGCGGGCTTCCCGCCAGGGAAGGCTGTCTTGAACTTGCCCTTCAGCATCACTGCCAGCGTCTGCTTCTTGCCGGAGGAGCTGAAGTTGGAAACAGGCTCGCGCATCATCTTTTCAGCCTCGGTGCTGTCCACCAGATCGCTCGCTTCGGAGGAGGCAGCCAGCGTCGTGGCCGTGACGCCATCCTTGGGATTCACATCAAAAGCACCGCTCATCATGAAGAGCAGGCTCTGGAGGTCGGAAGTGATGCGCTCCTTTTTGTTCAAGGCTTCGTTAGGCAGGCGCAGCGCCACCGCCGTCTGGCGGCCCATGAGCTGTGAGCGGTAGTTCACATCCGCCACGATGTCAGACTTGTTGTAGCCCACGCCCCAGGCTTTGAAGAGGTTTGGCAGGTCGGAGCTCGGATTGATCACGCCGCCAGGCTGGCCGGTCATCGGGTTCTGCTGCTGGCTGTACACGCGCTGCGCCACGAGGCACTGCGGGTCCACCAGCGCCACCACCTGGCCGCCCTTCAGCAGGTATTGGTCAATGGCGTATTCAGACAGCTCCGTGATGTCCGCAGGGTGCACCACCACCAGCACATTGATGTCCGAGTCGATGCTTGAGGCGCCCATCTGGACCTCACGCACTTCATAGTCCATGCGCAGGCGCTGGATCAGCACCCAGGGCTGCTGGCCCTGCTGCTTCTGAAAGGGATACATCGGCGATCCCAGGATCGGCATGGAGCTCATCACTCCCACCACCGTCTTCTTCTCTTTGGACACCTTCTGGATGGCGCGGGAGATATTGTACTCAAGGGCGGTTTCCTCGTTTGGATTCAGGAATGGCAGCACTTCCTTCTGCTTGCCGCACTGGATGGCCAGGCCGAGGTAGACGTTGTCGCCCTCGTTGTTGATCGGCACGCCCTGCACTTCATCTTCGCGGGCCTTGTCCTCGTCTTCCGTGTTTGGATTCGGAGCCAGCTTTTCCAGGATGACCTTCTGCTTTCCAGCCTTCTGGAATTCCAGGATCAGGTCCTGCACCATGCGCGCATGGGTCTTCAGCACCGGCGGCATCACACGGTCCTCCGTGGTAACATAATAGCGGATGGTCACCGGCTCGTCAGGATTCAGACGGTCCAGGATGTTGCGCGTGCCGTCAGACAGGGTGTAAAGCCTGTCCTCGGTCACGTCGAAGCGGCCGTTCAGGAAGCCCAGGCCGCCGACAAGGAAGTTCAGGGTAATGACAATGGCGATGGTCAGCAGGGCTGTGAGTCCCGCGGCGCCTTCTTTGCTGTTCAGATTCATAAAATGGTTCGCAGTTGAGTGTTCTCAGTTCGCGGTTGGTTGCGGATCAGGCGCGCTTCGAGCGCAGGCCCATGTGGGTGATGACCAGGCCCACGATGATGACGGATACAAAGTAGAGCACGTCACGGATGACAAAGATGCCTTTGCTCATCTCATAGAAGTGATCCATGAAGCTCAGGTAACTCACAAAACGCACGGTGTTTTCCAGTGTGCCGGGCAGCGTGCGCACCACGCTGTCCACGATGCCAGGATAGCCGATCAGCGTCAGCATGATGCACAGCGCCACGGAGACGATGAAGCACACCACCTGGCTGCGCGTGTAGGAGCTGGCCGCACTCGTCACTGCGAGACAGCCCAGTGCATACAGGTAGCTCGCCACATAGCCCGTGATGATCGGACCTGGATCTGGATCACCCAGCCACGACACCGTCACCACGATGGAGAAGGTCAGCGCCAGGCCGATGGCCCACACCAGGGCAGCGGCCACAAACTTGCCCACGATGGCCTGCCACGGAGACAGCGGCATCGTCATCAGCAGCTCGATCGTGCCCAAGCGGTGCTCTTCCGACCACAGACGCATGCCCACGGCAGGCGCCAGCACGATGTAGATCCACGGATGCCAGAAGAAGAAAGACTGAGTCAGCGAGGCATTGTCACTGTCCAGGAAGCGGCCGAAGAAGAAGGTGAAACCCATCGTGGCCAGGAGGAAGATCACCACGATGACGTAGAGCACCGGGGAGTTGAAATACGAAAGGAACTCTCGTTTGAAGATTGCCAGCGTGGTGGCAACAGAGTTGTTTTTCATGAGCTCGGAAGAAGGAAAAGGGGGTTGGGAAAGGGTGGCGGAAGAGTTGGGTCTCTTATTTCTCCAGGTCGGAGCGTGTGAGGGAGCGGAACACCTCATCCAGCGAAGTTGCGCTCGGGACCAGTTTACGCAGGGAGGCAGGCGTGCCATCAGCCACCACCTTGCCACGGTCGATGATCATCGCGCGGGAGCAGGCCGCATCCACCTCCTCCAGAATGTGGGTGGAGAAGATGATCGCCTTGTCCTTGCCCATGTTCTTGATGAGCTGACGCACCTCGTGCTTCTGATTCGGATCCAGGCCGTCCGTCGGCTCGTCCAGAATCAGCACTTCCGGATCATGGATGATGCTCTGCGCGAAACACGTGCGGTGCCGGTAACCTTTGGAAAGCGTGTCCACGCTCTGATTACGCACCCGGTGCAGGAAGCACAGGTCCAGCACACGGTCGATCGCCTTCACCTTCGCCGCGCCCGTGATGCCGCGCACCTCCGCGCAAAAGCCCAGGAAGCTGGCCACCGTCATGTCTGAGTAAAGCGGGGCGTTTTCCGGCAGGTAGCCGATGCTCTGCTTCGCCAGCTCAGGGTTCTCCAGCATGTCCACTCCGCCGATCTTGATGCTGCCGGAGGTCGGGCGGAAATAGCCCGTGACCATTCTCATGGAGGTGGATTTGCCAGCACCGTTCGGTCCGAGGAATCCGAGCACTTCACCTTTGTTAACGGTGAAGGACACATTATCCACGGCCACTTTGGCGCCGAATTCTTTTCGGAGGTTTTGCACTTGGATCATACTGTCACTGTCATGGTTGTGGGGTTGATTTGAAGGGAGAGCGCCCTGTGACACTCTGTCACGCTGGGACGTTCAAAAACGAGCGGGCCGCTGTTATGATTGCGGAAGAAGATTTTGCAAGAGTGTTTTCAGCAGGCAAATCGAGCTAAAACGGCCCCCTGCCTTCCCAAATCGAGTTGGGGCCACCCCACCAGGGAGTGCCAAGGCCCCATCCGCAGGCCCATCAGCCCCAAAATGGGGTGAGGACTGCTCATGGCCTGCTGACGAATCCCATTCAGGAATCCAAAGCTTCAAAGTGACTCAATCCGCACCTCTCCGCTGGTCATTGCAGACTTCGTCACGTTCACCGGTGGCCCGGTGATGCCTGGTAGGAGGAAATATCCCGTGCCGATGTGCGTCGTCGAAACGAAGACACCTTGGAAGGTCACAGCTCGTGAAACATCAGGCAGGGACGCATTGAAAGGATTGGTGTCCTTCAGGGTCATCGTTCCCGTAAACGTGCCTTTGGTGAGGTCGATCTTCGTCAGCTTTACCTGCTCAGGATTGGCACCGGTGGTTGAGAGCACATGCTTCGCGCTCATCGTGAAAACTTGGTCGAGATGAATAAAGTTCCTCACGCCTTCGATCCCGCCGTCCAGGAAATGCAGCAGGAACGAGGCTGGTGCCGGACGGTCCAACAGGGTCAGGCCATCAGCCGGCGGCAAGTATTCACTGCCATTGGCCTGTAGCATCGCGGTTTCAAAACCATCAGCAAAGGCCCGCACCACCTGCGGCTTCTTATGCCAGCGCACCGGCCCCGTGACGAGACGCGTGCCAGGAGCGATGCTCAAAGGCTTGGTGAGCGATCCCTTGCCATTGGCCAATAGAACGAACAAAGGCACCCGGCCATCCGCCCACAACGCGGAAGTCTGCGCTGGGATCACCGTGCCATCCGCGAGCTGACCGGACCATGTCACCGCACCTGCGGGCGTCACCGTGAAGGTCAGGAATCCATCCCCCTGTGGGATGCCTGCCGCCGTCGAGGTCGGCTGCAGTGCCACCGTGTAGTAGCCTTTGTAGTCGCCCGCTGGCTTCGATGTCGCATGCCACACGTGGCGGCTGCCTTCCAATTCCAGGTTGATGGGCTCGGCTCCTGGAAGTGTCACCTCACCGGCGATGAAATCTGTTTCTGCATCATTCATCCGCACCAGCAGTTCCACACTCGGCTTGCCCGTGCGCTTCACACTGGTCCGCAGCACGGCATGCTCAGGATCTGGCGCCGCAGGATTCTCCGCCGTGCTCAGCTTGCCCGTGAAGGGGTGGCTGCCCGATCCTAGCTTCAGGGTGCCGGAGACAGCTCCGGTCTTCGTCACCGTCATCGTCATCAGACCTCCCAGCCGGTCCGTCAGCGTCGAGTCATCTTCAATGACCGCCGAGAAACTGCCCACCGCCGAGCCTGGGATTTCCAGCACCGTGATGGAAAAGCTGATCGTGTTCGAATCACCCTGCACGTTTTTGGCCTTCACCGTCACGGTGGAGATCTTTGCTTCCGTAGGTGAGCCCGTGATCTTCCCCGTCACATTGGAAAGCGTCAGCCCCTTCGGCAAACCTGTGGCCGTGTATGTCACCGGCCCGTTTTGCGTCGGAATGGCCAGCTCATAGCTCGCACTGAACGCCGCCTGCGGGATCGGCGCAGGCACCGTCAGCACCGGCACCGCACCCACACCACTCTGGGTCACTGTGTGCGTCTGTCCGCCCACCTTCACGACTGCTGTGCGTGCTGTCTTGGAGGCGTTGGGTGATGGAATGAAGGTCACCGAAGCCGCCGCAGGCGCGGGCGGCACAAAGCTCAGCCAAGAAGCATTTTCCACCACACCAAAAGGTGCGTTGGCCGCCACCGGCAGTTCATACGGCGGGCTGTCAGAAGGGATCGTCACATCCGGGCCGATGCTGCACGTTCCCAAGGTGAGCGTCACTGTGGCAAGCGCACTTTTACCCCGATGGGCATCCCCCGCAGCATAACTAAATGTTCCACCATTGAAACCCGGTGCCGCCGTGAATACCAGCGTGTTCCCCACCTTCGTGACCCTGCCCACGGCCGGTGCTGGCTGGGTGAAGGAGGCGATGTTCAGTGTGTCTCCTGGATCGGTGTCATTCGCCAGCACCGGGATCACCACCTGCCCGCCCGGCAGCACCACGGCAGAGTCCGCCACCGCCACTGGGAGCCGGTTCAGGGTGGTGAAAGTCTTGTTCTTGGTGACCGCCGAACCCACGGGGCCTGCGACACCCGCACGGAAATGATAGGTCGTGTTCGGCAGCAGGCCTGATAGCACGGCGGAGACCTGGGTAGGGCCAGCCATCACGGTGCCCGGTGTTGCTTCCACCCGGCTGCCGTAGGTGTTGGTGGTGCCGTATTCAAAGTAGACCTGACGCTCATGGCCCTTGCCGTTCACCTCGGCTTTCAGTGTGGCTCCATCGAAAGTAATGCCCGTGACGGACTCCTTGCCCGCCGTCGGCGCAACGCCGTCCGTTCCATTCATCGTCACAGTGATCACATAGTCGCCTTCACTGAGATCGTTGTTTTCGATTTCCAGCACGGCTGTCCGTGTGCCCGTGCCGCTTGGATTGCCTTGAACGGTAAAGGTGGTGCTGCCTCCTGGTGCCACCGATCCGGCAGGCTGTGTCAGCACGGTGAAATCGCTGGCGTTGAGGCCGGATTTGGTGACCTTCAAGTCGTTGGGAGCGTTGGTGTCTCCTTCCAAAGTCGCCGTCCCCAGGTTATTGATCACGAAGGTTTTCACGAAGGACTGGTTGTCGCCGGAGGCCGCCACATCTCCGAGCGCAAACGTGCTGCCGCTGGCCACGTTGTTTCCGGACTCACGGATTTCGATCTCCGGTGTCACACCCGTGCCACGGACCACAAAAGTGTAGGGATCTTCATCGGGATCATTGCTGCGGATCGTTACCGTGGCTGTACGCACCCCCAGACCGTTGGGGGTGAAAGAGAGTCTGAATCTCGCCAGTCCACGGCTCGTGATGGTGGTTGGCAGTGGCGGGGGGGAAGTGCCGTTATTGGGATTGTAGAGAACGAATGAGAAATTCCCAGGATTGGGGCCGCCGATCGTCACAAGTTCGCCAAACGGGGGATTGGGATTCAAAGTCAGCCGTTCAATTCCCCGATTAGAGATGGAAAAGTCATGGACGGCTGACTCCTGCAAAAGCACGGGCTCAAACTCGGTGAGATCTGCCGGGCTGGGAGTGGTGTCACCATCCACGATCTCCACCAGAGTGTTGCTGGGTGTGCCTGGGAAGAGTCCGGAAACTTGAATCTCTGGTGGTGAGGGAGTGAAGATCGCCACGGAGCTCTCGCTGTCGGTGAGCGAGACTGGCAGACCTGTCACCGGCAGGCCGGCGAGCACGCTGACATCCTCTTCTGTGCTGACGAGACCGGGCACTGATCGTGTAGTCGTGGAGTTGTCTCCGAGCTGGCCGCGACTGTTGGCGCCCCAGCTCGCCAGGCTGCCGTCCGAGCAGAGAGCCAGATTATGTCCTGAGCCCACGGCAACGGCGGTCACCGTTTTGCCATGCAAGGCGCTCACGCCTTCGGCCGTGCTGACCGCGACCGGGCTAAGCAAGCTCCTTCCCCACTCCGCGACGGTGCCATCCGAGCACAGGGCCAGACACTGATCCGCAGCTGCCATGCTCACCACCGTCTTGCCGAAAAGCGCGCTGCTGCCCTCGGCCGTGGACACTGCCACCGGCTCGGAGGGATTACCTGTCGTGCCGATCCCCAGCGAACCGTTGAGATTGCTACCCCAGCTCACCAGTGTGCCGTCAGAGCAGAGGGCCAGGGTGTGCATGGGACCTGCCTTGACGGACAGCACTCTTTTTCCAGCCAGAACTCCATACACAACAGCCCTGGGCAGGCTGCCGCCTGACTCAAAGCCATTGCCAAGCTGGGCGTTGCTGTTTGCCCCCCAGGCGGCCACCTTGCCATCTGAGCACAGGGCCACGCTGTGGAAGCGCCCGGCGGTGATGGCGGTGACCGTTTTGCCCATCAGAGCGCTGACTCCAGTATTGTTCACCTGGACGGGGATCGAAAGTTGTGTCCCTCCTGCAGCCCCAAGTTCTCCTTGAGTGTTGCTTCCCCAGGCGCTCACGGTGCCGTCAGAACACAGCGCCAGACTATGATTGGCACCTGCTGCAATGGCCACCACCGTCTTGCCTGCCAGCGAGCTGCCAGCGTCGGTCTGGACCGGGTAGGCGGACCTGCCATCTCCCCCCAAGTAGCCCAGCTGCCCCGAGTAAGAACTGCCCCATGAGTAGACCTTGCCCTCTGTCGTGAGCGCGAGGCAGTGGGAGTCTCCCATGGCGAGCTGGACGATGGTCTTGCCCTCGAGCACGCCAGTCCGGTCCACTCGCGTAGGCGCCAGCTTGACGGGGGGGAAGGTATTGGGAAAAGACCCGGTGAGCTGGTAGTCTTGATTGTCTCCCCAGCCTGCGATGAAGGTCTTGGCCCACAGCAGCACCAGATCGTTGCTCCCCTCGCCACCGTAATACCAGGCCACGAAGGGGTAGGTCTTGCCGTCGTAGGTCAGGTTCACAGTGCCTCCATTTGGCACTCCCGCAAAGGTGCCTTGAATGAATGAAGTGCCAGTGTTTTTGACCACTGTCAGATTTGTTCCAGGTGCTGGCGCGAAATTTAGCGTGAGCTGGACGGTGCCAGATGCAGACAGGCCATCCGTGGTGATCGGCACATCGGATGCCGAGTTGAAGGTGAAATCAGGGCTGACACCCACACCCTGAATTGTGAAGACATAAGTGCTTTCGTCAGTATCATTATTGGTTATGCTTACAGTTGCCGTGCGGAGGCCTGGAGCCGTGGGGTTGAAGGCGACCTGAAAGCTGGACTGCCCTCCAAAGGAAAGCGAGCTGGCAGGCTGGCTGGTGACGGTGAAATCACTCGCGTTCGGGCCGCTGATCGTCACCTGGGGGCTGCCCGTCAGGTTCAGCGGTGCCGCTCCGGAATTAGATGCGGTGAACATCCGCGTGACTGCGCTGCCTTGAACGATGGCCCCGCTAAACGTGGTGTGGTCACCCAGGCTGGGTGACGTGTCACCGCTGGCGATTTCCATGCCATTGCCGTTGATAGTGATCTCAGGCGTGGCTTGCACGCCATAGATTACCACAGAAAATCTAGCGTCTGGCGCAGATCCTGCCAGCGCCGTGACTCGCTGACCGGCAAGCGCACTTGTACCCGCAACCGCATTCACTGCTACAGCTTTGAGATAGCTCGACTGTGTGCCGCCACTCCCAATCTGGCCATAGGTATTGTCCCCCCAGGCCACCACAGTGCCGTCTGAGCACAGCGCCATGCTATGCGTCAGCCCGGCTGACAAAGCTGTCACTGTCTTTCCAAACAAGGCGCTTTCGCCTGCCGCCGCATTCACTTGCTGTGGGAAAGGCCATTGTTCTACAGGGCCGCTCGAACCAAATCCGAGCCTCCCCTGATAACCCCACCCGCACGCAGCCAAGGTCCCGTCTGAACACAAAATGATGGTATGCTGCTGGCCTGCGACAAGGGAGTTCACTTGACGGCCATGCAGGAAGCTTACCCCAGCCTCGGTGTTCATCACCGTGGGAGTCAGCCTGTTCGTCATGGTTCCATCACCCAGATTGCCGTGCTGATTCAGGCCCCATCCCACGACGGAGCCATCTTCACAGAGCACTAGACTGCTCGAGGCTGCGGCCGCCAGAGATCTCACCGCTTTTCCAGCCAAGGCGCTGCGTCCGAGTTCTCGATCCACGAGGACCGGCACCCACCGGTTTGTTTGGCTGTTGTCTCCCAACTGTCCATAATGGTTGCGTCCCCAGGAAACCAAGCTGCCATCACTACATAGCGCCAAGTTGAACGACTCACCTGCGGCGATGGAGGTCACCGTCTTGCCGGCAAGGGCACTCAGCCCGGCCGTCGTGTTCACCAAGACTGGCATCTCCCGTGATGTCTGGCTGTTATCTCCGAGTTCACCAAATGGGTTGTATCCCCAGCTGACCAAGGAGCCATCACTGCAAAGGGCCAGGCTGTAGGAGTTACCGCCTGCGGCCACGGCCACCACAGTCTTGCCGTGGAGAGCGCTTACACCGCTGTCTGTGTTTACCGGTGCTGGCAGGGAAAAGCTTCCCGGAGTGGTGGCGGTAAAGCCCAGAAAGCCATTTTTGCCCCATGCATACACCCTGCCTTCGGTGGTCAATGCAAGCGTGTGATAAGTCCCGCAGGACACCTGGACGATCGTTTTGTCCGCCAGCACACCCGTTCTATCAACCATCACTGGAGCATCACGCTGAACGAGCGTGCCATCTCCAAGAGTTCCATGTTCATTCCAACCCCAGGCAGCGAGTTTGGTGTGCGCCCAGAGCAGCACGAGATCATTGTTTCCCTCACCGCCGTAATACCAGGCCACGAAGGGATAGGTCTTGCCGTCGAAGCTGAGGTTCACGGCCGCGCCGTTCGCCAGATTGGTGAAGGCACCGGCAATGAACGGCACTCCGGTGTTCTTCACTACGGTCAGGTTCGTGCCGGGGGTGGGCGCGAAGTTCAAGGTAAAGTCCACGTCGCCTGCAGGAGTGTAGCTGGCGGTCGTCACGGGCACATCAGCGGCGGCATTGAAGGTGGCCGAGAGGGCCGCCTCCGCATCCGAAGATATCAGAAGCAAGCCTCCCACCACAGGCAGCACACGACCAAGCAACGCGCAAAGGTTCGCATGGAAAAGGGAACGGAAAGTCAGACTGAAACTCATCGTGATTAAGGGTCTTGAGGCTAAGTGCCTAATATCGCCCCTAAACCCTCCCGAGACAATATGTATTTACGGCGTGTTTACGACCAATTAAGTGATGCCTCTCGAATCACAACACCACCGCCTCACTTCCCAAAATCTTCCTGCCCTTCATTTTTCTACCTTTATTCCGCCTTCGAAGCATCGCATGTGACCACTTTGACCGTTGCATTCCCCCCCTGCCGCCTAGAGTCGGGTTCCAGTTTCGTCATTCGCATCTTCGTCCTTCAGATTTTCCCCTCTTATGTCTCATAAAGTTCTCATCATCGGCGCCGGCGGCGTCGGCCGTGTCGTCACTCACAAATGCGCCCAGCTTCCCGAAGTCTTTGGCGAAATCATGCTGGCCAGCCGCACCAAGTCGAAGTGTGACGGCATCGCCGCTGAACTGAAGCGCCCCATCCAGACCGCTGCCGTGGATGCGGACAATGTGCCCGAGCTCGTGAAGCTGCTGAAGGAGTTCAAACCTGAGGTCGTCATCAACGTGGCCCTGCCCTACCAGGATCTTACCATCATGGACGCCTGCCTCGAGGCCGGTGTGCACTACATCGACACCGCGAACTACGAGCCAAAGGATGTCGCCAAGTTCGAATACCACTGGCAGTGGGCTTATCAGGAGAAGTTCAAGGCCGCCGGCCTCACCGCCCTGCTCGGCTGCGGTTTTGATCCAGGTGTAACCAACGTTTATACCGCCTACGCCCTGAAGCACCACTTCAGCAAGATCGACACGCTCGACATCCTGGATTGCAACGCCGGCGACCACGGCAAGGCTTTCGCCACCAATTTCAACCCTGAGATCAACCTGCGCGAGGTCACCGCCAACGGCCGCTACTGGGAAAATGGCCAGTGGGTCGAGACCAAGCCGCTCGAGATCAAGCGCAGCTTCCCCTTCCCTGACGGCATCGGTCCGAAGAACATCTACTGCCTCTACCACGAGGAGCTGGAAAGCCTGACCAAGCACATCCCCATGCGCCGTGCGCGCTTCTGGATGACCTTTGGCGATGCCTACATCAAGCACATGGAAGTGTTGGTGAACGTCGGCATGACCGGCATCCACCCGGTGAAGCACAAGGGCGTGGACATCATCCCCATCGAGTTCCTCAAGACCCTCCTGCCTGAGCCGGGCACACTGGGCGCCGATACCAAGGGGAAGACCTGCATTGGCAACTGGATCGAAGGCACCGGCAAGGACGGCAAGCCGATGCGCTACTACGTCTACAATATCTGCGACCACCAGGAGTGCTATGTGGAGACGAACAGCCAGGGCGTGAGCTACACTACCGGCGTCCCCGCCATGATCGCCGCCCGCCAGCTCCTCACGAATCCGGCCGAGTATCGCCAGCCCGGCGTCTGGAACGTGGAGCAGCTCAATCCTGATCCCTTCATGGAAGACCTCAACAAATACGGCCTCCCCTGGCTTGAGACCTTCCCCACCGAGCCTCTGCCGGGTGAGCCTGCGGCGAAGTAGCCGAGTTAGAGGACTTCAGAGGCCCTGGAGTGGGGAGATAGATTGAAGAAGGAGCCGAGATTCGGCTCCTTCAAATCACCAGGGCTTGGCCTCGTCATTCATGATCTACTCCAGCTTCGTAAACACCCCGCTGGCCGCTTTGACAGAAATCTTTTGGTTAGACGCATAAGCCCGTGCGGCGGCCATGCGTATGTCGGAACGTGAACCTTGGCGGAGCCAGACCTCAAGGGCATCACGAAGCAGGAATGATCCAGGATACATCAACTGCGCGGTGCTCAGCACGGGTCGTGACTTGGCGGCATCCAGATGCGACTGGAAGTAGCGTCCGCTGAAAACAGCAGAGGATGATGGCATCCGGCGGCTGTGGCGCTGCTCTGAGCCCCGAAATGGGAATGGCCCCATCCATGAGGCCATTGTGCCCGATGAAGGCGACGAGACTGTATTCTCAGGGCTGTGAAGCGCGGCCAGAAAGGCTTCCAGGCATTCACGGATGTTCTTGCCGCGCCAAGCCTCGGCGATGATCCGGCAATCCTGGCAGGCATGCTTGTAGGTGCGACGGTCGAGAATTTCCGGCACGGGATTGGCCTCGGCCTTCTCGAGCTTCCAGCTTTTGCTGCGGCCAAACACGGATTTGAAGCCTTCCGAGTTGCCCCAATAAAGGTTCAACTCCGCATCATCGCCATTGCCGATCTTCGCAGGCACTTTCGCGATGCCCTGGCTGGCATTGTCCGCCAGGGCCACGAAGACACGGACCGTGCGGGTATCTGCGCCAGCATGGGAGATCATCAGCCCAAGGGCGATGACGACCCATGCCAATGATGGTTTCATGTTTTCGTTAGGCCGACAGATCAATCCACCGGCTGAACGAGCAACGTCTTGCCTCCGCCGTCCATCACCACCACAAAGGCACGCTTGAGGCGCAGTTCATACTCGCCCTTGGTGCCATAGGTGTTGTTTGAGTTGCTGTATCTGTTCTGAGAGCTTTGATCATGCTTGTTCAGCAGAAGCGGATCGAGGTCGAGTTGAAAACGCTTCTTCGGTGTGAGCGATGGTATCTTCTTCACCGAACTGAAGACTCTTGGGCTGGCCCCTTTCCCGTCCCGGCCACGCCCCAAGTCCCATTGCCACTCGCACTCGGTGATCAGCAGCACCTCCGCATCCACCACAGTCACGGTGCCATTGTTCGTGACAGTCACGGTGTAGGTGATGGACTTCGACTGGCTGGCATGGGTGGTGCTGCCCGTCGTCTGCCGGGTCCCTCCCAGGCCTGCCATCTTCTTCGTGGCCGAAAGGGACAGCTTCACATCCGCCTTCACGGGGGAGGTGTTTTTCTGCATCCAGGCAAGCACTTGATCCAGCTGCTGAGGCAGCAAAAGGAGAGAACCTGGGGCGGCATCGGGGCCCAGGCTGGAACTAGGCAAGGGTCTCGGTGCCTTGCCCAATGCCTGGGTCACATGGGGGATCAGCGGTTTCGAAGCCACCGCAGGAGCGGCGAGGATGGCCCACATGAAGCATGCGAGGCACGAGGAGCGGGAGATTTGCATCATCGGAAGATCGGGAGCGGCGGGTTTGCTGCTCCCGATCTCACAACGTCAAAACTTGATCTCTTCTTTGAAGATCATGCGGGCGGCCTGGGCCACGTCCTTGTCACCACGGCCGGAGAGGTTCACGATAATGACCTGGTCCTTGCCCATCTTCGGCGCGACCTTACGCACCTCGGCAATGGCGTGGCTGCTTTCGAGAGCGGGGATGATGCCCTCGACGGCGCTCAACTCGCTGAAGGCTGCCAAAGCTTCTTCATCCGTGGCGTAGTTATACTCCACACGGTTCATGTCGTGCAGCCAGGCATGTTCCGGACCGATAGCCGCATAATCCAGACCGGCGCTGACGCTGTGGGTGAGCTCGATCTGGCCGTCTTCGTTCGCGAGCAGCCAGGTCTTGGTGCCCTGCAGCACGCCGAGGCGGCCGCCCTGGAAACGCGCGGCGTGTTTCTCCGGCAGAATGCCCTCGCCACCGGCCTCGACGCCGATCATGCGCACGCCAGAATCATTCAGGAAGGGATGGAAAAGGCCGATGCTGTTGCTGCCACCGCCGACACAGGCCACAAGCAGGTCCGGCAGGCGCTGCTCGCGCTCCAGGATCTGCTGGCGTGCCTCCACGCCGATCACACGATGGAAATCACGCACCATCATGGGGAAGGGATGCGAGCCCAGCGCGCTGCCGAGGATGTAGTGCGTGCTGCGCACATTCGTGACCCAGTCACGCATGGCTTCATTCACCGCTTCCTTCAGCGTGGCCTGACCGGCGGTCACGGCCACCACCTTGGCACCGAGGAATTTCATGCGCGCCACATTCAGCGCCTGCCGCGCCATGTCCACGGCACCCATGTAGATGGTGCAGTCGAGGCCGAAGCGTGCGCACACGGTGGCCGTGGCCACGCCGTGCTGACCGGCACCGGTTTCCGCGATGATGCGCTGCTTGCCGAGGCGCAACGCCAGCAGGGCCTGGCCGAGGGCGTTGTTGATCTTATGTGCGCCAGTGTGGAGCAGGTCCTCGCGCTTCAGATAGATGCGCGCGCCGCCGAGCTTCTCCGTCCAGCGCTCCGCCAGGTAAAGCGGGGTGGGGCGGCCCACGTATTCGTGCAGCAGGCGGTTCAGCTCCGTCTGGAAAATCGGGTCTGCCTTGGCGCGCTCATACTCCTCCGAAAGCTCGTTGAGGGCTGACATGAGAGTCTCCGGCACAAACATGCCTCCATAACGGCCGAAGTGGCCGTGTTGGTCGGGCATCACAGGGAGAGGGGTAGCGGTGGCGGTCATGGAATGGGTTCGCAAAGTAAGGAAAATACGTCTGATGGCAACGTGCAGTCGAAATAGCGATGCCTGAAGCCTGGATCAGGAGGCCTCAACGGCTTTCGGGAAGATGTCTGTGGCAGCACAGTTTTACGCTCAACGGCCGGATCGCTCCTCCAGAGCAGCAGGCCCATACTGCAAAAAGCGGTAGGCCAAAGTGACCGCAAGCGTGGCCACGGGGATGGCGAAAACCAGGCCGACGAGCAAGGCGATGACGCCCGCCAAGGCGATCAGCAGCAGCATGAACCAGAGGCCGATCAGATTCATGGCGTTATTCCGGGTGAGGTTCCAGCTATACTTCAGGGCTTCCACAGGACCCATGTTGCGGTCAACAATGGCGGTCATGAAGTAGCTCAGGCGCAGGGCCACGATGATGCCCGGCACGATGAGCAGGACCAGTCCGACGAGGAACAGGATGTAAAAGAGGATAATGCCGCCCAACTGTTTCAGCAGCTTGTTAAACTCACCGAACAACTGCGCGGGTGAGACCTCTCTCCCCGAGCACACGTTCAAGCCCACCCGGGTGAGTCCGGCGGCGAGCCCGATCCTGATCAGCGCGCCAACAATCTGGACGGGAAGCATGGCCGGATTGAAGCTGAAAGGATTGGAGCGCTGCTCAGGAGTCATCAGAAAGGCACCGAGCATGCCTTCCACAAACCCAAGGCCAAGACTGATCCCGAAGTAGGCCAGCCCGGTCAAAAAGATGACACCAAAATGCTGTGTCGTCAGACGCCAGGCTCTTTTGACGCAGGCCATCACGTCCAGCTGCACAGAGCCGGGTGGAATTTCCGCCAGACCTTCATTTTCGCGAGTAGCCAAAAGCTCCCCGGGGGCAGTCATGGGCGGGGCATAGGGATTTAGCACGGATGCTCCGGAGGCGCTCAGCAAAGGGGCCTGCAAAGCAGAAATGGCACCGAGCGGCTGCCAGTTGTCCATGCCTGCGGTCCAGCCCAGGTCCTGCTGCGGATCAAGTTCCCGGTCTGCCAGCTTCCGGCGGAGCTCGGTCTCAGTGACGGGGGATTGTTTCTCGCCGTTTTTTGTGTAGTGCCAGTTTTCCATACCCGTCAGATGTGACGGTCATACGTCACAAAGACAAGCGAGATTGTCAGGATCGAGCTGCAATGCCAGCAGTCCAATGAACGCGAGAGGACAACCGTTCAGAGACTTTTTTCGACCTCCCCAAAGGCCTCTGCCAGAGCGATCCAGTCTTCTGTCGTAGTTTCCCAGCCGCCGCTGACACGGACCACCCGCTTCAGTTCCTCCCAATCCGTCCCCAAGGCCTGCACGACCACCGAGGAGCCTTCCTTGCCGGAACTGCAGGCGGAGCCGGTGGAGATGGCAAACCCTGCGCGGCTCATGCGGGTGAGCCATTTCAGGTTGGCATGCGCCGGCATGACCATGAGCACCGTGTTCCAGAGGCGTGGCGCGCCCTCGCTGATGATGCGAAGGTTGGGGAAAGAGTTCTTCATGCGCTCCGCGAAGGCATCTCGCAGGACCGTTTGCGTCTGGGCGACATCCGCCAGCCGTGGTGCGAGGGTCTCCAGCGCGGTCACCATGGCCTCGATGCCGGGATAGTTCTCTGTGCCTGCACGGCGGCTGCTTTCCTGCGGACCACCATGCAGGAGGGGGAATGACTCAGACTCATCTGCGACTACCAGGAAGCCCGTGCCCTTCGACCCGCCAAACTTGTGCGCACTGCCGGTGAGGTAGTCGCAGGTGCCGAGCGTGCTCGCATCCAGTTTACCGATCCACTGCGCGGCATCGCTGTGGAAGCGTGCGCCGTGCTCGCGGCACATCTTTAAAAGCTCCGGCCAGGGCTGGAGCACGCCGCTTTCATTGTTCGCGGCCATGACGGAGACAAGCGCGGGCTGTTTCTCCACCAACAGACGTTTCAAAACCTCCGGCCGCACCACACCCTCAGCATCCACCGGGATCTCGGCGACTCGCGCCCGCCCGAGCCAGGCGCGCGCTGCCTCGCGAACGCTCGGATGCTCGATGGCAGAGATGGCCACGCAGGCATCCGGCGCCAGGCACCGCGCCAGTCCGGCGAACAAGGTGTTGTTAGACTCCGTGGCCCCTGATGTGAAGACAATGCGCTCTGCTTCAGCGCCGAGAAGGCCGCCCAAACGTTCGCGGGCAGACTCAAGCGCCTGGCTGGCGAATCCAGCCTCGCGGTAAAGGCTCGACGGATTATGCCAGTGCTTCTCCGAGGCCCGCAGCCACGCCTCACGCGCTGCCGGATGCAGCGGCGTGGTGGCATTGTGATCGAAGTAGGCAGGCATGTGAGGCTAACTAATGATGGAATATTTCAGAAGAGATCTTGTCTTTCTCTTCACGGCTCCCGATACGACTCCGTCATGAGCTTTTCCAGTTTGGTCACGAGTTCCGGCCGCTCGGCAGCGAGGTTCTTCTCTTCGCCAATGTCGTTTTCGAGATTGAAGAGCTGCTTAGCAAGCTTCCCGGGCTGCTTCTTCGAACTCTTGTCATCTTTTTTGTTCGCCCCTGTGTTCAGGTTGATCAGCTTCCACGGCCACTGCAGCACAGCGCGCTTGCCGCCCTGCTCATTGAAATACCAGCAGAGATGCGAATGCTGCTTCTGGCCTTCCTTGCCCAGCAGGGTGGGCAAGAAGGAGAGTCCATCAGTGTCGGCCTTCATGGGTTGCTCGGAGAGCTCGGCCACGGTGGGCAGCAGGTCCTGGAAGCCGCTGATGTGCTCACTCTCGCCGCCTGCCTTCACCTGGCCCGGCCACCACGCGATCAAAGGCACGCGGATGCCGCCATCAGTGAGGTCGCGCTTCGTGCCTTTGAAGTCGCCGTTGCTGTTGAAGAAGTCGCTATCGTGTCCGCCTTCATGATGCGGTCCGTTATCACTGGAGAAAAGCACCAACGTGTTTTCGGCGAGACCAAGCTTTGTCAGTTGGTCCATGATGCGGCCGACCTCTTGATCCAGGAACCACACGAGCTGAGCAAAACCCTTTTCCGCGTCCGGCCAGTCCTTGCTGGCGAACTGGCCGTAGTCCGGGCACTCCATGCCGTGGCCGAGGGGAGATCCCTTCCCTGCCTCGTTGTTCGTGTGCGGCACGTTCAGCGCGTAGTAGAGGAAGAAGGGTTTTGTTTTTTCACCTGCCCAGCCGCTGATGAGGCGCTGTATTTCGTCCGAGCAAAGCTGCGGCACCCACTCCTTGCGGCCATCCAGCGGTGCCACGCCAGTGCCCACGAGATCGCTGCCCTTGTGGTCCTTCGCGTCTTTGCCTGAGCCTGGGATGACGGTGTTGGCCAGCTCCTTGATCTGGCCATTCTGAATGATCGCCCGAGGGTAAAAATTGTGCGCGTGGCCGGTGTCCACATAGCCGAAGAACTGCTCGAAACCTTTGCGTTCCGGGTCATCGAGCGGCAGCGGCTTGCCGAGACCAAACTTGCCCACGCATGCGGTGTGATATCCCGCGCTCTTCAGCAGGCTTGGCACGGTGACATCGCCATCGGGAATGATCCAGGGATCATTGCCGCGCACACGGCCATGGCCGGAATGAAGGCCGGTCATTAAAACACAGCGCGAAGGCGCGCAGACCGTACTGCCCGCGTAGTGGCGGGTGAACTTCATCCCCTCCGCCGCCATGCGGTCGATGTTCGGAGTCTTCAGGCCGGACTTCTGCCCGTAGCAGCCGAGGTCGCCATACCCCAGGTCATCCGCGAGGATGTAGATGATGTTGGGCTTGGCTGCTACCGCGTCGGAGGCGAGGCAGAGCAGGGCAAACAGAAGGCTGGAGACACGGAGAGTCATGCGTGACTCATTCAAACGATGCCTGAGCGCTGTGGCTACCACCATTTTTCATCACTTGCCCCCCTTGACCCGTCCCCGCCTCTCCCGAACATCCCGCCTGCTCCGATCAGGAATCAGGAATCAAAAATCAGGAATCAAAAATGTCCGACGTCGCCGCCGCCACCACTCCCATGATGAAGCAGTATCTCGCCATGCGGCGGGAACTGCCGGAGGACGTGCTGCTGTTCTTCCGCCTCGGAGATTTTTATGAACTCTTTTTTGAGGATGCGAAGACCGCCTCGCCCATCCTGAATGTGGCGCTGACGAAGCGCAATGGCGTGCCGATGTGCGGCGTGCCGCACCATTCCTCGCAGGGCTACATCGCCAAGCTGATCAAGGCCGGCAAGCGCGTGGCGATCGGCGAGCAGACGAGTGATCCGGTGCCCGGCAAGATCGTGGAGCGTGCGATCTCGCAGATTCTCAGCGCGGGCACGGTAAATGACCTCAATCTCCTGGATGCCAGCCGCCCTAACTATCTGGCCGCCGTGTTTCGCGAGGGGAAGAAGTTTGGCCTCGCCTGCGTGGACCACACGACGGGTGAGTTTGAAGTAGCTGAGTTCAAGGATGCCATCGAGCTCGCAGACGAGCTGGAGCGCATGCAGCCTAGCGAACTATTGTATAGCGATGAGCAGCGCGATGTCATCGAGGCACTCGGCTCACCGGCTTCCGCGCTGGCGGTGGAGGGGTATCTCTATCTGCTCGACCAAGCAGAGCACAGCCTCACGCAGCATTTCAAGGTGCAGTCGCTTGACGGCTTCGGCTGCCAAGGCTTGCGAGCTTGCATCTGTGCGGCAGGGGCCATCCTGCAGTATCTGCAGTTCCAGCTCCGCCGCAGTGTGGACCACATCCAGCGTCTGCGCGTGGCGCAGACCAGTGAGGTGGTGCTCATCGATGCCGCAAGCCAGAGCCATCTCGAGCTGGTGAATGCGCGTGGTGGCAATCAGCACACGCTGCTCAGCGCGCTGGACCGCACCTGCACTTCCATGGGTGCGCGCAAGCTCCGCCACTGGGTGCTGCATCCGCTACGTGACCTGGACGTGCTGACGCAGCGCCAGGACATGGTCTCAGCGCTTCTCGATGAACCCATTTTGTTAGGCCAGATCCGCACGCTTTTCAAGGAGATCCGTGATCTCGAGCGCACCAGCTCCCGCCTCAGCCAGGGCAGCGGCAACGGCCGTGACCTGCAGGCGCTGGCGGTTTCGCTGGAGGTGGTGCCAGCCTTGAAGGCACTCCTCGATGTACCACCCCATTCCAATGGGGTGGCGGGTGATGCGAGCACTCAACCCCCACCCCATTGGAATGGGGTGGTACGGCACCTCCACGACCTCACCCCGCTCTGCCAGGACATCCAGCGCGCCATCGTCGATGAGCCCCCCATGCAGATCAAGGAAGGCGGCGTCTTCCGCGAGGGCTTCCTCCCCGAGCTCGATGAACTTCGCAACGCTTCCTCGTTAGGCCGCCAGTGGATCGCCGACCTGCAGAACCGCGAGATCGAGCGCACCGGCATCAAGAGCCTCAAGATCAAATACAACGCGGTCTTCGGTTACTTCATCGAGATCACCAAGGCGAACGTGGGCAGCGTACCGACGGACTACCATCGCAAGCAGACGACGGTGAACGGCGAGCGCTACATCACGGATGAACTCAAGCGCATGGAGGACAAGATCCTCGGCGCGGATGAGCGCAGCAAGGCGCTGGAGTATGAGGAGTTCGTCGCGCTG
This sequence comes from Verrucomicrobiota bacterium, assembly GCA_040387935.1. GTDB lineage: Bacteria > Verrucomicrobiota > Verrucomicrobiia > Verrucomicrobiales > Verrucomicrobiaceae > Prosthecobacter. The sequence continues at coordinate 2,032 of JAZKCU010000027.1, read as the reverse complement.
CGTGGCCGTGTATTGGAGCATTTGGCCCACATCCAGGAGACGGCTGAGGCCATTGCCATCCTGGACTCGTTAGGCTCGCTGGCGGAGACCGCGCGCCTTTTCAACTACACACGCCCGGTGTTGAATGAGACGCGGCATCTCTTCATCCGTGATGGCCGTCATCCGGTGCTGGATCAGAACCTCGCCAGCGGTGAGCGCTTTGTGCCGAATGACATCACGCTCGAGCCTGAGGAGAGCCGGCTCATTTTGATCACGGGTCCGAACATGGCCGGTAAGAGCACCTATCTGCGGATGACCGCGCTGCTCACGCTCATGGCGCAGATCGGCAGCTTCCTCCCCGTGGCCAGCGCTGAGATCGGCCTCGTGGACCGCATCTTCACCCGCATCGGCGCCAGCGATGACATCGCCCGTGGCCAATCCACCTTCATGGTGGAGATGAATGAGACCGCCCTCATCCTGAACAACGCCACCGAACGATCCTTGGTTATTCTGGATGAGATCGGTCGTGGCACTAGCACCTTTGATGGCCTCAGCATCGCCTGGAGCGTCGCAGAGCATCTGCACGACAAGATCGGCGCCCGCTGCCTCTTCGCCACGCACTACCACGAGATCACCGCGCTCGCGCAAAGCCGCAGTGCCGTGAAGAACTATAACGTGGCCGTGAAGGAATGGAACCACCAGATCATCTTCCTCCATAAGATCCTCCCCGGCAGCGCCGAAAAGAGCTACGGCATCCAAGTCGCGAGACTCGCCGGCCTCCCCGAAAACGTCATCGACCGCGCCAAGGAAGTGCTCCAGCAACTCGAGTCAGGTCACCAACCCGCCGAGAGTGTCAAAGAAGTCCCCGTCGTCACCAGTGTCCCCTCCAAGACCAGGAAGAAAACGCGCACCGACGCCGAAGCCGGCCAGATGGATCTGTTTGGGTGAGATACATTTTTTACACCGCAGAGTTGAGAAGACCGCAGAGATGAAATTAGAAATGGTATTCTCTGAGGTCTTCTGATCTCTTGCGGTGTAAAATTCTGCGTATGGCGACCCAGCATGAAGACCTTGGATCAGCGATCACCGGGCAAGTTATCGCTGCGGCCATTGCAGTGCATCGGGAGTTTGGACCAGGGTTGGATGAGGCAGATTACGAACGAGCGCTGCACCTCGAATTGCTGGCGATGGGCATTGAGCATGAATGCCAGGTGCCTTTGCAGCTGATCTACAAAGGCACGAAGCTGGACTGCGGCTACCGCATGGACCTCGTCGTCGCTGGTTGGCTGCTACTGGAGCTGAAAGCTGTCGAGAAACTGCACCCGCTGCATGAAGCGCAACTCATCACCTACCTACGGCTCGCACCGCTCAAGCTCGGGCTGCTCATGAACTTCGGCAGTCTAGTGCTGCGGGATGGCATTGTACGCCGGGCCAACAGCAGCTCTCCCAAGTCCAGACTCTATGCTCCTGGAGAGGAAGTCCAGGCGATGGACGATTTGTCCCGCGAGGTGATGGATGCGGCGTTTGAGGTGCAGCACCTTTTGGGCACGGGACTGTTACGCAGCGCCTATGTGGCTGCGCTGGTGCATGAGCTGAAACAGCGTGGCTTGAAGGTGGAGCAGAGTCTGCCCGTAAATCTCCTCTACCGCGAGCAACTCATCCCCAGCGCCAAGGAGCTTCCGATGATCGTGGAAGGGAAGCTCATGGTCGCGTGCGTATGTGCGACAGGAATCGAACCGATTCACCTGGCTCGCCAAAAATCACTGCTCAGGGCTTCCTGCTCCGAGGTGGGGCTGTGCCTGAATTTTCATGCGGATTCCATGGCGGCGGAGGTGAGACGCTTCTCCAATCTGACGAAGAGATAACACCGCAAGAGATGGGATAACTGCAGAGAATATCTCAAAAAATGGTTATCTCTGCGGTTATCCTACCTCTCGCGGTGTGAAACTCCGGCTCTTCAGGTGTTGCTTGTGGGTGCAGGGGGGACGACGGGGGCAGACTATGAACACGCTTCGCATCGGTGCCATTGGCGCAGGAGGCTTCGGCCTGTTCG
>JAZKCU010000026.1:274406-591369 GCA_040387935.1 Verrucomicrobiota bacterium | reverse complement strand
CGAAAGTAGGACACTGCCAGTTTATAAACCCCTCTCCAAAAGAGAGGGGTTTTTTCTGCCCTGATGTAAAACCGACTTTACAGATAGGGAATAAGGACAAATATCCAGCCATGAGTCCGCAACACCTCGATTCCATCAATCAAACCCTGCAAGGAGCTTCCCCATTGGAGATCATCCGTTGGGGTGTCCAGCAGGGCCAATCCATCGTGACGACGAATTTCCGGCCTTACGAGGCGGTTATTCTTCATCTCGCCACGCAGGTGCAGGCGGACATACCGGTGCTCTGGATCGATCATGGCACCAATCTCCCTGAGACATATATCTTTGCGGAAGCTTCCCGTCAGCGACTGAACCTGAATCTGAAGCCTTATCTGCCACTCATGACCAGCGCGCATTGGCTGGCTCTCAATGGCGGCCAGGTGCCCATGCCGGATGAAGTTGAGCGCGTGGAATCATTCAGCCGCATCATGAAGCTTGAGCCGTTCGAGCGCGGCATGCGTGAGCTCGCACCCCAGGTCTGGATCACCGCCCTGCGCAAGGAGCAAAACCCCCAACGCGCTGCCACTTTGCGCCCTGTGATGTGGGATGCGAAATTCAACTGCCTGAAGATCAACCCGATCCTCGACTGGACTCCTGCTGATCTCGAAGCCTACCTCGGCGAACATCAGCTTCCCAACGAGCGCACCTATTACGATCCCGCCAAGGGAGACGAAAAGCACGAGTGCGGCCTGCATGCCAAGCTCGTCACCGCCGCGAACTAAATCCCAGAGCGAACCCTCAGCCGTTTTCATTTCTCCCGCCGCATGTCCGCCATCACGCACCTTCAGTTTCTCGAGAGCGAGGCCATCTACATCCTCCGCGAAACCGCCGCCCAGTTTCAAAAACCAGCGCTCCTGTTTTCGGGCGGCAAGGACTCCATCGTCATGGCCTGGCTGGCGCGCAAAGCCTTCTATCCCGCGCGCATGCCGTTCAAGCTGCTCCACGTGGACACCGGACACAACTTCCCGGAAGCCATGACCTATCGCGACTGGTTCGTGAAGGAGATCGGTGCCCAGCTTGTGGTCGGCAGCGTCCAGAAGAGCATTGATGAAGGTCGCGTGCAGGAAGAGAAAGGCACTAACGCGAGCCGCAACAAGCTGCAGACCGTCACGCTTCTCGACTCCATCGAAGAATATCAGTTTGATGCCTGCCTCGGTGGTGGCCGTCGTGATGAAGAGAAGGCTCGCGCCAAGGAGCGCTTCTTCAGCCATCGTGATGAATTCGGTCAATGGGATCCCAAGAATCAGCGTCCTGAACTCTGGAACATCTTCAATGGTCGCAAGCACTTTGGTGAGCACTTCCGCGTGTTCCCGCTGAGCAACTGGACCGAGATGGACATCTGGCAATACATCCGCCAGGAAGAGATCCCGCTGCCCACGCTCTACTTCAGCCATAAGCGCAAGATCATCGAGCGTCACGGCCAGCTTCTGGATACCGAGACAGGTTTCATTCCTCTGCTGGATGAAGAGAAGCCGCTGGTGAAGGAGATGGTCATCCGCTTCCGCACCGTGGGTGATGCCACCTGCACAGGCGCTGTGGAGAGCACTGCATCCACGATTGATGACATCGTCGCCGAAGTCGCCGCCGCCCGTCAAACGGAGCGTGGCACACGTGCTGATGACAAACGCAGCGAGACCGCCATGGAGGACCGCAAGAAGGAAGGCTACTTCTGATATCTGTCGGCACACTCTGACTCCACCCGAACCGAACCTTTCCTCTCTCCTCATTCATGGACGTTCTCGTCAACCCCACCGAATCCAGCCTTCTCCGCTTCACCACTGCCGGCAGCGTTGATGACGGCAAAAGCACGCTCATTGGCCGTCTGCTTTACGATTCCAAATCCATCTTCGAAGACCAGCTCCTCGCCGTCGAGGAATCTTCCAAGCGCCGCGGTGATGCGCACGTGAACCTCGCGCTTCTAACGGATGGCCTTCGCGCTGAGCGCGAGCAGGGCATCACCATCGATGTGGCCTACCGCTACTTTGCCACGCCGAAGCGCAAGTTCATCATCGCGGACACACCGGGGCACATCCAGTACACGCGTAACATGGTCACAGGTGCCTCCACCGCTGACCTCGCCATCATTCTGATTGATGCCCGCCTCGGCGTGATCGAGCAGACCATGCGCCACACCTATCTCGCCAGCCTGCTGCGTATCAACCAGGTCGTGGTGGCCGTGAACAAGATGGATCTCGTGGACTTTGATGAGGACATTTATCACAAGATCGTCGCCGAGTACATGGCCTTTGCTAAGGGCCTGGAGTACACGCCGAACATCCGTCCCATCCCGATCAGTGCCCTGAATGGCGACAACGTCGTCACGCGCTCTGACAAAACGGATTGGTACGAAGGCCCGAGCCTTCTCGAGCATCTTGAAACCGTGCAAGTGCAGGCCGAGACGGCTGCTGACAAAGCACGCTTCCCCGTCCAGTGGGTCATTCGCCCGATCTCGGATCAGGATGATGCAAAGCTCGGCAACCTTCATGACTATCGTGGCTTCGCCGGCCGCGTCGCCAGCGGAACGTTTAGCGTCGGTGATGACATCGTCGTCCATCCTTCCGCGATGCGCACGAAGATCACCGGCATCCACACTTTTGCCGGAGAGCAGAGCCAGGCCATTCCCCAGCTCAGCTACAGTATTACCGTGGCCGATGAGATCGATACCAGCCGTGGAGGCATGATCGTCAAAGCCAATGAGCCCGTGCAGAGCGGCCAGGAGTTTGATGCCATGGTCTGCTGGTTTGCTGACAAGAAGACCCTCAAGCCACGTGGTCGTTTCCATCTGCGCCATACGACGAATGAAGTACGCGCTGTGGTGACCGATGTGCTCTACAAGGTGAACATCAGCACTCTTGAGAAATCCCAGGAGAGCCAGGAGTTCACGCTGAATGACATCGGCTCCGTCCGCATCCGCACCTCGGCCCCGATCTTCTTCGACTCCTATGCCGAGAACCGCACCACGGGCTCCTTCGTACTTGTGGATGAGCAGACGAACAACACCGTCGCCGCCGGCATGATCATCAAGTCGATCACCGATGCGTTTGATGAGAGCGCCGAGGTCCAGATCTGAATCATTCCGAAGCGTGATCGGGCACCGCCTGCCATTCCAGGCCTTCAGGCAGTGAATCGCAGGCATACTCCAGGTGAATCACGCGTCGATGCCGCTCGCTCGTTGAGCGTGAAGACGCGTGCAGGATAAGCGGCCGCATCAACAATGCGGCCCCCTGAGGTGCACTGCATGTCACGGCTGCCCGCCCCTGCGCGATGCGCTGAATCTCATCGCTGCTCAATCTGCCGAAACGGTGTGATCCTGGGATCACACGCAGCGCTCCATTGGTTTCATCCGCGTCATCAAGATGCAGACGGATGGTGAGCATGCCTTGCAGTATGGAGATGGGCGGCTGAACATGCGGCATGCCATCCTTCACGCTCCAGGGCCCGAAGCCCGACGACTCATGCCGCTGCTTCACCGTGATCGTCAGATCTTGATGCCAAGTGACGAGCCAGTTGGTTTCTGCTGACTTGTCGAAATAGATGCCACGTACAGGGAAGGGCTCAGTACTCATGTGCGGGCGCAGAAAATGCAGAATCGTTTTTGAAAACGCCAAGTCGCGTATTTCATGGAGGCCCAGAAGTCCTCTACTTCCGGCCGTCTTCATGGTTCCCAGCAGGCTGATGAACTGGGAGCATTCAGCGGGCGTTAAAACCTCTGGGACAATAGCGAAGCCATCCTGGGAAACTGAGTGCGGCATGGTAGGCGTGCTTTTGAAACGTTGATCGAATGAGAACAGGGGTGGCCTTGCTTTTACTCATTACGTCCCTGCTCACAGACTTCTCACCATGCCCAGCGCCTCCGCGAGTTGCTTGTGTCCGGCACGCTCGGTGAGCCGGGGGAACTTGCCGTTGAGCATCACGAAGTTGCCATTGCGGCTGAGCATGAGCTTGCGCTCTTTGATCTCGACATCGCTGATGCCAGCATGGGCGGCAGCGAGGCGTAGCGAGGCACAGGCGAGCAGGTTTTGCACGGGGTAGGGAAGCTTGTCGCCAAACTGATCGCGCCATTGCGTCTCGAGCTCGTCGAGTTCCTTCCGTGTCATCACCTCGCCCAGCTGCCGATAGGCCGTGATGCGCATTCTTGTGTCCTCGATGAAGTTGGAAGGCAGGAAGGCTCCGATGACGGTCTTCTCCGACTGCGCCATCAGCGCCTCACTCTGCACGAGGAAGTCGGCACGGAGCGCCACATCCACTGGACGAGGCACTCGGCGGCCCTGCTTGCGGTTCACCGCCTGCTTCAGCATCTGGCAATACATGTCAAAGCCCACGGCGGCAATGTGGCCGCTCTGCTCGGTTCCTAGCAGATTGCCCGCGCCACGGATCTCGAGATCCCGGAGCGCGATCTTAAAGCCACTGCCAAGTCCCGTGTATTGCTTGATCGCATTTACGCGCTTGCGGGCATCACCCGCCGTCACGGCATCGCGAGGCAGGAGAAGATAGGCATGGGCTTGCTGACCACCGCGACCCACTCGCCCGCGAAGCTGGTAGAGGTCGGCAAGGCCGAAACGATCCGCGCGGTCAATGATGATCGTGTTGGCGTTCGGAATATCGACACCGCTTTCGATGATGGTCGTGCACACCAGCACATCCGCCTCGGCATCCACGAACTTGTGCATCACATCTTCCAGGAGTTCCCCATCCATCTGGCCATGTCCCACGATGACACGAGCCTGCGGGCAAAGCTCACGAATGCGCATGGCCGTGCGTTCGATGGTCATGACACGGTTGTGCAGAAGGAAGACCTGTCCGCCACGATCAAGCTCAGCATCCACGGCCTGCTTGATCACACGTTCGTCGTAAGGTGTGATGGTGGTGCCCACCGCTTGCTTGTTAGGCGGCGGTGTCTCGATCGTGCTCATGTCACGCATGCCCATGAGCGCGAGATACAGCGTTCGCGGGATCGGTGTGGCGCTTAGTGTCAGCACGTCCACGAGATGAAACAGCTCCTTAAACTTCTCCTTGTGCTTCACACCGAAGCGCTGCTCCTCATCGATGACCACGAGGCCGAGGTCTTTGAAGCGTACATCTTTGGAAATGACACGATGCGTGCCGATGACGATGTCCACGGTGCCATCACGCACGCCTTGGACGATCTGCTTCTCGCGGTTCTTCGGAGTCAGACGGCAGAGCATCTCCACGGTCACGGGAAACTCGCTCATGCGCTGGCGGATGTTCTGCCAGTGCTGTCTCGCCAGCACGGTGGTCGGCACCAGGATCGCGACTTGCTTGCCACCCATCACGGCCTTGAAGGCAGCACGAATCGCCACCTCCGTCTTGCCAAAGCCCACATCCGCGCAGAGCAGGCGATCCATGGGTTTGTCAGACTCCATGTCACGCTTGATCTCCTCCACGCAGCGGAGCTGGTCCGGCGTTTCGCGGTAGAGGAAGGAATGCTCAAACTCCACCTGCCATTTGGTGTCCGGATCGTGCGCGTGGCCCTTCACACTGCGGCGCTCGGCACTGATAGTCAGCATCTTCGCGGCGAACTCCTCCACGCTTTTCTCAGCCGTTTTGCGGGTCTTCTGCCAGGAGCCTCCGCCGAGCTTGCTGAGCTGGGGAGAGCGTCCACCCACACCCACATAGCGCGTGACCATGTGCGCCTGCACCACGGGTACGAAGAGCTTCGCCTCGTCTGCATACAGCAGGATGAGCACTTCGTCCTTCTTGCCATTCGGTGCCGTGCGTACCTCCACGCCGGCAAAGCGGCCGATGCCGTGCTCGCTGTGCACCACGAGATCACCATCACGCAGCTCGCTGAGCACATCGCGTGCTTTGCGCAGCGTTTCGGGATCCGCGAGCTTGGAGCCGCGGGAGCGCCTGGAGACCTGATGCCTACCAAAAATCTCAGCGCCGGTGAGCACCGCAAGTTTCGCCGCAGGCACCGTGAAGCCGCGATAAAGCAGACCTAGAAGCGTCTGGCACGAATCTCCCGTGACCTGGGAGAGCTCGCCGAAGCGATCCCGCTCCGCCTCATTGTGGAAAAAGATGATCACCTTCCAGCCGAGCGTGCGCCACTCTTCCACCTGCATGGCGAACTGCTTCCGCCTCGCTTCATGAAGCACGAAGTCCGAGGCATCGAAAACCCCGAGCGGATTCTCATGGATGGCCGTGTCAAAATTTTCCGGACCCTCATGCTCCATGGTGCCGGACATAATCCGCGCATCGACCGGTGCATCCACGGTCTCATCACCGATCACCAGCACGAGGTCCTCAGCCGTCATGTAGTCGCGTACCTTGCCGGACTCCACGGCCTGCTCCGTGAGCTGCAGGATGATGTTCGCGCGTTCCAGCCTTTTGACGGATGATTGGTTATGCAGATCAAAGGCGCGGATGGACTCGATCTCATCATCAAACCACTCCACGCGCAGCGGCTCCTCCGCCTGCCAGGAGTAGAAGTCCACGATGCCGCCGCGGCGCGCGAACTGCCCGCGCTCCATCACCACTGGCACGCGCTCATAACCAGCGTCTGCGAGCTGGGTCGCAAATGCCTCCACATCTAGCGTCTGCCCCACCTCGATCTGCCGTCGTTGCTTTGCCAGTTCCGCTGAGGCGGGCACGGATTCATTCCAACTGTCCGCGCAGATCAGCAGCGCATTGGGAGCATCGTTTGCAGCGACCCCCGTCGAAGCACGCATGCCTTTGTTGGAGGAAGGGATCGCGGCAGTCCATCTCTCCAGAACTGCCACACGCTCGGCTGCCAGATCTGGATCTGGCAGCGCATCGTCACCAAAGCTTTGTGAATGCCGTGGGAAATAAAGCGCCGGCGTTTGCCAAACCACCAGTTCGGCCTGGATACGGTCCTGAGTGCGCGGTTCCGGACATAGTACCCATAGCCTCTTCTTCAGTTGCCGTGCTTTCGCGATCACCAGTGCCACTGCAAAGCCCTCTGCTTCTGGCGTCACATGCTCCAGGCAGATCATGCGTTCCTTGCCCAGTGTCTTCAGCTTGGTGGCAAACTCCCGCGTCTCGGATACCGCCCGCACCAGACCATGGGCATCCAGCCGCTTGTCAGTCTCCGGGGGAGTTAAAGCGGTGGGCGAGTCCGCGTTCGCCTGCTTGCGGCGAGGGCGTGCGGTGCGGGTTGGGGGGACAGGGTCCGTGCTCAAAACAAAGCCAATCGTGATTAACGCCTGGCAGCCCTATCTGGAAGCGGGCAATCCCTGGGATGCAAGGCTGGAAGTAGGACTGGAGGTCCATTTGGGCTTCAGCCCGGCATCATGCTTCCCCTGATACAAGGGTAGGGGGGCGACGTGAACTATTGAAAACAAGTTAGTTACGCCGGAGTGCGGCGCTGTTCATAAGTTCAACACAGCATTTTGCAACATCCTCTGTGAGTCTCTCCTCCGTTTTGTAAGGTGAAAGGAACAAGTAACATGAAATCAAAACCCTACATTCTTTTGAGTGTCGCCCTTGCCCTCCTGGCCTCCAGCACTTCGGTGATGGCTGGTCCAAAGGAGGACCAAAGGGTGCGACAAGCCGCTGCCATCATGCAGCGTTTCAAGGCAATGCCTGAGGAAGGAATCCCCGAGCATGTGCTGAGCGAGGCCAGAGGTCTGGCCATCATCACCATGACCAAGGGCGGATTCGTCTGGTCAGGCAAGGTTGGGCAAGGTGTGGTCGTGGCCCGCACAAGAAACGGTTGGTCCGCCCCGTCGTTCATTCGCACGGGTGGAGTAGGCTTCGGTGCCCAGATCGGCGCCCAGGTCACCGAACTTGTGCTGGTGCTGAACACACCTGAAGCCGTGCAGGCGTTCGCCAAGGACGCCAACGTGCAACTGGGCGGTGCGCTGAGTGTCGCCGCCGGACCCGTGGGACGAAGTGCTGAGGCTGGCGTGACCCCGAGAGCGGCGGTCTATGCCTACAGCCGCAGCCAGGGCCTGTTTGCAGGCGTCTCACTGGAAGGCACGGTCGTCGGCACGGACAAGAAAGCGAACCAGCGCTACTACGGCTCAAATGCCGGCGCTAGTTCGATCCTCGCCGGCAGGGTGCGCAAACCTGCCAGCAGCGGTCCGTTGATGAGCAGCCTGTAATCGGTTCTTCACGCGGCTCAACCAGCCTTGGATGCCCTGGAGGAGACTGTCTTCTCCAGGGCATTTTGTTGGTTAGGCCAGAGTAGAATATTTTTAAAGAGGGTGAGGTTACTCCGCGAAGATCCGCACCTCCACCTTCCCATCTGTGCCGATCCAGGCGCGGAACATGCCGGGGGTGTTGTAGGGCGTGTGGACCCTGCCTTGGGCATCGATGACGATGATGCCGCCCACGCCTTTTTGTTCACTGAGACGGGCGATCACGGCATCAGCCGCGTCTACCAGCGGAGTCTTGCCATACTTCATGCGCGCGGCCACATCGTGACCCACCACGTTGCGGATGAAGAACTCGCCATGACCTGTGCCTGAAACGGCGCAGACTCCATCCTCGGCATAAGTGCCCGCGCCGATGATGGGCGAGTCTCCCACCCGCCCTGCCTTTTTATTAGTTAGGCCACCCGTGGAGGTGCTTGCGGCGAGATGGCCTTCCTTGTCCAGAGCCACGGCACCCACCGTGCCCACACGCATCCAGATGTCCTCGGGTGAATAAGTCGCTGCTGACTTCTTCTGCGCACGGCGCAGCTTTTCCACCTGTTTCGGTGTGATGAACCACTCCGGTGCCTCGGTGCGCAGGCCATGCTCGCGGGCCAGTGTTTCCGCGCCAGCGCCGATCATGAGCACGTGAGCTGTCTTGGTCATGACCACATTCGCCAGCAGGATGGGATTCCTCACCGTGGTGATGCCTGCCACGGCTCCGGCCTGCAGTGTCTTGCCATCCATGATCGAGGCATCCATCTCCACCGTGCCTGCGGCGGTGAGCACGGAACCACGGCCTGCATTGAAGAGCGGTGAGTCCTCCAGAATAATGATGGCTTTCTGCACCGCCTCCAGGCCACTGCTTCCGCTTTTCAGGACCGCGTATCCTTCCTGCACCGCCTGGGCCAGCACCTTCCTGCATTCTGCCTCCTGGTCAGGCGTGAGATCCTTTGGCGAGACACCTGCGCCTCCGTGAATGGCAAAGGCAATGGGGGACTCACCATGGGCGACGAGAGTGGCGAGGGCGAGCAGAGCGATGAACCATTTTTTCAGTATCATAGCAACCAGCCTAACGATCTTACGAATAAAGACAAGATTCCGTCTTGCTATTCGGAGTCTGTTTTGCTGCAATCGTGGTTATCGGACAAACCCGATATCCCCCCCCGCTATGAAAGCCAACCTTCATTGCTTCGTGGTTCGTTTGGCGCTGGTCCTCGTGACCGGTGCATCTATTGGGGCCGCGCCTCTGCGCGCGGCTGAAAACCTCGAGAACCTCTTCCAGATGGGCCGCGATGCCTATTACAAGGGCGACCTCGAACAGGCACGGCAGCTTCTTACGATGGTCCAGGCCCAGCAGCCTCGGCATCAGGAGTCGCGCATTCTGCTTGGACAGATCAATGCCAAGCTCAAAACGTCCGCCGGTTCCTCGTTGAAGATGAAGTACGCGGGAGTGAAACTGGCGAAGGTGGAGCTCACTGACGTCACCCTGCAGGAGGCGCTCGACGGGTTGCGAGCGCTTTCGAAAAACGCGAGTGGCGGCCAGGTGGTGCCGAACTTCCTCGTCACGGATCCCTCGGTGAGCGGAAACAAAGTATCGCTCACTCTCACGGACGTGCCATTGCCCACCGCCATTGATTACGTGGCGCGGATCGCGCGTGCCAAGGCCACCTATGACCAGCATGCGGTGCTCTTCACGAGCGCGGCGGGTGGTTGAGAAAGTGGCCAACTCGCTTGTTCAAACCTCCCGTTATCGCGGGAGGTGTGTTTCGCCGTGCCGTTAGGCAGAGACTGAAAGTATGCAAACACGCCGCGTTCAGGTGGTTGGCGGCTGAAAGAACGTCACGCGGCTTTCCGACTCATCGTTCCATCATGAAATCACCTGCCTTTTGCACCCTCGCCCTGCTCGCCGGACTTGCCGTCACGGCATCGGCTGAAAACAATGCCCCGCCTGAGGGCTTCAAGCCCCTGTTCAACGGCAAGGACCTGTCCGGATGGTATGGCTGGGGCACCCAGGATCCCACGGATTTTTGGAATATGACGCCTGAAAAGAAGGCGGAGTATCAGAAGCAGTCCGTCGAAGGCGGTCTGAAGGACGCCAAGGGCAATGACAAGGGCGACCACGTCAACGCCCACTGGAGCGTGAAGGAGGGCGAGCTGGTGAATGACGGCAAAGGTCTGTACCTGACCACCGACAAGGACTACGGCGACTTCGAACTCATGGTGGACTACAAGATGCTGCCCCTCGGTGACAGCGGCATTTACCTGCGCGGCATTCCCCAGGTGCAGATCTGGGACTATACTGAGGAAGCCAAGTTCAAGCTCGGCGCTGACAAGGGCTCCGGCAGCCTTTGGAACAACAAGAACGAAGAAGGCAAGTTCCCCACCAAGCGCATGGACAAGCCCTTTGGTGAATGGAACACCTTCCACATCAAGATGATCGGCGAGCGCGTGACCGTGCGCTTCAATGGTGAGGTCGTGGTGAACAATGCGCCGCTGGAAAACTTCTTCGCGAACAAAAAGGCAGGCTTCATCGCCTACGCCAAGAAAGACGACAAATCGAAGGACAAGCCTGCTGAGAAGCTGCCGAACGGCTTCATGCCTGATCCTGCCTTCGTGAAGGGCCCCATCCAGCTTCAGACCCACGGCAGCGAGATCCGCTGGCGCAATGTCTTCATCCGCGAGATCCCTGCGGATGAGGCGAACAAGGAACTCGCCGCCCGTGATGCGGATGGTTTCGTGGAGCAGGTGAATGGCAAGGACCTGAGCAACTGGCAGGGCGCGGTCGAGAACTATGAGATCAAGGACGGCGCCATCACCTGCAAGCAGGGCAAAGGCGGCGATCTGCTGACCCAGGAAGAGTTCGAGAACGGCATCATCCGCGTCGAGTTCAAGCTGCCAAAGGCCGGCAACAACGGCATCGCCCTGCGCACCCCGCTGGGCGGCCACTCCGCTTCGGATGGTCTTGAGCTGCAAGTCATCGACAGCGATGGCTACAACGAGAAGATGGCCGCTGCTGGCAAGCCCGGCCTCAAGCCTGAGCAGTATCACGGCAGCCTTTATCATTGCGTGGGTGCCAAGCACGGTTTCCTGCGTCCGGTGGGCGAGTGGAACTTCCAGGAGATCGAAGTGCAAGGCACGAAGATCAAGGTGACGCTGAACGGCACCAAGATCCTTGATGTGGACACCGCCACCTTTGACCGCAGCCAGATCGCTCATCCGCCAAAGGGCCTGGACCACACCAAGGGCTTTATCGGCTTCGCCGGTCACAGTGACCCGGTCGTCTTCCGCAGTTTCAAGGTGAAGAAGAAGTAAGGCTTTCCTTGTTTATCCCTGGCGCCAAAGTCCTCCCCGGGCTTTGGCGCTTTTCTTTGTGGGTGGAGTCCTCACGTTGGAGTCAAGGCTTCAACCGATCTGGAATAAGGAAATGGCAATGTCGTGGAGCACCAGATCGCCCAAAGGCTTCACTCCAACGTGCCGATGCTCGGCCTGACCAGAAGTTCGCGCATGACTTCACCGGAGCCGTGATGTTATGTCTCGTCCGGTCGCGACATGCGTTTCCTCACCCCCCACCTCCTGCATCTGGCCTGGCTGGCGCTCATTCCGCTGGCGCTTTACCTGTTCAGGAAGCGGGCACGGCGGGTGCCGGTTTCCACGCTGCTTTTCTTCAGGTCGCTCTCACGCGAGCACCAGGAGTCCGCCTGGCTCCGGAAGCTGAAGAAGTGGCTCTCCCTCCTGCTCACGCTGCTGGTCATCATCGCTGCGGTGCTGGCGTTGGGACGACCGACGGGTGAGGTGGGCGCGGATTCTCCCGGTGCCGTGGTGGTGGTCGTGGATCGCTCCGCGTCCATGAGCGCGCGGGATGCCCAGGGCCGCACCCGGCTAGAGGAAGCCAAGAAGCGCCTTCGCGATCGCATCAACGGCCTGCCGGACCAGGTGGTCCTTTCCCTCGTGGCCTATGACGCGCGGCCGCGTGTGCTGCTCTCCCGCAGCCGCAACCGCCGCGAGTGCCTGCGCCTGCTGAACGAACTCCAGCCTCTGCCGATGGAAGGGCACCCAGATGCCGCGCTCACCGTGGTGAAGCGCCTCACTGAACTGGAGGCCAAGTCGCAGATCTGGCACGCCGGCGATGCACCGCTTCCAGATGTGGACAAGGCCGCGTATGCGTTCATGGACGTGGCCATGGACAGCCCGCTGAACGTGGGCATCACCGGCTTCCAGATCCGCCGTGCTCTGCTGGCCCGGGATCGCTACGAGGCCTTTGTGAAAGTCAGCGCGGCCAAGGCAAACGCAGTCAAGCTCACCGCCACCCTCGAGGTCACTTTGGCCGGACGTCTGGCTCAACTGCGGGAGATCGATCTCGAGCCCGGGGCTTCAGCTTCCCTGATTGTGCCGCTGGAGGGTGTGCGCGGGCAGTTGATGGAGATGCGCTTGAAGGCCACCGGAGATTGCTTCGGCTGGGATGATGCCGTCGCGGCACCTTTGCCGGAGAGCCGCCCGTTGGTGGTCGCCATGGTCGCGGAGAAGGCAGACCCCTTCACCGAACTGGCGCTGGCCTCCATGATCGAGGCAGGCCGCCTGGAGGTCCTGAAAGGCCAGCCCGCCGCCTGGCCTATGAAGGACAAGCCGGACGTGTATGTCTTTGAAAACTGGCTGCCGGATGCCCTGCCAACCGACCGCCCCGTCATCGTGCTGAACCCGCCGAAAAGCAGTGGCCCCGTGCAGGTACGGCGTCTTCCAGAGCCGGGGCTGCCGCACGACACTGTCCGCAGCGTTGCGCCGGATCATCCGCTGCTCTTTCGCATTGCCACCAGCCGCCTCGCCATCACCCAGACAGGTGTGCTGGAGCTCGGCGGATCACTGGAGCCGCTCTGGATGGCGGGGAATGAGCCTGTGCTCGCCGCAGGTGAGGTGAATGGTCAGCGTCTGGTGGTCACCACCTTTTCGCCCGTCCGTTCGGAGCAGCTCGCCCTTCTTCCGGCCTTCCCTCTGCTCCTGGGCAATGCGCTCTACTGGTGCGCGGAAAACAGCGATGCCATCTCCGACCTGCGCGTGCTGCATCCGGGTGATCTCATCACTGAGTCAGGCCTTGTCGAGTGGACGGAATGGACCGGCAGCCAGTTCACCGAGAGCAGCGACCAGGCTGAGAATAATCTCCTTTCTGTCCAGCGCATCGGTGCTTGGAAAGCGGCGGACCGCCGCGGTGTCAGCGTGCTTGCCTCCATGGGGGAGACAGACCTCCCCGGCCATGCTCAGGAGGCGGCTCCCGCCACCGACCTGCCTCAAATAACCGCCCATGCAGGCATTAGCGACTGGCCGCGCCTGCTGCTCTGGTTCGCGCTCGGGCTGCTGCTGCTGGAAAGCTTCCTGTTTCACCGCAAGGCGGTCTTTTGACGGCTGCCACAGATCCGGGGGAGATGGGAATACTTCACTAGTAGCATTCCCAGAGAGATCGCTCGCTAAGTGAGGGCGCGCCCATACTTTAGCAGACCGATTTTCCATTTTATATGTCCCAATCCTCCGGTTCACGGGTAGCGCGCATGCTGCGTGCTTTGGTAGGCGAGTTTAACTACAAACCTCCGGGCTGGATGCCGGTGTTTGCACGTGCGGCTGACGAGCATCTTCATGCCAATCCTGGTCGCTATGCCAGTCTTATCGTCGTCATTGGTATCGGCTTTCTGGCCGTGCCCAAGCTGCTGGAGTGGCAGCGCGCGCATCAGCCGCATTCACGTCAGCTCACTGAAGCGCGAAATGTGACCGGCACGCTGACCATGCCCGGTGTCACCCCTGTGGTGAAGGGGATGCTGCAGCCCATGCCCATCATCGTGAACTTCGATGCGTCCACCGCGAAGCTTGAAGCCGTGAACAAGAAGGCGGAAGGCATCACGCTTTCACCCGCGCATGAAGGCGAGTGGAAGTGGACGTCCGACCGCCAGCTCACCTTCACCACTGTCAAAGACTGGCCCGCCGGCCAGGAGTATAACATTGAGCTCGACAAAAAATCACTGCCTCCGGAAGTGGTGCTCAAGGTGAACGAATGGAAGGCCAGCACACCGGCACTGGTGATCCAGATCTCCCAGGAGGAGTTCGAGATCAATCCTGAAGACCCTTCGGTTCAAAGTGTCGTTGTCGGTTATCAGTCCAGCCATCCGCTGACCAAGGCGGAGGTCGAGGCCGCCATCTCGCTCGAGGTCATCGGCGGTGCCAAGATTTTCGATTGGAAAGGCCAGAAGCCCGATCGTCTCTTCACCGTCACCGAAGGCGCCCATGCACGTGAGTTCTGGATGCGCACCACACGCATCCAGGTGCCGGAGAAGGAAGACTTCGTGAAGATCACCCTTCGCGGGAAGCTCGCTTCCACCCTCGGCGGCAAGCCGAGTGGTGATGCCATTGTGAGAAAGGTGCGCGTGCCGGACATCGACAGCGGATTCAAGGTCACCTCGACCAGCACCGAGATCGTCACGACTGAAGATGGGGAGCCCGAGCAGTTCCTGTTTATCCACACAGAAGGTTATGCCAGCTCGGACGTGCTGATGAAGAATCTCAATGTGTGGCTCGAGCCGCTGGAGTTCACTATCAAGGATCCTCAGGGGAACGACGTGATTGCCGGTGTGAATGACGTCAATGATGCCATGCTGAAGCAGTTCACCCCGGTGAAGCTGAAGCCCGTGGAATTGGAAGCGACCGAAGGCGGCTCTGTGACCACGAAGCATGGCTTCAAGTTCCTCGCGGAGAAATCCGGCCGAATCTTTGTGCGGGTCAACAAAGGCCTCGTAGCGCTTGGCGGCTTCCGTCTGGCCAAGGAGTTCCGCGCGTTCGCAGCGGTGCCTGAGTTTCCGAAAGAAGTCCAGGTGCTCGGCAAAGGCGGTGTGCTTGCCTTGAATGGCGAGCGCAAGCTCTCCGTGAAAACACGCGGCGTGCCAAACCTGCGTGTCACCATGGCCCGCGTGCCGGCGCGGCAGGTCAACCATCTTGTCGTGATGACGGAAGGTGACTTCGCCAGCCCTTACTTTGTCATGGGTGAAGGCTTTAATGAGTCCAACATCGCCCGCTTCCTCCGCCGGGTGCAGCCGGTGGCGATGAAGAATGAACACGAGGCCAGCTACTCGGTCATTGATTTCGCCAGCGCCCTGCAAACTCAGGACAGCAGTGATCCTGACAACTCGCGCGGTCTCTTCTTCGTCACCGCTGAAGGCGTGGAGGCAAAGGCGGATTCAGAAAAACGCACGGAAGGTGATGCCACCCAGGAAGACTGGGAAGACATCGACAACGCCTCGGCAGAGCGCTTCGTGCTCATCACTGATCTCGGCCTCATGGTGAAGCGCAATGCCGATGGCACGCGTGATGTCTTCGTCCAGAGCGTGCAGAATGGCGAACCTGTGAATGGCGTCACCATCACCGTCCTGGCGAAGAACGGTGAGTATCTGCTGCAGCGCAACACAGAGGATGGGCATGTTCTCCTGCCTAACATTGAAAATTTCCAGCGTGAGAAGAAGCCCGTCGCCATCATTGCCACGCTTGGGACGGATCTTTCCTTCCTGCCGTTCGAGCGTCCGGACCGTCTGTTGGACTTCTCACGCTTTGACATCGGCGGCGTGATGGCCTCCGAAGGCGAGCGCCTCGAAGCCTTCCTGTTCAGTGAACGCGGCGTGTATCGTCCTGGAGACAAGGTGCATCTCGGTGCCGTGGTGAAGCGCCGTGACTGGCTCACGGGTCTCGCGGGCCTGCCGCTGGAGATGCAGGTCATCAATGCCCAGGATGAGGTCATCGACACCCAAAAGGTCGCGCTCAGCGAGGATGGCTTCATCACCGTGACGACCGAGATGGATGAAGCTGATCCAACGGGCAAGTACAAGGCGCGCCTCTTCCTGATCGAGGACGAGGAGAAAGACCGCCGCACCCGTCTCGGTGAGATGGTCTTCCGCGTCGAGGATTTCCAGCCGGACCGCATGAAGCTTGAGGTGGCTCTGACCGGCGACGAAAGCGCCGGCTGGCTGCAGCCGAAAGGCATTCAGGCACAAGTCTCACTGCAAACTTTGTTCGGCTTCGCCGCGGCGGATCGTGAGCTCAAGGCACGGATCGAGCTTGTCCCCGGTGACTTTGCCTTCCCGGCCTTCCCCGACTACACCTTCCACAATCGCCTCCCCAAGACCACGCTCGTGGATGAGCAGACCCTGGAGCCTGGACAGAAGGTGGAGCTCGGCCAGCAGAAGACAGATGAAGCGGGCAAGGCCATCTTTGACCTTGGCATGGAGCGCTTCGACCAGAGCTGCTTCCGCGCGACTTTGCTGGTGGAGGCTTTTGAAGCAGATGGCGGACGCAGCGTGCGTGCTGGCAAGGACTTCCTGGTGGCCTCGCTGCCGTACGTCGTCGGTTACAAGCCCGAGGCCCGGCTCGACTATCTCGGCAAGGACACCGCCGCCACCGTGCGCTTCATCGCCCTCGGTCCGGATGTGAAACCGATGGCGCCGCCTGATCTCACCGCGCGCGTGCTGCAGATCCGCCATGTCTCCGTGCTGACGAAGCAGGAGAGCGGCAGCTATGCGTATGTGTCCACACAGCGTGAAACGATGGTGAGTGAAGCGCGCTTTGCCCTGCCGGTCGAAGGCGCTACTTACACGCTACCCACAACGACCGCAGGCGAGTTCCGTCTGGAACTGCGTGACGCGGCAAGCAATGTCGTGTGCGCCACCGCCTTCACCATCGTGGGCAAGGGAGATGCCGAGCGCAGCCTCGAACGCGATGCCGAACTCGGCATCAAGCTGGCGAAGACGCAGTGGAACAGTGGTGACCTGATGGAGGCAAGCCTCAGCGCCACTTACACCGGCGCAGGCCTGCTGACGATCGAGCGTGAGCGCGTGCTCGGCTGGCAATGGTTCAAGGCCGGCACTCCCGCGAGTGTGCAGCACATCACCGTGCCGGCGGACATGGAAGGCTCCGCTTATCTGAATGCATCGTTTGTTCGCGCTTTGGACTCGCCGGAAGTCTTCACCTCGCCGCTGAGCTATGCGGTGAGTCACTTCGTGGCGAACCCGGACAAACGCCGCTTCGATGTCACAGTGGATGCGCCGACACTCGTCAAACCGGGCGAGGTGCTGAAGATCGGTTATTCAGCCAGCAAGGCCTCACGCATCGCCATCTATGCGGTGGATGCGGGCATTCATCAGATCACGGACTACAAGCTGCCAGACCCTCTTTCGCATCTGAACCGCCAGCGTGCGCTAGAGGTGGAAACCGAGCAGCTCATGGACCTCATTCTTCCGGAGTTCCGTTTCATCGCTCAGAACAAGGCTTTTGGCGGTGATGCGGACAAGCCGCTGAAGTTGAACCTGAATCCCTTCAAGCGTCGTCGGGAGCCACCGGTGGTGTTCTGGAGTGGTTTGATCGAAGCCGGTCCTGAGCGCAAGGAAGTGACGTACACCGTGCCGGACTACTTCGCGGGCAAGCTGAACATCATGGCCGTGGCTGTGTCTGCAGACGGTGTGGGTCGCTCCGAAACCAGCACGACCGTGCGTGGGCCGCTGGTGCTGACACCGAACGTTCCTTTCTTCGCGGCTCCGGGTGATGAGTTCACCGCCTCGCTCACCGTGGCGAACAACCTGGAAGGCGTGGATGCTCAGCAGCCCATCACCATCACGGCGAATGTCACGCCGCATCTCGAAGTCATCGAGTCACCGCAAGGTGCCTTGAACATCGGCACTGGGAAGGAAGGCACCGTGCGCTTCCGCGTGAAGGTGAAGGAAGAGCTCGGCGGTGCTGAGATCACCTTCAAGGCGGATGCCGCCGGTCAGACGGTGCTGCGCCGTGCCACGCTGAGCGTGCGCCCGGCTGCGCCCTACATGACGAATGTGCAAAGCGGCTGGTTCCGCGAAAAGCAGAAGGACATCAAGGTCACGCGCGAGATGTTCCCGCAGTATCGGAAGCTCGATGCGACTGCCTCCGCGCTGCCACTGGGGCTTGCTCGCGGTCTGGAAGCCTACCTGCATGAATATCCTTATGGATGCTCCGAGCAGATCACCAGCCGGGCGATTTCACGCTTGTTGTTAGCCAAGGATGCTGATTTCGGCTTTGATCCGAAAGACTCCGCCAAGCAGATTGAGGATGCCTTCCAGCTTCTGCGCAGCCGCCAGCATTCCAACGGTGGCTTCGGCTACTGGGACTCGGATGCAGACGCCGGCATGGATTACCTGTCCGTCTATGTGACACGCTTCCTCACCGAGGCACGCGATGCTGGTCATGCAGTCCCTGCGGAGATGCTGGACGATGCGCGCGGCCGCATGCGCCAGATGGGCCGTGCGAAGATCAGCAGCCTCAACGAAGCCTCCATCCAGGCTGCGGCCATCTACCTGCTCACGCGTCATGGCGAGAACACCTCCAGCCTCGTGCTCAACCTGCGTGACTATCTGCGCACGCAGCATCAGGAAACTTGGCGCCCCACTCTGACCGCCGCTTATCTTGCGGGCACATATGCTTTGCTGAAGCAGCAGCAGGAGGCCGACACACTCATCAACGAGTATTGGAAAGCGGCGAAGAAGTCCCGCCCTGCCACTCGCTGGACCGGCGCCTACTATCTGGAGCCCCAGGTCGGTCAGGCCGAAGGCTTTGCCTTGCTGTGCAAACACTTCCCGGATCGTGCGAAGGCTCTGGGCTACGATGATATCTCGGTGATCACAGAACCGCTGTCGCGCCAGCGCTTCAACACGATCAGCGCCGCCACCACCATCCTCGCGCTCAAAGCCTATGCTGATGCAGCCGGGCAGATGCAGGTGAAGCTCTCCCTTAGCGAGATTCCGCGCGCAGGCGGTGCGCCACAGATGCTGGTGCCGGAGATGACCGGTCTGCTGAAAGGCGCCTTCAATGCCGGCACCGGCGCTCTGCGCTTCAATCTGACTCAAGAAGGCAATGCCGACCTGGGGGCCTTCTATCAAGTGACCGAATCAGGCTTTGACAAAACTCCCTCCAGCGAACGCATCGCGGATGGTCTGGAGGTCTTCCGCGAGATCGTGGATGCCGAAAGCAAGCCGTTGACGAAGCTGAAGGTCGGCGCGGGCACGCTGGTGCGTCTGCGGGTGCGCAATGTCTCGCCGGATGTGCTCACAAACATTGCGCTGCTCGATCTGATGCCCGGCAGTTTTGAGCTGGAGCCCAATGGCCTGCGCCCTGGTCGCGACACTGTGCCTGGCGCGGATTATGTGGATGTGCGTGAGGACAGAAACATCTTCTTCTGCGCGCTCGCCAAGGGTGAGACCAAAACCTTCGCCTATCGCATCAAGCCCATCGCGGCCGGCAGCTACGTGATTCCGCCTGTGTTTGCTGAAAGCATGTATGACCGCGGTATCAAAGGCAGCTCCGGCGGCGGCAAGATCGATGTCGAGTGATCCCTTGTATCCATGCAGGCCATGCTACGGAGACTTTGGCAGCGACGCTTCCTGCGCCACCTCGGCGCAGCAATCTTGGTCGCACTTTTGGTTTACGCACTGTTGCCTGATGCGGGTCTCTATCCCCCCGACTTCCGTTTTTCACGCACGCTGGAAGATCGGAATGGCAAACTGCTGCACCTCACACTGACCCCGGACGGGAAATATCGGCGCTACACGCCTCTGGCGGAGATCAGCCCGGACTTGATCGAGGCTACCATGGAGCTGGAGGACCGGCATTTTTATCGTCATCCAGGTTGCAATCCCATGTCGCTTGTACGTGCCACCTGGGGTGCGGTTTCAGGCAGCGCACGCGGTGGTGGCTCCACGATCACCATGCAGCTCGCTCGTCTGCGGCACGACATGCACACACGCACGGCCTGGGGGAAGCTGGGCCAGATCATCCGTGCGGTGCAGATGGAGCGACATCATACGAAAACAGAGATCTTTGAGGCCTATCTGAACCAAGCACCCTATGGGGGCAATGTGGAGGGCATCGGCGCGGCGAGCCTGCTCTGGTGTGGCAAGGCCGCGCACGATCTCACGCTGCGTGAAGCAGTCACCTTTGCGGTGCTGCCACAAAGCCCCACGCGCCGTCGACCGCGCGAAGGCGAAAACAAAAGCCTGGCTCATGCCCAGCACCGCTTGTGGGAGCGGCTGCGCCAGATTCGGGGACTGCCGGCGGACCCGCTGGATGATACCTTCACGCTGCGGCAGCTCCTGCCCGTGCCACGTGAGACACCGCATCTGGCACGTCGTTTGTTCGGCGAATCCGCGGCTCCAGATCTGCAAGTCTCCGGGCTGCCCCTGCACTGCACTCTTGAGCTCGACAAGCAGCGCCGAGTCGAATCAGCTCTTGTCGACTACATCGGCCGCAAGCGTGACATCGGCATCACGAATGCCTGTGCCATGCTGGTGCATGCCCCGACACGTGAGGTGCTGGCTTATGTGGGCTCCAGCGGCTTCCTCGATTCGGCGATCCAAGGTCAGGTGGATGGCGTGCTTGCGCGCCGTTCACCTGGATCAGCCTTGAAGCCTTTTATCTATGCGCTGGCCATGCAGCAGGGTTTAATTCATCCGTATACTTTGTTACGCGATGGGCAGACCTCCTTTGGTGGCTATAACCCTGAGAACTTTGACCGCCAGTTCTCCGGACCCATCGCCGCGCGTGATGCGCTGTATCACAGCCGGAACATTCCTGCGGTTTCACTCGCGCAGCGGCTCGCACATCCAGGCCTTTACGGTTTTCTGAAATCAGCCGGAGTCGCCTTGCCGCAGCCTGCGGAGCACTACGGCCTCTCGCTGCCTCTCGGTGGAGCCGAGGTGTCGATGGAAGAGCTGGCCGCGCTTTACTGCCTGCTCGCGGATGATGGCTGCGCGCGCCCCGTGAAGTTCACACCGGGTGACGTCACTTCACCCTCTGCCAAGCCCTTGCTCACTCCCGAGGTGCGCCACCTCACTCGTGAGATGATGCGCACTCGTGAAGGGGAGGCCGCGCTTGATGATCCCGGGGTGCTCTGGAAAACGGGTACCTCGCATGGCTTCCGTGATGCCTGGGCGGCGGGCATTCGGGGAGACTATGTGCTTGTCGTGTGGATCGGTAATTTCAATGGTCGCGCGAATCCCGCCTTCATCGCCCGTGAATGCGCCGCACCTCTGCTCTTTGAGACATTTCGCCATCTTCGTCTGCCTCGGAAGCGCGAGATGGTGCCCCCCGGCCTAACCGAAGTTGATCTCTGCGCAGTGTCCGGCCAATTGCCGACACCCATGTGCCAGCATCAGGTGCGTGGAGGTTTTATTCCCGGAGTCTCTCCCATCACCCCGTGTGAGATTCATCGCGAGGTCATCATTGATTCCGCAAGCGGCCTGCGTGTGGCACGTGATGACGGTCGTCCTGGCTTGCAGCGCAGCGTGCAGGAGTTCTGGCCGCCGGAGATGCTGGAGCTGTTTCGCAAAGCCGGCGTGCCGCGCAAAAATCCACCCCCTCTCGAAGCCAGCGCCGACTCTCTGAGCACAGCGGAGACAGCCCAGGCGCCGAAGATCACTTCACCGCAAAGCGCGCTGGTCTACACGCTGCAGGCGTCTTCTATGGACCGGCAAACCATCCCGCTGCGTGCGGATGCTGCGCCAGGTGTGAGCCGTGTGTTCTGGTTTGCGGACAGCCGCTTCCTCGGGGCCAGCACACCCACGCAGCCGGTGATGTGGCGTGCCGCCGCAGGCCAGTGGCGTGTGCACGTGCTGGATGACCAGGGCCGCAGCGCAGCCGTGCAGGTCAGGGTCGAGATGCTGCCTTGAGTGGCATCACTTGAACTCGCCGTGCGGCTCGAACACCACCTTTGCGCATTCAGGCCGGGTGCGCACGCTGCGGCAAAACCACTGCCAGCGGCGGATCTCTGTCACAAAGGATTGCGGAGGCCCTTGCAGGATGCGGAACTTGCCGCGCAGTTCGCCACCATCCTCCACATGGATGGATCGTGCCGCCACTGTGCCGCTGAGCGTGCCTCCGGGAAGCAAGGTCACCGGGCCTTCACAGATGAAATCACCCGTCACATCTCCGGCGATGTGGATCTCCTGCGCACGCACGGCATGCAGAAAGGTGATCTCCGTGCCTGTCGGCACGATCACACGTCTGGCATGCACATGATCCGCGACGAGGCCCGACTCATAGATCTCACGCATCTCAGGCAGTTCCGTGCGGGTCACGGACTCGACCTTGCTGAGCTTTTGCAGGCATACCGGACAGGTGGGTGTGGTGTAGTCACCCGAGGTGGCGATGTTAAAAAAGAAGTCGCTGCGGTCTGCGGGCAGTGTGAGCAGCACTTGATACAAGGCCGCTGCATCCACGGCCTCGATGCGATGCTCCTGAGCGGCCATGAGAGCTGCGGGGGTGAAACCGCCGGGGGAGATCAGCACTCCGCGCGCATTCTGCGCGGTGCGAACCTCACGGGCGAAATGGATCACCGCCTCCGGCATGGCACCCCATTCATTCCAGCTCGAGATCTTCACCAGCGCACGCTGTGGATGCGCGGTCATGGGCTGCTCCATCATCGCAAACATCACGGAGCCGTCCTCCAGGACGATCGATCGAGCGAGCTCGCATCCGCCGTGCGCAGCGATGGCCCGCACCAGCTCGGCCACACGCATCCAGTCCAGGCTGACGATCAGCTCCGGCGTCCAGTGATCCTCCTCCGGCCCGGACGTGATCAGCCCTCCCTGCTGGGAAAAGCCAGCCTCGGCGAGTTTGGAGAAGGGGTCGAGCATCGGGAGTGCGACAGACGTGCAGAAAGGTAACCTGCTTTTGCCTGCACTGGAAAGCCTCTTTCGAGATTCACACGGCAAACAGCTCTTGAACCCGCCCCACAAGTCCCTATGGCGTGGAGCACATTCACGAATGACCCCAGTCACCATTTACACGGACGGCGCATGCTCCGGCAATCCAGGCCCGGGTGGATATGGCGTGCTCATGCAGAGCGGCACGCACAAGAAAGAGCTGGCGCAGGGTTATCGACGCACCACGAACAACCGCATGGAGCTCATGGCCGTCATCGCCGGGCTGAGCATCCTGACCCGGCCGTGCACGGTGACTCTGTACTCTGACTCCCGCTATGTGGTGGACTCCATCGAGAAAGGCTGGGCCAAGAGCTGGAAGTCACGTGGATGGGTGAAGGCGGACAAACAGCCCGCCTCCAACGCGGACCTCTGGGCGCGTGCGCTCGACCTGCTGGCGAAGCACAAGGTCAAGCTTGTGTGGGTCAAAGGCCATGCCTCGAATGCGGGTAACAATCGTTGCGATGAGATCGCCGTGGCTGCCACGCGGTCTGGAAACCTGCTCATCGATGCGGGTTTCGAGGCGGCGAAGGAGGCCAAGTCCGCAAGTTTGCTTTAGACTGATCTTTCGAGAACCAGTCTAAGCAGCGGTCCATTTCGTGCTTTGCATCCAAGGTTCGTCCATCGTAACCTCGATCATGTACCGCACTTCCAATCCTGCTCTCAACGACGAAGTCTTCAGCAAGCAGCCGGCGCTCGCCAATGAGCCGGTGATGACCCTGCAGGGCACGGTGAACAAGACTTTCATCCTCACCACGCTGCTGGCGGTCGCCGGGAGTTTTGGCTGGAAGGTCGCGGAGAGTGGCTCACCTCTGACCATGCCGGTGATGATCGGGGGCGGCATCCTCGCCTTGATCCTGGTGATTGTCTCCTGCTTCAAACCTCAGTGGGCGCCAGCCATCGCTCCCAGCTATGCCATCCTCAAAGGCGCCGCCATCGGCATCATCTCATTCACCTACAATGCCCGTTTCAATGGCATCGTGCTCCAGGCTGCCTTGCTTACGCTCGGCATCCTCTTTGCGCTGCTGCTGGCCTATCAGTCACGCATGATCAGAGCCACGGAGAACTTCAAGCTCGGCATCGTCGCGGCCACGGGCGGGATCTTCCTCTTCTATCTGGTGACCCTGGTGCTTGGCTTCTTCGGCGTCAGCGTGCCCTTGGTGGCTGGCAACGGCGTGTGGGCCATCGGCTTCAGCGTGTTCGTCGTCATCATTGCGGCGCTGAATCTCGTCCTGGACTTTGATTTCATCGAGAACGGTGTCGAGATGCGCGCGGCGAAGTACATGGAGTGGCAGGCCGCGCTCGGACTGCTCGTCACGCTGGTGTGGCTCTACATCGAGATTCTTCGCTTGCTGGCGAAGCTGCGCAGCCGGGATTGATCTCCCTCTAAGGGAGCTTGCGGCAGGCTTTCTCCGTGAGCGGGGTCAGAATGTTCGGAAGCGGGGGGCCGAGGTTGGGGCGAAGCTCAAGCCGGCCGTAGAAGCCTACCAGGTTCAGCCGGTGCCGCTCTGAGCGGCTGTTTTTGCCGCTGGCCTGCCAGACGATCTTTTCCGTGGGGACATGGATCACCGTGTAGCGGGCATTCGCGGTGCGTCGGATGCGCGCTCTCGTCACATTGAGATAGACGGACCGCCCTGCCCCGACCGCTCGCGCACCTCGATAGCGCTTCACCTTCTGTTCGGTCTCGTCACTGACCACGTAGACCACGAAGGAATAGGTCGGCTTGACTCCCCCACCTTCACCGCGTGTCTCGGGCACGATCTGGACGTTCTTGTATCTGGCCAGGATTCCCAGGCGAGCATCATCCAGGATCTCACGCTCGTCCTGAGGCGCCAGGCCGAAGGGCATGCCTGGTGGTGCGGTGCATTTCAGCGTGACGACACTGTTCTTCAGGCCCTGAGTCTTGAAGGAGGGATCCACAAATTCACGCCGCAGCGAGGCACAACTCGTGAGGAGTCCAAAGAACAGGCAGAGGAGCGTGAGGGCACGAAAGACCGCAGTCATGAACTTCCTGCTCTGCCAGACCGTGGCCGTCTTGGAAAGAAGAGAGTGAGCAGCGTTTTATTTGGTGCCCTTGCGCAGCGCGCGCTCGATGTCCGAGATCAGCTTCGCCACACTGTCGCTGGGCTTGAGCTCGTGGGAGCGCTTCAGCAGGGGCAGGGCATCGGCGAGCTTGTTCGCTGCCAGATGGATCTGCGCGAGGCGCATGTTGGCCGGCGCTTCCTGGTCCTTGATCTTCGTGGCGCGCTCATAGTAGCTCATCGCCTTCGGTGTGTCATTCTTGTCCTGGTAGTGCTGGCCCAGCAGCATGAGGGCAGCTCCATCGAGCGGATTGAGTTCCACCGCACGCACCAGCATCGGGACGGAGGCATCGGCCTTGCCGGCACTCACGGCGAGGCGGGCTTCGAGCTTGAGCAGACGTGCTTCATCTTCCTTGCCCATCTTGCCAGCGCTGATCTCCCGCGCGGTTTTGATCAGTTCACCAGACTCTGTAAGGCCACCCTGCATGGAAAGATTCTCCGCTTGGGTGATGACCTTCGCAGGTTCGAATTCACCCGCTTCGAGCGCACGCTTGTAGGCGCTGAGGGCGAGGCCGGTGTCCTTGTTGATGAGATAGATGTCGCCGAGGCGCTGAAGGTCTGGCGCTTTTGCGAGACCGAGGCGCGCGAGGAACTCGATGTTCTCGGTGGCCTTGGTGTTGTCTTTGAGGGCGAGGTAGGCTTCGCTCTGCAGGCTGATGAACTCCGTGCGGTCAGGATTCTGACGGATGATCTCCTCACACACGGCCACGGCTTCCGCGGCCTTTTGCTGCTTCAGCACACAGCGCACCAGGCCGAGCTTCCAGTCGAGCAGGTCCGGCTGGAACATCAGCGCCATGCGGTAGGCGCTCTCCGCGCTCGCGGCGCGGTCCAGCGAGAGAAGGGCATAACCATAAAGACCGTAAGACGGACCATCCTGGGCGCCGAGGCCGATGGCACGGCTGAGGCTGGTGACGGCGCCTAACCACTTCTGCTGACGCACCTGCGCCATGCCGAGACCACGCCAGGCACGGCGGAAGGAGGGAAACTTGTCCACCGCGCGCTGGAACATCATGATGGCCGCATCCGCCTGACCGCTTTCGAGGTACAGGTTCCCCAGCGTGAGGTCGAAGATGGCATTCGTGTCTGTCTTGATGAATTTCACCAGGGCCGCCGCAGCCTCCTGCGGCTTCTTCATCATCGGCAGGAGCTGGTTCAGGATCTCACGATCATTGTCGGAGAGCGGCGGCTCCACATCGGGAAACACGCTGTAGGTGCCGAGGAAGAATTTGGCGAAGCTCGGGTCCTTCCAAAGCTCCAGCGCATAGGCTCCGGGTGTGGGCTTTTCCTCAGGAGCGGGGGCAGGGGCAGCGGCGGGTGCTGCGGCAGCAGGCTGGGGGGTGCCGACAGCGGACGCGGAGGAAACAGTGAGCAGGACAAAAAGCGGGAGAAGCGTTTTCAATCGAAGCGGAAGGGGAGTTTGAGTTTGAAGCTCACGGGCTTGCCGCTGCGGGTGCCGGGCTGGAAGCGCCATTCGCGCGCGGCTTCGATGCAGGGCTGGTTGGCAGCGGGATCAGGAGAGTTCAGCACTTCTGCGCGGCTCACCGAACCATCTTTGCCGACAACGATGAGAACCTCGACCTTGCCCTTGAGACGCTTGCGCACATCTGCGCTGAACTTGGGAGAAACACGGTTGGTTGGCGTGGGCTTGGTATCCAGCATGCCGCCGGACATCATGTCTTCGCCACCACCACCGCCCGTGCCGGAGCCTGTGCCGCCGATGACACCACCGCTGCCGAAGCCTACGCCACCGCCCCCGAAGCCACCATCGCCACCGGCACCGCTGAGCGCGGAACCCAGGTCACTCAGGCTCATGTTAGAAAGAGCAGGAGCGCTGGGCGCCGAGTCCACGGCCTGCTGCAGCTCCTTGATGTCCGTGAGCATGTCCTGCTTCACATCTTCCAATGGCTCATCGACCTTCTCCTTGGGTTCCTCGTCCTTCTTCTCGTCATCTTTGCTGACATCGACTTCCTGAAGCACGTCTTTCTTCTCCGCGACCTTCTCACCCTTCGGGATGAGGAAACCGCCAAAGAGAAAGACCAGGCCGTGCAGGAACACGGCTGCCATGACTCCGAGGACTGCTTTCTTCATGGGATGAAAATGCGCGCGGGGTGCGAATGAAAATCACTTCCGCTCAGTCGACAGCGCCACCTTCGTGATGCCAGTCTTCTTCACTTCATCGATCACGGCGACGACGTTGGAGTACTCCGCCTTGCCGTCCGCATTGATCACGACCTGGGGTTCCTTGTTAGCGGCCTTAAAATTCTGCAGGCGGATGGGAAGCTGCGCGAAGTTGATCTTCTCCTTGTTGAAGAAGATCTCGCCCTGCTGGGCCACGCTGAGGGTCAAAGGCGCATCCGTCTTCTCCTTCGGAGCCGAGGACGAGGCAGCAGGAACATTGACCGTGATCCCTTCATTCTTGGTCATGGAGAGTGACACCATGACGAAGGTGGCGAGCAGGAAGAAGACGACGTCGATCAGCGGCACGACCTCGATCTTCGCGTGCTTTTTCGGACGTTTGCGAAACTTCATAAATCGTTAGTTAGGCGGTGATGGGTTTCAGATTGCCAGCCGGCTGGCCGGCGGGAGCCTTGCTGCCGTCTTCAGCGGCGAGCTCGGCGCGGTGGCGGTGGCGCAGCTCTTCCTCGTGCTTCTTGTTCTTCTCGATGATCAGCTCGAGCTTCGAGGCGGCGACCTCCAGCTCATGCTCGGCGTCCTCCACCATGTTGTTGAGGTAGTTGAAAGGCACGAGACCGGCCATGGCGATGACAAGACCGAAGGCGGTGGCGATGAGAGCTTCGGCAATACCACCGGTGATGGCGGTCGGCGCGCCCATGTCTCCACCGATGGCGGCGAAGGAGCCCATCATCCCGGTCACCGTGCCAAGCAGTCCGAGAAGCGGTGCGATGGTCATGCCGGTGTCGAGGACGAAGAAGCCGCGTTTGAAGCGCTTGATCTCCATGGAGGCCGACATGCCGAGCGCATCGGAGATGTTGGTCTCCACGTGAGCCAGCGCATGGGCGAGGGCACGCGCGACGTAGTCGAGGGACTTCTTGCCGCTGGCGATGGCCTGGTCGAAATTGCCTTCTTCCACGGCATCGAGGATTATGAGCACGTCCTTCGGCTTGCGGCGCTTCTTCTCACGCAGGATGAAGAAGATACGCTCCAGGGCCGTGCCGAAGACGAGGATGCTCACCAGCAGGAGAGGGTGCATGATGGGACCACCATGCTTGTAGGTGTCTAACAAGCTATGTTTGGTCACGAAGTCCTTGATGGCGGCGCCGAGGCTGCCATCCAGAGGAATCAAGCCTTTGCCAGTATTGGCCAGCACGCTGATGGCTGCGTTGATCTCGGGTGTGATGCTGCGCACGATGGGCATGGCGCTGCCGACCTGGGGCATGGCAATGCCGGCGGACTTGCCGTCAGCGGTGGAGAAGAGCGCCATGGGGCCGACGAGGGCAAACTTGCCATCCAGGACGAAGCCCTGAGAATCCACGGCCTTGCCCGCGAAGATCGTGCCGCCGATGATCTCACCGAGACGGGTGATGGAGGCTTTCAGCAAGCCCACCTGCGTGAGGAAGCGCTCCTTCAGCGGCGTCTTGTCGTTCTCAGCGGCCATCTTGGCCTTGTCGAGATCACCCCGGTAGAGCTGCATCTCGCTGACGTGCACCTTGGACTCAAAGCCCTTGGTGTATTCATCGAGGATGTTCGTGAGGTAGGAGTTCTCGTCGGTGGCCAGCTTGACCTGGTTCTTGAGGTTGGAGTAGTTCAGTTCAGCGGCATCCAGCTCACGGGTGAGCGGTGCATACTGGTCCTGAAGCTGGCGCAGTTTTTCCTCGAGCTGGGAGAGCTCGCGGTTCAGCGGCTCCTTCTCCTTGCCGATGTCAGTCTGGACCTTGGAAAGCTCCCCCTTGCTGCGGTCAAAGTCGGCCTGGGCCGAGTCCTTGGCCTTGGAGAATCCCAGGCTCTGGGCTCCGGCGCTGGCGGTGAGAAGGGTGAGCAGAATGAGCGGACGCATGACGGCAATAGTAGTTAGGTGTGGGCTTCTCACTGGATTTGGGCGGGCAGTTCGACCAGCTTCGGCGCGACGGCTTTCTTCATGACTTCCACGAGCTCACGCATCTTCGGGGCGATGGCGGGATCGGTGTTCCAGACCCAGCCTGTCTCCGAAGGCAGGCCCATGCCGCCGATGTCACCGTTGGAGTTCACAAAGTATCCCTGGCCCAGACCGACATAGACCACCTTGACCTCGGCCTTCCTGCCATTGCCGAGATCATGGATCTCCGGCAGGGAGTTGAGCTCGTTGTTGGCCTTGTTCAGCTCATTGAGAATGCCGAGCACATTCTGGAAGCGCTCCGCGGCGGTGATGTTCTTCGTCTCCGCTCCGTCCTTGGGGATGCGGTCATGCAGCACCTTCACCTTCTCCTGGACCACGCCTGGCACGCGGGTGAAGAGATTCTTCACGCCTTTTTCCAGCTCAGGAGCAGCGGCGATGAGAGCATCAGAAGCTTCCTTGATCTGGGCTTTCTCGGCTTCAGCTTCGGTGGTCCGCTTCTTCGCATCATCGAGCTTTGTTTTGGCTTCAGCGATCTTCTTTTCCGTGTCTTCGATGGAAGCCTTGAGAAGCTGGATGCGGCCTTCCAGCATGGCCTTGCCGGTCTCCCATTCCGTGCGCTCACTGGAGATCATGCGCTGTGTGGCCGCCCATTGCTGCAGCAGGCTGCGCGTCTCATCCATGGCGCTGGAGGCCGCCGCGGCAGGTGACTGGCCTTGCGGCGCGGGTGCCTGAGTTTCCTGAGCCGAGGCGATGCCAAAGGCTGCCACACCAAGGGCGAGGGAGATGGAGAGATGAAGAGACAGTTTCACCAGAAGGGAATGAGGGGAGTCGTTGCACCCATAGCTGCCCTGATCAGGGCCTAGTCGCATCTCCTGTTGGGTGACGAAACCGTTGCAGAGGCCGGTTCAGGAGACGCCCGTTATTGACAAAGTCGTCACCAGCTCAGGCCCAGGCTGACGGAGTAGTTGATGCCAGGAGAGCGGCTGGAGTGGATCGGTCGCTGCGCATTGTTGTAGTAGCGCACCATGGTTTCATTCAGCAGGTTCTGGGCGCGGAAGGTCAGCTTGGCATTTTTGCCGATGCGCTTGCTGATGCTCATGTCGAGCGTGGTGAAAGGCTCCTGCAGGATGTCCGGATCCTGGAAGTTGGAAGCCACCGCGAAGAGCTGTGGACCCACCACGTTCAGGAAGGTGCCGAAGCTCCAGCCGGTGTCGGGATTGTCGTAAGTCAGGTTCGCGTTGAAGATGTAGTCTGGCTGGCCCTGGAGGCGGCGGGTGGGGCCGTAGATGCTCTGGGCGCCAGCTTCCGGACGTGTGGCGGAGGACTGGATGTAGGAGTAGTTCGCTCCCACAGAGAAATGGCTCAGGTCCTCCGTGATGAAGTTCAGGCTGCGCTGGAACTCGAGCTCCATGCCATAGACCCGGCCGCTGTCCACGTTGATGAAGCGCTGGATGTCACCGTCCTGGCTGAACTCGATGGGGTTCTCAATGTACTTGGCAAAGAAGCTCGCGCCGATCATCGCGCCCGGCTCCGGGAACCATTCCCAGCGCGTGTCGTAGTTGATGATGTCAGACATTTGAAGGTCGACATTGCCGACGAAGATGTCACCGCTCTCCACGTTCACGAAGGCCACGGGCGAGATCTCCTTGAAGGAAGGCCGTGCCACGGTACGGGAGACCGCAGCGCGCATGCGCTGGTTCTCCGCGTAGTCCCAGGAGGCGGACAAGGAAGGAAGAATGGAGATTTCGGAGATGTTCGCACGACGCCGAGCCTCGAGGCGCTGATCATTTTGTGCCGTCACATCACCGCCGAAAGCTGAATTGATGAGCTGCTGATAGGTGAGGTCGTTACGCTGCGCGGCGCTGAGCAGCGCGAAGCGCACGGGCTCGTCAAGATAAGTGTAGATGGGAGATGCCAGGGTCTTCAGATCCGTGGTTTCCGCACGCGCACCGAAGGTCACATTCAAACCGCCGCCAAGATCGGCCTCGAACATCAGGTAGCCTGCCGAGATCATCTGGGAGGCGTTGTAGATCTCCGCATCATTCGTGCGGAAGAGGAAGGTGCCGAAGGTGGAGGTGGACACCTGCGTGATCGGCACGTTGCCATAGAGGAAGACATCTCCCCAGGTCTGTTGGTTGTCCGTGCGGGGCTTGCCACCAAAGCCCGGAAAGCCGGGGAAGGCGCCGACTGCCGCGGCAGGGAAGCCGGGATTGTCGAAGCCTGTGCTGTAGGCAAAGCTGTCCGCACGATACGCGCGATCGCTGTAGTCAAGCAGACCCCCGAATTTCATCTTCACGTTCGGGGCATTGTCGCCGCCATCACCGATGATGCGGGTCTCGATGTCCATGCGCGCGGTGTAGTTCTCATCCTGCAGGTCACGCCAGAAGCGCTGGAAGGGTGGGACCGCAGAGAGCGGAGGCTGGAAGTAGTTGTTCGTGGCCTCATCCACACGGGCGTTCACGTAGCGTGAATCAGGCTCGACCTGGCTGGACTGGTTGTAGGACAGCGCCCAGTTGAAGCGGAAGTCATGCTCGCGGTCCATCAGATGCTCTCCCTCAAGCTGGAACACCCGGAGCTGGCGCTCGGTGTAGAGGATGGATTCACGATAGTCGAGCACTCCGGGGTTCAGGTCTGGATCCGTGCCGTACTGAAGCGCTGCACGATCCTCCGCCACGCGGTTGAAGAAGTAGGTCGCTGTGATCTGGCTGTCTGTGTCCAGCTCAATGCCGAGGGACACAAGCATGCCGGCACGCATCGTCTCCTGACCATTTTGCACCACGGCGTTACGACGGGTCTGGCTGATCTGGCCCAGGTTGCCTGGAGCAGGGCTGAAAAAGTAGCGGCCGATCCTGTCATCATCGTTGCCCGTGTATTTCTTCGAGTAGTCCACCGCGATGGTGAGACCTGCCGGGGCACCCATGAACTCACCACGGATACCCATGCTGGCTTCGAGCGTGAAGTCCACGGGGGCGGACTTTTCCTGAGTGCCCATCTCCTTGCTGAGCGTGTCATTCACGCGCTGACGGAAAGCACGGTCGGCCGGAGTGTCAGTATAGCCGTCCTGACCGGGACCCGGCAGATCCGCAGCCTTCAGGAAGCCTGGAATGGCGCGGTCTCCCGCCGTGCCTAGCAAGCCGGTGCCACCGCCCTTGTAGGAGAGGAAGCCGTCGTCGCCGGTGACGTTGGTGTTGAAGCCGACGCCGGTTTTGAAGTTGAAGAAGTCCTTCTCCGGAACGGACTTGGTTTTGATGTCAATGCCCGCGCCGGTGGCCTCACCGGGCATGTCGGGAAGAAAGGTCTTGTTCGTCCGCACGTCCTGGATGACCGCGCTGGGGAAAAGGTCCAGGGCCACCGCACGGCGGTCGGGGTCGGAGCTCGGAACTCGGAGGCCGTTGAGGGTGACGCTGTTATAGCGGTCGCTCAAACCACGGACGACGACGAACTTGCCATCCGCCACGTTCACACCCGTGCTCTTCGCGAGCAGCTTGGCCGCATCCGAAGCACCGGTTTGCGCGATGAACTGCGCTCCGAGCACGTCTGTGAAACTCTTCAGATCCTTGCGGATGTCCACGCTCATGGTGGTGGAGGCGGTGTCCACGATCTCCTCCTGATTGACGACGAACTCGTCGAGTTCCACAACCTCGGCCGTCATCTCCAGATCCACTTCCTTCACACTCCCGGAGGTCACCACCAGAGCACCACGCCGCTCACGGATGAAGCCTTCCTTGCTGACTAGAACCGCATAGGAGCCCGATGGAATGCCATTGATGAAGAAAGAGCCATCCTCGCCTGTCGTGGCTCCCAGGTTGCTACCCTCGATGACCACGGAAGCACCGGCCACGGGCACGGAGAAGTCCGCGTCGATCACGGTGCCGCGCAGGCCGCCGTTGGCCGATTGGGCACCGAGACGGGCAGTCGTCAGCATGAGGACGAGCGCCGCCAAAAAGGAGTTTAAAACCAGGGTCCGGACAGGCCGGATGGGCAGAGAGTGGGAAACCATTCGAGAGGTCGTTTCAGTCCGCCATGCGGCTGCTGACTCGGGTTTCAGACATGGCAAACCACCTTGGAAAACAAAGGTGATTCGGGTGACAAATCAGTCACACACGAGGGGTTTATCATCGCGCTGTGTGGCAGAAGCGTCACAGGCTCATGATCTCTCCTTCGCCTTCCGCAGCTGGTCACGGATCGATTCTGGCACAGGCAGCTTTTGAACGGCGAAGTACAAGCAGATGCGGACGCCTGCGGCGCCACGTGCGCGCTGATGGTTGTTGGCCATGCCGACTGTCGTGGCCTTCTCCAGCCAAGCCGCCGCTTTGTCGGGTTGACCCAGCTTGTCCCACAGTTGCGCGATCTCGATCATACCTTCTGC
Source organism: Verrucomicrobiota bacterium (assembly GCA_040387935.1). GTDB lineage: Bacteria > Verrucomicrobiota > Verrucomicrobiia > Verrucomicrobiales > Verrucomicrobiaceae > Prosthecobacter. The sequence continues at coordinate 557,968 of JAZKCU010000026.1, read as the reverse complement.
GGCATTCACCACCAGCACCTTGGGCGCGGCTTCCTCGGCCAGCTTCAGCTCAGCCTCAGCTTCTGCGCGCTGGCCCAGGGCAAGACGGGTGGTGGCGAGCCGCACATGGGCGGCAGGCTTCCAGTCCACTCCCGCAGGAAGGCTGGCGGCATAGTCGTGGAAAAGCTTCAGCGCCTGATCACGATCCGCGGTGAGTCCGTGAAGTTGTGCCACATTCGCGGCATCCAGCAAACACTCCATGGAACTGAGAAACTTCGGATGGTTGGCCACCTTCATGGCCTCGACGATGAAGGCCCGGCCTTCCTCACGATGACCGGCACGGAGTTGGGCTCCAGCGGCGCTGAGCAGATACTTTGCGGCTGCATAGGCCGGGATGGCCGCCTTCAAGATCAGTTCCTTGGTGCTGTCGAGCTGGGGTGGGGGTGCTCCGCTATCAGCGTCAAGAAAGGCGGCGGCCACGATCCAGGCCTCCTCGCTGCTCATGTCGGCGCGCAGGGCGGCGGCGTCATCCTTCTTGCCAGCCAGCAGGCAGGCGAGCGCGCAGTCGCGCAGCACTTCCTCCTTCTTCCGGCCAAGGACCTGACCTAACTGAAGGCGTGTCTGGGCCACCAGGCGTGTGGCCTCCTCCGGGCGGTGCTTCTGGGCTGAGAGCAGCGCCAGCTCCGCCAGGCCGAGCGGCACGCCGCTGCCCACCATGCGCGTGGTCAGATACTCGGCTTCATCCCATAGTCCACGCTCCGCATAGCCGCGCATGACCAGACGAAGATGGCTGGAGTAGGCGCTGAGATCACCGGCGATCTCGGCACATTCGATCTCGGCCTGAAAGAGCGCATCTTCGGGGGGCAGTGCACGCTGGCGGCGGTGCTTCTGGGAGTCCTTCATGAGCTTTTCGATGAAGGCGTCCGGCTGGGTGACGTCCTGAGCAGCGAGCAGAGGCTGGCTCAAAAGCAGGCACAGTGAGGAGCAGAGAATGGAACGGGGGAACATGTGCTGAATAGCTGCCGTCACATTTGTCACCACAAAATGAGTTTCCCGTGACAAGTCCGTCACGGCCGAGCTGACCATTGAGACCGAGACCACACCTCGCACGATCCCCGGATCCTATGCCACCATGACACAAAAAAGGGGCGGCCCTTTCAGGCCGCCCCTTTGTGAGGTCGAATAGACTATGTGGACAGCTTACTGCGGGATCACGCGGTAGTGCACGGGAGCACCGGTGTAGGTGTAGCTGCTGTCGGTCACGGTGACGGTCAGGTTGCCAGCATCGCTGTCAGCGAGACGCTTCACAGGAGCATCTGCCGTGGCGATACCGTCCTGCACGAAGCCCACGGAGGACCAGTGGGCACCACCGTCGATGGAGCGCTCCACCACATAAACGACCGCATCACCTGCCACGCCGCCGGCAGCAGTGGCTGCAAAGCTGACGGTAGGATTGTTGCCGCTGATGGCCAGCGTCAGCTTCGGACGGGCCACGTTGGTGGTCGGCAGGAGGCCGACCTCGTCTGTCCAGGTCCAGCCGAACAAGAAGTTGTTATCACGCATCGCGCCCTGCCACAGGGTAGGAGTGTAGAAGTCCGGGGAAGTGACGCTGCTTGGGATGGTGGCGAAGCTGAGATCGCGAGCATCGTTGGTGGCGGCGGTGTTCACCGTGGCACGTGGGTCCAGGCCACCAAAGGTGGTGTGGCCCTTCGCACGGATGTTGCTCGCGGCGGCAAGAGTGGCCAAGTTCTCAGCGGTGCCGACGGTAGCACCGGCAGCACCCACGTTGAAGTAGACGCTGTCACGCAGATCAGTGGTGGCACTGGTGGCAGGGTTCCAGAGGAGGTTATGGACATCCTCGACCACACCGCGCTGGAACTGGCTGGCATCACCCTGCCTGACGTTGAAGGCATTGTCCGAGGAGACAGTGCCAGCACCCGCAGAACCTTTGTTGCCGATCAGGGTGAAGTTGTAGGCGGTGGAACTTGTGTTCGGGGTGACGCCGAGATTGTCTGGCTCGGAACCGTCCCACTCGACCAGCTTGTCAGACACCGTGGCGGTGACGCCGGAGGTCAGACGACCGATGTTGTCGGTGGTCAGATAGCCGGGGCGGCCCACAGCAGCGTAGTTCTCGTTGTCATTGATCGCGAAGACATGCTGGAGGTTGCCGGAGAAGCCCTGGTCAGCATCAAAGGCGTCATCACCACAGAACATGCCGAAGAGGTACTTGCAGTCCACATAACCGCCGAACCACTCGAAGTTGTCATCCACGTTCTGGGCCACTTCCATCCACTCAAAGGTGGTGCCGCGGCCGACACCGCAGAGGGTGACGCCGTTGATCTCGTTGTTTTGGGAGATGTTGAAGCCGCCGTAGCGCACGGACCAGAAGCGGTAGATGCCGCTGTCGTCATTTTCATCCACGCCGCCGTAGGCGCCAGGGAGGAAGTTGGTGCTGGCAGGCAGGGTGCCCACGCCGTTGCCGGTGCCAGTGGGACCATCCGGATCAAAGGCAGTGCCCAGGGTCAGGGTGGTGATGCTGTAGCCTTCAGGAACCGCGATGCCGATGCCATTTCCCTGGGCAGTATTGAGGCCGTTGCCACCCAGGTTGGTGGTGCTGGGTTCAGTGAGTGTTTCACCGCTGAAAACGCCGCCACTGTAGTGGATGAAGCTGGTGTCGGTGTCACCATCGTAGCCGAGAGGGGTGCGCCCGCAGATGACGAGGCCGCCAGTCAGCTTGGTGTGGAAGAAGGCGTTGTTTGCGGTCGGGCCGTTCGGGTCGAAGTTCAGCGGGGTGACAGCGTTCGAAAGCACTGCCACGGGCCGTGTCTTCGGACCACCAGGGACGAGGGTATCGTCAATGGAGGTCATGATGATGGGCAGGTCAGGGGTGGCGTTGCCAATGATCTTAGCGCCGCGTGAGCAGGTCAGCGTGCCAGGATTGTTGGCGCCGCCCGTGAGGATGTCCGAGGCACCACGGATGAGGGTGCCGGGCTCGATGGTCAGCTTGGCGGGAGGCAGCACGAAGAGGATCTTCGTGAGGACGTAGACGTTGTCAGCGGACCAGCGGGTGTCTTCCGTGATGTTGGCCGTGACTTCGACGATGTCGGCACGGGCTGCGGAGGCGCCGATAAAAGCGGTGCCCGCCAGCAGGAGGAGCTTGGAAAAAATGGGTTTCATAATGAGTTCGTTCTTAAAGGTGTCTGTGATGGAAGAGCGGGCTGCTATCACGGGAGGACGGATTCTTCCTCCTCAGGTGCTTCAAGGAACACCGCGCCGGAACGCTGCGTGGCAGGGGTGCCGGTCTGGTCGAGCAGGAAGTAACCGAGGCCCTGCTGCACGCCTGTGATCGGGACGATCAGGCCGAAGAAGGTGGTCTTCTTCTTGGCCACCGCCTCGAAGCCGCCGGTGAAGAGGCCGCTCGCGGGAGTGAAGGTGAGAGTGGTCTTGGCTGCTGCGTTCGTGGGAACGACGGTCACCTTGTTGTTCGCCAGGACGGTGACGGTGGCATCTGGATTCAGGAAGGCCGCGATGTTGCCCTCTTCAAATGCCAGGTCCACCTGCTCGTTGGCCGCAAGGCCGAACAGGGTCTTCGAGGCAGGGGCCACGTAGGCACCACCGGCGATCGACAGTTCGAAGTTGAAGCCATCGCGATACAGTTTGTTCGCGGCTGCGGTGTTCACCGGGGCGCTCCAGGAGCCGTCGCCAAGGATCTCGTTGTTCACCGGATTGGCGTCATCGAGGCTGTCGATGGTGAGGTCACCAAGGAAGGAGCCCTTGTTGGTGTAAAGCGTCTGGAACATGAAGACCTCGCCGTTTGGACCCACGAAGGTGGCGCCGGTCACTCCAGTGCCATCCGCGAGCTTGCCGGTGAAGGCGAGCTTGCCATCGGCTTTGACAGGGAAGCTGGCATAGCCATAACCCTGGGGAACCAGCGGGTTGGTGGCGTTGACGTCACCGTCGTCGAGACCGATTGCGATGTTGTAGGTCGCGACATAGGCGGCGGCGCTGGAGGCTGCAGGCGTGGCGAGCCACTTGTTTCTCCAGCCTTTGAAGAACACTTCGTCCTCGCCGTCGGTGATGTTGCCATTGCTCAGCAGGTTGGCACCCAGCTTGAAGGTGATGGTCAGCGGAGCCTGGCTGATGAGACGCTTCACGCTGATGCTTGCCGTCACCTCGTCGGTGTTGGGATTGACGGTCACAGCGCCCACGAGCGGCCAGGAGGCAGCGCCCAGGATGAGCTTGCCGGAGATGGCACCGGTGGTGGCCACCACCAGGTTGTCCAGCTTGCCGCCGAGGTCAGCGCCCAGCACGTTGATGCGCTCCACAGGCCCCACGTAGGTGCCCGCGATGTTTTCTGGCAGGTCGGAGATGATGAGGGTCGCCGCGATGCTGCGGTTGCCCTGAGGCACGGGACTGTTCAGCTTCAAGACGATCTTGTTGTAAGTGCCCGACTTGGTGGGCTTGCCGGAGATGAGGCCGGTGGCCTTGTTGATCACGAGGCCTGGAGGGAGGCCGGTGGCGTCAAAGCTCGCAGGGGCCTTGTTGACCGCAGCATCCACGGGGATCTGGTAGGTGTAGACACGGCCCACTTTGCCGGTGCCCATGTTCGGGGTGTTCGGAACTTCGAAGGCGAACTCAGGAGCGCTGTCATACACGCGCAGGAAGGTGGAAGCACCCGTGACTGCGGCCGCGCCCACAGGGGTCACCTGGCAGGTGTAGAGGGGGGCTTGGACAGAGATCGTGAGCGGAGTGATCTTCAGCGTCTTGGTGATGGCACCAGCGATGGGCTGGCCGTCCTTCAGCCACTGCAGCGCGGCCTTGCCGTTGGCGGCGACACCGTTTTCAGCATAGTTCAGAGTCAGCGTGACCGAGGCGGTGGCGCTGGCGCGTGCAGCGATGACAGCCGGAGGCACGTTGTCCTGCACGATGGTAAGCTGGGCCGTGTTGCTGAGCACCTTGTTGGTCTTGCCAGCGACGACGTTGCTGACTTCGCAGCGATAGGCGGCTGCGTCTGCCAAAGCGAGACCGTAGAGAGTCAGGCTTGGCTGCGTGCCACCAGGAACGGGGGCGGAGCCTTTCAGCCATTTGTAGCTCAAGGTGCCGGCACCTTTGGCCACGACGCTGAAGGTAGCGCTGCCACCGACCTTGACGGCCAGAGGATCGGGCTGGTCTTCCACGGTCGGGATGACGGTGATCACATCGAGAGCCACGTTGTTCGAAGTCGCGTTGCCGGCGCTGTTTGTGACGACCACGTAGTATTCGCCGTCATCGGTGAGCTGCGGGTTCGCGATGGTGAGGGTAGAGCCCGTGCCGATGGCCGTGCCATTGCCCACCTTGAACCACTGCTGGGTGAAGGGTGGTGTGCCTTCGGCCTGGAAGCTGAAGGTCACGCCGGTGCCGACGAGCACCGTCTCAGTCAAGGGTGTGCGAGTTGCCACCACGGCGGAGGGGATTTCTGTGGCACCGCCCATCGCGTGGGAGGCTGCACCACCGCCGATGTTGGCACCGCCGCCGAGCACACCGAGGTGCGCCGTGAGGCCTGCCGTGCCGATGTCTGTGGAGACAGTGACGTCTGTCGCCAGGGGCAGGTCCCGGTCAGGCCAGGTCTGATTGCTGGAGAAGACAGCCTGCTGGGTCGCTGCGGAGGGCGTGGTGTTGTTCAGGATCCAGATGTAGATTTTTTCACCTGCGATGTCGTTCGCGACATCCGCGGTGCTGCTGGCGCTGAGGTCATAAGTTTTGCCCTCATAAGCTCCGCTTGTGGCGATGGCCTGTTCGATGTCAAAGAAGCCATTGGTGGACAGAGCACTGATCGGGCCGGAGACGCTATGCACCTCCGTGAAGGCTGCATCCAGAGCGGGGAAGTTTTCCGCATTACCCGCGAAATCAAAGCCCGCCGGGAAGGTGCCGAAGCGGATCGTGCCCTGGGCCACGGCTGTGGCGCCGCCCTGGGCGGTGATGCCGCTGCCGAGGTTGGAGGCGTAAAGCGTCACGGGATCCGCCGCGCGCGTGGTGCCCAGGCCGGCGAGAACGGCGAGGACGGAGAGGAGATTTTTCTTCATGGAATTCAGAATGGAAAAGCTGGGGTTTCGAAGTGTCGTATGGGTTAGTCCTCGAAAGGCTCAGGCAGGGCGAAGGCCGTGCTGCCGGCCTGCTCTTTGAACAGGATGGACTTGCCGGGGGAGAGGAGGGTGCCGCCCTTGTTGGTGACGTTGTCACCGAGCTCACGCCAGCCGCTGCCGCCGAGGCCGCCGGTCTTGTACCAGTAAGCAGTGATCACGCCGCCATCTTCGAGATAGAGGAGGTCGGCTGCGGCAGCGGAGGTGCCGCCGGCTGTGTGGCTGCGGAGACCGCTGGCCTCCAGCGTGGTGGCCACGGAGAAGGGATTATTGATGAGGCGGTAACCGGAGCTGATGGCCCAGGTCTGGCGGGCGGGCATGGTGGCACCTGCGACGCGGATGGAGGTGTCCGTGCCATCGGCCTGACGGACGACGAGCAGCGCGCTGTTCGGCTGGATGACCGTGGTGTTCTGGTCCGCGCCAGCAGGATTGCTTGTGAGACGCCAGGCGTTCGCCGTCGTGCTGTAGAAGTAGCCGGTGAAGTTACCATCAGCATTCAGGTACACGATGTCTGCCGTGGCCACATCAGCGCTGCCTTTCAGGCCGGCCGTGTTGGTGGTGCCGAAGAGGGAGGCAAACGTGTGAAGCTTGTACACCACGAAGCGGTCATCGGGATTCGGCGCCGCGCTCAGTGCCGCCGTGATTTCCTGGCCGACCTGGGCCGTGATGCGGGCGGTGAGGCCATACGCGTTCGAGCTCGTGCCGGCAGGTGCATTGGTTCCAGCGCCGCGCTGGTCCACGCGGGTGATGACCTTCAGCGCATGCGGCGTGGCGGTCACGTTTGGCATTGCGGCCGGAGAGGAAGTCACTTCATAGACGGTGCCGTTGACCGAATCGATCTCACCAGCGGCCACGATGTCTGCAAAGGGAACCGCCAGGAGCGTGGGCTTGCCCTTGGGCAGGCTCACCGTCATGGTGCCAGTCGTGCGGCTCACGGGCATCATGTTGTCCTGCGCGCGCAGAGACACGCCGGAGGCGAGGGCCAGCATGGTCAGCCATGCGAGCGTGGATTTGGAGTAGGGTGTCATGGTTGGTCGTTGGGGGAATTCTTCGGGAAGGGCACCTTGTCCGGTGCATCAGTCCCGCTCTTGAACCCACAAGGCCCCTTTTCCAAAGCCTCCACGGAAACACTTTCGTAACTCAGCACGGCAGCGCCCCCGGGTTCCCTGCGAAGGCCTTTTTCATGGCGACATTTTCGTCACACAGGGCATACTTCGAAGGGGTAACTCACTCCCGCAAACAACCACCTTGAGTGACAGATCAGTGGATTAACCGAGACATTTTCCACGTTTCTTCACCTCCCTCCATGACACTTCGTGAATTCAAAACTCTTCTGCGTCACAATGACGGCAAAGCCTTCCAGCTCCGACTGCCTGGTGGCGATGAGGTGCCCGCCTCCTTCCACATCACGGAAGTGGGTCGTGTGACGAAGACGTTTCTCGACTGCGGCGGCGAGCTTCGCCAGACAGACACGTGCCAGATCCAAGCCTGGGTCGGTGAAGATGAGGATCATCGGCTCGCCGCCAGCAAGCTGCTCGCCATTTTCCGCAAGGCATCGTTCCTGCTGCCGGATGAGAGTGTGCCGCTGGAGATCGAATATCAGGATGCGGTGATTTCGCAGTATCCCATTTCAGGGGCCGAGATCACCGAGGACGCAGTTATCCTCAATCTCACCACGAAGCAGACAGACTGCCTCGCCAAGGAAGCCTGCGGCCTGCCTGCTGACCTTAGCGGTGCACGAAGCGAAGTGTCATGCTGTGGTACGGGCCGCTGCTGAAAGCATGGAGCATCAAGCCGAGAGCCTCGGTGCTTCCGCATAAAAAACCCGGCAGGATCACTCCTGCCGGGCTTTTCATTTCAGAACTCAATGTCCGAGGCGAATCACTGAGCGCCGACGAGCACGGCCTGCATGACGTGGAAGAACACATCTGTGTTTTCCATCACGCCATGAAACAGGCTGGCGCCACGGCCGGCGGCAGACAGGGGGATGTCTGAGGCGGTGTGCACGGCGGTGGAAGCACCTGCGCCGGTGGCTTGACCCGGGATGAAGAAGTCACCAGCGACGTCACGAGCAGCACCAGACACGTTGGGCTGGGCATTGGTGAGCCAGTCTTCATAGCGGTCGCCGCTGCCAGCGTAGCCAATCAGCATCTTGTAGTTCACGTCCATGCTGAGCGGGTAGCCGTCGGCCTGGATCTGATACTGCGGGAAGCTGGCGGCATCATAGGTGCCGACCACGCCTGTGCGCAGTTTGGTCTGGCCATCAGTGGAGACACCCGTGGCACCATTGATCACACCTGCCGTGGCATCATTGCCATTCGCCGTGGAACGAGTGATGAGCTCAGCATTCGTGACAAGGCTGGAACCGATGATGTTGATACCGGCACACTCATGGTCAGCGGTGACGATGACGAGGGTGTCAGGATTCGCCTGGGCAAAGGCGAGGCACTTGGCGATGGCGCGATCAAACTCGATGGCCTCAAGGATCCAGCGCTCGGTGTCCATGTTGTGCGCCTGCTTGTCGATGGAGGAACCTTCGATCATTAGCACGAAGCCCTTGGCGTTCTTGTTCAGCACCTGAAGAGCCTTGTCCGTCATCTCGTCCAGCATGGGCTGGTCGGGGAAAGTGGCCACCGTGCCTACCGAGGCACCACCGCGACGCTCGGCGATCTTGTCCATCGCCACGTCCATGTTGCCGGTGTTGTAGAGGCCGAGGAGCTTCGTGGTGTTGGCTGGGATCGCGCCGAGGCTGGTGGCATCTGGCGTGTAGGTGAAACCCGCGGTCTGGAAGTCCGCGATGAGGTCGCGGTTTGGATCCACGGTGCCTGCGGCCACGCCCCAACCGGTGGCGATATCGGCTGGAAGCACGTAGTCAGCGCCAGCGGCGGTGGTGCTGTTCACACGGCCGGAACCGCCGGTGGTGGAAGGCAGGAACCATTTACGGCCGCCGCCCATGAGCACACGGAGGTTGGACTTCACGGCAGCCTCGTCGAGGAACATGTCACAGATGCCGGTGCCAGCACCACGGTCCTGAGCATGCACGCCAAAGGAGGCAGGTGTGGCGTCTTCCACATCAGCGGTGGTGACGATGCCAAGAGCCTTGCCCTGCTTGCGGGCCAGATAGGTGCCCATGTGCTCCACACGTGGATTGTCCCACTTGTTGTCAGAGAGGGTGGCCGTGGTGTCATCCGGGAAGACGCCTTCCTGGTTGTTGTTGCTCTTGTTGCCTGTGGAGTAGCAGGCAGCGCCAGGGGCGGAGTCGGTGACGATGGAGTTTAGGGAACTGGTCATCAGCAGCGCCGTATAAGGCATGCGGTCCATGGCCAGAGGCTCGATCGCCTTGCCCTGGGACACACCTTTGGACACGATGCGTGCCGCCGTGCGGTGGGCGATGCCCATGCCGTCGCCGATGAGATAGATGATGTTCTTCGCCTTGCGCACGCCGCTCAGACGAGTGCGGGTCAGGGAGACGATTTCGAAGTTGCCCTGGGCCGTGGCGAGCGTGCCGCCTGCCTGCGTGGCCTCGACGGTGAGAGTCTTCACGCCGGTCGAAGGGGTGGAGTAAGCGCGCAGAGCCACGCTGTACTTGTCGCCGCCGATGCTGCTCACCGTCACGGTGCCCGGCACCACGACGTTGTTCACCTTGAAGACTGCGCCGGTGATCGCCTGGCCGGCATCCGCCTGGATGGTGGCCTGCAGGTCAAAGCGCTGGTCAGGCAGGAAACGGGAGATATAGGGCGGGGAAGGATCAGCGCTGGTGAAGAGCGCGCTCGGAGGATTGAGACGGGTCACGGTCGGCGCGGAGAACGCGCTGCCTGCCACGGAGGCTGCCGCCAGGGAAATGGCGAGGAGGAGGCTGGGTTTCATCGGAGTGAGGATGGAGCAGTGTTGGTTAGGTTGTTTGTCGGGGGATTGTCGCCCTGGGAGGAGCGAAAAAGGGTGCGCACGCCGGAGGCCATGCGGTCGCGCTGCAGCGCCAGCGGTCGGCGGACTTCCGTGCGTTCCAGCGTCTGGCTGTCAGCCACGTGCTCGGCGATCAGGCGGACATGGGAGAGGCGTCCGTCGAGTTCCTGGTGGGAGCCCAGCTCCAGGGTGCCAAAGACGGTGATGCGCTGCGGGCGCCAGGAAGGCGCGCGGCCTGGAATCTGCGGCAGCATCACATGAACAAGCGAGGTGGGCAGGCTGTCCGCCAGGATGTATTCCGCCTGGTTGTGCGCCGCCGGTACGCCGGTGAAGAGGAAGACACCGGCATCCTCATGAAAATGCCTAACCATGAATCCGCCCATGCGCACCTTCCGCCCTTTCAGGGACTGGGTCTTCAGCGTGAACTCCAGCCCCCTGGGTCCAGCTGGCAGCTGGTAAAGCTCTTCAAATGCCAGCAGCGCATAGTCGTCTGCCAAGTTACGTAGAGAAGATGTGGGTGCTGGTGACGAAGCTGTGACGGCTTGTGGCGCCGTGCTCTCCAGTGATGTCACAGAATCTGCCGGACGTGACAGCACCATCATCGCCACACTTCCGATGGCACAGAGTGATAGCAGGATGGGCAGGCTGTTCTTCGACGTCATGGAGGACCATGAAGCCACCCGCGTCACATCCTGCCAATCACCCCACGGTTACGTTTTTGGCAGTGTCAGAAACGTCACGGCACGGGGTGGAAGTTGGTGGCCTGCATCAGAAAACCTAACGAAAAGCATGTAAATAAATTGTCAGTATCATGAAGCCTCGGAGAGGCGGCAGACAATGGCCCACAGTTTCAGCTGTGGGTCCGAAGGACGTGAACATTCAACCAAACAAAGTCCCGGAAGGGACGAAAGAAGCCTCGTGTGTTCGATGATGGGCGATCGTGTGAAACGTCACGTTCTCGCTAGCGACAATGAGGATCGGAAGAGTCGTCGATTACCTCTTTCGTCCCTTCCGGGACTCTCATGCGAGGGTGGTTCATCTGTCACCAATCCACGGCTGAAGCCGTGGGTTAGTGCGCTGTGGAGCGTCACGATCCTCCGGGGTGGAAGACCCCGGCCATCTGGAACCGTGTTCCGGGCGAGAACTTGAAGTAACTGCGTCGCCGCGAGGCGGGGTGGGGAGCAACGGATGAGAACCTGACAGACGACAACGAAAGTGAACACGATTCGGCCACAACATATCGGCGAGCCTGCTAGCCAATGGCGAAGCTCCTGTGCGATGAGCGCGGGTCCAGGACGTGGAGACACGGAACCTGTGCTGGAGGATGTTGGGGTGGTTGGTGGTCGTATGCCAGGGAAGGAACGTGCCGTGAACACAGGAGACCCGCAGGGGAGGACTGCTGCAAGCAGCCGTGCGGGAGTCAGAGCCGCCATAGTAGCGATGAGTCCGGGTAATGCCGGAGGAGCCAAGGGCGGCAGGAAGGCAGGCCAGATGAGGACAAGCAAAGCCAACAACACCACGCCAGTGCCCCCAGGGCTAAACAAGGTGGGGCGGCAAGCCTGCTTGAGCCATGTTCAAGTCTGGCGCATGACACAGCCAAAACAAAAGCTGAGCGGAAGGATCAGCCGCCTCGAGGGTCCTTTTGCACGATGTCATGTCTGGTGGAGAAGCCGAGCAATCGGTTAGCCAGCAAACTGCCAACTGGAGAGCCGGATGCGGGAGACCTGCCAGTCCGGTTCGGAGGGAGGGGCGGCGCTCATCGCGCCGTCCCTACCCCTATTTTCCTTTCGCCTCTCCGAGGCTTTAGACGACCGGAGGCCATTGCCGTCCGTGTAAGCATTTTATCGTGTCGGCCCCACCCTATCTGCCTTCGGGTCGGCGGACACGCCTTCCACCTTTCCGCGCAGCTCATCATCGACCACGACGATCTCGGGGAACTTCTCGCCGATCTGCTGATAGTAGATGGCAGCGGCCTTCGCGTTGCCACGAGCTTCATAGTAGCGGGCGAGGCTCAGGAGCTCACGGCGCTCAGCCACACGGACTTCGACGAGGCAGGCACGTGCCTGGGCACCCTTGTCACTCTCTGGATAACGCGCGATGAACCAGGCGAGCGAAACGGCGGCGGCCTCGCGCTGATGCGGGCTGTCTCCACGCATGAGCTTCCAGTCCTTGTAGGCGATGTAGGCACACTGGTAGGAGGCATCATCCGCCAGCTCATGCTTCGGAAAATGCTCCGCGAAGTCCTCATGCATCTCACGGGCTTCCCGCTTCTGGCCTTGCTGCTCCAGAGCGAGCGCAAGGTAGTAGTGGGCCTGGATGCCGAGCTCACTCTGCGGACCATTTTTGATGATGACGCGGAACATCTCCGCGAGCACCTCCGGATCCACTTTCTGCGATGGACGCTGGGCTTCCAGCGTGCGTCGTCCTGTGTCCTTGCCGCGACCTAGCAGACGAAGCGCCACGCGCATCTGGGCGGCATGCGCCTTTTCAAAATGCCCGGGCTGCTCAGTGGCGAGCCGGTTCAGAGATTCAAAGGCCGGCAGATCATCGCCAAGATGCTCATGAATCCGGTAAGCTTCCCACAAGGCCTGCGCGCAGGTCTCGCTGCGGCGATACTTGGTGGCGATGGTGTTGAAGCGCTCCAGGGCTTCCTCAGGCTCACCGTCGGCGATGAGCTTCATGCCGCGCTGATACAGGCGGACAGCGTTTTCATCCTCGGCGGCGCAAACAGCACCTGCCATGAGCAGGAAACAAAGCAGCCCCAGAAGTCCGGGGCTGCGAGGTGAAGGGCTGGAGAAGCTCAGTCGCATGGATGAATCACGGAGTCGTCACAGGCTCCAGCAGGGGCAGGGCACCTGCGGCGCTGGCAGTGCTCGCGGCCACCGCGGTGCGGGCAGCGTTTGGACGATACAGACGGGTGATCTCGTCTGCGGATCTGCGGCCATGAGTGACACGACCGAGCACCACGTAGGCATGCTGGCTTTTCGTCGGATTCTTCACGCTGGCTTCAGCGCCTGGATACAGGTTTTCAATGACACCACTGTTAGGCCCTTCGGCATCCGTGTGCGGCACATCCGGCTCATCGGCGATGGTGTAGTCGAAGCTGACAATCTGGTTGCCCACATTGCGGAACTTCACGGTGTAGTCGAGCGTCTCCTCATCCACCATGTCACTCACCAGTTGGAAGGCGACGGGAGTGTTGGGGAAGACCACACGCTGGGTGGTGACGGTCTTGCATGAGGCCAGCGCGATGGAGACTGCGGCGAGGGCGAGGAGACGGGAGATGACGGGACGCATGGTCAGGTTTTGAGGAGGAAAAGTGAGCGCGGATTAATAGCGGTAGCGGAAGCCAACCAGATAGCCGTCGGTGCTGAAGCCGCGCAGGTCCTGGAGATCCCCAATGCTGAAATCGCGATACTCGGCGAAGATGGAATACTGGTCCTTCCAGGTCCATTCGAGGCCTGCATACCAGTTCCAGGAGTTCACGAACTCATCGATGCTGAAGGGACTCTGTGTCGGATTGGTGCTCGTGGCATTGCGATACCAGACCTGGCCACCCCCAAGACCACCGCCGACATAGGGGCGGAAGCCTGCGGCGAACTTGCCGATGCGCGCACGGTAGCGGTAGAGATCCAGGCCGATGGTGCCGTTCAGGTTGAAGAAGAGCGAGTTCATGTCTGCTTCCACCGTGTCACCCGTGAGCGTGGTGGACATGAAGGTGCCTTCCACATCCAGGGAGGTCATGATCGGCAGTTTCTTCCACTTCCAGGACTTGCCGACTTCGATGCTGAAGATGGCCGCGCCGCCTTCATCCTTCAGACTGCCACCGGTGCGCAGCGTGCCGCTCTGGCCCATGGTCTCACCCATGGAGACTCCCACATACGGACCGTATTTTCGCTTGGCAGCCTGACCTTCCGCAGCAGCGCCGAGCGATTTCAGTTCCAGGTCGGCTGCGGAGAGGGCCGTGGCCGAAAGAAGAAGCGTGGTGAGAAGGAGCTGGCGCATGGGAGGTGACAAACGGAGCGCCCTTTAGCCTGCCGCCTGCTCCTCTGAAATCCCTGCGATGTGAAGAATTCGTCACACGGAAGCCACCGCGTTTTGTCACATGACGGACACATTGGGGAAGCGTAGCCCATTCATGCGAACTCTCTGTCTGCTATCCTTTGTCATCCCCGTGCTTCTGAGCGGCCAGGAGCCCTTTCCAAAGCCTGATTTGTCCAAGGCGCCTCCGGTGATTTCGGTGGAGCCTGACCTGCCTGAGGGCGGTGCCGGATTCCCGGTGGACGTGAATAACTACGAGAACCCTCTGCTGCTCTTCCAGGGCGCGAAGCAGGAGATCCCGATGGCGGATGACCCGAGCCCGGATCTGCTGCCCCCCATCTCCCCCTACCTTCCGGGGGACAAGGTGCCTGCCGGCACCCCGGACAAGCCGCTCACGCCTGACGAGCTGCGCCTGCGCAGCCTCGGCATCAAGATCGTCAGCTCCGTCGTCGGTCTTCGCGTGTGGGATTCCTTCGGCACGCAGCTCGCGCATGGTGTCGGCTGTTATGTGTCCAAAGATGGCGTCATCCTCACAGACGCCGGTTTGCTGCATCCCGAGATCGCGGAGAAGATCGACTACATCACCGTCACTGGCGCGGATGGCACGAATCACAAGATCGCCGGCTTCTATGTCGCTGATCTCAGCAGCGGCATTGCGCTGCTCCAGGGTGAGACGACCGGCACCATCCCGCTGGAACTCGCACCGGATACGAACTTCCGCGAGGAGCAGGCCTGCCACGTGCTGGCCATGTCGGAAAAGCGCGGCCTTGTGCTGGCAGATGCCACTGCCCAGATGGACAGCGCTCTCACCGGCCTCGGCTGGCTGAATGTGCGCGGCAAGGACTCGCCCGGGGGTGTTGGCTCGCCTCTTATCAATGACGCGGGCCAGATGATCGGCATCGTGGCCATGCAGGTGCCGCTGAAGAACTGGATGAACTTTGCCCTGCCATGTGATGCCGCCGCCTTTGAGATCCGCAAGGGCCGTGCCCCCTTGAAGCCCCTGAGCAGCCTGCCGAAGACACCGAAACTGCGTGAGGTGGCGAATGATCCTGAGTTTGTCCGCGCGTTTGAGACCCTGCAAAAGGGCCGTGTCGAATCTGCCATGCGCCAGTTCGTGGCGCTGGCGCGCAAGTATCCGCGGAGTGCGGAGTGCTGGGCCTTGCTGGGCCTCACCGCCTCCTATCTCGGTGCGGCGCCCGAGGCGCTGAACTGCCAGCGCAAAGCCGTCGCCCTGGATCCCAAGGCAGGTCTTTACTGGCATCAGCTGGCCTTCGCCAAGCTGCGGGAGAAAGCTGGCATGGCTCCTGATTCCACCGAAGACAAAGAAGCCCTCGAACTCGCCACCGAACAGCGCCCGAATGACGCTCTCGCCTGGCTGCTGCTGGCTAGCCGCCGTGTGCGGGATGGTGATCTCGGCAGTGCTGATGATGCGCTGAGGCGCGTCATGCTGCTCGCACCGAACTATGCGCAGGCCTACTACCTCAGCGCCTATGTCAAAGGTCGTCAGAAGGACTATGAGGGCGCGCAGACCGCCATCTCCCAAAGCCTAAAGCTGAACCCTGGCTACTCCGAAGCCTGGTATTACCAAGGCCTGCTGCTCGACAAGCATGGCGACGCTGATGAAGCCGCGAAAGCCTATCGTAACACCGTGCGTCTGCGCCCCACGCATCCGAACGCCTGGAAGAACCTCGCCTATGCCCTGAAGAAAAGCGGCAAGAGCACCGAGGCACGCGAAGCCTTTGAAGAGCATGCCAAGCGCGGCGCGAGGAAGTAAGGGGCTAGCCGGTGTCCCTCTGCCCGCCGTTACCTAACTCTTCCATCATCCCATGCCGAAGGCCCCAGCGCTGCGCTCCGGTCGTCGTGTGGACTCTAGCGTCTGCGGCTGTTAACCAAATTTACGGATTTTTTTATCATCCATTCCCCTTACCGTTTCGGATACTCTTTGAAGAAGCGCGCTATCGCCGCCATCGCGCCCTTGGGAACTTCGTGACCACCCGGATGGACGAACTCCACAATGGGCGTGCCGCTCGCGGAGGGATAGAGCGTGCAGTGGCCGGCAAAAGCAGTCCCCTCTGCCGAACAACCATTGCGTAAGCGCAGGGCGTTCATGGAGGCGCGCTGCCATTCGTATTTCACCTGCTTGTCCTTCTCTCCGGCGAGGAGCAGGGCGGGCTTGGGCTTGAGCGCCGGGAGATTCTCCGCTGCCTCGCTGGCCAAAGGCGCGACACCCGCCAGGACATCGTCCCTTGTTGCCCACAGCAGGTAGGTGAAGTAACCCCCGCCTGAGTGACCGAGCGCATAGAAGCGCTGTTCATCCACTTGGTAGTCCTGCTTCAGGCGGGCGATCATGGCGTCGAAGAACTTGAGGTCGCGATCACCCTGCGCGCCGGGCCTCATCTGCCACCCGGTTTGCTTTCCCTCGGGATCAATGAAGCGTCCCGGCGTGTTCAGCCCCTGCATGTAGACGATGATGGCCTCGGGCCACTCGCGCTCCATGCCATATTCTCGGGCCACCTTCGACGCGCTGCCGGAGTGTCCATGAAAGACAAACACCACTGGCGTGCGCAGGGTTTTTGCCGGTGCCGGTGCCGCCACGAGCGCCTCGCGTGCCACCCCTTCCACACTCAACTGGACACGCTCTGTTCCCGCAGGTGGATCATTCTGCGCCTGCACGTTGGCCCGGAGAGACACGAGGCCGAGGAATGTCATCAAAAGGAATCGAAGAGAGGAGTTCATGGCCTTGAGGAAAGTGGCAGGATACCAACAAAGAGGAAGCCCTCCACCAAATGCATGCCGGGCAGGCGGGATGATGACAAGAGGGCGACCAGCATATTTTTCTTGTGGGTCTGGAGGCCGGCTTATAGACAGCATCTTGTTATGAAAAAGATGCTTCTATTCTCCCTTGCAGCCGTGGGCATGGCATTCGCTCAGACGGAATCCGTCCCGCTTCCAGAGAAGCTGAAAAAGCTTCAGGAGAACTACGACGCGGCGATTGCCCGTGCCAACGCACCCATCACGTCGACCTACATCAAGGAGCTGGAGAAACTCAAAGCCGAGTTCACCAAGGCTGGAGACTTGAAGGCTGCCCTGGCCACCGACGAACAAATCGAAGCGGCCAACGACGCGCTCAATGGAGGCTCGGATAAAGGCACTAAGCTCTCTGAGATGAGCGAGCGCCAGTTCAAGAGATGGCTTTCCTCGGTGGTCATCACGGAAGTCGGTTCTCCGAATGGCATCATGTACACCTTTGAAGATGATACGGTGAACACCATGTGGTCGGATATGCGGTCCCCGCGTGTTCACAAAACGGCAACGATCGAGGTCGGCAGACTGATCGTGCCGTTTACCAACACGGTGACAACCATCGTCATCGATCCCTCCATGACCAAAGCCGAGGTCACCTACACCGGCGGCTCCAAATATCCAGGAACGATCACCGAGAAGAAACGACGGTAAGCGCCTCTGACATCGGCGGCGGCGGCCCGTCATTTCCACAAAATGCGCGCCGCATACACGCTGTTGTCCGCGCCAAACGCATTGTTAGGTGTGATGATGATGTTGGGGGAGTGTGTCTGCATCCACTCCGCCACGGTCACCCAGGTTTCGTTCTCGCTGACCTCGGTGATGGCAAAGTTGCCGAGCCTGGCGCCGCGTTCGGGGATGAGGATGCTTTCAGTGGAGCGCTTCACGGCGAGTGTCTTTGGATCCACCTCGGCCATGAAGAGCGGCGCGCGATGCCGGAACACATGGTCATTGTGCGCGCCTTTGCGGTTGTAGACAAGATACAGGCGGTCCTTGTGCGTGACCCAGTGCTGCTGGGTGTTGTAGTTTCCGAGTTCGCTGCCATCGTCAAACTTCCACGGCTGGATGGCGCCGAAATGCAGGCCGTCATCACTGGTGCAGACATAGCCTGCCGTGTCATTGCGGAGAGTGAGGTAGAAGCGCCCGGCACAGCGGGTCAGGGACGGCTCATAAACGCCGCGACCTGATTCAAGCGTGATCTCGCTGCCCTGCTCCACGAACTTGAGCGTCGTGCCGTCAAAGCTGCAGCGCAGCACGGTGACGCTGTAGTACTTGTCCTTCTCGGACTTGCCATAGATGGGCAGGAGGATGTCACCATTCTCAAGGTCAAAGCGCTGCACACTTCCCGCGCCTGCATTGAAGAACTTGGGTTCATCTGGCACCGCCAGCGTGGTCCAGGCTGTCCAGGTGTGCATCTTGTCATCATAGACCGACCATGACGCTTCACGCTTGCGGTTAGGCACCACGTGATCACCCTTGTAGCGCACCGTGTGGCCGATGCCGAGCAGCTTGCCTGACTTGACATGGAATTTTGGGGTGAAGTCACACGCGCCGACCGTGATGCCGTCCGCCTCGTTGCGACGTCCCAGGGTGTCGGCATGCTCACGGATCTCAGTCCACGTTTGCCCGAGGTCGTCGCTGCGCACATCATTGAGCGCATAAAAGATGTCGCTGCCGGTGAGCAGCAGCTTTTGCATCGTCAGCACCACACTGGGCGTCTTCCCAGGGATGGCACCGGCGCGCGGATGCACCCAGCAAGTCTTGCCATCATAGCCTTTGGAGACGGTCGTGAGCTTCAGCTCATAAGGCAGGTCGGCGGGGGCCAGTGGTTGAAGCCGCACGTGATCCCGGAGTTCCGGCACCTCACGCACTATGCCCTCCGCCACGAGACGCGCCATCATGCGTGCGCCTTCCGTGGAGAAGTGGGAGCGGTCTTCCACGGAGGGTCCATAGAGCTGGCAGAATTTTTCTCCCATCTGCTGAAACAGTGCAAAGCTGGCGCGGTGCAGATCAATCACCGGCACCTGCAGTTCCTTGCCCACCTCTTGCGCGGCTTCGACATAGGGTGTGAGCGTGGTGGTCATCTGGCCCTTCTCGTAGACGCGGCGTGCCACGGAGGTGACGAGCACGGGCGTGCCGCCGCCTTCACGCACCTCGCGGATGAAAGCCCTCAGGTTGTCGCGG
This sequence comes from Verrucomicrobiota bacterium, assembly GCA_040387935.1. Lineage (GTDB taxonomy): Bacteria > Verrucomicrobiota > Verrucomicrobiia > Verrucomicrobiales > Verrucomicrobiaceae > Prosthecobacter. The sequence goes on along the minus strand of JAZKCU010000026.1, from coordinate 538,940 downwards.
TAGGTGGTGGCTGGATCCGTGCCGCGGGCAGCGTCCGCGAGCTTTTGATCATTGTGCCCGAACTGGATGAGCACCCACTGGCCCTTCTCCTTCAGCACACGATCCCACAGGCCCAGCGTGCGGAAACTCTTTGTGCTGGCTCCAGAGCGCGCATGATTGATGACCTTCACCTCAGGCAGGAACTCCCCCAGCATCTGTCCCCAGCCCGCGAGTGTGGGACGATCCTTGGGCGGATTGGTCTGCGTGGCCACCGTGGAGTCTCCGGCGAGCACCATTTTAAGAGGTTCCTGGCAGAAGGCTGGCGAGAGACAAATCAGTCCAAAGACGAGGGCATGAAGGCGCATGGTTCCAGTACGGAGACTGGCTGGAAAACAATCCTCAAACTCTGGGGTGGAGGCTGGAATGGCATTTTGAGTTTGAAGCGAACGAAAGAATGCCGCTACGCTGACCGTGACTTTGATCTCCATGCTTCGCTCTGCCCTCGTTCTTCCCTTCTGTCTGGCTTTTGGCGGTTTGTCCTCCTTCGGACAAGTGGCCACCACACCGGTGTTCTGGCCTGATAAAAACGGCCCGACTCTGGATGGCGTGGTGCCTGCGGCTGAAGCGGCAAAGGTGCCGCTGAAATGGAACTCCGAAACAGGTGAGAACATTGTCTGGAAGACGGACTTGGAAGACGATGGTCACAGCACACCGGTGATCGGTGGAGATCGCATCTGGTTCACCTCGGCGACGCCGGAGGGAGACAAGCAGTACGTCTATGGCATCGACCGCCAGACGGGGAAAGTGGTGCATCACATCCTCATCTTTGAAAATCCCGCGCCCGAGGTGCTGGGGAATCCGCTGAACAACTACGCCGCACCCTCACCGGTGCTGGAGGCAGACGCGCTGTACGTGCACTTCGGCACCTATGGCACCGCGCGCATCGATCCCCAGACAGGCAAGACCGTCTGGCAGCGCCGTGACATCAATGTGCGGCACTATCGCGGACCGGGCTCCTCGCCGATGATTCATGGCGATCTGCTGATTTTGACCTTTGACGGGATTAACGAACAGTTTGTCACGGCGCTGAACAAGAAGACGGGCGAGACGGTCTGGAAGACGGGCCGCACCACAGATTATGGCGATCTCGACAAGGACGGACATCCGACACGTGATGGCGACATGCGAAAGGCCTATCACACACCAACGGTGTTCAAGCTGGGCGGGGTTGACACTCTTGTCTCGGTGGGGTCTCGCGCTGCTTTTGGTTATGAAGCGGCCACGGGCAAGGAACTCTGGACCATCCGTCACGGCGGGTTCAATGCGGCGATTCGCCCCTTGGTGCTGAAGGACGTTTTGATCCTGAACACAGGCTCCGAGCGTGCCCACACGATCGGGGTTCGCATCGATGACAAGATGAAGGGAGACATCACGGAAAGCCATGTGATTTGGGACCGTGAGAAGCGCAATGCCAGCGAGTCCTGCCCGGTGCTGGCGGGCGGGTTGCTGTTTCAGATCACGCGCGGCGGCATCGTCACCTGCATGAATCCCCTCACGGGTGAGGACGTCTGGGAGGACCGTTTTCCGGGCCAGCATCTGCCATCACCCATTGTGGTTGGTGACCGCATCTATTTCAGCAATGACCGGGGTGATACTCATGTGATCAAGGCCGGGGACAAATTTGAGGTGCTGGCCGAGAACAAGCTGCCAGACGCAATGACCGCCTCGCCCGCCGTGGCGGAGAGCGCTTTGTTCATCCGGACGAAAAAGCAGCTCTTCAAGATCGCCGCGAAATAGCCCGGCGGGGTGATTGACAGACAAATTTCTGACAAGGTTGATAATTCACCCTGCTGGCTTTTTTGCCGGAAAGATGGTTCGGCGACTGCGATAACTAGAAGTTGCAAATGCGATGTGAATACATCGCTGGTTCGGGCGTAGCGGTGTCAACTTTGAAATGGAAGAAATCTCAGATTTCTATTTAGCTCGAGAGAAAAATCCGCACAAAGATCATAAACCTTTCGCCAAGGGGACAGTGCTGTGTTACACTCTAATCCTCTATGGCTACGACACCGACCCGTAAAACTCGTTTCTCACGTCGCGTTCCTGATCATGTTACTGACGAACTGGTAAATGTCCTTGGCAACGGGGATACCCTTGAGTTCAACCAACTCTTCAAACTGGTTTACGATAACCTGAAATTGAAAAATGCCGTGAGCGGTGGGGAGGAAATGCTCCGTCTCCGTTCTTATGAGAAACTGCAAGGTTTGGTTAGCCGAGGCCTTTGCGCCAAGGCTGGCAAGACCTATCGCGGTCTCCCAGGTCTGCGTGAGTCCCACCAGGCCACCATTGCAGCCCGTACGGCTGCCGTGGCAGCACGTTAATTTTCTCTTTCTTAACCCACGACGGGCCGTCTTCTCACCAGAAGACGGCCCGTTGTGTTTTAGAGAAGGGTTCCAGTCCTTCAGAGGTGTGAAAAAGCACCTGAGAACGGACCCTGTTTCGGGATTTGACGCTTTCCCGGCCCTCGGCTACTTCTTCGCCGCCTCACTCCCCCCTCTCTCATGCTCGAGAACTACCTGCCCGTCCTGCTTCAGATCGTCATCGCCAGCGGCTTTGCCGGCGTCACGCTTTTGCTTTCCGTGCTCGTTGGCAGGTCCGCCAAGCGCACCCCGATCAAGGACAGTTCCTATGAGTGCGGCATGCTGCCGCTACAGGAGGGCCAGCCGCGCTTCAGCGTGAAGTTCTATGTCGTTGCGATGCTCTTCGTGCTCTTCGACATCGAGGTGGTCTTTCTTTATCCCTGGTCAGTGATCTACAAGGATTACCTCGCCGCTCATGGAGCCGGCATCTTTTTCTCCGCGCTCAGCTTTGTGAGCATTCTCGGCGTGGCGTTCGTCTATGCCTGGCGCAAGGGCGCCCTGAGCTGGAGGAACTGATCGTCTCCCGGCGGTCCTGCCCTCAAACTCCAACGCCCCATGATCGCCTATCTGAGCCTCTACAAGCTCAAGCCCGAGGTCACCGAAGAGGCCCTGGAGCAGATGATGTCCCGCACGCGGGTGAACCTCCTGCGCGTTCCGGAGGTGCTGACGGTGAAGACCGGCAAGCGGGTGAACCCGAACGACCCGTTTCCGTGGTTCGTGTACATCGAGGTCGAGTCCATGGACAAGCTGGCCATCTGCCAGGACGATCCTCATTACATCAAGTTCCGGGAGGAAGTGCTGAAGCCGAACGTCGCGGACCAGGAGTCCACGGCGTTTGAGATGGAGCCGCGGAAGGACGTGAAGTATTCCTGATCAAGGTGGGGCAACCATCCTGGTCGCCCAGGTCATGCAAGCTGGAAGCATGCACCACCTTCACCTCACTGTGATAAAATCGTGGTGATTCAGCAGTGTGTGGATGAATGCCGTGCGCGCCTCATCGCCGGCACCTAGCTCACGCAGCGCCTCGAGGCAAATCTTGACCTCTTCTTCGTTAGGTGTGGTCGCCAGCAGGGCCTCAAAGGCAGTTCGCACAAAGGCCTCGTCATCAGGCTGGCTCAGGCCTTTGGCGATGATGCCGGCGGAGGCGAGCGAGGTCTGCGAGTTCATGAGCGCCAGCGCCTGCTGCGGAACGATGCTCTCGGCGCGGCGGTAGCAGTCGAGCACGTTGGCGTTGTCAAACATCTCGAGGAAGAGGTTCGACTCATCGCGGGTATGGTTGAAATAAAGACTGCGGCGGCGCAGCTTCTCACCTGCCTTGGCATCGAGCGTGGGGCCGCCTAACCGTGGGTCGAGAGTGCCGGAGAGATGCAGCAGACTGTCACGCAGAATCTGGGCATCCAGCCGCACCGGGTTCATGCGCCACAGGTACTGGTTTTCCACATCACGCGTCAGGTTGGCGCCTTCTGCCCGGGCATTGCTGCTGGATCTGGCATAGGCGTCACTGGTGACGATGAGGCGGTGGATGTGCTTGAGACTCCAGCCGTTTTCCATGAGCTCAATGGCGAGGAAGTCCAACACGTCCTGCAGTGGCGGCTGCCTGGCCTGCCGGCCGAAGTCGAAGACATTGGCGGAGAGCGCCTGTCCGAAATGGCGTAACCAAAGATGATTCACAATCACGCGCGCGGTGAGCGGGTTCTGGCGGTCGGTGAGCCAGCGGGCGAAGGCGCTGCGCCGGCCGGTGCTCTCCTCAGGGAAGGGGAGGAAGCGGGTTTTCTCCGTCTCATCCGGGCCATCCAGGGCTTTAAGAGAGGTCACCTCGCGTGTCTCCTTCTTCTTAGCGTCACCCACGGGCACCCTTGCCTTCCCACGCTGGGATTGCGCGGCTGACGGGCTGAGTTTGACAGCCACGATTTCCAGAGGCTTGAAGGCGATCGCTGCCGGAACGGCGGGAGTGATGGCGTGGGACGTGTCCAGGTTCTTCTCGTCACCCTTCAGATGGATGTTCGTCAAGCGGTCCAGATGCAGGTCGTAGACACGCGGCAGGCCGTCCTTCTCCAGATCGGTCTGGCCGGGCAGGGCATCCAGCCGGACATGGTAGGGCTCGAAGATGGCGCGCAGGGCATAGTACTCCTCGTGCTGGATGGGATCGTACTTGTGCGTGTGACACTTCACACAATTCATCGTTAGGCCAAGGAAGGCCTTGCTGGTGTGCTCGATTACGTCATCGAGCCAGGTGGTCCGGTTGAAGAGGTAGTAATTACGCGCCAGGAAGCCGGTGGCGCGCAGCACCTCGGGATCTTCGGGGGCCAGTTCATCACCGGCCAGCATCTGCTGCACCATCACATCGTAGCCTTTGTCCTCGTTGAGGGATTCCACGATCCAGTCGCGCCAATGCCACATGTGCTTCTGGCTGGAGCGCAGCTGCGTGCCCAGGCCGTACCAGTCGCTGTAGCGCCAGATGTCCATGAAGTGGCGGCCCCAGCGCTCGCCGTGATGCGGCGAGGAGAGCAGTCGGTCGATGATGCGGCTGCGCGTGGCAGGGGAATCGTGGGCGGCGACGTGGCGTAATTCTTCAAGGGTTGGCGGCAGGCCGGTGAGGTCCAGATGCACCCGCCGCAGCCAGAGGGAAGGCTCCGCCGGAATCTGGGGGACGAGGCCATGGTCGCGGTGCGTCTTGGAGAGAAGCTGGTCAATGGAGACGGCTCCCGGCGGCTTCACTGGCGCGATAAAGGCCCAGTGCGGGCCCGCAGGGGCTTTGTCCTCCGAGGCAGCACAGGGCAGCGACGCGATCACCAGCAGGGCTAGTGTGAATGCGCTGAGGAAGTGCCGGGAAGACGCTGCCATGAAGTGTGACAGTCTTCTACGGACCACGCAGGCGGGTTCTTTAAAGAGCTCAACACACTCCGTGTGCCGAGCTGTGGGCGCAAACCCTCCGTCGTGTCACCGAGCGGGAGGACGCCTGTACCGTCAACTCCCTGCCTTGGATTCTGCTCCCGTGGCGGCCGAGGTCACCTCGCTGAACCACTGGCGCACCGCCTTGAATCCGCGCACCAGAGCGCTGTCGAGGGTTTCAGTGCAGCGGAGGCGGGCTGCGATGCTGTGCTCGATCCCGCGATAGCGTGGCAGGAGGAGGCAGAGGCGGCGGAGCTTCAAGTCCGAGGCATTGCGCTGGCCTAGGCTGGGGTAGAGCAGGCCCTTGCAAAGGACCAGCCCGTCCAGGGGCAGGGCGATTTTTTTCACCGGCATCACCAGCCAGGGACGGCGGACAAAGTAAGCCTGACCGGAGGTGGGATCGACCTCGATGCGACCGCGGCTGCGGGCAGGGATGCCATGAAGGGGGCGGGCCAGGAAGGCGCGGATGCCCTGCTCCCGCACGTCGCCAGATTCGCTGCCCTTACCGAACAAAAGGTCCGTCACCATCACACTTCCGAAGACGAGCAGGCGGAAGGACCAGCGGGCCAGGAGCAGGCTGACCAGGGCGATGATGCCGCAAACGACCATGGCAGGGATGGGACTGACGGTATGGATCATGGTGGCGCAGCCCGTGAGCAGGACCAGGACGGAGAGCTTCATCAGCTTCAGCGCGCTATCGACAATGCCGAAAGGTGACAGGGCGATGAGCACATGGATGGCGTGGGAGGTGAGCCAGATGACCCCGAAGAGGGCCAGTGAGAGGGGAATGGTCACCCAGGGGGACTGCAGCGAGGCATGGATCACATTCGCCAGCGGGGCCACGGCCAGGCCGGAACCGGTAAGCACAGCACTCGCCTGTTCGGGCTGGATCCGCTCATACTCGGACATGGCCAGTGCGATGAGCGGCACGAAGGCCGTGCTGGCCACGAGAGCGCTGGCCTTGTTCTCGAAGAGCTCGATCCAGTCGAGCGGCTTCTTCAGGATGCCGGGCACGGCAGCGCCGAAAAGGTCTTTGCAGAAACATAGGCCGATCAGGGCCAGTCCGGTGCCCCAGGCCCAGGGCTGGCAGTACCAGGGCAGGGAAGCACGCGCGGAGGCGTCCGTGTTCCAGTATTTCCAGGCTCCGACGGCGCTGATGCCCAGCATGGGGCTGATGGCCACGCCGGTGATCTCAGACACGCCTTCCGCCAGTCCGATGCCCGGCAGCACTGCGGTGCCCTCCTTCACTCCGGAAAGGAGATGGGAGCCAATGGCGGTCACCTTTTCCTCGAGGTCGGCAGCTAGGCGGTCAGTCTCGGAGCTGGGTGGCTCGGCCGCGAAGGTTGAGCTGAGGACGAAAAGGCATCCCAGGGCGGTGACACAGGCGAAAGAGCGGAGTGAGTGCATGGTCAGCAAATTTTTTGAAAAAGTGGCAACAACTCTGAGAAGTGGTCAGGGGTGAGATTCGACAATTTTTCCGACCTGCCAGTTACAATTTTACGCCCAGACTGGAGCCGGGTGGCAACGGGGGGCGATTGTCTGCTGACGACAGCTAGTGTACGAAGTGAGTTGGGAACAGGATTTTGATTGAAACGAAGCCGCCGGGACGACTACACTTTGAATCGTGATTAACTCGGGGTGCGGGCAGGTTTGGCAGGGAAGATGGCCTCACGAATTTCGCACTTTTGAGTGCCCGCAGTCTGACATATTTTTTCCAATTCGGGAACAATTCTTGCGATTTTTCTCACTGACAATAAAAACAACTTCGACAACTGAAAAACACCGGATGAAGGTCAATAACACTATCGTCATTTCCATCGGACAGGCTGGCAATCAGATCGCCGCATCCTTTTGGAAAACTCTCTGCCAGGAACATGGCATCGACCCTCTTTCCGGCTCCATCGCACCGGGCTCGAATCCGCGTGGGAACTGGAGTTCCTTCTTTTCCCAGCTCGGTGAGTCGGGTTCCGGAAGCTTCGTCCCGCGGTCGGTGATGGTGGACCTGGAACCAAGCGTGATCGAGCACGTGAAGTCCACTTCTGGCTCGCTTTTCAATCCAGCCAACCTCATCAGCCGCCAGGAAGGTGCCGGTGGCAATTTCGCTGTTGGTTATTCCGGTGCCGGTCGTGAGGTGCTGCCGGAGGTGATGAACCGCGTGACCTATGAGATCGACAAGTGTGACAACGTGGGCGGCATCATCGTCATCCACTCCACCGGTGGTGGCACGGGTTCGGGTTTTGGCTCACTGCTCATCGAGTCCATCAAGGAAAAGTATCCCGAAGCACCTGTGCTGAGCTGCGCCGTGCTGCCCTCCCCGCAGGTCTCCAGCGTGGTCACGGAGCCTTACAACACCGTGTTCGCACTCAACTGCCTGCGCCGCACTGCCGACGCGTGTTTGATCTTCGACAATGAGGCACTCTTTGAGCTGGCTCATCGCAAATGGAACATCGAAAGCCCGACGGTGGATGACCTGAACCTGCTCATCACCGAGGCGCTGGCCGGCATCACCGCCTCCATGCGTTTCAGCGGCTTCCTCACCGTGGAAATCAGCCTGCGCGAGCTGCTGACGAACCTGGTGCCGCAGCCCTCCCTGCACTTCCTCATGTGCGCCTTCGCACCGCTCACGCCACCTGACCGCAGCAAGTTTGAGGAGATGGGGGTCGAGGACATGATCAAGTCTCTCTTCGACAACGGCAGCGTCTTCGCCGCCTGCTCGCCGATGGAAGGCCGCTTCCTTTCCACCGCGGTGCTTTACCGCGGCATCATGGAGGACAAGCCGCTGGCGGATGCCTCCCTGGCCGCGATGCGTGAGAAGCTGCCGCTCACCTACTGGATCCCGACCGCCTTTAAAATTGGTTATGTGGAGCAGTCCGGCATCTCTCACCGCAAGAGCATGGTGCTGCTGGCAAACAATACCGAGATCGCCCGCGTGCTGGACCGGATCTGCCACAACTTTGACAAGCTCTGGCAGCGCAAGGCCTTCGCCAACTGGTATCTCAATGAAGGCATGAACGAGGAGCAGATCGTGGCCCTCCGTGCCTCCGCCCAGGAACTGATCCAGAGCTACCAGGTGGCCGAGGAGAGCGGAGCCAAGGCCAAGAGCCAGGACGAGAGCGTGACAGCGTCCCGTGCCTACGGCGGGGGTGATGATCCCCGCCGCACCTCGTCTGTCAGCCTGCGTGATCTGGTGGACCGCCGCTGATCTTCGCACCGCACCGCGCGCGCCCTTTTTTAACCTAACTACAAGCACGAAAACACTGTGAGAGAGATCCTGAGCATTCACGTCGGCCAATGTGGCAACCAGATTGCCGACCGCTTCTGGCGGTTGATTTTGCGTGAGCATGGCCTCACCGACCAAGGCACGCCGAAAGAGGGTTCCAGCGCCTCGAGCAATGCCAACATGGAGGTCTTCTTTCATAAGATCCGTGACGGTAAATACATCCCGCGTGCCGTGCTGGTGGACCTGGAGCCAGGCGTGATCGCCCGAATCGAAAGCGGTGACATGTCCCAGCTTTTTGATGAGAGCAGCATCGTGCGCAAGATCCCGGGCGCTGCGAACAACTGGGCTCGTGGCTACCATGTTGAGGGCGAGCGCGTCATCGACCAGGTGATGAATGTCATCGACAATGCGGTGGAGAAAACCAAGGGCCTGCAGGGCTTCCTGATGACTCACTCCATCGGCGGTGGTTCGGGTTCCGGCCTTGGGTCGCTGATTCTGGAGCGTCTGCGCCAGGCTTATCCGAAGAAGAAGATCTTCACCTTCTCCGTCGCTCCTTCGCCCGTCATTTCTGACTCCGCCGTGGAGCCTTACAACGCCATCCTCACTCTGCAGCGCATCCTCGATCACGCGGACGGCGCTGTGATTCTGGACAATGAGGCGCTCTTCCGCATCGCGAAGGCGAAACTGCATCGCGCGCCTAACTACATGGATCTCAACCACATCGTGGCTTTGATCATGAGCTCGGTCACCGCATCCCTGCGTTTCCCGGGCCGCTTGAACACGGACCTCAACGAGTTTGTGACAAACCTCGTGCCCTTCCCGGGCAACCACTTCTTCACCGCCAGCTTCGCGCCGATGCGTGCTCCCGGCCAGGAAGGCCAGGTGCGCAGCAACTTCCCGGATCTTGCCCGCGAGACCTTCTCCCAGGATAATTTCACCGCCGCCATCGACTGGCAGCAGGGTGTCTATCTCGCCGCCAGCGCGCTCTTCCGCGGTGACATCAAGCAGAAGGATGTGGATGAAAACATGGCCTCCATCCGCAAGGAACTGAACTTCGCCAGCTACATGCCTTCCGCCGGCGGCCTGAAGCTGGGCGTGGCTGAGACAGCTCCAGAGGGCTTCGCCACCAGCGGTCTCGCCCTGGTGAACCACACGGGCATCGCCGCCGTGTTTGAGCGCCTGGTGAGCCAGTTTGACATCATGTTCGACAACCACGCCTACACCCATTGGTATGAGGCTGCCGGCGTTTCCCGTGACATGATGGCCTCCGCCCGTGACTCCATCGCCAATCTGGCGAAGTCATACCGCGACGCCTCGTGATCCATGATCCTTGATTCCTGGATCATGATTTAACACCCCGCCTGCTTTCACCGTTTGAATCAGGAGTCAGGAATCTAGATTCAGGAATTTCAACCATGGACCCCAACCTTGAGCGCCAGTTGATGTCGGCCTCCCGCAGTGTCGAGGAGGTCCGGAGGCTGGCGTATCGTGATCCGGCGCGGATCGGGCAGCTCGTGGAGCAGATCAGCGTGCTCGCGGATCTGCGGCAGAAAGAGGGAGATTTCCGCAAGGCCGAGTCCCTGTATCGTGAGGCGCTCTACCGTGCGCAAGAACTGAAGAAACCGGATCCCGAACTGCTCTGCGGCATTCACAGCCTGCTCGCCCATCTCTATGATCGCTGGGGCCGCATGGACAAGGCAGCGGAGTATTATGAAAAGGCGCTGAAGATCGCCGATGACGCTCATTTGGAGAACAACGACAAGGTGGCGACGATCAAGAACAACCTCGCCATGATCTTCAAGCAACTGCGGGACTACCCGAAGGCTGAGCAGTACTATCAGGAAGCGCTGGAAACCTTCCGCTCCACCGATGGCGGTGAAAGTCCGCGAGTGGCCAGCGTGCTGAACAATCTGGGCGTGCTCTACTATTCCAACATGGATGTGGAGCGCGCGCAGCAAATGCATGAGCACGCGCTGGGCATCCGCCAGAGCCTGGCGAATGACCAGCTCGATCCCACCGACCTCTCGCAGACCTACATCAATCTGGGAGCGGTCTACAAAGCCACGGGTGATTTCCAAAAGGCCGAGGCCTGTGTGGACCGCGCGAAGCGCATCCGCGCTGCGATGAACGGCTTCCACCCGAATCCGCGCCGGGCTGCCTCGCTGCTGATCGACAAGACGTGAGGAGCCGTGGAGAGCTGCGTCAGTGTTTCACGGCCAACTTGGGCAGATCCAGAGCATTCATCACCTCGGTGCGTGACGAATCTTCAGGAATCAAAGCTAACCAATATTGGTAACCTGACATGTCACCCGAAAGATGGCTTGCGATGGCGTGCTCTGCTGGAGTCAGGTCGCCGTGGGTGGTGACGCTTTGCAGCATCTCCGGCAGACGGTCCGCCTCCTGTGCAGCCCTCAGCATGGCAGCAAATGCGCGGGGGCGGTGGAAGCCGCGCAGTGTGAAAAAGGATCTGGCGGCGGCCTCCGCGTCTGCGAGAGCAAGGGCGCGAAACGTGGTGGAATAAAACCTCGGAGGGATCTCGTAGGCCGAACTATGCAGAAATGCCTGCGCCGGTTCGTGGAGCCACTGCAAGGCTTCGAATGGAGAGGAGTCAGCCCAAGTGTCCAGCAGGGGGCCAAAGGCACTTCGGCGAAACGCTTCGTCATGATGACTGAGCAATTGGCAGATGGCCCGCCGTCCGTCCCGTGCTGCCAATCGATGCAAGGTGCTCAGAAACTGCACTTGTGAAGCAGGAGGCAAGGGTTCTCCCCTGTCTTCCAAACTCTGAGCCAAGCTTTGCCCGCCAGTCACAAGCGTTCCAGAGCTGTCTTGTCCTTCGATGACGGGTGCCATGGATGGCTTGGAGCCGTGTTCAACGAGTCCTGGTGAAGGGAGTCGAGCCGCAGCAAGGATGAGGATCAAGGCCCCAAAGGCCCCTGAAATGATGAAGGCGGGCTGGTTCATTTGCAGTGCCAGATCATTGATACCACAGGGTGTAAGGCCCTGTCCTGGAACTGAAGCCTGCCACTTTGAGGTAGTAGGTGCCAGCTGCCAGATTTTTGATGATTAAAAAGTTCGCTCCAGAGGTGTAGTTGCCGCCAAGTCCCTTGTTGTTGTCATCGTCATAGTCGATCTGGCCGAGCGAGGAATTGTACAGTGTGGCGGTCGTGTCAGTTGCCCCTGCCGAATACAAGATGACTGTGCGGCTGGATGCCAGAGTGATATAGAAGTAGTCGACGTCGCCTGCGACGCCGATGGTGCCACTTCGGGAGGAGTAAAGATAGGCGGGCGAAGCTCCCGCCGTGGTGTTGCTATGGTCGTCAGCGGTCACGCCTGTGCTGTTCACGGTCAGCGTGACCGGGAGTGTTTTGCTGACGGCCCCTGCAGACGTGATGTTGATCTCCGCAGCATAGGTGCCGGGAGCAAGTCCGGAGGAGGCATAGGTCGCCACGATCTGGAAAGGGCTTCCGCCCATGAGTGTCATGGAGGTGCTGCTGAGATTCAGCCACGTCTGGTTGCTGCTCAGCCAGCACTGAGTCGTTCCAAATCCAGAGCTTGTGATGTTGAAATAGGAGCTTGGAGCATTCAGTCCCTGGTTCACAGCGGCGGACAGACTTGCCGGGGAGACTGAGAAGCTCATCACATAAGGGATCTGCAGGCTTTGCGGGGCCGTGTAAGTGGAGGAACCCTGGGCGAGGGTGTTTTGACGTACTGTCCACTGCACCCAATCCCCGGATCTGGGAGTCCTGTAGCTAGGCAGGCTGGAAGAAGGCCAGAGGACGCTGTAGTAACCTGACGCGGAAGAGGGGCTGACTCCAGAGTTAACCAAAAGTGTGGAGTTCAAGGCGGCCGTCGGCTGGGCAAAGCCGCCGTCCGCCGTCCAGCTTGCTCCGCTCGAGGCAATTTGAATTCTGGAACTGCTCTCACGGGAGCCAATCCATGAGAAGGCGACGCTGGAAGCCGTGGCCGAAGCGGCCAGGCTGCTCGGCGGCTGCTGATAGCGAGGCTGGATGATGGTGTTTCGGGACACCAGCTTGGAGCCTACCTTGTCGTAGACAGCAAAGTGCAGGTGATTGTTTCCGTCTGGCACCCCGACATTGGAGACGTAACCGATAGTTGTGCCTGCACGGACAAAGGTGTTGGAAACCTTGGCGATGATGTTTCTCATGTGCAGATACCCTGAATAGTAGGTGGTACCATTCGTGTCGGTGTGCCGGAGCAAGACTTGGTTGGCTCCATAGAGATCCCATTTGTAGATCGAGACATCGACATAGCCGTCCGCGACGGCGTACACAGGTTTGCCAGCATCAGCGTCGTTGGATGTGCTCGATGACAGGTTTGCATCCCATGCCTTGGTGTCATCACATCCGCCCACTCCGCCTGTGGTCGTGTGAGCGATGCCGGTATATTGATAGAACCTCCAGGTGCCCTGGGAAGATGTGGAGCCAATTCGGACAGGTCCGTCGATGGGAGCAGTGACAGAGGCGGGCACGGCTTGTGCGGCAGCGCTGCAGAATGCCCATGTGGCCAGGCAGAGGATTGGGTTGAGACGGAGTGATTTCATGAAATTGATGCCGGAGTTGGTGTCACGGGTCGGTATCCATTTTGTCTCCATTCCGTTGCAGACATTTTCTGAAATGTTTGCTTGGAGCTTCACCGGGTCTGTGACTAAGCATACCCCTCGCAATTTCATGGATGCTCCTCCCTCCTCTGCTTCCTGGCCCGAGACGCAATGGGACCGCATCCTGGCGCTGCGGGATCCGGTGGAGCGCGAGGCGGCGCTGCGGGAGATCTGTGAGAAGTATCACGTCGTGATCCTGGCGCAGTGCCGACGCTGGAATGAGCAGGATGGAGAGGACATGGCGCAAAGCTTTTTGTTGTGGGTGATCGAGGAGCGGCGGCTGGAGCTGGCGGATCCGGCTCGCGGCAGGTTCCGGTTCTTTCTGCGGACAATGCTGAAAAACTACCAGCGCAAAGCCTACCGGTCCGACCAAGCGCAGAAGCGTGGGGGTGGGGTGGAGCATGTGGACTGGGTGGAGGAAGCCTCGTGGACGCCGGTGGCACCTGATGAGACGTTTGATCGCGACTGGGCGCTGGATGTGATGAAGAGGATCATCTCCGCACTGCAGGCGGAGGCGGCGGGCTCCGGCATCAAGGACGAGGTGCTGAGCGTGCTGCTGCCCTCGCTGCGTGCTGAGGAGGATGCGATGGAGGCCACGTGGGAGGCGCATGCGATGCGTCTGGGAGTGGCGGCGGGCACTCTGCGGTCCCAGGCCTCACGACTGAGGAACCGTTTCCGTGAGTTGATGGAGAGGGAGGTGTCTGCCTTCACCTGCGGCAGTGATCTGGAAGCGGAGATCCGCTACCTCATGAGCTGTCTCGGCACGATCTGAAATGAATGAGATGACTTTCCCTGCTGCACTGCGGCGCTGTTTTGGATACCAAGCTTTGAAAGCATGACCGCCATGAATCCTGATGCTGTCCCTCACACACGCTGCGCAGTGTGTGAGGCGCCTTTGGAGAATCCGGCGGAGTGGCTGGGCATGTGCCCGGCATGCTGGGGGCAGGCAGGATTGCAGGCGGCAGCATCCATGGCCCGCGAGACGGCCACGCTGCATGTGGAAGGGTTTCGCATCATCCGCCGCATCGCACGAGGTGGCATGGGGACGGTGTATGAGGCGGTGCGGGGTGCGGATGACCAGCGGGTGGCGCTAAAGGTCCTCCGGGAGGATCTGGCGGACCAGCCGCGGTTTCTGGAGATGTTCCGCCGCGAATGTGAGGCTATGGCGCGGCTGGATCACCCACACGTGGTGAAGCATCTCGGGGCGGGTGAGACGGACGGGCTGCCGTTTCTTGCCATGGAGTACATCGAGGGACCGAACCTCCAGCAGGTGCTGCGCAAAGGGCCGCTGCCAGTGGACCGTGCGCTGGAGATCGTGGGGCAGGTGTGCGCGGCGCTGGAGGCGGCTCATGCACAGAGGCTGATTCATCGGGACATCAAGCCGGCGAACGTGCTGTTGGATGAGGAGGGCCGCGTGAAGGTGACGGATTTCGGGCTGGCTCGACTGCCACGTCCTGCTGGTGAAGCATCACTGACAGGCAGCCTGCTGGCATTGGGGGGTCATTACGCCGCCCCGGAACTGGAGCGTGGAGACCCTGCCGCGGATCATCGGGGGGATCTCTACAGCACGGGCGCTTTGCTGTATCATCTGGTGACCGGTGAACCGCCCCGCGCGCATGCGGAACCTGTACATCGACTGAGATCGGGTCATGGAGTGACGTTGGGTTTGCAGCGGATCATTACCCGTGCGCTCCAACCGGAGGCATGCGGGCGCTTTGCCTCGGCTCGGGAAATGAGACTGCAGGTTGTCCGAGAGCAGCGGTTCCTCAGGAACTGGCCCTTGTTCGCGCGGCGGCAGGCACAGCTTGTTCTTTATGGAACACTGTTGGCCGTGGTTGCCTCAGGCTGTCTGCTGGGTTGGAGCATGGCCCAGGAATCACCGGAAGAAGTGGCCGCAGCGCTGAAGGAACGTGCGGAGATGGAGGCAAGGCTTGCAGTCGAAGAGCGGCTGGCGCCAGTGCCAGCAGGCTGGAAGCCGCAGCAGCATCAGAACTCCCTGGGCATGAAGTTCGTGAGCATCCCTGATCTGGATGGCGTGCTGGTTAGCATCTGGGAGACGCGCGTGGGTGACTATGCGGCCTTTAACAAGGCGCAGGCGGATGCTGGCTGGATCAAGGACACGGGCTATCAGCGAAAGCTCAGCCGGGCTTTTCATGGGCTGAAGAAGGGTGAGTTCGTGGAGACACGCGGCTCATGGCGTTCACCGGGCTTTCGGCAAACGGATGAGCATCCAGTCTGCGGCACCAGTCTCTTTGAGGCGCAGGCTTTTTGCACCTGGCTGACCTGGAAAGAGCGGAGCAGCGGTGCCATCCGCGCCAGTCAGGCGTATCGGCTTCCGACGGATGCGGAGTGGAGCACCGCCGCTGGCTTGAAGCCCGAGCCCGGAGCCACGCCTGAGGAAAAAGGAGCCTCTTGGAAAGTGAGAATGCATGCCTTCCCCTGGGGGCATGAGTGGCCTGCTCCGGATGGACTCTACAACATCGTGGACAGCAGCGTGGTGGATGAGGACTGGCATCCGAACTGGATCTTCAAGCCAAGGCGTGATCCCTGGCCGCGCACGGCCCCGGTGAATGCTGTGCCGCCATCGCCGCTCGGGCTTTATCACATGGTCGGGAACGTGGCGGAAATCACGGAGAGCCTGATCAATGACGATCCCTCCCTGCGTCTCCATGCCATCCGTGGCGGCGCCTGGTTTGATGGCTCGCGCGAGGGCGTGAGTCTCGCCACACGGGCGCGCGACAGCGCGGGGATGCGGATCGACAAACGCGGCTTTCGCATCGTCTTCGTCACTCGCGGGGGTGAGGGCTGGAGGTATGTGGGGAAGTAGCGAGGCTATTTTTTGCGATTTGAGAAATCCATTTTCGCGCTACCTGCGCAGGTGCCTTTGCCACGACCTCTCTCAATGAACAACCTGCTGCCGCTTTTGAGCGGTGGGCTGCTGGTGTTTGGCTTTCCCAACTGGAACCAGGAATGGCTCATCTGGCTAGGGCTGCTGCCGCTGCTGATCGTGCTGTGGAATCCGGCTTCCTCGGCTTCGGGTTTCAAGGCAGGATACCTGGCTGGACTGGCCTTTTTCATTCCGAATCTGGCCTGGGTGCGTCATTCATCAAGGGTGCGGGCAGGCGCGGTGGATGACGCTTGGATTGGCCTGGGGCCTGAGCTGATGGGCTTCGGAGCCCTGATTGGACTGAGCGCCTACTGCGCGGTGTATTTCGGACTATGGGGCTGGTTTGTCAGCCGTTGCGCCAAGCCGGACATCACCAAGATCACAAAGAGTTCCTGGCAGGAGAGCACCCTCGAATCACTGCGCTGCTCACTGCTCGCCGCTGCGGCGTGGGTGGTGTGCGAATGGCTGCGCAGCACCACGGTCTTCACGGGCTTTGGCTGGAATGGCCTGGGTGTGGGGATGCATCAAAACAAGGTCATCATCCAGGCCGCGGATCTGGTGGGTGTGATGGGGCTTTCCTTTCTGCCCGTGCTGGTGGTCGCCACCGGCTGGAACACTCTGCGCCGTCAGTTGGCCATCTATCACGGCACGGGCACATGCCGGACGCGGCTGGACTTCACGCTGGCGCTGGTGCTGCTGCTGGCAGCTGCCGGTTATGGCATGACGCGCATCCTGGCGAAGCCGGCGGAGTCAGTGACCGTGCGCACACTTTTGGTTCAGCCGAATGTGTCCCAAGTGGAAGCCTGGAGCGGTGAGCGTGCGCCGGAAATCTATGATAACCTGGCGCGCTACACACGGCTCTATGCCGAGGCTCGTGACGGTAACTCCGGCATGGATCTGGTGGTCTGGCCGGAAAGCGCGCTGCCAGTGCATTTGCATGGAAACGGGGAGCGCTGGGGCCTGCCGAAACATGAGACGTATTTCAATGAGCTGCTCTCCATGGGTGCCTTCAGCCTGATGACGGGCACAGAGATCTATGACTCGCCTGAGCCGGGTCGCGGCGGTCATGTTTCCGCCGTGCTCTTCCGAGGGAGCTATGCGAACCGGCAGGAGTATCACAAATACCACCTGGTGCCCTTTGGAGAGTATCTGCCCTTCGGTGACTATCCGCCGTTTTCACTGCTGCGCGGGGTGATCCCGGGAGACTTCACGCCGGGCACGAGCACGGAGCCCCTGGAACTGGCGAAGCCGGATGTGGGCATCATTCCGCTGATCTGCTTTGAGGACACTGTGGGCAGGCTGGCGCGGAAGTTTGCGCGGCCGGGCCCGCAGATGATCGTGAACCTAACCAATGATGGTTGGTTCCTGAACAGCAACCAGATGGAGGTGCATACGGCAAATGCCAAGTTCCGCGCCATCGAGCTGCGCCGCCCCATGGTGCGCGCGACGAACACTGGTGTGACCTGCTTTATCGACACCCTGGGCACGATCACGCATCGTCTCGCGGATCCGGAGACCGGCAGCACTTTGATCGAAGGCTGCCTGCCCGGAGAGGTGCAGGTGCCCATCGCGGGTGAGATGACACTGTACGCACGTTTTGGCGACTGGTTTGCCCTTGTCTGCCTGGCGTTGTGCGCCTTTCAATGCATTCTTCATCGAATGAGCCGCAAAAAGTCATGCCAGGCCTAACCACTTATACCAAACCACTGACCGCCGATCAGGCGAGGAAGCTGCGAGGGCTGCTGCAGGAGAGCGGCTGGGAGTTTCAAACCAAGCCCTATTGCCTGTATGCGGCCGCCCACGGCAAGGTGAACGTGCTGGTGTATGAGAAGGGGCCGAAGATTGTGGTTCAGGGAAAGGACACGGAGGAGTTCGTCACGAACATCCTGGAGCCGCAGGTGCTGGGTGTCGCTGAACTGGGCTACGAAGAGGTGCATCATCCAGAGATGTTTGAGCCGCACATCGGCGTGGATGAGAGCGGCAAGGGTGATTTCTTCGGGCCGCTGGTCATCGCCGGGGTGTATGTGGACCGCGAGGCCGTGCTCACGCTGCGTGCCATCGGTGCGGTGGACAGCAAGAAGATCGGCACGGATGCGAAGATCGCCAAACTCGCGGAAGACATCCGTGGCGTGCCTGGGCTCCGCTGGGAAGTGATCCAGATCAGCCCGTCACGTTATAACGAGTTGTATCAAAAATTTGGAAACCTTAATCGTTTGCTCGCCTGGGGGCATGCGAAGGTCATCGAGACACTACTCGAACGAGTACCAGACTGTAAAAAAGCCATCTCCGACCAGTTTGCCAATCCGGCAGTACTCAAACGAGCACTGCAAACTCGTGGACGTGACATCGAGCTGATCCAGCGCACAAAAGCAGAAAGTGATCCTGCCGTGGCCGCCGCCTCCATCTTGGCGCGGGACCGCTTCGTACAATGGTTGGATCAGACAAGCCGGCATTTGCAGATCGACCTTCCCAAAGGGGTCTCCACGCAGGTAAAAGCCAACGCCAGGGCGCTTTTTGGCCGGGACGGCATGGAGGGACTCGCCGCTGCGGCGAAAATGCATTTCCGCACGGCGGCCGAGGTCATGGGCGGCCCTTTGCCACCCCCCGAGATACAGGGTCCGGAATGAAGGGTTAAGGAAAGGCTTGCGATTTCCTCATAGGCACGACATTTCTCCGTCCCCCCCCCTGGAAATCATGGCTACCATCACCAAACGCGAAATCGTGTCTGATCTAAGTGAGCAGACCGGCTTGACTCAATCGGACGTCGCTCAGATCGTCGAATCCTTCATTGGCCTCGTGAGCAAAAAGCTCAGCGAAGGGCATGACGTGACGTTCCGCACCTTTGGAACCTTCGAGGTTCGTGTGGCGAAGGCCAAAATCGGCCGAAACCCTAATAAGCCCGAGGCGGAAGTCCGCATTCCGAACCGCTGCGTGGCCCGTTTCAAGCCCGGCCGCGAACTCAAAGAGTCCGTGGCAGCCCTCCCGCCGGAAAAGTTGGGTGTGGAATAATTCGCAATACCACTTCTAGGTGATGTTGTTGCCTAGTTATTCACAACCCCCATGTCCGTAAAAAAAATACAAAGAAGAGATTGGCTTTTGGAACTCTCTGTGCTGTAATTACCACTGCCGTTTGTATTAACTCTCATAACAGACCCGAAAATGAAAACACTCGCAGCTCTCTTCTTTGTGCTGGCAGGCCTTGCCTCCTTCACATCTACTGCAAACGCCCAGTGGGCCAACTGGGGTCCGACCTGGGGCGCCTGGGGTAACTGGGGTCCTGGCTTCGTCTATCCTGGCGGCTACCCTTTCCACGGGTATCCTTACCATGAGGCCAGCCGCATTGGTAAAGTGCGCATCGAAGGCGACGTCGACTACAGCGTCACGATCGACCAAGGTGACCTCATGCTGGGTAACCATCCCAAGCGCAATCCTTACGGCCTGATCGTCGGTGCCGGCGAGATGACCAAACTGCTTCTGACCGTCCAGCCAAACGCTGACCGCCAGATCACCGTTGGTGAGCCCCGCGTGCGCATGCCTTTCAAGATTCTCGTCGCCAGCCTTGAGCTTCGCGGTGTGAACCTTGGCCACACTCGTGGTAAGTTCGCTTCCTTCGAAGATGAAGTCGCTGCTTGCGGCCGTGTCCTCGTCTGGCTCGACCACACCAAGCGCTACCTTCTGCTTGATTCCGCTGATCCTACCCGTCGCCGTGTCGAATGGCCTTACGCCAACAGCGTTCCGCCTGAGCGCGTGTTCGTCGAAGGTATCACCCCGACCCAGCCTGGTGGTGCGTTCATCGTTACCCTTGAGCTTGATGACTCCAACCGTCGTGGCATTTCCAAGGTCGCTGGTGAGCCAGCTATCTGGGATCGTCAGTTGATCACCATTCACAGCCCAGGTGTCCATCCGAAGCCTTGGAGAGATATGACTCCAGTGTGGGCGAACACCGGCGGCGCTGGTGGCAAGTAAGCACCTCGAGAGCTAATCACAGCATTTCAAATGACCGTGTTGCGCAAGCGACACGGTCATTTTGCTTTTTCGCGAGCAGCGGCTTGATCACCGAGGGACCGATGAGAGATGGAGAGCCGTGCTAGGAGAAGGCTGACAACAAGACTGCTTGGGCGGATTTCGACCTCGGGCTGATCAGATTGATGGTTAGAGGGTCACGACAGAAGTATCCGAACCAGATCCGAATTGGAGCAAATCCAGAGGCACTCCATTGAGAAGGCTTGATTGAGTACTAATGGGAATACTCCGGGAGATTGGGGCGAGCGGAATGGAAAAATCTTTATACCCCAAAAGACCTGTGCGGTGTCTCGAGATGCTTGGGAGGTTTCCTCATTCGAGGATGGGGGCATATGCAAGGGGGGGCTCTTTGAAGTTTTCGTGCTCTTGGAGGATGTTTGAGAAGCAAATTGTCCCGCAAGAAATGAGTTCTGGCTCACGATTCAGCCGCCTGCCATAATAGTCATCCCCCATGAAGCCCCTCGCCTTTTCGACTCTCGTCGCCCTCTGTCTCACTTTCCAAGCGTCCGCAGAGACGTCGGATTGGGGACGCTTCCGCGGTCCGAATGGCACAGGTGTCTCGCCGACCACCGGTCTCCCTGCCGTCGTGGATGATAGCACCACGGTATGGAAAACGCCGTTAGGAAAAGGCTGGTCCTCCCCTGTGCTCTGGGGAGACATGGTGGTTGTCACGGCGGAGACAGCGGACAACAAGCGCGCCGTGATCGCCCTCTCGTCCAAGGATGGGAAGGAACTCTGGCGTCATGAGGAGACTTTTGTGCCGCACAATCTGCACAAGACCTACAACACGTTTGCCAGCAGCTCGGCCTTCATTGATGCAGAGCGCATCTATATCAACTGGAGCACCGGCACGACCATCCAGGCGCTGGCACTGGACCACACCGGCAAGCAGCTTTGGAAGAACGAGCATGTGGCGGACTACATCCACGAGCATGGCACGGGCGTGTCGCCGGTGGTTTCTGATGGCATCATGATCGTGCGCAGTGAGTTTGACTGGCAGCGAGATGGCAAGATTTACACGGAAGATCCTGAGCAGCAGAAGTGGAAGACCTGCTTTGTCGGCCTCGACATCAAGACCGGCAAGGAGGTGTGGAAGACCGAGTTGCCGAACTGTCTGAACACCTTTTCCACACCGGTGGTGCATAAGACAAAGAGCGGCAAGAACGAGTTCATCTGCGCAAACACGAACAGCGGTGTGATGGGCATTGATGTCGCCACGGGCGAGATCAACTGGCAGTACAATCCCGGCTACAAGCAGCGCAGCCTTGGCTCGGGTGTGCTGAGTGATGAGTTCTATTTCTGCACCTTTGGCACAGGCGGTGGTGTGAAGGAGATCGCCGCGCTGGATCTGAAAAGCGGCAAGCCCGAGCCGGTGAATTTTGACATCCCCAAAGGCCTCCCGTATGTGCCATCACCTCTGGTGATCGGCCAGCACATGTATTTGTTAGGCGATGGCGGCATCATGCGCTGCGTGGAGCAGAAAACAGGCAAGGTGCTCTATGAGGAGCGTGTGGAAGGCAGCCAGGGAAGCGCCAAGTTTTTCAGCAGTCCCGTCGCTGCGGATGGCAAGATCTTCTGCGCCAGCCAGCAGGGAGATCTCATCGTCATCAAGGCCGGCACCACCTTTGAAAAGCTCGGCGCCAGCAAGCTTGACGGTCCGGTGAACTCCGTGCCTGCGATCGGTGACAAACAGCTCTTCGTGCGCACGGCGAACTCGCTTTACTGCATCGGTGCCAAAGGCCAGCCGGTGCCGTGAGGATTGTTTAGTGAATCGAGTGTTTCCATGAAAACACGTTGTGCCAGGTGTGGGTCCGAGATTCTCTCGGCCACAGCAGACTACACGTCTGGCTTGTGTGCTCCGTGCTATGGCCTAGCCAGCGCAATAGACTGGAGACGATCCCAGGGCTATATATGGGTATGCTTGGTTCTACCCGTTCTGCTCATTGTCTGGGTTCTGTGGCAACTATACCATCATCAATGGTTTTGGTGGTGGTCCCTAGTTGTGCTTGGGCCGATGGTTGTTCGGAACTTTAGGTTAAGAAGCTCCACAGAGCCTCCTTCCTGCTAACCGGTGAGTGAATGCGGGAAGGCGAAAACATCGCCTAACATCCCATTGTTCACGTCCGAGCTTGGAAGTGCTGACACGACACACTGAAAAGCCATGCTGAAGCGTGAACGACGTAAGTCCTTATCCCCGCTTCCACACCACCCAGCACTCCGGCGGGCTGGCGCTGCGGTTGATGGGGCGGATGAGCTGGGCTTCAAACTGGCGCGGATGCAGGGCGCCTGCCCATTCGGTGATGGCCTGCTGCTCCTGGGTGCCGCCATCGTGGCCAGGATAGACGGCGATGGTGAGCAGGCCGCCTGAGGCGAGGAGCTCCAAGGCAGTGCTGATGGCCTGCAGAGTCGTGGCGGTGTGCGTGATGATGCTTTTGTCCGAGCCGGGCAGGTAGCCGAGGTTGAACATGATGGCGTTCAGCTTCCCGTGCCATTCAGCGGGCACATGATCACGCATGGTCTCATGGCCGGAATGAATGACGAAACTGTTGGTTATGCCAGCCTCACCGAGGCGACGACGGCTTTCCAGCACGGCAGGTTCCTGAACGTCAAAGGCCCATACACGTCCTCCCGGCCCAACAAGTTCCGCGAGAAACAAGGTGTCATGGCCATTGCCTGCCGTGGCATCGATCACGACATCACCGGGACGCAGACGATCCTCCATCAGCAGGTGTGCCCAGCGCACGGCGGAGGGCAGGCCGCCATTGCTGCTGGCTAGTTTGGGGAAGAGGGGCTGGTCGGACATGGTTCTGTCCTAGCTGGGTTCGGTGAGAACTCAACGGAAGCCATGTGTGTTGTTCGAACCGGTAGGAAGAGGCACGCTTTTTTTACAGGATTAACAAGACAGAATCCTTTCCTGTTAATTTTGGAATCTTGTTAATCCTGTAACAACAGACCCGAACTAGATGAATGCCAGTTGGATACCCAACGACCCACCAACTGGTCTAGCTCACACCAAAATCTCCTTCGCCACGGTGCCGTAGACATCGGTGAGGCGGAAGTCGCGGCCGGCGTAGCGGTAGGTGAGCTTTTCGTGATCGAGACCCAGCAGATGCATGACGGTCGCGTGCCAGTCGTGGATGTGCATTTTGTTTTCCACGGCTTCGTAGCCGTAGTCATCCGTCTTGCCGTAGTTCATGCCGCCTTTCACGCCACCACCAGCCATCCACATGGTGAAACCCTTGTTGTTATGGTCGCGACCATCATCGCCTTGACTGTGGGGCGTGCGGCCGAATTCGCCGCCCCAGATGACGAGCGTGTCCTTGAGCAGACCACGCGCTTTGAGATCGGCGAGAAGACCCGCCACGGGTTTGTCGATGGCATTGGTGTTGCGCTCGAGCGTGGCTTTGAGATTGAAGTGCTGGTCCCAGTTGCCATGCGTGATCTCGACGAAGCGCACACCAGCCTCGACGAGCTTGCGGGCCATGAGGCACTGCTTGCCAAAGGTGGCCGTCTCCGCGTCATCGATACCGTAGAGATCCTTGGTGGCAGCGGATTCCTGGGAGAGATCGAGCACTTTGGGCACCTCGGCCTGCATGCGGAAAGCGAGCTCGTAGGACTCGATCACACCTTCCACTTCAGCGCTCACGCCACCATCCTGGGCCATGCGGGACTTGTTCAGTGCCTGCACCAGGTCGAGCTGCGTCCGCTGCGCCTCGGTGGGATAGCGGCTGTTCTTGATGTTGGCGATGGTGGCCTGGTCCACATTGCCTGAGCGACGTGCAAAGGCCCCGGCTCCAGGAAGCGTCGCACCACCGACTTTGGTGCCTTGATAGATAGCAGGGAGGAAGGCGCTGCCATAGCTGCGGGTGGCATTGCCGGGTGGGTTCACCGTGATGAAACCGGGCAGGTTCTCATTGCCCGTGCCGAGACCATAAAGCACCCAGGAACCGAGTGACGGCCGGACAAACTGGGTGGAGCCCGTGTGCAGCTGGGTGAAAGCCTGTGGATGAGCCGGCAGGTCCGTGGCCATGGAGTTCAGCACGCAGAGATCATCCGCATGCTTGGCCAGGTTTGGCAGCAGCTCGGAGATCCAGAGGCCGCTTTTGCCATGCTGGTTGAAGCTCCAGGGGGACTTCATGAGCTTCGCCTGACCGTAACGACCGGCGTTGGACGGGGCGCTTTTGCCGGAGTCAGCCATGAGCTTGGGCTTGTAGTCCAGCAGGTCCACATGAGAGGGGGCGCCCTGCATGCAGAGGAAGATCACCCGCTTCGCACGGCCGGCAAAATGGGGGTTCTTCGGTGCGAGAGGTCCGGCTGCGGCACCCGTGGACGCGCGGAGCGCCTGCTGCTGGGCCAGGGCGGCAAAGGCCAGGTAGCCAAAGCCGCTGCTCGTGGTTTTCAGGAAGTCACGGCGGTGGAAGGGCAGGGGTGTCATGGCAGCGGGTGTTCGGGCAGTTCCAACCAGCCGGGCAGAAGAAAGTTGCGGCATTCGCCTTTCTCGCTAGGCAGACCATCCCCTAACCGCGATGACACAAGCCTTCGAAATACTCGGCAAATTTGACCACGAAAGTGACTGCCAAAAGCTGCTCTATGCTCCGCTGGCGCAAAAGCTGACCTTCCGTGAGAGCAATGTCTATCGTGTGGACTATGAGGGTGATTCCGCCGCCGTTGAGGCCTTTGTCCGTCAGGTGCTGCTGGACCCGATCAGCCAGGAGGTGCGTGATGCCACTTCGCCCGCGTTTGAAAAGGCGGCCTTCGTGCTGGACTACGGCATGAAAGGCGGCGCGCTGGACCTGGAAAAAGAAACCATCCTGGGCTACTTCCGCTCCCTTGCGAACCCAGGCTTCACGATCACGAAGCTGACTCTGCGCAAGCGCATCTACGTCTTCGGGGCCGAGGCTCCAGACGCTCCTTTCGTTCGCGATATCTGCAATCCGGCGATCCATACCTGGGAAGTGAAGCGGGCGGCGTAATCGAGGCTGGTTGGCCTTATTGCAGTTGGGTGTGCATGGGGCGTGCGCCCAGCGCTTGGGAAATTGGGCCGAAACAGAGTGGTCGGTTGGGGGCGGACATGAGAGGACAGCGGATTCATGACCCTGCCGCCACCGTCGCTGCCGCAGACTCCTCCTGTCATTCCGCCGTCGGCGTCACCGCTCATCCTGGAAATACTGCTTCCAGGCGTGATCGGCGTCTATGGACTGCTGGTGCAAGCACGTTTAGCGGGATGATCTATCTCCGGAGCTCGGAAAAACTGCCTTGGTAAGCTTGCTCCGTCTGGAGGTTGGAGCGAGCTTGTGAAATTTTTCACAAAATCGGGTTGCTGCTGTCTTTCCGGCTCCGATACTCCCTCAGACCCCTGATTTCCCCCCAATGCCTGCCCCTGAAGCTGCTCCTGCCCCTGCCGCCCCGCCTCCGGCTGATCTGGTCAATGTCCAGATCGATGGCGTGTGGCTCAAGTTCCCCAAGGGCACCCGCATGATCGAGGCCTGCAAGCAGGCGAAGAAAGAGGTGCCGCACTACTGCTACCACACGAAGCTTTCCAGCCCTGGAAACTGCCGCATGTGTCTGGTGGAGATGGGCATGCCGCCGCGTCCGGCCCCTGGGCAGGAAGCGGAGAAAGATGAATTTGGCATGCCGAAGATCGGCTGGATGCCGCGTCCGGTCATCGCCTGTGCAAACACCGTCGCGGAAGGCATGGGCATCCGCACGGAAAGCATGCTCACCCAGGAAGTGCGCAAGGGCGTGATGGAGTTTCTACTTATCAATCACCCTCTCGACTGCCCCATCTGCGACCAGGCTGGCGAGTGCCGTCTCCAAGAGTTCAGCGTCGAACACGGCAAGGGCGAAAGCCGCTTTCGAGAAGAAAAAGTCAAGAAGCCGAAGAATGTTGATATCGGCCCGCGTGTGCGTCTGGATGACGAGCGCTGCATCATGTGCAGCCGCTGCATTCGCTTCACGGCGGAGATCGTGGATGAGCCCGTCCTGGGCTTCACGGAGCGCGGCAGCTACACCACGCTGGCCGTGCATCCTGGCAAGCGCCTGGAGCATAACTACTCCCTCAACACCGTGGACATCTGTCCGGTGGGTGCGCTGACCTCGAACGATTTCCGCTTCCAGCAGCGCGTGTGGTTCCTCACGGAAACAAACAGCATCTGCCAAGGCTGTGGGCGCGGTTGCAACATGGAGACCCACGCGCGTGGCGATACCATTTACCGTCAGACCCCGCGTGAGAACAATGACGTCAACTCCACCTGGATGTGTGACCGCGGTCGTCTGGACTTCCACTTCGTAAACAGCGAGTTCCGCCTCACCGATCCGATGGTGAAGAATAATGGCAAGCATGAGGTCACCTCCTGGAAGAAAGCCATCCAGGCCGTCGCCAACGCGGCAGCCGGTGTGAAGGGCGAGGAGATCGCCATCATCGCCAGCGCGCGCATGACGAATGAGGAGCTCTTCTTCGTGAAGCAGCTCGCCAGGATCCTCGGCACTGAGAATGTGGATGTCATCCCGCGCCTCGGCGAAGGTGACAACTACCTCAGCGCCGCTGACAAGAACCCGAACAGCAATGGCGCGAAGCTCATCCTCGGCAGCGAGCCGGGATCGAAGCTGGCCGGCATCACCGAGCTCATGGGCCGTGGCCGTCTGCGCGTGGTGCTCGCCCTGGGAGAGAATCTTTTGAAGGTCGGTTTCGAGCGCAAGGACCTGGAGAAGGTCGGCTGCCTCGTCTCCCTGCACATCCTGGCGAATGCCAGCGCTGAACTGAGCCAGATCGTGCTTCCTGGCAATGCCTACGCGGAGAAGCGCGGCAGCATGATCAACGTGACGGGTCGCCTGCAACGCATGAGCAAAGCGGTGAACGCGCCAGGCAATGCGCGCGATACTTGGGAGATCCTGCGTGACCTCGTGGTGGCCTGCGGCGGTTCGAACGGCCTGCACAGCATTGAAGATGTCTTCAGCCGTCTCGCGGCTGAGATCCCTGCTTTCCAGGGTCTGAGCTTTGCCAGAATCGGTGACCTCGGTGTTCAGGTTTTCGAGACGGATGAAAAGATCCCGCTGCTCGAGCGCGAGAAAGAGCGCAAGGCCAAGGGCATCATCGTTGGTTAGGCTGAATGATGGGCGGGGTGTGGCCGGTCTGTTTCTGATCACCTCCCTGCCCGGACGGATGCCTCATCCCATTCCCCGGATCTTCCCTGCGATCGCATAAGCCAGCTTCGGCTGCTCGCTCGCTTCCAGATGGATGCCGTCGACCGCGCTGGTCTGCACGATGTCCTGGCTGTTCAGATAGGCGCATCCCAGGGCGATGGCCTGGGCCTCGTAATACTTTGGGAACTGCTCGCTGCGCGCGATGCCGTTGGGGATCTTCACATCGAGATCCGGCAGGTGGGCAAGGCTGCCGATCTTCGGTGGGCACACCAGCAGGAGCCGGGGCGGACGATTGTCGGGACCGGCCGTGCTGCCAAGGATCATCCGTGCTAGCACACCCGCACCGTTCGCGATCTCGCCCGGCGGCAGGTTGTAGTAACTCTTCAGGTCGTTTGTGCCGAGCATCATGACCACGATGTCGATCGGCTTATGGCTCTCCAGGCAGGCGGGCAGATAGTCCTTGCCGTTGCGTGCCACATTCAGCGGATCCTCGTGCACCGTTGTGCGACCGTTCTGACCCTCCTCGATGATTCGATAGTCATCCCCGAGTTCCGTCTCCAGCAAACTCGTCCACCGCACGCCGATGGGATGCCGCCGTGGATAAGGCGCGGTGATGTACGCAGGATCAAATCCCCAGGTGTTGGAATCGCCGAAGCAGAGAACAGTGGTCATTGCGAAATGAGGGTGCGCCGGGCACCCTGAGACGTCCAGCACAATTCAGAATGAGCGTCAGATGCAACCTCGCGCATCACACCACGGGCGGCGTCACCTGCCTTTGGGCGGAGGGAAATTCACCGACAGCAGACGGATCGTGTTGTCCCCTGTCATCTTGCGTGCCGGCGTGAGCGTCCTGTCTAAATAGTGACCTCCACCGATCGCCAGCCATTTGCCATCCGGGCTGAAGGCGAGGCTGGAAGTCTGCCCTGGAAGGATTGTCAGCGTCTCCTTCAATGCGCCTGTGGCCGGATCAAAGAATTCCACAACACCACTGGCACCCGTGGCGGCGATCCGACGTCCATCCGGAGACCAGACAACGGCCTCCAAAGCACCCGCCTTAGTGGTCAGTGTGCGGACCGGAGCACCGGCCTTTAGCTCAGCCACACTCACCTGGGACATGCTGGCGACTGCCACCATTCTGGCATCCGGGCTGCATTCGATAGCGATAGCGTCACCCCGAAGCGGCAGCGAGAAATCATGCGTCATCTGGCCGGGAGGGAAATGCAGCAGCTCTGTGCTGCAAACGAGCAGCCCGCCCGAAGGCGTGAAAGCGATGTTCCCCACCGGACCGTTTTCTGGCATCTTCAGTCTTCCAGTCTCCTGCAGAGTGGAGGTGCTGAAGATTTTCGCGGCTGTGAATCCCACTTGAACAACCACCGTTTTCTCGTCCGGGCTCAGCAGTGCCCTCGAGTTATAGCCTTGGCCATCGGGGATCCGGCTGAACTTGTCCTGAACGATTCCCGAGGGCAGTTTGCCAATGACGACGCCATCGTTCAAACAGGCGATGTATCTGGCGCCCTTTTCAAGCACGCCCAGCGAGCGGATGAAGTTGCCGGCGACGTCGAAGGATTTGACGGTCGTTTTGCGCCCAGGTTTCCAAACACAGATATTGCCATCCCAGTCACCGCTGTAGAGCAGGCCATCCGGCGTCCAGACCAGCTCTGTGATGGCAGCCGAAGAAGCGCGCGTGAGCTCTGTGCGTGATAGCGGGATGGCCTGCGGCCCCTGCCCAACTGAGATGGAGGGAATGAGGCTGGTGACCAACGCCAGAAGACCGGCGGCCAAGCTCAAAGAAGGAGGAACGAGAAACGAACGAATGATGGCAGACATGGTTAATCCATGGCCTTCTGACAGGCGCGGCCATCTTTGAAAAGACATTTCAAGAAGCAGTTAGGGCAGGAAAACTGATCCTAGAAGGGGAGCTATGGCATAGCTCGGCGCTTCGAGTCAGCAGATCACAAGTCATTCATCCACACTTCCAGATGGGTCCAGCCTTCGGGAGTGGTGAGGACAGCATCAGCCGCATTCATCGGGTTCAGCCCATGCGCCTTTTCCCACGCATCAGGAAGGCCGTCCCCATCGGTGTCGTGTTCGGGTGAGGTGCTTTGCAGCTGAGGCCAGGCATCTTCGGGGATGGTCTTGATCTGGCGGCCGGTGTCGTCACGAACGCCGGTGATGATGCGGGTGTCCACCGCATCGCGCTTCGGTTTGCTGGCACCGGCGATGGCAAGCACGCGGGCGTGAGCAGCAGACGCGGTGAGCTTTTCCGCAGGTGGCTCAAAGAGGAAAGGTGTCTCGAGCAAGATGACGGTGGCGCCGGGGCGCACGATGAGAAGCTCGGACTGAAACTCGAGGGGCTGCGGTGGCTGATGAGCCTGGTTGCCATCGAGGAAGAGCTCGGCGGTGGCACCGCTGTAGATGGAGAAGGCCGCGGTGCGATAGGCCGTGGAGGTGTCAGCGCCGGGTTTGAGGTAGTTGCCGATGTAGTTCATGGCGATGCGCTCCGGGGCATCCGCCTTGCCACTGCCGGTGTAGCCGGCGCCGGAAGACCAGTTGAAGAGAGTGTTGCCACGGAACTCGATGCGCGGGCCGGGATCATCCGCATGACCGGCGGTGGCCTGGTAGCCGCTCGCGCGTGGGTTGCGGTCACGATTGTGCGCATAGAGATTGTGCAGGAAAGAGATGCTGCCGCGATAACAGCCGATGATGGAGCCAAGCCCGTGCGAGGTCAGGGCCTCGGCGATGAGGCAGTGCTGCACGGTGACGCGGTCCGAGTTGTTCGTGACAGACAGACATTCATCCGTGCTCCAGGTGGCGGAGCAGTGGTCCACGATGACATCCTGTGAATCCCAGATGGTGAGGGCATCCATCTCGCCCGCCTGTGATGTCTTGTCACCAGGGCGGCAGCGCAGATGACGGATAATGACATCATGCGTCTGCCCGATCTGCAGCTCGTAGTTCTTCAGGCAGATGCCATCGCCCGGCGCAGTTTGCCCGGCGATGGTGATGGACGGCTCGCGGATACGCAGCGGTGTTTTCAGTTCAAGGGTGCCTGACACGCTGAAGACCACGGTGCGCGGGCCTTTGGTTTCCAAGGCTGCCCGCAGGCTGCCCGGTCCGCTGTCATTCACATTTGTCACCGTGATGAGCCTTCCTCCACGCCCACCCTTCGCCCACATGCCCGCGCCTTCCGCACCAGGAAAGGCAGGCGTGCGCAGGGCTTCCGCCGCACTGAGGCCAATGGTCAGCAGAGAACTCAGCAGCAGGTAAGATTTCATGGGAGCAGACAAAACGCCTTTAACCAACGTGTTCATCAGCAGGAAGTTGGCGGAGGTTGTGCCAGTTCGGGCGGACTTTTGAAGGACCGCCCCAGCATGATGCAAGGATACTTCAGCGCCCCTAAGGATCATCTCTGGTCTCAAGGTCGGGCCGGTGGTCGGCCGCGACCAAAGCCCAACGCAGGGTCGAATTTTTGAAGTCAGAAGGGACGACCCCGTCCCCAAACCTAACCAAAAAAAACAAACCAGACCAAGTCATGAAACATACACTCACCACCTTGTCAGCACTGCTGGCCCTCACCATCTCCGCAGCGGCTCAGTCCGGCGGCTCCGGCACCTCTCGTGTCGGCGGCATCGCCGGATCCAACAATGCGGACACCAATACTGCGGGCGGCTCGCTGAATGTGGCCAATCCCAGCCAGCGCCAAACCTTTGCTGAGCTGGACAGCAACAAGGACGACATCCTCAGCAAGGAAGAACTCTCCCGCATGCGTGGCGACAACGACGCCAACAAGCAGCTCGTGCAGCAGTGGGACACCAATGCCGACGGCAGCCTCACCAAGGAAGAGTTCGCGCGCCTGCCAGCCATGAGCGGCGCCAATCCGCAGAACGCCGGCACTGACCGCCGCAACGACACAGACGCCCGCAACAACACGGATGCCCAGAATCGTAACAGCGATGCGCGCAGTAACAGCAGCGACGCCCGTAACAACACGGATGCGCAGAACCGCAATGATGCCCGCAGCAGCAGCAACAATGCGAACCAGACGAACCGCGACGCGAATGCCCGCGATAACAACAACAGCAACAAGAACAGCAGCTCGGACGCCCAGAAGTCCAGCGATAGCTCGGCCAAACCGCTTCCAAGCACCACGGTCCCAGGTTCCAGCACCACTTCTCCTGGCTCCAGCAACCGCGGTAATGGCAACTAACAAGGCCTGAAAGCACTCACCATGCTTCACCCGCCGTTCTGCATTCCGCGGACACGGCGGGTGCTCTTTTCAATAACTCAAGATGCCATCATTGATTAGCTCCATGCCCTTCCACTCATGAAAACTAAAGCAGAACTCATCGACTGGCTTCGTGACGCCTATGCCATGGAAAAGGCCATGACGAGCGCCCTCCAAAAGCAGGTGAACAACCAGAAGCTGCCTCTCGAGGCACGGCAGCTCGCCAGTAATCATCTCACAGAAACCGAGGCGCACGCGGAGGCCGTGGCCGTCTGCCTGCATGAGCTGGGCACGGACACCTCGATGGTGAAGAATGCCATCGCCCAGGGCGCTGAATACGCCAAAGGTGTGAGCACCATGCTGGCCGGGGATGAGCACGTCAAAGACGTCATCGCCGCCTACACGTCCGAGCATTTCGAGATCGCTTGTTACACAGCTCTGGCCACTGCCGCGAGTCACCTCGGCTATCCTGAAATCGAGCGGACCTGCCGTGCCATCCTGAAAGAAGAGCTCCGTATGGCAGAGAAGCTGCAGGCCGGTCTGCCGGCTGTGATCCAAGCGTACCTGCTCAGTGATTGATGCCAGAGCCTGTCATGCCCAAGGTGCGCAGTGGCCGGAGAAGGAAGGGGCGGATGGGAACTCCCTGCTTGCGGCGTTGCTGGTCAACGGACGAAGAAGGTGCGGCGGCGTTCTTCATCCTTTTGGGTTACTGTGACAAAGGTGGTTTGCCATTCCTGTGAAGCCTTGGCCTTTGCCTCCTCATGCTCTTTCTTCTCGGCCTTCGCTGCCTGCTGCTCTGCTTTCGCCTTGAGATTGGCATCGACTCTGCCTTTCACATAAGCCGTCGCGGCCCCGCCCATTAGGAAAGTGGCTGCGGCCTTTGCCTCTGGCAGCAGCTCCACCAAGTGCTGGATCAATGTTGGCGCACCAAGGCTCACCGGACGCGGAATCTCTGAAGCTGACAGACCATCCAAATGGATGGGCAGGTTCTCCTAAACGATGACATTCTGATTCGGCGAGGCTGTGTTTGCGCACGCCTGACTTCAATGATCCACTGCTCCGCATGCCTCTCTCCCGACACGCCTCATTCGTTCAGACCCAGTGGAGCATGGTCCGCCGCGCGGTGGATGAGCAGGACTCCGGCTCGCAAAGGGCGCTGGGGCAGCTTTGTCAGAACTGCTGGTATCCCATCTACGCCTTCATCCGCCGCAGCGGCAAATCACCGGCAGATGCGGAGGACCTGTGCCAGGGCTTCTTTGAGCGCGTCATCAGCACCCGCCTGCTGGCGAGCGCTGATCCGGAGAAAGGAAAGCTGCGCACGTTTCTGCTCTCCTGCCTGAAGCACTACATGGCGGATGAGCATGACCGCGCCTCCGCGCAAAAACGCGGCGGGGGAAAGGTGGTGGAGTTCAGCGCTCTGAGCGCCGAGGAGCAGTATCTGGCGGAGCCGGTGGACACCGACACGCCGGACCGGCTGTATCAAAAGCAGTGGGCGCTGCAGGTCATCGCCACCTCCATGCAGGAGCTGGAGAACGCGTATCTGGCGGAGGGCAAGCAGGCGCTCTTTGCCGCGCTGAAACCCTTCCTCGGTTTCAGCCAGAGCAGCGAGCCCAACTATCAATCCGTGGCAGATGCGCTGGGGCTGAACCTGAACACGCTGAAGTCCCACATCCGCCGTCTGCGTGAGCGCTGGCGTGATTGTGTGATGAGCCAGGTGGCCGCCACGCTGGACAATCCCACCCCGGACGAGATCAAGGCGGAGCTGCGGGAACTTCTAGGCTGCGTGTAAGACGCGCTCGTAATTTGACTTCCTGTTAGACGTGCGGCTTGATCGTTGGAATGTCTCCCGACTCCGCTTTTCCCCGGCGTATTTTCCGCCAAGCCCTCGTTCACCGACGTCTGAAAGGGAGCTCACACTGGTGCGCGGTGACGGTGAGCTTCATGATGGCGCTCAGCATGAGCGGGGGCTGCGCGCAGGCCCAGGAGAGCCGCGCATCGGCTGCTTCCTCCGGGGCGCAACTCACAGACAAGATCATTTTTCCCCAATGTGTCTTTCACAAGGCAAGCCTTTCAGAGGCATTCGAGTTTCTGCAGGTCAAAAGCCGTGATCTGGATCCTGCCAAAAAAGGCGTGAACTTCCTTGCCGGGGATGCTGTGAGAAACAGCCCGGTAAAGATCACCATGGACTGCCAGGATGTGCCCCTGAGCGAGCTGCTCGAGTATGTGGCCCATCTGGCGGGGCTGGACGTGGTGATGCATGACAGCAGTGATGTGAAGGTCACTTTGTCGACCAAGATGAAGCCGCCCTATGCCACCAGTGCGGCCACCCAGCGGCAGCGGGATCAGGTGGCCGTGGTGCTGCCACAGATGCGCTTTGAGAAGGCGAGTCTGAGGGAGGCTTTGGAGTTTGTGAGAGTGGTCTCTGAAAAGCTGAAACCAGGGCAGCCAAAGATGCACATCCTGTTAGATCCTGCCCTGGATGCGGAGAAGGGGCTGATCGTCAGTGATGTGCTGGATGTGACCGTGGCGGACGCGCTGGTCTACATCGCCTCCGTCGCTGATGCGGAGGTGATCTGTGTGAAGAACGCCTTCTACTTTCAGCCGGCTGCCAGACCCCAGGGAAAGCTGGCCGAAGGGAGCCTGCCTGATCTGGGAACACCCGGAAAGGCCGTGCTGCCGCAGATGACTCTCCATGGCGCGACCCTCGATGAGGCGGTGAGCTTTCTGGTGAGCAAAAGCCGGAATCTCGATCCTGAGAAAAAGGGAGTCCGCATCTTGATCGATGAGGATACCCGGAACTCGGCCGGGAAGATCACCCTGGACAGCCATGATGTGACCCTGGAGCGCGCCCTGGTGCAGGTGGCGACTGTGGCTGGGGTGGATATCTACCAGCTCCATGGGGCGGTGAGGCTGCGTCAGACCCGCTAAAACCAAGGCCTGCAATCCAGCCTCCTAGACTCTGGGTTCATCTGGCAGGAAGTTTCTCTGTTACAGAAGCTGAGAAAAGCGGTTACTCCCTGCAACTCCCGTCCGCCGATTCCGAATGCACCCGGCGACCCCGCTTTTGTTACTCTCATGAAAATACCGTTCGTTTCTCTCCTGAGTTCTCTTTTCCTCTCCACCAGCCTGCTGGCCGCTCCGCCGGCGAATGACAACAAGGCCAGTGCCATTACCCTCTCCGGAGACACGGATTCCTCCACTGTCAGCAACAGCGAGGCCACCCAGGAACCCGGTGATTTCGCCTACCGTACCCTGTGGTGGAAGTGGACGGCCCCGGCCAATGGCCAGGTGGTGGTGGACACGGTGAACAGCACTTCCACCTACATGGCGCTGCAGGTCAGTTTGATCGAGCAGGGCGGCCAGGTCACCGGCATCATCGCCCTGGATTCAGGTGCCAGCGTGCCGCAGGCCACTTTCCCTGTCGTGGCCGGCACCAGTTACATGATCGGCGTGGGCACACCCACGACCTCCGCTTCCTACATTGGCCAGGTGCGTGCCTCGGTGGCGCTGAACCGCTCCCATGTCACGGGCGGTCTGGCCTTTTCCAATGCGGTGACCATGGGCAATGACAGCTTTGCCTCCCGCAAAGTCCTCAGCGGCACCACTGACAATGGCATGGCCTACAACACCTCCGCCACGCGCGAGCCGGGCGAGCCGGCTGTCACGGGTGAGCGCTCGTTCTGGTGGTCTTACACGCCGCCCGTCAGCGGACGTCTGCAGATCACCACGGCTAACGGGGGCAACTTTTACAAGACCCTGTCTGTCTTCCTCGGTCCCAATGTGTCTGGCCTCAAGTTGATCTCCGTCACGGATGCCAATCTGCCCACGCTGAATCTGCCGGTCACCGCCGGCACGGAGTATCAAATCTGTGTGGCCTCGTATAACAACAATTACTCCGGCAGCATCGTGCTCGGTGTGGCCCTGGACACGAATTCCGTCATCACGCAGATGAACATCCCGGTGGCGGCCTCCTTTGCCAATGACAGCTTTGACCAGCGTGCGGTGCTCAGTGGCAGCAAGCCTGCGGGCATCGGCTACAACCTTTCTGCGACGACGGAGCCCGGCGAACCCGCCAGCGCTGGTGTGCGCACCCTGTGGTGGACCTACACCGCTGCTGCCAACGGCCGTCTGAGCGTGAGCACGGAAGGCAGTGACAGCTTCTATAAAAACCTCGCTGTCTATCAGGGGACGAGTCTGGGCACCTTGCGGCTCATCACCGTGAGCACGGATAACATGCCTTTGCTCACCCTTCCCGTGACGGCTGGCAGCAGCTATCAAATCTGTGTCGGTTCGTATAACAACAATTACCAAGGGAACGTGGTGCTGAGCACCGCCATGAACACGGAAGGCGATGTCGCGGCACTCAACCTGCCCGCCGCCGGCGTGACCATTCCGGATCATTTTTCCCAGCGCCAGCCGCTGTCCGGCAGCATCGTCAGCGCGGTGGGTTACAATGAGTCTGCCACCACGGAGGCTGGTGAATCAGCCAAGACAGGCAACAAGAGCCTGTGGTGGACCTATCGCCCGGCCTCTGATGGTCGTCTGACTCTCACCACCGATGGAAGTGACACGTTTGAGAAGCGTTCCATGGTCTTTCTGGGCAGCACCTTGTCAGGCCTGCGTGAGGTGGCCTACCGCTACAGCAACAACAACACCTCCTTCTCCTTCCCAGTCACCGCGGGTGTGGACTATCACATCGCCATCGGCTCGGATGACGCGCAGGGCGGGTGCATCGTGCTCACCCTCACGCTCGATTCGGCGGCGGACGTCACTGACCTGAACATTCCAAATCCGGCGACGATCCTGAATGACATCTTTGCGCAGCGCGTGCAGCTCACCGGCAAGGAAGTCAGCGCGGTGAGCTACACCGCCAGCGCCACGAATGAGATCAGCGAGCCTGCCGCCTCTGGAGAGCGCACGCTGTGGTGGACCTATCGTCCACCCTCCACAGGCCGTCTCATCATCAGCACCCAGGGCAGTGACAACTTTGACAAGATCGTGGCCGTGTATCTGGGCTCCAGCCTCACAGGCCTGAAGCTTGTGTCCCAGTATGAGACCAGCGGTGGAGGCGTGGTCACCTTCAGCCTGCCTGTCACCGCAGGCACGGACTACCAGGTCAGTCTTGGCAATGACTACACCCGCAATGCCGGAGATGCCGCGGTCATCAGCTTCAGTCTTGATGACGACACTGATGTCAGCGACCTGAACATCGGTGCTCCTGCGTCTGTGATGAACGATCTCTTCGCCAGCAGCACCACCCTCTCCGGCGCCGTGGTCAGCGGCATGGGTTACAACACCGGCGCGGTTCGTGAAGCGCTGGAACCTACCGCCACCAAAGAGCGCACCCTGTGGTGGAGCTGGACGGCTCCGAGCACCGGCCTCGCGATGGTGGATACGACCGGCAGTGACGCCATTCAGAAGTGGGTCAGTGTCTGGACCGGCAGCAGCCTTAGTGGACTGAACCCGGTGGCGCTGTCATCGCGCTCGCTGACACCTGGCGTGCTCTTCCCGATCACGCAGGGGGAGACGTACCGCATCGCGGTGGGGAATGACTCCTCCAGCAGCCTAACCAACGGTAGTGTCATCATGTCCATCGTGTCTGCCTCGGCCTCGCCTGTGCTGGTGACACCGCTGGCATCACGCTTCATCCCGGTGGGGCAGCCCCTGGTGCTGAATGCCACGGCCGGCGGCCTGGGACTGTCCTGGCAGTGGAAAAAGGGCACCACCATCCTCAGCAACACCACGCCGACTCTGACAGATGTCTTCCCGGAGCTCTCGGATGCCGGAACCTACACGGTCACCGTGGCCGGTCCGGGTGGAAACACCGTCAGCACGGCCAACATTGGCATCATCAACACCGCCGCCCAGGGCGTGACCGTTCATGAAGGACAGGACCTGCATATCGAAGTGCAGGCACAGGGGCCTGGACTGGGCTATCAGTGGTTCCGCGATGGCATCGCCCTCACGGCGAACGACCGGATCACTGGGGTGAGCGCAAGCGAGCTCTCCATCACCGGCATGACAGCGCTGGACGCGGGGGACTACCACTGCGTGGTGTCTATGCCGGACGCGGTGAATCCGAACAACCGCATCACCATGAGCAGCGGGATCTTTTCCGTGAGCGGCAACTACCGCCCCGTAGCCTTTGGCGGACCCTATGTCTGGCAGGTGGGGCGCAATGTGACGGACCTCCTCGGCAAGCGTTTTGGCCCAACCAGCTTTAAGATCACGGGCCTGCCTGCGGGGGTGGCTTACAGCACCGCCACGGGCCAGCTTTCGGGAAACCCGACCGCTGCGGGAACCGGCTTCTTCAAGGTCATCGCCTCAAGGGATGGTGTCGCGGGACCGGAGCGCAGCATCGCCTTCACCGTGCTCGCGCTGGATGCGGATGCGCTAGGCACCTTCAATGGCCTGGTGACACGCAGTGGCACCTTCCTGGATGCAAAATACGGCGGCAGCATCAATGTTGTGACCACCGCCAGCGGCGGCTTCTCCGGCACGCTGAAACTCGGCACGGCGTCTTACACCTTGAAGAACCGCTTCCTGGACAACGGCGCGGGCACTGCGACCTCCAGTTTCGCGCTGACGCGCAAGGACAAGACCACCTTCACGCTGAACTTGCAGATCGCTCTGGATGACGGCCATCTCACCGGCACGCTGGTGGACGGCGGCACGACCACCACGGTGGAGGCCTGGCGCAGTGTCTGGACGAAGACCGCAGGTCCGGGTCTGCTGGCCACCACCTACACCGCCGCGCTCATGCCTCCGGATGCTCCGGACGGTGAGACCGTGAACTATCCGCGGGGAGATGGTGTCAGCTTCATCAGCATCAGCAGCCTCGGCGTGGTGACCTGGAAAGGCACGCTGGCAGATGGCACCGCCATTACCGCCAGCACCACGATGGGCCCTGACGGCCAGATCCCGCTCTTCATCATGCTCTACACCGCCACGGCTCCGGGCAGCATCACCGGATGGACCACGGCAGTGAAACAGCAGGCCACAGATCCGCAGCTTGATGGCACGGCGCATTGGAGCAAGAGCCAGCAGACCACCGGCAGCATGGCTTACAAAAGCGGCTTCACCGCGCATGATCTCACCGTGGGTGGAAGCAGCTTTGTGAAGCCTGCGGTCAATGCCATTATCCTCGGCATGGGCAACGCGCCCGCAAATGCTCTTCTCAGCTTTGGTCAGGGGGGGCTCTCCCAGCAGGTCGGCACGTCCTTGCAGATCAGCTCCGCGAACAAACCCATCCTCACCGGGTCCACGCTGCCGAAGCTGGTCATGACGCTGAATGTCACCAGCGCCACGAATCTCGGCCTCATCACCGGCAGCTTTGAGCTCGCGGAGGCAGCTCCTTCCAAGGTGAAGCGCACGGTGAAGTTCACGGGTGCGGCGGTGAACCGCCTCGGAGCTGGCGTGGGTCATTTCCTGCTGCCGCAGCTTCCCCTCACCAGCACCTCGCCTGTTCTGTCCGGCTGGATGGAGCTGGAGCCTGCGGAGTGAAAAATACTTGGTTAGATCTGCAACTCCCGTCCTGAGATTCCGAAAGTCCCAGACACCACCTCTCCCGAGCCATGTCTGAAACTGATGCCACCCTCCATTCCCCGCTTCCTGATCCTGCTGAGTTGTTAGGCCGTGCGCTGGAATCCCAGCCCGCCACCGGACATCCGCACGGCTGGGATCCGCCGAGCCCTGAAACCCTGCAGGCACTGCTGCAAGGTTACGAGGTGCAGCAGTTCATCGCCCGTGGAGGCATGGGCGCGGTGTATCGCGGATGGCAAACTTCATTAGGCCGGCCGGTGGCGGTCAAGATCCTGCCTGCGGCGCTGCGTGATGCCGATCCGCACTACGCCGCGCGCTTCAAGCAGGAGGCCCGGGCCATGGCGCAGCTCAATCACCCGGGTATTGTCTCGGTGTATGATTTCGGCGAGATGCCGGACGGCACCTTCTACTTCATCATGGAGTTCATCGAGGGCACGGATGTGGGGCAGATGGTGGCGCGGCAGGAGCGGCTGGCCTCAGCCCACGCCATGGCCATCGCGGCGCATGTCTGTGATGCGCTGCAATACGCCCACGAGCGCGGCATTGTGCACCGGGACATCAAGCCGGCGAACATCATGGTGGGTTATGATGGCCGGGTAAAGGTCGCGGATTTCGGTCTGGCCAAGTCCGTCCGCCAGACGGACACCGGCCTCACGCGCAGCGGCTTTGTCATGGGCACGCCGCACTTTGTCGCGCCGGAGGCGCTGATCATGGGTGTGAGCGTGGACCATCGTGCGGACATCTATGCGGTGGGTGTCATGCTTTACCAGATGCTGACCGGCAGGCTGCCCCAGGGCTTGTTTGAGATGCCCTCCTTTCAGATCCCCGGCCTGGATCCGCGCTATGATGTCATCGTCTCGAGCGCCATGCGCGAGAACCGTGACCAGCGCTACCAGCACATCATCGAGATGCGTCACGCGCTGGATGCCATCGTCACGCAGCCGGTTCCCCAGGAGGAAGCCGCCGCTCAGACGCTGCCTGTGACACGACCTGTTGGACCGGCCCCTTCACAGCGCCCGGCACATCAAGCGCCTCGTGCGCCACAATCGAAAATCCAGCCTCCCACCCCCAGGAAGAAATCACCCGCAGGCTGGATCGCCGCCGCCATTGCTGGTCTTGCACTGGCGGGCGGAGTCGTGTGGATGCAGCGCGATCCACAGCATCCCCCCGCACCCGCACCCGCTGCCACGGACGCAATGCCACCTGCTGCGGTTGCCGCACCCGCAGCCGCTGAGGTGCTGGAGACGAAGCCCCCCGCTCCGCCACCCGCGAGCGCGGTGCCGCCGCCTAGCGCGCCTTCACCAGCCAAACTGCTTTCGCCTTCAGGCGCCACGAAAGAGAAGCCGTTCATCAACAGCCTTGGCATGAGGTTTGTGCCCGTGCCAGGCACGGGAGTCCTGATCTGCACTCACGAGACGCGGAAGAAAGATTACGCGGCTTTTGCGGCGGCGAATCCGGGACGGCATGAGCATTGGAAGAATGCCATGGACGGACGCAGGCCCGTGAGTGATGGCGATGATCACCCCGTCGTCTGCATGACAGGGGCTGACGGGGACGCCTTTTGTGAATGGCTGGGCAGGCAGGAAGGCCTTCGCTACCGGCTGCCGACCAACCAAGAGTGGTGCCGCGCTGCGGGCATCTCCGATGATCCCAACACTCCTGAGGTGAGGCTCGGCTGGAACATGCCCGGGGAGATTTCCCCGAACCAGAATGTCACCACGCAGCCGGTGCAGGGCTTTGAGCCTAACCTATTGGGCATCTACGACCTCAAGGGCAACGTTTCGGAGCTGTGTTCAGACTGGATGCCGCGCAGTGAGCCACGAAGCAAGGAGGGTGACGCCAAGGGGGAATCTCCCCGGTTCATTCCCGGCACGGTGACGCATTTCAGAAACTTGAGGGGCGGCAACTACCTCGGCACCTCCGCCTTTGCGCAAGGTGGCTGCTCGCCCGATGAAAATCGTCCGCACTTCGGCTTCCGCTGTGCCATGGTGATGACGGACAAGGCTCCAACGTCCGCCGTGTCTTCAGTCGGCGCTCCCCCGAAATCAAAGCTGGAAGGCTTTATGACCGATGCGCCGGTGCTCTTCCGAGGGATCGCCGAACCGAGAGCGATCATGCCGATGCGGCACAGTGAGTTTCTCGCCGTCATCCGTGATGAACTCGTCGCGGAAGGTAAAGCCGGGCCTGTGGCCGGTCTGGACGCCTACCGCACGGCCTATGCTCTCTGCAATGCGATGATTGCCGCTGTGGATGAGCGGAAGTCCACTCAGGATGCTCAAGTGTGGACGCAGCGCGCCGGGGCCATGCGTCCTGAGTGGGAAGGCATGCTTGAAAAGGTGCGCCCAGAAATGGCGCGCCCCGTGGCGGCCACAGCTCCCGCAGCGGGCCAGTCACCGGCACCTCCGGCACCTCCGTCACCCGTTCCTCCACCTGCTGTAGCCCTGCCGATTCCCGAGGAGAGCAAGATGACCATCGTCCAGCAGACAACCATCTTCGGCGTGTCGCGTGAAGATTTCTCCAGCCTTCT
The DNA here is from genome assembly GCA_040387935.1 of Verrucomicrobiota bacterium. Lineage (GTDB taxonomy): Bacteria > Verrucomicrobiota > Verrucomicrobiia > Verrucomicrobiales > Verrucomicrobiaceae > Prosthecobacter. Next base: position 497,464 of record JAZKCU010000026.1, on the reverse strand, counting down.
GGATGACCCTGACATGAAGTCCAACCCCAAGTCAGTGCGTGAAAAAGTGCTGCAAAAGGTCACGGCCAATCGCGCCGCGATTGTCGCCAATCTTGCGGTCAGCATCAACTCGGGCGGAGGCAGCCGTTTGGAGGGGGACTATGGTTACGAGCCCAATGTGATCATCAATCCTGATGGAAGCCTGAAAGCCATGGCGGGCATCGGTGCCATCCGTCCTCCAAACATGACCTCCAAGCTGGTGGCAACGGCCATCCAGGCGAAGCGCGGAGAGACTCACTTTCTGGGTTCCTTCGAGGAGGACGATGCAGACCCGAAGATGCCGGTGCGCCTTGTCTTCGTGACCTTCCATTGAGTTCAAACTTTCCGCCTTCCGCCAACTCATGAAGCCTGACCTTTTCCTCCTGCCCGTCTTCCTCATCCTTGGGGTGCTGCAAGCTCTCACCGGTCGCGCCAGCGCCGATGACAATATCATTCAAGTGGACATCTTCAGCATGCCGAAGATCACCGCGATGCGCCTCATGGATGATGAGCGCATCGTCACAGATCCGGCCGCTGTGCTTCAGGCGATCGACCGTCTCAAGAGCAGCCGTCAGGCCTCGCTTGTGGCCACCCAGCTCTTGAAAGGCAGGCTGCCGCTGCGAACCACGAACGAGGGGAAGATCCACGTGGAGGTGGATGCCGGACGTCTGGAAGACGAGATCTGCTATCTCAACATCGCCCTGAACACCAAGCCTGGCAGTCACTCTGCCGTGCTTGTCACCGCCACCAGGATCAAGCTCGGCGCGCCGAAGTTTCTCGGCACCCTTGAGCCGCCGGAGTTGAAAGAAAAAGACCAGACTTGGTTAGTCTTTCTCCGTCTCCGCTGAGGCAGATTTCCTTTAACAATCTCCCGTTAGACATCGTTCCGGCTAAAATCTATAGACCTCTGCAACTCTCTCTCGCCACTTCCCGAAGATCTCTGGCGAACCCCTGCATCACCTCATGTCCGACTCCCCGTCTGATTCTTCCGACGCGACCACGATCATCTCCTCCCACGCTCCCGGCTCTCCGGCTCCCACGCCGGAGGAGCTGATGCGACGGGCTTTGGAGACGTCTGCCGCAGGTGCGCTGCATGGCTGGGAGGCACCCACCGTGGCAGAGATGGCGGCGCTGCTGCCACAGTATGAGATCAGTGCGCTGATAGATCGCGGCGGCATGGCAGCGGTCTATCTGGGCCGGCAGCCGGGCATTGACCGTGCCGTGGCGGTGAAGGTGATGCCACCTGAGCTGGCGGCGGATGCGGAGTTTGTGGCGCGCTTCCGCCGTGAGGTGCGCACGTTGGGAAAGCTGCAGCATCCAGGCATCGTCAGCGTGTATGAAAGCGGGCAGACCGGTGCCGGGCATGTGTATTTCGTCATGGAGCATGTGGCAGGCGGGAGCCTGGCGCGGCTCATTCACCACGCGGGCCTGACGTCCGAGCAGGCGCTGGAGCTGACCATGCAGATCTGCGAGGCGCTGCAGTATGCGCATACGCAGGGCGTGATTCACCGGGACATCAAGCCGCAGAATGTGCTGATGACTCCCGATGGCCGCGCGAAGCTCGCAGACTTTGGCCTGGCGAGACCGATGCATCCTGAAGGCACCGGACTAACGAAAAGCCATGTCAGCATGGGCACGCTGGCCTACATGGCCCCGGAGCAGTGCGCGGGACTGGAGCTGGACCAGCGCGCGGACATCTATGCGCTGGGCGTGATGCTCTATGAGATGCTCACCGGCTCACGCCCTCAAGGCGCCTTTGAGCCGCCTTCACATCGTGCCCATGTGGACGTGCGCCTGGACGAGGTGGTGATGAAGGCCATGCGCCAGGAGCCCGAGCGGCGCTACCAGCATGTCAGCGAGCTCCAGCAGGATGTCAGCAGCATCCGCGAGGCCACCACACGCCCCGCGCAGCCCTACATCAAGCGCCCGAAGAAGGCATCCAACCTAACGAATTGGATCGCGTTGGCGGCCACGGTGCCAGTGATGGCATTCTTTGGTTTCATCATCTGGGAGACGATGCACGACAACAAGGAGTGGAGAAGCATTCCGCCCCCTGCGGAAACTGAGTCAGAAGTGGCTGCTCTCTCTGAAACGCCCGCCAAAGCAGCTGTGCTTGTGACCAAGACACCCGAGCCTCCGCCGGCTCCGGAACCCATGGCGGAATCTCCAGCCGCTCCAAAGCTAGGTGATGATCTGGCCTCGCGGGTCTTTGTGCTGCTGCGCGAACGCTGCGGTGAATGCCATAGCGAGCGAGCGGAGTCGCCGGATGAGTTTGCGATCATCGAAAACTTCGTCGCGCTGAGGACCAGTGATTATCTCAACCTCAAATCACCCGAAAGCTCCATGCTCTATGTGCAGGTGCGTGATGGCGACATGCCCCTCAAGAGCCAGGCAGACCGCGAGGCGAAGCGCAAGCCCGTGTCTTTCACCGATGAGGAGAACGCCCTGCTGCTGTCCTGGATCAAGACCGGCGCGCCAGACCCTGGCAGCAGTGCGGTTGCAGCGCCTGCTGCCGCAACAAGCATTCCAGGACCCGCGCGCAGCGTGGTGAGCCTCGCGGCGGAGCTCCGTGCGGTGATGGACGATCTCCAAAGCCTGCCAGCCGAAGCAGCGGCGGACACACGCTACGTCTCCCTGGCCGCGGCGCATAACAACAGCCGCGAGGTGAGTGCGAAACAGGTCGATCTCATGCGCCAGGGTGTGCGCAAGGTACTGAACAGCCTGAGCACGAATCCGCGCATCGCCACCTTTGAGGAAGTGGGGCCGGAGAAAGTGCTCTTTCGTGTGCGTCTGCGTGATCTCGGCTGGGACGCCATGCTCTGGGAGCGCATCACCTCGTTCTATCCTTTTGCGGTGGAGACCAGCCTCAGCGCGGCCATGCACATCAAGACACCGGTGGTGCGCGCAGACTGGCTGGCGGCCACGGCCACGCGGGCACCCTTATACAATGAGTTGTTGCGCCTCCCGGATCATCAGCAGGAACTGGAGGCAAAGCTCGGCGTGAATGTGTTTGCCAATCTGGCCGCTGGCGAAGCTCTGCGTTCCGGCTTCACGAAGAGCGGTGTGTCCCGTCACAACCGCCTGGCGGAGCGCCATGACATGCGCGCTTACGGTGGCTACTATTGGTTGAGCTATGACTTCAAGGAAAGCGGCGGCCGTGCAAACCTGCACACGAATCCCCTCGGACCGGACGCCGCGCATCTGCTCGGCGGCACGCGTGCCTTTGAGCATGCGGGCGGGGAGATCGTGTTCTCACTGCCGAACGGCATGAATGGCTACTACGTCAGTGACGTGACGGGCAAAAGGCTCGATGGCGCGGTGCCCACGGAGATCGTCAGCGACCGCACGAACATCACCGGCCGCGCCGAGGTGAGCAATGCCATGGCCTGCATGATCTGCCATGACCGGGGCATCAAGCAGCTCCCGCGTGATGAGATCCGCCCGCTAGCCAAGACCTATGGCGCGGATGAGCAGCGCCTGGTCGAGATGCTACATCCTCCGCAGGACAAGATCGACGCCGTTGTGCATGAGGACACTCAACGCTTCCTCGCAGCTCTGAAAGCCGCCGGCATCACCGCCGAAGGTGGGAGCGAGCCCGTGAGCGCGCTCTTCAAGCACTATGACCTCATCATCACCCTGGCAGAAGCAGCGGCTGAGATGGGCCTAACAGTGGATGACTTTCAGAAGCAGCTTGGGCCGCAGATCGGTCTCTTTGACGTGAAGACGCTGCTGGAAGGAGATGGCATGAGCCGGGAGCATTTTCTCGATAAGTTCGCAGATATCATCACCCGCCTGAATCTCGGCACGGTGCGCGGCTCCGTGGTGCTGCCAGGGCTGGACATCGCGGGCCGTGAGGACTCTCCGAGCCGTGGACGACCCATCGCGGTGAAGCTCAGCGCGGACAAGACGCACTATCGCGCCGGAGAGATCCCTGTCATCCGCATCCAGGCCTCGCAGCCTGCGCATCTGCGCCTGCTGTATCAGGATGCCAGCGGAGCCATCGTCACGCTTTTCCCGAATGCGCTGATGCCTGATGACCGCATCCCTGGCGGGGGCCAGGCCTTCCAGCTCATGCCCGCACGCAGCCAGACAAATGCCGCGCAGGAGGTGGCGATTGAGATCACGGGACCAGTCTTCGGCATGGAGCAGCTCGTGGCCCTCGTGAGCGACCGGCCCTTTGCGGATGGCGAGAACGATGGGATGACCATGAGCAAGGGAGCGACCTTCATGGAGGAAAGCTCGAAAGACATTGAGTCTGTCATCTCCAAGGCCGCGCGGCTCATCGCGCGGCCTGTCAGCGCGGAGACATCGTCGGTTTCAAGTTCGCGCCCTGCCTCTTCCGCCACCAGCCCAACCGCTTTTGCGCGCATCACCCCGCCGGCCCGCGGTCTGGATCGCCTCGTGCTGCACACGGCTCCTTGATCTCAGTTTCCCTCTCCTCTCCCGAACTTATGAAACTGCATTCGCTCATTGCCACGCTGGCCCTGCCACTGGGCTTGCTGGCGCAGGAGCCGCCTGAGAAATCCGCGCGCATCATCACACGTGACAGCGCAGCCCCAGAGGGCGAGGCACGGGTGGCCCTGATCATGGGCGTGTCGGATGTGGGGAGCGCTCGTTTCCCCGTGCTGCCAGGCATCAAGCAGGACATGACCCGCATGAGGTCGGCGCTCCAGGCGGCGAATTTTGAGATCATCGAGCTGAACGAACCGACGCTCGCCCAGGCGCATCAGGCGCTGGACAGTTTTGGCGACAAGCTGCGGTCTACGAAAGGCGTGGGCCTCTTCTATTTCACCGGTCACGGCGGCGAGTATGATGGCGTGAACTACCTCTTCCCGAAGGGTGCCCTCATCAGCCGGAATGTGGACGTGACGGAGCAGGCCATCTCCACGAAGCGGGTGCTCAATCGCATGGAGGATCAGGGCACGCGCGTGAACATCGTCTTTCTCGACTGCTGCCGGTCGGAGCTCACCAAGTCTGGCTCCGGACCTGGGCTCGCCAACATGAGCGCCCGCGGCACCTTCATCGGCTTTGCCACTGCTTCTGAAAAGGTCGCCGGAGCCTCCCGGGATGGCAGTCCGTACACGACCTTCCTTTGCAAGCACATCTCCACGCCCGGCCTCAGCATCGGTGACATGCACACACTGGTCACGGCGGATGTGCAGGACCACACACGCGAGCGCAACGGGGTCGAGCAGACACCCTTCAGCTATTCCGGCCTGCGCAGCACTTTCTACTTCATCCCAGGCTCCGCACCCGCCATGCCGCCACCAGCAGGGCCGGGCATGATCACGCCGCTCCCGGGCATGGTCACACCTGCTGAGGTGGAGACCACCACCATGCAACTGGCCGCGGGCGTGGACATGGTCTTTGTCAAATGTGCCCCCGGCAGCTACTACATCGGCAGCCCGAAGACCGAGGCGGGGCGCGGCGATGATGAGACGGCCGGCAGCGTGCGCTTCACTGACGAATTCTGGATCGCCCGGACCGAATGCACGCAGGCACAATGGCAGGCGCTCATGAAGACCAACCCGTCTGAGTTTCAAGGGCCTCAAATGCCGGTGAATAATGTCACCTACCTGCAGGCGCTCGAGTTTTGTGAAGCCATGAACCGCAAGCTCCCCAACCCCAAAGGCCGCTTCACCCTGCCCACTGAAGCGCAGTGGGAATATGCCTGCCGGGGCGATAATCAGGCCGCCTTCAGCTTTGGCAAAGATGCGGGAGACCTGCATCTGTACGGCAACTACGCCGACCGCAGCTACACTGACTTTGATCATGGGGACCAAGCTCACAGTGACGGTGTGGGCAACGCCACCGCGCCTGTCGCCAGCTACCGGCCCAATGCCTGGGGACTGTATGACATGCATGGCAATGTCTTTGAGTGGTGCCGTGACGTGTACAACCCCTACCCGCCCACGGGCACCAACCCGTTGTCCAGCCCCTTTGTCGGTCCTCAACGCGTCATGCGGGGCGGTGCCTGGCACAGCAAGAGCGAGGAGTGCCGCAGCGCGAACCGCAACGCCGGGCCGACCAATCTCTACCGGAACTCTGTCGGCTTCCGGGTGGTCTTCATGAAGAGCTAAAAAAAATTGCGGTGGGTGCAACTCTGATCCGCCATTCCCGAAGCATGCTTCACACTTCTATGACACGAACTCTCCTCTTCATCATCCTCAGCCTGCATCTCCACCTGGTCCCTGCCCGGGCGCAGAACACCAGCCGTTTCGTCCAGGATCTTACCGGCCACATCTGGTCATGGAAGGCTGGCATCACGGACACGCAGGTCGTCTTTGAGCCGGACGGGACCATGCGCGTGAAGGGGTCCACCCAGACGAACCGCTGGCAGCAGACAAACAGCTCCGGCGTGAAGGTGGTTTACCCTAACCAGCAAAGCATCTTCATCACTTTTGCCCAGGACCTCATGACCTTCAGCCAGGACGGCGGAGCGGAGGGTGGTGCCAGGGGCCAGCGCCTCACCCAACGGGCCGCCGTGGCACCGAGCCACGCCCAAAAGAGTGCTGCTGCTGCCGTGCGACCACCGCCACATCCCACGCAGATGAGCCTCAGCGCGGACTGGCTGCCGCTGAATGTGCACACGCGGAAGGTGCTGCTGAACAGCATCGAGTTTTACAGCCTGGAGGTGCTGAACGGAAAACGTGACGGGCCCGAGATCGTGCCGGCCACCATCTGGGCGGGTGTGAAGTGGCTGATGCCCGTGAAGCAGGCCATCGCCATGCTGCCCAATGGCGCGCGCCGTCAGCGTGAGTTTGACGTGCTGAACCTCGCTTTCCCTCAGCATTCACTGCATGTGCACATGTGGGCGATCGATGGCGCGCAGGCCATCCCAGACCGCTGCAATACTTTCAAATACATCAGCTTCATCACCGACCTCGACCAGCGCGTGGTGGGCGTGCAACTCGTCAATCCCAGCCCCAAGTATGTGAACTGGGAGTCTCCCGGACCTCAAGGAGTCCGCGAGCCTTATTACAACTTCATCGAGGATCGCTACAATGGCAGCACCCAGAACTGCGTGCCCTATCAGGTGCTCACGGCGGGCAGCGGCGTGAAGCTCATCAAGACCGCCTTGTACAAGCAGCCTGACCTCGGCCTGCCACGCTGGTGGCGTGGCGGCCAATGCCCCGGTTACACCCAGCTCGCCACGGATGAGTATGGAGAGAACGTCCACTGGTATCTCACCGCCCCTCTCGCCAAGAAACTCCTCGAGATCGTCGATGCCATCCGCAAGCAGGGCCTGGATGACAGGTGAGCCACACATTAGCTCCAGAGATTGCGGTCCAGCGTGCGGTAGTTGACGGCTTCAAGCACGCAGTCCGCATCAATGCGCTCCAGGCCTTTGAGGTCGGCGAGGGTTCTGGAGACTTTCAGGATGCGGTCATGCGCGCGGGCGGAAAAGCTGATCTCACCCATGGCATGCTCCATCAGCGCGCCGCACTCCGCATCCAGCTCACAATACTTTTTGGTTAGGCGTGGAGTCATGACGCTGTTGGTGTGGATGCCCTTGTGGCCTTTGAACCGCTCCGTCTGCACCGCGCGCGCTTTTTCGACACGCAGGCGGATGGTTTCAGAAGGCTCTCCTGGTTGGGTGTCTGCCAGAGCTTTGTAGTCTACCAGCGGCACATCCACATGCAGGTCGATGCGGTCCAGGAGCGGTCCGCTGATTCGCTGGCGGTACCGCTGGATGATCGGCGTCGTGCAGCGGCAGGCGCGCTTCAGATCCCCGTAGAAACCGCAAGGAGATGGGTTCGAGCGGGGAAGACATGAGCACGAACCATCGCCGTAACCACTCATGCTGGAGCGGCATGAGTTTTAAAGAATGGAGCGGTCGTTTGTGGCCACCAGGCCGTTTCGCTCTCCACATCACACGATCAGTGATGCGGGCCTTCTCGGTGGGGGCAGCAATCCCGGTCCTGGTGAAATCTCCCTGGCTCATAATGGCGTGTTGTTTTTAGACGAACTGCCGGAGTTTCGCCGCAGCACCCTGGAAGTCCTGCGCCAACCGCTGGAGGATGGCAAGGTGACCATCTCTCGCGCCTCAGGCACCATGACCTTTCCTGCGGCAGCTCTCCTAGTCGGGGCCATGAATCCTTGCCCTTGCGGGCTCAAGCGACGCAGACACAAGCACGAATACCGCAATCCAAGTCGCCCGCGCTGGCGCCCACAGCCAACGGGTTCAATGAAGGTGGTACCGAGCATGAGTGCGGGCTACTTTGAGGATGCGATCATGGGGCACGAGCACTGAAGTCTATTTCTCTCATCGCATGAGCGAGTAGAGCAGCGCGTTAAACGGGCAGTTCTTTCTGATGAGTCGTGGAGTCATCGCAATCTTCGTGTGCACGAACTTTTGCCATTGAATCGATCCGCCTGCATATCTCGGACTGTATCAACACGCTGCCGCATGGCTTCGGAGGGCTATTCTGCCTCAGTGCATGAAAGAGCGTTGTAGCTCACGAGCGGTATGTCAACATGGAGGTCAGTGCGATCAAGCAACGGTGCGCTGGCGGTAGCGCTGGATCATCGTAGAAATGCAGGATCAAACTCTCTCAGGATCGGCGAAAAATCCATGCTATAATGACGGCGCTCCGAACGGGGTGCCAAGACCTGGAAGAGTGTCAGACCTCGCCATACCGGCATAACAAATGCCAGAGATGATCCAGTTCACCTTGCGGGATTCCTGGGGCTGCAAGCCGAGCTTCCTCGTCGAACCCTTTGCGCGACTGGTTCTTGAGCGTGCGATTGAAAAAAGCTTTGAGCCGCACTGCGGTGATGTGATGACGTGCCGCCACTTGTTCCTGAGTTGGCATGGGCGCAGGCGGCCACCTGTCCATCAGCACGAGCGGTAGAAGGTCTGAAACCAGCGCATTTTTCTTTTTGTCATGAAGTTTGCGGAGCAGCCGCGCCCGTGCGGCCAGCCAGATCTCCCGCGCCAGCATCAGGTCAAACGTGGGGCCGGGCTCCAGATGAGCCAGATGGGCCGCGCGGAAGCAATGCTCCGCATGGTCTGGATCAAGCTCCACAAACTCCCTCCCCCCTCCTCGCTTCAAAGCGGAATTACTGGCGTGGTGGCTCAGCACTAAATTCTTGAAGCATTTCATCAGCCATGAGCTCAGCCGCGAGCCACGTGCAAGATCGTAACGCGACAGCAGTTCATCTCTCACGATCTCCACAAAAAAGTCCTGGACCCGGTCCTGTGCATCCGCGTGATGCAGTCCTAGTGCGCGGGCATAGCCATAGATGGCCGGGTAATACTGCGTGCAAAACTGCGCCAGAGAGATTTCCCGCGTCTTGGCATCCCCCGACACCAGCGTGTGGACAAGGGTGTGTGACGTTGTGGGAAAGAGGGGCGAGGATTGACTCATCTCCAGGAATACGGGATCTGCCGGCGAACGTGACGAATTTGCGGGAAACAAGGATCCTCATGGTTCAAACACGCCTTCCGTTTCAAGAGGACTTCCGCTGCCTTGGTTGAGAATCTGAACTGGCACCTCGCCAGCCATGCCATGAGCGGATTTTCGAAACATCGAAAAAAGTGTTCGTCCATATGTCACCGGCAGAGACGCTTTCCGATAGTCCCTGGTAGAATGCCCTTTTCGAGTTCCGCACCGACGCTTTCCGCTTCCGATTCTTCGAGCCCTCCGCTCTTCCATCTCCATGGAAGAGCGTGCTCCGCCTGTGGTGCGAACTCGAGGAGTTTGGAGGGGCTGTCCCACAGTCCGTTTCACCGCTGTGCGTGCTGAAAATCCCACGCTGCGCTTTTTTGCCCTGCCCATGAAGCTCCCTGGTCGCTGGCATCATGCCATCCTTCTCGCATATCTTGTCAGCGGGGCAGCGAGCGCCCGGGCAGACACCTCCCCATCTGGCATCTCCTGGCGTGTGGGCGCGGGCTCCTCCTACCGGACCATGGGGGGCATCCGCTTTGAGACCGGTTCCTATTCAGGTTCCGTCACGCTGCCGCAGCTCGTGCCCGCCTCCTCGGTGAACCAGCCGTTTGGACCGGAGACGGGTTTTGCTGACCGCACTTACGGCAACGGCTTCGTCTTTCAGGACATCAATACCGCCAACCCTGGCGCCATCCTGCCCGGCACCACCGCCTTCTGGGGCTACACCAGCAATGATCAGGTGCAGGGTGGCAGCCTGGTCTTTACCGGCACCGGAACCCGCAATGTCTTCAGCCAGACCCTTGCCAGTGCGGTCAGCCCGTCCTGGAAGGAGGATCGGGAGGGATCTCTCACCCCTTCCCTGGACGTCACCGGGATGATCTCTCTCGGCAAAGGCTGGCATCTGGGGGCCAGTCTTGGCTTCATGGCTCCCCGCATGGAGACAGGCGGCAGCTCAGTGACCTTTCGTGGCACCCAGCAGACGCAGCAGTTTGCCGACACGGTCACTGACACCTATGCTCTCCAGGGAGTGGTCCCGCCGCAGGCACCCTACACAGGAGTTTTTAATCCGGCGGGTCCCATGCCGGTCATTGACAATGTTCCCACCAGCCGCGTGCTCGTCTCCACACTCACCGGCACGCAGACGGCGGTGTTCTCCAATGAGACTGAAGAGACGCTGGAGCTGGACTTCTACATCTTCTCCCTGGGGCCGGTCATCGAGTATCAGCGGGGTCCCTGGACCGTCGGTGGCTCCCTGGGCGTGGCCGTCAATCTCGTCGACTGGCGCGCTTCATTCAAAGAAACCCTGACAGGCACCACGGGAGGCGCCGCCACGACCGTGGGCCGCTGGGAGGACAGCCATTCCGATCTGGATGTCCTGGGCGGGTTTTATCTCCAATGCCAGGCCGCGTTTGCCATCACACCCCGTGTCAGCATCAGCACCTTCGGCCGTCATGACTGGATGAGCGCGCTCTCCGCCCGGGTTGGCCCCTCCGGATTCAGGGCGGTGCTGGATGGATTCACCTTCGGGGCAGCACTCCAGCTCCGCTTTTGACGCCGGCTTGCGGCCTCCTTCACCATGAAATCCTTGCTGCTTTCCCTGCTCCTTTCCCTGCTGCTTCTGCCCGGGCTCGTCCTGGCTCAAAACTACCTGGTTGATTTCCCTCAGCAGAGTTACACGACGCTGGAGGGCGGAACCTTCACAGCGCCTGTCACCATGAGTCCGGTGCCTGCCAGCGGCCTGTTTAGTTTTGGGGTGGTCGTGGAAGTTGTCGGCACCTCCGGCCTGGCGGGCGTGGTGTTCGTGCAGCCCTCAAACGGCCTTGACTTTGACGGCCCTCGCGGCGCTGGCAGCCAGCGCAGTGACGCCACCGGCATCGCCCGCGGCAAAGGCACCGTGGATGTGTTTGACAGTGCCAGGCCTAACCACGGCGCAGGTGCATTTGCCACCTTGAGCCTCAGCGGGCTCCCTGCGGGCAGCTACACCCTGCAGCTGGCGCCCTACAACACGCTGGGTGTCACGGAGGATGTCTTTGTGGACGGCACGGGAAAGACGCTGGATGCCCTGGTCACCTTTGGCAATGCCACACTTTTGGTTGAGCCAGGGATCGTCACTGCCGGCATCGCTGCCGTGGGGGACCTGCGTGCGGACCGGCAGACTGGCATGCTCCTGAGGGACTACCGGCTCACGAACACGGGCACACGGGCCTCCGCCTTCCGCGTCTGGATCCGCCAGATGCCGGCGAACTGGCAGGTCTGGAACCGTCACGGCATGGTTGGGGGTGTGCCTTATGTGGACATCACCCAGCTCGTGCCTGCCGGGCAGGGCGTGACCTTCACGCTGGAGTTTTACGCCAGTCCCCGGGTCGGCTCCCCCACCCCCGTTCTTGAAGCCGTGGCCGTCACTCCCGCCCCCACGGTCACCGAGGGCGTTGCCACCACGCTGACGCCTCGTGCCACGCTCACCGGCGGGGATCTCCTTCTCGAGTTTAACACCCTGGCAGGAAAGATCTACACCATCCAGTATTCCCAGGATCTCACGAACTGGCAGAGCGTGCTGCCCAAACTTCAGGGCTCAGGAGGACGCCTCCAGTGGATCGACAACGGCCCTCCGAAAACGCCCTCACGTCCGGCGGTCTCAGGCGGACGCTTCTACAGGATGATCGAGGAGTGACCTGCCAGCCCCGTGAATCCAACCGTGTCACGCCCATTTTGCATCATGAAAAACTTCGCACACTTCTTCGTCGGCATGCTTTGTCTGTGCATGCCAGCCTGGCTCCAGGCTGCGCCTTTCGGCTGGGTTGACTGGCAGACCCAGAACAGCTCCCAAGGGAAAGCTGCGGGGGTCATCACACCTCCAGATGGCGGGATCATTGACGTGACATACAGCGGCGAGATTTACTTCGCACAGACCGGGACAGCAGGACAGATCAACTACTGGGTGCCAAACGCGCCGTATTTGTCCACTCTCGTCAGCAATGCTCCGGCCACTCCCGACATCATCGCCACGATCGGCGATGCTGGCAGGACGCAGACCCTCAAGTTTTCCACTCCGGTCAAAGATCCTGTGATGGCTATCGTGAGCCTGGGAAGAGGCGCCATCCCTGTGACTTACCGCTTTTCCGCCCCTTTTGAAATCGTCAGCTCAGGTTCCGGCTATTTCGGCAGTGGCAGGTTCGAACGCAGCGGCTTCACGACGCTCCTTGGCTATGAGGGGCATGGAGTCATCCGCTTCGAGGGCGTCTTCTCTGAGATTTCATGGACGATCGAAGGCAGCGAAAACTGGCACGGCTTCTCCATCGGTGCCGGTCATGCCAGCCTCCAGACCCCCAATCCCATCAACGCCTATATCAATCAAGGCCAGGCCCAGCGCTCCATGATCCAGGGCATCGGCATGACGTTTGATCGTGATGTGAGCCGTGTGCTGGAGGCCTCTTATCTCAAGGCACGCAACGTCGCCACAGGCCAGGTCCACGACCTTTCCGGTGCCACGCTCGTGTATCATCCGCGTGACTTCTCGGTGACCTGGATGCTCAACAAGGATCCTCAGGTCCTGCTGCCGGATGGCAACTACATAGCCTGGCTGGAGTCTGATCGGCTGGTCACGCCCGACCTCTTCGGCAGATACTCGGCGGACCGTGTCGCCATGGACGACTTCACCTTCGGCTTTCATCAAATGGCCGGTGACTCCGATGGCGACCGGGATGTGGATTTCAAAGACGCCTCCGTGCTTCGTGACACCTGGCGGAAAACCTATGGCCAGCCTCCGTTTCGCAACGAGATCGACTTTGATCTCAATGACGTGGTGGCTGAGGCGGACCGCACAAAGATGCTGGGCACTTACTTCACCACCCTGGCGGAGCAGCCGGCCCTCCACGCCTACCTCCGGACAGACACCGGCCTGTCCCAGACAGACAACCGCAGCAGCTTCCCCGACGTCGCCGTTGGCATCGTTGGTTATGCCAGGCTTGCCACCCTGGAGGCGCGCATGGACGGCCGTGCCTATGTCAATGTGACCTCGTCCATCATCTCCGCGCAGAAGGCGGTGCTCAGCCAGGGCGTGATGAGCAGCCTTGCCGGAGGCACCGTGGGTGTGGGTGCCCACAAGCTGGAAGTGCGTGCTTTGAACAGCGCCGGCACCACGGTCGCCACGGAGTCCCTGGACTTTGAGTATCTGGGGGCCACGAACTTCGCCCCCTATTTCACCTCGGCCCCCGTCACGGGTCATGCGCTGGAGGCAGGTGCCAGGCTCTCGGATGAGTCGGTGAACCTGGATGTGATCATCCGCGACTTCTCAGATGCTCATCCAGACTTTGAAGCAGGCAAGACCGGAAGATGGACCAACCTCCTGCGCAGCACGCTCGGCTCCGACGGCCTGCCCGTTTACACCGCTCAAGCAGGGAGCGGGCGGATCACCAGTGCGGCGACTTTCAATCAGTGGTATCGTGATGTGCCCGGGACCAACATCCGCTTCGACCAGCAGCTCAATCTGACGGAGACTCTTTCTGGCTCCGGCGTCTATCAATACCGGAGCAATGCCTTCTTTCCAATCGATGGCCTCGGCTTCGGGAATGAAGGGCGCACACGCAACTTCCACTTCACCTTGAAGATGAGCAGTGTCTTCAAGTATCGTGGAGGAGAGACCTTCACCTTCACCGGAGATGATGACCTCTGGGTGTTCATTGATGGCCGGCTGGCCGTGGACCTGGGAGGCATTCACGGCAGTGAGACGGCTGCCGTCAATCTGAACAACTTCGGGCTCACCGCGGGCAATATCTACTCGTTCGACCTGTTCTTCGCCGAGCGGCAGACGAGCGACTCCAATTTCCAGGTTCAGACATCCATCGTGTTAGGCCAGGCACTCTATCAACACACCGCCGCTGCGGTGGATCCAGAAGGCGCCGCCGTCACCTATCACCTCGTCCCCAGCCTCTCCGGCGCGCCCGTTCCCTCGGGCGCCAGCATTCATGCCAGCACTGGCCTGCTGCGCTGGATCCCAGACACCGCGGGCGTCTACGAGTTCACCATCGAGGCTCGTGATCCGGCAGGCAACGCGGGGCGCCAGAACTTCACCGTCAACGTCGTGGATGCCGACCTGCCGCCGGCGGTGCAGATCCTGACCTCCAATGCCAGCCCCGATATCGGTGAGCCCGTCTCCCTCCAGGTGGTGGCTGAAGATGACATCGGCATCTCCCAGAAAACCCTCCGCGTGGATGGAGTCTCCGTGGCGCTGACCGCCCAGGGATACTACTCCGCGACCTACAGCACCCGGGGTGTCCGTGAACTGCTGGCCACCGCCACGGACACCGCCGGACAGACCACCCAGACACGTCTCCAACTGGTGGTGAGAGATCCCGCCAATCCCGAGCCACCCGATGGCGGCTCAGACACGGGCACGGGAACAGGAGCCCATCCCATCTGCGCCATCACCTCTCCTGCCACGGACAGCACGTGCACTTACATCACTCAGATCCGTGGCACCGTGAATCCCAATGGAGGCACGCTGCGTGACTGGGGTCTCGACTATGCGCCCGCCGATCTCGTGGACATGAAGAACCTGGGCACCGGCACCTACTGGACACGCCTTGCCAGCGGAACCACGGCACAGACAGATGCCGTGCTCGGCACGCTGGACACCACGCTGCTCCGCAACGACTCCTATGTGGTGCGCCTTCTGGCTTACAACACCAGCGGTCTCGGTTACGTCATCCCAGCCATCTATCATGTGTCCGGAGACGCCAAGCTGGGGAATTTCCGCCTCGACTTCGTGGATCTGCAGATTCCCCTGGCCGGCATCCCGATCACCATCACCCGCAGCTATGACACGCTCAACGTGCGGCAGTCAGGTGACTTCGGCCCTGGCTGGGCACTCGCCCTGCAGGATGGTGACATCCGCGAAACCACTCCCGGCACCGGCGGTATCTTCACCTCGAACCCCTACCGCCACGGCACGCGCGTTTACGTGACCACGCCGGAGGGCCGGCGCATTGGCTTCACCTTCGAGCCTGAATTTGCCCAGGGCTCGCTTTTCGGTTCCGTCTACCGCGCCAGGTTTGTGCCAGATCCCGGTGTCTATGAGAAGCTCTCCGTGCCTGAGGGCAGCCAGGGCTTCCTCTCCATGGGCAGCGACGGCACGGCGCGGCTCTTTTTGTTAGGCTTCGGCTGGAACCCGGACGAGTTCATCGTCACCCGGCCGGATGGCACGCGCTTCACCTACACCCAGACGGAAGGCCTGAAGAAGGCCGTGGATCCCGCCAGCAACCAGCTCACCTTCACCCCGGATGGCGTCACCCACACCAGCGGCGTCTCCATCCAGTTCATCAGAGATTCCCAGGGCAGGATCTCCGAGATCCGTGATCCCGAGGGGAAGGCCATCAAGTATGCCTACAACGCCGCGGGGGATCTCATCAGCGTCACCGACCGTCTGAACAACCTCACTCAATTCACCTACCGGAACAATCCCGCCCACTATCTCGAAGACATCATCGATCCGCTGGGCCGCCGCGTGCAGCGCACCGAGTATGGACCAGATGGCCGTGTCGTCGCGGTCATTGACGCCCAGGGCAACCGCATCAGTCAGAGCTTCGATCCCGCCAACTTCACCGGCACCCGCACGGACGCGCGAGGAAACATCACCACACTGGTCTACAATGAGCGGGGCAGTCTCCTGGAGGAACGCAAGCCCGAGGGGGGCATCACCCGCTACGAGTATGCGGACGCGGCGAATCCAGATAAGGAGACGGCTGTGGTGGATCCGCTCGGCAGACGCATCACCTCCACTTATGACAGTCGTGGCAACAAGACCGCGGAAGTGGATGCGCTGGGAGCCACCACCAGCTACGTTTACAATTCCCTCAACAAGATCACCTCCTTTCAGCGCCGCAGCGCCGATGGAACGATCCAGCTCTCTGAATCCGCCACCTATGATGCCGCAGGCAGCCTCACGCGCATCACCAATGCGGCCGGCCATCATCGTGACTTTGTCTATGACACCCAGAGCCGTCTCATCTCCGCCACGGACTTCGAGGGCCATGTGACCGCCTTTGACTACACCGCCGGATGCCCCTGTGGCAGCCCCTCGAAAATCACCTACGCGGATGGCAGCACGAAGCTGCTGGAGTATAACAAGCTGGGCCAGGTCACCAAGGTCACCGATGAGACCGGGGCCATCACCCGCTCCACCTACGATGCCAACGGCCGCAAGCTCAGCGAGACGGACCATGATGGCAAAGTCACCACCTTTGAGCACGACGCCAACAACAACCTCCTCAAGCGCACAGACCGCCTCGGCCGCATCTCCAAGTTCATCTACGATGAGAGAAACCGCCTCACCCGTGAGATCAAGATCCTGACCAACGATGCCAATGACAACAACGACGTGCTGGTCAGCTACGAGTATGATGACGACGGGCATCTCACCGCGCTCATGGATCCCGTGGGCAACCGCACCGAGTTCACCTTTGATCGTGACGGGCGCATGACCCGCCGTCGTGACGCCGCCGGCGCCAGCACCCAGGTCGTCTATGATGCGGCCGGGAACGCCACCAGCATCACCGACCGCAATGGCCGCAAGCGCACCTTCGTCTACAACGACCGCAACCAGCCCGCGGCCGAGCTCTGGCATGCCCCCGATGACAGCATCCTCCGCACCATCGGCATCACGTATGACGGGCTCGGACGCCGCACCCACATCCAGGATCCAGACAGCGCATACACGTGGTGGTATGACAGCAACAGCCAGGTGACCCAGGTGTCCAACGCAGGCACTCCGGGAGCACCCGAGGTCACGCTCTTCCACGCCTATGACCAAGACGGACGCCTCACCTCCGTGACCGACAGTGATGGCGTGCGGGTGCAGACCACCCACGACGTGCGCGGCCGCAGTGACCGCTTCATCTGGACGGGCGGCGGCATCAGCCATGCCAGCGTGGACCTTGACCGCAATGGCCGCGGACAGATCACCCACATCAAACGTTATGCCGACAGCACCCTGACGAACCTCGTCAGCCAGACCACCTATGACCAGATTGCCCCGCAGGGTTGGGTGAAGCAGATCCAGCACCGTGATGGCACTGGCGTGCTCTACAACGCCGGCACCAACTTCACCTACACCTACGACTTCGAAGGGCAGGTCACCGCCCAGTCCAGCCAGGGAAACAGCACCACCTACACCTATGATCCCTCGGGCCAGCTCCTCACGGCTGACCACAGTGCCGCAGCCTATCCGGACGAGTTTTACAACTACGACAAGTCCGGCAACCGCACCTCCTCCCACCTCCACACCGGCTACACCACCGGCACCGCCAACCGCCTACAGAGCGATGGCCTGTCTAACTATGGTTACGACGCCGAAGGCAACATGACCACCCGCACCGAGATCACCACCGGCAAAGTCACCACCTTCACCTACGACCACCGCGGCCGCACCACCTCCATCATCGAGCGTGCGTCGGCTGGAGGAACAGTGCTCGATTCACAAGCCTTCGTTTATGACGCCCTGGACCGGCGCATCGCCATCAACTCGAATGCAACAGTGACCCATATTGTGTATCACGCAGACAATGCTTGGGCGGATTACAGTACTGGAGGTGTCGTGGTTGCCCGATATTTGTTTGGAGACTCATTGGATGTCATCTATGCAAAGTGGTCGAACTCATATTCAACTCACTGGTCAATCGGTGACAAAATTGGTTCGGTCCGTCAGATCAACGATAGGCTTGGCGCCCCAGTGGCAGTGATCGGATATAGTTCGTTCGGCCATGTAAATGGTGGTCTGAGTGATCTTACAGACAAGCAAAGGTTCGGCTTCAGCGGACGAGAACACGCTTCAGCCTCTTCTGAACAAATCTATTACCGCACACGCTTTCGATCATCGTCCACGCATGCTTTTAATAGCGAAGATCAACTGGGCTTCGGCGGGGGCGACTTAAACTTATATCGCTATGTGTTCAACAGCCCGACGAATCTTGTGGATCCAACAGGCGGGTCAGCTCTGGAATACGGTCTGATTGTGGATACAGTTGCAAATGGTCCAGTCGGATATCAGCTGGGTAGATTTATTGGCCATTTGCAAGGTTTTGGAATGACCAATTTACTTTTCATTGGGGCGTATTTGCGAGCCCATGAGCTTTACGGAGTTCCTGATCCGATAGATGGCAACGTGAAGATGTTTGGAGATGCTGGCACACTATTGGACATTGCTACGGCAATCTTTGAGGCGTCACTAAAGAAAGTGCCCAATAACCCGGTATGTCTTGCCTTTGATGTGGTTCAGGCACCAGTTTGCGGTTTGGACGATGGGTTCTACGACGGATTGACACTAGGGCGACAACAAGCAATTGAACGCCTCAAAACCAGAGGACTTCTCAAGCGTGAATAAAGCACGCCAAGCGAGAATTTCCTTGGACTAAAGTGAAGTGTCACTGTCACCGCATCCATCCAAATTTGGTTATTGGAGTTGAGGCAACATTAGCCGCCCCAGGTCTTATGAAATTCGGTAACCTTCTCTTCTTTTTGACTCTTACACTTCCCACCATCCTTCTGACATCCTGCTACGGCCCCGTGCCGTTCAACATCAGGACCTCAAACGGGATGCATTTTAGCAATCATGGTTACCGCGCTCAGCGCATGCCGCGCTATGCAGGCGGTTATCCGTCTGCCTACCCGAACACACGTGCTCCAGCTTATCCGGCGAGCGGCTCCAACCCGGTCGCGCAGCGTGCGCCGTCTGCAAAGCCCGCGGCCAGCACCGTGCCCAAACGCAAGGCCAAGCCCATGACCGATCAGGAGCGCCGCATGATGGATCTCCTCTTCAACTCCGGTCCTGGACTGGATCCTAACACGGGGTCCATCATCCTCGGAAGATAGAGGGTGAGGGAAAAGCACAGGCTCGCACTCGAGTTTCTACGGGCAGGGCTACAGGCGGTGCCGCTGCTTCAGCAGCCACTTCAAGTTTTCCACCAATACCGGCGGGTAGGAGTAGTTTGAGGTAAGAATTTCGGGCGCGACGGCGGGATCATTCCAAGCCTGAAGGTAGCTGAAAAAATCGGCACTGTCGGCATCAGGGCGCACGGCCATTTCAGTGACGAGGTCGGCCACGGCCTGCTGGGTGCGGGTGATGTCAGCCTGCGTGGGTGCCGCAGGGAAGGCCGTGGCAAGGAACCAATGAGTCAAAAGCTGGCGATAAAAGGACTGGATCAGGCTGCGCGGTGTCTCCCGGCAGAGGACGTAGTCTTCCGCCAGCCGGGAAAAGTCACTGCTCAGGCCGGACAGGCTGTTCAGTGTCTGGATGAAACCGGGAGCGGCCAGGAAGGTGGTCTGAAAACGGCTGAGAGCCATGCTGCGGCCCTGATTGGCTTCCGAGCCTTGGTTCATGCTCATCAATCTGCCGATCACGCCACTGACGGACTCCACGTCCCATGTGTGCGTGAGGCTGTGAAGCAGCACGCAATCACAAAGGTGCACGGGACTGCGAAACTGGACCGTGCGGGCAAGATCCAAGCCTTTCCGCCAGGCCTGCTGCGCGCATGTCTCCTGCCCTTGAAGACGGTGGATCATGCCCTCCACCAGACTGGCGGTGACGCGCCGGCGGTCCTCAGCAGTAGCAGGTGTGTGTGCCACAAACGGCAGGGCGGCAGCCAGATCACCGCCGCGCGCGGCACGACGCGCGGCCTCCGTGTCAGCGATGCAGTGGAAAGTGGCGTCTGCCGGATAAGTGGCACACCAGTTTTTCAGAATCGCCTCCAGGGCGGGAGTGCTCTCGGAAGGGGAAATGCGCAGCCACCCATCCAGGCAGTTGGAGACATAGCGCTGATTGTTCTCGTTCAGGTCAATGCTGGCCGGGAGGCGGAGTGCCTTGTCAAACAACTGCCGGGCCGTTTCGTCCAGCCGGGCCATGTGCATCACCAGGCCAAAGGCATTGGCTGTCTTCAGGGTCGGTTTGCACAGCATCTGGAAGACCCGCATGCCATTGGAGACGCGCGCGGGATTCACACCGGGAAAGCCTATGCCGTAACCTTCCCGTGCATATTTGTCCTCCACCTGAGTGGCGAGCTTCCGGCCATACTCCCAGAGCGTGCTGCGGGGCAGTTTCGTTGGCACGCTGGTCAGCAGGGGCGCCGCAGCGGTGACTCCACGGGCCACCACCGTCTGCGCCCAGAGCTGGTAGGCGGCATGATCCCGCCACCTGCCACCCGCCGGCTCCTGGCTGAGCTGCCGCCACAGACCCATCGCTTCCTCACGCCGGTTCATCCGCATGAGGCAGAGTGCGCGTTTATGCTCCACTTCGGGGCCGTAGACGGGATCACCACGCAGAGCTTCATAGAGATGCAGGGCGTCGAGCCATCGTGACTGGAGGAACAGCAGATCCGCTTCCTCCAGCGGACTGGCAGCGCCTTGTTTGGTGCTCACGGTGACAACCCGCAGGCCGGCCCCTGGCGGCCACAGTAGCAGGCAGGTGTTTCTTCCGTGGGTGCTGCCGATCGCGGCATCTGAATCTACCAGGAGCTGGTGAGTGTTATCATTGATGGTGAGCTCGATCTGCCGGGTCTCAAGGCGCAGGCTCATCTGGAGCGTGCTGCCAGTCATGGGGACAGCCCCCACATTTTTGACCGCGAGCATTTCGCGGCTTTGCTGGATGAACAGGAGGAAATCATCCGGGGTCACAGGCGGCTCCTCCAGCGCCGCCAGGACCGCCGTCGGGGCGGCGGAGGCACGGCAAAAAACGGCGTGCGTGTCCACGTTGGCAAAGGAGATGCCCAGGCCGGCGGAGCGGAACTCCGAAGGGTCCACCACTAGTGCGGCAGTGACCTTCAAAGGCAGGGGCAGTCCTTCACGGATGACGACTGGATCCAGCCCCTTCTCCGCGTGGGAGACGCGTAGAAGGCCCTGCTCCAAAGACACTTCGCCCCGTGGGAACCAGCGGTCGAGATGCTCAAAGGGCGCGGCCAGCTCATCAAGAACTTCCCAGCGGGACAGACATTGCCGGACGAGTGCTTCCAGACGCGTGGCATCCTCATCCCTGCCCTGCTTCCGCAGCCAGGGAACAGCCTGGCTGTGCATCCAGGTGAATTCGCCCTCCAGAATGTGGTTTTTTTGCAAGGTGCTGGTGACATCACTGATCACGTCATCAAGGAGGCGCTGCCGCATGACGGCGGCGCGCATGGGCGAGCGCTGCATCAGCTCGTCCAAGAGGTGTGAGGCCCGGCCAAGGCTGTCCTGCGGCCAGGCGATGTCCTGCATGGCCGCTGTGATCTGTCCTTCCAGCTTAAAAAGCTCCTGCTCCCGGATCTGATTTCGCACGCTGCCAAACGCCAGCAATCCCAGCCCGATGGCGAGGGCCACCATCGCGGAAAGCGCGGGCCTTTTCCGCGCCTGACGCATCAGATGCACCAGACGGGAGACCGGGCGCGCGCGCACCGGCCGACCCTCCAGGAAGCGGTCCAGATCCTCCGCGAATTCCGTGCCGTCCGCGTAGCGATCCGCGGGGTGGTGGGAGAGGGATTTGAGCAGGAGACACTCCAAGTCACGCGAGATGGCTGGATTCAGCGCGGAGGGGCGCGCCGGGCGCACCTCGTCGTTGTGACGCTGGATGATGACCATCATGTCGCCCGGGTGCGGAGGCACCTCCGTCAGCAGCTCGTAGAGCGTGGCTCCCAGCGCATACACATCCGTGGCCGGGGAGATGGGACAGCGGCGACGGTCAAACTGCTCCGGCGCCATGTAAGGCACCGTGCCGAGCGCTTCGTTGGTCAGTGTGAGGGTGAGCGTGTCCTCCACCTTGGCGATGGAGAAATCGACAATGATGGGCTGGGACGTGACGGCGTTGACAAGGATGTTCGCAGGCTTCAGATCGCGATGAACGACACCCAGGCCATGAAACCAGCCCGCCGCGCGGGACGCCAGGGAGATAAGCCTCACCCGTTCCCTGAGACTGAGCCGATGCGTGGAGCACCACCTCTTCAAGTCCAGCCCAGGGATGAACTCCATGACCAGACAGAAATGTTCCCCCGTGATTTTGAAGTCGATGACCGGCACCACATTCTCATGAGCACCGGCGTCTCGTAACTTCGTGAGCGTCTCCCCCTCGATCTCCAGGCGGGCGAGCGCCTGATCATCTCCGACCCGCGAGGAATCCAGCAACTTCAAAGCCACCACACGATCCGTCACGGTGTCACGTGCGCGCCAGACCTGCCCCATCGCACCTGCGCCGACTTTCTCCAGCATCTCAAAACGTTGTTCCCAGCCAAAGGGCACGAGAAGTGTTTGAGCTGAAGTCTGATGCATGATAGAAACCAATCTTCGAAATCTAGTAGACCTGCATTTCATGCAGGCACCGACACGAAGGCTCGCAACCAGTTGTAGGCCCCTCGCAGCCATTATCAACCGCGGTCCGCACGCTCTCCTCACAATATCCCAAGTATGCGTGGAAGGAGTGAAGCTCATCAAGACCGCCTTGTACAAGCAGCCTGACCTCGGCCTGCCACGCTGGTGGCGTGGCGGCCAATGCCCCGGTTACACCCAGCTCGCCACGGATGAGTATGGAGAGAACGTCCACTGGTATCTCACCGCCCCTCTCGCCAAGAAACTCCTCGAGATCGTCGATGCCATCCGCAAGCAGGGCCTGGATGACAGGTGAGCCACACATTAGCTCCAGAGATTGCGGTCCAGCGTGCGGTAGTTGACGGCTTCAAGCACGCAGTCCGCATCAATGCGCTCCAGGCCTTTGAGGTCGGCGAGGGTTCTGGAGACTTTCAGGATGCGGTCATGCGCGCGGGCGGAAAAGCTGATCTCACCCATGGCATGCTCCATCAGCGCGCCGCACTCCGCATCCAGCTCACAATACTTTTTGGTTAGGCGTGGAGTCATGACGCTGTTGGTGTGGATGCCCTTGTGGCCTTTGAACCGCTCCGTCTGCACCGCGCGCGCTTTTTCGACACGCAGGCGGATGGTTTCAGAAGGCTCTCCTGGTTGGGTGTCTGCCAGAGCTTTGTAGTCTACCAGCGGCACATCCACATGCAGGTCGATGCGGTCCAGGAGCGGTCCGCTGATGCGCTGGCGGTACCGCTGGATGATCGGCGTCGTGCAGCGGCAGGCGCGCTTCAAATCTCCGTAGAAACCGCAAGGGCAAGGATTCATGGCCCCGACTAGGAGAGCTGCCGCAGGAAAGGTCATGGTGCCTGAGGCGCGAGAGATGGTCACCTTGCCATCCTCCAGCGGTTGGCGCAGGACTTCCAGGGTGCTGCGGCGAAACTCCGGCAGTTCGTCTAAAAACAACACGCCATTATGAGCCAGGGAGATTTCACCAGGACCGGGATTGCTGCCCCCACCGAGAAGGCCCGCATCACTGATCGTGTGATGTGGAGAGCGAAACGGCCTGGTGGCCACAAACGACCGCTCCTCAGTGAGAAGCCCGCTTACGCTGTGGATCTTCGTCGTCTCAATCGCTTCCTCCTCGGTCATCGGTGGCATAATCGTGCCGATCCGTTTCGCGATCATCGACTTCCCTGTTCCCGGAGGCCCTACCATGAGAAGATTGTGCCCTCCTGCCACCGCCACCTCGATGGCGCGCTTGGCGTAGCTCTGGCCCTTCACGTCGGCAAAATCGATGTCGTACTGGGAGGCACCCCTGAAGAACTCCGTGGCCCGGCAGGGTTCAGGTGTCAGGGTGATCTCATCCTTCAGATAGTCCACCACCTCACGGAGATGCTGAACGCCGATGATGTCGATGCCCGCCACCACGCTGGCCTCCACCGCCGCACGCTTGGGGACCAGCAGACGTTTGCGGCCTCGGCGACGGGCCTCCAGAGCCACGGCCAGCAGACCGCGTACGGGTCGCAGTTCACCATTCAGAGCCAGTTCTCCGATCATAGCCGTTTCCGCCAGCACCTTGATCGGGATCTTGGAGCGGTGGGCGATCAGTGAGATGGCGATGGGAAGGTCGAAACCCGGGCCTTCTTTCTTCAGATCCGCAGGCGCCAGATTCACGGTGGTGACGCCGTCATTCATCGCGAAACCGCAGGAGGAGATGGCCGCCGTCACCCGCTCGCGGCTTTCCTTCACCGAGGCATCGGGCAGCCCCACGATGAACATCTTGGGATTACCACCCCCGTCATGGGACTCGATCTCGACCTCGACAGCGTCAACGCCGACAAGGGTGGCTGAATACGTTCTGGCGACCATCCAAATGAACTAGCCCAGCCAGACATAGCGCCGCAAGCATGGTTTTGTCATCCGCACGCTCTTCTGTCAGACTCTGTGGAGCTGAACTCTCCCCAGGTGAAAAAAAGGGGGAGGCCAAAAGCAGCTGACCTGAGGCTGCTCTCAGACAACCACCCACCCCGGTTTCCACGATCAATGGGTAAAAACGCCATGGACTCCATCAATCGCCAGCAAACCGAAGACAATCACGCCGATCTCAGCGGCCAAGCCGCCATCGACGAGATCAAAACCATCGTCAAAAAAGCGCAGACCTGCTTCTTCTGCACGGCCATCGCCACCAACGGCTCCAGTGGGGCGCGGCCGATGAGCGTGCAACAGGTGGACGACGCAGGAAACCTCTGGTTTCTCAGCGCTGATGACAGTCACAAGAACCTCGAACTGGCTACCGATCCCTCGGTGAAGCTCTACTTCCAGGGCACCGCCCACTCTGACTTCCTGCTGCTCAATGGCCACGCCACCGTTTCGCGTGACAAGGCCAAGATCAAAGAGTTGTGGGAATTCGTGGTGAAAACCTGGTTCACCGAAGGCGTGGATGATCCACGTATCACTGTGATCAAAGTCACGCCTAACGATGGCTATTATTGGGACACCAAGCATGGCAACATGGTCGCCGGCATCAAGATGATGGTCGGTGCAGCCATGGGCAAGACCATGGATGACTCCATCGAAGGCAAGCTCCGGCTCTGACGTCCGGCATCACGCCTGATCAATGTCCAGCACGCCGGTACTGAAGCCGAACTTGTCCGCCTCCACGCCCATGCGCTGGGCGAGGGACACGAAGAGATTCGAAAACACGTGCTTCTCCTTGTCCACGGCGATGTGGCGGCCGTGCTTATAGCCACCACCGGCGAAGAGCATCGGGATGTTTGCGGTGCTGTGCGCACTCGCATTGCCGAGATTGGAGCCGAAGAGGACGGACGTCGTGTCCAGTAGTGGACGGCCATTGTCCTGGATGGTCTTGAGCTTGCGCAGGAAGTCACCCAGCGCGGCAAACTCAGCGGTCTCGATGACCTTCAACTCATCAATCTTCGCCTGATCCTGACCGTGGTGAGAAAGGTTGTGCCAATCGTTCTTCACCCCTTCGATTTCCGGCACGGCATTCATGCCACTGAGACGCAGAGTGACTGTGCGGGTGCTGTCCGTTTGCAGGGCCAGCAGCACGAGATCCTGCAGGAGCTTCATCTTGCCGATCGCATCCGTGCGGCTCTGGATGTCCGTCGGCGGTTTGGCATCCACCTTCGGTTTTGGCTTCTGCGCCCACTCCTCGTTTTGCACCAGACGACCCTCGAGATCACGCACCGCGCTGAAGTATTCATCCAGCTTCTCCTGGTCGCGTTTGCCGAGTTCGCCGTGGAGCTTCTTGGCCTGCCCCATGACCGTGTCCAGAATGCTGCGCCCTCGTTTCAAGCCGCGCACCTGCGCCTCGATCTCCTTCGGTGTGCCATCGACAAAAAGCTGCTGAAAGGCTTTGGAGGGCGAGCTCTCCGCCGGCAGCGGCACACCGCTCGCCGACCATGACAGCGACTCATTGCCCGTGCCTAACACCAAGCTTGGAAAGCGTGTCTGCGTGCCAATGCGCTCAGCGATGAGTTGATCGATGGAGATCGTGTTCTTGAATCCCGCCAATCCGGGATGCTTGGCCGAGGTCAGCCAGGTCATTTCGGACGTGTGTCCGTTCGCGCCATTCTGCTCCTGATGCTGGAGCCCGGAGATCACGGAAAAATCACCGCGCAGATCCTTCAGCGGCTCCAGATAAGGCGTGAGCATGTAGTTGGCGCCCGTCTCTTGCGGAAACAAAAACGGCGTGTGAAAGCCCAGCGTGGCGCACATGGCCAGAAACCGCGGGGGTGGCTGTCTCGCGGCGGCCTGGGCACGTGTGGCAAAGGCAGGCACCATGGCCTCCAAGAACGGCAGCGAAAGCGCGGCTCCCGTCCCGCGCAGAAAGGAGCGACGGTCGAGATGACGTTTGGTGGCGATTTTCATGGCAGTGCGATGCGGAGCACAGGCTGAAACGGACGCGGAGTCATGACTTTGGCAGAAAAGGCAGGAAAGACAGCCTTATGCCCGCCGCCGCCTCAACATGGCTGCCAAACCCAGCATGAGAAGCATCGTCCGTCCCGGCTCCGGGATGGACGTGGTCGTGATGCTGATGGTGCCGGTGCTGTACAGGTTCGTGGTATCGACACTCAGCCCCGGTGTGAGATTCAGCGCGCTGCCGTCCACCGTGAAGGTTCCGGTGCGCGTGCCCGTGCCTGTCCAGTCAAAGAGGCGGAACATGTCACCGGCCTGAAAGGCGACCGCGTTGGGGTTGTCGAGCTTCAGGGTGGCACCGCTTGTGATGTCCACCGTGCCAAACAAACGCAGCATGTCAGCGGCGGCGAGAAGTGCCGTCTGATCCGTGCCCGTGGTGGACCAGAGCTCCATCAAGAGGACACTGGTGGCCTCGAAATCCGTGCTGCCTGCACCGCTGGTGGTCAGACTAAAGTCAGAACCCTGCGTGGCTCCGAAAGCGCCCACCTGCAGGGTGCCGTTGATGAACACGAAATTACCGCTGTTTGCGGTGATCGCACCATCGCCTGCCAGCATGGCTCCACTGGCCACGGTGACCGTCCCAGTGCCCGTGCCACTGCCGCTGCCGTTGTTCACCTCCAGTTTGCCTGCATTGACGCTGGTACCGCCACTGTAGGTGTTCGTGTTCGTGAGCACCACCGTGCCCGCACCTTCCTTCGAAAGGCCTGCTGCACCCGTGCCGCCGACAACACCGCTCACCGTGAAGCGTCCGCCCGTTCCAGCCGTGACGTCAAAATTGCCCGCAGTGGTCTCCGATAAGGTGACGTTGGCGCTGTAGGTCGCGCTGGTGGCACCGGCCTGCAGCCGCAACTCCTTGTTATTCCCGGTGTCGGAAGCCGTGAGGGCGCGAGAGATGTTCACGCCGTTCGCGAGCTCCAGCACCGCATCTGTATTCGCCAGGGTGACCGTGCCGGTGGTGCCCATGGCCTGATTGTGTGCCACGCGCAGCACACCTGCGTTCACGGCCGTGTTGCCGTTGTAGGTATTGGCCCCCGAGAGGATCAAAGTGCCACCATTGCTCTTGCTGATGCCTGAGGCAGTGGCGCCGCTGTTGCTGATGATGCCTGAGACGTGCATCTCCTCGCTCAACGTCACGTTGTCATTCACGGCAAAAGTACGCGAGGCGTTGTTCAGGTCGAGATTGGCGGAGATCAGCGCCTGCCCGTTTTCAAACCCGGCGCTGCCTGGATTGTACGTCACCAGGTTCGTGAGCCTGAGAACACCTCCCGTGGCGCCATCCACAATGCTCGCTGTGTTGCCTGCGACAGTCGTCGTGGCATTGCCGAGGTTCAGCGCGTTGATGGTTTCAGCATTGCCATTGAGGTCCACCGTGCCCTTGTTCACGGTCAGGCTCTCCGCATCTGGAATGACCTGGGTGGCACCCAGCTTTAGCGTGCCATCATTCACGGTGAAGGTTCCGGTGAAGTCATTGTTTGTATTGTTCAGCGTGAGCGTCCCGCTGCCGTCCTTGAGGACCTGATCGACGGGTGTGCTACCGCCGGAACCGATCTTGCCGCTCGCGATGATATCGCCACTGCCGCCAAAGGTGACGTCACGGCTCGCGCCACCTGCGGTGATGGCAGAAACCGTGAGCTGCGTGCCTGCATCCGCGTTGATGCGCGCATCACCGGCGAGGTCGATCGTGCCCGTCCACACATTCGTGCCGCTGACATTGCGCAGCGCGCCACCCGAACTCACACCGGTGCCCGTGAGAGACAGGTTCTCTGCCGCAAAGGTGATGCCGCCAGAGAGCTCCAGCGCACGTCCGCTGGTGAGGGTGGTGCCGCCGGTCGTGGCGCCGAGAGCATTCGCATGCTCGATGCGCACAATGCCGTCTGTCATGGCGAAGGTGTCGGCAAAAGTGCTGTTGCCGCTGAGCACGAGGCGGCCCGGGCCATTCTTCGTGAAGGTGCCGACCGTGCCGGTGTCCTTGATGGCAGAGGAGACCGTCAGATCCGCATCCACACCCGCGCTGTCATCCACGGTCCACGTGCGCGTGCCATTGAGGTCGATGCTGCCGCCGCTGATGAAGGCGGCCTGGCCATTGACGTTATCATTGGCAATGAAGGTGCTCGTTTGCGTCAGAGTGGTGCCTGTGCCGAGATTGATCGTTGCCGCCACAGTCTGGAGGGTGTTGGTGGTCGAACCAAAAGTAATGACACCGACCGTTTGCGCGGCGTTGTTAAGCTCCAGGGTGCCCTGCACCACCGTCACCGCCGCACTGCCGAGGCTTCCCGTGGAGGTTGTGCGCAGGATGCCAGTCGGTGTGTTGACCGTGGTCGTGCCGGTGTAGCTTCCCGCTCCCATGAGCCGCATCACGTTGCTTCCCGTGTAGCTCAGCGCATCCGCTCCTGTGCCCGTGCCGTCCGTGATGGCTCCTGTGATGTCGATGGCAGCGCTGCCGGTGAATGTCTGCGTGCGGGCCTGGTTGTTGTCCGCCAGCACCAGTCCGCCAAACGCTAGTTTGTTACCCGTGCCGGCATCATTCACCGTGGTGGTGAGCGTGTTTGTCATGCTCAGGGCGCCAAAGGCCAGTGTCTTGCTTGTGCCATTGAGCGTGATCGTACGGCCGCCAGAGGTGGAGGCAGTGCCATTCACAAAGCTTAGATCGCTGCTGCCGCCAAAAGTAAAATTGGCATCCAGCGTCACCAGATTCGCCGTGGCCACGGTGATCGCTGCGCCGCTCGTGTTGTTGATCGTGCCGCCGTTGATGTCCAGGATGCCAGAGCCGATCGCGCTCGCATGATTGATGTTCAGCGTGCCTGCGGACACAGTCACCAAGGTCGTGGTGCTGGATCCGCTGAGCGTCAGCACGCCTGCAGCGTTGTTCACTGTCGTGGTGCCGGTATAGCTATTGTTGCTGCTGAGCTTGAGGCTGCCATTGCCCGTGTAGCTCAGGTTGTCCGCGCCGGTGCCCGGACCATCCGTGACCGGCCCGGTGACTTCCACATCCGCATTGCCGGCGATGGCCAGGGTTCGCGCTTGATTGCTTTCGGAGAGAACGATGCCCGTGAACTTCAACTGGCTGCCGCCCGTCTCATTCACGGCCAGGGTGCTGGTCGCAGTCGTCAGGGTGAGCAGGCCGAGGTTCAGCGTGCGGCCCGTGCCGCCCAGCGTGATCGTCCTGCCGCCGGTTATCAGGGACGTGCCATTCGCAAAGCTCAGATCCTGCGTGCCACCGTAAGTGAAACTGCCAAACGTCACCGCATTTGCCGCCGTCAGCGTGATGGGCCCGGCGCTGCTGTTGTCAATCGTGCTGTTGGTGCTGAGTGTCAGCGGCCCCGTGCCGATGGCGGAGGTGGAGTTGATGTGCAGAGCCCCTGCCGAGACTGTGGTGGTGCCACTGTAGGTGTTCGCACCCGAAAGCACCCAGGTGCCTGCATCCTGCTTCGTCACATTCAGCAGACCGCCCGTGCCGGTGCTCGAGTTCTGAATGACCCCGGAGATCGTGTTCATGCCAGCATTCACCCCGCCCAGGAACAGCGTGCGCGCCACGCTCACCCCTGGGATGGCATCATTGAAAGTTGCCGCCGTGAAAGTCAGCGCGCCCGTGCCATTGTTCTGAATGACGCCGCCGTTGGCATAGGTCGCATTGCTCGGGCCGAACATGAAGGTGCGGTCGCTGCTGTCGCCCGTGCCCAGATAGTTCAGGGTGCCGGTGCGGAACTGCGTGCTCATCATGATCGGCACGCCTGCCACGCCAGCGCCCAGGGAACTGGCCTGGCCGAAGTCCGAAAGCTTCGTCGCGCGCAGAGTGTTGATCGCCACATATGTCTGGCCCGTGTAGGTGCTCGCTGCTGAGGTCAGCGCCAGTGTCCCATCGCCGTTTTTGGTTAGGCCTCCCGTGCCGCTGATGGCTCCGCTGATGATCGCGTCCACGGGGACCGAGACCGCCTCGCCGATCTCCAGTCCGCGGGTCGTGCCACCGAGGTCGATCGGGTTCTGAAAATCCACCGTGTGCGTCGCGGACGTGGTGCCGAGATAGAGCGAGCTTCCACTCGGCACGAAGCCGCCCGCGCCCCAGGTCATCGTGGCACCCGCGCCGCCGATGTTCACCACACGATCCGCGCCATTTGCCGAGAAACCGCCACTACCCGTCCACTGCACCTGCGTCACTCCCGTCCCCAGGTCGCGGGTGAAGTCTCCCGCGCCAAGTCCGATCACACCCCCACCACCGAGGCGCAGATTGCTCGTGCCGCCGGCTGTGCCGATGCCTCCAGGGACGGCGTTCGCGTGGTTCAGCAGCAGCACGCCGCCATTCGCATAGGTCTGGCCCGTGTAGGTGCTCGCCGCCGAGAGCCTCATGGTGCCAGCACCGCTCTTAGTCAGTCCTCCTGTGCCCGTGCCATTGATCACACCGCCGGTGAGATCCACATCGATCAGCGCATTCGTGCTGCCGTTGCCATCATTCACCGTGATGGTGCGCACGGCCCCATTCAGATCGAGCGGATTCTGAAAGCTCACCATGTGTGTGGAGTCCTGTGAATCCGTGCCATTGCTATGGCCAAAGAGCAGCGCCTGGCCTGTCGGCACAAAACCGCCGGCATTCCATGTCATCGTGGAGCCTCCACCACCGATGTTCACCACACGGTCCGCACCAAAGGCCGCGAACCCACCCGCCGTGGTCCATCGGACCTGATCCACACCCGTGCCCAGGCCACGCGTGAAATCACTGGCACCGAGACCCACGATGCCACCCGAGATGGTCAGCGCGCTGGTGCCGCCTGCCGCAGCCATGCCTCCCGGGAGGGCATTCGCATGAGAAAACACCACCACCGCCGTGCCACCTAGGATTGTCGGCCCTGAATAAGTATTGGAGCCCGCCAGCGTCAGTCGTGAGCCGCCCAGCACATTCAGCCCAGAGCTGCCGCCGGTCTCACTGATCGCACCATTGATGGTTAGGTTGTGAATCTTGTCCGCACTGTTGTTCAAGGTGATGGTGCGCGTGGCATTCAGCACCATGTCCAGATTGATCTGGTCCGTGATCGCCGCATTGAACGCGCCGCCCGTGATGGCAGCCGTGGTGATATTGCCACCCAGGATGATGCGATTGCCAGTGAGGGTGAAGGCAGAGGTGTTTGGAAAAGTGTCGTTGGTGAAATCAATGCCGCCCACCACGGTATCCACCGCCAGGTCATTCGCGGGCGTCAGACGCGTGCTGCCACCGAACTGCAGGGTGTCTCCTGCCGTGAAGGAAACTCCGGACCAGTTCAGCGCGCTGGACCAGTTGTCAGTCGCGCCGCCTCCGTTCCAAATGAGATTCACGCCGTGCGTGGTCGCTACCACGGACAAAAAAGACAGCGCGCTGATCAGAGTGCGTTTGAGCATGAAGGCGGAAATGGGTTGGTTGGCCTAGGCGCTCCTAGAAATGAACTAGGACAAGGGACGAAGACAAGTCTAGACGTCAGGCCGACCTAACTTTTAACACTTTTGTAGTTGGATCATCCCGCCGCCGTCTCTGGAAGAGTTCCGTGTGAGCATAGATATTCCATTCCCTAGCCTACCTGACGCCGTGAGGAGCCCTGGGCCTTGTTACCCCTTATGGTTTCGTCAAATTGGGAGACCACATCCCAGCCTCAGAAACCTTCGGCGTCACACCATCCGCTGGGAACGTCCCTTTAGCCGCTGCCTGAAGCTGACCAGAGAGCTCCTTCACCGTCGCCGCATGCTCCGCCTTGTCAGCCAGGTTCGTGATCTCCTTCGGGTCCGTCTCATGATCATACAGCTCCCGGCCTTCCTTGCCCTCATCCCACTCGGTGTAGCGATAGCGGGGTGTTCGCAGGGAATAACCAAAGATGCGTTTGCCGTTGTCGCCTTTGGCAGCGCTGGCACCGGCGCGTTTGAAGCCGCCGCCACGCACCACCTGGCTGAGCACCCAGCCGCGACCGGTCTGCGTGGTGTCCTTCAAAATGGCCGAAAGGTCCTGACCCTGGAGATTTTCTGGAGCCTTGACGCCGCAGAGGCTGGCCAGTGTCGGATAAAGGTCAATCAGCCCAACCGGAGCTTTGGCCACAGCACCTTTGCTGATTCCAGGACCGGCCATGAGCAGCGGCACGCGGGAGCTTTCCTCAAACAGGCTCTGCTTCTGCCAGAGGCCGTGCTCGCCGAGGTGGTAGCCGTGGTCGCTGGTGAAGACGACGATGGTATTTTCGGTTAGGCCGAGCTTGTCGAGCGAGTCGAGCACGATGCCGGCCTGCGCGTCCATGTAGCTGATGGCGGAGAAGTAGGCCTGCACGGCCTGGCGGCGGAGGTCATCGGTGAGATTGTCCTGCTCCTTCTTGTAGCTGCCGAGCGCGTGCTTCGGCAGGTCTTTTTGATCCTCCTCCACACCGCTGACGACAGGCATCTTGTCGACGGGGTAGCCTTCAAACCACTGCTTCGGCGAGACATAGGGCGTGTGGGGACGGAAGAAGCCGAGGGCGAGGAAGAAGGGGCGGCTCTTGTCGCGCGCGCAGCGCTCCAGCACCCAGGCGGCATCGCGCGCCATCATGCCGTCCGTGTGCTTCTCATCAGGTGACGGAGAAGCATACCAGCTCAGCGTGCCGCCGAAGTTGCCGGGGAGGAGGCTGAAGATGTTCGGCTCATCGATGAGGCGATCGGCACCGGCGGGGTTCAGCTCCAGCTCCCAGGAGCCCGGGTCGTCGTGACCATTGGTGCCAATGGAGACAGGCACGCCGTAATGGTAGAGCTTGCCGATGCGCGCCGCGAAGTAGCCGCCGATGCGGAAGGCCTGCGGTAGGGAGATGTGGGAGGGGATGGTCTGGCGGAAGACCTGGCTGTTCGTGAGGATACCGGTGCTGTTCGGGTAGAGGCCGGTCAGCATGGAGTTCCGGCTCGGACCGCAGAGGGGGAACTGGCAGGCGGCCTTCTCAAAGCGCACACCGCGCGCGGCCAGTTTGTCCAGGTTCGGCGTTTTGACCTGCGAGCCGTAGCAGCCCAGGCTGTTGTTCAGGTCATCCGCCATCATGAAGAGCACATTGGGGCTCTGGGCGGCCTGGGTGGCCCCGGCGAGGACGAGCAGCGTGGCGAGGAGGTGGTGGAAAAGCGGGCGCATGGTGGATGGAGGGACCGCTGGAACGACAAGACCAGGGCACAAATTTCCAGGATCGTGCATTCCAGGCGCTTGCATCCGGGGCGCGCACAGCCCACGGAATCCCGTCCATGGTTTCCGATCTGCCCATCACGAACATCTCCTGTTACAAATTCGCGCCGCTGAGTGACCTCAAGTCGCTGCGCGAGCGCCTGATGTCTTTTTGCAAAGAGCACGCGCTGAAGGGCACCATCCTGATCAGCACTGAAGGCATCAATTTCTTCATCGCCGGTGAGCGTGCGCCTGTGGATGCTTTGGTGGAGGTGCTGCGCCAGATCCCGGGCCTGGAAGACGTCGCTCCCAAATACAGCTTCAACGAGCACCAGCCTTTCAATCGCATGCTCGTGCGCATCAAGAAGGAGATCATCGCGTTCGGAGTCGAGAGCATCGATCCGGCGAAGTACACCTCGCCGCATTTGAAGGCCGCAGAACTGAAGCGCTGGCTGGATGAAGGCAGGCCGATCACTCTGCTGGACACGCGCAATGACTACGAGGTGAAGCTCGGCACCTTCAAAGGCGCGAAGGTCATCGGCATCGACAGCTTCCGCGAGTTTCCGGACGCGGTGCGTAATCTGCCAGAGGAGATGAAGAAGCAGCCCATCGTCAGCTTCTGCACCGGCGGCATCCGCTGTGAAAAGGCGGCACCGTTTCTGGAGAGCGAAGGCTTTGAGCAGGTCTGGCAGCTCGATGGCGGCATCCTGAAGTACTTTGAAGAAGTCGGTGGCGACTACTGGGAAGGCGAGTGCTTCGTCTTCGATCAACGCGTCGGTGTGGACCCAGCTCTGCGCGAGACCGAGTCTAACCAATGTTTCACCTGCCAGACGCCGCTCACCGAAGAGGAGCAGCGCGATCCGCGCTATGTCGAGGGCAAGTCCTGCCCCTACTGCTTCAAGACAGATGAAGAGCAGCGCAAAGAGAGCCTGCAGCGCAGTCAGGAGGCCATCCGCCGCGTCACCACCCCGCTGCCTGGCAGCCTGCCGTATGACAACCATCGCCCGCTCACCATTCCCGAGCGCTGCGATGGCCTCACCTTGCTGGACACCGTCTGCACCATCTTCCCCTACATGCCGCGTGAGGAGTGGCTGGCGCTGTTTGAGAAGGGGCGACTGCTCAATGACCAGAAGCAGCCCGCCTCACCAGACCAGATCGTCAGGGCAGGGGAGTTCTTCTTCCGCCTGCATGAGGGCATCACCGAACCTGACGTGAACGCGGACATCCGTCTGCTGCACGAGGATGAGGCCATCATCGTGATCGAGAAGCCCGCGCCTCTGCCCATGCATGCCTGCGGGCGCTACAACCGCAACACGCTGCAGCACATCCTGCATGAGGCCTATGACCCGCAGAAGCCGCGCGCCTGTCATCGACTCGATGCCAACACGACCGGGCTCGTGGTGCTCGCGCGTACGCGACACTTTGCCAAGTTGGTGCAGACCCAGTTTGCGCGTGGCGAGGTGGAGAAAGCCTATCTCGCCCGAGTCACCGGCCATCCCGAGGAGGATGAGTTCATCTGTGACCTGCCGATTAGCACCGAAGCCGGTGGTCTCGGCAGTCGTGAGATCGATGAAGAGTCCGGCGATGAAGCCCGCACCGAGTTCCGCGTGATCAGCCGTGATGCCGATGGCACCTCGCTCATTGAGGCCAAGCCCATTACCGGCCGCACGAACCAAATCCGCGTGCATCTCTGGCAGCTCGGCCATCCCGTGAAGGGAGACCCGGTGTATCTGCCTGGAGCGATCAAGGGTGATACCCAGACCCTTCCCGCCGATGCTCCCGCCATGTGCCTGCATGCTTGGCGCGTCGCCTTCAAGCATCCGCTGACCAACGAGCGGGTGGTTTATGAGAGCCCGAAGGATTTTTGAAACCTTGGGCTGAAAAGAGCGCACCGGGTGCGCATGGCTTCTTCCTCTCCCCCTCCTTCCTCCTTGAGGCCGGAGGACCTTTCTGACACAAAAGAGGTCATGCCAGCGAGCAGTCACCGTTCCTCCACCGCAGGCGCCGCCTTTCCCATCACGGCCTGGACGCAGGTGATGCAGGTGCAGCGCGGAGATGTGCAGGCCCAGGAGGCGCTGGAGGTTTTTTGCAAAAACTACTGGCCCGCCATTTACACCTATCTGCGTGCGCTCGGCTGCCAGCGTGAGGAGGCGCTGGATGAGACGCAGGAGTTCCTGACGCACTTTATCAGTGGCACTGGAGGGCTGCAGAACGCCAACCCGGAACGCGGGAGGCTGCGCAGCTACCTGCGGCAGTCTTTGCGGAATCATCTGGCCAGTGTGCGTCGTGATGCAGCCCGGCAGAAGCGCGGCGGCGGGAAGGTGCAGCTCTCGCTGGATGATGTGGAGACCTTCGATGTGCCGCGGGAGCCGGAAGCGGCGGACCAATGGTTTGACCGGCGCTGGGCCTGGAGCGTGATCCGCACGGCCCTGGAGCACATGGAGTCACGCTACACGGCGCGCGGGAAGAAGGTGCTGTTTGCGGAGCTGAAGGCCGGATTGATCAGCCCGGATCTGCTGAAGCCGTATGCGGAGATCGCGCGGCTGGTGGGCATGTCGGAAGGGCAGGTGAAGCTGGAGGTGCATCGCGCACGTCGCCGTCTGGCGGATGAGCTGCGCGCGGAGGTGGCGGTGACTTTGCCACCGGGTGGAGATGTGGAGGAGGAGTTGCGTTATTTGTTAAGCGTTATGAGCCATGAGTGAAGCCGCCCCCAGCATGATCACCTGTCCGCGCTGTGGGAAACCGCAGCCGGAGAAGATGCTCGTGGGCGGACTCTGCGCGCAGTGCGTGGCGCGCAGTGTGCAGCTGGATTTCCTGGCGAGTGATCAGGCGGAGCTTGAGGAGAAAAACCCACTGTCCCTGAATGTGCAGGGTTATGAGATCGTGGAGCTCATCGGCGGTGGCGGCATGGGAGAGGTGTACCGCGCCGTGCTCACGGCCAGGGCCCGTGAGGTGGCCATGAAGGTGGTTGCGGGCCGTCTGACGCGTGATCCTGAGACGACGGCGCGCTTTGAGGCGGAGGTGGCCGCGCTTTCCAAGCTCGATCATCCGAATGTGGTGCAGGTGCTGGATCATGGCGAGATGCCAAACGGACGTCACTTCCTGGTCATGGAGTATGTGGACGGCTGTGACCTGCGCCGCCTGCTGCGCGCTCAGAAGCTGGAGCCGGAGCGCGCGATCGACATCTTCCTCAAGGTCTGCGCAGGTGTGCAGCATGCGCATGAGCGCGGCTTTGTGCATCGTGACATCAAGCCGGCGAACATCCTCATCGGACTCGATGGCACGGTGAAGGTGGCGGACTTCGGCCTCGCGAAGACGTTGGCGGAGGAGTCTTTCGCGTATGGCTTCACCCAGACTCGCGACACTTTTGGCACGCCGTACTACGTGGCGCCTGAGGTCACGCAGCGGGCGAAGTCCGCGGATGCCCGCACGGATGTGTATGCGCTGGGCGTGCTGCTTTATGAGCTGCTGACCGGTGCCGTGCCGATGGGACAATTCACGCCTCTGTCAAAGCGCACAGGCATGGACAAACGGCTGGATGCCATCGTGGCTTCCGCCTTGGTGGATGATCCCGCAGGCCGCACGGGTTCGGTCAAGGAGCTGGCCGAGGCCGTGGGCAAGGTCTGGAGCCATCATGTCAGCCTGGCCGAACGAAAAGTGCGGCAACGTCGCGTGCGTTTGCTGGCGGCCGTGCTTGCGGTGCTGGCGGTGGGAGCTGCGGCGGGTTCCTGGCTGACCTCGCACCCTTCCGGCGCGGCTGCGGTTCACTATCCGGCGGCCACGACCGCCACGCGGGAGAAGCCGTGGGAAAACAGCCTGGGCATGAAGTTTGTCCCGGCGCCAGGGGCGGCCTATCTCTGCTCCATCTGGGAGACGCGCATGCGGGACTTTGAGGTGTTCTTTGCCGCGGACAATGCGGTGCTGCCTGACTGGCGTTCCGGACGCAACAGCCCGAAGAACCAGATGCGTGATGCCTCCCGGCGGCCCAAGGTCACGCAGCTGCGAGAGAAGGGGCTGCTGCCGCCTCAGGGTGACGCGCCGACCTGGCGTGAACCAGGCCCAGGCTTCCAGCAGACACCGGATCATCCGGTTTGCGGCATGGACATGGTGGACGCGCGTCTCTTCTGCGCCTGGCTGACCTGGAAGGAGCGCATCGAGGGCCGCATCACCTCGGGTCAGGCCTACCGCCTGCCCACAGATGAGGAGTGGAGCGTCATGGCAGAGCTTGAGTTTGATCTCGATCTGCCGCCCACGAAGATGGACAACCTTCTCGACATGCCGCTTTTGCAAAAGCAGGGGAATTTTGGCGGACTGGAGGTCGCGGATGCGTTCTGGCCCGCCGGTGCCAAAACCTTGCCTGAAAAAGATGCCTACACGCGCACGGCGCCGGTGGGCAGCTATCCGCCTAACCAACTAGGCCTCTATGATCTGGCGGGAAATCTGGCCGAGTGGACGGACACGGAGGCGCCTGCGCCGAAGAATGCTCCGCGGAAGCACTACTATCTGCGCGGCGGTTCCTGGGCCACGGTGGTACCACGTGGCATGAGGCCGCAGTCCCGCCAGATCGAGTCCATGGGCAGCGCCAAGCCGATGAATGGCTTCCGCGTGTTGCTGAATCTGCAGGTGCCTGAGGCGCAGCCTCGCAGCATCGATCCCACTTTGACGCCGAACGAGGAGTGATCTGCGAGACTCGGAGAGATCATCGCGGGCAAAATAACCCTCGGCGAAAAAAGAAGTGAAACCTTGGCTCATGAACGGTGCATCAAAAGGAAACCCCTCGTCACTCGATGCATCTGCCTTTCCCCCGCCTGGCTTGCTGCCTGATCCTTCTGTGGCCCGTGCTGCTCTGCGCCCAGAACACGATCAACAGCACCACACTGCCCGCCTATGTCGCGCCCGGTTACGTCATCGCTGCGGATGCGGTGGACGGCCTCGGCGCCACCAATCGGCACCAGATCGACACCCAGGCCAATGTGACCATCAACACGGCGGGCAGCTACAACATCCAGTGGAGCCTGATCGATCCGAGCAACAACATCATGGCCACGGGCAGCACCGTGATGGGCTCCATCACCACGGTGCCGGACACACGCTTCGTGAGCGGGCACGTGACCAGCAACGTGGCACTGCCCCTTCAGCCAGGTGTCCTCTACCGTCTGCGGGCCGAGCTGCGCGAAACCACGGCAGGATTGCAAGACACCCTCACGGGTTCACCGGGCGGCACCTATGTGCATTTCACCGGCACGGATCCGGCCAGCAATGACCGCAACGCGATCACGCGAGTCACCAGTGTCTCGATCAATCGCTCCTGGCTTCTCGAGACAGACGCCACGCGCACCACCATCCCGGTGGATGTCGGCTACACGGTCTATCGCTATGATCGCTGGGACACCACGCCGCAGTCGGTGGGCCTGGACGTCACGCTGACACCGACGTTGAAAAACGACGACTCTGGCGCGACGCAAAGCACCACAGTCACCAACAACACCTTCACGGTGAACATCGATGGGCATGACGACACAGGTACAGTCTCCACGCCGCCTGGACCTTTCAGGGCCGACTATACACGCACGATCCATCTGGACCCCAGCGCGATCCTCAAACCGCAGACGCATCATCTCGATGTGCAGATCAGCCACATTGAAGTGCCCGCCACCAGCACGGTGAAGAATGGCAATACTGAGCCCTCCGCCAGCACCTTCCTGAGTCATTTCACGGGCAGGCTGACCTTTGGCAGCGGCAGCATCGTCACCCATTTTAGCCATATGTCAGGCGCGCCCTCGGTGATCCCGAGCGTCGCAATCCCGGGCGTGATCCAGGCGGTGCTTAGCATCGCCCCCGACAGCAACAGCGGCACGGTGGATGGCATCAGCAACTGGCATTATGGCGATGGCACCACGATCAATGTGGTGCTCGGAGAAGCGGGAGATGCCTCCTACACGGGTGACTTTCCGCCTTTCTATACCAGCGGCACCGTGATCCTGCACGCGGACAATCTGGCGGCACGCTTTGGTACGCTCAATGGCGTGCCCTTCCGCCGTGATGGAGATATCACGCTGGATACCAGCGGCGCGCACGGAGAGCTCGTCGCACGCCTGCCCACCGGCGTGGGCTGGACCTCAAACCGGTATGAGGGATTGCTCGCGGATCAGGTGGAGTATGGCGTGAGAGACCTGAACCAGAGCCTGGCGCCGCTGGATGCCGAGCTCGAGGAAACCTATGCCGCAGGCACCTTCTACCTGCATGAGGAGACCAAGCCCCTCTATCTGGAAACACTGCGCCTGATCTGGGACACCGTGCAGGGTGAGTTCCGTGGAGGCAACCTGTGCGCGGCTCACTCGATCCGGCAACCTTTGTTGGACTTCATGGCGACTTACAACGCCAGCTATTCCGACCCTTCCGTGGCGGAGAAGAAGTCCAATGATCATGTCTACAACAAGGTCACGGCCGCCATTCTGCCAAGGCTGAAGACCGGAGTCAGCGGTGGTGGTGAACTGACCACGGTGCTGAGCATGACCGCGGCACTCTTCACCACCCACATGCCCTATGGTACGCCGGTGAATTATGGAGCGCTCAGCGGCATCACCATTACCGATGACCTCATCACTCCGGCCACAAGCCATCTCAACACGGCCAGCGCCGTGGCCGTCGGTTACAATCAGCACTGCCAGACGGCCCTGGAGCAGGGCTGCGGCACCATCGTCGGCGCGCCCATCGTGCTCACCAGCGCCTCTGGAAAGCTGGACTTCACGGCGGATGGCGGACTGCATGCCACAGGCACCGTCTCGATGACGGCTCTTTCCTGGGGTGCCATTCCCAAGGCGGTGAGCAGTGATCCGCAGACCTTCGCGCAGCAGGTCACCACGATTTTCCCTTCTGGAAACTTCCTCATGGCAGGCACCTTCCTGCGGGGAGATCTGAACACACTGACGGATGACGACGCGCCCGGCTTCATGCTGTTGAGCGGTTTTGATCCTGCCAATCTCGCCGCGCCTGAGCGTCCTGCGACGGCCGCCTATCTCGCCGGACTCGCCGACTATGCAGGCACGAACTTCCGTTGCAGCACGGGCAGTCATTCCGGGCAAAGCATCCTCCAGGGTGATCCCTTCGGTCCTTACACACTGACCACGAGGTCGAAGTACTACGCCCGCTGGTCCGGGGTCACCGGCATTCATGAGGCACCCGCTGGCGGCTTCCCAGGCACGGCAGTCATCGGCGGCTATCAGTTCTCACTCGACTCCTTCGGCTTCTCCTTCCTCTCCACGGAGCTGGAGGACAGCCGCACCACCGGTCAGCTGGACATGCCGGCTCCCACGGACTTCACGCTCGCCTTCACCGAGATGAAACTCAGCTGCCTGGGTGCGGTCGAAAGCCTGAAGATCACCGGCGCAGGCACAGTGACCAAGGAGTTCGTTTTCTGGGACTGCCCTTTCACGCCCTACACCGCCACCTTCGTCTCCACCAGCACCTGTGATCCCGGTGCAGGCACCACCTTCGTGCTCGGCTTCGGCGCTTACGCTTCGCACTTTGAAAACGAGATCACCGGCGCGCTCGGCATCGAGGCAGACGGCACCTTCTTGACACCGGCGGAGTTCACCGCCCTCGCTCCAGATGGCGACATTCCCACACGCGTCCGTCTTCCTGGCTCGCTGCAGATGATCGGCTCCACGGGTGAGACCTATGAGTTCTTCCCAGCGCAGGCCGCCTATCTGAATGATGATGCCGGTGCCAGCGAAGGCTTCTGGAGTCTCTTTGGTGCGATCGATGTGCCCTTCTTCCGGGACATGCAGGTGCATCTGCACACGCTCTGCGTGGAGGCGGATGTGACCTCCGTGCTCCACATCATGGGAGGCTGGCCCAC
Organism: Verrucomicrobiota bacterium; assembly: GCA_040387935.1. Classification (GTDB taxonomy): domain Bacteria; phylum Verrucomicrobiota; class Verrucomicrobiia; order Verrucomicrobiales; family Verrucomicrobiaceae; genus Prosthecobacter. The sequence goes on along the minus strand of JAZKCU010000026.1, from coordinate 455,826 downwards.
GCAGGGCTGGCTGGAGGCTGGTGCGGATCCCTTCACCGACACCACCTTTGATGATGGCAATGACGGCCACACCGGCACGCTCGCGGCTTATCGCAGCAGCACTAGCGAGCTCTACAAACCCCGTGCACAGCAAGATTGGTTAGGTGGTATCCTGTCCTTCGACTATCCGCTGATCTGGTCAACCGCGGCTTTCAACTTCACCGGCATGGGCTCCATCACGAAGGACGTCGTGGTCGTGCACACGCAGCATGAGCTCGTCTTCATGGATGCGCAAAATGCCGAGATCACCTTTGGCGTGCGTTACGACGGCCTGCCCGAGATCAGCCTGACGAACTTTGTGTTCAATGCCGTCGATGATGCCACCGGCACCGCTTCCGCGATGATCGAAGCCGCGGGAGACAAGGTCTTTGGCTCCCTGGAGAATGGGGTGGACGAGTTTGCAAACACGCTCAGTGACAGCGCGGAAAACCTGCTCGGCAAGGCGCTGGATGCGGTGACCGCCCCCGTGCTGGATGACCTGATTGATGATCTCAAGGTGAAGATCGGCACCGGCACCTTCACGCCAGCCGAGCTGGAGGCCATCATCACCGCTCACGTGGGCCCAGGCTCGCAGCTCACCACGGCGCTGAACACGCTGGATGACACCATCACCAACACGAATGGCTTTCTCTACGATCTGGATGCAAGGCTGGCGAAGATCGAGCAGGCCATCGATTCCATCATCAATCAGGTCACCATCGATCCTGACACAGGGGTGAATCTCCCGGTGGAGCAGGTGGCAAATGGCCTGCTGAGGCGGGTGGATGTGGATGGCGAGCTGCGCCGCATTGTCTTCGAAGCTCTCTCCGGCGCCCTGGTGGATGTGCTGAGTGATGCGGTGGATGCCTCAAGCATTGAGGAAGACCTGCAAGAGCTGATCCAGCAGGCCGAACCCACTTTGGCTTCCATCTCCAGCACCTTGCAGGAGGTGCGTGATCTCGTGAGTGATGTGCGTGAGCAGATCCAAAATGCCACGGACCTCGGCGAGGAGATCCAGGACATCATCAACAACGTCTCTGGTGGCCAGATTGAGATCGCCAACCTCGCCGTGAGCGTGGATCTCGCGGTGAAGGAGATCGTGCTTTCGGCCAGCACGCAGGATCTGGCGCGGCTCGATGACATCGCCGACGAATGGCGTGACCAGATCGCGCAGAAGATCCGTGATGCCTTCTATGCCACGCAGATGGTGGCAGACATCCAGGAGGCCGTGAAGGAACGTCTCTATGATTTGCAGGCCAGCTTCAATGAAGCCGTGGACAGCGCCTTTGCCACGCTGAACAAAGCCATCCGCGATGCCATGTCTGAAGTGCTCGCGGAGCTCGACACCACCATCCAGGACACCATCGGCAGCTTTGGTGACAAGCTCGGCGCAGGCTCGCTCACCGGCTATGCGCACATCAATGGCGACAGCCTGGATGAGCTGCGCATCGACGGTGTCTTTGAGCTGAACGTGCCGGACCCGATGACGCTGAACGCGTATCTCCTGATCAAGGAGCTGGACTCGGACGGACCGGCAGGCTGTGCGAGCGCTCCCGGTGCCATTCTCACAGAGGTGACGATCGGCACCACGGACATGGAGCTCGGCTGGACGGGGCTGGGTCTGAATGGCGTGCGCGCGGACATGAGTGTGAAGTTTGGCCTGACGGGAAATGTGCCCAGCAGCATGGGCGGAGCGTTTGAGATGACCGAGGGCAAGATCAACTACGAGACCTTTGAGATCTACAAGCTGGCCGCCAGCGTCATGTTCGGCACGGGTGAGAACTACATCGCCGCGGCCATCGGCATGCGCTTTGGCGAGTATGATGTGGCGGGCGGTGTGTTCTTCGGCCGCTCCTGCGATCTGGAGCCGCTGAAGCTCATTGACCGGCTCGTGGCGGATGTCGTGCCCACGACCAGCATCACCGGCATCTATGCCTATGGTGAAGGCACCTTCCCCATCTTCGGCACGGGCACCTGCTTCTTTAACATCAGCGCCAAGGCTGGAGCCGGTGTCTTCTACTTCCAGGAAGGCCCGACCTATGGCGGGCGCATGACGCTCGGCGTGTTTGGAGAGGCGCTGTGCGCGGTGGAGGTTGGCGCGGAGATCTCCCTCGCAGGCTCGAAGAGCGGGGACACTTACAACTTCGCCGGCTACGGCCGTGTCACGGGAAAGGCGGGGGCCTGCCCGCTGTGTGTGAAGGCCAATTTCCAGGTGGACCTGAAGTACACGAACGCCAGCGGCTGGGACGTGAATTTCTAACCAACAACCTTTCACGATCATCATCATGTTTCGTTCTCTTTTCATCTCCCTGGCCGTCGCTGCATCCGCTCTCGCGCAGTCGGGCCTGGACAACAGCCTCATCTTTGCGGGCACGACCGCGACCTCCGGCGGGCAGGCGCATGCCTGGCTCATCTGGCAGCCCACGGATCCGCTGTTTGTCAGCAGTCATACCGTGGCGCTTTACCGGAAGAATGGTGGCGTGGCATCACCTGCGCCCTATGCGCGCGTCTCCATCGTGGAGCCGACCGTCGACACGCGGCTCATTGAGTCCATGCTGCCTTCCGCGCAGGCGCTGGGCCAGAACATGGCGGACCTCGAGGCCTTGCTAAAGGACATGCTGGGGGATGCCGCACCTGCGGCAGGGGTCACCATCGCTCAGCGTCTCAGCGCGCTGGTGGCCGCCGCCCATGGCAATGCTGAGAACATGCAACGGCTTATCTTGTTAGGTCGCCAGCATGTGGCGGTGGCCCTGGCACTCGGCATTGCCGTGGCGGACCCCGTTCCCGTGGGGTCCATACGTACCTATGAGCTGCGTGATCATGACCGCGCCACGAACACGGACATCGCCGTGCTGGGCCGTGTGACCTTGGACACAGGCTCGGTGCTGGCACTGCCCGCACCGGGACGGCCCTTCGAGATCGAGGACAGCTCCAGCAAGGGCAATCTGAACGTCTCCCTGCGCTGGGCCACGCCTAATAATCTGCGCGATCTGACACCCCTGCACTATGGCTATGATGTCTATCGCGTGCCGCTGGCTGCGGCGACGAGCCATGGTTGGAACGCCGCACCTCCCGCGACCACGGCGCTGCTTGTGAGCGAGCCACAAACCTCGAAGGTGAACCGCCTCGCTGTGCTGCCGCCACGCATGCTGACGGGACCTGAGGCAGACAACCTCACGGACACGGAGACCGTCTTTCTGATCGATGACAAGGACCGCTTCAAAACGGGCATCACCTTCAATGATGGCGAGGCCTTCATGTATTTTGTCGTGGCGCGTGATCTGCTGGGTCGTGGTGGCGTGCCCAGCAATGGACGTGGTGTGACGGTGAAGGATCGCATGCCCACGAATCCACCCGTCAAGGTGAAGGTGCGCTCCGTGGCCCATTACAATGGCACCACACGCGACCAGCGCTTTGTCATTGAGTGGCAGGCACCGGAGCTCCCTGCGGGCGAGACCATCAGCCAATGGCATGTGTATCGCTGGCGCACACCGAATGAGATGACCACCAAGGGTCTCATCATCGATCCGGTGCAAAAACTGCCGGATAAGAACCTCATCGCCATCCTGCCGGTGACGCAGACCAGCCTCACCGATGATGGCAGCGTCACGCCACCGCCTTGGGCGGAGATGGATGAGCCGCCTCCGTCCGTGCCGGATGACACCGGCAAGACCTACTTCTACACCGTTCGTGCCGTGGATGGCAGCTTCAGTCATAATCTCTCCGGCCACAGCAGCCCGGCCTGGGGAGTGCTGCGTGATCGTGCGGGACCTGATGGCGTGGATGGCGGCCTCACGGTCCACTTTGGAAATCCCGGGCTGACCTTCGACAGCTTCACCCAGGTACCCTTGCAAGGACTCACCAATGATCAGGGTCACATCCAGCTCACCTGCGCCGGGACCCCTGCGGACAGTTGGGAATACGCCGAGTTTGCCCTGGGCTCCCAGAACCCGGTTCCGCTCGGACGTGCCACCTTCAAAAAGTCTGGCGCCGTAACCGTCGCCATCCTGCCACGCACGCTGCCCACATTTGGAGGTGACACGCAGTTCCTCTGCCGTGTGGCGACGAAGAACGGCCGCTTGAGCAGTTGGGTGGCCACAACGGTGGGAGGCTCACCTGCGCCGCAGGAAAACCGCTATCTGCGGGTGCTCTGGAATGCCGTGGTGGTGCAGGGCACCACCTATGGCGGTTCGGTGGACTGGTTGCATGATGCCGTGGATCCGCTCACCGGTGACACCACGGATGTGTCCGGCAAGTTCACCCCCAGCCCTGGGGCGAAGGAGTACAAAGTCTACCGCCGGGTGAATGGCGGCCTGCAGACCCTGGTCACCTCGGGAGCCATCACCTCTGATCCCGTGGACTGGGTGGACCCCAATCCCGTGGCGAGCAATTGCATTGTTTGTTATTACCTCCAGCTCTTTGACGAGCATGGCAACGCCGGGCCGCTGGTGCAGCAGGGCGAGTGCCTGACGTATGGTGATGCCAGCTATCTGCCCACGCCGATCCTGGAGCCCATGAACGCCACCGCGGGTCTGCCGCCGCGCTTGAGGACGACTTGGTTCTGCAACATCGCCGGCGTGCAGCGCTTTGAGCTGTGGGTGGGGCGCAAGTCCGGCACGCTTCCCGTCTCCAATGGCAGCGGCCTTTCGAATGATCTCATCTCCGCGCACCCGAACATGCTGACCAGTGTGGAAGGTGCGGAGGGCATCGATTTCGCTGTCTTTGAAACAGGCCTGGCCAGGCATCTCAATGCCACGGGCTCGCCAGAGTTCAGCTTCACGTTGCCGCTGAGTTTGACGGACACTTACACCGTTATGGTGCGTGCCGTGGGCGAGGGGAAGTTTGGCGCGCGCATGGCGGGCGCCTTCAGCAATATCGAAACATTTAGTTACGCCATGCATAAGGTGGCTGTCTCGCCGGTGGTGCCCTGGCCGGATCGTCCTCTGCCGCCGAAAGCGGATTTCCACAGCGGTGTCAGGGCCGTGCACCTGAACCTTGCCAAGCTCACCCCCTGGAAGGGTAATGCGGTACGCATTGGTGAGTATGAGGATTTTGGCCAGGGCACGGGAGTGAGCAGTCCTGACAACGACAACCCGGCGAGTCTCAAAATCTACATCCTGCCCAGTTTGAAGGACTTGGAGAATTATCTCTATCGCAATGACGGCGTCGCTCTGGCGGAACCGTTGGAAACCATCCCCGGTCTGATCCTGCCCGTGGCCATGTACCGTGTGCAGGTGCCCAGTGCCTACTATCCCAGCGTGCCGGGTGACCTTGTGCAGGTCACGCCCTTAATGGAGAAGATCGCCCAGTATGACCAGGCCGGCACCACCACCGTGACGGACTCCTTCATCGCGCTGCTCGCCAGCGGTGACACGGGCCTGCCGCGCACCATCTCCGGCAGTGATCAGGACATCTTCCTGCTCGACCGCCAGCCTGTCCTCAAGCAGGCCCGCTATAAGTACCTCCTCGTCCGCTTCGGCCCGGACAAGGAGATCGAGCGCGTGATCGTGACGAATGAAATCGAAGTGCCATGAAACCCTTTTCTCATCTGCTCATGAATGCCTTTTGGAAAAGACTGGATCTGGTGAAGGCCAAAGGTCTTCTGCATCATAGCGAAGGGTTGCCCGCGCAGCGGGCTACCCTGGAAACCTTGCATGTAGATGTCTCCGCGTGCGAACCCCAAAGGGGTTCCGCATCTGGCTCCTTCGCAACAGCACCAACGATCTTCACTATCGCTGACGAAGAGGCGCATCGCCTCTGCATCGAACCCCGTGAGGGGTTCCCCGTGAATAGCCGGGGGTCGAGGCACGAGACCCCCGGTCACACGCACACCGCGTCCCATTCAACGCCGAACCCCGTAGGGGTTCCCCCATGCGCGTTGGACCATGAACGGATCACAAAGGCCATGGAGATGACAAACCTGCTCGACGATCGGGCAACCCCTACGGGGTTGATGCAAAAAAGAGGATTGATGCCACACAAACCAGGGGTTCCGCTGCGCTTCACCCCTGGCTATTCATGGAGAACCCCTGACGGGGTTCGAACCCATGCGTGGATGAGAATCATGTGTGAACGCGTGCGCCTAATGTTTGTTAGGCTTTTGTCCGCCGCTTCCTGGCTCACCCTGGGCTCTTGGGTGCAGCAGAGCGGGCGTCACTCCGTCCAGCGACCTTCGTTATTTCTTCACGCCGTCGTCCTTTCGTCATTCCTCATTCTGCCTTCGTCGTTCCTGCTTGCAGCAGGCTTCGTCCATGAAACCGACCAGGAGTTCACTGCCAGTGCGGACTTCAATGGAGATGGTCATCTGGACCTGCTGATCCTCGACAAACAAAGCGGCACCTACCGCACGGGTTACGGCGCGGGCACAGGCGCCTACACTTTTGCGGAAAGCCGTCCCACGGGTGCGGCGAACATCACAGGCGTGGCAGTGGGCAAACTGAGCGGCCTGACCAATGATGCGTTTGCGGTCACCAGTGCGGATCAAAATCGTGTGCAGGTCCTGAGACCCTCCACCTCAGGCTTCACCGAACCCATGAGCGTGCCCCAGGGTGGACTCGGACCCACGCTGCTTGCCGCACTAAACCTGCCGTTAGGCCCTGCGCCCACCGCCGAGGATGACCTGGCGGTGCTGGCCTCTCGTGATCTCGCGGATGGCGTGCAGATCCGCCAGATCCGTAGCAATGCAGGCGCGTGGTCCTTGCTGCGCACGGACAATGCGCCGGATGCACCCTGCCTGCATGGCAATCCCATCCTGCCCGGGGTCGGCGCGCCGCGCCTTTTCGCCTTCATGCGCGATGATGGATTCTCCAACGACAGCTTCCATGCCTGGCTGCTGGATGGTGCTGCAGGCAGTCAGCAACTGGTGACTCTGGACGCGTCGAACAACGCCAACTTCATCTGCGAGATCTTTGAAGGAACGGATGCGGATGTCATGTTCTGGACTCCCTGGGATCACCGCATCCGCGTGCGCCGCATCCAACCGGTGGGGCCGGGTTGGGACTTTGTCAGCGATGGCACCTTCAACATGCCCATCGGATCTCTGGCGCAGGTCGTGCCGGTGCAGACACCCACCGGCATGAAGGTGCTGATGCGTAACACTTTTGGTTCGCTGGCCATTCGCGGCTACACCCTGGCCGGCGGCTTCGGGCCGGCGGAAAATCTGGCGCCTGCGGCGGGCGGCGCCGTGCTCAATGGCATCATTCCCACAGGACCAGGCAGCTTCCAGCTTCTCTACGCCTCCGACTTCAATGGTTTCAGTGATCGTGTGATCTCTTACTCGCACAATGGCACCAGCTGGGTGCAGGGTGCCACGACCCTGATGACACCGCGCCGGCCCTCTGCGCAGTTTGCCAATGTGCTGCTGCTGGGCGCGCCGCTCTTTCGCACAGAGACCACGGAGCTGCTCTATAGTTTTCAGGCGCCTGATTGGACCACGGGCGTCGCGCTCGGACCTCCGGTGAATGCCAGTGCCGGACGTTTCGCGGACAGCACCACAGGCATCGGCACTCCTTCCGCGCAAGTCCTCGGCACCGGAGTGGTTGCGGCAGGATCAGCCGTGAACCAATTGCATAACCAATTTTCACTCTTCAGCTTTCAGGGCAGTCTGGGCGCGGTGATTGATGCCGTGCAGATCTCTCCCACGGCCGGAGCTTATGAGGTGGCGCAGCAGATCACTTTCAGTGGACTGAATGGAGGCACCTCGGTATACTTCCGCCTGGATGCCACAAGCGCTTTCCAGGTCTGGAATGCGGCCAATCCGCCCTGGATCACGCGGGCTAGCACCGTGGAGTACTACTCGCAAAACGCCGCCGGTGCTGGAGCCGTGCAGCGGGCCAGCTACACCTTCACCCTGACGCCAGCGCTTCAAGATGCGGATGGCGATGGCGTGCCTGATTTTGTCGAGATCGCGCACGGCATGGACCCGGCCGGAGGTGAGGATGCGGATGGCGATGGCTTCACGGATCTGGATGAGCTCGCCGCCGGCACGAATCCGAATGACGCGCTCAGCATTCCTGCCACTCAGGCGAACTCTCTGGACACCCTGCTGGTGGATGCCCGCGCGCAGATTCGTGATGTCACAAGCGGCGTGGTGATCGGTATCGCCGCGGCAGGCACGGAGATCACGCTCAGTGACCCGTTTGGCAATGAGCTGGGTTCCGGCACCATTGGAAGTGGTGGCGCCAGTCCTGGCTTCGGTCGCATCACCGCACGCTCCGTGGATCCGAGAAAAAGTTACATCGTTTGTTCGACCAATACACACTTCAGTACCGCACCTGCAGGCACGAATGAACCACGCGGACGTCAGCTCATCGCCCTCGTCCCCGCTTTGGAACCGGAGGTCTGGAGCTGGGCCACGCCGAATGGAGCCATCGGCACCACGACACCTTGGAGCTGGGGCGGCACGAACTGGCAGGAGGGCAGCATGAACTGGAGCCCCGGCTTCGCCTCGCCTGAAGGTTACGACGGTGGCTGGAGCCAGCGCCAGCTTGACACTTATTGGGACGCCTTCCCCACCGGTCCGTACTCGGCCGCAGGCTGGGTGACCGAGTTACAAGCGGCGGCGAATCGCGGTGCACGGCCTTATGCGGAGGTCACGCTCTCGCCATCCACCTCGCTAGTGGCCTTGATCGTGAGCAAGATCGTGGGCGACTTCATCCTCGAACGTGCGCCTGACGCGGAGATCGAAGGCCCGGCGATGTTCTTTGATGAAGCAGATGCGCTCTTTGGTTTTCTGGATCTGCGGCATCGCTCTGAGACCACACCCACGGCGAGCATCGCGCGTGTCATCGCCGTGTTGAAGCATGTGGATGACCGGCTTGGCAACGCCGGCGATCCAGGAGCGCAGGCCTTGCGCAAGCTCGCCCGCGATGTCTATGCGCAGCACAACGCGCTGGCTGCCAATGCGCTCGACACCTTGCCCTTCCCCTTGGATGCGCTGACGGAGTTTGTGAAGACGGGCATTTTTCCCGCCGCCTATCTTCCCGGCACGGCCCTGACATTGGCCGAGCGCAACGCGGCCACGGCGAAGCTCAGCAGCCTTTGCTCCACCGCTCCTGAGCGGACCAGCATCACCCAGACTTTCTTCACGCGTTACAATGCTCCCACGCCTGGCCTGTCCTTGCTGGAAGACGAGTCCTTCAGCTCCTACCTCATGCTGGATGAAAGCATCCGTCCGCTGTCGCTGCCAGACACGAGCGAGGCCCCTTACGGCACACCGATCCAGATCACCGCGTATGATGACCTTCCCACCATCGCTGGTTATGCCGCGCTGGAGGTGACATCACTCTCTCTGCTGTCTCTGCCCATGATTGTGGGGGATGACACGGATCGCGATCTCATGGCGGACAACTGGGAGCTACGCTTTTTCGGCACGCTCGATCATGACGAGACCTTCAACAGCGACGGTTCGCTTTACTCCATCGCGCAAGAGTATGTCGATGGCACGAGCCCTCTGCGCTCCAGCAGTAGTCCCGTGCTCGGGCCCGTGCGTCTCGCGTTGAGAAATTTCCGGATCGCCAGTCTCGGCGGCGGCAGCTTCCGCCTCAGCGCGGACTGGCCGGAGAGCTATGCGGGGGTCATCGATGTGATGGTCGAAGGCACACCCGATCTGCGGGAGTGGTTCCTGCCCAATCCCGCAGAGTATCTCGGCGGCGGTGAGTTTGCCCAAACAGTCTCCGGTTTCGGACCGCGCTTCTTCTTCCGCGCCTTCCCGGCGATGAAGCGGTAGGGAGGTGAGAGCAAACTCCTCTGCAGAGACATTTGTGCCCTCTGCGTTATCTGCGGTTCATCAGGGCCTCCCGGGCTTGATGCCATCACCCGCGCCGTGATTTGATTGCCGAATGGTGCAAAGCCCCGCATCTTGCGCGCACCATGGCTGTTCGTTCACGTCGTCGCTCCCGGCAGATTCCACGCTGGCTCTTGCTCCTCCTCGGACTCGGAGGGGTCATGATTGTGCTCGTGCTCATGGCACCGATGCTGGTCATGAACTGGGTGCGCAGCTACGTGCAGAAAGAGGTCTTCCGGGGGAAGATGGAGCAGTTTCTCGGCACGCAGATGAAGGGCAGCGTCACGCTCGGCCCGCTGCGCTGGACGGGCGATGAAGTGACCACCTCCATGCTGGAGGCCACCACCGTCACTGGCTGGAAGGCGGAGGTCAGCGGCCTGCATGTCGGGCTGGACTGGCAGGCCTTCCGGAACCGCCAATGGCGTATCGTGGAGACCAGCGCGGACACGCTGGAGCTGAGTTTCAAGGCACCGGAGGTCGGTTTGCCGGGCGTGGTCGTCCCGCCGCCCACGGAGCCTGTGCTCACCAGTGAGACGCAGAGCTCCTCCATCCCGGAATGGATCAGGGCCTACCTGCCCAACACCACGGAGATCGATGGCGTGCGCTTTGATGCGCTCTCGCTGACCTACCCCGGCGGCTGGCGACTCGGTGAGTCGAAGCTGCGTGTCGCCGCTTGGCAGCAGGGCGAGCAATCCGTGCAGGCCACCGTGGAGGGCGGCATCCTGGAAACCCCGGTGCAACTGCCCGTGCAGCTTCACCCGATGAAGTTCAATCTCTCCCGGGCCAGCGCCCGTCTGAGCCGGGAGGACCTGCACCTGACCAGCGCCACGCTGAGCTGGATCGGTGACAGCGAGATCACCGCCCGCGGTCATGTGCGCCCGCAGGACAAGACCTGGGAACTCAACACTCATCTCAGCGCCATCCCGCTGCGGGAGGTCTTGTCACAGGACTGGAAACTGCGCCTTACAGGCCTTGTCGAAGGCGATCTGAACATCACCGGCGGCCAGGGCAAGGACCCCAAGGTCGAGGGCGATGTACAGCTCAAGAATGCCGTGCTCACCGCCCTGCCCGTGCTGGACAAACTGGCCAGTTATACCCGTGTGGATCGCTTCAAGCGCCTGGTGCTGGACATCGCCACCGCGCATGTGATCGGCAGCGGCGAATCACGGCAGTTTGAGAAGATCGTCCTCCAGTCCAACGGCCTCCTGCGGATCGAAGGAAACCTCGCCATTCTGAGCGGCAAGATCGACGGGAGTTTCATGATCGGCGTGACCCCGGAAACCCTGCGCTGGATCCCCGGTGCCCAGCAGCACGTCTTCACCAGCACGAACCCCACGGCCCCCGCAGGCATGCTGTGGACTCCGCTGCATATCAGCGGCACCATTGATGCCCCCAGGGAAGATCTTACCGAGCGCCTCATGGGTGGAGCTGGAAAAGCCCTGCTAAATGCCCCGGCAGAGGTCGTGGGCAGGGCGGGGGAGGCCTTGCTCTCCCCTGTGGTGGGGGAAGACCTCGCCAAAAAGCCCGGAGAAGTGCTCAAAGGCGCCACCAAAACCCTCACCAGCCCAGGAGATGCCGCCAAAAAGGCCAGCGAAGCTGCCGAGAAGGGCATCGACCTCCTCAAAGGCCTCGGCGGCGGCTTGTTAGGCAAGTGAAGAGGGCAGACGAATGAAATTTGTCTGTTCCTGACTAGCCTAACCATTAGCCTGCCCCCATTCGTCTGCCAAAAAAACACCTCTGAGAGGAGCGTGCCCCTCTTCTCCGCCCACCCATGTCCCTCACCGCCAAGCAGAACGAACTCATCGACGACCTGAACCTCATCGAAAACGCCCAGGAGCGCCTCGCGGCCCTGAGCAGCTATGTGGTAAAGGCCCGGCTGCCAGAGGATCTAAAGACAGACGAGCTCATCGTCCCCGGCTGCGTCTCCCGCGTCTGGATCCACGGCACCGTGAAGGACGGCCTCACCCAGTTCCGTGGCACAGCGGACTCCCCCATGGTGGCAGGCCTGGTGGCCGTGCTATGCGATCTCTACAGCGGAGTGACCCCTGAGGAGGCCGCAGAGGTCGAGCCTGAGCTCTGGAGCCGCTGCGGCTTCACGAAGATCCTCTCTCCTACCCGTCTGAACGGTCTAGCCGGCGTCAGAGGCAGGATCCGGGAGCTGGCGGGCCGCTGGAAGGCCTGAGGGCAGCACCTGAAGGGCAGATTTCGAGGCCGCAGTCCGCGAAGCCGTCGAAAGAATCGATGAAAATCTGTGATGAATTTGGGCCCCTTCGCGATTGAACGATGTTCCGTCATGACGAGTACTCACCACGATGTGAAAAACTATAATGCCACTTTCGGGTCGTCACAGATCATTATAAATGAACGTATTGATTGATGTGTCACCTAACCGAAAAAAGAGAACGCCGAACCAGAAGTAATGCAAAATTGTGAATAACTTTTTAAAAATTTGATTCAATAAGTGCAAAAAATCGGTTGCGATTACTCTGAGCTGTCCCAGAATGCGCGCCCCCAGCTCCGGGCTTTTCCCCCAAAAGTCCCGCTGGGATCGAATCCTTCGGGATTCAAACTCCTATCGGAGCAGTGAACCGGAAAAACACTGTGCTAGACTCTGACATTCGCAGAGCAAGGCACATTGTCTCTCCTGTTCCCAGCCCCACAAGGCCAACTTAACGGAACGGAATTTCTCCCCAGACAACATGCCCACCATCAATCAGCTCGTCAGACACGGCCGCAAAGACAAAGCGGTGAAGTCGAAGTCGCCTGCGCTCGCAAAGTGCCCGCAGCGTCGCGGCGTTTGCCTCCAGGTGATGACCCGCACCCCGAAGAAGCCGAACTCTGCTCTTCGTAAGGTCGCCAAGGTCCGTCTGACGAATGGCTTTGAAGTCATCGCCTACATCGGCGGTGAAGGCCACAATCTCCAGGAGCACAGCATCGTGCTGGTCCGCGGCGGTCGTGTGAAGGATTTGCCGGGTGTGCGTTACCACATCGTCCGTGGTACTCTGGACTGCCTTGGCGTGGACAAGCGCCGTCGTGGCCGTTCCAAGTATGGTGCCAAGCGTCCGAAGCCGGGTGCTGCTGCCGCTCCGGCCAAAGGCAAGAAGTAAGCCTTTGGATTTTCTAAACTGATCTTTTTCATCTCCAACCACTTCAATTTATGGCCCGCAGGAAACGCGTTTACGACAAGGAAGTCGTCAAAGACTCTCGCTACGACAGTGAAGTTGTCGCCCGGCTGATCAGCCGCGTGATGCTCTCCGGCAAGAAGTCCGTCGCTGAAAGAATCGTCTATTCAGCCATCGACCTTCTCAACGAGAAGACCGAGACCGTCGATCCGCTTGAGCTCTTCAATCGCGCCATCGAAAATTCGAAGCCCAAGGTTGAGGTGAAAGCCCGCCGAGTCGGTGGTGCCACCTATCAGGTGCCCCTCGAAGTCAGCACCGCCCGCTCTGAGTCCCTCGCTATGCGCTGGCTCGTCAACTACGCACGGGGTCGCAAGGGCCAGTCCATGCATCGCGCCCTTGCCAACGAACTCAAGGAAGCCGCCCAGGGCCAGGGTTCCTCCGTCCGCAAGCGTGACGACGTGCACAAGCAAGCCCAGGCCAACCGCGCCTTCGCTCACTTCCGCTTCTAATCTGAGGCGAGCCCTTCCCCCCACACGATTTCGACACCTCGCACTTTTTCAGACCCAATGTCCAATCCGAACTCTCCCAACCGCGAATACCCCCTGGAGCGCACCCGTAACATCGGGATCTGCGCTCACATCGACGCGGGCAAGACGACTCTGACCGAGCGTATCCTCTTCTACACCGGCATGATCCACAAGATCGGCGAGGTGCATGACGGTGCTGCCACGACAGACTGGATGGAGCAGGAAAAAGAGCGCGGTATCACCATCACCTCCGCCGCTGTGACGGCCCGCTGGAAACAGCTGAAGGAAGAGGGCATCTACAAGATGCGTGAGAATGAAGACATGCGGGTGAACATCATCGACACCCCTGGACACGTGGACTTCACCGCTGAAGTGGAACGTTCCCTCCGCGTGCTTGACGGCGCCATCTTCGTGCTTTGCGGCGTGGCCGGCGTGCAGCCCCAGTCTGAGACCGTGTATCGCCAGGCTGAGAAGTATGGTGTGCCTCGTATCGCCTTCGTGAACAAGATGGACCGCACTGGTGCCAACTTTGACAACGTGGTGAAGGATGTCCGTCAGAAGCTCGGTGCCAATGCCTGGCCCATTCTGATCCCGATCGGTGCCGAAGACAATCTCATCGGCCAGATTGACGTGGTGAACCAAAAGGCGATCATCTATTCGGATGACGAAAAGTTCGGTTCCAAATACACCGTCCGTGACCTTGAAGGCGCTGAGATCGCCAAGGCTAAAGAAGCCTACGAAGGCCTCCTCGACCAAGTTTGCAGCCAGGACGAAGAACTCGGCATGCAGTTCCTCGAAGAGAAGCCGATCTCGATCCCTGAGCTCAAAGCAGCTCTCCGCCGCACGGTGATCTCCAACAAGATCATCCCGATGGCCGGTGGTTCCGCCTTCAAGAACAAGGGCGTGCAGTATCTGATCGACGCCGTCATCGACTATCTTCCAGGACCTCTCGACATCGCCCCTCAGAAGGGTCACGTGGTGGATGAGCCCGAAAACCTCGTTGAGGCCATCCCGAACGATAACGGCAAGTTCATCGCACTCGGCTTCAAGCTCTGGTCTGACAAATTCGGCCGCTTGGTGTTCTTCCGCGTTTACTCCGGCAAGGTTTCCAAAGGTGACACGATCTACAATCCCCGCACCCGCAAGTCGGAGCGCGTGGGCCGCCTGATCCAGATCCAGGCCAGCGTGCATAAGGACATCGACACCTGTTACTCCGGTGACATCGCCGCCCTCGTCGGTGTGAAGGATGTCCGCACAGGCGACACTTTCTGCGATGAGAGCCTCGAAGTGCTCCTTGAGCCGCCGACCTTCCCAGAACCCGTTATCTCCATGGCTGTCGAGCCAAAGACCAAGGGCGACCAGGAAAAAATGGGCAACGCTCTCCAGCGTCTCTCTGAAGAAGATCCTACCTTCTTCGTCAAGACCGACGAAGAAACCGGCCAGGTCATCATCGCCGGCATGGGTGAGCTTCACCTTGAAATTCTCTGCGACCGCCTCAAGCGCGAGCACAAAGTCGAAACCAACACCGGCAAGCCTCAGATCGCCTATCGTGAGACCCTCACGAAAGAAGCCGATGGCGAAGGCAAGCTCGTCAAGCAGTCCGGTGGTCGCGGTCAATACGGCCATGTGGTCGTCAAAATCCGCCCTGGTGAAAAGGGTTCGGGCATCGTTGTCGAAAACAAGGTCGTCGGCGGCACCATCCCCAAAGAATTCATCAACCCAGCCAAGGCAGGTTGTATCGAAGCTGCTCTCAATGGCATCATCGCTGGTTATCCGGTGATCGACATGCAGATCGACTTGGTCGATGGCTCCAGCCATGACGTCGACTCCAACGAAAACGCCTTCAAGATGGCTGGCATCTTCGCCGTCAAAGACGCTCTGAAGAAAGCCAAGTGCATCCTGCTCGAGCCAATCATGGCTGTGGAAGCCTCCACTCCTGAAGACTATCAGGGCGATATCCTCGGTGACCTTAACCGCCGCCGCGGCAAGATCCAGGGCATGGACACCCGTGGCACCACTGCCATCCTTCGCGCCGAAGTTCCTCTGGCCGAAATGTTCGGTTACTCCACCGCCATCCGCACCCTTTCCTCTGGTCGCGCCAGCTATTCCATGCAGCCTTCCCACTTCGAGCAGGTGCCACAGCAGATCGTTGAGCAGATCGTCGAACAGCGCGGCGGCAGCAAATCCTGATCCTTTTAGCAACAAACCTTTTCACGACGGACACACGCCATGACCAATCAAAAAATCCGCATCCGCCTTCGCGCTTACGATTACCGCACCCTCGATAAGAGCACCGCGGACATCGTGGAGACCGCCAAGCGCACAGGCGCCAAGGTCGCCGGCCCCATCCCGCTTCCGACCCGCATCGAGAAGTTCACCGTGAACCGCTCACCGCACGTGGACAAGAAGTCCATGGACCAGTTCGAAATGCGCACACACAAGCGCCTCCTCGACATCGTCGATCCCACCTCCCGCACCGTGGACGAGCTGAAGAAGCTCAACCTCCCTTCCGGCGTGGACATCACGATCAAGATCTAACCCTCACTTATTGAACTCCAAGGAGGATACTCACCATGGCAATCGGCTTGATTGGAAAAAAACTCGGAATGATGAAGGTGTACACCGACAAAGGTGAGGCTATTGCCGTCACCGTCGTCGATGTCTCCGGCAACAGCATCATCCAAGTGAAGCAGAAGTCCGGCAAAGATGGCTACAGCGCCATTCAGGTCGGTTACGGAGATCAGAAGGAGTTTCGCGTGACGAAGCCCCTGCTCGGTCACTTCAAAAAGGGCGGCTCCGCTCCCAAGAAGGTGATCAAGGAATTCCGCCTCACCGGCGACGACCAGCTCCCTGCTGCTGATGCCAAGCTGGACGCCAGCCTCTTCAGCGCCGGCCAGTGGGTCGATGTGATCGGCACCACCAAGGGCAAAGGTTTCCAGGGCGTTGTGAAACGCTGGAACTTCTCCGGTCAGCCAGCCACCCATGGTCACATGATGCATCGTCGTCCTGGTTCCATCGGTTGCCGCCTCACCCCGGGCCTCGTGTGGAAGAACCAGAAGATGCCTGGTCATGATGGCGTCGACCGCGTCACCACGCAGAATCTGAAAGTCGTCCAAAGCCGTCCGGAAGATGGCGTGCTGCTCATCAGCGGCGCGATCCCCGGCAACAAGGGAAGCATCGTCGTGGTGCGCCCGGCCAAGAAGAAACCCGCCCCTGCGGCCAAGTAATCTGAGGAAGAAACTGAATCATGTCCGCTACCATTCTTTCCATCGACGCCGCCAAGCAGGCGAACCTGAACCTTGTGGAAGGCCACAAAGGCAAGCAGGCTCTCCATGAAGCCGTCGTCGCCTACCGCGCCAATCGCCGTCAGGGCAATGCGCATACGAAAAACCGCTCCGAAGTCGCCGGTTCCGGCACCAAGCTTTGGAACCAGAAGGGCACCGGTAACGCCCGTATGGGTTCCAAGCGCTCTCCGATCTGGTCCGGTGGTGGTGTCGTTTTTGGTCCTCGCAACACCACGGTGTGGGCGAAGAAGACCAACAAGAACGTCCGCAAACTGGCTCTCCGCACCGCTCTGACCGCCCGTATTTCTGACGGCGCTATCGCCACCATCTCCGACCTCTCCGTCGCTGATGGCAAGACGAAGAGCTTCGTGAGCACCGTGAAGGCTCTTTCCGACGCCAAGAAACTTCTGGTGATTGGTTCCTTCGACGAAAACACCTTCCGCTCCGCCCGCAATGTGCAGAGCGTCCAGCTCGTCTCCGCTGAAGACGTGAATGCCGAGCAGCTCCTGAACTATCCTCAGGTCCTCGTCACTACCGCCGCCCTTGAAACCCTTGCCCGGAGGACTGCCTGATATGATCCAAGACCCTCATTCCGTGATCCAAACCATCCGCCTGAGCGAAAAGGCCACCCGCCTTGGTGAAGAGAACAACGACTACGTGTTCATCGTCGCCCGCTCGGCCAACAAGATCCAGATCAAGGCCGCCGTGGAAAAGCACTTCGGCAAAAAGGTCGCCAAAGTCCGCACTGCCACTTTTGATGGCAAGGCCCGTCGTCAACGCCGCGCTGATGCCGGCCGCACGAATCACTACAAGAAGGCCATCGTCCGTCTCAAGGCCGGCGAGCGTCTCGACCTCGTGTAATTCACCAACCCCGGTTCCGAACCTTAACCAAAGGACTCACAGCCATGGCGCTGAAAACTTTCAAGCCCAACACCCCATCGAACCGCTACAAGGAGTGGAACTCTTTCGAGGAACTCACCAAGAAGCAGCCAGAACGCGCTCTCACCGTTGCCCTGCGCAAATCCGGCGGTCGTAACAACACGGGTCGCATCACCTGCCGTCATATCGGTGGTGGCGCAGTCCGCCGCTACCGTCTGATCGACTTCAAGCGTGAACGCCGTGACGACGCCGCCAAGGTTGTCGCCATCGAGTATGATCCGAACCGCTCCGCTCGCATCGCCCTGATCGAGTACAAGGACGGCCAGCGCTCCTACATCCTGGCTCCTGCCGCTCTGAACGTCGGCGCTTCCGTGATCGCCGGTGAAAAGGCCGCCCCTGATGTGGGCAATGCCCTCCCGCTGCGCAAGATCCCTCTGGGCACCAGCATCCACAATGTCGAGCTCGTCCTCGGTCAGGGTGGTGTCGCCGCCCGCGCCGCCGGCCAGTCCGCCATCCTCTCCAACAGAGAAGGTGAATACGCCCTGGTTCGCATGCCCTCCGGTGAAGTCCGCAAGATTCACTCCGAGTGCTACGCCACCGTCGGCGTCGTCGGCAACAGCGAGCACATGAACGTGGTCTCCGGCAAAGCTGGCCGCACCCGCTGGAAGGGCACCCGCCCGACCGTCCGCGGTATGTGTATGAACCCGATCGACCATCCGAACGGTGGTGGTGAAGGCCGCTCCAAGTCCGGTGGTGGTCGCCAGCACCTTCTCAGCCCCTGGGGCCATGCGAAGGGCGAAAAGACCCGCAACAAGAAGAAGGCCACGAACAAGCTCATTGTTCAGACCCGTCACGCCAAGAAGTAATCCTTCGAACCCTTAGTTTTCCTGAACCATGCCACGCTCTCTTAAAAAAGGCCCCTTCGTCCAGCAGGCACTGCTTGATAAGGTGGACAAGATGAATGACTCGAAAGGTCAGAAGCGCCCCATCAAAACCTGGGCCCGCTCCTCGATGATCACACCTGACCTCGTCGGTCATACCTTCCTCGTCCACAACGGTAAGGATTTCGTGAGCGTGTATGCCACGGAAAACATGGTCGGCCATCGTCTCGGTGAGTTCGCCCTGACTCGTATCTTCAAAGGCCACGGCGCTCACACCGTCAAGGCTGCCAAGTAATAACTCCCTCCGGTTTCTACCTCCTGACCTGCTTCATTCGATGAAAAACCTGCTCGCCAGCCTCTATCAGCACGCCGCACTGCTCTTCGCAGCTGTGGTGGTCTGTGGTGGCGTGCAGGCCCAGACATCCTTTGAGCTTCAGGAGTTAAACACCACACTCCAGGTGGCGGCGCAGAAGATCCAGGCTCTTGAAGCCCAGATCGCCTCCTCCAAGGACAAGAACGACGCCCTGGCCCAGAGTGCCGCCGCCTCCAATCAGGAAGCGCTGGAACTTAAAGACCGCTACGAGCGCCTCCGCGGTCTGCTTGAAGGTCTGGGCATCGCTGCTCTTGAAAACAATCGTGAACAGACCCAGGACCGTCTGCTCTCCGCTCTGAGTGATCTGCGCATCTCAGAGATCTCCCGCAAGAAGCTGGCTAACAGCCTCATGGAGCTTGCCGAAGCTTCCCTGACCTTTGCCAAGACTGTGCAGACCCCGGACGCCGTCTCAGGAGACCGTCTCCAGAAGGCCCTCGTCACCGCTGAGGCCACACTTGCCGGCGCCTCCAGCCGAGTGGTCGAAGACACCGCCCCCGTGGCAAACCTGCAGGAAGCCCGCATCGTCAGCCTCAAGAATGAGCTCGGCATCGCCGTCATCGGCGTGGGCGCCCGCGATGGCGCGAAGCCCGGCATGCCTTTCGAAATTTTCCGCGAAGACAAACCCATCGCGAAAGTCCTCATCACCGAAGTCCGCAACTCCGTCAGCGGCGCGGTGATCCAAGAACTGGCCTCCGTCTCCGACCCTGTCCGTGTCGGTGATCGTGCCAAAGTCGCAATCAACCGTTGATCCTTGTTTATGGAAGTCCGCTCCACCTACAAATACGCCCGCATCTCGTCTCAGAAGGCGCGCCAGGTTACCCGTGCCATCACCGGCATGCCAGTCTCCCAGGCTCTCAGCGTGCTCGATTTCACCCCGAAGAAGGCGGCCCTCATGGTCGGTAAAGTTCTTCGCTCCGCGATCGCTAACGCTACCAACAATCATGAACTCGATGCCGAGGAAATGATCGTCGCCAGCGCTGTTGCCACCCCAGGTCCCTCCCTGAAGCGCATCATGCCCCGCGCCCGTGGCTCTGCCTCCTCCATCAAGAAGCGCATGACCCACATCACCGTGGTGCTCGGCAACAAGCCTGAAGAGGCTGAAAAGCCCGCCAAGCGCGTCCACAAGTCCAAGGCCAAGAGCGCCGCTGAATAATCACCCCCTCCTCAACTCCACGCACCTTTATGGGACAGAAAGTTAATCCGATCGGCTTCCGCCTCGCAGTCACGAAAGACTGGCGCTCCAAGTGGTTTGCCACTGGCAAGGAGTTCTCTGATTCGCTGCACAGCGACATCGCCATCCGTAACTACCTCAAGGACAAGCTCAACGGAGCCGCCCTGGCCAAGATCATCATTGAGCGTGCTTGGAACCAGGTCCGCGTCACTCTTCACACAGCCCGTCCAGGTCTGGTGATCGGTCGCAAAGGTCAGGAAATCGAGGTGATGAGCCAGCGGATCTCCGAAATGTGCGGTGGCAAGCAGGTCAAGATCGACATCTTCGAGATCAAGCAGCCAGAAGTGGATGCCCAGCTCGTCGCTGAAGGCGTGGCCGTCCAGCTTGAGCGTCGTATTTCCTTCCGCCGCGCCATGAAACGCGCCGTGCAGACCGCCATGGAACTGGGTGCTGATGGCATTCGTATCCGCGTTGCCGGCCGCCTCGGTGGTGCTGACATCGCCCGTGCTGAGTGGTATCGCCTCGGCAAAGTCCCCCTTCAGACCCTTCGTATCCCGATCGACTACGGCTTCTATGAGGCCCGCACCGTTTACGGCATCATTGGCGTCAAAGTTTGGCTGAACAAGGGCAACGCCGGTGAAAACGGCGCCACTGCTCCACGTCGTGAGCGTCGTGAACGCCGTGACGACCGTGGCGGTCCTCCACGCCGTGGTGAGCGTGCCGTGCGCGATCCCCGCCCGATGGGTGGAGAAGCAGCCCCCGCCCCGGCTCCTGAAGCCGCCGCCGCTGCCGTGTAAGTTCAAATAGAATCCGTCCTTTAGACACTCGTTTTTAGCCCCCTTTCCATCCCATGGCCCTTCTTCCCAGTCGAGTAAAGTATCGCAAAACCCAGCGTGGTAACCGCGGTGGCAACGCCACCAGCGCCAACAAGCTGGACTTCGGTGAGTACGGACTGCAAGTGCTTGAGCGCGGCTGGCTGAAGAACAACCAGATCGAAGCCTGCCGTGTGGCTATCACCCGCTTCCTGAAGCGTAAAGGCAAGGTTTTCATCCGCGTGTTCCCGCACAAGCCCGTCACTGCCCGTCCACCTGAAACCCGAATGGGTAAAGGCAAGGGCTCCCCAGAATTCTGGGTGGCTGTGATCCTTCCAGGCCACATGCTGTTTGAAATCTCCGGCGTGAACGAGGCCACTGCCCGTGACGCCTGCCGTCTGGCCGCCAACAAGCTGGGTTTCCGCACCCGCTTTGTCACCCGCGCCATCTCCCATTAATCCCTCATCTGACCGACGACTATGAAGATCAAAGAACTACGTGAGTTGTCTGTGGACGAACTCGGCGCCCGTAAGCGCGAGCTCCGCCAGGAAATGCTGAACTTCCGCGTGCAGCAGCAGATCGGCCAGCTCGAAAACCCCTCCCGCCTGCGCTTCATGCGCCGCGAAGTGGCCCGCATCGAGACCCTCATCACCCAGCGCAAAGCCAGTGCCGCCACCAAGGCTGCCTGATCCTGCCAAGAAACCCTTTTTGAACTGAACGAAGCATCATGAGCGAATCAGAAACCGCCCCGGCCCCGGCCAAAGCTCCCGTGCAGAAGACCCGCGTTGGCGTGGTCGTGTCTGCCAAAATGAACAAGACTATCGTCGTCGAAGTCGAGCGCCGCGTGCCCCACGCCCAGTTCAAGAAGATCGTGCGCAAGACTTCCAAGTTTTACGCCCACGACGAAAACAGCCAGGCCAAGGAAGGTGACAAGGTCCTCATCGCTGAGACCCGCCCCCTTAGCAAACTCAAGCGTTGGAACCTCGTGGAAGTGCAGAAGCACTAATCACGGCCAGCACGTCCCGATTTCTTAAACCCTACTTTTCCAGGAGGAACCCTCAATGCTTCAGATGGAATCTTCAATCCCGGTGGCTGACAACACCGGAGCCCGCGTGGCCGAAATGATCGGCGTGCTCGGCAAAAAGAACAGCCGCTTTGCTTACATCGGTGACATCATCACCGCCCACGTCCGCGAGTCCACCCCGACCGCCAGCGTGAAGAAGGGCGAGGTCGTCCGCGCCGTGGTCGTCCGCACCGCGCACCCAATCCGCCGCAACGACGGATCCATCCTCCGTTTCGACAAGAACGCCATTGTCATCATCGACAAGGACAACAACCCCAAGGGCACCCGCATCTTCGGCCCTGTCGCCCGTGAACTGCGCGACAAGAACTTCATGAAGATCGTCTCCCTCGCCCCCGAAGTGCTGTAATCATGAGCCGCATCAAGACCCACGTCAAAAAAGGCGACACCGTCGTCGTCATCTCCGGAGCCCACAAGGGTGCCCAGGGCACCATCAAGGAAGTGCAGCCTGCCAAGAGCCGCGTCCTGATTGAAGGCGTCCGCATGATCAAGAAGGCCGTCCGCCCGAGCCAGCAGAATCAAGCTGGTGGCTTCATCGAGAAGGAAGGCCCCATCCATATTTCCAACGTCAAGCTTGCCGAGGAGCCAAAGAAAAAGGCTCCTGCCAAGAAGAAGGTTGCGAAGAAGTAAGAGTCCCGTTAATTGCTGCCCCCCCGGCTCGCCCGTCTCGTCTCCCCTGACGAGGCCCCGCCAGGGACAGGCCGCACAGCCCAAAACTGATCCATGACACCCGTCCTTAAGTCCCTCTACAGCGAGAAACTTCGCTCCTCCCTCAAGACGCAGCTTGGCGTCGAAAACGTCCATCAGGTGCCGAAGCTTGAAAAGATCGTCATCAACTGCTCCGTCGGCTCCCAGGGTGAGCGTAAGCAGGCCATGGAAGATGCCGTGAATGAAGTGCAGCTCATCACCGGCCAGAAGCCCATCATCACCAAGTCGAAGAAGGCCATCGCCAACTTCAAGCTCCGCATCGGTGAAAACGTCGGCGTCAAAGTGACCCTTCGTGGCAACAAGATGTATGACTTCCTGATGCGTCTCGTCCGCACCGCCCTGCCCCGCGTGCGTGACTTCCGCGGTGTGGCCCCCCGTTCCTTTGACGGCCGTGGCAACTACACCCTCGGCATCACCGACCAGTCCATCTTCCCCGAGATCGAGCTTGAAAAGATCAAGCGCACCCTCGGTTTTGACATCACCTTCGTGACCTCGACCAACAACGACGATCACGCACGTGAACTCCTCCGTGCTCTGGGCGTGCCATTCCGTGGCAAGATCACCCAGCAGGGCGGGAAGGGCGAAAGCGCAGAAACTGAAGCCGCCGCCGCCTAAACCTCCACCCTGACCTGAACCGTCCGACTCCCACCGAGCCATGACCGATCCCATTTCTGATCTTCTCACACGCATCCGCAACGCCGCTACCGCAGGCCAGCAGGAAGTCTTCATGCCCTTCTCCAAAATGAAGAGCGAGATCGCCCGCATCCTGCAGGAAGAAGGCTACCTGTGGAGCTATGAAGTCGATACCACTGCCGCTCATCCCCGCCTTAAGCTGAAGCTCAAGTATCAGGGCAAGAGCCCAGTTGTGCGTCACCTCAGCCGCGTGTCCAAGCCCGGCCTGCGCAAGTACGTTTCCGTTGACGAGATCCCCCGCGTGCTCGGCGGCCTCGGCATCGCCATCCTTTCCACCTCGCGCGGTCTCATGACCGGCGCACGCGCCAAGAAGGCCAAAGTCGGCGGCGAGCTGCTCGCCACGGTCTGGTAACCCCCAACACGAGAGGAACCCCACACAATGTCACGAGTCGGTAAACAACCCATCCCCCTTCCGGAAAAAGTCTCCGTCAAAATCGGCGCAGACCGTTCCGTCCTCGTTGAGGGCCCTAAAGGCAAGCTCAACTGGAACCTTCCTGACGGCGTCAACGTCGCCAATGAAGGCAAGGAACTCAGCGTCACCCGCGAAAGCGAAGACCGCAAAGTGCGCGCCATGCATGGCACCACCCAGCGTCTCATCAGCAACATGATCCACGGCGTCAGCCAGGGCTATCGCAAGGACCTCGAAATTCACGGCGTCGGCTTCCGTGCCGCCGTCAAAGGCAGCGTCATCGATCTCCAGCTCGGCCAGAGCCATGACCGCCTTCATCCTATCCCTGCTGGTGTGAAAGTCACCGTCGCAGAAAACACCAAGATTGCCATCGAAGGCATCGACAAACAGGTCGTCGGCCAGCTCGCTGCTGACATCCGTGCCTACTACCCGCCGGAGCCTTACAAGGCCAAGGGCGTGCGTTATGCAGGCGAACAGATCCGCCGTAAGGCCGGTAAGAGCGTGAAGTAACCCCTGACGAGCACTACGAACATGGCTTTGAATCGCAAACTCATCCGCTCGCGTATCCACGCGCGCATCCGCCAGAAGGTCAAAGGCACCGCCGCCCGTCCGCGTCTCGCCGTTTACTTCTCCAACACTAACGTTTACGCCCAGCTGATCGACGACGAGGCAGGCAAGACCATCGTTTCCGCTTCCACCAAGGAAAAAGGATTCGGCGGTGGCACGGCGAACATCGCCGGAGCCACCAAGGTCGGCCAAACCGTCGCTGAGCGTGCCATTGCCGCTAAGATCGAGGAAGTCGTCTTCGACCGCGGTGGTTTCTTTTACCACGGCAAGGTCAAGGCTCTCGCTGACGCCGCCCGTGAAAAGGGCCTGAAGTTCTAATCCCCCACCGCATCCATTATGGCAGAAGATACACGCAATTCCGGTGAGAGCGACTCCGTCGAAAAAGTCGTTCACATCAACCGCTGTGCGAAGGTCGTCAAAGGTGGCCGACGCTTCAGCTTCAGTGCTCTCGTCGTCTGTGGCGACAGAAACGGCCGCGTTGGCTGGGGCTTTGGCAAGGCGAACGAAGTCGCTGACGCCATCAAGAAGGCCACTGAGTCCTCCCGCAAGAAGATGAACGTCGTTCATCTCAACAACAACACCATCCCGCATGAAGTCATCGGTCAGCATGGTGGCGGTCACATCATGCTGAAGCCCGCATCTCCTGGTACTGGCATCATCGCTGGTGGCGGAGCCCGTGCCGTCCTCGAAGCTGCCGGCGTCAAGGACGTCATCGGCAAGTCCTTCGGCTCCAGCAACCACGCCAACGTCGTCAAGGCCACTCTGGCCGCCCTCCACGCCCTGCGCCCGAAGGATGAAATCCTCCGTGCCCGTGGCAAAGAGATCAAGGAGCGCAAGGCTCTGTAATCGGATCTCTCATCCCTCACCCCTTTTTATTTTACCGTCATGCGTCTTCACGACTCACAACCCCGCCCCGGCGCCGTCAAGCGCAAAAAGCGCATTGGCTGCGGCGAGAGCTCCGGCCACGGCAAGACCTCCTGTAAAGGTCACAAAGGTCAGATGGCCCGTTCCGGCCGCGGTATCCGCCCCGGCTTCGAAGGTGGTCAGATGCCCCTTTTCCGTCGTCTTCCCAAGAAAGGCTTCTCCAATGCCCGCTTCCGTGACGTCTATGAGACCGTCAATGTCGGCGATCTGGACGTCTTCGAGGACGGTGCTGTGATCAACGAAGCCTCCCTCCGTGAGAAGAACCTCGTCAATCGCGGCTGCGACGCCATCAAGATCCTCGGCAACGGCGAACTGAGCCGCAAGCTGACTGTGGAGATCAAGAGCCTGAGCGCCTCCGCCCGCGAGAAGATCGAGAAGGCTGGCGGTTCTGTCGCCGCTTGATTCGCACCTGAAGCACACCTTTAGCGGGCCGGTCCCTGCCAACTGTTAAAAGTTGGTCTTGAGACTAGGCCCGCTTTCCTTTATCCCAGCCTCCCTATTTCCCGCCCCCGACCATGATTTCCGCCTTTCGCGACAGCTTCAGAGTTCCGGAACTGCGCTCACGCATCCTCTTCACCCTGGCGATGATTGTCATCGTCCGCATCGGCACCGCCATCACCCTTCCAGGCGTGGACGGCAGCGTGCTGGATGAGTGGATCGCCAGCCGCGCTGACTCCGGTGGTGCTGCCGCCCAGGTGGCTGCGCTCCTGAACGTCTTCTCCGGCGGAGGCCTGCAGAACTGTGCCATCTTCGCGCTGGGCATCATGCCCTACATCAGCGCCAGCATCATGCTCCAGCTCCTCACGGCGGTGTATCCGCCGCTGAGCAAGATGGCCCGTGAAGAAGGCGGTCGTCAGAAGATCACCCAGTATACCCGCCTTGCCACCATCGCACTTTGCTTGTTCCAGGGTTACCTGCTCGCCAAATCGCTGGCACAGCCTGGTCAAAACATCTTCCTCGGAGGCCTCCAGGAGGTCATCGACCGCACGGGCAAGCCCCTGGTGCCAGACTACGGCGCCATGTTCGTCATCGTGACCGTCATCACCATCACGGCCGGCACCATGCTCATGATGTGGCTGGGTGAGATGATCACTGAGCGCGGCATCGGCAACGGTGTCTCCATCCTCATCTGTGTGAACATCGTGGCTGACCTTCCAGGCGCCATGGTCCAGGTCTGGCAGACCTACGTCGGCAATGCCGCCAATGATGCCAGCAAACCGGCGACTCTCGTGCTGCTAGTCGCCTTCATGATCATTGTCATTGCGGGGGTCATTGCCATCACGCAGGCCACTCGACGAATCGCCATCCAGTATGCCAAGCGCGTGGTCGGCCGCAAAGTCTACGGTGGCCAGACGCAGTATCTGCCTCTGAAGGTGAACTACTCCGGCGTGATGCCCATCATCTTCGCCCAGGCCATCCTCCTCTTCCCGGCCCAGATCCTTTCCGCCATCTTCCCTGACGTGCGCTGGGTGCAGGACTTCTCCGCCCTTATCGGTTCCGGCTGGGTCTACTACGTGCTCTCCGCAGCGCTGATCTTCTTCTTCAGCTACTTCTGGGTCGCCACCATGTTCCAGCCCACCCAGATCTCGGAAGACCTCAAGAAGAGCGGTGGTTACCTCCCTGGCATCCGCCCGGGCAAGCCCACGGCTGACTTCCTGGACTTCACCATGAGCCGCCTCACCTTCGCGGGCGCCATCTTCCTCACCGGCCTCTATGTGATGCCGGCCGTCGTCAGCCGCTTCCTCGGCATCTCCCCGCAGACTGCCCAGTTCTTCGGCGGCACCAGCCTGCTGATCCTTGTCGGCGTGGTGCTGGACGTCATGCGCCAGATCGAGACCTACCTCCTTCAGAGCCAGTATGACGGCTTCCTGAAGAAGGGCCGCATCCGTGGCCGCTTCGACCGCATGGCCCAGACCGGTCAGACGGCAGACTCCGCCACAGTCGTCTGGCTGTGGACCGGCATCGCCATCATCGCCCTCGTTGGCGTGGCTTACTTCATCTCCACAGGCAAGTAAGTAGCCGGGCAGTCGCCCACGATTCACATGCTTGGTAGCAAGATCCCCATCCGCCACGGTTCCGTCCTGAACGGCCTGCGCGCCGCCAATGCCCTGGCACGTGACATTCTGATCAAGACGGCCTCCCAGGTGGCCGTCGGCATCACCACCGGTGAAGTGGATCGCTACGCCGCCGCTGAAATGAAAGCGCGCGGCTGTAAAAGCGCCTTTCTTGGCTACCGGAAGTTCCCCGGCCACATCTGCATTTCCATCAACGAGGAAGTCGTGCACGGCATCGGCGGACCTCGCGTCATCCAGGATGGCGATATCGTGAAGATCGATGTCGGCATCGAGCATGACGGCTGGATCGGTGACAACGCGCTCACGGTCCCGGTCGGCAATGTCACCAAGGAAACGCTGCATCTTCTTGCTGCCACGGAAGAGTCCCTGCACGTCGCCATCCGCCATGCGCGCGATGGCTGGATGCTTGGCGACCTCAGCCACAGCGTGGAAAACCACGTGGTCCAGTATGGCTACACCGTCGTCCGCGAGTTCGTCGGCCATGGCGTGGGCCGCAAGCTCCACGAAGAGCCCCAGGTGCCGAATTATGGCAAGACAGGTGATCGTCCGCGCCTCAAGGCCGGCATGAGCATCGCCATCGAACCCATGGTGAACATGGGCACCCCCAAGACCCGAGTCCTGAGCGACAACTGGACCGCCATCACCCAGGACCGCAAGCCCAGCGCGCACTTCGAGCACGTCGTCCTCATCACGGACAAAGAGCCGGAAGTCCTCACCTTCCGCAAACGCATGTTCCCCAATGGGGTCAGCGACCTCACGCCCCTGCCGGTCAGCTCGCTGATCTAAGGCGGAACAACTTTCCAGGTTGCCTGCAAAAGAGAGCAAGGCGTCGGCTTCCGCGAAGCAAAGGAGTTCCCTCGCTCTGTCGAGAGGACAAACGACCTGGCAATCTCGCACCAGGCGTGGCCCGCCCGATAAAGCGACAACAGGATAGGTCGCATAACCCGTCGGCATCCAACCCAGGATTGAAGGCCAACGGTCTTCCGCACCAGGACGAAGGGTTGGCAAGCTCTAGCGAGCCTATCCTGGCAACCGGCAAGGCCTCCGCCCGTCCCACGTCAGACCCCAAAGGCGTCCTGTATTTTGCCCGGCTGCCCCGCATAAAAGCAAAGTGGCACCACCTCGAGCCGAGGTAGCACCACTCAATAATTACGGATGGAGCCAATAGCGGCCGGTCAGCCTGTTACTTGGCTTCTTTTTCCTTTTCCTGCTTCTTCTCGATGCTCTTCATGAGCTTGGCATGGTCCTTGACCTTGCCTTCCCAGGTGATGGCTTCGCCTTCCTTGAGCATCTTCTTCTCTTTGGCATCTTTCTCCATGTAGGAACCGTCGGTCATCACCTTGGTGCCGTCCATGAGGGTGGCCTCTTCCTTGAGCTCCATGGTCTTGCCGTCCTTCATGACCCAGACCTTGCCATCCTTCATGGCGATGTGGTTCATTTCAGCGGCCATCTTCTCCTCCTTCGTGGGTTTCTCAGCATCCGCAGCCAGGCTGTAAGTGGAGACACCCAGTGTGAGGCAGGCGAAGGCGAGAGTTTTGATCAGAGTTTTCATAGCGTTTTTTGTCAGGTTATTGGTTACGGCAACTTTCGTTGTTGAATCATTGTCCGTGTGAGAACTCCATCGGCCCAACCAACTCTCATGGCTGCATCAAAGGCGGCGGGAATGCCCCTTACAAGCTTATCGGGAGGCTCGTTCGCTCAGCATGCTGCTGATGCGGCTATACTACCCAATCAATTTCTCAATCACCTGCCCGCCGATCTGCGAGAGCTGCTTGAACCTGCCCGCATGATAAAACGTCAGCTTGTTGTCATCCAGGCCTAACAAACGAAGCAGGGTGACGTGCAGGTCGCGGACGTGATGCACTTCCTCGATGGCTTCCATGCCGCGGTCATCGGTGGAGCCGATCGCGTGCCCGGCCTTGCAGCCGCCACCGGCCATCCAGACAGTCATGGCCTTCGGGTTGTGGTCGCGGCCATAGGCGGTGCCGCCGCGTACGCCGTTGTCCGGAGTGCGGCCGAACTCGCCGCACCAGACGATGAGGGTGTCCTCTAGAAGTCCGCGTTGCTTGAGGTCCTTGATGAGAGCGGCGATGGGCTGGTCCACCTGCTTGATGAGGTTTCCATGCGCGCGCTCGATGTAGTCGTGGCTGTCCCAGGTGCCGGCATAGAGCTGCACAAAGCGCACGCCCTTCTCCACCAGCTTGCGCGCCAGCAGGCACTTCCGGCCAAAGGCATCCGTCGCATCCTGGCCGATGCCGTACATCTCTTTCGTCTTCGCGTCTTCCTGCTCGATGTTGATCGTCTCCGGCACCTGCATCTGCATGCGGAAGGCCAGCTCGTAGTTGTTCATCCGTGCCTTCAGCTCGTCATGCCAGGGATGATCGTTGACATGCTGTTGGTTCAGCTTCGCCAGCAGGTCCAGGTTCGCCCGCTGATGCTCGGGCGTGATGCCCTTTGGCGGCTGCAGATCCAGAATGGGGGATCCCTTCGCTCTGAGCGCCGTGCCTTGAAAATGCGCGGGTAGATAACCATTGCCCCAGTTTGCGCTGCCGCCCTGCGGATAGCTGATCTCCGGCAGCACCACGAAGCCCGGCAGATCCTGGTTCACCGAGCCGAGACCATACGTGACCCATGCCCCAATGGCTGGATCGCCGCCGAAGCGGTTGCCGCAGTTCATCTGATACATCGCCGTCGGATGATTCACGGAGTCCACCTGGCAGCCGCGATAGAAACACAGGTCATCCGCCACTTTGCTGAGATGCTGCCACGGTTCGCTCATCCACGCGCCGCTCTGACCATGCTGCGCGAACTTGAAGGGCGACCTCACATAGTAGCGCTTGCCGCTTTCCATCGCCGACTTCTGCTTCCCCTCACGCGTGAACTCCTGCAGGTGCAGCTTCTCCAGCGCGGGTTTCGGATCAAAGCAGTCGATGTGGCTCGGCCCGCCCTCCATCATGAGGAAGATGCAGTTCTTCGCCTTCGCCGGCACCTGCTGGGCCTTCGAAGCCAGCGGCCCCTTGGCCTCAGTAGCCAGCAGCGAGGTCAGCGCCACGCTGCCGAGCGATGTCCCCAGCCCGAACACAAACTCACGCCGCGTGGGCGCATGCAGCGCCCGCGCTCCGGCACAGGGAAAGAAGGAGGAACTCATGGGGGTCACCTACTATTCCCCTTCTAAACGGCGGCAGTGCCATCAAAATGACCACCACCGCATGTTTCGCCGAAAAATCGTCCGTATCCTCCTCGCGCTCCTCCTACTGCTGGCGATCCTTTACGCTTTCGGCCGCCGCACGCCCGCACCTGCGCTGGCCCCTGGCGTGACCAAGGAGCACCTCCGCCTCACCCTTGCCGGCCAGATCGTCTCCGTGACCCTCTACCGCCCCGCGAAGGACGACAACGCCCCGCTCGTCGTCGTCGCGCACGGCTTCTCGCGGGCCAAACGCTACATGTCAGGCTGGGGTGCGGAACTCGCCGCGCAGGGCTTTCTCGCCGTTGTGCCCACCCAGCCCGCTTTGGTCAATCACGAGATCAACAGCAGCGTCCTCGCCGCGTTGGTGGAGCAGTATCGGGAAAAGCGCCGCGTCGCTCTCGTCGGCTTCTCCATGGGCGGCCACACCACTCTCCTCGCCGCACAGAAGACACCCGTGGATGCCTGGCTCGGACTCGACCCCGTGGACATGGACGGCACCGCCAAAACCGTGGCCGCTAAAATGAAGATGCCGAGCGCCATCCTCTGCGCTGAACCTGAGATGTGGAACATGAGAGGCAACGCCGCCGCTCTCATCGCCGCTCTGCCCGGTCCCAAGTTCACCCTGCAAGTCACCGGCTCCACCCACCTCGATGCCGAGTGGCCCCCCGATCTCATCGGTCAGATCGCCTGCGGTTTTGTCACCCCCCAATACCAGTCCACCTTCCGCCGCTATGCCATCGCCTTTCTTCAAGCGACTCTCCGAGATGATGCGCAAGCCAAAGCCACGCTGCAAAAAGCCATCACCGATGCGGCACTCACGAAGGTGACGGTGTCTGGACTTTGATCCTAGAACGACACGGAGGACAACGGAACCACACACTCCACCACCAGACCTCCTCCCTCGCGATTTCTCGCTGTCACCGTGCCTCCGGAGCTCTCGATGCATCGCTGGGTGATGGCGAGGCCGAGACCACTGCCTCCCGTGTTCCTCCCACGGGCGGCCTCAGGCCGATAGAAGGCCTCAAACAAACGCGGGAGGGTTTCATCAGGCACGCCTGGGCCTCGATCAAGAATCTGAATGCTCACGGCATCACCCTCACGACGAGCCTGAATCTCGATGTCCCTGGCATAACGCACCGCGTTGCGTAGAACATTACCCAGCGCACGATCCAGTGCCGAACGAAAAGTGTGGATCGTGATCTCATCCACGCGCTGTTGAATGGATGTCTCGGGCGCTTCGCGGTCGATGACTTGATCGATGAGCGCGCGCAGATCAAAAGTCTCGGCAGCCTCACGCTCACGCAGTGTCGCGGCCTTGGAGAAGGTCAGCACTTCCTCCACCAGCTTCGCCATGTGCTGCAGCTCGTTGTCGATCTTCTTGAGATAGGTCGCCTGCTCAGGCGTGCCGCGCTGCTCTACCACGCCGAGCGCCATCTGCATGCGGGCGATGGGGCTGCACAGCTCATGCGCCACATCCGCCGTGATGCGCCGCTGCTGCGCCACATATTCACCAAGCTGTGCCGCCATCGTGTTCACGGAGATGGAGAGCTCGCCCAGCTCGTCATTACGCTCACGAGTGATGCGCTCATCAAACTTCCCAAGAGCGATGCGACCGGCCGCCTCATTCAGTGAACGAATGAAGCTGCTCATGCCACGGACAAAGGGCATCCAGATCAAGGCGGAGATGACGAGAGCACCCACCGCAAGTCCCAGCCACGGCCACAGATCCAGGAACAAACCGCCACCGGTGATGCTCCCAGAGACCATGAGCAGCGTGAGCGCGCGTCCATCCAGGCTATGCACCAAGTCCAGATGAATGCCTGCAAAGTAGCTCGCCGGCTCACCGGCCCTCATCATGAAGCGCGGCTTCGGCGGCGCATCGGAAGGACGCTTGGTCGCCTGTCCACGGGGCCGGCGTGGAGGCGGCTCATTCGGCGGCCGTTTGTTGATGAGCTTGGGCATCAGCTCAGCAGGCACCTGCACCATCTGGCCAAAGACTTGCTGCCCGCTGTTGTCAAACAGAGCGAATGACACGCCGTTCGTTAGGCCTAAATCACTCAGTTGCTGGTTCCACTCCGCCTCAGGCAGACGTGAAAGCTCCTCCGTGACCCGGTCCCCCAGTGCCGCGATCCGATCTCCAGGCTCGCCTGCCAGCATCCAATCCAGCCCCAGCTTGAACTGCGCCTGCATGAAGCCCGCTCCCAGCAGTGCCAGCACCAGCAGATTCACCAGGAACCATAGCAGGATCTTGCCATACAGCGGCAGTCGTAGCCTAGGCTTTCTAGCCTGGGATTCGGTGAGTGCGTTCATCGCCCGGGAGTCACGAGTTGATAGCCATAGCCACGCACCGTCTTGATGAACCGCGGCTCCTTCGGATCATCGCCGAGCTTTTTGCGCAGGGAGGAAATGTGCATGTCGATGGCGCGGTCAAACACATCCCACTCGCGATCCGCCACCTCTTCAATGAGCTGCTCACGTGTCCTCACACGTCCATGCGCTTTCGCGAGGGATAGCAGCAGCCCGAACTCCGCAGGCGTGAGCGGCACGGGCTGGTCGCCGAGGATGACATCGTGGGTTTCTGGATTGATGCGCAGCTCGCCCATCACCATCTCTTTCACGGGCGCCTGGGGAGCCGTCTCGGCAATCCAACCCGTGCGCCGAAGCAAGGCCCGGAGACGCGCGAGCAGCTCGCGGGAAGAAAAAGTCTTCGGCAGATAGTCATCCGCGCCGAGCTCGAGGCCGACGATCCGGTCCACCTCCTCACCACGTCCCGTCAGCATCATAACAGGCACCTTGGAGTGGGAGCGAATGCGGCGCAGCACTTCAAATCCATCGCAGCCAGGCATCATGACATCCAGGATGATGGCGGCCCAGGACTCGGTGGTGGCACGCTCGGCTCCCTGCACACCCTCGTGCTCCATCGCGACCTCAAAGCCCATCGGCTTCAAGTAATCCGCCACCAGCTGGCAGAGCTCGGTGTCGTCGTCGATGATCAGAAGGCGCATGGCGGCAATGTGCCCTGATATCGACGACCGGGCCATCGTCTTTACCGGATGCTGACAAAGTTCTTGTTGGGCTGCCCCCGGCGGCGGACGATTTGTCTCGCTAATGCCCCCGTGCTCTCGCTGGTGGGCACATGATCGAGATGCTCAATGCCATGGACCAGTTTGGTTGGGCTTCGATGCCTGGGTGTTTGGGTGAGGCAGATTCGCTGAGGTTGAGGACAGAATGTGAGGAGGCTTCTGACCGCGGTGATTTTAGGCGTGCGGGTGTTGGACGTGGATTGACCCTGGAGGTGCGTGATGACATCCGCCGTGATCAGGTGATGTGGCTGCAAACGGATGCGGCCTCAGTGGAGCAGGTCGTCTTTCTGACCAGGCTGGAGCTGCTGCGGCTGGCCCTGAACCAGCGGTTCTTTCTCGGCCTGTTTGAGTATGAAGGCCACTTCGCCATCTATCCTGAAGGAGCCTTCTACAAGGCGCATCTGGATCGTCATGCCGGCACCAGTGACCGCATCGTGACGACGATCCTCTATTTGAATCCCGGCTGGCAGCCTGGTGATGGCGGTGAGCTGAAGCTGTGGACGACCGCGGGAGACAAAGCAGGAGCTTTCATCCTGATCGAGCCACGCATGGGCACGCTGGTGTGCTTCATGGCCGCAGACTTCTGGCATGAGGTGCTTCCAGCCAGGAAGACGCGCATGAGCATCACTGGCTGGTTTTGCCAGCGTTGAGGCGTCTTGACACAATCCCGACAAATCTCCGCCGAAAGCCTGAACCGCTCCTGACGTGCGGGTGTTGAAGTGACAATCATGAAGCCACTTCTCAGCCTTCTTCTTCTCACCAGCTCCGCCTTGGCCCACACCTGGAAGGCCGGGGAAGTGCCCACGGACCGCGAAGCACTCCGCGCGCACATCCTGGAAGAATGGAAACGCGAACGCGGCATGATGGAGACGGCTTCCACCGCCTCTGTGTTTCAGTTGGCGGCGGCAGCGGTCGCCAATGCAGCGAATGCACCGACCACAGCGAAGGCATTTCTCCCCTTTGCCAGGCTGGATCTGCGATCAGACAATGAGTTCCTCTACGTCGGCTCGAATGGCATGCCGGACCATAACATGATGGTGGGCATCACGGCCTGGCAGCAGCAGGTGCCGCTGCCGCAGAACTACTTCGAGGACAATGCCTGGCGCATCCCGCTGAAGCCCGTGCCTGCCAAGCAACCCGCGATGGTAGATGGGCGCTTCCTGCGCGGCGCCATCGCGCTGGCGGTGAATGGCATCCCCATTTTCAATCCACAGAACAACCGGGGTGAGATCAGCTATGAGATCGGTGAGCTGGACCAATGGGGCGGCCACTGCGGTCGCGCTGATGATTACCACTATCACATCGTGCCGCTGCATTTGCAGACGCAGGCAGGCAAGGGCATGCCAGTGGCCTATGCGCTGGATGGCTATCCCATCTATGGCCTCACAGAGCCTGATGGCTCACCCACCGGCAAGCTTGATGAGTGCCATGGTCATGAAACAGCGGACCTCGGCTATCATTACCATGCCTGCATGAAGTATCCCTATGTCATCGGCGGCTTTCATGGTGAGGTCACCGAGGCGGGAGATCAGGTGGACCCGCAGCCGCGCGCGAATCCTGTGCGACCTTCCTTGCCTGCGCTGCGTGGTGCAGAGATCAAGACCTTCGAGAGCATTGGCAAGGATGGCTACAAGCTCAGCTACGAGGTGAATGGAGATAAACGCATGATTAGTTATACCATCAAGGCGGATGGCACCTACCCTTTCACCTTTGACAATGGGCGCGAGGGCAAGGTGGAGGAAGTCTATACATCCAGAGGTCAAGGCGGTGGCGAAGGACGTCCCGGTGGCGGCCCTGAAGGCGGCAAAGGCAAGGGGAAGGGCAAGGGCCAAGGCAAAGGTGGAAACATGCGCCCTGACGAAGAAGCGCCTTCACGCCCTCAGGCAGCCGTGCAGGGCACGCTCGATACCAATGGCGATGGCAATGTGACGGCGCAGGAGTTCGCGGAGAATGCCAAGGCCAATGCCACGAAGAGCGGCGCTCCACTCACTGAGGCGATGGCGAAAGCGAAGGAGCAGTTCAACACCTTCGACCACAATCGCGATGGCAAGCTCGATGCGCCCGAGCTTGATGAACTCGCTGGCAACGCACCGCGTGAAGGCGGCCCGCGTGGCGCTGAGGCACCCATGCGTGAAGGCATGGAGAGAGGCGAGGGCGGTCGCGGCGCCAGACAGGAAGCCTTTGTGCCGCTTCCAGATCAGCCCCGCAGCAGCGATGGCAAGTTCATGCTCAGCAGTGCCGTCGTGGAGGATCTGCAGAATCTGCCGGCCGAGTTCACCGGCGATGGTGATGGCATCAGCCCGCCCTTGGAATGGACAGGCGCACCCGCATCCACTCAAGGTTATGCCTTGATCATGGATCATGTGGTCCCCGGCGGTGACAAGAAGTGGTACTGGACACTCTATGACATCCCAGCGAACACCAGTCGCCTTCCCAAGGACTCGCAGTCGATCGGCAAGATGGGCACCGGATTCAAAGGCCAGATCGGCTACGAACCGCCGCACTCCAAAGGACCTGGCGCCAAGACCTATGTGATCACGCTCTATGCGCTTTCAAGTCGGCTCGAAGTAAGTGGCACGCCCGGCCGCGAAGAACTCATCGCC
The DNA here is from genome assembly GCA_040387935.1 of Verrucomicrobiota bacterium. GTDB lineage: Bacteria > Verrucomicrobiota > Verrucomicrobiia > Verrucomicrobiales > Verrucomicrobiaceae > Prosthecobacter. Next base: position 419,645 of record JAZKCU010000026.1, on the reverse strand, counting down.
GCCATGAAGGGCAAGGTGCTGGCGAATTCATCCCTGCGTGTGGTCTACACCAGCGGCTCTGCTGTAAGTGCCAAAGAACCCGCAGGCGCACCTCCGCAAGGCGCAGGTGGAGATCGCCCCAAAGGCCCCGGTGCTGGCAAAGGACAGGGGAAGGGCAAAGGCAAAGGAGATCAGGCCGGACTCATCAAGCCGGGTCTTGGCGATACCCTGAAGCTCAACGTCTATGCCGATAACTGGTTCATGCTTTACGTGAATGGCCGCTTGGTCGCGGTGGATCCCATCCAGTTCACCCCGCATAATGTGGTGAGTGTCGATTTCCTCCCCGAGTATCCCATGACCATCGCCGTGCTCGCGAAGGATAATGCAGACCCGAAGACCGGCATGGAGTACGGCTCCAGCATCGGTGATGGCGGCTTCTGCCTTAAGTTCTCCGATGGCACCGTCACCAATGCCACCTGGAAGGCCAGGAGTTTCTTCCACGGTCCCGTCAACGCAGATACGGCCCATCCAAAAGTGCTGCAAGAAGAGCTCCCGAAAGAGTGGTGGTCCACAGATTTCAACGACAGCTCCTGGAAGAGCGCCAAGGAATACACCGTCGAGCAGGTGGATCCCAAGGAGCCTTACTTCGCGAACGATTTCGAAGGTGCGAAGTTCATCTGGACAGACGATCTCGCGCTCGACAACACCGTCATCTTCCGCACGAAGATCGAGAAGCCGGAGTGGCGGCAGAGATGGAATACGAAACCTGATCTCGATGTGACGGGAGCACCCTTGAAATGAAGTCAATTATTCTAACCCTTTTGTTCGGCATGGCTTCGCTCGTGAGTGCGAAGGCTCCCAACATCCTTTTCATCCTCGCGGATGATCAATCGTGGAGCGGCACTTCCGTGCGGATGATGGCGGATGAACCTTTGAGCGCGAGCCGCGTGTTCAAGACGCCGAACCTGGACAAGCTCGCGGCCCAAGGCATGACGTTCTCCCAAGCGTATGCCGCGCATTGCAAATGCGAGTGCTCGCGTGCGGCGATCCAGATGGGGCGCACGACGACCACGCTGAATGCGCCGGACAAGACATCGCGAAACTGGAGCGCGCCGGTCACGGACTCCATCGCAAACACACTCAAGAAGGCGGATGGCAGCTACCGCGCGGCGCATTTTGGCAAGTGGCAGTGGTTTCACACGCCGGAGTCGATGGGCTATGATGCGAGCGATGGCATCACCATGAACGAGGATGGAGACACGACGGATCCTGAAGATCCCAAGCAGTCCTTCAGCATCACAAAACGCGCGGAGGCCTTCATGACAGAGCAGGTGAAAAGCAGGCATCCGTTTTATCTGCAGCTGAGCTACTACGCCGTGCATCAGACACCGCAGGCGCTGGCCGCCACGCTGAAGAAGTATGAGGGGCTCAATGGCGGTGGAGGGCGTGGTGATCGCGCCCTGATGGCGGCGATGACGGAGGACCTCGACACCTGCATTGGCACGGTCTTGAAGAAGCTCGATGAACTCGGCATCGCCGATGAGACGTTGGTCATCTACACCTCAGACAACGGCGGTCGCACGGAGATCCTCAATGGCGGCAAAGGTGATCTCGGTGAAGGCGGGATCCGTGAACCGCTCATCGTGCGCGGCCCTGGCATCAAGGGCGGGACGCGCAGTGACACGCCGGTGATCAGTTATGACATCATGGCCACGGCGCTTGATTTCGCCGCCCCCGGCTTCGCTTTGCCCAAAGGTGCAGAGGGCGGCAGTTGGAAGCCGCTTTTGCTCAGCGGTGGCAAGGCTCCGGTGAAGCGCGCCATCGAGCGATTCGTCTGGCATCAGGCGGTGGAGGTCGAGCATCCGCAGTCGGCGATTCGACGAGGCGACTACAAGCTGCTCTACTTCTGGGACACGAAGGAAGGCCTGCTCTTTGATCTGAAGCATGATCTCGGCGAAACAAAGGATGAGGCCAAGAAGCGTCCCGACATCGCTGCGAAGCTCGAAGAGGAACTCAAAGCGCACGTGAGGTCGGGATTGGGCGAAGAGGCCTTTGCGGCCTTGGAACGCGGTGAGTTCACCCAAGGCCGACCGAAAGGAAAAGGCCCGGCCAAAGGCAAGGGGAAGGGAAAAGGCGCGGCGAAAGAGTAGCTTGGCCCGCTGTGCATCACGCTGCGCGCGGTCACCTCGCTATAAGTTTTCGCCGATGGCAGTAAACTAACCGTGGGAGGCTGCGTTGATCATTACCCAACCTCCAGATTTCCATGAACCGCCTTCGCTTTGTTTCCTGCCTCTTCGCCGCCGCCCTGCTCGTCACACCTTCTCATGCTGCGGATGATCTGAAGAAGGTCGCCGCTGCCATCGATGGCTATCGCTACGAGTTCCCCTGCAAGGACCCCATGCCGGAGAATCCGAAGCCAGGTGCGGATGGCATCTCAGCCCGCATGACCGATGACCCCGCCACGAATGACAAGTTCACCGACGTGAAGACCTTCGGCGGTGAAGCTGGCAAGCGCTACAAGGTCACACTGCGTGTGCGTGGCGTGGTGGAGCCCATGATGTACAAAGACGGACAGCAGGTCGGCGAGCGCTTCTACATCGGCGGCGTGCCGAACAACAAGACGTACAACATCTACCAGCTCACCGTTTCCTCCCCGGCCTCGCACTTCTTCTTCAACCGTGATGAGAAGGTCGGTCATCGCATCTTCACGATCGACTACACCACCACCATCGAAGTCGAAGGCGGCGCCACGCTCACCTTCCATGGCAATGGCCAGAACGGACGCATGATCACCAATTTCGAAAAGCTCGTCGTGCCGGATGTCGCTCCTGCCCCCAAGCCATTCAACGGCCAGTTCATCCAGCTGGATGTGACAGATGTCACCGAGGTGAAGTAATCAACGTTAGGCCATTTTTTGCTCCCACCCGCAATGAATCTCCGCCCCTTCCTCGCTCTCAGCCTTGTAGCCCTCGCCTTGTCCGCTTCTGCGGCTGACAAGGCCAAGGAAAAGAAACCCGAACGTCCGCAGCCACCGACACGCCCCTTCGATGCGCCCAGCGCACCAAAGTTCACGCGGCTCGACGGCAAGCCAGGTGTGGTGCCACCGGTGAATGCCGATGGCGATTACGTCATCGGCCCTGACTACGTCGCGGCACCCGAAACTAAAGTCGTTGAAGGTGTGCCGCAAGGGAAGGTGCAGCAGTTCCAGATCGACTCCAAAGACTGCAAGCTCTTCAATCCTGGCATCGCGCGTGAGGTGTTTGGCACCGTGGATCCGAACAACCCGAAGACCCTCATCGTCGAGACCCATCCCATCGACTACAAGCGCACGATCACCGTCTACGTGCCTGCGCAGTATCAGGCTGGCAGCGCGGCACCCTTCATCGTCACGCATGATGGTCCTGGCCTCGGCAAGCCGGACATGAACCTCCCGCGCATCCTCGACAACCTCATCGCGCAGAAGCGCGTGCCGGCCATGATCGCCATCATGATCTCCAGCGGCGGTGGCGATGCCCAAGGCCATGAGCGTGGCCGCGAGTATGACACCATGTCGGGCCTCTATGCCGAGTTCATCGAGAACGAAGTGCTGCCATTGGTGGAGAAAAACTACAGCGTGAAACTCACCAAGGATCCCGAAGGCCGCGCCACCATGGGAAACAGCAGCGGTGGTTCCGCCGCGCTCGCCATGGCCTGGTATCGCCCCGACCTGTATCACCGCGTGCTCACCTTCTCCGGCACCTATGTGAACCAGCAGTGGCCCTTCAATCCCGAGACACCCGATGGTGCCTGGGGCTTCCATAACAAGATCATCCCCGAAAGCCCCGTGAAGCCCCTGCGCATCTGGATAGCCGTCGGTGATCGCGATCTGCTCAATCCCAACGTCATGCGCGATGACATGCACGACTGGGTCGAAGCCAACCACCGCATGGCCAAAGTCCTCAAGGCCAAAGGCTACCACTATCAATACGTCTACTGCCTCAACGCCGGCCACGGCATCGGCCCCGCCCGCCCGCAGATCACACCACAGGCTTTGGAATGGCTTTGGCAAGGTTATGCGGCCGCGAAGTAAGTTTTCACTCTCACACAAACAACCTTCCACTGCATGAAACGAGTCCTTCTTCTCAGCGCCGTATTACTGGCTTCATCCAGTTTGCCTTCTCCCGCTCAAAAGCCTGAAACGCCTAACAAGAAGGACGGTCAAAATGAGAAGAAGGAGCGTAAACGCAAGGGGGGCGATGCGGAGACTTTGAAGCAGAACATCTCGAAAGCCTTTCCCGAGTTCGATCACACGCCTGACGTGGTATACAAGACTGTCGGAGATCAGGCGCTGCAGTTTGATATCCTCACACCGAAAGGTCTGAAGGCGGAGAAAGCCCCCGTGCTGGTTTACATCCATGGTGGTGGATGGGGAGGGGGAGATCGCTATCGGATGGCTCGCCCGGACATCGCGGGTGTATTTCGTCGTTGTGGTGCGGCGGGCATCATTTGTGTGAGCATCGAGTATCGCCTGAACACCGCCAAAGCCACGGCCTTTGACAGCGCGGTGGACTGCAAGGATGCGCTGCGCTTCCTGGTGAAGAACGCCGCGCAGTATCGCATCGACCCCACACGCATCGCCACCATCGGTGGCTCGGCGGGCGGACACTTGTCCCTCGTCACAGCCTTGGGAGATCCCAAGGACTTTCCCGGCGATCCTGCGCTGGTGGGGCATGATCCAGCCACCATCCGCTGCGAGGTGGCTCACTATCCCGCGACGGATTTCACGGACAAGGCACTGGCCGGCCGCTTCCTCGGCCCGCGTGCCACACTGATGTTCGGCGGCCCGCCGGAGCAGAAGGCGGATGTCATCAAACTGCTGAGCCCCGTCTACCAAATCAAAAAAGACTCCACCCCGCTCTACCTCTTTCATGGCGATCAGTGTCTCCCGCAACCCGATCTGACCCCGAACCACCCGGAATAGACCGGAATGGACAGACCCACTTTGAGTCCGAGACCGCCAAGGTACAGGCGATGTGACCCACTTTTTTGAAGGGCCTGAATTTTTAGGCCGGGTCGTACGTCGGGTGTGGTCGATGCCCACAAAACCAATTCTCCGCTGGCCTGGCGGTAAAACCCGGCTGCTTTCTGAAATTCTGCCCGCCATCCGACCGCACCGTTTGTACGTTGAAGGATTCGCTGGCGGTCTGGCTGTCCTCCTGGCCAAACCCAGATCCCCTGCGGAGGTGGTCAATGATTTGAGTGGTGACCTGGTCAACCTCTACAGGCATGCCCAGTTTCATCTGGATGCCCTGGTGGCAGAGGTCGAATGGACGCTTACCAGCCGCCAGGATCTGGCTGACCTGGTCAATCAGCCTGGCCTCACTGGTCTCCAGCAGGCCGCCCGTTTCCTCCTGCGCAATCGGCTGTCCTTTGGTGGCGGCGGCAGTTCCTTCGCTGTCAGTTCCCAGGCCCAGCCCAGCCGTGCAAACGTCCTGGCGGCGCTTGGGGCATTCTCGGAGCGTCTGGACAAGGTGGCGGTGGAGAACCTGCCCTATGAACGTCTGATGGACACCTATGACCGTCCGGATGCCTTCTGGTTCCTGGATCCACCCTACAGCACCGGCAAGGTGGAGACCTATGGCTTGTGGACACCAGCGCAGATGGATTCCTTTGCCGCCCGCGTGGATGCCCTGGAGGGTGACTGGCTTGTCACGGTCAATGACTGCCCGCACAACCGTGATCTTTTCGCCCGGCATGAGGTCAAGGCGGTGGTGACGAAGTCTCAGGCGGTCAATCAGCGGCTGAAGCCAAATGCCACATTTGGTGAGCTGGTCATCCAGCCACGAAAAAGGGGCACTCAAAAGGCTTTTAAAAGCGCTTTCAAATGCCCCTCTAAACCGCTTTTAAAGGCGGCCTAAGAACTCGGGATACGCGCCCATTCCGGTGACACTTTTGCGGCCATGCGTGCCATCATCGAAGGTCCGGAAGCGGGCGGCAGCGGCTCTTCACGGCGGGTGGACTCCTCATCAGAGTCCACCGCTTTGCGGCCTCTCCGCTGGCTCTTGTTTCTCCGGGACTTGTCACCCTTGCCGAGCTTCTGACTGGCACGGTTAAAGACGGTGAAGCCGAGCTGCTCCAGCTCGTCTGCGTTCAGGCTCTCAATGAAGCGCCCAGCGAACTTGTCTTTAGCCAGCGATTTGGCATAGGCCCAGGCTTGGCGGGCAGCTTCATCAGCGGGCATCCGCGTGATCGTGAGAGTGCCCCTGACACCCTGCTGGATTTGGGCATTCATGAGTGCGTCATCATGCTTCTGCGCGATGCCTTCCGCCAGCCGGGAAACCTGCCCTGCCAGCCTCCAGCGCATCTGCCGCGCTGCTTCGTTTTCAGCACCAGCATTTAGGAAGGCATAAAAGGCTTCCTCCAGGTTGCCCATCACCGTCCACCACTTGCCAAGGATGGCCAGATAATGCTCCTGCGTGGCCAGCTTCAAAGAGGTGACTTTGGCCGCCTCAAACTGGCCTGCCTTGCGGAAGTCATCCAGCTTCATGCCGTCTTCAATGCCGCCGCGTGCTTTGGCGGCCTTGTAGGCCAGTCCAGCCTGGGCGCAAAGCTGGGTGATCTGGATGCGCGAGAGGGGTGTTAAATAGCGGGGTTTCATGAGTCTCCTTTCAGAAGGTCAGCGAAGCGCTTGGCAGCCTCTTTTCCGGCTTCGATTTCCTCACCAAAACTATTGAGCGTGTCAGTGGATTTGGGCGCTGGTTTGGGGGTGTCTGAGGGCTTGGAAACGGAACGAACTGAAGCAGCTGCCCGGCGGTCTTTGCGGGCAAGGCCAAGATCCTCCTCAAAGAAATCTGGCTTCCCTATCATGTTGGAAAACTTCAGCGAGCCAGCATTGCGCTTCTGAATCTTGATCTCTTCACGGAGATAGAAAACGACCATGCTGATTTCGTCCTTTGCCCAGGCATATCCGCAGTGGTTCAGCCAGTCCTTCCAGGTGTTCTCACGCGTCATGTTGTAAGCGATGTCAAAACCACTGCGGGCGCAGTAGTGATCGTGCAGGTCGCGGTAGTGCCGCATTGGATCCGTGATGTGAGGAGGAATGGCCATGATCAGAGAGAGGCACGGACGGAGTCCGCGAGGTTGCTTAGAAAGGTTTTGTTTTGGTCGATCACATCAGCAGAAGGCTGAGGCATCATCAGTGCGTTTTGATGGTTCCAGCCTGCATACCAGTCCTGACGTGTGGAGGGGGCAAGGCGGGCATCGGTGATGCTGCAAGGGAGGCCGTTTTTGCGGGCTTCCTTGCCGTGGTGAAAAGCGCGTGAATCTGGCAGGCTCATGTCAGTGCTAGGGGTGCGGTGGATCCGGAGCGTAAGCCTGGGTTCAGATCTGTGGATGCTCCTCCGATGTAGCCCGCCATTCCTGCGCGTCGGTCGCGGCGAACCGTGGGCATCGTCAGGGTGGTGGTTTTGCCTTTCAGCATGGAGCGCGAGAAGGCATCACGGGCTTTGGCGGCATCACTCAGCGCCAGCTCCAGGCCCAGGTGTTCGGCCTTCTGCTTCCTTTGCTGCGCATGGAGCTTCCAGCGCATCGCATTAAAAAAGCCTTGGACGAAGGCTGCCACCTTCGGGCCTGATGTCTTGCGCCTGGCCTTCTTCTCCACGGCTTTCCAGTCCGCCAAGCATTTGCGGCAGGCTCGCACGAGATAGGTCATCACGTATTCAGCCAGTTCAATGTCCAAAGCGGTGCCGACAACAAGACAGCGGCCACTGCCCACCATCAGCGTGACATCCACATTGAAGTAGTTCAGCACCAGGTTGAGCGCCTCTTTCCACTCCAGCGCCACACGCGTTGGCACCAGCACATACTTGCCCAGGAGCGCATGGAGATCATCTTCAGGAGGCAAGGTGGCAATCTCCACCTGATGCTTCGCCGCGATGGCATGTGCGCGCTCCATGGCCAGCGCGGCCTCATGAGGATTGTCACTGTTAGCGAGGCGGAGAAGGGCACGGATCTTGTCCAGGATGTTTTCGGGGGTTTCCATGTCAGTTAGGCCTTTCCTCCGTTTGAGCTTGGAAGTGGCAGTGAGGGGCCGGTGGGCATTTCAGCCCAAAAGAGGACTTCGCAGTCGATGCATGCGCCGCTGGCCCAGTGCCATTGGCCGTCCTCACGGAAGCCTTCACCGACGGCCCCCAGCTCATCTATGATGAGCACTGTGGTTTCGTCATCCAGGGGGGTGTCACCATCCATCCACTGGATGATTTCAGAGAGAGGAGCGCTCATCACGCAGCCTCCTTCATCGGTTCAGGTTTCTGACCCTTCTTCCCTTTCGCCACCTTCTCCTTTTTCGGCTTTGCAACGCGGGGCTTCGGGGCATCGGAGAGGGACACGCTGCGGCGGTCTTCCATGAAGATGCCACGCGCATTGAACCACTCCGTGTGATCCTCATACAGGCCGCCGATGTACAGCTTGTTCAGCTCCGTCTTGATCCGCAGGCACGCACGGGCGGCCATGCGGTCTCCTTCCTGCGTGGGCGCTTCCGAGGTGCCATCCGTGGGCCGCGCATCAGGCAGCAGGAGCGATGCCTTGCCAGCTTCCTTGATGAGGCGCTTGATGGTGGCCTCTTCGTCTGGGCAAAGCACGGCATCGGTTTCGGAGAGCTTCAACACCAGGCCGTTGGTGACAAAGGTGGTGTGGTCCTCACCGAAGATTGCCAGACACTCCGTGAGGCCCAGGGCTTCCGCTTCCTTCTTCAGGCTCTCCAGCTTCTCCTTGTGCGGTGCTGCTGCCACGGAGATGGCGGCCTGGAGTTCGGCAATCTCCCTTTCAAGCGGTGCCGTGGCTGAGGCCAGCGCGGCGCGGGTGGTGGCATACTCGGCCATCAGAGAGGTGGCGGTGGTCTTCGGTGTGGATGGCAGTGGGGTGGTGTTCATGGCAGGGATTTTTTGGGTGCTTTGACTTTGGATTTTTTGCGGGGTCTTTCGGGGATCTGGATGGCTGGCGATTCGATGGGTTCCAGGAAGCTGACGGGGCTTGCGCCAATCTCGAAAGGCGTCTTCGTGCAGCTCCACATGACAGCTTCAAAGACCACGAAGGTGCGAGAGCTGGAGCCGACCTCCTTTTCCAGCCTCAAGGCTTCCGTCTCCGCCTCATCACACGTCTCATGCAGATACTTTGGGCGGCGGTCGTGGCGCAGTGAGCGGCGTGCCCCATGTTCTCCGCGCCCTGTCGATTCCAGCTCATGCTCACACAGATTGACGACCAGGAAGAGCGGCCCTGGATTGCCGTTGGTGTTCACGTCTTTCACGCGGCCTTTCTCCCTTCCATCCTGCGGCCCAGAGCGCGGCGCGTGTTGATCAGTGGCACGGCCATGCGGTAGAGCATGAGGGACTGGCGCACTTGCTCATCCGTGATGGAGTCATGCCCCTTGCTGGTCTTTGCCAGCGTCTGGCACACCTCACGCACCAGGCTCATGGCTCCGCGCTCATTCGCCGCATCGGCAATGGCCTGGAGATGTGCGGGCTGGTGACGCTTCTTCCAAAGATCCGGAGCCACAGCGAGGATGAAGGCTGGCGAGACCAGCGCGGCCTTCAGCGTGGCCTCACAGCGGGAGAGCAGCTGGCTCTCTTCATCACCCGCCAGCTCTGTGATGTCCTGATGCGCCCTGGGTGTCAGGCTGATGATGATGGTGAGCGTGGTCTGGTTCAGCAGATTCTTCACAAACTCCTGCCCCTCCTGGCAGATGGCCTGGACCTCTTCCAGCCACACCACACCGCTCATGGTGCGCGCCTTTTTCAGCACCAGGCTTTCGATGACATGCGCGGTGCCACGCTTCACGTTGGGCACTCCAAACATGTCCGCAAAGGCCAGCAAGATGGCGGTGTAGGATCTGCGCCAGCTGGGCAGGCCGCTGATCTCCCAGTTCACCAGCTTCTCTTCCACCAGCTTCCGCTTCATCCAGGTCTTCCCGCCGCGTGTGGGTGCCACGTAGACAATCAGCCGCTCCTCACTGCGCGCCGTCACCTTCGCGCCTGCATTGATGATGGCATCCTTTAGCGCCCTGTAGTCATCGGTCTCCACGAAGCGGCCTGTCACATCCAGCTGCGCCATCCGCTTGGCCAGGTCAGCCAGTTCACGCTCAATCTCACCACAGCGAGCCTTCAGGCTTTCCAGCTTGTCTGCCACGGCTTTGATGCTGCGCTGGGTGGTGGGCAGCGCATGGTTGCCGCTCTTCAGCAGATTCCAAGTGGTGGCTGGCAGAGTCGTGTGTTTCACGAACTCCGCATCCGTCCAGTCCATGCCCAGAGCATGGCTGGCTTTCAAGCTGGCCTGATGAAGTTCACAGTGCTTGATCAGCTCCTGCCAGTGATCGGGGAAGGCATCGAAGCCCTTTTGGTTTTTGCGTTTGATGACCGGCGCGAGATCTTCGCGGGCTTCATTGGCGTTGTGGATGTGGGCGGCGTGTGTCATGGCGGTGGCGGTGGTGTTGTGTAGAAAGATGGCGGTGGCGGTGCTTTTGGTTGGGCGTTCACGTCTTGGCCCGAATGATCAGGCAGCTTTCTTGGACTGAAGGAAGCCAGGGAGCGCGCTGATAGGCTGAGGCAGCTCCACCTTGCGCGGCATGATGATCATGAGGCAGCGGTGGGCGTAGTCGCCATTGCCGGGACGGATGAGGATGGGTGCCCAAAGCTCCGCATCCTTACTGCCCAGGCAGGGGAATATGAGGGCCGTGTCTGAGCGGTCGCCATTCAGCGCCTCCAGGGCTCTCTTGGCATCTTCCATGAACTCCATGCTCATGGAGAGCGCGGGGCTGGCCTGCGGGGTGTCAGATGGGACGACCTGGAGCCAGTTGGGATATACGCCATTCACGACGGGGCAGCCTAAGACGGTGTTTTCATCAAAGGGATTGACCACCATCAGGGTCTTGCCGTTTTCGCTCAGCTCAAAGACGATAGCATCCAGGTGTTTCAGGCAGAAATGATCCATGAGAAGGAGAAGCGGCGAGGGATCAAAGATGATGCCTTTCCAATCCTCAGGAATGCCCTCCTGAACTCTCAGCTCCTGAATGATGATCATGCGGCGGCCATCCGTGGCCACCATGACTAAGGCACCCTGGTGAAGTCCGACATGGATGCCATTGAGCACGTAGCGGGTCTCATCTGTGCTGATAAAGGAGGCGGCGGCCAGAATGGCGTTTTTAGATAATGTTAGTTTCATGGCGGTGGTGTGTGGTGTTTTCCTTGTCGTTAGACCGTGGCCTTCATGGCCCGGTAAAATTCGGCATCGCTCATGGCGTGAGCGGGCGCTTTCGCTCCGGTGCGGATGGCCTCCACAAGGCCGGAGCTTTCAGCGAGGGCGGGAATCTCCGCCTCCTCCTGCGCATCAGCGGCCAGGGTGTGGATGGTGTCCGTGATCTGCTCCATGCCCGCCATGCGGCGGTCTGCCAGGCCAGCTGGAAGCGTGAGCCGTGTGAGGCGGTCTTTGGCCTGGCCCAGGGCTTTGATCTGCGCGCCCATCATGCGGTGGAGTCCATCCACATCCGCATGCGTCGGGTCGGTGCTGTAGCGCATGTGTCCTAGGAAGCGGCGCTGCTCATCCAGAAGCCAGAGACCGCAGCTCACGCGGTCACTGTCCAGGCGGGCAATGACACGCTGCCCCTGCTCCACGCCACGGATGGCACCATAGAAGCGCATCTTCACTTTCGTGCGGCCTCTCCGGACTTCGATGTCCAGGGCATCGCCACCGCGCCAGATCAGAGGCTTGCGCTGATAGCTGGTCACTTCATCAAAGAGCAGATCCAGCACCGCCTCGGCACTCATGCGCGCCATCTTCGGGCGGAGGATCTCCATCTTCTCCGCAGGTGTCAGACGGCGCGGGCGGCCTCCCAGATTGAGCCACATCTCCTGAAGCTGCGGCGGCACTTTTGAAAAGGTTTCAAGCTGCGTTTCAACACCGTGCAAAGCTGCCAGGCGCGGGTGCATCGGCACGGGCTGGCTGGCCTGGTCATAGGCAAAGAAGCGAATCTCCTCAAAGCCTTCCAGCTGATGGTCCATGCGGTGATTCAGCAGCGCCACGGCCTCACTCACCAGCCAGTGTGCTTCACCGGCCCATTCAAAGGGCAGCTCCAGTTTGGCACGCACTTCCGGAGTACAGGCATCCAGCAGCTTCAGCAGACGGTTGCCGAAAGCCTGGCGTGCATCGAAGCTCCCTGGCTTGCTCCAGTAGTCAGAACCCATCTGCCCCTTCACGCCGCCCAGGATGATGTCCAGGCCCCCGAAGTAGCTTTCGATCCAGCGCTTGCCGCGATAGTTACCCCAGCGCTCCGGGAAGCCGGTGCAGTGGAAGTCTCCGACCTGGATGCCGCTGCGCTTGATGGTCACCTGGCCCTGCGTGATGAAGGTGATGAGGTTCTCCGCCTCCGTGCTCACCGCCGCTGCCGCGTTCTCCACAATCCACCTTTGGTTATACCCCTGCGGCACTCCGTAGGTGGTCAGCACATGGCAGATGAGGTGCTGCATGTCCCGGTGCTCAAACGCCTGGAAGGTGCCGTCTTCACGCTCCACCCGTGGCTTCAGCGCAAAGCTCACAATCATGCGTGTGGCCACATCCATGACAAAGAGGCCCCACAGCTCCACCAGCTGGACCTTGCCGTCTGGCATGGTCACGAAGACCTTGAAGTCCAGGCGGTGGTCATCCACCACCAGCCACTCAAAGGGCCGCAGGCCGGTCAGATCAATCCGCACCTCTGGCAGTTCATCCCAGGCCACGAAGCTGCCCTTGCGGCCCAGATCCAGCAGCATCTTGTCCATCTTGTGGCGCATGAAGCTGGGCAGGCTCCAGCCGGGAGGCGTGCGCATCAGCGACCATGGGCAGCGGTCTGGCATCGGCGCATAAGGCGCGGCCTTGGCATAGAGATCCCGCCAGCCCATGTCTTCCACGCGCCCGCCATCGCACAGCGCACGGATGATCTTCTTCCAGCTCTCCGCCAGGCCTGCCTTGTCATTGGAGATAGCCTCACGCTTCCAGTGCTTCAGGATGGCTTCGGGAATGGTCAGCTCCTGCTGATGCTGGCAGCCTGCCAGGCCGCAGCCGCCGCAGCGCCGATGATCCACCAGCGCGGCCATGCCGATGTCTTTCCAGCCAAAGCCCTTCGTGGCACCTTTGCCGTAGTACATGCGCTTCAGCGTCTCCGCGCTCAGATCCTCGCTGGCATGGTCGCGGCAGGCACGCTGGGTGAAGCGCGCCGCATGGATCTGGCGCATGATGGAATCCAAGCGCAGTACCTCCGTCCGCACCGCCGGGGGGAAGCGGTTAAAGGCCACGTCAAAGGCGGAGGGCGCGTCCGCCGGGGTGGCGAGCGCTGTGCCGGAAATCATCAGAGAATCGTCGCGGTCCATGGTGGGGAGAGTCGGGAGGTGAATAAAGGGATCAGGCGGCCTGGCGTGTTTCGCTGAGAGCTGGAAGCTCTTCCGTGATGGCAATGCCCACCTGCTTGGCCAGCTTTGGGTAACTGGTGGCTAACCAACGATAGGCAAAGGAGCGCGCCATCTCTGGCTCTGTCTCCTTGGAACTGCGCTGCTTGCCATTGCAGAGGCGCACCGCGATGAAGCGGCTCTTCTTCCGGGTGACAAGGCGGTAGATCTTCCGCTGGCGGCGAAAGCGGACAGGCTTGGCGGTGGCGCTCATGCGGCCTCCTTTCCCAGGCCCAGCCATTTCAGGCCCTGGGCATTGATGCTGTAGTGGTGGCAGGACTTGAGGCCCACGGCTGTGGTGGTCCGTGTGATCAGCCCATGCTCCATCAGCCGCTCAAAGACGTAGCTGGTATTCCGTGAAGAGGCAGAGTCACGATTCAGCGCGGCCAGCACCTGCGGGGCGGTCATCGGCTCAGACTTTGTGGCCAGATAGAAAAGGGCCGCATAGCTGGTCATCGGGATGCGCTTTTCCAGAGCCTTGAAAAGGAACTTAAAGCCTGCTTCTGCGTTGGTCATGACTTGGCACCTTTCCCCTTCGCTCTCAGCGCGGCAGACTGGCGCTCTTTGAGCAGTGTCTTGATGTCCTCAGCCCAGCCTAACAGGAGGTTGGAGTACTCTCCCAGCTTGGCATCATCCAGGGACTCCCAGGCTTTGGCCTCGCGTGCCTTGCCGATGGTGTCCAGCTCCTGCTCAGCGTGGGCAATGACCAGCTCCAGGGCCACGCCGCTGCTGTGCAGGCCCTTCTTCGTTTTGTTCACCGCGCCGCCTGCAAAGTTGTTCTTCGCTGACTTGCCGCCGGGAGGTGGCGCGCTGGCGGCCTTCTTCTTTGCGGCCAAATCTTTGTAGATCTCGGACAAGCCACGGGTGCCCACCCACTTCACCAGCTTCTTCATGGTCCCTTCCAGCTTGGCCTTCGGATCCGTGAACAGCTCCAGCTGTTCCGTCACGATGGGTGCGGCGGCAGTCAGGGCCTTGCCGGTGAGCTTGTGCGTGGTTTTATCCAGCATGCCAGCGTCCTTCAGAAACTGGCCTGCGGTTGAGATGTAGTTGTAAAGTGTGGCCGAACTTTTGGCTCCACCGAAGTTCTGTTTGATGAAGCTGGTCAGGGAACCATAAGCCTCATTGTCACGGATCCAGATGAGCCGCAGGCCGATGCGCAGCGCCACGTAGGCCGCTTCCTTGGAGGTGCGTTCATACCGCTGGATGTCATCCTTGATGGCCGCTGCCATCGTGGCCTCATCCATGCCCATAACAGAGATGTCCGGAAGAGCGGTGACAGCCAGGCTGGTGGCAGGAGCCGCAGGCTGCCCGACCTCCAGCGCCTGCATGCGGCGCTGGCAGGTCTTCCCGCCACGGTGGGTCTTCAGGCCAGAGGCCGTGAAGTTCTTTTGTCCGCAGTCCGGACAGGTGAGCAGTTTTTCAGCCATAAGGATCAGGCGGCGAGGTGGTGAGCTTCAGTGAAGTGGGAGGATCCGCTGCCGCCCCAGAGATGGGCCATCTCGGCAGGCAGGCGCAGCGGGTCTTCGATGTAGTCAAAGCGGCCCTGCCAGTCCCGCTCATCCAGGGTGCCCGGAAGCTGGGCCTCCAGGCCATGCAGGGTGATGATGGCCGCCTGGATCTGACGGCGGACCTTCGCAGCGGTCTGGTGGGCACGCTCCCGGTCAGCGGGTGGCATGCCGCTGGCCGTCACTTCCAGCGCTTCCGCATTGGACGTTAGGCGGTCAATCTCCGCCTTCTGGCTGGCAATGGCTTGATTCAAGGTGCGCAGGTTCATGGGCGGGTGAGGAAGTAGGTGATGACGCAGATGATCAGGATGATGGTGGCGGCCACATTCAGGATGCGGTCAAAGGTCTCGTTGGAGCGCTTCAGGCCGGAGAGCTGGGGCTGGTCCTCGGGGGCTGGCAGCACCTTTCGTTCGGCAGCCCGCCGCGCTGCGATGCGGCAGCACACCTTGTGCATGGCAGGGGCATCCTCGGAGAGCATGGCCACATGTTTGGAGAGCGTCATGATCAGGCCGCCTCCTTTCCATTCTGATGGTCTGGAGTCTCCACCGTCTCCACATACGGCACGCCAACAGCGGGAAGCATGACCACTACCGTGGCGGCTTGCTTGAGCAGCTTGGCCGCAGCCTCCGGGCTGGCTGCATCAATACTGATATTGAACTCGTTATGCTTATTCCTGTGACTGATCTTGATATCCACCATTTCGAGAGCATCACAGTCGTGATCATCTCCAAAGAAGTACAGATTCGTGACGAGTGGATCGCTGATGATGAGCTGGTCTACTTCAGTGCCGTCGATGATGCAGAAGGGCACAGGAGAGTGCAGATCTTCAATTGGATCTGGCTGAGGGCGGGTCTTGATGGTGGCGGCGGTGGTGTTGTCCATGGCGGTGGTGTTGCGTTTCTTTTGGTTATGCCTTCACCTCGAAAAGGTCGGGGTGGGTGGCAAAGGGGTCGGGCTTCACGGCAGGGCGGCGGGCCGTGGTGGAGGGCTGGCCAAAAGAGGCCAGGCGCTGGGGAAGGTCGGGGCGGGCAGGCTGGGCCGCCTGGTCAGCAGCGGCGGCCTCGGCAGCGCGCTTGGCCATGTCCACCCACTGCGGCGCATGCTCGGTGATGTCGTGCAGCAGTTCATCCCGCTCATCCCCGTGGCTGGTCCTCACCAGATAGCGCAGCAGGGCGGCGCGGGTGATGCGTGTGGTCTGCCGTTCCCGCATGGCCGTGGCATCCTTGCGGGCGCTGAAGCGCTGGCTGCCGATCTTCCCGGCCTTCACCAGCCGCTTCACGGTGTCTTCACAGATGTCCATGACCACACCCGCCTCAGCACAGGTCATGGAGGCAGGAGCTTTGGTGATGCGCTTCAGGGTGGGGTTCATGCGGTGGCGGCGTTATCGTTTTGAGGTTGTGCCGAAGACGCTCCCTCGGCAGAATCGGGGCATGACCTGGTCTCAACTTTCGGAAGTCCTGGAGAAGCTGGTGCGGCTGTACTCGGTGCAGTGGCGCTGCAAGATCCCGACGCCTGGTAGCCAAATTCCTCCAGAGATTGAGCTAGCTGCTGACGCATGGTCTCTAGGTCTGGCAAAGAACCTGATGATTGAGGAAGTCCCGCATCCAGAGGTGGCACCGTGGCTTCTCCTCCGCTTCCTGTGCGCGCAAGCTCTGGCAAACGGTCTGGCTGAGCAGGGGGATGCAGACTGTCCTTCACTCGATCCGAAAACAATGGAGCGGCTCCTGATGGATGAGTGGCATGGGGCGCTGAAGCATCGCTGGCACCTTCTGGAAGTGCCTCCGTGGCTGCATTGACAAGCTTCTGCTCATAGTGACAGAGGACGGCCTCCATCTCCGTGACCAGTTCTATGCGGATGCCTTCCCTTTTGGCTCTCTCCGCTGAACCGCAGAACCAGCCGATGAGGCTGCTGTCAAAATACGCGTCCCACTCAGTGAGTGCGTTGATTCGTTCCAGAAAGGTCTTGGGGTTCTTCGGCATGGCGGTGTGAAGGATTAGGCGGCGTTTTTGGTTAGGGCGGCGCGGCGGGCTTTGGCGGCTTCGATCTCTGCTTTCAGGGCATCCCAGGCTTCCTGGTCCTGGAGGCTGGCGAGGTAGTCCGTGCCCTGGCGCAAATCGCAGAGGTCCGGACGTGGGAGACGGTCAGGACGGCTCATGAGGGAGCGGGGTTGGTGTGATGATCAGGAGGTCATTGAAATGACGCTGCTGGGCTTCGGTATCGCGGAGGTGCTCCGCTGTGTTCAGTGCGGCCTGGGCCTCCGTGGGAAACTTGGCGGCTAGGCACTCGGAAATGCCCTGATAAAGATCTGCCCGTTCTGCGGGCGGCAGCTCATCAGCGCCCTGCAGTGCTCGTTGGATGACTGGAAAGACGAAGCTCTTCATGCTGCTGTCAGGTTGAGGTGTTCAGCCACGGCAGCGCGCACGCTGGGATATCGGCGGGATCCGTTGACTACCGCGCTAACCGTTGGGCGTGGTCGGGTGATGGCAGATGCCAAATCAGTTACCGTTAGCTCCAACCGGAAGAGGGTGGCCCTGGCCTTTCGGCGAAATGATTTGTCAATGGGATGCGGCATGCTTAACTGGGTTGACGAGTGTCAAACTATTAGACATTTGACACTCGTCAACACCCAATCAGTTCCTAATGGAAGATTATTCGGCCAAAATCATTCGGTATCGCAAAGCCAAAGGTCTCACCCAGGAGGCCATGGGAAAACTATTGGGCGTTACTGGCAAATACGTGGGCATGATCGAGCGCAAGGAGTACACTCCCTCAGAGGGCACGCTCACCAACTACATAGACATGCTTGTCTCTCAGTTGGATAACCCGGCCCAGCCGGATCTGGGTGATCCGCTTGATGGATTGAAGGGGCGTTTCCTCCTCAAAGCGGCTCGCGAACAAAAGGGCATGACACCCAAGGAGTTGGCACAAGCTGTTGGCTATTCACTCTCCATCTACCAGGACATTGAAGGCGGGCGCTCTAACATGGGTGAGAAGATGGCGGAGAAGATTGCCAAGTTATTGGGTGTTGCCAAGCACGACCTCTTAGACGGTGCTGATGAACCTCCCACCAGTGGCGGTGCGTATGCAACGGTTGGCACAAAGCCAGACATCAACCTGCCACCTGGATCCAAGGCACGCTATGTGCCGCTGCTGAGCATGGCGCAATGTGGCACCATGGGGGCCTATGATGACAGCGCTTATGACCACACGGGTTTTCTGGTCATCAATCCTCTGGATAGCAAAGCCTTTTCGGTTGAGTCAGCCGGAGAGAGTATGATGCCCGTCATTTCACCGGGTGACATCGTGACCGTTTACCCGAGCCGCAGCCCGAAGAATAATTGCATGGTCCTGGCCCGTCTCAATGATGACCATGGTGCTGACGTGATGATCAAGCTTTACCAGGCCGCGCAAGATCAGGTAACTTTGATCAGTTACAATCCGCTCTTCCCACCGATGACCTATCCCCGCGAGGCCTTTTCGTGGATCTATCCTGTGGCACAGGTGTGTAAGGTTTTCTTAGAGTCATAGAACCTAACCAAAAGATGTTATGAAACCATTACCCATCATTGTCGTTGTCATCGTTCTGTCGGTCGGTGCAATTTTCCTCCAGCGCCAGTGGAAGGCTCGCGAACTGTCCGCATTCAAACAGCAGATCGAGAGTGAACAGCGTGAAGCACAAGCGGGCCGGGATCGTGCAGGTGCGGCAGAAGAGGCTGCCCATCAGGCAGATCTACAGAAGATCCGTGATCAGGGTGCCCTCGAAGCTCAAAGGGATAATGCGCTGATTGAATCGGCTGGCGTCAAGCTGCCAAACTGACACGAAGCATCTCCTCAATCCATGAGCGCTCCAGATAAATTCCCGCCCTGGTGGGTGAAGGTGATTCTCATCGTGCTCTTCCTTGCTGCGGCCACCATGCTTGCCCGCTACTCGAATCCCTATTCTCCGTATCCGGAGCGAAGGCGCGGCACTCCCGACGGGCGATGATTCGGCTCATGGCTGCGGCTCACTGAAAGGGGCAAGTACTCCAACAGTTGGAGTACTTCCTTCCGGCGCTTCCGGCGCTTCCGGCGGGTCGTTGATTGACGATGCATGAAGCATGGATGTGGCCTCGCTCCCCGGCGTTGCCACACCTGGCGGTGTTGCGCCGTGTTCGGTGATCTTCGGATCCCGGGCACGGCGCATGGCAGTGCTGATGGGCGGATCCAATCGCCACATCACCGCACGCCATGAATTCATTCCTCGCCGTCTTCATCCGCCATGGCCTCGCCGCCATGGCCGGATTCCTCGCAGAACAGGGCATCCATGCGGATGTCAGCAGCACCGTCTCGCTTGTGGGGGCCTCGCTCTTCTTCGTCATCTCCTGCTCCTGGAGCTGGTTCGCCAAGAAACCCATGGCGGAGAAGTCCGCCACGAATCTCCAGCTCATCCTCGGCATCTTTGCCCAGCAGCTCATTGCGGGCCTGGCTGGCTGGTTGCAGGCCAGCGGCTATGCTGTGGATGCTGCCGATCCCACGGCGGTCATCTTGTTTGGATCCAACCTGGCAGTGTCGAAGGTGAAAGGCGTGAAGCTGAATCCGACCACCGGCCAATGGCTGCTGGTGCCTCTCTGCTTCGTGCTCATTGGCTGCGTGGGTGCGGACAGCAGCGTCCGTCAGATCTTCATGGCGGAGTTGGCGGTGGAGGCAGGCCAGCTCACGCTGGACGTCGCCCGCATGGAGCTGGCCAAACGAAACGCCAATCCGATGACCAGCGTCTATGAGCGCATGGCCACGCAGCTGGTGGTGACCCAGGCTCAGAAGCGCGTGGATAATGAGCGCGCCCGTCTGGACATGCTCATGGCCCGCCAGCGTGATGCCTCCCTCTTCCCTCCCGTGGCCGCGCCTGTGACGGCCACGAAGTGACCACTACCCCCTAAACACAAAGGGTCCGCCGTCGCCTGGTTCATGCATGACGGCCTGCCAGATCAGCAGGCGGGCGGCGGCGGACCTAACAACCTTTTAAATCACTCTTATGAAGATCTGCATTGATCCAGGGCATGGGATGAGCAACCGCCACCAGAATGTTTATGACACCGGTGCGGAGGCGGCTGGAGTGACAGAGGCCGCCATCGTGATGCGCTGGGCAAATGCGCTCCGTATCATCCTGATGCGCAAGGGGCATTTGGTAGTTCGCACCCGTGTGGATGACTCCGATCCGTGCCCGGTCAGCCGCCGTGATGATGTCGCGAGCGCCTACAAATGTGAGCGCATGATCTCCCTGCATTGCAATGCCGCAGACGGGAAGGCCAGTGGCACCGAGACCTTTTACAGAGGTGAGGATGACAAGGAGATGGCCGTGAATCTCACCGCTGCCGTCTGCCGTGTGCTCAGCACTAAAAACCGTGGAGCCAAGACGGAGAAGGAGAGCCAGCATCCTTCCCTGGCCGTCATGGAGTTTGATAAATGCTGGTTGGTGGAACTCGGCTTCATTGACAACACCGCTGACCGTGAACGGCTCCTGAATTTCCAGCTCATGATTGATGCCTGCAATGCCATTGCAGATGTCATCACTCGATAACCTCCCCGCTCATGCTGTTTCTCTCCCAGACAGACTCCGAACTCGCCAAGATCATCAAGGATCCCGGCTTTGCGCAGTGGCTCTTCTATGCCTACATTGTCTTCGTCATTGCGGACAGGGTATGGTCCGCCATCGAGCGGCGGAAGGTGCAGAAGCGCGAGATCACCGGCACGATGGAAACACGTCCGCATCAGACACCCGCGCTGAAGGATGACGTGGATGAAGAGTTTGATGATGTGGACAAGCGTCTGGACGGCATCAAAACCTTCATGGAGGGCAAGTTTAAGGAGGTGCTGGATGCCGGGGAACGTCGTGCCGCGTCCATCACCCAGCACATCAATAGTGAGGTCAGTGCTATCCGCGCCAACACGGATGCCCGGGTGGCAGATCTCCAGAACCGCATCCAGCAGGCCGCAGAGAAAGATGCCAAGCATGAGGAGGCCATCACCACGCTGAAGAGCACGACAAGTTCCCAGGCGAATCAAATCAGCCACATCCAACAGCGCATGCCCAGGTCACGCCTGCCTTAACGATCACGAACCCCGACACCACCGCCATGCGCCGCAAGCTCCAGATCCTCTGCATTCTCATGCAGCTCCACACCGTCCACCCCGTGGGCATGATCCTGAAGGAACTCCTTTTGGGCTGTCATGAAGAAGGCTTCACAGACCTGGATGAGCGTTCGCTCTTAAGCCTGCTGGATGACATGGAAAGCCATGACCTCGTCTCCATGAAGACGGACCGCCTGGATGCCACCTTGAAGCATTGGAAGCGCACTGAGGAAGGCCGCGTCCAGCTCAAAGAAGCGAACCGCATCTAAAACGGCCGGCGCGACTCAGCCCCTTCTCTCTACCATGTCCAACAGCCGAACCAAGATTGCTCAGGAACTCTCCCCCACGGAGCTGGTGGAGTTCTGCGCGGCGCTGAAGGATGTACCGCATGGGGAGATGGCGGGCAAGATCATTGAGATGGCAGCGGCCAGAGGCATCAGCATCGGCAAGAGCGGTGCCTATGTCTTCAAGGACAAAGAGGTCATGCCATTCATCAAGCGCCTGCACATGCGCCGTGAGAAGAGTGATCTCCTCAAAGCCGCGCTCAGTGAGCAGGAGGATGACGACAGCGCCCGCAGGCTTTCCGATTTCACAGCGGATGAGCTTGCCCAGATCGCCTTCGACGCTGTCACGGATCTGGATGGCAAGCTGGACCTCACCACTGAGGAAGGTCTGGCCACCTTTGATGTGCTCACCAAATCCGTGAAGCGTCTGCGCGATGGAGACCGCGCCATGTTCCGCCAGCTCCAAACCCTTGTGCGGGACACCAAGGCGGATCTGCAAAACACGGAGCTGAATGAGACCCAGCGCGCTGAACGCATGCGCGCCCGCTTCGGAGTGTGACACCCCACGCCATCATGCCACGCTCCACCACCCGACAGAAAGACGCTATTGAACGTCTGCGTGGCAATCCCATCACCACTGAGGAGAAGCGCGATAACAGCGAGGCCATGCGCGAGGCCACGGAGATCTGGAGCAAGCTGCGGCATGAGATCGCCGCTGCTGTCAGCGCGGCGAATCCACTGCTCTCCATGGAGGTGGATGAACTGATCAAGCTTTGGGAGACGCACGAGATCGGCACGAACATCAACGGCTGGGTGAACCCTTACCCTGCTGATGATCCCCGCAGTCTGCTCACCCAGTATCAGTTCGTCAGCCATCACGACACCTCTCCCAACGTCTGTGACATCCAGAGCCGTCAGACCGGCAAGGGCTTCACCGTGGGCCAGCTCATCGGGGAGAGAACCTTCAAGGTACCACGCACCCGCTGGACCATCACGTCTCCCTCGGAGCGGCAGAGCCTGCTGACCTTGGAGAAGTGTGTGGACGTGGTGGAAGCCTATGGCCTCATGATTGATGGCATGGACGTGGAGCGGGATGGCTCCCATCCGCAGGCCATGGTCACGTCCAAGAAGATCACCCTGAGCAACAAGAGCGTGGTTCGTGGTGTGCCAGGCCTCGCCTCCACACTGCGCGGTGACACGGCCAATCTTGTCATTGATGAAGGTGACCACATTGAAAACCCCGTGGACTTCATGCGCGCCGTGTTCGGCATCGTGGCCAATGAAATGGCCGGTGAGAAGCAGGTGAGGTACATCACCACGCCGCTGGGGAAGAATGCGCCCAGCTTCGGTTACTTCCATGATCCGAAGAAGGGAAACCGTGACGAGGACTGGAGCTGCCGCCGCATCAACATCTGGCAGGCGCTGCTGATGGGCATCAAGCAGAATGCCAAGCGTCTGCTTGCTCTCTATAAGAATGACCCCGAGGGCTGGGCGCAGGAGTATCTCTGTGAATGGATCGACTCCAGCGCGGTGCTCCTCACCTATGAGTACATCAAGGCATGTGAGAGCGTGGAAGCCAGCGAGTATGACACCCCCGAGATGCTGGCCGCCTCACCTTTGCGCAAGGTGGCAGGCATCGACTTTGGCCGCACGAATGACCCCACCGTGATGACCATCGGCCTGGAAGCTCTGGGCATGTCCATCGTGCGGAACATCACCAAGCTGAAAGGCGTGAGCACGCCAGACCAGGTCTCCACCCTCATGCCCTATCTGGTGCTGTGTGACCGCATCTGCGTGGACTATACCGGCCCAGGCATCGGCTTCGGAGATCTGCTGGTGGCGGAGCTGGGTCTCTGGGATCCGGCTAACCATCTGTATGGCAAGGTGGAGCTTTGCACGTTCAGCACCACCTTTAACCGCATTCTCTATCCTGCCATGCGTCTGGCCTTTGAGCAGCGCAATGTCAGGGTGCCGATCTCCACCTGGCTGCGTGAGGATCTCCATGCCGTCCAGCAGATCATCAACAAGGGGCAGTACAGTTATAAGGCACCCCACACGGATGAAGGTCACAGTGACGGCGCGGCCTCTCTGGGCCTCATGCTGCGTGCCGCATCACAAGGCAGCTCCGTGGCAGCCTTTGGCACGTCGGCACGCGCACCCGGCAGGCTGGATGGCGGAGGGGAAGGTTTGGGCGGTTTCACCCGCCGTTTTCTGGGTCGTTTGGCCAGGCTTTGATTTTGCGGGGGGTGCCCCCAAATGGCTACCATGTGCCCCGAATCGCCAAAAAGCCCCGTTTAAAGAGCTTAAGAGGAGTTTAAGAGCGCTTCCAGGGGTTTGACCCCACCCCCTCATCAGGCCCGGCCAAAGTCGGCACCGGGGAAGGGGAGGGGGCCAAGGGCGCATTTGAGCGTCTCTTTTCCGGCGCTTCCGGCGCTTCCGGCACGTCGCAGGCATCTCTGGCAGTGGGATGAGTGCCGCACTTGAATCCCGCCAGCACCATCACCCCAGTCGATGCCCTTCTGTGGAGGCAGTCCCGCTTTAACCCGCTGCGGAACCTCACGGCCCAGAGCCTCACCTCTCTCCGTGATCAGTTTGATGCGGGCACTCTGCGTGGCTTTGCTATCCTTGCCGATCAGATTGCCGCCTGTGATGACACCGCAGGCCCGGTGCTGGACAAGCGCTGCTCTGAAGTGGCCAGCCGTCCATGGGACGTGCTCATCGGTGAAGATGTGCCGGAGAGTCAGAAGGCAGAGGCGCTGGCGCATCAGGCCGCCCTGAAATCCTTCTATAGCAATCTGCGCACCCGCAATGCCGTGGAGCTGGATGAGATGGGCGGCCTCATGCTGCTCATCCGCCAGATGATGAACGCGGTCTACCTGCACTATGCCGCGCATGAGGTCGTCTGGCAGCCAGGTGCGGGCTTTATGTCCGCCACTCTCTGGAACGTGCCTCTGGCCTTTCTGGAATGCACCACGGGCGGCCTGCGCTACTCCGGCCCCCTGGGTGCCACCATGCCAGGCTCGGAGCTGCCACGGCCTAACTGGTTGTTTAGCGTGCATGCCAGCTGCCTGGCCAAACGCATGGCGGTGCTCTACCTGCTGAAGAAGCTCTCCCTCAGTGACTGGGTGAACTACAGCGAAGTCTTCGGCATGCCCGGCATCCACATGACCACCACCGCCAAGCCGGGCAGTGACGAGTGGCTGGAAGCGCAGTCTGCGCTGGAAGCCTTTGCTCAAGAGTGGCGGCTTCTCACCACCGAGGGGCAGAAAGTGAATCTCATTGAAGCCTCGGGTGGCACGGGTGACGGCCCCTTTGCTCCCATGGTGGACCGCTGTGACCGTGCCATGGCCCGCGTCATGCTCGGCTCGGATCTCGCCACCCTCAGCCGTGAGCAGGGTGCTGGTGCCTCGCTCCAGGGTGAGGACACGGACAAGCTCATCGCCGCCGATTGCGTCTGGGTGTCTGAGACCTTGCAGGAGCAGCTCTCCACCCGTGTCATTGAGTGGCAGTTCGGTGAAGGCACACGCCCGCTGGCCTTCTTTAAGCTCAGTGGTCCGCAGCGCCAGGACACGAAGCTGGAGATGGAAGTGGACAAGCATGTCGCATCCTTCGGCGTGAAGCTTAGCCGTGAAGACATCGCAGAGCGCTATAGCCGCACGCACGATGAAACGCAGGCCACAGATCCAGCCGCAGACGCAGACGCAGCAGCTGCTGCTGCCGCGAATGAAGAGATTGTCCCGCAGGCCCTGCGGAATCTGCGTGATGCCCAGCGCCGCCGTCTGGGCCGTGGCCTTGGCAAGGATCTCAGTCCTGCGCGTGATGCCCTCCTACGCATCGAGCATGCCCGCACTCCAGATGCCATGCGCCAGGCCTTGGGTGATCTGGATCCTGAAGCCATCGAAGCAGAGGTGCTCCAGGGCGATGCCACCACGCAGGCACTGGAGGTCATCCTCTCCGCTGAGTTTCTCGCGGGCCTGGCATCCCTGGGTGATGCGCCTTCGACTGAGGCAGCGAATGCGAACATGTATCATGATCGCCTCGGCAGGTTCACCTCTGCGCCTTCAGACAGTGGCAGTGGCCTCGGAGCTGGTAGCGGTGGTTATCAGCCGCCCGCCCGTCCCGAGTCGCCCTATGGGACTGACTTCGTGCCGAATCCATTGACGGAGACCATCCGCCGCCAGGTCTCGCAGGAGACGCGGGCCGCGCTTGACTGGGTCGTGGCTAACCAAAAGGATGCCATGCATGCCATCCGCCGTCCGGATCTGGGTGACATCTCCCTTGTCTATGGCTGGGCAGATGATCCGCAGAGCAAGAAGGCGGGCCAGGGCATTGCCAAGATCGAGTCCAAGCATGCCTCCATGCTGGCCAGGCTGCCTGAAATCATCGCCTCTGGAGATCTCGGCCCGCCCTATCAGCAGGGTGGCAAGAGAAACATCCGCCTGGGAGACGCCACCGTGGTGCTGCGCCTGGATCGTGATGGCGACTCTCTCACCTGGGTCTTGAACGCCTTCAGCCAGGCGGAACAAACGAAAGGGAAATGAACCGATGAACTCCGTGAAATTCAAGATTCAGCAGAGCCTACGCATCCACAGCCTACACTTCACGCGTCCGTGGATGGGAGCGGTTCGCCGGAAAGCTATGTCAAAAGTTACGGCGTGCAACGAAGATGTGCAGGCCGCGAATGACAGCGTCAGCGCTGGTTCCTTCAGCGTGGCAGACGGTGGTGCCCAGGTCGTCCCCTTCGGTCAGTATGTGCAGACCGTCATCCTGCATCCCAAGGATGCCGCCCGCGCCCGTGGCCTGGGTCATGTGGTCAGTGAGCGTGGCGAGGTGCGTGCCCTCCAGCTGGTGGATGCGCAGGCCGCCAATGACCTGGCCGCAGATCTGCGCAGCATCATCTCCCGCGCCCTGCGTGGCTTTAAGGCGGTGCCTATCTATAATGGGCACCCGTATCATCCAGATCCGGAGCGCGCCAAGCTCTACCAGGACCGCCGCGCCTATGGCTGGGTCAAGGAGATCACCAGTGATGCGCAGGCCCTGCGCTTTGATGTGGACTATACCACGCTGGGCACTCAGGCCGTGAATGAAGGCTGGTTCGCCTTCCACTCCCCGCAGTGGGACATGCGCATCGTGGACATCACGAAGGAAGGCGTCTTCTGCCGCCCCTATCGCCTCCGCAGCGGCGGCCTGACCAACGAACCGAACATCCCTGTGCCGCCCATGGTGGCCGCCAACGAATCTGAATCCGAACCCACCGCCCCACACCATCCCATGAAAACTGAAACCCTCGCCAAGCTGAAGAAGCTCTTCAAGCTTTCTGATGACGCTGATGATGCCGCCCTTGACCAGGCCGCGAACGAATACTGTGATAAAGCCCTGGCCGATGCCGACAAGGGCACATCTGACCTTCCCAAGGATGACAAGAAGAAGGATGAAGAGGATCCTGCTGCCATCGCCGCTGCTGCAGCTGCTGCCGCGAATGATCAGATCCAGCTCGCAGTGACTGCCGCGAATGACCAGGTCAAGGCCCTGCGTGGTGACCGCATCACCTTTGCCGTGGACCAGCTCGTCCTCACGGGCCGTGTGCCTCTGGCCAAGGTCAAGGAGACCACGGAGCTGCTCACCGCCTGCGCTAATGATGCCGCGCTGGACACGGAGCTGACCAAGCTGCGCGGCGTGAAGCCTGCCTTGCAGACCTCCGCCCAGATCGCCACCACGGCCCTGGCCGCGCAGAAGGGCGAGGCCCTGGCTGCCAATGAAGCGGAGAGCCGCAAGCGTCTGCGTGACGAAGCCGTGGCCGATGCGCTCAACGGCATCTGCAAAGGTCGCGAGCCGACTCCTGAAAACCGCCAGGCCGCCTGGACCGTCGCCCAGAAGAAGAACCCCACCCTTTTCGCCAGCTAAGAGCGAGACCCTTTCCGGCGCACGCCGGGATACCCCAAGCAAACCACACCCCACATCCCAAGATGAATAAACGATACATGAAAAACAAGCTCACCGGCGTGCCTGCACTTCTGTGCGGCCTGCTGGCAGTCGCCGCGCAATTTTTGTTCGGCGGAGGCTCCGGCTATGTCGCCGCTGCCAATACCTACGACGGCAAGGTGAAGACCCACCAGGCCACCTACACCCGCACGAATGATGCGGCCATCACGGCCCGTCATCTGCTCTGGGCGGAGGGTGCCACACCTGGCACCACCTGTGCCCTGGCTGGTGCCACGTCCATGCCGCTGGGTGTCATCGACAACACGGAGACCAGCACCGCAGTCAGTCAGTCCATCGCCCGCCTCGGCTATGGTGACACCAAGAAGATGGTGGCCTCTGAAGCCATGGCGACGCTGGGTGTGGACGTCTATGCCGCCGCTGGTGGCAAGATTGCCCTCACGGGTGTGGTGAAGGTGGGCAGGCTCATGACCACCGCGTCTGCGGATGGCAATGTGGTCGAAGTCGAAGACTGCGCCCCTGTGGTCCAGCCGAATGGCGTCAATGTCGTGGCCGGTGGCACCCTTGCCATCCCCGTGACGAAGCGCTTCGTCACGAAGACGACCGGCGGCGCTGAATCCCTCACCCTCGCGGATGGCCTCCCTGGCCAGCGTCTCACCATCTTCATGGCGGTGGACGGTGGAGACGGCACGCTGACTCCGACCACGAAGACCAACTTCACCAGCATCTCTTTCCAGGATGCCAAGGATACTGCGGAGCTGGAGTTCGTGGATGCCACCCGTGGCTGGATCATCATCGGTGTCAGCGGTGCTGCGGCGCCTCCAGTCTACACCTGATCTGACCTGACCTGATTTGAATGAGCCGCCCGTGGCACGCTGGGGAGCCTGCCTAACGAAAAACTCATCATCTCCTCTCCATGAAGAATACCATGCTCCTTAGCGCCCTCGCCGCGCTTGCAGCCGAACCTGAATCCGGTGCCGCCCAGAGTGGCATCGTCTATTCCGCCAATGAATCCCTCCTGGAAGCCGCCCTCAAGCGCGGTGCTGCCCAGGGTGCCAATGATGGCAACGTGGATGGCTTCCACCTTAGTGAGCCGCTCACGCAGTTCATCACCACCGTGCCAGATCCGGAGAACCTCCAGGCTCTCCTGGACTCCCTCTTCCCCAACGTGCCCACCGGCATGCGCTTCTCTTATGCCCAGTGGGATGAGTCCAGCGCCTTCCAGAAGGATTCCATGGGTGAGATCACCCGCCCTGTGGGTGGCGAGTTCGCCGTGGTCAGCCAGCGCGCCACGGAAGCGGAAGGCCGCTGCTACAATAAGGGCCTGACCATCTATGTGGACAATGACCAGGGCGGCATGCTTCCCCAGGTCCAGCAGCAGCATGTTGCCAGCCTGCGCAATCGTATCCTGCGCAGTGAGCTGGCGCAAGGTGTGGCTCTCATCGACGCCGCCGCCGGTGAGGAAGGCTCCACGAACTGGGGCAGCTCCACCAGCAATCCGGATGGCGATGTCCGCACCAGCCTGAAGAACGCCGGTGATCTGCGTGGCATTGAAAGCAATGTGGTGCTTTTTGGCCAGGGTTCCTGGAATAACCGCTGTGCGGCCTATGAGCAGGCAGGCCGCACCAATGGCGGGATGAAGGCGGACTACACACCGGAGCGCCTGGCCCAGCTGCTTGGCGTGGATCGTGTGGTCAACCTGAAGACTCGCTACCGCACCAGTGCCACCGCGCTGGCAGGTATCATCGGCAGCACGGTGTACAACTACTACGCGCAGTTCGGTGCCACCACCACGGATCCGTCCAACGTGAAGCGCTTCACGATGAACACGCCTTCCGGCCAGATGCGTGTCTTCATCGAACAGCAGACCAGCCGCGTGAAGATCACGGTGGACATGTACTCCAACATTATCGTCACCAGCACGGTGGGCATCCGTAAGCGCACGGTCACCTACTCCTGATCCCAGATCGGAGATCCCGGCGGCAGTCTTGCCTAACAAACAGGGCTGCCGCCTTTTTTCATCCTCACCCCATCATCACTGCCATGAGCAACGAACAAATTCAGGAGATCAAGAAAGCCCACCCCGGCCCCTTCGCCCAGAAGCGCGCCGCCGGATTGACGGATGAGCAGGCTGCCACCGTCATCCTGTCTCAGATTGAGCATGACGCCAAGCACACGCCCGCCTCCATCGCGCTGGCCGTGGCTGTGGCCGCCTGTGAGCTGCTGAAGCTCACCTATCACCGCACGGTCAGTGCCTTCCGTGAAGCCCAGGCCGCATGCGCCAAGGCTAAGGAAGAAGATCCAGACGCCCAGCTCCCCGAGCTGCTGGCTTTGGAAGATCCCGAAGTACAGGACAAGCTGAAGCAAGCACAGAACTCCATCGACTCCCTCACAGCGACTCTGGGCCTTCGTGGTGAGCGCTGCCGCCAGCTTGAAGCCGAGCTGACGGAAGCCCTTGCAGGCATCGCCAGTCTGCGCGCTGAACGTGATACTGCGGCTGACCGTATCGCTGAACTGGAAACCGCCGTGACCCTCAAAGGCACACGCATTCTGGATCTGGAAGGCCAGCTCAATACGGCCATCAACACGCGGCTGGAATCTGTGGCTGCCGCTGAGGCAGCCCAGCTGGCACGCATCACCCAGCTTGAAGCTGATTTGAAGACCTCTCAAGAAGCTCTCAAAAAGGCCGAGGCAACTCCTGCCCCCGCCTCCAGGAAGAAGTAGAGCCCACCAAGCCTGCCAACTTCTCCGGCGCTGAGACCTCCTCAGCGCCGGGCCGTCTGGCCTAACAAAAACAATCACCGTCACCGCTATGACCAAAGACCAGGTCCAGATTGCAGCAAACGCCATCGCCTCTCTTGCTGATATCACAGGTGAACAGGCTCCAGATATCATTGAAGCCCTGGAAGAGTCTTTGATTCTCACACCCACGCAGGGTGAGGAGATCCTGAACGTCCTTTGATCTCCACCGCCATGACTCCTGAAACTCACTGGGCCTGTGCCTGCATCAAGCGTGACCACCACGGCAGACTCAAGGCCATCAAGCTGAATCCCATCAAGCGAAAGTCCTGCCGCGTCTGCGGCTCCCACCGTGACACCGTCAAGCCTGGTGTCGCCTGATCCATCCATTCCACCGCCATGGCCAAGACTCATGACATCCTCCGTGACCGCCTGCTGCGCCGTGCAGGGCTGGCGGATCCGATCAAGCCCAAGCATCAACTCGCCGACCTAGAGAAGTCGGAGTGGTCTCCCGAATTTGAGCAGCTCATGCGCAACCGTTTGCTGATGGGCGCATTGCGCTACGGAGTGTTGGAGCAGAAGCGGCGCTTTGGAAACAAGTGGGATCTGATGGGCGCAGTTAAAGAGAAGGTGAAGCTCTATGAAGACAGCGGGAACACGGAGTACCTTGTGGATATCGCCAATTATGTGCTCCTTGAATTTGAGTGCGGGCATCACCCGACAAAGCATTTCGCGGCCCTCGATAATCACCACGGGCACTGCCGCGTGAAGAGTCAAAAAACCAGCGCTTCTTCTTGTTAGGCAAACCACTGTAAACCACCGCCAACTTCCCCCTCCGATGTGGATCACTCCTACTCCCGCCACCATCCAGAGCCGTATCTCCGGCCCTGAGTTCAATGCGCTCAAATCGGCCGCCCGCGCCTCCGGCCAGGTGGCTGACACGCTGGTCACGGATTGTCTCACGCGCATCATCGCTCTGATCCGTGGCTATGCGGGCCGGAAGAATGTGCTGGGTGCGGAAGGCACCATCCCGGATGAGCTGGTGTCCGCCCTCGGTGCCTTGTGGGTCTATGAATTCATCAGCCGTCTGCCAGGTCAGGAGAAGCTCTTGGATGCCGCCCGCACAAAGCAGCAGGAGGATGCGCTGCGTCTGCTGCGTGATGTGGGCACGGGTGCCTTCACCATCGTGCCTCCGGAGACGCCCGCGCCATCCACCTCCCAGTCCGGCGGCCCAGGCATCTCCCTGGTCTCGTCCGCTGTGCGAAACAACACCCGCGCCAAGCTTGATGGCCTCATGTGATCATGCCCAAGACTCCCCAGAGATCGCCCATTCAGCAAGCGGTGGAGATTGCCCGCCGCACGAAGCTGCTGCCCACGGCGCTCTCGTCCAAGGAGACAGCGAACCTGGTGGCCACGCTGCGGCATCGTGCTTTCTGGAGCGCACGTTTCACCCAGGTGGAAGCTTTGAAGGGTGTGCAAAAGCTCACGGAGCGTGCCATTCGTGGTGAAGGCTATGAGAATGACATGGGCCAGCTTCGCATTGAGGCCCGCAAGCTCTTGGATACTTATGGTTATACCCCTGAAAAGGGTTTCCCTGGTGATGCGGCTCTTGGCATTCCTGCGGCCTTGCCTGGCACGCTGCGGGATCTGAGAAGTGAGCAGCGGTTGAATCTGATCCTGAACACGCAGATGGCCCTGGCCCGTGGTCTGGGGCAGCAGCTGCGCGGCCTGGACCGCATCAGCGCAGCGCCTGCATGGCGGCTGAAGCGTCTCAGTCCCCGCACGGCACCGCGTGAATGGGATCAGCGCTGGGCCGTCGCTGGAGACTCCGTCAAATGGGTGGGTGTGTACAATGCCGAGGATGAGCTTTGGATTGCCCGCAAAGACTCACCCATCTGGGCCGCGCTCGGCTCGCGTGATCTCTTTGATGATGCGCTGAACGTCAGCCATCCGCCCTTTGCCTTTAACACCGGCATGGGCTGGGAAGAGATGCTGCGCAGTGATCTGACTGGCCTGCGCCTGGTCAATGACCGTCGCAAGGTATCAGATCCAGAGGAAGAGGCGACCACAGCTGAAGAAGCCATCCAGAAGATGCCCGAGGTGCAGCAGGCTCCGGAGGATCCGCCGGAGTACGTGAAGCCGTCTGATTTCATCGGTGGCATGACCACCATCCAGCGCCTCATTGCGAAAGCCAAGGAGGTCCGCAAAAGGCTTGGCCTATGAAGACGGTCATCCTCAGACGCGATGACGCCACGCCGCTTTTAAAGGAGCTTCAAAGCTCTTTGAAAAAGGGCTCGGCAGGTTCACTGAAGCTGCGCAAGGGCATTGCCACACGCATGGAGAAGCTCACACGCAGCCACATCCTCTTTGCCAGCGTGACACGTCACAAGACGGCCACTCGTTTGAATGCCTCTCCGACCAACTATCTGGTGAAGGCGGCAGAGGCGGTGGAGACGGAAGTCAGCCCTGGCGCTGACTCGCCCGTGAAGGTCTATGTCTATGGTGAGATCTTTGAGCGCGTGGACCGTGATGTGGAGGTGAAGCCCGTTCGCAAAAAGTGGCTGGCCATTCCTGCCACACGCCAGGCTTATGGCCGCCGTCCTGGTGAGATCCCGGGACTGCACTTCATGTTGATGAAGAAGGGCACGCTGGCCGCGCTGGTGAGCTATCCCGGAGGCAAGCGCAAGGATGACGGGCGGAAAAACATCAAGATCTGGTATTGGCTGAAAAAGGGGGTGACGCTTCCCAAAGATCCCGGCCTGCTGCCGAGTCAGCTCCTCTATGCGAATGAGCTGGAGCTGGCTGCCGTGGACTTCCTGGATGACTTGGAGAAGCAGGTGGGCAGGAGGGGATAAGGCGTCAATCTTCCGGCGCTTCCGGCGCTTCCGGCAGTTCGCGGATGGGGTGGTGAATGAGATGGGTGCGGCACATCAATCATGGCCTCACTCGATCCCCTCGCCCAAGCTCAGAATGACATGTATGTCCGTCTGAAGACACGTCTTCAGCTCAGTGCCGCCGGTGTGCATGTGGAGCAGATGCGACCGCGTGAACAGGGTGAGGCCATCAAGATCCATGAGGCGGTCAATAATGCCCTGGCAGGCCAGATCAGCGATGGTGCCCGCGTGGGTCTCGCCATCCTGCTGCCGCTGCCCGGCTTCAATCTCACCAAGCCCAATGTGCCTGCCGTGATGGGTGAGATGATACTGAAAATCGTGGTGCTGGAAAACATCCCGCAGAACATGGGACCGCAAGGCACTCACATGAGCTGCGAGACCGCCGCATGTCTGGTGGCGCTGGCTGGACATCACTTCCAGCTCGCGGACAATCGCCTGCTCATCTGTGACGGCTTTGATCCCATCAACACCGAGGGTCAGGACTACAGTGCGGACATCGCCTATGAAGTCACCTTCCGCTGCCAGTTCGGCATGCAGCAGGAGGCGGAATGCGCCATGCCGCAGATCATCGTGGATGGTGGTTCGCTGATGATGACCTGTGCCACGGAAGATGCGCAGATCCTGGCCACCTTTGATGGCAGCCTGCCGTGGGATGGCAATCCCGCCGCTGTGCCGGTCTCCACCAACTTCGGGGTGCCAGAACCTGGCGTGGTCATCCGCGCCGTTGCCTATCGCAGCGACCGCAACCCCAGCTCACCCGCCTGGCACGTCATCCGCTGATTTCTCATTTAGTTAGACCTCCACACCTCCTGCCATCATGCCTGCCATCAATTCCACTACCATCCTCCAAGGCCCCTGCAAGATTGTCTTCGGGGGTGCCACCTTCTACAGCGAAGGCGCTGTCACCGTCAAGCTGTCGGAAGTTCGCTGGATGGTGAAGGTCCAGGGCTTCCGCACCGTGCAGGAGCGCGTGAGCAACCGCCGCTATGAGATCAGCTTCAAGCCCGCTGGTGAATGGCGCAACCTGGCCGTGCTCTTCCCGTATGGCGCGACACCCATCGGCACGCAGATTTTCAACAACACGCCGCTGACCATCTGGACCCGCGAGGCCACGGCCAACAAGAGGGTGTTCAGCAATGCGGCCATCACCAAGCTGTCCGGCATCCTGGCGCATGTGAAGGATACCATCCTGGGAGACGTGACCTTCACCTGCCTGCTGAAAAACAGCACCCTGCCGGGTGCCTCGGATGCCTATGTGGTGCGCAGCAATGACACCTATCCTGTGGAGACGCTGGACCCCTCCACCATCGTCAGTCCCATCTATTCCCACGCCTGGGGTGGAGACGCTCCATGGAACTCGTTCAATGTGGGTGATGGCGGTGTGGTCTATGACTTCCCGCTGGAGCTGCGTGACCAGAACGTGGACGGTCTGGGCACCGTGAACATGATCATCAAGGATCACCGGGCCACGGCCAAGTTCACTCCCGTGGGCGTCACTGAAGCGCAGCTGCTTGCTGCCGTGGGTGCCAATACTGTTTTTGGTTCGGCTCCGACCACGAATAACCTGATCGTGTCGGGTGCTGGTGTGGACATCACCCTGTATGCCGCCCAGCTCCGTGACGAGAATCTGAACTTCTCCACCGACGCTGACCGCATCGGTGAGGTCATGGCCATGGCCACGCAGGGCTTTGACGATGGCGCGGCGCTGCCGCTCTACCGCATCGACACCGAAGAAGAAGAGTGATCCTGAAGCCTCGCACGTCACCGCCACTGCCACCGCTGCCAGCTCATGCCACGTCCACGTCAAAAGCCTCTCCTCAATGATCCCATGCGCCTCATGCGCACGCGGGCCTTTGCGGGCACGAAGGAAGAGCGCACCGCCTTCCAGGCTGCCAAGCAGGCCACGCGCCGTGAGGTGATGCTGAAGCGCATGAATCCGCAGCAGCAGCAGGCCGCGCTGAAGCAGGAGAGCGCCGCCAAAGCTTCCCAGGCTGCGCAGACCAAGCGCGCTGCGGATGACAAGACGCTGCGCACGAAGGGCATCACCGGCACGAAGGAAGAGCGTGAAGCCTTCCGTAAAGAGAAGAGCGGCCTGCTGCGTGAACGTGTCCTGGGGCGGATGACTCCAGAGCAGCGTGAGAAGGCCCTGAAGCAGGAGGGCGCGGCTAAGGCTTCCCAGGCTGCGCAGTCCAAGCGTGACGCCGATGACAAGACGCTGCGCACGAAGGGCTTCACTGGCACGAAGGAAGAGCGTGAAGCCTTCCGAAAGGAGAAGAGCGGCCTGCTGCGTGAACGTGCTTTGGAACGCATGACCCCGGAGCAGCGTGAAGCCGCTCTAAAGCAGGAGAGCGCCGCGCATGCCGCTGCGGCTGCCCGCACCGAAGCCAAGCGCAAGGCCAAGATCCGCCGCACCGTGGCCGTGGTGGGTAACAAGGAAGAGCGTGAAGCCTTTCGCCAGGACAAGCAGGAGATCCGCCGTCAGGACATGCTGGACCGCATGTCACCGGACCAGCAGGAGCGTGCGCTGAAGCAGGAGGCTGACTACAAGGCCGCCGTGGCAGCCAAGCATGAGCAGGAGGAGGCCGCCAAGGCTTCACGCACGGTGGCCATCGTCGGAGACAAGGCGGAGCGCGATGCCTTCCGCTCATCCAGATCCGCGCCACGCGGCACACCCACGGTCAAGGAAACGCCTGGCCTGGCGCTTTCAAATTCCCGCCTCACTCATGAAATGGCCGAACTTGAAAAGGAGGTTGCTCTGCTCGCATGATCAAAGTCTGCATCCTCGGCATGCTGCCAGACGGCGCGCCTAACGAAAACCAGCGCTACTGGCTGGCCGGTGATCCTCTCGACACAGAAGGCAGCACTGCGCTGGATGGAGAGCAGCGCCAGGTCAGCCGCAAGTCTCAGGATGAGTCTGGCAATGGCTTCCCCTTCGTGGTGCCTCATGACACCGGCAATGAGAAGCTCACCATGAGCTTCAGCACCACGCGCACCCATGACACCATCATTGACGCCTGGCGCTGGCGGAATGGCTTCAGCTCACAAGATCCCGCGAACTGGCCGCACCCCATCGAAGGAGACTGCCTCATGCGCTTTGAGCTGGAGGACGGCACCTTTGAAGATGTGCGCCTCTATGACTGTCTGATCAGCAAGCCCGCCTCACGTCCAGAGGGACTCAGCCAGCAGGTCAATTACAGCCTGCAAGGCGGGCGCATTGAGTCGTATGCCGTGGGGGAGAATGCCATTCCCATGGCCGATGCTGACGCGTTTGATGCGCCGCAGGTGGGCCTCTTCCTCACCTCCGTGGGTGGCACTCCGCTGCTGGATGATGCTGATACCTGGTCATCCGCTCTGGAGGCTAACAATGGATGGTGGCTGCAAGTCGGAGCTGCGGACGTGCGCTCCACGCCTTCCGGCATCACTCAGAACTTCTATTTCGGTGTGGCGGGTGTGGGCCTGGCCAACGGGCTTCCATCCCCCGTCATCGACATGCTGCCACCGATGAAGGACCGCCTGGCGGCCATTGGTGCCGCGCTGGATCCGACCTGGTTCTCCTACACCCTCGAGACCGTGGGTGGACGCTCCATGCTGCGCATCAAGAACATCCGCTCCACGGACTATGTGGGCGGTCTCTACCCGCCCGTGTTGGATGTCACGGTCTACACTTTCTGGCCACAAACCCCCACCACGGTGGCCTACAAGCACAGCACCGGAGAAACCGCATCCTTCACGGATGTCCTGCCCTTTGATGATGCCGGTGACATCCCGGTGGCGGATGACGATGTCGGCTAAAAATCCCCTTCCTGATTACTGGTTATGTCACAAAACAAAAACGCTTCGGGATTTCCCACCGCTACCGCCACAGCCCTGGCTTCCTTCCTGACCCGTATCGCGGGGCGCTGGGTGAACATTCCCGCCGCACTGGTTCAGCCCACCCACCTGGTGACCTCTGACAAGACGGCCAACTACACGGTGCTGGCAGCGGAGACCGGCACGACCTTCACGAATTATGGCGCGATTGCCACCATCACCTTCGCGCTGCCGCCTGCCGTCGTAGGGCTGCACTATCGTTTCGTCGTCCTGGCCTCTTCCGGCACCAGCTGGCAGCTCCGCGTGGATCCGAATGGCACAGAGACCATCGGCGCTGGGACCAGCGGCCAGTATCAATGGGCCGATGCGCTTCGTGAGGTGCTCCACATCGCCTGCTTTGAGACGGGCAAATGGGTCATCCTGAACGCCCAGGGAACCTGGACAGCGGCCTAACCATCCATGCACCTCCTCACCCAACGCATCAAGCTCTCCACGGTTCCCGTGGTCTCCGCTGCCAGCCTGACGCTGGACTTCTTCAGGGGCGCACCTCTGCGGCTGGAGTGCGCGGCCTTCACATCTTCTGACATCGCCTCCATGGCTGGTGTGTCTTCGGTCACGCTGCTGATGAAGAAGGAGCGCACGGACAAAGACAGCGCAGCCCTGATGGCCAAGACAGTGGCGGCGGCAGACTTCACCTCTGCCACCGCCGCGCAGTGGGTGGCAGGCACTCATGAGCAGTTCGCCTTCGATCTCTCCGCCGCTGAGTGCAATCTGGACCTGGGCACAGACGAACGAAAGGTGTTCTGGCTGGTCTTTAAGGCCCTCTTAAGCTCCGGCTCCACGGTGGTGCTGGGCTGCGGATTTGCCACCTGCTATGAGGCCAACCAGGATCCCGTGGGTGATCCTCCGGAGAACCCCGGCAGCGCCTTCAGCCAGGCTGAGGCGGATGCACGCTTCGTGCGCTTCGATGGTGAGCAGGAACTCACCGAAGATGAGCAGGACCAGGCCAAGGCCAATCTTGGCTTGGATGGTCCTCTGGGCGTGACAGATCACGGCGCTCTCACGGGCCTGGCTGATGATGATCACCCACAGTATCACAACGATGTACGGGGAGATGCGCGCTACTCTCTGTTAGGTCACGGGCATGCGGACAAGGCAGATCTGGTTGGCGGTGTCATTCCCACCTCGCAGATTCCCGCCATCGCCATTACAACCTTCCTCGGCACGGTGGCCTCACAGGGCGCGATGCTGGCGCTCTCCGGTCAATCGGGCGACTGGTGCAACCGAAGCGATACAAGCACGGCCTGGGTCATTGTTGGCAATAATCCCACGCAGCTCGCGAGCTGGGGGCAGATCAATTATCCTGCCTCGCCCGTCACCTCGGTGAATGGGCAGAGCGGCGTGATCGTGCTGGGCTATGCCAACGTGGGAGCGCCTCCGGCCACTCGGCTGATTGCCAGCCAGAGCAGCATCACCGGCGGCGGAACACTGGAGGCAAACCGCACTCTGTCTCTCGTGA
This sequence comes from Verrucomicrobiota bacterium, assembly GCA_040387935.1. Lineage (GTDB taxonomy): Bacteria > Verrucomicrobiota > Verrucomicrobiia > Verrucomicrobiales > Verrucomicrobiaceae > Prosthecobacter. The sequence goes on along the minus strand of JAZKCU010000026.1, from coordinate 381,418 downwards.
ATGACACGCCCAACCCGGGGCCGTATCAGATGTATGGCACCACCCTGGGAGGCTCGAGGTCATGGCTGACGAGGCCTCATCAGTTCGCGGGCACCCTCTACGGCCACACGGATCCCGGAAGCGATGCCGTGCCCCCGGCCCTGGCCAACATGACGCTCGTGTTCTATTCGGACAATCAGTCCGGAGATGTCAATTTTGAGGTCAACGGTTCAGGCATCGGTTTATTGAGCGTCGGGGATTCAGGCACGGTTCCATCGGTAGAGAATTCCGACAGCGGAGAACCCCGCCCGCCTTCGCAGGTGTGCAGCGATTTCGTGACGGCGTTCAACTTTGCATTTGGCGGCTATTGCACGGCCACCATCGACGGCGGAGATCCGGAGCGCTGCTATATTGAGGCGGTCAATGCCGGAGACAATTTCCGCATCTACCAGAGCGGCTCGCTGCAATCTCTGGGAGCGAGCTATGACGAGACGGCCTATTACTTCGCAGGCTCGGCGGGAGCAGATCCGAGCGGGGGTCTCTTCTTCGTGAACTTCCCCAGCGGCACCAAGCCGCTGCGCGTGTTCATCCGTGGCATTGATGACCTCGGCTCGGGGGTGTCTCTGGTGCGCGTCACAGATGATGAAGTCGTGGCCAGTTCTGCGGATCCCGTCGCCTCGCAAACGTTGGAACTGATCCCCAACGGGGCGCAGCTTTATTACTGGCAGCAAGGCGGCTCGTTCCGCTTGCAGATTAATACGTCTGACCTCGTGGGCGGCTCTGTGTATTACGTCGTCACCTTCCTGGAATAACCACCTCCATGTCCACGAACCGAAGCTACTCCATCAACTTCGCCACCACCGCTGATCTCACAGCGGCGGCAGCGACGGAGAAGGCCGTGGACAAGGTGGGGGATGCCGCCACGCGGAGCGGCAGCAAGCTGGACTCCATGGAGCGCGAGTTCAAGGAGTCCATGGACCGCATCAAGGCCAAGCTGGACAGCGCCCAGGCAAGCCTGCGTGAGTCCGGTGAGCAAGGTGGCAAGGCCGCCGGTGAAGGCATGGGGCAGGGCCTGAACCTCGCCGCGAATCTGCATCTGGTCGGCCAGGCCATTGAAATTGGCACGATGATCGGTCAGGCGCTGGGCAGTGGGCTGGAGTCTGCATGGCTTGGGGAGACTGATCAGATCGGTGAAAAGCTCCGCGCCAATTTGGGCCTTGAGACCTGGGCCGATGACTTCAACAAAGCCGCCCGCAAGCTCAACGAGACCCTGCCTGCTGCTGTTCGCGAGGTGGATGCCGAGATCCTCAAAGATCGCAAAAAGTTCTGGGATGACTACCGTGATGTGACCCCTAAGACAGCCAGCCAGTGGCTGGTGGATCTGGGCACGCATGCGGATGAGGCCATGGCCAAACTGCGCGGGCTGGGTGAGCTTCAAAATGCCGTGATGAAGATGGGAAAGAGCCAGGCAGAGCAGGACTTCCTGGATGAGAAGCTTGCCATCGACAGTGATCCGCTCACTTCCAAGTCTGACAAGATGGCAGCCGTGGCCGCCGCTGAAGAAAAACGCAAGGCACGCGAGGAAGAGCTGCGTCAGCAGCAGCGCCTGCAAGCTGCGCAGGCCCTGGGTGCTGGTGTGGCCAGCAAGGCCAGCGAGCTGGATGCCATCAAGCAACGTGAGGCAGAGCAGGAAGCAAAGGCCCGTGCCTATGACGCTGCCAAAGCCCAGGCTGATAGCGAGGTGAGGCTGAAGGAAAAGACTGGCGGCAAGATGCGTGAAAGCGATGAAGAATCTCTGCGCAAAAGCATCTTTGCTGGTCACAGCCGCAACTCAGGTTTCAATCTGGATCCAGAACGTGATGAGAATGCCGAGCTGAAGCCTCTGAAGGAAGCCCGGCGCAAGATGGAGCGTGAGCTGGAAATGATGCGCCTCCAGGCGGCGGAGAAAGCCAAGGCTCTGGCCATCGAAGAAGTCACCGATACACAGGCATCTGAACGTGAGCGCCAGCGCCGAAAGATGACCAATGGCCAAGCCGTGGAAAAGCAGCGTCAGACGGAGTGGGAAGACTCTGAAAAAGAGCGTGCCGAAATGAATGATCAAGGCCCGCCTGAACCTGTGGGTGACAGCTTCACCGGCAAGCGTCCGGTAAAGCCTGGCGCAGAGCAGACTCCAGAGGACACCGTGGGTGATCTGCGCAAGACGCTAAACGATGCCGCACAGAAGACCGGAGACGCTGGACTGAAGCGTGACCTGGAAGCACTCAAAGCAGCGTTGCTTGATGGAGTCAGCGCCGCCGAACTTAAGGAGGCCGCAGCCCTGATGGAGCGCGCCTCAGCAGACCGCAATGATGCCGTGCGTGCCATCGCCCAGACTATGCGTGGCATGGTGGATGCGCAGGCTAGTGCCTTGGCCGCTGTTAAGCAGGAAATGGCCGCCCTTCGTGCCAGTGTCGAAAACATCAAATCCACATGACCGTTTCGCTGTCCATCAATGGCGCTGCTCCCGTGGCTGCGGACAGCCTCGGCTGGTCCTTTGAAACCATGGCCAGGCGCAATGCTTCACCGGACGTGGTCACCCTCAAACGAGTGCGCCAGGCGAACGCCGCGCTGGACATTACGGAAGGCACCCAGGTGGTGGTGTTTGTGGATGGCCAGCGCACCTTCACGGGCACGGCCCAGGCAGCGCAGTTTGGGCTGGGTGAGCAGGGCAGCCGTGTGACGGTGCCGGTCTTCGGTCCCTGGTGGCATCTGGCACGTCTGAACTTCACCCGTGCGGCGCTCCATTTTGAGGGTGTCAGCGTGGTGGCCACGCAGCTCCCGCCGGAAGTGGGAACGCTCTTCACGGTGCCTGGAGCTGGCTCCGATTTCCAAGAGTGGAATGGCAGCGCCTGGGTGCCTGCCTCGCCTGGCACAACCTACAAATGGGCACGGGTGGAAAACTTGGCTCTCAGCCCGAAGGAAATCGACATCGCCAAGTTCGTGGGTGCGCGTGGTTTGCTCTCAGATCCGAACTGGAGCGGCATGACCATTTACCGCACGGTGTTTGAAGGCATCAGCGAGCTGCTGACCTACACGCTGGAGGTGCATGACCGGCTGGGTTTGCCCGTGCCTTTCACGGTGGATCTGAGTCAGCTGGAGACGGACCTCGGAGCGACGGCCAGCCCGAAGTATCGCACCTGGCAAGATCAGAAGGTGGCGGCCTGCATGAGTGGCCTGCTGGCCTCCAAGCCGGACGTGGCCATCTGGTTTGATTACTCGTCTGAAATCCCCGAGCTGCGCATGCGGAGCGCCAGCGTGGAGACAGAGCAGGCGCTGACACCAGGCGCACCCCCGCTGATGCGAATCCAAGCCACGCCACGGCCCGAACTGAAGCCGGATGGAGTCGTGGTGCGCTGGGAGTATCAGACCGTCCTGGACGCTGCCTATCGGGGCTATCGGATCCCTGCCTACGTGGACAAGTGGCCTCTGGACATCCTGCCCCACGAGCCTGGCGTGATGACGTACACGGTCGACTACGTCTCAGCCATCGGCAGCTTCAAGCCAGCGATGGCCCAGGCCCTGATGGAAGCCGTGGGCATTCTGCGTGCCACCGGTAGCATGTCCCTGACGATGCCGCTGCCCCAGGAAGCCGCCCAGATCCGGCCCGGCCTCACCTATCGCCTGGCCGGAGATCCCGCGTTGAATGATGTGCAGCTGCTGGTCCAGGACGTGAGCTGGAACGTGGAAGCAGGCACCGTGGAATGCAGCCTGGGCTACCCCCGCGCCCTGGACCTCCAGACCCTGTCAGATCTGCGCGGCTGGATCACCTGGACCATGGGAGACGTCACCACCGTCCTCACCCCTCCGCCTTAAAATCTCCTTGAGCGATTCTCAAAGAATCCTCAAAGTGGGTCATTTCGCCTGTCTTTGTGGGTCAACTCGATTTGCGGCTTACATCAGGACAACGTGTTGTCCGTCGAGAACTCACGCCGTCTCTTCGCCAAAGGCAAGGAGGTGGGGGCCGACATCCAATACACCGAAGTCAAAGGCGGCGACCACGGCTACGGCCGCGAATGCACCCCATCCGTGGACGAGATCTGTGATCTCGCCGCGAGGTTTGTGATTGAGCGGGTGACCCAGTGAGAAAGCCACGGGCAGAACTGAACAGTTTTTGGGCGCTTGCGAAGTGGAGAAAACCTTCTCAAGTGCCTCCATGACCGGCCCCGACTCCTTCCTCATCTACACGGCTCCTGATGGCGCAGTGAAGGTGGACGTTGTGGTGAAGGACGAGACCGTCTGGCTGACGCAAAAGGCTTTGGCGGAGCTGTTTGGTGTAGATCGCACGGTCATCACGAAGCACCTGAAAAACATCTTCGCGACGCAGGAACTGGCGCAGGAGTCAGTATGTGCAAATTTTGCACATACTGCCGCTGATGGAAAAACCTACCGGACCAATTACTACAACCTCGATGCCATCATCGCCGTCGGCTACCGGGTAAATAGCTTCCAGGCCACACAGTTCCGCATCTGGGCCACAAGGACTCTGCGTGAGTTCATCATCAAGGGCTTCGTGCTCGATGACGAGCGGTTGAAGCAGGGAAAGGCCGTCTTTGGCAAAGACTACTTCGACGAACTGCTGGAGCGCATCCGCGAAATCCGCGCGAGCGAGCGAAGGTTCTACCAGAAGATCACGGACATCTATGCGCTCTCCGTGGACTACGATGGGCAGGCTCCATTGACGAAGGACTTCTTCGCCACCGTGCAAAACAAGCTGCACTGGGCCATCACCGGCCAGACCGCCGCCGAGCTCATCTACTCCAGTGCAGATGCCACGAAGCTCTTCATGGGCCTCACCACCTGGAAGCACGCCCCGAGAGGGAAAATCTTGAAATCCGAGGTCACGGTGGCCAAGAACTACCTCAACGAGGCGCATGTGAGCGAACTCAACCGCATCGTCTCAGCCTATCTCGACTTGGCGGAGAACCGCGCCCAGCGCGGCATCGTGATGAAAATGACGGACTGGGTGACCTTCCTGCACAGTTTCCTGGAACTGGCGAGCTATCCCATCCTCGGAGACAAGGGCAAGGTGAGCGCCCTGGAAGCTAGGCTTAAAGCTGAGGGTGAGTATGAGGTCTATCGCGTGAAGCAGGATCAGGAGTGGCTGAGTGATTTTGACCGCGAGGTGCAGCGTCTTCAGGGCCGGAATGAGTGAGATTGAGCGGGCCTCTCGCAGCGGGATTTTTCAATACTTGGCACGGCGAACAGGGCAGACGAATGTTTGTTTAGTGATGAAAGGTTGAGGTGCATTTGCCGTTGTGGTTCACGATGCTATTTTTGTTAGGCGACCTGGCTCTTGTGAGGTTTCCCAGGAGGCTTGGCAAGCCTCTCTCCATGAATCGTTCAATACACGTAGGCGAACTCGTTGGAGTTCAGCAGCACGAGGCAGAGGTCGGCGAGGGCGCGAGTGCGGGCGTCGCAATTGGCGGGCTGGAGGTCGGGGATGAACTCGGTATAACCCGGAAGCTTTTCGTGGAAGCTAAACTTCTCGCCCGTGTTCTCTTCGACGGCATCGCGCTTGATGGTGAGCGGTGGCTTGGTCGTGATGAATGTTAGGCTAGATTGTTTGGATTCCATGAGCTTCCAGTGGGATTCGCAGGCTGCCTTCTCATCGGCGGAGGGATCCCGGCCGTGGGTGAGTTGGAAGACGCGTGTGATCACGGCGGCAGGTTTCTCTTTCATCACCCGATTCGCGAGGGCGAGAGCACGGTCATAGCTGGCCTGGCCGTTGAAGAGACTGAAGACTTGTGGAGTGACGGTGGAAACTTCACGGGCCTCGCAGGAGAAGTCGGGGCCGGGTTCGTTGAAGACTTCCATGAAGGGATCACGCAGGCCGCGAATTTTTAACGCATAAAGGCTGCGACGATGACGCTGCTCGGGGCGTGGATTCGGCACCCAGGCAGAAGCAAAGGTGCCCATGACCTGGCGCGGCTGCATCGCCACCTCGATGTTGATCTCCGGACGGTTCGGAATGCCGCCTAACAGAGGATTCAACTCACCCGTGATGCTGAGCATGGCATCACGCAGCTCCTCGGCCATGAGGCGGCGGGGTTTGAAGACGACATAAGCCTTTTCGGCTTCCTCCCTGCCTAACGGTGAACCCTGAACCGAGAACTGCGAGCTGCGCCGATAAGCCGCGCTGGTCATGATGATCCGATGCATCTCCTTCATGCTCCAGTTCTTCTCCACCAGGGTGGTGGCGAGCCAGTCGAGCAGTTCGGGGTGTGTGGGGCGTTTGCCGGTGCTGCCGAAGTTGTTCGGGTTGCCCGCAATGGCCTGGCCGAAATGCCAGAGCCAGAGACGGTTCACAAGGGTGCGGGTGGTGAGCGGGTTGTCCTTGCTAGCGATCCATTGCGCGAGGGCGGTGCGGCGGCCTTCGACCGCTTCAGGAAGCTCGGCGCTGCCTAACACGGAGAGCACACCGGGTTTGACGGGTTTGGTGGGTGAGAAGGGATCGCCACCACCGAGGATGGCGGTTTGTTCGAGCTCGCCCTGGCCCATGGGATTCATGGGCATGCGGATGGGCTGGTTCACGCTGCTGACCTGTGGGGTGAGGCCGTCATAGACGCTGAAGGCAAAGGGTTCGTAGCGCTCCATCTCCCAGCGCAGGCGCTCCAGGCCTTTGCGGGCCACACGCTCATTGCCGTAGTCCTCGGGCGTGAAGCCGACGAGTTTCGGCGGATACTGGTCTTCAGCAGCGCTCTTCTGCATGCGGACGCGTGTCGCCTCAAACACGCCGGAGAAGTTTTTGGCTTTGCCGCCCTTTTTGTTGCCGCCGCCGCTTTTGATGAACTCGCGCGCGACCACGACAGCCTTGTTCCATTCGCTGGGATCGATCTTCTTTTCGGCCAACCAACTTTGCGCATTGGCCAGCAGCTTGTCATCCAAGATGCGCAGCCTGGCGAGGTGATCGGCGAAGCGTGTCTCGAGATGCTTTCTCTCCTCGAAGCCTGCGGTGTTTTCCTCCTTCAAAAACGGCGCGGGGCGCTCGGCGAGCTGAGTGGTGGAGAAGCAGGCCTGCATGGCATAGTAGTCATGCGTGGGCACGGGATCGAATTTGTGATCATGACAGCGCGCGCACTGGAGCGAGTGCGCGAGGAAGGTCTCGCCGACACTGTTGGTCACGTCATCGAGGAAGCGCTGACGGGCGACCTTGGCGACTTCCATGCCCGTGAGTTCCCAGGGACCCATGCGCAGAAACCCTGTGGCAATCAAGAGTTCGCTGGTCGCGGTTTGCGGTTCGCGGTGGGTGGCGGCGATTTCATCGCCCGCGACCTGCTCGCGGATGAACTGATCGAAGGGTTTGTCGGCATTGAAGCTGCGGATGACGTAGTCGCGATAGCGCCAGGCATTGCCGCGCTCGTAGTCATTGGCGAAGCCGCTGCTGTCCGCATAGCGCACCACGTCCAGCCAGTGCCTTGCCATGCGCTCGCCGTAGTGAGGAGAGGCAAGAAGGCGACCGATGAGGTTTTTGATTCCTAATTCCTGATTCCTGATGAACTCGGTTTCGAAGGTTTGGATCTCTTCAGGCGTGGGCGGCAGGCCGAGGAGATCAAAGGTGGCACGACGAATGAAGGTGCGTGCATCGGTGGGACCTGCCGCTTTCACGCCTTCCGGCTGATGCAGGGCCATGAGAGCATCCACCGGATGTTCGCCATTCGTCATTTGGATTTCGGGCTTCTTAACCGGCTGATATCCCCACAGGCTCTCGGGCTTGTAGCGTCGGTTCGCCCACTCGGGACTCAGGGCACCTGTGGTCTTCACCATGATGCCGTCTTCGGCGTTCCACTTTTCTTGGTTGGCCTTGGTGATGGCGGCGCGTTTCGGCTCATCCGGCCAGGGGGCGCCGCGCCCTATCCAACTTTTGATCCACGCTAGCTGCTCAGCATAGAGCTTGTCCGCCTCCTTTGGGGGCATGGGTTCCCAGTCATCGTGCTCGCGGGTGGAGGCGAGGTAGAGAGGGCTTTCCTCGGGCTTGCCAGGGATGAGGGCCTTGGTCTCGCTATCGCCGCCTTTGATGGCGGTTTCGAGCGTGCGCATGTCGTAGCCGCCTTTGATCTTCGCCTCGTCATGGCCATGGCAGGGCAGGCACTTTTCCTGAAACAGCGGCCAGACCCGGCGCACAAACAGCACCTCCGCATCTTCCCCGTGTAGGGAGGAGGCGGCCAGAAGGATGAGGAAGAGGGCAGGACGGCTCATGGAGACGGAAGGGAAACGCAGTGGGAAGCTATTCGTTTCCCGTCTTGGGGGTCCAGAGTGCCAGATTTAGTGGGGAGGGCAGGGCTCGTGACCACAAAAGACACGGAAAGGATCCAGAGGGGTATCTTAAGTGGGCTTCACATCGGAGCCGTTCATTTCGCGGATGAAGTCATTTCATCATGCTCGGCACGCTGTCTGCGCATCCTGAGTTGCCAGCCGGGCCGGGGCGGGTAGTCTCTGCTCCCCTCCCGTCTTCCGGGTGGCGCATCCCCTCTCGACATGTCTGATCTGGCCAATCCCTTTCAAGAAACCCTTCTCTCACGTCACCGCGCCGAACCCTGCACAGTGGTCATCTTCGGTGCCACGGGCGACCTGACAAACCGCAAGCTCATCCCGGCGTTCTACAATGTGGCCGCCTGCGGAGATCTGCCGCCGCAGTTCAAGGTCGTCGGCTTTGCCCGTCGCGACAAGACTGACGAGGTTTTCCGAAAGGAACTGGAGGAGGGGAATCGCAAAAACTCCCGCCAAGGCCACAATGACGAGCTTTGGTCCAGCTTCAGCCAGAGCATCCACTACCACCGCAGCGAGTTCGAGGACGCAGACGGCTACAAGGCGCTGAAGGAACTGCTCGAAAAGTTTGACCAGGAGCGTGGCGCTCCCGCGAACCGCCTTTTCTACCTGGCCTCAGCCCCGGAAGCCTTCAAGCCCATCCTGGAAATGCTCAAGGCCGCCGGTCTGAACGAAGGCGTGAATGGCAAATGGGCCCGTGTGGTCTGTGAGAAGCCTTTTGGCAAGGACCTCGCCACGGCGAAGGCGCTGAACGAGACCGTCGCAGGTACCTTTGAGGAAAAGGACACCTACCGCATCGACCATTACCTGGGCAAGGAGACCGCGCAGAACATCATGGTGCTGCGCTTCGCCAATGCGCTCTTTGAGCCGAACTGGAACAGCCGCTACATTGACAACGTGCAGATCACCTGCGCCGAAAACCTCGGCATGGAAGGTGGTCGCGGCGGTTACTATGACACCGCCGGTGCCCTGCGTGACATGGTGCAGAATCATCTCTTCCAGCTCCTGAGCCTCGTGGCCATGGAGCCTCCGACCGATCTCAGTGCTGATTCCGTGCGCGATGAAAAAGTGAAGGTCATTCGTGCGCTGCGCCCGCTCGTCGGGCCTGAGGCCGTGGGTGCCAATGTCATCCGCGCGCAATACACCGCCGGCAGTGTCGATGGCGTGTCGCGTGTGGGTTATCGCCAGGAAGACCGCGTGAATCCAGAGTCGAAGACCGAAGCCTACGTGGCGCTGCGTCTGTTCATCGATACCTGGCGCTGGCAGGGCGTGCCCTTCTACATCCGTGTGGGCAAGCAACTCCCGAAGAAGGCCACCGAGATCAGCATTCATTTCAAGAAGCCGCCACAGGTGCCCTTCGCCACGCAGAAGCTGCTCGGCAGCAACAGCGAAAACACGCTGGTGATCCGCATTCAGCCGGACGAGGGCATCGCCCTGCGCATTCTGTGCAAGCAGCCCGGCCAGGCGATGAACATGCAGCAGGTGAAGCTGGACTTCCGCTACTCCTCCAGCTTTGGCAAAGCCAGCCCCGAGGCCTATGAGCGCCTCCTGCTGGATGCCATGGCTGGTGATGCCACACTCTTCGCCCGTCGTGACGAAGTGGAGAGCGCGTGGAAGTTTATCGACGAGCTGGAACTCGCCTGGCACAAGTCCGCGAACCCGCCGAAGATGTGTGAGTACCCCGCCGGAAGCTGGGGCCCGAAAGAAGCGGACGACCTCCTCGCGCAGGACGGGCATTCGTGGAGACTGCTGTGATCTGAGTCACAGCGGCACGCAACTGAAGTACGTTGTTCACGCTTTAGCGTGTGCTCGGAAGGTCATTGAACACGCTGAAGCGTGAACAACGCACGGTGCCTCACCTCGCATCCGGCGCGCTGTGGATCCGCTTCAAGGACGGCACCGCGATGGCGAGCGAGAGGATCATGAGCAGCGAACTCCAGAAGAAGGGCGCGCCGGGCATGAGCAGCGGGGCTTTGTCACTGACGAAGTAGCCGAAGAGCCGCGTGGTGGCCAGAGGCCCGGCCACACCGGCCACGCTGGAGAGACTGGTGAGCGCACCTTGCAGTTCGCCCTGCTCATTCCGGGGCACACTTTGAGTCATGAGAGACTGCACCGCCGGAGTCACCAGGCCCGCCAGACTGCCAAAGAAGATGCAGACATAGACCATCCAGCCCTGCGTGGCGAAGCCATAGGCCGCATAGAGGAAGATAGACAGTGCCAGACCATACTGCACCGTCTTCCTCTCGCCAAGCGCACCGACCACACGCTTGGTCAGGCCGCCTTGCACCAGCCCGGCCATCACACCCACTGCGCCTAACGAAAGGCCTGTCTGCAGCTCGGTCCACTGGTAGCGGTAGCCGGTGTACAGCACCCAGATGCTCGGGTACACCTGATGCGCCAGCACCGCGATGAAGTAGGTCAGCACCAAGCCGAGGAGCGCGGGGAAGCGGCGTAGAGCCAGCAGAGCTCCCACCGGATTGCTCCGTGCCCAGCTGAAGGTGCGGCGGTGCTCCTTATCCAGGGACTCAGGCAGCACAAACCAGCCGTAAGCCCAGTTTGCCAGAGTGAGGGCACCCGCGAAGAAGAAGGGCATCTTCACACCTCCAAACTTGGCCAGAAGTCCGCCCAGGATCGGCCCGATGATGAAACCGATGCCAAAGGCCGCCCCAATGAGGCCAAAATTCGCCGCCCGCTTCTCCGGCGGGCTCACATCCGCAATGTAGGCGGAGGCAGCCGCGTAGTTCGCTGCTGTGATGCCTGCCACGATGCGGCCAATGGCAAACCAGACGAGATTGGGCGCAAAGGCGATCAGGAAGTAATCAATGGCCGAACCGAGAAGCGAAATCAGGATCACTGGCCGCCTGCCATACTTGTCGGAAAGGCTGCCCAGCAGCGGCGCGCAGATGAACTGCATCAGCGCATACAACGCCGCCAGCAGGCCATAGACATTGGATCCGGCGGTCACATCTCCGCCCTGATAGTGCTGGACCAGCTTCGGCAGCACCGGGACTACCAGGCCGATGCCCAGGATGTCGAGCACGAGCGTGATGAAGATAAAGATGACGGCGGGTCGGCGGGCGGACATGTCGGGCCGCCATTACCGGTGAACTGCCATCTCCGCAAACGACTGTGTTGCCATCCCCTCCACCCGCGTCGAGACTGCAAATGAACCTTTCCCCGTCTCCATGGTCAAAAAACTGCTGCACACCCGCTACCGCGTGAACGACCTCGCCAAGACCGTCACTTTTTATACTGAAGTGCTCGGGCTGGAGGAGGTGCGCCGTCACAAGTCACCCCGCGGATCCGAGCTCGTTTTCTTGAAGACACCTAACAGCGAAGAACTCATCGAAATCTGCGCCTTTCCGGCCAGCGGTCCAGTGACCCTGGGACCGGACGTGACCCATCTCGCCTTTGAGGTGGACGACCTGGAAAAATTCGCTCTCCACGCCGCCGCCCATGGTTATCCTCTCTCGGATGGCCCCACGGAAAGCTCCAGCGGGGTTTTCGCCTTCATTGACGCCCCGGAGGGGTATGAAATAGAACTGATTCAATATCGGAAATAACGAAACTTTTTCGTTCTCGAACGTTGAGACTAGCACACACACATCATGGACTTTGACTGGCTCGGCGTTTCCTTTGATCTCACCAAACTTACTCCCAAGGATATTGAGGAGTCGTTTGAGGATCCTTTCTCCCTGAAATTCCTTCCGGATGACAATTCGGAGGGCTCCGCCGCCCGCTACTACAACCTCGGCAAGTCCCTTGGAGGCCGCGCCGTCTTCGGGGTCTTCTGGACGGACGGCAAACGCTACCGTGTCATTTTCGCCCGCGACATGACAGGCACCGAGCATGACTTTTTTGAGAGAAAGAAGGCTGAAGACGCCTAACACGCACCCATCATGGAACACCGCCGTAAAGGAGACACCACCCTCACCAGCCGCCCCTCCACCCTGGAGGGTGATCTGCCCCTTGTGCGTTCTTGGAAGGACGTGCCCGCTTTTGAAAGTGAGGAAGATGAAGGCCGCTTCTGGGCTGTGCATCAGCTCGATGCCCGCCTGATGCAGATGTCCATTCACCGGAATGACGTCCGCGAGTCCACCACCATCACGCTGCGTTTCGATCCGCGCATGCTCAGCCGCATCAAGCGCATCGCCCGCCGTCGTTATCTGAACTATCAGAGCATGATCAAACAGTGGCTCAGTGAGCGCATGGAGCAGGAAATGAAGGAAGGATGAGTTCGGAGGGTTCTTCGTTCTCAGTTCTTGCCTCCTCGTTGGCGCGGAAGCCCCTTCTTTGGTGGTTCGCCGTCCTTGTCTGGGCGGTGGTGCTGTGGAATCTCTCGGCGAATGCCACGCTGCCCAGCGGTCCTTCGTTTCCGCTGAAGGACAAAGTGCTGCACTGCACCTATTTTGGCATGGGCGCCGCCTGTTTTCTCCTCGCCTTGTTTGGCAAGGGAACTGCGCTGCCGAAAAAAAGCCACCTTGGGTTAGGTGGCTTTCTCTTCACGGGCATCATCGGCGCGCTGGATGAGTATCATCAGACCTTCACGCCGGGCCGCAGCGGCAATGATCCATGGGACTGGCTCGCGGATGTCACCGGCGGGCTGATCGCGGCATGGATCATCGGGCGCTTGTTACTGAGGATCATGGCGGGTCTAGGCAGCCGTCGTTCCGCATGATCAAGGGTAGCTGAGGGGAGGTCTGAGGCCGTCCCAGTGCTGACACCAGCAGACGTGCTGTCTCATGCAGGGCGAACTGGAGTTCGTTGAACAGGCGTTTCATACAGGTCTGTGGGTTGTGAGGGTTTGATTCATTCAGCACCAGGGGGCTTTACCGCTTTTCCAGATCATCATTACTTGATGAGGCGGAAATTCAGCGGGTAGCGCAGGATCCAGCCCTGCTGGGCCTTAAGGCAGGCGATCACCACCAGGATGAGCGTGGCAAAGCTGAGCAGCGAGGTGCCGATGCTGACGATCATGGCGATGGCGGTGCCGAGCATGCCGGCGATGATGCCGAGGGGGAACATGATCAGCATGAGGGTGATGCACATGTTCAGGGCTTCCTTGCCATGGGCGTCCACAGCCGGGCTGGTGCTGCGCTTCCACGGCCAGATGATGATCGGGAAGAGGTGGGCCAGGAGGACAAAGGTCATCTCCTGCTTGGCATCCATCGTGCCACCACCAAAGGCAGGGGCGGTCTCGATGCGGATTGGGAGGCGGTTGGAGGGATCAAGCTGGACGGTGGTGGATTCGGTGTTCATGACTTTGAAGTGAGTTGAGCTGAGTTTGTGTTTCGGAGGTTCGGGGGCGGTTTCTGCTGACATCCCCATCATGAATCCGCTTTCGAAAACCGGGTATAGGACGTCCGTAGTAGGACCAAAGTCGGATGACACCCCCTGTAACAATGCGCGATTTTTTAGTCGCGGCGCAGGCTCTCGATTCAAGCCTAATGACTTGGATATTAGCGTCTTATAAGCGCCAAGCCAGCGTTTGAGAAGCTTTTTTGAAGTTAGGATCCACCGCAAATCTCCACGCAGCGTCGCCGCGCGTAGTCCCGGGCGGAGAACCGCTCCACACCCTCCGGAGTCGGCTTGATCCAGGGATCGTCACCAAACATCACATACTGCGCCATCAGATCACCCGCGCTGATGCCCGGCTTCATGAATTCCTCCAGGCATGTCTCCACAATGTACTTCGCCTTCTCCAGCGCTGCCTCATAGGTGTCAAACCCGCCGCTGTTTCTGCGCTCGCTCTCATCCATGTAGTGAAAATTGTCGTCCGTAAAGACTCTGAACTTGATGGGCGATTCCATGAGATGAGCGGGTTGTTCAAGCTTGGACTAACCAATTTTATCCACGTACTACGAACTGGTCCCACAGCAGTTTGATCACCATGGCGAACACCACAGAAATGAAGATGATGCGGATGAAGGGCGCGCCATGACGAATCGCCATGGAGGCGCCCAGCCTGCCGCCGATGAGCTGGCCTGCGATCATCGCCGCCGCGATGGGGTAGTTGATCCGCCCGTAGATCACAAAGACGATGAGCGAGGCCATGTTGCTCGTCAGGTTCACCACCTTCGTGAAAGCCGTTGCGCGTGTGAGCTCAAGACCGAGCAATGAGATGCAGGCGAGTGTCCAAAAAGTGCCGGTGCCAGGGCCAAAGAAGCCATCGTAAAAGCCAAGAAAACTTCCACCTAATAACGCAAAGGCAGATAGGCCAAGGCGGGCTTTCGCCGGAGTCCTGCCAAGGCCGGGGCTGAGCAGCACATACACGGCGATGCTCAGCAGCATCCAGGGCACGATCTTCTTCAGCACTTCATTGCTCACCTGCGTGACCGTCCACGTGCCCAGGCAGGCAAAGACAAAGGTCACCAGCACTGCCAGCCGCACCTGCGGCCAGCTCACGAATCCCGCCCTTGCATACTTGCGCACGGCCATGAGGGTGCCCCAGGTGGCCTGCATCTTGTTTGTGCCCAGGGCCACCTGCGGCGGCAGTCCTGCCCAGAGCAGCGCAGGCACGGAGATCAGCCCGCCGCCGCCTGCGATGGCATCGATGAACCCGGCGCTGAAGCCGGCGAAGAAAAGGAGGAGGATGACATCCCAGGTCATGGTGAGGCGTGCCCTTCATACGCGCATGGCTGCCGGCGCTCAATCACCTTCGTGGACCTGCATGCCAGACTCTTTCAGGGACTCGCCCAGTGCCTGCAGATCCCAGCGCGCAACGCTGCCAAGCGCTGTGTGGACCAGCAGATGCCTTGCCTCCGCATCAAAGACGAGGTGGCATTCGCCTAACCAACCCACATGCGCGGGCAGCGTCAAGCGCAGCACCTCGGTGAAGTTTTGCGTCTCCAGCAGGCGCACATCATTGTCCCCGAGCGTGGCCAGCCAGCGACCATCCAGGCTCGTCGTCATGCTGTGCAGCCGCAGCTTCAGTGGCAGCGTGCGCTCCTCCGTCCAGTCCTGCGTGCGGAAGACACGGTTCTGACCGGAGGTCTTCAAGATAATCCGGTCCCGTCCCAGCAGCGTGGCCTGCATGACCGTATCTTTCTCACACAGTGTGCGCATCAGCTTGCCGTCAGGCAGTGACCACACGGAGGCTCCAGGAGTCTGATAGCTGCTGGTAATGAGCCAGCTCCCATCTGCGCTGATGGCGGTGGCCAAAGTGCCGGGATGCTTGATGCGCAGTGAGGTGTCTCCGGTGGTCGCTTTGACGATGAACTGGCCGATGCCGTTGTTGCTCATCACCATCCAGCGTCCGTCCGCGCTAGCCTCCCTCAGCAGGCTTCCAGCACCGGGCATCATCTTCTTCGACGGGCCGATCCGAAGCTCATCCGACGCATCTCGCTGCACCTCCTGCATCGTCAGTTCCTTCGCCCAACCACAAGTCCAGAGCTGCCTGCCATCGGCTGAAAACAGCGTGCTGAGCCATTGCCCGGCCTGCTTCGGCATGCGGTGGATCAGCCGCCCGTTCGTGAAGTCCCACACACGCGCTGACTCCTCATCCATCACTGCCGCAAGCCTGCCGTCCGGGCTGAAATCCGCGCTGCCGAGGTTCTCCGAATGCGGCTCCTCCTGCGGCGGTGCCAGCAGTTGCAGACAAGGAGAATGCTCCACGGCAAAGACCTCTGTTTCACCTTCCTCAGACACACCGCAAAGGGTCGCGCCGTCTTCTGACCACCAAAGCGCGCGATGCTTCAAATGCCGGGCTTCACGCCGCACGATCTCCACGCCACGCGCTGCGTGCCAGAGCCGCACGTGAGCATCTGCCGCCGTGCTGGCCAGTTCCTGTCCACGCGGCCGAAACGCCACCTGGATCATCGGTGACTCATGACCGCTGAGACGATGCTTGAGCTTCCCCCGGTCATCCCAGATGTAGATGAAGCGATTGTCACAGCCCGTGGCGATCAGATCCCCGCTCCAGTCGAGGCTGTGGAGATGCAGCGGATGCTCGCACACGGCCAGCACAGCGTGATCCGCGACGGAGATGAGCTTCAGTGATTTGCTCTTCGGCTCCGCGATGGCGATGCGTGTGCCATGATCATCCAGCTTCATCAGCAAGCCAGACTTTTGGTTCGGCAAACGCGCGGCTTCGCGACTCGAGGCAGCTTCACGAACCACGATGTCCCCATTCTCAAACACTGCGACGAAGCGCCCGTCCGCGCTTCTGCTCAGATTTGGGATGCTGACCTCTTTCTGCCGCGGCATCCTGATCTCCGGTAAAGCCAGGCAGGCGATGGCCTCCGTGCGGATCTCCGCCGAAGGCGCGATCTCCCACGCTTCGCGCAGTCTCTCCAAAGCATCCGTGCAATTGCCCGCGACGCGTGTTTGCCGCAGCGCACGTGCTTCTGACAAGAGTGATGAACGATGTTCAAGCCTCGCCTGATGCTGCGCGAAGGCCAGCGATCCGCCGATGATGCTGCCAATCAGCAAGACGATGATCGTCAGCATCGCCGCCATGGCTGGGTGCCTCCGCATCCAGCGCCAGGCTTTGCCGAGTGGTCCAATTGGCCGTGCGAGGATGGCTTTCCCCTCAAGAAATCGCGAAAGCTCCTCCGCCACGGCAGTTGCGGAACCGTAACGCCCTTCGGGCTGCTTGTGCAGGCACTTCAGGCAGATCGTCTCCAGGTCCGCAGGCACGCTCGGGTTCAGCTTTCGTGGTGACAGCGGATCGTTCTCACGAAGTTGCACCAGGATGGCATCCAGCGTCGGCCCCTGAAACGGCGGTCTTCCAGTTAACAAATGATACAACAAGGAGCCGAGGCCATACACATCCGTGCGCACCTCGGCGCTGCCGCTCAGCGCCTGCTCAGGGGCCGCATAGCCAGGTGAACCCAGCGCCTGTCCAGTGCGTGTCAGCCGGGCGCTCGAGGTGCCCCCGGTGGCGATGTGCGCGATGCCGAAATCCGTGATGCGCGGCGACTTGTTCGCATCCAGCAGGATGTTAGAGGGCTTCAGGTCACGATGCAGCACCCCATGCTCGTGCGCATGCTGCAGAGCCTCCGCCACCTTCTTCACGCAGCGCGCGGCCTCGTGCGCATCCATGGGATGCTCGCGCACAAGTTGCTCCAGGCTCTTGCCTGGAATGTAGTCCATGCTGAACCACGGCACACCGTCGTCCTCACCCACATCAAAGATGCCGACGATGCCTGGATGTCGCAGTCGTGCCGCGGCTTGAGCCTCACGCTGAAAGCGCTGCCGCTCCTCGTCTCCGGCAAACTGCGCCCGCAGCAGCACCTTCACCGCCACGATGCGGTCCAGAGCCCTTTGACGAGCACGATACACCACGCCCATGCCACCGCGGCCGATCTCTTCATACAGCTCGCAGCCGGAAAGCTGCGTCCACGGCATCTCATCCTCTGCCGGTGAAGGTATGTCATCCGCCCCAAAAGTGGTCTTGAACAAGCAGCGCGAGCAGTGCCCTCCGGCAAGCTGCGAGCCCGTGAGGGGCTCACCGCAAGTCTCGCAGATGTCGGGAGGTGCTGATGTCATCGTGGAGTTACTCCCATTTGAATCGGAGATATTACTGCTACCAAGGCATTTTCATGAAATGAGTGTTCAGGGCGGCGCTGAACGGGAAATGACTCGCAGGCTCTTGGGATCGCATCAAGATGGCACTCCTCAATGAACCGCACGGACCGTCTTGTCGCTCTTGTCATGCTGCTGCAGTCGCGGCGCGTGATCACGGCGGCGGAGATGGCGGAGCATTTTGAGGTCACCGAGCGTACGGTGTATCGAGATCTCGCGGCTCTTGGTGAATGCGGCGTGCCCATCGTCGGCGAACCCGGTGTCGGTTACAGCTTGATGCGCGGCTATCAGCTCCCGCCGGTGATGTTTTCCACGCAGGAGGCCTTCGCCTTGGTCACCGGTGGCATGCTCGCGGAGCGCATGACAGATGCCTCCGTACGCGAGCCGATCCGCACCGCTTTAGGGAAGCTCGCCGCCGTGCTGCCCTCGGATCTGCAGGCACGCGTGCATCATCTGCGCGAGGCCATGCAGGTGCATGGGCGTACCATCAGCGGCCCCGTGCCGCTGAGCCGTGTGCAGATGGCCATGGCCGAGCGCCGGGTCATTCAGCTCCGCTATACAGAAGTGGCGCGTGGTGAGACATCACGGCGTGAGGTGGAGCCGCTCGGTCTCGTCTACTACCTTGATCACTGGCACCTCATCGCCTGGTGCCGTTTGCGGGATGATGTGCGCGACTTCCGTGTTGATCGCATCCTTGAGTGTGAGTTGCTGGCCGAGCCCACACCACCTCGTGCGGACTTTGATCTCGCAGGCTATCTTTCGAAGTGTCACCAGCCCGAGAGCGCCCTGGTGGCGGAGCTGGTATTTCATCCCCGTCTCATGGAGACAGTGCGCCGTCATTGGGGACCTGCCTTGAGAGAGGAGAACCATGGTCCCGAGGGCGTGCGTGTGCGTCTGGCCTGTGGTGAGACCACCTACCTCGCCCGCTGGCTTCTGAGCATGGGAGACAAGGTCTGCGTGATGGCGCCTGAGTCATTGCGGCAGGCGGTGATCAGTGCGGCGCGGGCGGCCATCGCCCACCATGCAGAGAAAAAGGCAGACTCCTGAAACACTCCTGACATAGGGTTGTCAGTAGCCGGTGCCAGGGTGGGTGCGTATCTCGAAAGATACTCAACCTACCCCATCCCATCATGAACTTCACTGAAGTCTCCTTCACCTGCTACCCCGCCACCGATCTCGCTGCCTCACGTGCCTTTTACGAGGGCATCCTGGGCCTCACGCCGGTCATGAACCATCCCACGGAGGACGGCGGCTGGATCGAGTATGAACTCGGGCCTCACACCTTCAGCATCGGCAAGATGGAAGGCTTCCTCCCCAGCGCCAACGGACCCTCCGCAGGCCTCGAAGCCGTGGATTTCGATGCCATGATCGACAAGCTGAAAAAAGCCGATGTGAAGTTCCAGATGGAACCCTTCGACACCCCTGTGTGCCGCATGGCCATGGTCTATGATCCCGCCGGGAACATCCTGATCATCCACAAGCGCAAGCCGGGTCATCATTGATCCTGCGCGAAGATTCTTGGTAATCGGCGGCGGCGGAAGGGGTGGAAGCAGAGAAACCCCTGCCTCCATGAAGACACTCCTTTTCCTCGCCGCCGTTTTTTTACCGCTGCTCGCCCAGGCTCAGCAGCATCTCACCTGGCAGCAGCGCACGGACGTGGGCAGTCCTGGGCCGCGCGGTGGCAGCGCCATGGCTTATGATGAGATCCGCGAGGTCACGCTGCTCTATGGAGGGGATCTGAACACTGGCGTGACACCGGGCACGTATGTGCACCCGCAGGATCCGCTCATGTACAACCAGCATGACCTCTGGAAGTATGACGGCGTGCAGTGGACGCAGATGACGGTCACCGGCACCCTGCCGCTCACCAGTGTGGAGGCGGCGATGGTGTTTCATCCAGGGCTTCAGCGGGTGATTCTGATGGGTGGGAACAGTTTTGAGTCGGATCGAAACATCATGTGGTCCTTCGTCTTTGACACGCCCAGCTCCGGGCACTGGATCATTGAGGACACCAACGTGCCCATGAATTATGGAGCGCTCGGTCTGGCTTATGACTACAGCCGGCAGGTGCTGGTGATCGTGGGGGCGGGCGGCTTCCGCGATATTCAGGGACGGGAGACCTGGGAGTGGGACACGGCGGTGTGGACACAGAAGGCGCTGATGCCGCCTGTGCAGGCACCCTATGCCATCCACCACTGGCGGCCTTGCTTTGCGTATCACGCGGCCTCGGGAAAGCTGGTGCTGGCGCATGATCAGGCGGTGAGCAGCGGCCCGGCGGGAGCGGTGACCACGACGCATACCTTCAATGGCACGACATGGACGCAGATGCCCACCGGCGCTCTCGCCCCACCGCTGGGCACGATCTATGTGAATGCGAACCGCGAGATGGTCTACGACTCCCAGCGGCAGAGGCTGGTGGCGGTGGACAGCACCTCCTCTTATGACTTCGATGGGGTGAACTGGCGCGTGGCGGGACCAAACAGCAATTTTCCCAACGGCCCCGGCACGGCAGGCGGTCTGAGTGTGCGACAGGGCACCTGCATCGCCTTTGATAAAAAGCGCGGCGTGCTGGTGCGCTACGGCGGTGGGAACCAGACCGTCCCCGGACAGAACTACAACACCTTCGCGGAGACTTGGGAGCTGCGCCGCGCCAGCACCGCCATCCAGCTCGTCAATCCGAACGTCTCCTCCATCAATCCGCTGGTGCTGTGTGCGACCGAGACGCTGCAACTGCACCTGCTGGTGACCATCGGCAATGGACCCAACAGCAGCACGGGCATCGCCTATGAGTGGTTCAAGGACGGCGCTCCCGTCTCCGGCGCTCCTGGTCAGCCTTGGTTGTACCTCAAGAACAATGCCACCACCGCTGACACAGGCATTTATCAGGCGAGAGCTACCGATGCCTGGGGCAATCGCGTGGAGTCAAATCCGGTGAATGTCTTCGTGCATAACTATCCCAGCATCACCCAGCAGCCGCAAAGCCGACGGCTTATCCCTGGCGAATCCTTCGCGCTGCAAGGCGCTTACAATTCCACCCTGCCTGCAAACGTGTGGTGGACGAAGGATGGTGTGACCATCCCCGGGGCAACAAGCCTAACTTACTCTAAAACCAACGTCACGCTGGCAGATGCGGGTGAGTATCGCCTGAATGTGCAAGTCCCGTGCGTGACTGTGCAGAGCAACGCTGCCATCATCAGCGTGGGGCCGCGCATCGTCTCGCAACCGGTGTTCCCAGTGAATCCCAATGCTGGAAACACACCCGTGACCATGGTCGTCACAGGCGATGGTGCGGGCGCGCTCGGCACGCCTTACACGGTGGGTGCAGATCCCACCTTGTATCCGAACCGTCTTGCTCCGAATGATGGCACCACACCGCAGCCCATGACCTTCACCTGGCGCTATGAAGGCACACCCATCAGCAATGGCGCGAAGTACACCATCACGAACACAGCGCTCACAAGCTCCCTGCAGATCAACCAGCCGGACTATGAATATGAAGGGCGCTACGACTGCGTGGTCACGGATGCCAGCGGTCTGGCTTATGCCAAGATCACGAACCAGCAGGAGCTCATCCTGCGTCCACTGGCTCCACCCTATCTAACTTTGCTTCAAAGCCGTGGGCCTGAGCCGCGCAGCTACTCGGGCATGGAGTATGACAGCCAGCGCAGGCGCACCGTGCTCTTTGGTGGCGAGGCCTATGGGGTGAATCCGCGCTCCGGCAATGCCAACGTGGGGCTGTTCAGCTCGAACGATACCTGGGAGTGGGACGGGCAGGTCTGGGTGAGACGCAATCCGGTCAATCGTCCGCCGCCGACCTCGAACTTCGGCATCGCTTATGATAGCGCGCGTGGTCGCACGGTCATCTTCGGTGGCTACAAGGACATGCCGCCGAACTACCTGCCCGGCTATGAGGTCATCACGAATGATGTGTGGGAATGGGATGGTGTGAACTGGATGCAGATAACGCCGCCCTCTTCGCCACCTGCACGGCTGGCACCCGTGATGTGCTATGACAGCATCCGGGGAGAGATTTTGATGCTCGGGGGCGTGAACCTTACTCCCGAGCCTGCGGACTTTTATGGGTCCCGCAAGATTCTCTGGGGTTGGAATGGTGTGCAGTGGACGCAGCGCGGTCTGGTGCCTGGCGGCAACACCGAACCCTACATTGGGGGGTATCACGCCATGGCCTTTGATCCTGGGCGTGGTGTGGCCGTGCTCTTCGGCCACTTCGGCACCGGCAGTTATCCGGTGTGGGAGTGGAACGGCACGCTTTGGACTCAGGTGATGCCGCCCCTGGATGTGCGCGTGATGGAGTCCCGCTCCGCCAGGAACGCCTTTTATGATCCGGTGCGCCGCCGCATCGGCCTGCCCGTCGTCAGCAACGATCTCTTTCCGTCCGTCGGCCCCAGCGTGCCCACCATCGTCTGGTGGAATGGCGTGAGCTTCATGCGTGGCGACACAGGCACCCTCGACGACATCAACGGCACCGCGCTCACTGGTGTCGAAGCCGGCCCCTTCGGCCAGGACAGGGACCTCGGCGTCTTTGACCTGCACCGCCGCTGCTTTGTCTGGCATGACTCACCGGCTTTTGTGAACACCGCGCCATCCTTTACGCGCGAGTTGCACTTCAGCGCCAAGGTGAAGCCCGTGCATCAGCCCGTGGAGGTCTTCTTTGCCACCAGTCAGAACATCCAGCTCCGCTCCATCCATGCCGGCCAGCGTCCCTTGACTCATCAGTGGTATAAAGAGGGTTCGGCGCTTCCTGAGAGTGCGCACACGGCTGGAGTCGCCACACCCACGCTCACCATCAATGCCGCGACAGCCGCAGACTCGGGGACCTATAGAGTGAACGTGAGCAACGCCATGAACTCCGTCGTCGGCCGGGACATCCGTCTCATCTTGCAAAACAGCGGTGTCGGCACCGTGGTGCAGGGCATGGGCCTGGTGCTCTCCTGGCCCGGTGCCACCGGCATCCTCGAAACAGCTCCCGCTCCGAACGGACCCTGGACGGCCGTCCACGGCGCCACACCGCCGTATAGCGTGGCCATGGATGAAGCCTCACGTTTTTATCGAGTGCGCTATCCTTGAGGTGGCTCTAGGTGCGCAGAGAACGTCCTCGTCGTTAGGTGTTGCAGCGTGCGCACGAGAGCGGTGTCGACGATGCAAGGGTGCCCTTGCATCTCTGCCACCGTACTCCGGGACGCTTCGCGACTTCATCATCTCTACTCCTCAGCCCATCATCACCTCAGCCAGCGCCTGCATCTCCTGATCCACCAGCTTGCTGTCACGCAGACCCGCAGCCACTTCCTCACGCACCATCGCGCGGTAGTCAGCTCGCAGCCGATGCACAGCCACGGCGATGCTGCGAGCATTGATACCGAGAGCCAGACCTGCGGTTTCATAGTCGCCAGGCGCAGGTTCACGCGAGAGAAAGGGGCTGAGCTCGGCAAAGACCTTCGCCTTGCCAGTCAGCTCGCATTCCTGGCGCAGGCGATGCAAAGCAGCATCCATCACCGCGAGCGCCCAACGTTTTTCAAAGTGAGTCTCCGGTGTGTCTTGAGTGGCAGGTTCCTGGCCGAACCAACTTTCTGCTTTCGCCAAATCCATTGGCACCGGCATCTCACCACCACCGCGCTTCTGCGCCACCTCATGGCGATGCTGCTTGATGAGGAAGTTTTTCAGGATGGTGATGAGCAGTGTGCTGAACCGTGCCTCACGCCGCTCCACCTGTGCCAGCCAGTCCTGTTCGATGAGCTTGGCAAAGAAGCCTTGCGTCAGATCGCTCGCATCCTCCGCAGTCTCGCCACGCCGACGGATGAAAGCATACACCGGATACCAATACGAGCGGCAGAGATGCTCCCAGGCCGCGTCACGCTTCGTCACATCACCCGCCCCACCCATCAGCGTCCAGCGCGTCGTCTGAAAACGCGCGGAGGGTGTTTCATTCAGATGAGTGGACGTGGGCGGAGGCATGCGGACGCGACAGATGCATAGCACTCGTCACGCCGCCCGTCATGGCGATTCAACTCAGGCCGCGGGTGCTTCGATCTCCAGTCTCGGGAAGAGCGGGATCGGAGTTGCGAGCTGATGCCCATCGGCCAGCAAGCCCCAGGCGAGCTGCTTGAACTCGAAACCATCCGGCAGAGCCCAGCCGATCTGCTCGCGAGCCTTCGCCATCGCGGTGGGCATGATCGGGTCGAGCAAGACAGAGACATGAGTCAGCGCCTCAGCGAGATGATAGAGCACGCTGTCCAGCCGAGCGGCCTGCGCCGGGTCTTTAGCCAGAGAGAAAGGCTTCGTGCTGTCCACAAAGGCATTCGCATGGCTGACGATCTTCCACGCGGCGGCGATGCCATCGTGAATGCCCCAGGTGCTCATGGCCTCGAGATACGCAGGCACAGCGTCGGCCACGGTTTGACGCAGAGCTTTGTTCTCATCGTCGTCATAACCGCCGGGGGTGAGCTTACCTTCGCGATACTTGTGCGCCATGTTCAGGCTGCGGTTCAGCAGATTGCCGAGACCACCGCCGAGCTCCTTATTGTAGCTCATCATGATGCGCTCATCGCTGAAGTCGGAATCGTAACCTGTGGCGATATCGCGCATCAAATAATAGCGCAGACCATCGGGCGTGAAGGTGTCGGCCAGTGTGTCAGGATTGATGACATTGCCCGTGCTCTTGCTCATCTTCGCTCCCTTCACATTCCACCAGCCGTGGACAACAAGCTTGGGCATTTCATCGTCCGTAAAACCTAGCGCGTGCAGCATGATAGGCCAGTACACGGCATGGGCGGGCATCAGAATGTCCTTGCCGATGAGCTCAGCATCCGCAGGCCAGATTTTTGCAAAGTTAGGCAGGCCGGTGTTGCCGACTTCATCAGCGAGATAACCCGCGAAGCTAATGTAGTTCGAGAGAGCATCGAACCAAACAAAGTTCACACTGTCTGGATCAAAGGGAAGCGGGATGCCCCAGCTTAGGCGTTCCTTGGGACGGGAGATGCAAAGGTCAATGCCCCCAGAACCCTCGAGAGCATTCAGCACATCGTTGGCGCGATGAGGTGGGAAAATGAAATCCGGATGGCTGCGGATAAAGGCTTTGAGCCAGTCGGCATGTTCGCTGAGTTTGAAATACCAAGCCTCTTCCTCGCGCCATTCCACCTCGCCCCACTCCTCACCGAAGTTGCCATCCGGGCCGCGCTCTTTGTCCGTCAGGAACTGCTCCTGGCGCACACTGTAAAATCCACTGTAGCTCTTCTTATAGAGCTGACCGGCGTCATGCAGCTTCTGCAGCATGGTCTGCACCACCTTCTTGTGCTTGATGTCCGTGGTGGCGGCCCAGCCGTCAAAGCGGACGTTCAGCTTGTCCCAGAGCGCCGTGAAATGCTGGGTGATGCCATCGACGAACGCCTGCGGGGTCAGACCGGCTTTTTCAGCGCTCTTCTGCACCTTCTGGCCATGCTGGTCCACGCCGGTGAGGAAGTAGACCTCACGTCCGTTCTGCCGCTGAAAGCGCGCCATGACATCGGCGAGCACTTTTTCATACGCATGGCCGATGTGCGGCGGCGCGTTCGTGTAGTCGATGGCGGTGGTGATGTAGTAGGGCTTCACAGGCAGGAACGGATGAAAGGGACAAAGCACGGCAGGGCCGCGAGGGCGAATATCTGGCAGCAGATCAGGCCCACCTGCAAGGGGGCACTTCAGGCGGGGTGAATGAAAATCAGAGATCGCCATCGGCATCCACGTATGATGTACCTCTGACCATGAAAGCTCTCCTCGCCGCCCTCTTCATCCCCGTTGCCCTCGTCGCCCAGGAGGTGAGCAAAGCAGATCCGGATGCCTTGTTTCAGCAGGGAGTGCAGGCTTTCTACGATGCCAAGCCCAAGGAGTCCGTGGAGGCTTTTGACAAGCTCATCACCCTGGAGCCGAAGGTAAAGCCGCAGCTCTGGCAGCGCGGCCTCTCCTTGTATCTGGCGGGTGATTTCAAAGGCGGGCGCGAGCAGTTCGAGGTGCATCAGACGGTGAACCCGAACGATGTGGAGAACGCCGCCTGGCACTTCATCTGCGTGGCCCGTGCGGAGAACCTCGAGGCGGCGAAAAAGGCGCTCATCCCCATTTCAGGAGACACTCGCGTGCCGATGAAGGAGGTGCATGACCTCTTCGCCGGCAAGGGCACGGTGGAGGAGGTGCTGAAGGCCGCCGAGTCCGGCGAGGGCGAGGCGCTGAAGAATCACCGCTGCTACGCCCATCTCTACCTGGGGCTCTATTTTGAGGCCCTGGGAGACGAGGCCAAGGCCAAGGAGCACATGCTCAAGGCCGCCAATGACTACCAGATGGACCATTACATGGGCAAATCTGCCCAGGTTCACGTCAAGGTTCGCGGTTGGTAAAGCATCTCCGTAAGGCTGGGTTTCAATCTCATCTGTTGGTTGCACATGTCTTCATTTGGGGCTCCTTGAGCGGTACATGACTCATGGGCTCGCTTCGGCTGACACCATCGTTCGTGGCGAGGTGAGCAGGGTAGGTCCTGAATTGATCCTGGCCACGAAACCCTTCGCCGTGGACAGCACGGTCAGGAGCTGGTGGTATCTGATTTCCACCGGAGTGCTTTTGATCGCCGCGGCCTGCGCCACCCTGCTCCTTCCCTATTGGCTGCTCAAGCTGCCCTTCAGTGTGCTCACCGGGCTGCTGCTGCTGCGCTTGTTCGTCATCTATCACGACCAGCAGCACCACGCCATCCTGCCGAAATCCAAGGTGGCGGAGTGGCTCATGCGCGGCTTTGGCCTCATCTCACTCAGTCCGAGCAGCATCTGGCGCAGCTCGCACAATCATCATCACAATCACAATTCGAAGATCAAAGGCTCCCACATCGGCTCCTTCCCGATCATGACGCTGGACCACTTCCAGAAGGCGTCCAAGTCCGCCCGCTGGATCTACCTTTTCATGCGTCACCCGCTGACGATCGCTTCCGGCTACCTCACGGTCTTCATGCATGGCATGTGCCTGCGCCCTTTCGTGATGAAGCCGCGTGAGCATTGGGATTGCCTCCTCGCCGTGGTGATCCATGCCAGCATCGGTGCGTGGTTGATCATGAGCTTCGGCTGGATGTCCTGGGTGCTCGTGCAGATCATTCCGCACGTCGTGGCCAGCGCCATCGGTTCCTACCTCTTTTATGCCCAGCATAATTTCCCGGACGTTTCCTTCTATGACAAATCCGGTTGGACCTATGACCGCGCCGCGCTGGAGTCCTCCAGCCATCTGAAGACCGGTCCCGTGATGGCCTGGTTCACCGCCAACATCGGCCTGCATCACATCCATCACCTGAATGCTCGCATCCCGTTCTATCGGCTGCCTGAGGTGATGGCCGCCATCCCCGAACTGCGGAAGCCGAAGACCACCACACTCTTCCCGCAGGACATTCTGCGCTGCCTTCGTCTCAAGGTGTGGGACGTGAAGCAGCAGCGCATGGTGACCCTGGATGAGTCGGCTGAGTGAGCTTTATTGGACACCCGAACTCTACGGAAGATCGGCCGTGACTCCTTGTTTGCGGAGACAGCCGACCAGCACCGCGCGATTGGCGACGAGCAGGTCAGATGGCCACACTCGTCGTGGCTTCCCGGAGGCATAGTTGAAGTACCAATAGGTCCTGCTCTTTTGCATGCTGCGGCCGGAAACAGGTTCATCCTTGGCGACAACAGAAGTGAGACCGCTCAACGAGACGCTGTAGCAGGTCGGATAAAACCATAAACCAGTCCGCACATCCATGCTGTCATGGTCCATGCGAATGTGCTCAATGGTCATGCCGGGGAGCACGAGGAACGGAATGATGAAAGCGCCGTAAAATGTGGTGGTGGTGATGGTGTAGGCGATCTTGCGTTTTCGGCACCATTGAGACACCGCTAAAATCACAGGGAAGGCGATGGCCCAGGCTGCATAGCGGCTTGGAGCACTGGTGATCAGCATGGATCCATCCGCATTCTCAGCGATGGACGAGGCTCCAAACAGTTCATAGTAGGTGCTCGCTAGGTATAGCATCCTGCAAAACTCCTTTCCGAGAAACGTGCAGCCTCACCGGGGTGAAAGGGTGAACTGGCCCGACTCAATGGTGGCGTTTTTCAGGGTGCTGGCGGGCATGAGGAAGTGGCCCACGCCCCGCTTGCTGCCATCATGGAGGATCAGGCCGCTGAAGCTGGCGGAGCGGGCTGGGCTTCCGAACTGGAACTTACCCGTGACGAGGCCGGTGGCGGGGCTGATGCTGAGGCTCAGTGTGTTCGGGTTAGGCGTGGTCACCTTCACCGTGCCGGGAGCGGTGAGGGTAAAGGGCTGAGTGAGGGCAGTGATGCCTCCGCCTGAGGTCGTGAAATCGAATGTCACGGGACCTTTGGGCAGGCCAAAGAAGGTGTTGAGATTCCCTGGAGTGTATCGGCCTCCGGCGATGGTGAGCGGCACGCTGAATCCGCCCGGGAAGATGGGGTCAGGAGGATTCAGGAAGTTCGGCAGTTTCAGCCAGGTGAGCGGTGTGGAACCGCTGAGGTCGCCATCGTTGTCCAAGACAAAGGTTCCCTGCACGGAGCCCAAGCCTTTATTGAGCATGGTGCTGGTGGAGAAGCGCCGGTCGTGGGTGAGAGGAGACGAAGCCGTCCAAGTTTGTCCATCAGGCAGCCGGGCGCTGAAGGTGACGGCAGCTTTGGTGCTGACGTTTAAGCTGGCGTGACCCGTGCCCTGCGGCCCAGACACACTCGCCGGAGTCAGGCTGGCATTGAAAAGACCTGTGGGGATGTTCGCGGTGAGCGGGGTGCGGGCCAGTGTGAACTGGCTCTCCTGACGCGCTATACTCAGCGGCGGCAGGCTGATCTGCTCCACGCGGTGGCCCTCGGGATAGCTGACGAGGAGGATCCGGCGGACAGGATCAAAAACAAGGCCTGCGGGCTGGTCGGCAAGATCTGCGGAGGCCGCCGCGCTGAGTCGCTCGGCAATACCCGCAGGGCTGATCTGCCAAATACCACCATCAGTGATGTAGAAGGTGCCCCTGCCGTCCGTGGTGATGCCCCGTGGGAGGGAGAGGCGGGCACGAGTGCCGATACCGGGAGCGACGCCAGCGGCACCCGGACTGCCGATCCAGGTAGTGACAGCGCCCGTGAGGGTCACGCGCCGGATGACTGAGTTTTCGGTGTCGACGACGAGAAGGGTCTTGCTGACCGGGTCGTAGGAGATGCCGCTCGGCGTGTTGAAAAGAGCTTTGCTGCCCGTGCCATCCATGTGGCCCGGCGTGTCCGGTTTGCCTGCGAGGGTGGTGACGACGCCGAGTGGGGTGATTTTGCGGACCACGTGGCTGCCTGCGTCCGTGAGATAGAGATTGCCTGCGGTGTCCACGCAGATGCCCGAGGGATCGCGGAAACGGGCGAGCGTGCCCTTTCCTTCTTGATGCCCGGATTGGCCCGGCATGCCGGCGAAGGTCTCCACCACGCCGTCCAGATACAGGATACGGACAGAGGAGTCTCCCACCACATAGTAGCCTGCGCCGGGGATGGGAAGCAGCGCCCGGGGTGAGCTGATCGTGCTGCTTGTATAGGGGGAGGCGTGATGGGGAGTGTCACCGCCGCCAGGGGTGAAAGTGCGGATCCTTGCATTGCCAGCATCCGCGAGTGCCGCGACGCCTTCCTCATCGATCGTGAACCCCTGAGGGTTGTTCACGCTGCCGTGGAGATGGACGTTTCCAGGAGGCGCAAACTGGAGGTCATCCATCCAGCCGGAGACTTGCGTCGGCGCGGCGCTGAGGGCCACGCTGAGATCACCCAAGTTTTCAGGCTTTGTGCGAGGCAGGTTGAAAGCCATTTCCGCATAGGCATCACCCTGGAGAGAGTGGGCAGGCTGGGCGGGTGAGACAAAGCTGTATTTCTGTCCGCTGAGCGTGAAGCTTCCGGTGGCAACACCCGTCTTGGCCAGCGTGAGCTCGGTGAGGCCGCCATGATTGAAGTTCGTGACCGGACTCCTTTGGACCAGTCCTTGGAAGGTGCCAGCCAGAGACCCGAAATGATCTTTGATGACGAGTCGCAGCTCCACCGCTGTGCTGGTGCCGACGACGTTGGTGGCGGTGAACTTCACTACCGCAGGGATGGGCAGGCCCGTCTTCGTGTCGATCTTGCTGGCCGTGGTGACGCGACCGCTCACGAGGCCTGTGACTTTGTCCAGCAGCAGTCCGGGAGGAAGACCTGTGGCCGCATAGCTGGTGGGAGATTCCGTGGCGCTGAGAGAAAGGCTCACCGGCTGGCTCACCCAGACCTCCATGGGCGTGGGCACGGCAGCCAGCACCGGCACCTGGGTGAGCACACGCACCTGGATGTCCTTCTCCAAAATGGCGGCGACGACACTGCCGATGACGAGCTCCATGCGCAGATGCCAGTTTCCGGCCTCCAGCGAAGTCATACGGGAGACAGAAATACTTTTGGTTCGGCGACCCGCGATGACGGCGCCTGATCCGCGCGTGCCGTCATCGGTGGACACTCCCACCTGCGACCAGAAGTAATTCACCGTGGCACCTTTGGGCAGTGTCACGGTGGTGGTGAGCTTGAAGGAGCCGCCGTTCTTCACGGTGAGACGGTCTGGCAGCGCTGTGTACGTGGCGAGGTGAAGGTCGCTCGTCGAGGCCACGGACGACTGGCCGCTGGAGACGTAGAGCTTGTAGGTGCCCGCATCGACGGGCTTGACGGAAGGGATGATGAACTCAGCGCCGCCTTTGCGGATCTGCTTTCCGTCCTTCAGCCACTCAAAGTACATGGGCCGGGAGCCGACGATGACGGGGCTGAAGCGACCCTCCTCGCCCACGGCCGCCCAGATGCTGTCAGGGTTTTTGTAGACACTGGGAGCCCGGGGTTCATCACTGCCGGTGCGCAGGACCCGGGCGGTGATGGCGGCAGTGTTGGGAGGCACGGCATTGTCATGAGCAGTGACGGTGACGAGGTTGTCTCCCGTAAGGAGGTTGGTGGCGATCCCGCTCCAGTGAGCGAAGCCGTCCGCGCTTGTCGCTTGTGCGGCACCGATGCTCACACCCTGGATTCCGCTGGTGTCAGCTGCGGTGCCGGTGACGAAGCCCGTGGGTGCCAGGGTGACCAGATCATTGGCCTGAACAGTCGGAGGCGTGGCGTCCTGGGTGGAGGAGATGGCGGGTGACCAGTCACTGAGCCAGGAGAGGCTGCCAATAGCGCGCATCCGCAGGCGGTAGTAGTAGATCTGGCCGTTGACCAGATTGGTCTGGAGAGACTGCGTGGTGGTGTTGAAAGCACTGCTGACGGGCGAGGTGAAGTCAGGCGTAGTGGAGCGCTGCACTTGGTATTGGACGCCCGGAGCGGGTGATGACCACTGGAGACTGTTCGTCAGCCCGCCGGTGAATGCCGGCTCGGGGTTCAGAGCATGGCGGAAGCCCAGCACGGTGAAGTTTCCGGAAATGCCGTTCAGGTCGGTGGCGGCCGTGGCATTGATGGACTGGATGAAGGCCGCCTTGTCCAACCGCAGGTTGCCGGTCCAGGCGCCATTCGTCATGGTCACTGTGGAGGGGGTGACCACCGCATCGGAAAGGAAGCCGAGCCAAACATCCGTGGTGCGATATTCCGTCTGTCCCGCTGGTGCGGTGCCGGACCAGATCAGCGGGTCACCATTCACCGCGGAATGGGTGCCAAACTGCAAGCTGCGCAAGGCGACATTGCTGGTGGAGGTGAAGCGGGGTCCGATCCCGCCCACGGTGCTGGAGTCCCGGTGGCTATAGTCGATGATGAGATTGCTGGTCCCGTCATAGATGAAGCCGTTGCTAAAACGGAAGGTGATGCGGCCGCTGCCACTGATCTGCGGACTGCCCTGATACACCGTGGTGAAACCTGCGGTTTCCCAGACGGCCTGTCCTGCGATGGCGGAGTAGCCGACCTGGGACGTATGCTTCATGCGGATGACGAAATCCGTCAGCGTGGCGGTGCTGCCGGCATCCGCGATGTTCAGGGTGAGGCTCTCAATGATGCCCGCCTCACCGACCTCGGCCGCCAGGAAAATCTGCTGGCTGCGGGCGCGGGTGTAGGTGCTGTGCGCTGGATGCTCGTTCACATTGTTGGCGATACCGATGGAGCGTGGTGTCTCCGCGGAGAGGCTGACCTGGCCATTGAAGCCGGGCGTAACGTTGCCCAACCCGTCCTGGACCTTGAGGGTGACAGGGATGTCCTCGTTGATGAACTGCAGCGCTGGAATGCGGTCCCAGACCAGCTTGCTGGGTGTGCCGGAGGCCAGGACTTCGAACGGATTGCTGCTGCCGGAAGCCATCCCATCCGTGACGGTGAGAACCGCCTGGGCAGCTGGGGAGCCGATGGAGACATTCAGGGTTTTCTGGCCATTCGTGAATCCCGTGAGCAAGGACGAGGGAGCAAGTGGCAGCGGGGTGCCGCCGTCCGCGGCGGTCAATGTCGGGGAACCGGCGTAGTTCGTGACTGTGAGGCCGTCGATGCTGCGAGCGGTAACGATGACACTGAAGAGATCATTCTTGGTCTGGGGGGATGGGATCAAGGCCAGATTGAAGTCATGCATCTCGTCATCCAGCACGCTGATGCTCGAACTCGTGGTGTGGATACCCGGAATGGTGGCAGTGATGGAGGCATCTTGAGCGCCGTCCTTCAGGCTGTCCCCGATCACGGTGAGCGTGACAGGGACCGAAAGCGTGTACGCGGGCATGGTGACAGTGGCGGGAGCCTGGACGGCGGTGGTGTCACTGGAATTGAGGTTGATGACGTAGGCCGTGGGATGCGCGTTGTCGAAAGACAGCGTGGCATTCACGGTGCCGGCGCTTTCGGAAACGGAGGCCGGCAGGGTGAGGGTGATCTGCGGGGGCGAAGGCAGAACGGTGAACGTGTTCGAAATGCCCAGTGCCAAGCCTGAGATGGCCCGCAGTGACATGGGGGTGAGTGACTGGGATCCCAGGGTGATGCTGCCGGTCCAAGTGCCGCCGCTAAAGCTGCCCGTGGTGGCGGGCTGCATGGAGGGGCCTGGTGTCGTGGTGACGCTCAACGCGGCGGTGCCGATGAATGTGGGAGTAGTATTGCCATAGTCATCCGTGGCAGTAAGCGTGACCTGGAAGGGTTCCTTCGCCACCTGAGGTGAGGTGATGGTGCTCCACACAAACCGGGTGTGGCTTCCTGAGCCCACGGCGAAGCTGTTGCTGCTGCCAGTGGCGGCCCCGTCGGTCACGGTCAAAACGGCCGCTGTGGCGAAGCTGCCGAGCGTGACGTCGAAGGTCTTGGAACCGCTGGCAAAACCGGTGAGAGGATTCGCCGGAGAAGAGATAGGCAGGGATGTGGCACCTTCTTTGGCGGATAGCACCACGCTGCCATTGTAGCTCGTCAGGATCTGGCCGTCGATCGCGCGCGCGCTGATGGAGACACTGAAGGGCGCGTTCCGCACCTTGGTTCCCAGGGCGCTAAACTGGAAGTGATTCAACTCGTCATCGAAGACCGTGAGATTGGCAGTCGCGTTCGGCGCGCCGGGGTTTTCTGCCGTGATGGTCACGATTTGTGCGCCGTCTTTGAGGCTGTCATTCACCAGGGTGACGGTGACTGGCACGCTCAAGGTTCCGGCCGGCACCGTGATGGTGGCGGGCACCGTGGCCTCGCCGGTGTTGCTGGAGCTGAGGTTGACGACCAAGGGGGAGGGCTGGCCGCTGTTCACCGCCAGGGTGCCGCTCACGGAACCTCCGCTTTCGGAGGCTGAGGAGGGGAGTGTCAGTGTCAGTTTCAGAGGCGGAGGACTCACCGAGAAGCTTGGTGAGCGCCCGGTGACCAGTCCGCTGCTGGCGTCCAGTGCCAGCTTCGTGGACTGGGATCCCACGGTGAGATTGCCTGTCCAGATGCCGGCGGTGAAGGCACTGCTGACGGTCGGGCTGATGCTGGGGACCGGTGTTTGGCCGAAACCGAGACGAACATTCGGCCGGTAGTTCCTGGTGGTGGGCGTGGGCGTGGTGCCAGACCAGGTGAGCGGGTTGCCCGTCGTGGTATCTCCGAAGTGATAGAGGCAGCGTGCGTTGCTGGATGACTCAAGGGTGTGTCCTCCGGGGAAGGCACCAGCCACCGAGTTGGCATAGCTGATGTCCACCATGAGGTTGTCCGTCCCGTTGTAATCAAACGGGGTGCTGAAGTTCATCACATGCCAGCCGCCGCTGCTGATGGATTTGGGAGAGGCGGTGTAACACGTGGTCCAGCCTGTGGATTCCCAGCTCGCATTGCCGGTGCCCGTGTAGTCGCTCTTGGAGGTGTGCTTCAGCCGTATGGTGAAGGCGTTCATGGACTCCGGGGTGAGCAGCACATTGATCCCGAGGGAATTGAAGGTCTGGGCGCCGCGGAGTTCCGCAGCGGTGAAGATCATCTGATGCCGGGTGCGGGGGTAGTAGGTGTTGACGACGGTGGAGAGAGAAGCGCTTTCACTGCCAACCGCAGCCATCGTGGCCACGCTCAGCGCGACCGTTCCGGTATACGAAGTGGCCGTGTTTCCCTGATCATCCAGGGCGGTGATGGTGGCGCTAAAGGGTGCCTCGGCCACCTTCGGTGAGGAAACGGGCGCCCAGGCGAAGGAAGCGGCAGGTCCGCTGCCGACAACGAAGCTGTTGCTGCTTCCGGTGGCATTGATGGACGTGTCCATGGCGGTGATCACAGCCGCGGAGGCGAAGGTGGGAATGGTCACCATGACTGACCTGTTGTCACCGACAAAGCTGCCGGTGCTGGCTGGCGTCATGCTGATGGGAACGCCAGCCTGGGCCGCGGAGAGCACAGGGTTGCCCGTGTAGCTGGTGATGCCCGCATTGTTGATGTCCTGGGCGTAGACGGTGACGTTGAAGGGCTTGTTACGCACCTGGCTGGTGACATTGACGATGCCGAAGTGATGCACGTCATCGTCAGTGATCGTGATCCCGGTCGCGTTGGTGATGTAGGTGGCGGCAGACGCATTGATCATGGAGGTCTGTGACCCATCGTAGAGCGCGTCATTCACCGGCGTGAGAGTGAAGTAGGCGAGCGATGAACCTGTGGCGATGGTGACGGAGGACGGGATCGTGACCTCTGTGGTATCGGACGAGGAGAGGTTGATGGTCAGCGGCGCGGCGACGTTGCCTGAAAGTGACACGTAGCCCGCATTGGTGCGGGGGCCTTCACCCTCGCTCAGGCTGGGAAAGGTCAGGTAGACCGTGATCAAGCGGCTTTCATTGTCGAGGATGTCGATCGTCGTCGTGCCAGGGGTGGAACCGGCCAGGGTGGCGGTGATGGTGGCGGTCTGCGTGCCATCGATGATGTTCGTGTTAGGCGCGGTGAGCGTGAAATTGACGCTGCTCTGTCCGGCTGGAATGACCACGCTGGCAGGCACGGTAAGCCTGGAGGTGAGATTGGAGGCGAGGAGGATCGTCAGGTTCGCCGCCGTGGGTGTGCCGAGCTGTACCGTGGCGGTGCCAGTGCTGTTTTCAGTGATGCTGGCCGGAGTGAGCACACTGACAGTGGTCACGTCATTGTCGGTCACGCTCAGGGTGTGTGTGCCGATGCTGAAATGGGGAGCGTTGGCGGAGATCTGTGCGGTCTGCACGCCGTCCAGCAGGGTGTCATCCACCAGAGACATGGTGAAGGGAGCGCTGGTCTGTCCGGCCGGAATGACGACGCTGGCAGGCACCGTGGCCTCGCTTGTGTCAGACGAGGTGAGATTGACGGTCAGATCCGTGGTGGGAACCGAGCCGATGCTCACGGTGCCATCGATCACGCCGCCTTCGACACCACTGGCGGCAGCGGTGATGCTGACAGGTCCGTCGCTGGTGATATTGAAACTGTTAGACTGACCAGTGACGGCTGGGTAGACGGTGTGTTGTGAGCGCAGAATCACCGAGGTTCCGTTGGCCTGCAGGGTGACATTGCCTGACCAGATGCCGTCTGTAAAAGTCACGGTTTGAGGCATCACCGGCACGTTGGGGAACTTGGAGAAGCGCAGATTAGGCACCCAGGATGCGATGGAGGCGGCAGGTGTCGCCCCTTGCCAGAGCAGGGGATTGCCAGAGCCGCCAAAGGCGCCCTGGAAAAGGGTCCGCAGCTGTGAGGTCCCGGTGTACAAAACGACGCCCGCGGTCACGCTGCTGACGTTGTCAAAACTGAAGTCCACCATCAGGTTGCTCACGCCATCATAATCAAAGATCGCATTCACCGGCAGATTCACCCAGCCAGTCGCTCCGACGGTCAACGTTCCTTGATAGAGGGTCGTCCAGCCGGAGGTCTCCCAGTCCGTGGCCGAGTAGGAAGTGCGTGCGGTAGGCTTGACGCGGACGGAGAAGTTGCTCAGCGAGCCAGGGGCAGTCTGAGTCTGGATCTCCAAGGTCCTGAGACGTCCCGCAGGCCCCACCTCGGAAGGGTAGTAGATGGACTGTGTCCGGTTTTCGTAATAGGGGCCGTAGAAAGGGTAGCCTGTCGTGCCGGTGCCTGTGCCGGTGACTGTCACTGAGTCAGGCCCGATGCTCAGTGCGGCCGAGCCATTGAAGGAAGTCGCAGTTCCGCCACTCACATCCTGCGCGGTGAGTGTGACTGGAAACGACACGTTGGCACGCTGCGCGGCAGGGATGGCGCTTGTCGCGAATTGAAACACCGCCGGCATGATGTTCAGGGTCACTGGCACGTCCCGCTGAGGCGCGGTCGGGTCATTGGATTGGATCCTCAACGTGGTGGTGAGCTTGGAGCCGACGAGCCAGCCCGACGGGTTAAACGTGGCGGTCAGGACGCTGCTCCCTCCCGTCGGCACTGTGCCTGAAGCAGGGTTCACCGTCAGCCAAGTGTTCGAGAGAACTTGGGCGGACCAGGTGGCGGGTATTACGCCCGTATTGGTCAAGGTAACCAGAAGGTTCGTGGCTGCTTCACCCTGGGGAATTTTCATGGCCAAGTCCGCCGGGACGGCTAGACGCGGGCCTGAAGACACTTCGAAAGGATTGCTCGTGCCCGTGATGCCTCCTGCGGTTCCTGCCGTGAGGATCACATTCGTGGCCGCATCTTGAAACGCGATCTGGCCGGTCCACACGCCATTGACGAAAGCGGGTGGGACAGCTCCATAAGTCACAGCCACAGGGTTGGAGCCGCTGGCAGCGGAAAGGCTGAGGCTGCTCTGGATGCCAGACAAGGTGGTGTCGTCAATCGTCACCGCACGGAGGGTGACGCTGAGCGGCAGCGTCATAACCTGCGGGGAGGCGATGGCACTGATGGCGATGTGATGCAGATCATCATCCCGCACGGCGATCAGATGGGTATCGCCCGTGACACCATTGGCGGAAGCGGTGAGGATGACGGAGCGCGTGCCGTCGAAAAGGTTGTTCCCCTGCGGAGTGGCGAGGAAGGTGACGCTGCTGCTGCCTGCCGGGATGATGACACTGGCCGGGACGTTGAGCGATCCGCTGTCCGTGCTGTTCAGCGTGACGACCAGATCCACCCCTGGGGCCTTGGGCATGGTAAAGCCCACCGTGCCGGTGATCGGGGCATCAGATTCCCATGCCGTGGAAGGCAGGGTGATCGTGAGGGGAATCGCGGCATCGTTGTCAGTCAGATCGACGGCAATGCTGTCCGAAGCCGGACCCGCCTCGGCTTTGAAGACGGTGCTCAGAGGTTCCAGGAGGAGGTGGTTCTCGGGCTTGGCGAGGGTGAAAGCGGCGCTGGAAGTGCCTGCGAGAAGCGTCACGCTGGAAGGGAAGGTGAGGCCATTGGCGGGGCTGGCACTCAATACCACCCCAAGATCCAGCAGGGCGCCTCCCGAGTAGGAAACGGTGCCGTTCAGGCCAGCACTGCCTTCGGCCAGACTTGTGCCCGAGAGGCTGAGGTCTAAACCTGGGACGGTTTCGTTATCCATCAGCACCACGCTGGCGAAGCCGCTCCGCAGGCCCTCTGTTTCAGCCATGAGTTGTACGGATTGGTCACCCAAGAGCAGGCTGTCCTCACTCAGGGTGATGCTAAAGCCGGCGCTCAGCTCCCCAGCGGGAACCGTGAGGGTGGCAGGCATGCTCACCCGACCAGGACGGTTGGAGGTCAGGCGCACCAGGGAGTCCTGGCCGCGTGGTGCTGGAAGGGTGACGCTGGCGTTGACACTGCTCCCTTCTGTCAGGCTGGCTGGAGCGGCGAGTGCGAGCTTGGCCACGGGCCGGGCCGTGAGAACAATGTCATCGAAGGCAAAGCCGTCCGCGGGCAGAGGCTCATTGTCGTAGTGGTTGAAGCGAATTTTGAATCCTGGGCCGAAGACCAGTCCCCGGCTCGCGGCTGCCGCGCTCAAATCCACCGCGAACTGCTGGTAGCTTGAGCTGATCGAGTTGGCTGTGCGCAGCCCATGCACTTCGTGCCAGGAGAGGCCGTCAGCACTAATTGCCACGCCATCGAAATCCGCGCCCTGGCTGAAGGGTGCTGACGGAGGTCCATGGTCCTCATCGCCCAAGTCCTTCATCCAGAACTTCAGGTTGAGGTCCTGGAGTCCGGAGAGATCGAGACTGAGCGTGGCCTCATTGCGTGCAGGAGCGGCGGTGTGCGCATCCATCAGCAGGTGCAGATTTCCTCGCGGGCTCTCGGCGGTGGAGATCACCGTGCGGTGCATGCCCGTGCCGGTGACCTGCCATTCGGGTCGGAAGGTGCCGGCTTCGAAGTCCTCATCAAACACGGTGACGACTGGCTCCGCGGCGATCTGTCTGTCAGCGCGCACCACCACATCATCGAAGGCAAAACCGTCCGAGGTGACAGGGAAGTCATCATAGTGGTTGAAGCGGATCTTGAAGGTGGAATTGAAGTTCAGGCCGCGTGTGAGGGCTGCGGCACTCAGGTTGACGGTAAACTGGGTGTAGGCACTGCTGATGCCGTTCGCGGAGCGAAGGCCCTGAACCTCATACCAAGTGGTGCCATCCGCACTGATGGCCACGCCATCGAAATCCGCGCTGCCAAGAAAGGGGGATGTCGGGGGGCTATGGTCCTCGTCGGTGAATTCCTTCATCCAAAAATTCAACTCCACTCCTGTCCTCCCGGTGAGGTCGAGGGTCAGCGTGGCCTCATTCCTGGCGTAGGAGGAGCTCGCTGAGGAGTCCATGACCAGATGGTTGGAACCTGTGCGGGGCGTGTTGGCAGTGGTGATGACCGTGCGATGCGTGCCGGTGCCAGTGATGGTCCACTCGGGCCGTGTCCCGGTTTCAAAGCCATCCTGGAACACGGCCTCGGTTCCCGTGGCGGGCGGATTGTCCAGGGCGACCGCAGGAGTGACGGAGAAGACCGCCGTCTGGCCGGTCAGCGAGCCTGCCGTGGCATGCACGTAGACCGACGCCACCGTGGATGGAATTGTGAAGTGAGTCAGGCTGGCCCTGCCGTTCACCAGGGTGGCGGAGGTGCTGAAAATGACCGCATTTCCAGGGAAGGTGCGCAGTTCGAGGGTGACCGGTCCGGTCGTTTCGCTCACCAGCACACCGTCGCTGTCCACTGCGGAGATATGCAGAGGCAGGAGAGATCCGGCCCGAACCCCAGGAGGAAGCGGAGAAAAGGCCAGCGCCGTGGCCGCTCCGCCCATGACGACGTCGAAGGCATTGGAAGAGCCGGAGAATCCGCTGGCGCTGAGGATCACGCCCGTGCCGGTTCCGTCCAGCCATGCCTGGCCGCTCCAGACGCCCTCGGTGAAGGTCAGCGTCTTGCTGGTGCTGACGGTGCCTGCTCCGGTCGCCTGCAGGATTGGCATGCCGTTGAAGTCCGTGAGTGTCTCATTGCCACCATCCCTCGCGGTGATGGTCAACGGAAAGGCTGAGTGGCGCTTCTGCGGGGAAGGGATGACGGAGAAGGCCAGGCTGCTCGGATCATTGTCACGCACTGACACGGTAGCAGCACCTTCGGCGAAGCCGGTGGCCCCTGCGGTGATCAAGGGGTTCTGAGTGCCATCCTGCAGGGAATCGTCCACCGGTGTGATGAGGAAGTTCACGCTCGTCTGTCCTGCCGGGATGACCGCGCTCGCAGGAACCGTGGCTTCACTGACATCCGCCGAGCTGAGGAGGACAGTCGTGTCAGACGTGCTCAGGCCGCTGATGGCCACGACGCCCACACCGGCCGGGCCGCCTTCCGCCAGGCTGGCAGGCAGGGTGAGGGTCAGCGTTGTAGGCTCATTGTCCAGCACATCCAGGCTGGCGGTGGCGGTCGTCATACCGGGAGCTGAGACGGTGATGCTGGCGGGCTGGGTGCCATCAACCCAGATATCATCCACGGCATCCATCGTGAAGGTCGTGGAGACGGCTCCGGCATTGACGAGGGCATGGGACACGACCGTCGCCTGGGTGCTGGCCGTGCTCAGGAACACGTTCGTGGGGGCCGGCGGCGGCGGGGAGATCGTGATGGTGGCGGTGTTGGCCGTGGTTCCCTCCGTGATCGAGGCTGGCAGCACCAGTCCGAGGGTAAACTGCTCGTCATCCGTGATGCGCACATGCGTGTAGGAGGTGCTGTATCCCGTGGCCTGCGCTGTGATCAGGGCGGCGAAACCGCCTTCCGTGAAGAAGTTCTGCGGGGCGCTGATGGCGCTCTGCGCGATCGTCTGTCCGGCAGGGATGACAACCACGGCCGGTGTGGAAAGCCGGGTGGCGGGCGTGCACGTGAGGTTGACCGTCACATCCGTCGCATAAGGGAACGGCAGGGTGAGAGTGAAGGGCAGGTCGAGGGCACCTTCCGCCAGGGTCGGTGGCAAGGAGAGAGAGATTCTGCTGACCGGATCCGCCCGCACATAGACATCGTCGATGGCGATGCCGTCTGAACTGCCGGCGGACAGGTCGTCGTACTGCGAAAAACGCAGGCGGAAACTGTTGTTATAGCTCCAGCCCAGGCGCTGGATGACCGGGTCCAGCACCACGCGGGTGGCGGAGACACCGTAGCTGCTGGAGAGACCTCGGAGGGCGGTGATCTCCACCCACTCCGTGCCGTCCCGGCTGATGGCCACACCGTCATAATTCATGGCGGAGTCAAAGCTGCCAAGCGGGCCGGTGAGGGTGGGCGGATGGCTCTCGTCACCCAGCGACTTGGCATACCATTCGAAGGACACATTGCGCCGGCCGGCAAGGTCAAGGGTCAGCGTGGGGCTGTTACGGGCATACACGCCGCTCACGTTGTTCGAATTGTCCATCTGCATGTGGTAGGCACCGGTCTTGGGTGCGTTGGACGAGATGACCATGGTGCGAGGCGTGGTTCCAGAACTGCCCGCTGTGCTCCAGGCGACGCCCAGAGTGCTGCTCTCAAACCCGTCGTTGAACACGGCATTGGATCCTGTTGGGCTGGTCACGGTCGAGTTTAGCAGCAGGCGGCCGCTAAAGCCCATGGCACCGGAGGGGGCCAGCGCGCGCAGCCAAAATGAGGTCGCCGCAATGGTGCCGGGGACATAGACCTGACCACTCCAGAGGCCGCTGGAAGGCTGGACGGGAGAGTTGGCGAGCGCACCCAGGTTCCGCGCCTCATAGAAGCCCATGTTAGGCACCTCGTCTCCGATGGTGAAGGCTGGGCCAGAAAGGCCTGACCAAAGCAGTGGATCACCATACGTGCTCTGGCTGCTGCCGTAGAGAAGACGTGCAGTCCGTGGTGTCTGACGGATCTGTCCTGCGGTGGAACTGGTGGAGCCATTGAAGCTGAAATCCAGCATCACATTCCGCGTGCCATCATAGAAGAAGGGCTGGTCGAAAAGCAGGATGCTGGAAGAGCCTGGGAAGGAAGTGTTTGAATAGACGGTCTGCCAGCCACCGCTCTCCCAGCCGCCATTGACGAAGTCAGCGCGGTCCGTGTGCTTCATGCGCAGGTTCACGTTGCTCATGGTGTTCCCTGCCGAAGTGACCAAGGTGAAGGAGATGCCACCGATCCATCGGGCGGTGCCACCCAGTTCCTGGCTGGTGATGATCATCTGCGCCCGGGAGTCCTGGGCGGCCGTGTTATAGACAGACGAGGTGCTCCCCGTACCTGTGCCGACCGTGCGTTCCAACGTGGGAAGCCACATCTCGAGCCGGGTCGGATCCTGATAGCTGCTGGCGAGAACGTCCTCGTCATCGACGGCCTTGACCGTGCCGCTGAAGAGCGTGTTGGCGCTGATGGTGGAGGAGGGCAGGCCGCTCCAGAGGAAGCTGTCATGGCTCACAGCACCGACATCAAAGGCGTTGCTCGTGCCACTGTTGTTTTGACCATCCTGTGCCTTGAGGCTCACGGCAGTGGCCACGCTGGTCAGCGTGACTTGCTCTGCGGCCACACCGTTGACGAAGAGGGTGGCTGTAGCCGGAAAGACAGGCAGGGTGCCGGCTGACGAACTGGCAGTCAGGGTGATGCCACCGCTGTGGTTGGTGATCAAGGCTCCCTGGATGTCCCGCGCGCTCACGGCAGCGAGGAAGGCCTTGTTGCGCTTCTGTGGCGAAGGAATCGTCGCAAAGGTATAGTAAGCGGCGTCATTGTCCGCCACACCGACGGGCCGGGAACCGGACAGGTATGAGGGATGGCTGGCGGTGAGAGTGGCCGTTTGCGCCCCGTCTTTCTCCGCGTCGTTGATGACGGTGGCCTGGAAGGTGGTGGAGGATTGCCCTGGAATGAGGACCGCTGTCAGAGGCACGGTCAGCTCACTGGGGTCATTGGACGTCAGTTCCACCGTCACGGCATTGGTATGGAGCGTGTTCACCGTGATGGTGTAGACCTGCGGCCCGTCTCCCTCGCGTGCGCTTGAGGGGCCGGTGATCAGGATGGTGGGCACCTCATCATCGGTGACCTGCACGTTTTTCACGTTGGATGTCCAGTTGGTGACGCTGGCTGTCACGGCGACGAGCTTGGCTCCTCCCGCATAGACATTGTCCGGCGCCTGAAGAGTGAAGGTCACCGGCCCCACGCTGCCTGCGGGGATGGTGACCGTGGCGGGCACCCCCAGGGCCGCATGATTGGAACTGAGGGTCACCGCGACATCCCTTGCTGGAGGCGCGCTGACGCTGATGCTGCCCGTGGCATTTCCTGTGCCTTCAATCACCGTCGCAGGCAGGCTGAGGGTCAATGTGGCAGTCTCATCATCATGCACGGTCAACTGCCGTGACTCGGTGGACATGTTCGACGCGCTCGCGGTGATCAGTGTCGTCTGGCTGCCATCCAGGAGGGTGTCATTCACCGGGGTGATGAGAAATGATTCGCTGAGGCTGCCTGCCGGGATGGTGATGGTGGCAGGCACTGTGGCCACGTCAGGCTGGCTGGATTGCAGGCTGACGACCAAGGGCGCGATCTGAGGTGTGTTCAGTTGCACGGATGCCACCTGAAAGCTGGTGGATTCAGAAACGCTGGAGCCGAAGACCAGATTCAGCGCGGCGATGGGTTCTCCGAGGAACTCGACGTCATCAATGTTCCAGCCAGAGAAGCTGCCGGCGCTGCTGATGTTTTGGTATCCCCACCGCACTCTCACCGTCGGCTGCAGATCCGCGATGGACGAGATGTCGTAGTCCATCAGTGTCCAGGCATTGTCCGTCGTTTCGGTGCCGGGATTGACAAAGACCTCGCGCCAATTGGTGCCGTCCGTGGAGACCTGCACGGTGAGGCGAGCATTCGCCAGGGCGTTCCCATTCAACCAGCGCATGAATCGCAGGCGGGTTCTGCGGTGGGCGGTCAGGTCAACGGGAGTGGTCGTCAAATAGTAGGGGCCACCGGTGCTGCTGGAAACATTGCCGAGCAGGTTCGTGCCATACACCTGGGCGCCCGTGGCCCCCGTGGTTGGGTCAGCATTCCCGGCTCCTCCCGCAGCAAGGCCGCCTCCGCCGGTGGGTGTGCCCAGAGCCCACTCACCCGTGGTGCTCCAGCCAGGATTGGAGGAGAGATCAAAACGCCGGGCCACCGGCGGTGTGACATACAGCCGTATGCCGATGGGTTGATTGAAACCTGAGGTGGTGTTCGCAAACACCAGATTGGTGCTGTGAAATCCTGCGGTGGTCAGGCCCACCTGGCTTGAGACGGTGACCGCCGCATTGGCACCAGGTGCCAGGGTGCCCGAGGGGGGGCTCACACTGATCCAGGCAGCCCCAGGATTGGTCTGCCAGTTCAGGCTTGATGACCCGTCATTGGTCAGGATGAGCGTCTTGGAGGTCGGACTGAAAGTGCTGTTCCAATTTCCGCGGATGTTCCAGCCGCTGCGGTCGCTGATCTCCAGGCTATCAGGGACCTTGTAGCTCTCCACAATGCCGGTGCTGGTGGTGCTGGCCGGGGCCGTGGCTCCATGGCCCATGCCGCGCTTGGCAAAGGCAGTCCACAGCTCTCCGGTATTCTCCGGATGATTCACCATCGCCGCCTGCAGGATGCCATCACGCGCCTGGATGAAGTTCGGGTTGGCCGGCGCGTATTTCATGCCCTCGGTCACGAGGAAAAGCGCCCGCTCATTGCCGATGGCGAAACCGTGCTGGACGATCAAGTTCGCCCGCAGATCCCATAGGGCAGCGCACCAGACCGTACCTTGGTGGTGGTTCTGGGTGGCATCCTGTGACGCTGAAAACGTCGGGTTGCGCGGGATGCTGGGGTGGAGATCGATCTTGCTCGGATCGATGTCCCTGAGGGTGTGCGGGTTCTTCAGCATGTCCGTGCTGTAGCTGTGGCGCCGCAGACCGTAGTAGTAGTTCTCCGAATACCAGCCGCCGTAGAGATAGCGTGGCCATGCACACATGG
The DNA here is from genome assembly GCA_040387935.1 of Verrucomicrobiota bacterium. Classification (GTDB taxonomy): domain Bacteria; phylum Verrucomicrobiota; class Verrucomicrobiia; order Verrucomicrobiales; family Verrucomicrobiaceae; genus Prosthecobacter. The sequence continues at coordinate 336,929 of JAZKCU010000026.1, read as the reverse complement.
CCCAATTTCCGTGCGGGTTGTCATCGGCTTCCGCCGTCAGTGAGAGTCCGTAGAAGTCAGACCAGCCCTCTCCCATGCCACGGGCGGTCAGGCTCGTGATGGTCACCGAGGGGCCGCCGACCAGGCGATTGCTCACGCCGTGACCGTATTCGTGACCCACGAGCTCAGCATCAAAGCAGCCATCGCGATCGGGTGTGGGGCTGGTCCAGAGGTACATTTGCATGCGTCCCCGCCCGCCATCGACCGGCGTGGAGAAGTTCGCGTTATCGATGCCGGAGCCGTCCTGGGCTTCCGCATTCACCGGATCACTGGCCTGGCCACCACGTCCGAAGTTGTCGACCTGAAAGTTCCCGGCGGCTTCCGTAAAGCCGAGCTGATACAGCCGGTCATGGATGCGGTTGGTCAGGTAAAACAGCTGGGTGTTCGCGGCGTCCTTAAAGGACGCAGGCGGCTGGCTGAGATCCAAGGGGAAGTTAAACACGCGGCTCGGGTTTCCCGTCGTGCGCGGAAGGTCGGGGGTGTTGCTGTCGTCCGTATCCGTGTAGGTGTCTGTGTTGTTGCCGCTGGTGATGTTTTCTCCGTCGTTGATCCAGCCGTTCGGTGAGGCGTTGGTGTCCAGCGCGCTCAAGGTCACGTCTTGCCGGCTGATGGATGCTGGCTGAAGGCTGGAGGGAGACTCATGACCTGGGGAGCGGGGCGTGGGGCTCTCCTGGGTGTAGACGCGGTAGGTGGCCGGGCTGATGTAGGCTGTCAGTGCGTGACGCACCAGCACCTCTGAAGTCTGGGCGTCCACCAGGACCCGGTACATCTCCGCCCGGCTGCGGCTGGTCATCGTCACGTCCCAGGCGAGGCGCAGGGTTTTCTCATCCATGGGGACCCAGACCAGGCCCGCCTCTGCGTCTGTCAGCATGGTGGCACGAAACTGCTGCCGCTTGTCCGGCTTCGCGGAAGGCAGGCCCATGGGTTTCACGGTGTCTGCAGAAACCTTTTCACCAACATTTCTGCCCGCCACCGCCACCGCGACCTCCACGGCTACCGGAGGATGAGCGGTCAAGGCGGCGCGTGTGGCCTCATCAAGGATTTTCTCGGGGTCGGGCACCATCTGGCTGCCGATATTGATCAGCGCCGAGTTCGTCGTGAGGTTTGCCTGCAGGATGGCCTCGAACACGTCAATCCCGTCCATCTGCTGATGCCACACGACCTTGCGCGAGGGGCCGCGGGCGGTGCTGTAGTCGGTGACCCGCCGGGCGCGGTCCAGCAGCTCCGGACCATGGCCGAACAGAGCCCGATGATCCTGAAGGAAGCGGCGGATGGGACCATCCGCGTCCTTCGCCGCCAGTTCGGCCTGGGGGCCGGTGAGGAACTGAGTGCTGGAACCGACCCACTTGGGCGACTTCGTGATCAGGTCAAAATCTACCGACGAGCCTGGAAGCATTTTCTTGAATTCAGCCACCTCGCGGGCGCGGTCTGGCGGCAGGGATACCTCATGGCCTTTGCCAGCGAGGCGCAGGTCCCAGTCCGCCAAGGGCTCCTTTGGCCGGGGTTGGGATCCCTCACTCGAGACGGAAGCAGGGACTAAGGCGTCGGGTATCAGACGTGCTCCCGAAGTTGCAGGACGTGTGTTTTGAGTGCCGGGCAGGAGCAGGAACGCCAGTCCGATCATCAGTAGGATCACTCCTGCTAAATAGGCTTTTTTCATCAGAGACTTAATGACATTTATCTTACGAATTCGTGGTTAATCCCACAAGTTTGAAAATGCATTTAAACATCTAGCTAAAGACTCCTGCCGCCCGAAACCGTGACCCATTGCTTCCGGTCGTGACGCTTTCGTCACCCTCGAGGGCTTTGAGTCCGGGCGGGGATGCCGCATCGGCTCCGGGGTGACGCCACTCCACATCATCGATGCCATCGGGCCGTTTTTTCGCGGCTATGACCGGCGTGTCATCAACTGGTCCAAGATCCCCTGGGATCATGTGGGCCGCCAGGGCGCGGCGTGGTGGGAACAGGCGTGCCGGGACATGAATGTGCTGGCACGGCAGGCGGCGAGCTGGGGCTTTAACACGGTGTCCATTGATGACGTCGCGCATCTGGCCCTGCATAAGATGGTCGAACCGGAAGTGCGGCATCGGATTGAGCGCTACCGCACGGAGATGCGGCGCTGCTTTGCGGTCCTGAAGCAGGCAGGCCTGAACATCCATGTGACGATGGACGTCTTCTCCGCCACGCCTTGGCTGAAGAAGGGTCTGCGCATCGCTCACAAGCCCGTGAACGTTTATCTCGCGGAACTGCTGGATCGTTTCCTTGCAGACTTTCCGGAGGTCTCAGGCATCATCGTTCGCATCGGTGAATCCGATGGCAAGGATGTGAAGGATGACTTTCACAGTCATCTCGTCATTCAAACTCCGGAGCAGGCACGCGAGTTTCTCGAGGCGCTGCTGCCCACGTTTGAAAAACACCAGCGCCTCATGGTTTTCCGCACCTGGACGGTCGGGGCCTATCCCATCGGAGATCTCATGTGGCATCGCGATACCTTCGCGCAGGTGTTTGAAGGCATCGTTAGTTCGGCGTTAGTGGTGTCCATGAAGTATGGCGAGAGTGATTTCTTCCGCTACCTGCCGCTGAACCGGAACTTCTTCCGCACCTCATTGCCAAAGATTGTGGAGCTGCAGACACGCCGCGAGTATGAAGGCTGCGGCGAGTATCCAAGTCCCACCGGCTGGATGTATGAGGAGTATGCGCGTGAGCTGCGCCAGGCCGAAAACGTGATCGGCTGCATGGTCTGGTGCCAGACGGGTGGATGGGTGCCTTTTCGCAGGCTGGCCTTCCTCGATGCGGAGGCGGTATGGACAGACCTGAACACCTTCGTCACGATTCGCGTGATGAAGGAAGGCGCCCTTGTGGAAGATGCTGTGCGTGCCTTTGCCAAGGAGCGTCGTCTGGGTGATGCAGATGCCTTGCTGGAGCTGCTTCGCCTCGCCGATGAGTGCATCCGCGAACTGCTCTACATCGAGGAGTATGCGCGGCAGAAACTGTTCTTCCGCCGCGTGCGCATTCCACCGATGCTGCAGGTCTACTGGGGAAACATCTTTGTCTCGCACAGCCTGCGCCGCCTGCTGCGCTACTTCGTGCGGGATGCGGATGCAGCGCTGCGCAGTGCCCGTCGATGTCTCGACAATCTCGACCGCATGATCCCGCTCGCCGAGCGCGCCGGAGTGCCTGTGGCAGACATCGAGTACATGCGGGACACCTTCCGTCTGCTGGCGCTCTCACGGGAGTACTACTTCGCGGAGGACTCCACGGATATCGAGGCGCGTATCCTCGCGGCGAAAGCCGAGTACAAAACCAAGTATGCCAAGCGCGGGCTGCGTCCTCGATATCGCATCAAGACCGACTTCAAGCCGCTGTTGCTGAATCCGCGCTATCTCGCCTGGGCGGTGCAGTTTCTCATGCGTCGTCAGCGTGGTTATCGGGTGGTGGACCGAATCGTGGTGCTTGATGGCCTGTCCCTGATCTACCGCTTCATCGCGGCCCGCAAACCTCACTGGATCCCCGGCTTCGCTTCGAAGAGCGCCATGGGTGTGGACGTGGTGTTTAAGTGATGAGGCAGGCGTACGTTGTTCACGCTTTAGCGTGTGCAAGGAACCTCCAATCACACGCTAAAGCGTGAACAACATACTTGTGCCATTGCACCCGCCAGCGTGGTGGCTCAAAACCTCCACAAGAAACTCGTGTGCAGCGTGAAGTCCGGCGCAGCCCGCGTGATGCCTGCACCGATGCCCAGCCGTAGCGAGAGATGCCTCGGCAGGCCGATCATGGTGGTGAGCAGCACCTGGTGGGAGCTTTGACGCTTCTCAAAGTCTCCGAGCGCCTCGATGCCGAAGGACAGGTCGTGATTGAGCTCATGCCGGATACCGGCGGCATAACCAAAACCAGGTTTGCCGCCATCCCCCGAGACAAAGGAGACGAGATTCAGCACGGCACGCGTGTTCTCCATCATGTCAGACTCAAGGATGAGACGGCTTTGCAGCCCGCTTTCTCCTGCACGCGTGATGCCGCCAGGATCACTGCTGCTGCCGGAGGCAGAGCTGGCAGCTGGGATGCCGTGGTACTTGCCACGCCGGAAATTCCAGGAGGTGAGCGGAGGTGCATCCGGGCCGCCGCCATTGTTTCCACCTCCATGAGCATGAGTGACAGCACCGCTGGTGCTGGAGAAGTCCTCGGCATACTCGTAGCCCATCCAGAGTCCCGCACGAAAGTTGGTTGGGCCGGTGGGCGGGATCAAAGACAGGACGACCTGCGGTGTGACGCCGGTGTACTTCCAGCCGTCACCATCATCGGAGAAACCGGCGGACAAGCCGAAGGCGAGGTACTTGGACAGGCCGACATAGAAGCCGGGCTCGGTGGAGAATTCGTTCGTGTCGCCGTCACTCGTCCACTCGATGCCGCCGATGGCGACGCCGCTCAGAAAGTCGGGAATGGCACTGTCCTGGACAAGAATGAAATCACGGCCGTGATGTGCATGAAGCGTGGTGACCATGAACAGCAGCAGGGCGCTGAGAGGTCGGCACAGAAGGCTGTGCCGACCTCTCAGCGTGATGCGTCTGGATGAGGAGTGAAACATGAGAAAAGCCTTCTCCGGCGGCGCGCCGCCGGAGAAGGTAGGTCAAACATCAGGGAGCCACAGGCAGAAATGTCTCTAGCGCAACCGCGCCGGAAAGCTTCGGCGAGGTGGCGAGCGTGGTCTTCGGGCTGGCCGTGGGCATCTTCGAGAGCAGGAAGAATCCGTAGCCTTTAACGTCCTCGCCATCGTCCACGAACATGCCCTGGAAGTCAGCCTTGCGGACAAGGTTCTTGTTAGGCGTGACGCTGGTGTCGCTGTCCGTCAGCTCAAAGCTGCCTTTGAAGCTGCCGGTGGTGCCGGCGACAAACTTGCCAGCCTTGCCCAGGTCCATGCTTCCCTTGATCTTGCCCGGGTTCGGTGTGCCGATCGTGAAGCTGGTGGCCGAGTTCACCGTGATGGCTTCTGTGTACAGGCGTGCGGCGGGATCAGGCGCGCCACCCTGCGTGAAGCTAAGGGCGGCGTGCAAGCCAGCCAGATCACCTGCTGCCGGAATGACATACTTGCGGCCGATGAGGCTGAGATCCACCGGGCCGAAGCCAGCGCGGTAGACGAGATCCTTGGAGATCTCGCCCTTAAACCAGGACAGTTCCGAACTGGAGACGTCACCGCTGGTGGCATGGATCCGCAGCAGGCCGAGCACAGAGCCTTCGCCCTTGTAAAGAGGGCTGAAGAGCGTGAGCCCGCCGTCCTTCTCCAGACCACCGGCAAAGGTGACCTTGGTGTTGTCAGCCATCAGGAGCACCCCGGAGGTGGCGCCGCTGGCAGCGATGGTGAAGGCGCCGACGCTGTGACCCTGCGGGATGCTTTGATCTCCGACATCCACGGACTGAAGCTTCAGCGCGGTGGTGTAGTCACCTGGGTGGGTGCCGAGGGTGGCGATGGGTTGCACGGCCACAAAGGGCAGCGTCTCCGAGCCGTCACTGATCTGGCCAAAAATGTTTTTGGTTGGGAAGTCGAGGACCAGCATGACCTGCAGGGTGGGCAGGTCCTTGCGCAGAATCTGGAAGCTGGCCGTGGGAGACTGCAGCGAGGTGTCGATGGGAGCAGCCACGCGGAGGGCAGCGGCGTTTCCGAGCGTGATGGTGCCGCTCAGCGAACCGAGATTGGTCAGCTGGAGCTTCACACAACCCCCGAGCAGGTTGTTCAAGGTGGCGGAGCGGTTCAGCGGAGCCGTGTAGGTGCTGGCCAGGCCGACAGGCAGGGCTGTCACCGCGAGAGTGTCGGTGACCTTGTCGCTGTTGCCTGCCTTGTTGCTGGCGATGACCTCGACCGTGAACGTCGCCTTGATCTCGGCTGGCCAGCCGCTGATGAGTCCGGTCTTGGCATTGAAGACCAGGCCTTTGGGCAGGCCTTTCACGCTGAAAGCCGTGGGGTTGCTGGATGCCACGAGCTGGAACTGGACCGGCTGACCGACGATGAGGTCATCGATGTCAAACGGAGCCACGACGGGCTTTGCGATCACCGTGAGCAGCGCCGCCTGGCTGGTGGCCCAACCAGCATTGTTACGCGCCGTGCAGGTATAAACACCAGCGTGGTCGACCGTGACCGTCTTGAGCGTGCAGGTCGCACTGGTGGCACCTGTGATGGGCTGGCCCTTGTGGAACCATTGGTAGGTCAGGGTGGGGCCGGTGGCCTTGATGCTGAAGCTGGCACCTTTGCCGACGAGTGTTTCAGCGGCTTTCGGCTGCTGCGTGATCACCGGGCCGACGAGGGCCGCCGTGGAGGTGGTCCAGGAGAACTTGAAACCCTGGAGGTTCCCGTTCTCGGTCGAGGAGTTGCTGCCCAGCACAAAGGTGTAGTAACCCGGAGCCAGGGTGTAGCTGCGGGTGATGGCACCGACTTTGCTGTTGTTGTAGTGGTCGAGGTAGGTGAGGTCCTCCGCCCAGTCCACATTGCCATGGTTGTTATACGTGTGGTGGTCACCGAGATCCGCAGGCACGCCGCCATAGGGTGCCCATGCGGCGACAATGTCCGCGCGAGTCTTGAAGTCATCGGGCGTGTCGTCATTGTCCCAGCCACGCCAGAGGGTGAAGCTCGGGGCCATGCTGGCCGTGTCGGCCTTGCCGTTGAGTGACTCGGGGGCGGACGCCCAGGGGACGTTCGCATCAGGGGCCATGGTGATGTTCAGCATGACGTGGTCTTTGACATGCACGGCGACCCAGTTGCTGGCGTGGGTCCAGCCCACAGGATCCGTGCCTTGGTTCTGTCCGCCGAAGAGGGTGCCGTCTTCCCAGCTCCAGGCGCCGACGCCATCGGAAAAGTTCCCGCTGTCACCACGGCCGACGCTGATCACATGCGCGTAGCCGATGCCGCCGCTGGCTGCATCACCTGCGACGACGTCCCCTGCCGCCTTGGTGCTGAAGGTGGCCTTGTAGCCCTGGCGGTTGCCATTGCTTGTGGAGGCATTGCTACCCAAGGCCAGGCTGTACTCGCCAGCGGGCAGGCGCCAGGTGCGGGTGATTCTTTTGGAGGTGCTGTTGTCCAGATGATCGACATAGCGGAGGTCTTCCGCCCAACTAATATTGCCGCGATTGTTGTAGGTGTGGAGGTCGGTCCCGTCATTGTCCCAGCCGCGATAGAGCGTGAGGCTGGGGAACATGCTCACGGTATCAGCCATGCCATTCAACGCAGGCGGAGCACTGGGGCTGGTCCAGGGAACATTGGCATCACGCTCCATGGTCAGGCTGAAGAAGACATCCTGGGTGAGCTTGAGGGCCATCCAGTTGCTCGTGTGGGTCCAGCCCACGGGCTGGGTGCTCTGGCCAGGCTGGCCAAAGAGGTCGTTGTCTTCCCAGCTCCAGGCACCGACGTGACTGCTGAAGCTGCCAGTCTCACCAGCACCCGCGACGACGGTATAGGTGTAGCCGATGCCGCCTGCGGCTGGCACAGGATCAATCCTGTTTACCGAGGTGGTGGTGAGGTTGATGCTGTAGCCCTGTTCTCTGGTATTGTTGGCGGTCGCATTGCTGCCGAGCGCCAGCGTGTAGTCTCCGGCGCGGAGGAAGTAGGTGCGTGTCACTGTGGGTGCCGAGGAGTTGTTGACGTGGGTGACGTACTGGAGGTCTTCAGCCCAGTCCACGTTCGTGGAATTCTGATAGGTGTGGAAGTCGTCGCCATCATTGTCCCAGTTCTTCCAGATACTGAAACTCGGCTTCATGCTCGTGGTGTCCGCCTTGCGGTCCGGCTCCTCGGGAGAGGGGTCCGGCACATTGGCATCAGGATTCATCGTGACGGTCACATTCGTGTCTTCCGTCAGGCGCAGTGCCAGCCAGTCGGATGAGTGGGTCCAGCCCAGACCACTCGGAAGCTCGGTGTCTTCCCAGCTCCAGGCGCCGACCTTGCCGCTGAAGCCGGCGGTGCTCTTGTTGCCGAGGGTGACTTGATACTGATAGCCAATACCGCCCTCCGCTGGATCTCCGCTGGCTGCAGAAACCGCGCCGACGAGGCCATAAGTGGCTGCATCTGGCACGGGAGCCTGTCCAGCGTAGTTCGAGCCGCCCACCGCGATGGTGTAGTCACCGGCCGTGAGGTAGAGAGACTTCGTCACGGTGCCGTCCGCATTGCCATCCCCGACAACGCCCACAGCGCTGCCAAAGAGCGTGGCATCACCGTCCGCGATGTGGGTCACGTAGGTGAAGGTGCTCAGGCCGTCCGGGGCATCGAAATCGAAGGCCGGACCTGTCTGGTTTTCACCGCCGATGCGCCAGGTCTTCAGCGCATGGAAGCTGCCTTCTGTAGGATATCCCAGAGTGGCAAGATAGGCCAGGGTGATGGCGGAAGTGTCGTAGTCCGGGCTGCCAGGAGCATTCGTGATGGGAGCCAGATGGGCCAGTCCGCGGTAGAGGGAGAAAGCAGGTTTAAGGGTGCCATTTTGCGCACCGCCGTTCGTGGAGCCGCTGAAGGTGATGGTGAAGTAGCCTGCCGTGGCGACATTGAAGCGATAGTAGCGCAGCTTGTGGCTGTCCCCGTGGTCGGCATCCGTGCCGTCCGCCCAACCAAAATTGCTGGTGACGGTCTGGTTGCTGATGGTGACGGCGGCGCCTCCAGGCACGATGGTGCCGAAGTCTCGCCCCGTGCTGCCGCTGCCATAGCTGATGTGCGCGGAGGCCTTGCTGCTCAGGAGAAGCAGCGCCGCTGAAGCGATCAAGTTGAGGTGTTTGGGTCTCATGGTTTGTATAGTGGTCGTTGTCTTGTGGGTTGATGTTCAGCTAGTGAAATAGGGTCATGGCAGGGGGCCGCCGAGCTCGACGGTGCCGGAGAGCATTTTCGTGGTGGTCGCGGTGGTCTTGGGGATGGCTGTGGGCATCTCCGCGAGATTGAAGAAGCCGTAGCCCTTCTGGCCGCTGCCATCGTCCACGATCATGCCGGTGAAGGTGGTGGTTCTGCTCAACGGTTTGTTAGGCGTGACGCTGGTGTCCGTGTCCGTCAGCTTGAAGCTGCCGGTGAAGCCGCCCGTAGTGCCTGCGGTGAAGATGGTCCCGGTGCCTGGAGTCACGGTGAGCTTCACCGTTCCTGGATTGCTTGTCGGGGGCAGGATCTTCGCGGGACTGCCCTTCTGGATCTCGAAAGCATTCCAGTTCAGGCGTGTGGCGGGATCAGGCGCGCCGCCTTCCGCAAAGACGAGCCGTGCATTGCCCGCGCCGCCTGGCAGACCCATGGCGATGCCATTCAGAAGAGGGATGACATAGGGCCTGCCAATGGCGGTGAGCGCCAGCGGACCGAAGCCATCGGGATAGCTGCGCACCTTGGCCTGCGGATGCTTGAACCAGCCCATGCTGGAGGCATCCAGCACACCGGCGGAGCCGATGTTGATCGTGCCGAGCAACGAGCCAAGCTTCGCATACAGCAGCGTGAAGACAGGCAGGTTGCCACCTTCACCCACAACGCCTGAAAGTGTGACGGCCGTCGTACCATCCGCCAGACGGATGACGCCGCTCACGGCACCTTTGGCGGTGATCTTGAAAGCGCCCACGCTGTGTCCACGCGGTACATTGCCGTTGGCAGACTGCTTCAGGGCGAGCGTGTAATTGCCCGCAAATCCAGCAGGCACATCCTCGGGAAGGAAGGCGGTGAGATCGAGCGAGCGTGTGCCATCACCCACCGTGCCGATCAGGCGGCGAGTGGAGCGCTGCAGGGTGAAGGCGAGCGTCAGCGAACTCAGTCCTTTGCGCGTAATGGTCAGGCTTCCGGCCGGGTCCGTGTCTGGCAGCATGACAAGCTTGCCACTGAGCGGATGAGTGACCGTGCCGATCACGAGCGATCCGCTGAAGGCCCCGAGCTTCGTGCTGGTGAGGGTGATGCGACCGCCGAGGTTGTTCGTCAAAGTTAGTTCGGCATTGCGCGGCACGGTGCCCAGGTAGACTCCCAGGGCCTCTGCCGGATAGGGCTGCACGACCAGGGTCTGCTCCTTGCTGCCACCGGTGCCCGTCGCATTCGTGGCGCTGGCTTTCACCAGGTAGCTCTTGGCCGTGGTGGGCTTGCCCGTGATCAATCCGGTGGCGCTGATCTTCAAACCCGCGGGCAGGTTGGTGACATTGAACTTGGTCGGGCCATTCGCGGCACTGAGTTGCCAGATGTAGTCCTGGCCGATGATGGCCGCGGGCAGGTTCAGATCCGCCATCACCGGCTTCAAGTTCACGGTGAGCGAGACGGTGTCGCTGGTGACTTCCGTATCGCCATTGGAGATGACGACGGAGTAGCTGCTCACATCCTGCTCGCCTACCCCGGCCAGGGTGAGGGTGGCCTTGTCACCACCGCCGACGTTCGTGGTGCCGCGCTTCCACTGGTAGCTGAGGTTCGAGCCTGTGGCGGTGACGCTGAAGCTCACATTGGCGCCTTCATTCACCGTGCGGCTCACAGGCTGCTTCGTGATCAGGGGCGGCGGCACCACGTTCAATGTTGCCGCATCACTGGTCCGGCTGCCAAAAGTGTTTGAGACCACGCAGGTGTAGCTGCCATTGTCTGCCGTGGACGCGGCGGCGATGTTATAGGTGGCAGAGTTCACACCGACATTCGTGGTGCCGCGCTTCCACTGATAATTCAGGTCAGTCCCCTCAGCCACCACGGTGAAGGACGCAGGTTGCCCAGGAGCCACGGCGAGAGTCTGAGGATGGCCGGTGATCTTCGGCGGACCATTCACCACGCCGGGCTCTGGATCATCGCCATTCAAAACCGTGTCCTCATCCTCATCCACACTCATCCGCGCCCCCAGGCCCGGAAGCACGCCTAGGAAGGTGAGGCTGTCACTGCCGCTCAAGGAAGCGAGCAGGGCGGCGCGGGTCAAGGTGCCGGCGGCTTGTGTCTCACCTTGGTAGGCGGTGCCGGTCCAGCCGAAGGCCTTGTCCGCTCCATTGATCTTTCCGCGCACGATCAGATCACAGTCAGCCGGATTGGCGGAAGCACGAGCCTCCAGCAAGCTGAGGTCCGCCGTCACGGCTGAGTCTGCGCGATTCGCGGCAGTGGCGGTTCTGGCATAGCCCACGGTCTTGGCCGTGCCGGTGTCAAAGCAGCGGATGAAGGCGGTGACATCCGCGAACTCCTCCAGGGTCTCCAACTGATCCAGCACATAGGGATGCACGGTGGGGAGGGAGGCGCTGCCACCGGTGCCATCATGCAGCATGCCGAAGCCGCTGAGTGAGGTGGTGCCAGCACGGGCGTCAAAGAACATGCGCTGGTAGATGGTGCGCAGCGGCGGGGTCTTCACCGGCTGGCTCAGGCCGGACTCCTGTGGCAGGTCGATGTTATGATCCGAGCCTTCCGGCAGCAGATGGCAGACGGCGCAGTGAGACTTGGCGTGATTGTTGTAGAGCAGGCGGCCGTTCGCCGGATTGCCATTGCTGCCCGGAAGATTTGTGGGCAGTGAGCGGTCAAGATTGCGGTTCGGATTGGAGTGATGAACGAGTGAGAAGAGATACTCCGCGAGGTCGTCCATATGCGGTCCTGGAACCTGGGAGCCACCCATGAGATTCGCAAAGGTGGGATTGAAACTTTGCAAAGTTGGTTTGTCACCGCGCCAGTGGAAAGGCGCGCCCGTCTGCATGCCACGCAGGGTCTGCGTGACCATGGGGCCCTTCATCGGGTGCATCACGCGCGGCCTCGGTGTGAGGTCATGCACGCTCAGGTTGGCACCCAGGACCGTCATCATCTCGCCGCCTGGATCGCCGAGATCCCAGGCCAGGCCGTCGCGATCCGCATCGATGTGGCAGGTGCCGCAGGACATGGTGCCATTCCCGGAGAGGCGGGCATCAAAGAGGAAGCCACGGCCCATGCGAACGGCGCGTGGCATGGGGTCGTAGCTGTTCTGCTCACGCTCGACGAGCACGGCAGGCATCGCTGTGTCGATGACCGTGATCGTGTTGGATAGTTTGTTCAGCACGTAGAGACGTTCGCGTGGTTCATCCAGGACCAGTCCACGGGGTCCCCGCATGAAGCTGCTGTCCGCACCTGGGCGGATGTCCACGCGTGCCAGGACCTCACCCGTGACGGGATCAATCTTCGCGATGCGGTCCGAAGCAAAAGCTGCCACCCAGAGAGCGCTGCCATCCGCGCTGAAGACAAGGCTGGTCGGCTGTGCCAGCGCCGTGGTCTGGGCGGATGGATTCGGCAGCGTGCTGTAGTTGATGCCTGGGTTCAGATCCACCACCGTCACGGCGGCCGGTGTGACGACTGACAGGCGATTGTCCGCAAAGTGACCGCGCAACGCAGGTTCGAAAGGCGTCAGGTTCAGCGCCTCCGTGTTCGTCACCCAGATCTGGTCACTGCCGGGACGTGCCGCGAGGTCGAAGAGATTCGTTCCGACATCACTGACATAGCGCAGCACACCGAGCGTCGTGGTGTCGATCTCCGCGACGTCGCGATCCAGGATGGTGTTGTTCACGCGCGGATCACTGGCGGCCACGATGAGCGCCGTGTCAGGTGGGGCAGGGAGATTGGGATTGGTGGGGATGGATTGAGGGGGCGCGACCTCTCTCTTGATCACCGTGGTGCGGTTTCCTGAGTGCAGAAAGGCGGCATACAGGCGTGTCCCATCCGCATTCACCGCCAGAGCGTGTGGATAAAGGCCGCTGAGTGAGATCGTGCCTGCCGCGGCGCGTGTCTCGGCATTGAAAACGCGGATCTGATTGTCCCGCGCACAGGTCACAAAGGCTTTTCCAGCGGCGAAGACCACATCCGTCGGCTCGTCACCCACCTTGAGCGTGTCGGTGATGGTGTTGTTGGTTAGGTTGACGATGCTCACGCTGTCTCCCACCTCATTGACGATCCAGGCTTCGGCATTCGTCCGCACCCTGGCGGTCACAGGTTCCAGGCCCACCGGGATCTGCGCGACTTTCACCGGAGAGCCGGTGCCGAGGTCAAAGACCGTCACCCGCGCATTGGTGGAGTCCACGGCGACCAGCCGTGTGCCGTCCGGCGTCATCGCCAGCGGATGCACCTGGCGTGCTTCAAAGTGCTGATAAGCAGCGTGGGAGGCTGCAAGGCCGGTCGCGTAGAGGATGAGTGCTGCCAGGCAGGCGCAGGTCCGGGACCGTGAGAAAAGAAAGGGCATGAGTTTCGTCTTCGAGATTCGAGTTCGGTGGCTCCAGAACAGCTCCCATCCAGAAACGGCTGGATGGGAGCGCCCGGCCAAGAAGGGCGACCACTAGCTAAAGCCGCCCTCCCGGATCTGGCCGGGGAAGGCGCGTGCTGGCGAAAGTGGGACAGGTTTTAAACCTGTCTGGTTGGGGCGCTCACCTGTCTCAGGCGCGGCTGCGCCATGAGTGCGGCACGAACGGCCGCGATGTGAGGATGGGGCGAGCAACGCTCACCTGGAAGAGGCGCCGGGAAACAGGTTCCATAAAACCTGTTCCACTTTCGCGGAGCAGATCAGACGGCTTCAGGCGGAGGCGTCACCGGACGCTCATGACGTGCCGAGGCGATGCTGGAGACCGTGCTCCAGGCCTGCGGTGTCTCGGAAGGAAAAACAAAGGTTGGAACAGAAACGAGAGCGAGTGTGAGCTTCAGCTCCTTCACCTTGGCAGGCGGCGTCTGTCCATCCGTGGGAGCCTGCTCCTTCTTCACACCCTGGTTCACCATTTTACACATAGGGCAGGGGTGCTCGCCGTCAAAGGTCTCGCTGAGGCCCTGGACCACGCCTTTCTCCACGGAGTAGGTCACGGCCATGCCGACCCAAGCGGCGGATTGAAGGACCACCCAGTGCAGTCCGATGGACACACACAGCGACAGCACAACCAGCCCCTGCGCGAGCTTGCGCAGACGGTGATGGAGGGGTCGGTTGCTTGCCATGGAGGGAGACCAAGAAAGAGCAGCGAACAACGAATGTCAAAAGTCCTTTCCTTCGGGTTGGTGCATTCTGAAGCTTGTTCTTCCGAATAGCGCCGAGCTTTCTAAGCAGAACTCACAGAGGATGCCCAACGAACCCACTCGTCGTATTTCGCACAGACTTTGACGCGGGAACCTGATGGCTGGAGTCGTTTAAGCTCCAGCATGAACCTTCGCGCTCTTTTCCTCCTGCCTGTCCTTCTCGGTTTGAGCCATGCCGATGATTCCGCCCGTTTGGCTGAGTTGCTGGCGAAGGGCGGCACGGTCACCATTCCTGCGGGAGACTATCATCTTGATGGAACCACCCCGCTGCCGCTGGCCTCGAACATGACGGTGTTCGCCCATGGCGCGCGCTTCGTTCTGCCAGAGACTCTGCCTGACAAGGCGCGCATCGTTCTCTTTGCGGGTGAAAACATCGCACACTTCACGTGGCAGGGCGGCGAGTTCATCGGGCATGTGTTTGATCCGGCGAAGCAGGACAATGTCTGGGAGCCCAATGCGAACACGAAGGGCATCGAGATCACCACCACGAAGGAAGGCGGCACGCATGACCTCTTTTTTCGCGAGGTGAAGTCTAACGGCATGGCCGCGGCGGTGATCGGCGTGCATGGCCTGTATGGGAAGAAAGAGAGCGAGGTGACCTCCTACGCGGAACGTGTGGCGGTGGAGAGCTGCACGCTGCTGCGCAGTGGCAAGTTCATGTGGGACTATGGCTATCTCTGGCAGATCATGACCTTCCCTGAGGCCTATGAACCCTGGGAAGTGGAGCGGGCGAAGAAGTACTTCCGCATGGATCTGGTGCGCGACATTACGATCGCGGCAGGTGATGACCGCGTGAAGCTGGATAACACGGTCCGTCCCATCGCTGTGAGTGTGAATGACGAGCCGAAGGAAGCGCTCACCTTCATGGGTGAAAAGTTGCCTAACAACATCATTCGCGGGCGACAGTATTTCGTGGTCGATTCAGGCCCGGACTTCATCAAGATCGCCGACAAACCTCAGGGCGAGACGATCCGCTTCAAAGATGCGGGCGAAGGTCAACTGGCCTTCAACATCAGCGGCACCTATCTCGGTGCTTATGCACCCACGGGCAGCGGCCCGGGGAAGGGTGCGTTTGATATTGTGGGTGCCAAAGAAGTGCGCGTCACCGGCTGCCAGCTCAGCGCCATCGGCGACACCATGCACATCCAGCGCTGCCGCAATGTGGTGTTTGCGAGCAACCACATCATCGGCAGCCGTATGGGTGCCTTCTTCCTCGCGGAGTATTGCCAGAACGCCACTATCACCGGCAACCTGGTGGATGGCACGAACGGCAGCCGCGTAATCAGCGTGGAGAAGAGCTGCACGGACGTGACCATGACCGGCAACACCTTCCGTAATGGCGGACGTGGCGCGTGGATCAACCAGCCCGTGAACTTCATCATGACCGGCAATGTCTTTATCAACAACACGACGAAGAATGAGCCTGACATGCGCCGAGGCCGCATCGCCTTTCAAACCGCGAAGCCCGGCAAGTTTCCCGAGCTCTACTTCACCCTCTATGAACCCGGTGCCACCTATGGCCCCGCCATCGTCCGCGATAACATCTTCATCCTCGGCGAATCCGCCCCCGATGAAGCCGTGACCTTCGCCCCGAACGGCCGCGACATCCTCTTCACCGGCAACATCTTCCGAACCAAAAGCGCGACCATCGTCGTCGACCCCACCTGCACCAACACCCTCGTCGACCAAAACCCCGGCGCGATCACGGTGATCAAGCCCGTGGATTTCAATCATGGGCGGAGGTGATCATTTTAATACCGTCTGTAGAGGGATATGAGTCGCAAGAGTGGACTTCTTTGATTCGCGCGGAATCGTCTGCATAGTTGTGTGAATGCAGCTCACTCGCGACGATCTCATTCTCACGGACGAACAGAACCGTTTTGATGTGCCTGCCATCGCGGCACTGATTCAAGCAACGTACTGGGCTTCGCATCGCGGTGTGGAGCAAATCGCGGAGTCCTTGAGACATTCGACCTGCCTGGTTTTGACGCGCGAAGGCCGGACGCTGGGCTTTGTGCGGGCGATCACGGATCATTCGGTGAACTCTTATATTTGTGACTTTGTGGTGGCGGAGGAGTGTCGCGGGCAGAAGCTCGGCACGTGGATGCTAGAGGTGCTGATGGCGCACCCGGACGTGGTGCGGACGAACCAATTATTAATCACGAAAGACGCGGCGGCCTTTTATGAGCAGCATGGCTTTGCCGAGCATCCCTATGTCTGCATGAAGCGGCCTGCCCTAGGATGAACATGACATGAAACCTCAGATCACAGCCATTTACATCTCACCGGCAGCGACGGTGATGCCTCACAGTGTTCATGAAGTGGAGGTGCGGGCGAATCGTGGCTTGGTGGGAGATCGCTACTTTGATGGCATCGGTACTTTCTCCGGCGCGGAACCGAAGGGGCCGGGAAGAGAGGTGACGCTGATCGAGAGTGAAGTGCTGGAGGAACTGCAGCTTTCCGCGGAAGAGGCGCGGCGGAATCTGGTGACACGTGGTGTGCGCCTGAACGAACTTGTGGGCAGGCAGTTTCGCGTGGGTGAGGTGCTGATCGAAGGCATCCGCCTCTGCCCGCCATGCACGCATCTGGATCGCGTGACGGGCAAAGAACTGCTCAGGCCCCTGGCAGACAAGGGCGGCCTGCGTGCGAACCTTCTCAGTGATGGTGTGATCCGCGTAGGAGATGCCGTGCAGCCTTTGAGTGTTCGTCTTCGCCGTCTGAATGCGGTGGATGAAGTGCAGTTGGAGCAACTCGTGGATGTGCTGATGGACTGTGTCGAAGGCGGCGCCTCGGTGAGCTTCATGCAGCCGCTGACGCGGGAGCGTGCGCTGGCCTTTTGGCAGCGCGTGGCGGCGGATGTGGCTGAAGGGAAGCGGGCGCTGATGGTGGCGGAGGATGCGGAAGGCATCTGCGGCACCGTGCAGCTCATCTTTGACTTGCCGGAGAACCAGCCGCACCGCGCGGATCTGGCGAAGATGCTGGTGCATCGCCGGGCGCGGCGGCAGGGCCTGGGTGAGCTGCTGATGCACACGGCCGAGGTCGCGGCGCGGGAGAGCGGCAAGACGCTGCTGGTGCTGGACTGTGTGACCGGCGGGGATGCGGAGCGGCTCTACCAGCGGCTCGGCTGGGTGCATGTGGGGGACATCCCGGACTTTGCTTTGTTTCCAGAGGGTGAGCTTTGCAGCACGACGTATTATTACCGAAGGGTTTGAGGCGAAACGGGTCGTTGGTTGGGCCTCGTCCCTTTTTGACAGGATTAACATGATTCACAAGATGGACAGGATTTCAGCAGGGTCGGGTGCCTGAGGCTATGCGCGCCCTTGCGCGGGCGGGGTTTCCGCCTATCTAGCGCGCCCTTCGTATGCACCGCTTCCATTACAACCAGGGTCAGCTCTTCTGTGAAAACGTCAGCCTTCAGTCGCTGGCGGAGAAACACGGCACCCCTCTTTACGTCTATTCCAAAGGCACGATCACCGACCACTTCACGCGTCTCGACGCAGCGCTGGGTGAGCTGGACCATCTCATCTGCTACGCGGTGAAGGCGAATTCGAACCTCTCCGTGCTCTCCACGATCGCGAAGCTGGGCGGCGGGTTTGACATCGTCTCCGCTGGCGAGCTTTACCGCGTGATCAAGGCCGGTGGTGACGCCAGCAAGTGCACCTTCGCCGGTGTGGGCAAGACGCGTGAAGAGATCGAGTATGCGCTGAACCAGGGCATCTACTGCTTCAATGCGGAGTCCGAGGCTGAGCTGGAGTTCATCAACGAAGTCGCTGGCAAGCTGGGCAAGAAGGCCCCGGTGGCCGTGCGCGTGAACCCGAACGTGGACGCGAAGACGCACGCCAAGATCACCACGGGCAAGAGCGAGAACAAATTCGGCATCGACTTCGACCGCATCGGCGCGGTGTATGCACGCATCGCCGCTGAGATGCCGAATCTCATCATCAAGGGCCTGCAGATGCACATCGGCTCCCAGCTCACCAGCGTGGATCCCTTTGTGGAAGCTGTGAAGAAGGTGAGCCCGCTCGTGGCTGAGATGAAGGAAAAGTATAACCTGCAGTTCTTCAGCATCGGCGGCGGCATTGGCATCAACTACCGCCAGAGCCTCGACTCCGGTGACGCCGGCTGGTGGGAAAAGAACAGCGCCGAGCAGCATCCGCTGACGATCCAGAAGTATGCCGACTCCGTGGTGCCGCTGCTGAAGCCGCTGGGCATCCGCATCCTCTGCGAACCCGGCCGCTTCATGGTGGGCAATGCCGGTGCTCTGCTCACGCAGGTGCTGTTTGAAAAGCGCGGTGGCGCCAAGACCTTCAAGATCGTCGATGCGGGCATGAACGACCTCATCCGCCCGACGCTGTATGAAGGCTGGCACCAGATCGTGCCGCTGAAGCAAATTGAAGGCGAAGTGGAGAAGGTCGACATCGTCGGCCCTATTTGCGAGACCGGAGACTACCTGGCGCAGGATCGCGAAGTGGCTCCGGTCAAGGCCGGTGACTACATCGCCGCCATGAGCGCCGGCGCCTATGGCTTCAGCATGGCCTCGAATTACAACACCCGCCCGATGCCTGCCGAGATCCTCGTGGACGACAGCCAGGCCCACGTGGTGCGTGACCGCCAAACCCTGGATGACGTGCTCAAGGGTGAGCACGTGGTCTGAGGCTAGCTAAATTGGTCTAACGAATAGTTTATCACCCGTTCATGGCTTTGGCTGTGAGCGGGTGATTTGCGTTTGGGGGGTGGAGTGAGATGGCGGGAAACACCCCATTGGAATGGGGTGGTACGTTAGGGGACGCTTCGCGACTGCGGTATCCGGTATAAAATACTTCTTGCCAGTTTACCGGATACGTGTCCAATATACCACACAACCATGAAAGCACTCGTCAAAGCCAAAGCGGAGCGCGGATTGTGGCTCCAGGATGTCCCGGAGCCTGAAGTCGGCATCAATGATGTCCTCATCAAGGTGCGCAAGACGGGCATCTGCGGAACTGACCTCCATATCTACAAATGGGACGCCTGGGCGCAGAAGACCATTCCGGTGCCGATGGTGGTGGGGCATGAGTTTGTGGGCGAGGTCATCGCCGTCGGTTCCAACGTGAATGACTTTCATGCGGGCGAGATTGTGAGCGCAGAGGGGCACGTGGTCTGCGGGCGCTGTCGCAACTGCCTCGCGGGACGTCGTCACCTTTGCAAAGACACGGTCGGCATCGGCGTGAACCGCACGGGAGCCTTTGCGGAATACATCAGCGTGCCGATGACGAATGTCTGGCATCACCGCGAAGGTGTGGACGAGGAAGTGGCGAGCATCTTTGATCCCTTTGGCAATGCGGTACACACAGCGCTGGCCTTTGAATGTCTCGGTGAGGATGTGCTCATTACGGGCGCAGGACCCATCGGCATCATGGCAATTCCGGTGGTGAAGCATGCGGGAGCGCGGCACGTGGTGATCACGGATGTGAATGACTATCGGCTGGATCTGGCGCGCGGCATGGGGGCGACACGGGCGGTGAATGTGAAGCGCGAGAGCATTGCCGATGTGCAGAAGCAGCTCGGCATGAAAGAGGGCTTCGATGTGGGGCTGGAGATGAGCGGCAACCCCACAGCCTTCCGCGACATGATTGATAACATGTGCCACGGCGGAAAGATCGCCATGCTGGGCATCCCGAGCGAGCAGATCTCCATCGACTGGAACAAGGTCATCTTCAACATGCTGACCATTCACGGCATCTACGGCCGCGAGATGTATGAGACCTGGTACCAGATGAGCGTCATGCTGGAGAGTGGCGTGGACATCAAGCCCATCATCACCCATCGCTTCCACTACACCGAGTTTGAAAAAGGCTTCGCCGCGATGGAGTCGGGCGACTGCGGCAAGGTCGTGCTGGATTGGACCTCATAGATTCATCTCATTTTCGAACCCGCTTATCCCAGGCTGAAATCATGTGCTCTCTAGCTTTACGTTCCGTCGTCATTTTGGGCACGTTGCTCTTCGCATTCACGTCATCTGCCAAGTCCGCAGACTTTCGCGCTCTGCTGGATCGCGAGTGGGAGTGGATGATGGAGCAATCACCCACCTGGGCCTCCTCATTGGGCGACCGGCGCTGGAATGACCGCTGGGAAGACATCAGCGCTGCTGCCATCGAGGCCCGCAACGAGCACCAACGGCAGCTCTTGAAGGAGCTTGAGGCGATGAACCGTCCCGCCTTGAGCGAGGAGGACCAGCTGAACTACGACTTGTTGGTTAGGCAGCTTCGCGATGAACTGGAAGGCCTGCCGTTTCGGCTTGATCTGATGCCTATCAACCGCCGTGGCGGCATCCAGACCAGCGACGAGCTCGCTGATGCGCTGCGCTTTGACAACGTGAAGGACTATGAGGACTGGATCGCCAGGATGCGGGCTTTCCCAGACTACATGGATCAAACCATCGCTCTCATGCGCGAGGGCATCCGCCTGCGCATCCTGCAGCCGAAGGTGGTGATCGAGCCCGTGCTGGAGCAGGTGGATGGGCAGATCGTCGGCGAGGTCGCGAAGCATCCATTTCTGGCCCGGTTCGTGAAGATGCCATCCACCATCGTAGAGGCGGATCAGAGCCGCCTGAAGGCTGAAGGTGCGAAGGCAGCCATCGAGCAGGTCATCCCAGCCTTTGAACGTTTGAAGACCTTTTTGAAGCAGGAGTATCTGCCTGCTTGCTATGATGAAGTGGGGGTGTGGCAGCACCCGCAAGGTGCGGCGTGCTATGCGCATCTGGCGCGGCATTTCACCACGACGGCTCTCACGCCACGCGAGATTCACGACATCGGCCTGCGTGAGGTGGAGCGCATCACCGCGGCTATGGAGAAGGTGAAAACGCAGGTAAAGTTCCCCGGCACACTGGCGCAATTCTTCGAGCATCTGCGCACCGACAAGCGCTTCTTTTATGCCTCGTCCGCAGACCTCCTGCTCGGCTATGAGGCCATGTCGAAGCGCATCGATCCCACGCTGGTGAGGCTCTTCCGCGCCATGCCGCGCATGCCTTATGGCGTGAAGTCCATTCCTGATAAAATCGCGCCACACACCACCACCGCTTATTATCGCGAACCGGCGCCGGATGGATCACGTGCAGGCACCTTCTTTGTGAATCTGTTCAAGCCGGAGACGAGACCGAAGTGGGAGATGATGGCGCTTTCGCTTCACGAATCCGTTCCCGGCCATCATTTCCAAATCGCGCTGGCGCAGGAGCAGGGCGAGCTGCCGAAGTTTCGCCGCCAGCTCCAGTTCACCGCTTATGTCGAGGGCTGGGCGCTTTACTGCGAGAGCCTGGGCGATGAACTCGGCCTCTACGACGACCCTTATGACAAGTTTGGCCAGCTCACTTATGACATGTGGCGCGCCGTGCGTCTGGTGGTGGACACCGGCATTCACGAGCTGCGCTGGAGCCGCGAAAAGGCCATCACCTTTTTCCGCGATCATGCGCCGAAATCCGAGCAGGACATCGTCAACGAGATCGACCGCTACATCGGATGGCCTGGCCAGGCACTGGCCTACAAGATCGGCCAGCTCAAGATCCGCGAGCTGCGCACCGAAGCGGAAGCGGCCCTCGGTGATCGCTTCGATGTGCGCGCCTTTCATGATGCCGTGCTGCTGAGCGGCGCCGTGCCGCTGGAGGTGCTGCAAGTGCGTGTGCGTAAACACATTCAGAAAGCGAAGCTCAAAAGTGACGCAATGCCCAAGTGAAGTCGTCCCTCGTTTCTGCCCCCGCCGCCCTTATGATAACTCTTCACCCCTTGCTTCCAGCAAACCCGACTGTTAGTCTTGGCCAAATGAGCAAAGCCAAGCGCACCCCATCCGCCGGCGTTGAAGCCGCCGCTGAATCGCCCGCACGCCGCTACTTCAAAGAGGTGCGCTTCCGGCAGATCCGCTCGCTGGTGGAACTGTCACGTCGTGGCAGCTTTGCAGCCACAGCGGCAGCCATGGATCTGGCGGTGCCATCGGTGTGGCAGCAGATCCGTTCACTGGAAGATGAGTATGGCGTGCAGCTCGTGGTGGCAGAGGGTTCCAAGATGGCTCTCACGGAAGATGGGCGTGCGCTGGTGGATCTGGCGGCACCGCTGGTGGAGTCTTTTGATGGCCTTCGCGCCATGTTTGAGGACCGGCGCAACAACGCCGCACGCACGCTGACTCTGGCAGCCACGCCTGCCATGCTTTCCGGTGCGTTGCGGAAGCCGATCATCCTGTATCGGAAAAATCATCCGAACGTGAAGCTGGTGCTGCTGGACCGCCCTTCCTTCCTGACCCGGCAGGTCATTGAGCAGGACGGAGCAGATCTGGCCATCATGGGCATGGTGCCGGGAGATGAGCCGATGCCACAGTTCCAGTGCCTGCCGCTGACGCGTCACACTTTCCACCTCATGTGTCCGGCGGATCATGCACTGGCCCGTGCACGGCAGATCACCCTGGCGAACATTGTCAGCCAACCACTGGTGCTTGCCCCTGAGGAGAGCAGCTCGCACCGGCAGATCCGTCAGGTCTTCAGGCAGGCCGGGCTGGAGGATAAGATGAATGTGACCATGACCTCCACAAGCCGAGCGCTGCTGCTGAATTATGTCTCTATTGGTTTCGGCATCGCCATCGGCACCAGCGCAGCCAGCGTGAAACCACCGAAGCCTGCCACTGGCGAGGCTGAGATCATTTTCCGCGATGTGGCCTCGCTCTTTGGCCACGAGGAAGCATTTTTGGTTCAGCGCAAAGGGCGCTTTGAGCCGCCGCATGTGCGGGCTTTCCGCGAGCTGGTGATGAAGACTTTTCAATGACCCGCGCCTGACATGAACTCTGCAACCGGCCTGATGGCCTGTCATTAGGCGTAGACGAATGATTGACGATTGAATTCATATTTTCAGAACCCACAACCCAAGGCATCTCGCTCATCTGGCGTTTGATGCTGACCCATCAAAAGAAACCCATATCATGAACCGACGCTCCTTCTTCCAAGCCACAGGCATCGCCTCTCTCGCCAGCCAGCTTGCCGCTCAGGCGGCTGACAAGGCTGACAAACCTCTCGCCATTGCCTATGACGGTCCCGTCTTTAAAATCGGCAATATTGGTTGCGGCGGACGCGGCTCCTTCGTCTCGGGCATCATCGCCGAGAATCCAGGTTTCAAGCTCACGGCGGCCTGTGATTACTTCGAGGATCGTGTGAAGACCTTTGGTGAGAAATTTGGCGTGGCTGCGGACCAGCAGTTCACCGGTCTCGATGGTTACAAGAAGATGCTGGAGCATGTGGATGCGGTGGCGATTCACAGCCCTCCAGGTTTTCATGTGCAGCAGGCCATCGATGCCGTGGCCGCAGGCAAGCATGTGCTCATTGCGAAGCCCGTGGCCATTGATGTGGCAGGTTGTGAGGTGATCCGCCAGCTCGCGAAGGATGCGGCGAAGAAGGGCATCGTGGTGCTGGCGGATGTGCAGTGCCGTGGCGATGAGTTTTTCCAGGAAGGTATGAAGCGCATCCATGAAGGTGCGATTGGTGACCTCATGTTTGGCGAGTGCCACTATGAGGCGGACCTCATTCCGCTGCAGTCCGAAGAGGATAACACGTCTGAGGGCCGTTTGAAGAACTGGATCCGTCATCGCGACCTCGCGGGTGACATCATCACGGAGCAGAACATCCATGCGCTCGATATCGTGAGCTGGGCCTTTGGCCGCCCGACACTCATCAGCGGCACCTGTGGTCGCGGAGGTCGTCCGGACAATGTGGGTGATGTCTCAGACCACTTCGCGCTGCTGTTTGAGTTCCAGAAGGGTGCGGTCACTTTTGCTTCGCGTCAGTACACCGCGTGGGGTTCGCCCTTCCTATGTGAGAACCGTTTTGTCGGCAGCAAGGGTGCCTTCAATGGCAAGTTCGGCGGTCGTGTGATGATCCGCGGCGGCAAGGAAAACTTCTGGGGCGGGGGTGAGTCCAAGAACCTCTATCGCAGCGGCAGCGTAAACAATGTGGAGACCTTCCGTGCGGCCATCGCCGCCAAAGATCCGAAGGGGAATCCCACCATTGAAGGCGCGGTCGAGACGACCTTGCTCACCCTCTTTGGCGAGTTTGCCGGCAAGGCAGGTCATGGTGTGACCTGGGATGAGTTCATCCGCGATGCGAAGCCCGTGAAGATGAATCTGGACGGGCTGAAGGCGTAACCAACGATGGTATCAGGATCCAGGTTTGGCCTGGATCGTACGCGCGGGGCCGATGGTGCCACCGGTCTCAAAGGTGCAGAGCACACTTTTGATCTCACCGGTGGCGCTGCCTTTGGCCACGGCCTGAGCCCAGCGCACGATGTGGCGGATGTGCGGCGCGAACTGCCAGTCGAAATGCGCGAGCGGGGGCTCCCACAAGGCCAGAACAGGATCCGGCATGAGGGCGATGATGGAGACGTCCTCCGGCACGCGCAGGCCACGACGGGAGAGAAAGACGAAGGCCCCCACGGTCCACGCAGGTTCCAGCAGCAGGAGAGCGGTGGGCGGCGTGCTTTGGAAGAGCGAGTGCAGCAGATCCTGCAGACCCCGGGCACTGTCTTCCCACTCGGGCAGATTGTAGCCGGACGCTGGGAGACCGTGGTGCGCCATTCGGCGCGAGAAAGCACCCGCGGTGGGATTCAGTTCCGGGCGCAGCCAAGTGCGTGGAGCCAGGGTGACGATGCGGCGATGCCCGTGAGCCACCAGGGTGTCCACGGCATCATTCATGGCCCCCGTGAGGTCGGCGCGCGTGCAGGCCAGTGGTAGGTGGATGACTCGCCCGCCGAGAGCCATCGCGGGGATTTGCTTCCGGTGAAACCACTCCAGCACTGCATGGCTGGCATCATAGATGATCCAGGCATCTGCCGCCGTGGCCTGCACCAGACGGGCGAGGCTGTCCAGACGATTGCCCATTTGAGCCAGGCTTTTGTCAGCCATGAAGCATTCATGCCCGGCATGCTCAATGGCACGGACGAGGCGCAGGATGAGGCTCTGGGAATGGGAGTTGTCCTCCTCCAGGATTTTGGGCAGCAGCACGGCCACCCGCAGAACGCGTGCCGTGACTGGCCGGTCCAGTGGCGAGGCCACAATCTGCCGGCTGCGGCCCGCGCCCTGCTTTTTCAGCAGGCCCTCCATTTCCAGCAGATGCAGCGCGGCCCGGACCGTCTCTTTGGAAATGGCCAGATCATCGGCCAAGCGACCCACTCCCGGTAGCTTTCCGTTCCAGCGCCCGGCGCGAAACCCGTCCCGCAGATGTGCGGCGGTGATCTCTACGAGGGATTGGCGCTCCAATGGCTGCATAGGGAGAACTGGTTGGTCGGGCCAACCAGTTCGTCAACCACCCATCTCATGCGGATGGCACGATCAGTGCGAGGCATGGAGGTGCAAAAAACCTGCCCTATGAAAGCATTCTTCTGCATTTTTCTGATCGCCCTGTCTTTGGGAGTCTCGCATGTCGGACGTGCGGCTCCGATTTCGTGGACCACTGGCACCACGGGTGATGCCTCGGGAGCCTGGAGCGGCTCCGCCACGACCTTCAACGGCCAAAGTTATACTGCGGCAGACGATCTCTTCATCGATGGCTCGGCCACGAAGACGATCACGCTCACCGGGACGATCACGACACCGCTCTCGCTGACGATCAATGGCACGGGCACCTCCGGCACCACGGTGGTCAGCAGTGTGAGTGTGGCAGGTGCGGGTGCCATCACTCTCACTGGGACATCCCTGGGTGGAACATTGAGCAAATCTGGTTCGGCAGATCTCGTTCTCGCCAGTGCAAACACATTGGGTGCCGTGACTCTGAGCGGGGGGAAGTTTTTCCTCAACAGCGCAGCAGGCCTCGGCACGACCGGCACGCTGACCGTCAATAGCGGAGCGGCCAGTGGAGTATCTGCGAGCTACGTGACGGGCGCCGTCCCCGGCACGGGGACACCGGATAAATTTTTCTTCGATTCCACAGGCATCAACGCGAGCTACACTTTTTCCAAAGACATCACCTTTGGCACGGTGGGTAGTGCCACAACCTACGGGATGGTGATGCGCGGCGGGCAGACCCGCACGACGACACTTAGCGGCAACATTTCCGGCGCGTCGAACGTGACCCTCCGTCTGGACACGAGCTCAAGTGGCGACGGCTCTTCCATCTGGTCGCTCACCGGCGCAGACAACAGTGGTTTCGCGGGACCCATCTTCCTCAATCGCGGCCGGCTTTTCCTCGGCAATGCGAATGCCGCCGGAACGGGCCGGATCACCATCAACACCAATACCAGCGCGGCGGGCAACCTTGTTTTCAACTTTGCCGGGACAGTGGCCAATGCCATCACCATCAGCACTGCGGGAAATGTGGTTTCACCAGCCGCCAACAACGTGACCCTTTCGGGTGTGGTTTCCAGCAGCGTGGGCTGGGCGAAGGCGGGCACGGGCACGCTGACCCTGACCAATGCCAACAACACCATCACCGGTGCCACCACGATCAGTGATGGCACCCTGGCGATCACTGGATCGGGGAGAATGAACACAGCCACCTACGCAGGTGCCATCACCCTCACCGCCGCCACCTCGGTGCTGGACTTTGCGGGAGGCGGCTCGTCATGGACGGGGGTTATCAGCGGGTTGGGGAGTTTGAAGAAAAGTGGTGGCTCCACGCTGACGGTGGGCGGGGCGGGTAACAGCACCTTCTCGGGTGGCGTGACTCTGACGAGCGGCACCTTGCGAGTTCAGACCAATGACACGGCGCTCGGCACAGGCACGATCACGGTCACCTCTAACACGGTCGATACTTCCGCTTCTCCCGTCCTCGCCACAGCCAGTGCTGGCGGCGCACGTGTGCTGGCAAACAACATCGCCATCACCAACAACGGCACTGGCATCACCACGCTGAATCTTGATGGTGGCTTTGCAACGCTGACGCTCAATGGTGAGATCAGCGGCACTGGCGGCCTTGCCACGACCAGCACCGGTACGATCGTCCTCGGCGGCACCAACACCTACACAGGCACGACCACCGTGAACTCAAGCCTGCTGCGTCTGGACAGCGCCAGTGCGCTGCCAGGAGGCGTGGCCACGGCGGGCGGCATCAGCGCCCTGCTTTTTAACGGCAGTGGTGCTGATGGCGTCGTCGGGTTGACAGCAGCCACGGGTGACTTTACCCGCAGCATCGGCGGCACGACTCCCACCGCCGTGCAGGTCGGCTGGTCTAATGGGGGCACGGGTGGCTTTGCCGCTTTTGGCGGGGATCGCACGGTAAACTTCGGTGGTGCCGCAGCCAGCCAGACCTGGTCAAACTCAGGGGGCGTTTTCGGTGGTGGCCTGATCCTCGGCCACAGCACCGCTGACAGCACCATCACTGTGGCGAACCCGATCGTTCTCAATGTCACGGGTGCGCGCACCGTCACTGTGAATGATGGCTCAGCCGCCGTCGATGCCATCCTCAGCGGCGTGCTTTCCACTGGCGTGAGTGCATTCACAAAAGCTGGCGCGGGCACGCTGGCGCTGACGGCAGCGAATACTTATGGCTCCACCTACACCACTGGCACCACCTTCACCACGATCAGCGCAGGCACGCTGCAACTCGGCACCGGTGGCACCACGGGATCACTGACCAGCACGGGCACGGGCGACATTCAAAACAACGGCACACTCGCTGTCAACCGCTCCAATGCGGTGTCTCTGGCCTACGTCATCAAGGGCACCGGTGCAGTGACCCAGCTCGGCGCTGGCACCACCACCCTCACCGCTGCCAACACCTACTCCGGCACCACCACGGTGACGAACGGCACACTGGCGCTCACCAGCACAGGCAGCACGGGCACCGGAGCAGTCACGGTGCAGACGGGTGGGACGATCCTTGGCACCGGCCTTCTGCTCGGCAGCACCTTCACGGCGCAGATCGGCAGCACGGTCCACGCAGGCAATGGCACCGCGCAGGGGGACTATGGCACGCTGACTTTCACCCCGGCCTCGGGCAGCGGCAGTTTTGATTTTCAAAGCGGCAGCAGTGTCATTCTCGGCATCAATCCTGGCGGTGCGGGAGACCTGCTGAACTTCGACGGCCTGCTCAATGGCACGCTGCTCTTCAACGGCGGCCTCCAAGTCACCGCCGGCAGTTATGTGCCGATGTCCACTGAGACCTTCAATCTGCTCGACTGGTCCAATGTGGGCACGCCGACCTTTGACAGTCGTTACAGCGCAGGATCTTATTCCGGCTTTCTCCTTGGCAATGGCGATGACAACCTCGGTTTTGACCTGCCTAACATTGCGGGTTCCGGTTACGGCTGGGACATCAGCCAGTTCACCACGAATGGCACCATCAGTGTAGTGGTCGTCATGGTGCCGGAGCCTGCCCGTGCCAGTCTGCTCCTTGCCGGCCTCTGCGCCTTGCTGATGCGCCGCCGCCGGTCCCTGTGATCACTAAAAAAGCCCCTCGTCATGCCACGCCCCTCACGCTACTCCCCGGCTGAAAAGGCCGCCATCCTCGCGTCCGCCCGTGCCCAGTTGCGCACCGGGGCGAAAGTCGGGCAGATCGCCGCCAGCCTCGGCGTGAACAGCGAATCCCTGCGCGGCTGGTTGCGGGCGCAGACCCTGGACATGCTTTATCCGCAGCTCGAGACCAGTCAGAATCCTCGAGCAAACGCGAGAAGCCGCCAGTCTTGGTGAACTCCAGGGCGTCAAGCGCAGGTCGGACAAGCTGAAGCATTCGCTTTTCAAACTTGCACCTTCGGGAGGCCGCCTCTTCATGCAGGCATGCCTCAGGATCTCATCCGCGTGCGTGGCGCGCGGCAGCACAACCTCAAAAACATTGATGTCGACATTCCTCGACATCAGTTGGTCGTGCTCACGGGCGTGAGCGGCAGCGGCAAGTCATCGCTGGCCTTTGACACGCTGTATGCGGAAGGGCAGCGGCGCTATGTGCAGAGCTTGTCCGCCTATGCGCGGCAGTTTCTGGATCAGCTGGAGAAGCCGGATGTGGACTTCATTGAGGGGCTCTCGCCAGCGGTGGCCATCGAGCAGGTGCACAGCACGCCGAACCCGCGCAGCACCATCGCCACGGTCACGGAGATCTATGATTATCTGCGCGTGCTCTATGCCGTGGCCGGGCAGCCGCATGATCCGGAAACGGGCGAGGCACTGGTGAAGAACACACCGGCGGAGATCGGCGCACATGTGCTGGAACTGCCGGAGGGCACGCGCTGTGTGGTGCTGGCGCCTCTGGAGCGGCAGGAGACGGATGCGCTGAAGGCCACCTTTGAGAAACTGAAGCGGCAGGGCTTTGTACGTGTGCGCCTGGACGGCGTGATCGTGGAGCTGGATGACGCGCTGAAGCCTGAGCGCGGCGTGGAGCATGAGATTGAGATCGTGGTGGACCGCCTGGTCATTCGTGAAGGTGTGCGCCAGCGGCTTATGGAGAGCATCGAGGCTGCGCTAAAATGGAATGAGCGCGAGGTACAGTTCCTCGTCGGTGGTGAAGGCGGGGAAGAGGTGATGGCTTTCACCACCTCGTATGCGAATCCGCGCACGGGCTATTTGATGGAGAAGCTGACACCGCAGCATTTTTCCTTCAACACGCATGTGGGTGCCTGCCCGACCTGTGAAGGTGTGGGCTCGCTCATGGCACCGGATCCTGGCTTGATCGTGCCGGATACGGAAGTCTCTCTCAAAGACGGTGCGGTGAAGAGCTGGTGGGCGCGGAACCCGAAGCTCAAGCTCATCCATCAACGCGGTGTCGAAGCACTGGCGAAGCATTTTGGAGTTTCGATGGAAGCTCCGTTCAAGGCATTGCCGAAAGCTTTCAAAGACGCGCTCTTTCATGGCAGCGGCAAGGAGGCGATCTCCACGGGCTGGGCCACCAGCGGCACCAAGCGCAGTCTTGCGAAGCCCTATGAAGGCCTGCTGAATGAAGCGAAGCGACTGCATGAAAATGCGGAGAGTGATGCGCTGCGCACGCAGCTCTCGCGCTTCATGAATCCGCTGCCTTGCCCGACCTGTGAGGGGCGGAGACTGAGGAAGGAATCACTGGCCGTTAAACTGAGTTCTTCGTTCTTGGTTCCTGGTTCTTCGTTGTCGCCAACCAAGAACCAAGAACAAGGAACTAAGAACAAGGATTTGAGCATTCACGACTTTTGCTCGCTGCCGATCAAGGAGGCTCTGGTATGGATGCAAGCGCTTGAGATGACCGAGCATCAGCGGGCGTATGTGGGCGAGTTGCAGAAGGAGATTGTGAAGCGGCTGGAGTTTCTGGAGCAGGTGGGGCTTGGCTATCTGGGGCTGAATCGCGAGAGCGGTACGCTGTCGGGCGGCGAGATGCAGCGCATTCGCCTGGCCACGCAGATCGGCGCGGGTTTGGCAGGGGTGCTGTATGTGCTGGATGAGCCGAGCATCGGTCTGCATCCGTCAGACACGGAGAGGCTGATTCGCACGCTTTTGCGGCTGCGTGATCTTGGCAACACGGTGCTCGTGGTGGAGCATGATGAGGCGATGATGCGCGCCGCGGATCATGTGGTCGAGCTCGGCCCTGCGGCCGGTGTGCATGGCGGCCGGATCACGGCGCAGGGAACACCAGCCGAGGTCATGGCGCTGAAGGAGAGCCTCACGGGTGCTTACCTGAACGAGACGCTGAAGATCAAAGCGCCGTCACGACGCATGACACCGGAGGGAAGTCTTTTTGAAGGAGGTGCGAATGCGCTGACGATCTACCGTGCCACGGAGCATAACCTACAGTCTGTCACGGCGAGCTTTCCGGTGGGCTGCTTCACCTGTGTGACGGGACCTTCTGGCAGCGGCAAATCCACCCTGGTGAACAAGGTGCTGATGCGCGCCTTGCAGCGGCATTTTTACAGCGCGAAGGATGAGCCGGGCAAACACGAGCGCATCACGGGGCTGGAGACCTTTGACAAGGTGGTGGTCATTGATCAATCGCCCATCGGTCGCAGTCCGCGCAGCAATCCGGCGACCTACACGGGGGCCTTCACGGCCATTCGCGAGCTGTTTTCTCAATTGCCGCTGGCGCGTGTGCGTGGCTATGATTCGGGACGCTTCAGCTTCAACACGGCGGGTGGTCGCTGTGAGAAATGCCAGGGCGACGGGCAGATCAAGATCGACATGCACTTCCTCGCGGATGTGTATGTGATGTGTGATCACTGCCAGGGGAAGCGATACAATGCGGAGACGCTGGAGATCACTTTTAAAGGTCGCAACATCGCCGAAGTGCTGGAGATGACGGTGACAGAGGCCGCGCGCTTTTTTGGCAAGGCCAGTGCCATCGCGGCGAAGCTGAACACGCTGGAAGAATGCGGCCTTGGCTACATCCGGCTCGGGCAGGCTGGGAACACGCTGTCTGGTGGTGAGGCGCAGCGCATCAAGCTCTCCGCGGAGCTCGCTCGTCGTGCCACGGGCCGCACGCTCTATGTGCTGGATGAGCCGACGACAGGTCTGCACTTTGCGGACATTCAGACGCTGCTTGGTGTTCTCTTCCGGCTGCGTGATGCGGGGAACACGCTCATTGTCATTGAGCACCATCTGGATGTGATTCGCTGCGCGGACTGGGTCATTGATCTCGGTCCGGGTGGTGGCAATGAAGGTGGTCGCCTGGTTGCCAGCGGCACGCCGGAGGATCTGATGCGTGTGCCGGAGAGTCCCACGGGGCGCTTCCTGAAACAACATTCCTAAACCCTTCTATTTCCTTTTCATGTCTGACATCGCCGACCGCCTGAACCAAATCCTTGAACGCATCTCCACTGCCTGTGTGCGTGCTAGCAGGGAAGTAAGCAGCGTGGAGCTGGTGGCGGTATCGAAGACGAAACCAGCGGAGGTGATTCAAGAGGCGGTGGATGCCGGACAGCTTCTGTTTGGCGAGAACCGTGTGCAGGAAGTGCTGATGAAGAGGCCGCTGCTGCCTTCGAAGCTGCGCTGGCACCTCATCGGGCCGCTGCAGTCTAACAAAGTGCGTAAAATTTTGCCGCAGGTGGAGATGATCGAGGCGGTGGACTCCCTGGACATCGCGAAGGACATCAACCGCATCGGGGCGGAGCTTGGGCTGCATCCCAAGGTGCTGCTGGAGATCAATGTGGCCGTGGAGTCCTCCAAGCATGGCTTTGGCGCGACGCAGATCCGGGAGCAGTTGGAGGAGCTGTATGGTCTGGACCGGCTCTACATCCAGGGACTGATGTGCATTCCTCCGTTTGATCTGACGCCAGAGCAGTCACGGAAGTATTTCGTGCAGTTGAGGACGCTGCGGGATGAGCTGGAGAAGCTCGGGGGTGCGCCGCTGCCGGTGCTTTCCATGGGCATGAGTCATGATTTCGAGGTGGCCATTGAGGAAGGCGCGACCCTGGTGCGTGTGGGCACGGCGATCTTTGGCGGACGGTGAGGGTGCGATGCACGCCCCATCGTAGGATGGGCGTGGCGAAGCCCGCCCGTCCCTCACAAGGTGAAAAACTCCAAGCGGGTGCGATTTGGATGCACAAAGGAATTCTCCATGTCTGGGATGCGATCAACCCGTGAAGGGACGACCGGCCTCGCCCACAGGCGAGGCGAGACACGGTCATCCCACGGTGACAAGCGCGACCGCCCTCACTCGACGTTCTGGATCTGCTCGCGGATCTTTTCGAGCTCGGTCTTCGCGGCGACGACGTGGTGGGCGATGGAGGCGTGGTTGCACTTCGAGCCCATGGTGTTGAACTCGCGGAAGAACTCCTGCACCAGGAAGTCGAGGCTGCGGCCCACGGGCTCGCCGGAGGCGAGGTAGGCGCGGAACTGCTTCACATGGCTGGCGGCGCGGGAGAGCTCCTCGGAGATGTCCGTGCGATCGGCGAAGAGGGCGATCTCCTTGACGATGCGCTCGTCATCGAGAGGCAGAGGCAGGCCGGCTTTTTCGAGACGCTGGAGCAGGACCTCGCGCTGATGGGCAGGCACGGTGGGGGCCAGTTCGGCGATCTTGGCGGCGAGAGACTCGATGGTGGCCAGACGTGTCTCCATTTCTTCACGCAGGTGATCACCTTCAGCAGCACGCATTTCGAGAAACTGCTTCAAGGCGGCCTCCAGCGCGGGTTGCAGCACGGGCCAGACTTCCTCGGCCACCGTCTCGCGGGCTTCAGAAACCAGCACGCCGGGGAGGCGCACGATCTCGCTCAAGGAGATGTCTTGAGGGATGCCGAGGTGCTTCGCCATGGCCTTGAGCTCCTGCACGTACTTCGCGGCGACGATCTGGTCGAGCCGCGGCATGCTATCGCCGGATGAAGGCTCATCTGAGCGCACCTGCACGCTCACACGACCGCGTGAGCAGACGGCGGCGACTTGATTGCGGATCTGCGGTTCGAGGTCGCCCAGATCACGGGGCAGGCTGACGCTGACCTCGAGCTGCTTGCGGTTCACGCTGCTGCACTCCACCACCCAGGTGGTGCTGGTGCTTTCCTGCCGTGCTTCTCCACGGCCAAATCCGGTCATGCTTTTCATGGCGGAACCAATGCCGCGTGTGGTGAGGCAGGCAAGGTGTGCGTTGGGTTAAATGAAGCCGCGCGGGCGAGAATCAGATCGACTCCAGAGCGAGTTCACGTGAGGATGCGAGCCTCATGAAGATCCTGCGCCTTCTTAGCTCTGCTCTGGGTTTGCTGATGCTCACGCAATGCATGACCGTGGCACCCTCGTCGTCGGGGGCCTATGGCGAGGCGGCAGGCACGGCCAGGATGGCGTCAACGTCGGCACCGGCTTCGGCTCCGCCGCCCCTGGACCGCCGTGCCGATGTTTCGCTGGCTGAGCGGCCCGGGCTTGGAACGCAGCTGGGCAGCCATGTGCACCAGGACACCGTCAACACGACCTTCTATCGCCGGAACAATCACGTGCCGGATGCCTCGGTGAGCTTTCACTACAATGACGAGGAAGGGGCAAAGCTCATGGCGCGCGTGCACGGTGCGCGCATGAGTCATGGAGGCAGCTTTGATCTGGTGTCAGGCAAGCTGCGCGTGACGGTGAAGCGTCGTGGCTGGGGGGCGGCGTTCCGTCATTACGACTCCGGCGGCCGCATCATCGTCATTGGCTCTCCCGGTGAGGAGTATGAGATCCACATGACGAATCTGACGCAGCATCGTCTGCTCGTGGTGACATCTGTGGACGGTCTGGATGTGCGGACGGGCCGCCCGGCTTCTGCGAGCGGACATGGGTATGTCATCGCGGAACGTTCAAGTCTCACCATTTCGGGCATGAGAGTGAGCGGAGTGCTGCGGGCGTTTCGTTTCAGCACTGTCGCAGACTCGCGTGCTGCCACGGCCTATGGTGAGAGCGGGGCGCGCAATGTGGGCGTGATTGGCGTGGCCATGTATGAGGAGGACGAGGCGGCCCGGCGGCGCGTGCGGGTGGAGGAGAACTATATTCGCGAAGGAGCACGCGCCTTTGGCAACTGAGGTTTGACGGTGGCGCGGGGCTGTGGAAAATCGCAGCCCCATGAAACTCTCCACCTGGAACGTCAACGGCATCCGTGCCTCGCTGAACAAAGGTCTGCGCGAATACCTGCTGGAAGGCGATGCGGATGTGATCTGCCTGCAAGAAACGAAGGCGATGAAGGAGCAGGTGGACCTCGGCTTCTTCGCTGGTTACCAGGCGGTGTGGAACAGCGCGGAGAAGAAGGGCTACTCGGGCACTTGCATCCTCAGCCGTGTTCCGTGGAAGTCGGAGACGGTGGGCATGGGCATTGCGGATCATGACAAGGAAGGGCGCGTGATCACCACGGAGTTCCCGGACTTCTATGTGGTGACGGTGTACACGCCGAACTCGCAGGCGGCACTGGTGCGTCTGCCGTATCGCCTGGACTGGGACGCGGCGTTTCGTGCGTATCTAAAGAAGCTGGAGAAGAAAAAGCCGGTGCTGTGCTGCGGTGACCTGAACTGCGCGCACAACGAGATCGACATCGCCAATCCAAAGTCGAACCGGATGAACCCAGGATTCAGTGATGCGGAGCGCGCGAGCTTCACAGAGCATCTGGACGCAGGATTTCTAGATGTGTTCCGTGAGTTCGACAAGAGCCCGGGACGCTACACCTGGTGGACGCAGCGCACGCCGGATGCACGGGCGAAGAACATAGGGTGGCGGTTGGATTATTGGTTAGCTTCGGAAAAGCTGAAGCCGGCGCTGAAGGCCTGCAAGATCCGTGATGACGTGCATGGCTCCGACCACTGCCCGGTGGAGCTGGTGGTGGGGTGAGGCCGGGGAGATTTTTTTACAGGAGATTGGGAGTCGGTTCCCAACCCTCCTCATCTCCAAATCTCCTGTTAAAAATTCCCCGCGAGATCCATGTCAGGCTCGATGGGCTTGGCATCGAGCAGATGCTCGACGAACTGCCTGCCGATCCAGGGGGCGCGGAGGACGCCTTTGGAGCCGAGGCCGTTGATGAATCCGATGTTAGGCTTGCCGGGGTGAAAGCCGATGAGCGCTTGCTTGCGGGGGATGATGGGCCGGACACCGGTTTGTGAATCCAGGACCTCATAGGGTTGCTTCAGCAGGCTTTGCAGCTTGGTTTCCAGTTCTTCGATGGCTGCGGGCGAAGGTGTGGAGGCATCATCGAAACTGAGTTCATAAGTCGGGCCTGCGCGCAGGGTGCCATCGCCGCGAGGCAGGAGCCAGCAGCCGCGGTTGATGATGCGGGTTTCGCCGCCAGTATCGGCTTTCACCTGCAGCACGGTGCCGCGTGCGGAGCCGAAGGGCACCCAGTCAAACCAGGGATGCTTTGCTGCCTCCCAGCCGATGCAGAAGACGGCATGCGTGAAGGTCTCGCCACGCCAAACCAATGATCCGTCAGACTCTCCGGTCTGCCAGCAGCCTCTCTCCATGAAGTGGGCACGGCTCGCCGCCAGGAAGGTGGCGCTGTCCAGCCAGCCGCTGTGCTGCATCTCAAAGCCGCCGTAAGGCGCGGAGAAGATGCTTTCATCCACCAGCGGGCCCTGGGGCTCTTTGAAGTAAGGTTTGAAGTCCGGCTGCCCGCGCCGCTTTTGCCAGCGGTCGGCGGACCACTGATCACGCAGCAGTTTTACAATCGGCAGGTCATGATAGAAGCTGTTTCCCAGCGAGCTTTCGAGGTCGCGATAGAAGGCCACGGCTTCAGGATGCAGCGTGTCATAGCGCCAGCTAAGATTCATGCGCATGCCGGTGATGGGTGTCACCAGTCCGGCGGCAATTTTGGAGGACGTGCCCGTTTCATCGCGATCCACGATCATGAAGGGCACGCCGCGCTCATGCAGCCGCCATGCAAGGCAGGTGCCGGCGAGACCACCGCCGATGATGAGGATGCGGCGCTGAGTCATTTCGCAGCCACCGGACCCTGCTTCACCTCGCCGGGCTTGCCCTGCAGATGCTTGTCAAAGAAGGTCTGCATCTTGTCGATCAGGTCCTTGGAGAAGAAGACATGCGGCGCGTCCTTGCCGGTGAGCAGCGTGCTGGAGACGCCGGCCTTGTCGAGCGCGGCATCGAACTCCTCTGCCTGGGCATAGGGCACGAGAGAGTCTGCGGTGCCGTGCATGTGCAGGAAGGGCGGATCGTCCTTGGTCACGTAGGTGACAGGAGAAGCGGAGCGGGCCTCCTCCAGGTGCTTGCTCATCGGCCCGCCAAAGAGCTTGGCAATGGCGCTGCCCGGGCGGTCAGCATCGATGCTGCTGCCCTTGCCGTAGAAGGTGAGGAAGTTCGCGGGGCCGCAGAAATTCGCCACGCAGACCGGGCGGACGGTGTCGCCTGATTTGCCGACATCGCCCTCAAGCTCCTTCACGCCATAGCTTGTGCCGAGCAAGCTGACGAGATGCCCGCCCGCAGAGATGCCGAAAAGGGCGATGCGGTCGGGATCGATGCCGTGATCTTTCGAGTGAGCTTTCAGCCAGCGCAGCGCGGCTTTGACATCATAGACCTGCGAAGGCCAGTGAGCTTCATTGGTTAGGCGATAGCCGATGGAGGCACCGGCATAGCCGCCCTGCTTGATGAAGTGCAGGGTCACGCCAGCATCATCCTTGGTGCCGCCTTCCCAGCCGCCACCGTGAACGTAGGCGATCAGTGGCAGCAGCTTGCCGGGAGGTTTCTCAGGCAGGTAGAGATCCAGCTTCTGGCGCGGATTGTCCTGGCCGGAGTAGTCGAGATTACGCACGGCAATGTATCCCTCCGGAGCTGGGGAAGGATCAGCCTGTGCGATGAGGCAGGTGCCGAGAGTGACAAGACAGACGCCAAGGGCGGTCGGGAGATGCATGAGGGAGAAGAGTCTATTTCAACAGCTTGGTGAACTCAGCGCCACCTTTTTTCGCAGCATCGAGATAGTAGGTCATGGCCATGAGGTGCTTGGTCATTTCACTCCCGTCGATCTCATCACCCTTGACCCAGCTTCCATCCGGCTGCTGGGCCTTCAGTGCCACGTTCACCTTGCCAGCGGAGCCCTTGGCCTTGCTGGCCCAGCTCTTCTCACTGGCGGAGTCACCGCGTTTTGCCAGCAGTGCCTCGCGCGGCTGCTGCATCAGCTCCTTCAGCTTGGCGACATCGCGGGCGATGTGGTCCATCTTGAAACCGTAGTGCGTGGGCAGGTTCGAGTCATCGTAAGTGAGCACGTAGGTGTCCTTGACGAAGTAGAGGGGCTTGTTGGTCTGCAACTCGTAGAAGCGCGCGTACTGGCCGTCTGGTAGAGCAGAGCGCTCATACCAAGCAAAGGCGGCTGGCATGGGCTTGAGATACTTCTCATCACCGGTCACCACATACAGTTCGTGCAGCGTCTCCATGGCGCCGACGCTTTCACCACCGGTGACGCATGGGGGTTCAAACTTGCGGGCCCACACGGGCTCCATGTCGTGATTGTATTGCTGGGCCCAGCCTGGCTGTGGATCAGGCATCTGGGCAAGGATGAGGAAGTCACCCACCTTCTTGGCACTGGCGAGGTAGCGCTCGTCCTTGGTGAGCTCATAAGCGCGCAGCATGAGCTGCGTGGCCTTTTGCAGGTTGCCGTCATTCAGCGTGTAGAAGCTGGTGTAGTTCGCCTTCGGGAACTCGCGTGGCCACGTTGTTGGATAGGCCGCTTTCTTCACCGGCGTGGCGGGATCGGACGGGCCGCTGAACTGCTGACCCCAGGCACCGTTTGGATATTGCGCAGCCAGGAGGCTGTCGAAGGCGAACTTCACGGACTCTTGAAGCGCGGCGTCATCCTTGCATTCGGGCAGGCTGGAGAGCTCAAGCAGGAAGAGCAGGGCGGACTGGGTTTTGTTGTCATCCAGCGTGCTCGAGTTGTTGCGCTTGCCCTGCTCCTTGTCGCCCGCG
The DNA here is from genome assembly GCA_040387935.1 of Verrucomicrobiota bacterium. GTDB lineage: Bacteria > Verrucomicrobiota > Verrucomicrobiia > Verrucomicrobiales > Verrucomicrobiaceae > Prosthecobacter. Next base: position 298,711 of record JAZKCU010000026.1, on the reverse strand, counting down.
AGCACCTGCTGATGCAGCCAGTATTTCTTCGCCTTGTCCTCGGCGAAATCGAAGTCGCTGCTCCAGCCGCCGCTGGCGAGCTGGCATTCCACGAGCGCCTTGCCAGCGGCCTTCGCGGCTTCGAGGATCTGAGCGTCGCCGGTGGCCTTGTAAGCTCTGACAAAGACGAGGCCCAGCGTGGTGGTGCCCGGAGGTTGGATGGAGATAAGCGTCTTGGATTCGCCGTGCTCGCTCATGCCGGCGCTGAGGTCTTTTTTCCAGCTTGAGGCATAGCCGCCATGCACGGCCAGCTTGGTGGTGCAGAAGGTGACCGCTTTCTTCAGCGCGGTCGTGACCTCCGCCGGCGGAGGCAGGGGATCTGCGGCGGAAAGCGCGAGTGGAAGGAACAGGAAGGCTGGGAGGAGTTTCATGGCGGGCAGTCGAGAACGTGGGCGTTGGAGCGTCCTTTCGTGAGGGAACACAGGAAAGCTCCGGGATACAAGCCGATGGCTCTTTAGACCATTCCTCCAGGGATGGCGTGGTGGAGCGGGCTACGTGTCTGCATGCACATAGCGTTGCTGCGATATAGTGCCAAAGCCGTGAATGCCCCTCTCCCAGATGCTACCGACGTGTTAAACTAGGTCCGTTCCTCAGTTTTTCGGGAATGGTTGGAGGTTGGACGGTAAATCTGGGAATTCGTTTGTCTGCAAATAATGCAAGTAGCCTGGAGCCTCCTTTTTTAATTGCTTGAGACGCGACTCATACTCTTCTTTGCTCAAGGTCGCAGGGTTCTCTTTTAACCTCGGAATCCGTTGCCTTTTCCACTCTTGAAACACAACGGCGCCCTTGGCGGGATTGCCCAAGGCTTTTACAAAGAACCAGCGATTGAAATCAATCAGCAGATCATTTTCTGTTTTCATGGCTACTTGATAGTGCGGCTGGCAATAGTTATATGAGCTGTTTGGCCGTTCATCTGTTCGTGAACCCTGGAGGTATTCGGCATGCGAGCAAGGGCAATTTGTCAACCCGTTGTCACCTAGCCCAAGTGGCACAACAACGCGGCTCCAGTCTTGCCGGAATCGCCCTCCTCGTCATAGCCTGTGGGCATGTCCCAGCCTCCTGAGAGTCAGCCCAAGCCCGGCCCAGTTCGTTCCTGGGTTCTCATGATCCTAAACCCCTTGATGCTTTGGGGCGCTGCGCTTGGTATCTGCATTTATGTCGGAGTGACAAAGATTCAGGAGGCTTCGAATCATCGCGGCCCCGTGAGTGTAGATTTTGATGAAGGCGGAGAGCGGAGATTAACTGAGGCGGAGTACAAGCAATACAAGCGTGGCAATGCTGAAATGATGATAGGCCTAGCTCTCTTCTTCTGGATCATCGTTGCCAAGTATTCTCAGAAGAAGTGAACCGTTCTTGAGACTGACCGCAAATCAGGACACTACCTGGAGATGGGTTGGGTGTGCATAGGTCGGGCTTTCAGCCCTCGGCTGAGGTGAGAGGATGGATTCGACTATACCTGGCCCGTTGGGCCAAGCTGGTATAGGTCGGGCCTTTGGCCCTGCCATCGGACGACTGAGCGAAGAGATGAGCAAGCTGGAAGCTTGCACCACCTTAGGCCAGGATCTCCTTCACGACGTGGCCGTGCACATCGGTGAGGCGGAAGTCGCGGCCGGCGTAGCGGTGGGTGAGGCGCTCGTGATTGATGCCGAGAAGGTGGAGGATGGTGGCGTGGAAGTCGTGGATGTGGACTTTGTCCTCCTGGGCGAACCAGCCGTAGTCATCCGTGGCACCATGCGCGTGGCCGCGCTTCACACCGCCGCCTGCGAGCCACATGGTGAAGCCGTAGGGGTTGTGATCGCGACCGTCGTTGCCTTGTGCGGTGGGTGTGCGGCCGAACTCGCCGCCCCAGATGACCAGTGTGTCATCGAGCAGGCCGCGGGCGCGCAGGTCTTTGAGAAGGCCGGCGATGGGCTTGTCCACCTCGGCGGCGTTTTTGCTGTGACCTTTGTAGAGGTTGCCGTGTTGGTCCCACTGCACCTCGCTGTCGCTATGCGTGACCTGCACAAAGCGCACACCTTGCTCCAGGAAGCGCCGAGCCATGAGACACTGGCGACCGAAGTTCGCGGTCACGGGATTGTCGAGACCGTACATCTTTTGGGTCGATGCGGTTTCACGCGTGATGTCCTGCACATCAGGCATGGTACCTTGCATGCGGAAGGCGAGTTCGAAGCTGTTGATGCGGCCTTCGAGCGCGAGATCGGCGCCGGTGAGATGCAGGTGCTCCTGATTCGCTTCCGCGAGGAAATCAAGCTGGCGGCGCTGCATGGACTCATTAAGCCGCGCATTGCGGATGTGCTTCACGAAGGCCTGGCTGGAAGGGACGCTGGCATTGCCAATCGGCGTGCCCTGGGTCCAGGCGGGCAGGAAGGCCGCGCCCCAGTTGTTCACGCCACCATGCGCGAGCGTGGGGCAGATGGTGATGAAGCCGGGCAGGTCATTGTTCTCCGTGCCGAGACCGTAGGTGATCCAGGATCCCATGCTCGGGCGCACCTGCGTGTCACTGCCGGTGTGCAGTTTCAGCAAGGCACCGCCATGCGCGGGGTTGGTGCCGTGGAGAGAGCGGATCACGCAGAGTTCATCAGCGCATTGCGCCACGTTTGGGAAGAGCTCGCTCACGGGCAGACCGCTTTCGCCATACTGGCGGAACTTCCACGGAGACTTCAGCAGCTTGCCGGTTTCCGCGAAGGTCACGCGCGGTGTCTTGAAAGGGTAGGGTTTGCCGTCATCACGCTGCAGCAGCGGCTTCGGATCAAAGGTGTCCACATGCGAGGGGCCACCCTTCATGAAGAGGAAGATCACGCGCTTCGCACGTGGTGCAAAGTGGGTCTTCTTCGCCAGCAACGGATTCACCACGGCGGCTTGCGCTGCTTCTTGTTGGGCCAGCATCGCACTCAGCGCGAGGTAGCCAAAACCCCCGGAGGTGTTTTGCAGCAGTTGGCGGCGGGATAGCAGGGACATGGGAAAGATACGGGGGATGAGGCTGGATTCGTACCACCCCATTCCAATGGGGTGGTAGTGGAGCGAAGGAGTGGTGCGGCTTTTGAGGGAGGTGCTTCGGAGAGATGTCGGGCTTGGCTGTTGGGCGAAGGATAATGTGAGTTTTCAGGCCAATGGGGTGAAGGGTGGAGCGGGTGAGAGATGAGCGAGGTTTAACGAAGGAGGTTCGGAGTGTTGGCGGCGGCTGGAGTCTTGGGAAGGATGGTGAGAGTTATCGACCCTCCACCCCATTGGAATGGGGTGGTACGTCCAGGGACGCGAACTCATCGAGCCAGAAGCATGCCTGATGCCGGAAGGTGCTGGCACGGAGCTTTTTACCGTTGTCAGCGATGTATTTCCGAGTGCGGCTCAACTCCGCTAAATCTCGGACGACCCGATCAAAGGACTCCTTTTGCCAGAAGTGTCCGGCTCGGAAATCTGTTTTCTGGATGAGGCCAACCTTGTGCAGGCTGGAGGCCGAATAGCGCTTGATGGAGTAAAGCCACTCCTCGATTTTCACCCCTTCAAAAGGCTGGGCAATGACATGCACATGATTGGGCATGACCACCCAATCACCCACCCAGAGACGCTGACCGTGAAAGTGGGTCAAGGCTTCAGAAACGATGTCCTGCGCTTCGGCTTTTTGAAGACGGCATGAACCGTGACAGAGATCGAGTTCATGGAGGAATCGTTTGGCTTCTTCACGCCTCCTGGCTTCTCGTAACTCACGTGGAAGAGCCAGATAAGCCGCGTGGAATCTTCCGGGCTCTGATTTCTTCCAGCGATCATCAATGCCGTGACCCCATAACCATGCGGAGGTCTCCTGTTCCCAGCCTTTGAGCACTTTTTCGGGCAGTGAGTCTGCCTGACGAAACGTGATGAAGTAAGTGGCACCGATCAGTCTCCAGTGCGGAAGGGCACGAGCATAACCAGGCGGGTTCCAGCAGTCCTCGTCTTCCACACCGATGAACGCGGGCTTTGACGGAACGTGGGTTGGTTGAGCGAGCCGGTCCATCAGGCTTGGAACGTGCCACCCCATTCCGATGGGGTGATGGGTGGATAACACAATCAGTTAGGCGCAAGAAGACGGGGCTGGAGGACTTTTGGAAGGAGAGATTGAGCGTGTTTGCGGGGCTCCACCCCATCGGAATGGGGTGGTACGTATGCTATCTCAAGTACATGAACTCATTCGCGGCCATGAGGCTTTGGCAGAGGAGGTTCCAGGCTTCGTCTTGATTGGGGCTGTCCTGGATGAAGTGGGTAGCGCGGTCGATCTCGCGGGTGGTGGGCTCGCGGTTGTAGGCGAGGGCGTAGGCGCGCTGCAGGCGGGCGGCGATGGAGCCGTTCTGGGTCTCCTTGGCGATGCGCTTGGAGAGGTTCGCGGAGGCATCCAGCACGACGGGGGCATTCAGCATGATGAGGGCCTGCGGGGCCACGACGGTGGCATTGCGGCTGCCGGTGGGCATGGTCGGATCTGGATAGTCGAACTGCTCCAGCATGTCATAGAGATGATTGCGAATGATGGGCAGATAGAGCGCGCGGCGCGGTGTCTCGTAGGTCGTGTGATCGCGTGAGGTGTGGTTGAAGACGAACTCGCGGTTACGCAGCGGGATGGTCTTGCCGCCGATCTCCTGGCTCAGCGTGCCGCTGACGTGCAGTAGAGAATCGCGGATCTGCTCGGCTTCGAGGCGCTGGATATTGAAGTGCCAGAGCAGGCGGTTTTCTGGATCGAGCAGGGCTGGATCAGGCGCGGAGGAGGCGGTTCCTGCGCTCGGATGACTGGAGGCCATCTGGTAGGCGTTCGACTTCATGATGAGGCGGTGCATGTCCTTCACGGACCAGCCGTTTTCCATGAACACGCGGGCGAGCCAGTCGAGCAGTTCAGGGTGCGATGGCTTGTCTCCCAGCACGCCGAAGTTGTCCGTGGAGGTGACGATGCCTTTGCCAAAGTGCCAGCGCCAGAGGCGGTTCACCATCACGCGAGCGGTCAGCGGATGCTCACTGCTGGCGAGCCAGCGTGCGAGCTCCAGGCGACCGCTTTGTTTGTTAGGGAAAACGGGCTTCGTGAAGGAGGTGCGCATGACCTCCGGGAAGCCGCGATCGATCTCCTTGCCTAACGTCAAGTAACTGCCGCGGATGTGGATGGGCATGGAGCGGGTGATGGCACTCTCTCCCACGCCCATGAAGGCGGGCGGATCCGGTGTGGCATCCTCCACGCTCATGAGGTCATCCATCATCACGGTGACCTTCGCGAGTGTCTCCGCATCAAAGGCATCCGCATTCTTGTCCGGGATGGCGAGGAAGCCGGCGAGGTCATCCAGCGCCGCGCGGGCTTCGGCGACCTCGGCGGCGGGTTTGTCCTTTGCTTTTGGATCCAGTTTCAGGGCTGCGGCAAACAGCGGCGCGTAGTGTGTGCGCACCTCGGCATGTTTTTTCGCGGCGGTCAAAGTGCGCCATTCGGTAAAGAAGGGCAGCTCGCTTTTTCGAGTTAGGAACTGGCGGCAGGTCAGCAGATAGCGTGGACGGAGTTTCGTGGCTTTCGCAAGTTTTTCGACCTCGGCAAAGTCGGGTTCATCCGGCAGCTGCGCGGCAGCGGTGAGGTACTCAGCGGCGTTGGCATGCAGTTCGGCTTTGAGCTCGGCGCGGGCCTTGGTGGAGAAGGTGGTGACGACTTTGCGCTTTTCGGCGGCCTTGGCTTCATGGGCTTTCTTGGCGGCGAGTTGCTCTGGTGTGGCTTGCGAATGCTCATACCAGAACTTGATGGCTCCCATCTTTTCATCCGCGATGGAGCGGGTGCTCTGGAAGATGGCGGCGAGCGCGAAGTAATCTGCCTGGGTGACGGGATCGAACTTGTGATCGTGACAGCGTGCGCAACCAAAAGTCATGCCGACGAAGGCCTTGCCGAGGGTGTCGAGCTGCTCGTCGATGGTGTCATACTTGAATTTTTGCACATCTGGTTCGGCGAGCACTTTGGCGCCGAGGGCCAGGAATCCAGTGGCGGCGAGAGCTTCTTTGCGGTCGGCGGTATCCTGGGCAGGCAGGAGATCTCCGGCGACTTGCTCGATCAGGAACTGGTCGTAGGGCTTGTCGTTGTTGAACGCACGCACCACGTAGTCGCGATAGCGCCAAGCATGACCGAAGGCGACGTTTTCGTCCATGCCATTGGAGTCGGCGTAGCGGGCCACGTCCAGCCAGTGGCGGCCCCAGCGCTCGCCATAGGCGGGGGAGTTCAGCAGACGCTCGATGACCTTGGAGAAGGCTTCGGTGGACTCATCTTTGAGGAAGGCCTCCACCTCTTCGGGTGTGGCGGGCAGGCCGGTGAGGTCCTGGGTGGCGCGGCGGATAAGGGTGCGCTTGTCCGCTGGCGGGGCCGGGGAGACGCCTTTGGCTTCGAGCTGGGAGAGCAGGAAGGCATCGATCGGCGTTTTGACCCAGGCGTTGTTTTTGACCGCAGGTGCGGCGGGGGCGGTGAGAGGCTTGAAGGACCAGAAGCCGCGACCGGTTTGCAGGTCCATGCCCGTGGGGGCCTTCGTGGTGGCGGCGCCGGTGCGTGGATCAGGAGCGCCCATCTTCACCCACTGGACCAAGGCTTCCATTTCAGCAGCCGGGAGCTGCTTCTTCGGCGGCATCTGCATGTCCTGGTTTTTGTAGCCGATGGCCTCGATGAGCAGGCTTTTGTGCGGCTGACCAGAGACGAGAGCGGGGCCGCTATCGCCACCGGTGAAGATGGCATCACGGGTGTCCAGGGAGAGGCCGCCCTTCACCTTGGCGGTGGTGGAGTGGCATTCGAAGCAGCGCTCCACCAGGACAGGGCGGACCTTTTTCTCGAAGAACTCGAGGGTGGCTGCATCAGGGCCGGTGGCCAGTACATGGCCCGTGAGCCCGGCGGTCAAACCGCCGAGGATGAGGGCTCGGAAATGCGTGAGGGCAGGGCGCATGCTGACAGACGGGGGTAAACATACGCCATGGAGACGCACTCTTTGTCATACGGGCAGGTTCCGTGCCTACCTGATCGACAAGTGACCCGGTCACATGCTTCGGTGTGGTTTGGGGGCGGGAGACCGGCTTTTCAACCGCAGATGGCGCAGAGGGCACGGATGGTCACAGGTGGTATCACCGTGTCCAGGCAGGGACTTGGCAAGTCCCGCTCCTTGGTAACTACGACTCGAAGCGGCGGCCGGCGGGGTAGGAGCCGATGCTGCGGAGGGTGGCCCCGTCGGCGCGGGTCTGGTCGAGGGCGGACTGGAAGCGGGGCTCGGCGGGGCTGCCTTCGATCTCGATGTAAAATCGATATTTGTTTGGCTGGCCGCGGATGGGGCGGGATTCCAGGCGCTTGAGGTTCACACTGGCCTCGCTCAGGGGGGTGAGGAAGCGGCAGAGGCTGCCGGGACGGTCCGGAAGCTCGACGACGAGGGCGGTGCGGTTGTTCGCGGTCGAGGCGGCGTTCTCGCGGGTGCTGAGGACGTAGAACTGGGTGATGTTTGGCACCTCGCCGGCGATGGGGAAGTGCAGCAGCGAGAGGCTGTGGCGCTCGGCATTCTGCCGGGGGCCGATGGCGGCCGCGCCGGGCTGGGTGGCGGCTTTTTCGGCGGCCTTGGCGGTGCTGGCTTCGATGACGCGTTTGGCGTCCGGATAGTTGGCCTTCAGCCATTCATCACTGTGGAAGAAGGGCATGGCGTGGCTGTGGATGGTCTGGATCTCCACGCCGAGGCGTCCGAGGAGGGCGAGCTTCACATCCAGGGTGAGCTCTTCCACGATCTTCAGCGGGCAGCGCTCATCCACGAGGCGGTCGACGGTGTCGATGATGAAGCCGCCGGAGCTGTTTTCGATCGGGACGATGCCGAGGGCGTCTGGATGCGAGCCAAGGTAGTCAAAGACCTCGCCGATGTTCGCCAGAAGCTGAAAGCTGGCGTCCGGGAAGCGAATCTGCGTGAGCAGATGGGAAAAGCTGCCGTCCGGGCCGAGACAAGCGAGGGTGGGCGCAGGAGCAGACATGCGGAGATGCCGGGGCTCGGCTCACATCAGATCCGAGGCCAGTACCGAGTGCGCGGCGCGCATGGCCAGGTCCTTGGCCTGGGAGACCACGCGGAAAGAGGAGGCATCAAAGCGGTAACCATGGCAGCTCGGGCAGGTGACGGCGCGCGTGACCACGATAGAACCACAGGCCTCACAAACTTTGTACTGTTCGGGGTGACTGGTGATTTTCTCCGCCTGCTTCAACCGGTTGTTGGTAGGCTCTTCGGGGGCGCTCATGGGTGGTGTTAGCTAGTTCTTACGTTTTAACAGGCCAGGTGTAAACGAGATTTCTCAGGATGCAGCCTGATAGGCTGTCAGGGATGAGGTCGATATTTTGGTGACCTTGAGTGAAGGGAATGGAGTGCCAGGATGTGAAGGGAGAAATTGAGCAGCGCTACAGCGCTCGATGAGGCAGGATGGAGTGGTGGAAGGACGCTCTTTGTTCAAAATCAAAGGTCTTCCTAGCAGGCTTGGGGCCATGTTTTGGGGCTTGCCAGGAGGGCGGCCGATGGCCTTCTGACACTCCCAGATGCAGCGGGTGAAGGATGTTTCCCGGAGCGGTGGGGTGGACCCCATACCGCTGAGACTGAAGCAGTGAGTGGAGATTCTTGATGTTGGATTCCTGAGTCCTGATTTCGGGACTCAGGATTTGGCTGACGGCTAGATCTGGGTTGAGGCTTGGTTGAAGGCAGCCCCCGGAAAGATGTTTTGAGATTCCCTCCAGGTGACGCTACTGTCACAATCTGCCCCTCATTCATGGCCTGGCTGTCTTTCAGATCCCTGCTGCAATTGCTGCCGACTTCCTCGGCCTTCATCAATCCCCGGACCGCCTCGGCGATCCAGGGTGCTGGTGAAGCGTCTGTAAGTCCGCCGCAGCCTCAGGTGCGTCGTTTGACAAAGCGGAAGTCTGCCGAGGTGTATCGCGTGGATGGCACTACCGCCGGTGATCTGGTGGTGAAGGTGATCAACCGCCGCAAAGGCCGGGACTTCCTGCGCTTCTTTACCTCCCTCACCGCCAGCAAGGCGGGCCTGGAGCATGAGGCCGCGCAGAAGCTCGAAGGCATCGGCCTGCAGGTGGCTCCCCCGGTGGCCAGTTTCCGGAACTGGAATCCTTTCTCGACCGTGGACTCGGTCTTCGTGGCCGAGTTCGTGCCCGACCTCAAACCTGGTGATGAGTATATCGCCACCAAAGGTTCGACATCCGAAGCCAAGACACAGTTCCTGGAGAAGTATGTCCACGACATGAAGCACATGCTGGATGCCGGCTTCCTGAACGTGGATGCACATCCAGGGAATGTCCTCTGGTCCGGCCGCGAGCAGGATCCGCTGGTGTGGATCGACAATGAGGTGGAGACCTTCCCTCCCGCCCAGCGCGCCGAAAAAAAGGCTCACATCATGGCTCTCCTCCATCGGAAGTCTGCCAAGAACGAAACCCGTCTGACGGACGACGAGCTGGCTTGGCTGCAAGCGGAGATCTAGACGGCTCGCGATTCAAAAGGCGCTGTTTTTGAAGACGTGCCTTGAGCAGGCGAAGGGGAAGCATGAGGGCCAAATTCGCGTGATCTCACAGACGCAGCAATTTTTTTGACGTCGATTCCGATCATGACAAATTCGTCACTTTCCAGCGGATCGCAGACCGTGCGACGCTGACCCACATGGCTGCCTTAGCATCACTTTCCGCTCCCTCGCCCCGATCTTTCCCTTTGAAACAGTGCCTGGGCACGCTGGCCTTGCTGGGGGTGATCTTTGGACTTTACCGTCTGGTGCGGTTGCCAGCCGAGCGCGTGGTGGTGCCGGACATGCGCTCAGCGTCATTTCTGTTCTCTGCCTTGGTGAAGTGCCTGGCACACTGGCCTTTTTGGCTGGGGGCGGCCCTGGGAGGTGTCTTTGCCTGGCAGAACCGTGAGTGGCGCACCTGGCGGGGCTTTTTCCCCGGCGGACGGGTGCACTATGTGGTGTGGGCAGTCATTGTCGTCCTCACGTGGACGACAGCGCTCTATCCGTATAACTATTTTTATGGTCAGGCGCACCTGCCGGACCGGATCATTCTTTTGATCCTCGGCATGGTGACGCTCAGAAGGCCTTCCGCGCTGCCGCTGCTGATGTTCGGCGTGATGTACAGCTATCTGCAATGGCGTGGCACGGGCCTTTCAGACGCGGAGTTCACCAACCGCAAGATGGTTCTCGACATGGCCTACATGATCGGGGCAGCAGGCTTGGCGCGGCCATGGATTGCCCGTTGGTTCCCCGGCCATCTGCCAGCGCTGACCGTGGCCTTTGTGGGAGCAAACATCATCCACTACTGGATGCCTGGACTGGCCAAGCTGGAGATCGGGCAAAACTGGCTGGACTGGCTGCTGAATGACGATCTTTACCATCTGACCGTCTCGACCTTTCTCTATGGTTGGAATGCTTTGTGGGATCAGGCTGGCGTGATCCGCTTGCATGAGACTTTGCAACCCTTTGGCATCCCGCTAAAGCTCTTCGTGGTCTTCATCGAGGTGGCATTGCTAGCGGCCTTTTGGAACCGGCGCTGGTTTGTCCTGCTGGCAGCGGGTCGTGCCATGCTTCACATGGGCATCTTTGTGTTTTCGGGAGACACTTTTTGGAACTGGGTTCTCGTGCAGATCGCCACCGTGGCGGCCTTTGCGTTCAAGGAGCCTGAGACTGATTCGGCTCCTCTGCCTGCGGGCAGGACAGCGCTGTTCTCCCTGCCGATGATGCTCACAGCGATGGCCTACATGCTCATGACTGCGCATTCGCACAAGGCTAGCACGCTGGCGTGGTTTGACTCCCAGATCACCGAGCGGTATGCGCTCCATGCGGTGATGGAGGACGGGCGCCGGCTGTACATCACGCCGACGTTTTTCGAGCCCTATGACTTCCCGATGATCCAGGCGCAGTATCACTATCTGCAGCTCACGGATGGCGGCACGAAGGGTGAAAAAATTCTCACGCGCACTTTTGGGGCGATCCATGAATGGGAGAAGGCGCATCAAGTGCGCGGGGTCACGGATGTGGAGCAGGCCCGGGCCTTGATTCAAAAGCTGGGCACGCTGGGCAAGAAGCCGGTGGATGACGTGAAGCTCATCCCGCAGTTTGACAACTTTGTGCGGACCTGGATGAAGAACCACCAAACGCAGAAAGGCACGCTGGCGGAGGTGCTGCACTTCCTGTCACCACCCCTGCATGCGTATGTGTACTCCACTCATCCGCCGGACAGGACTTACCACGGCGAGCCTGGGGTGAAGAAGGTTGAGGTGGAGTTTGAGCGCATCCTTTTTGATGGGAAAACTTTTCACGACATTGACCGGAGGGTTGTTCGGGAGATCGCGATGGAGTGACGCGATCCGCGAGTGACGAACAGGGAGCCTTGCGGGAAGGAACAGAGTACCTTTAAAAGCGGCTGCCGGCAAAATTGGTTAGTGCCTTGGCTCTCTCCTGCCAGGTGATCTGTGCGGCACGGGCACGTGTGCGTGACACAGCATCCGCATAGGTGACGGGATCATCCAGAAGACGGAGGGCGGCGGTGACAAAGGCTTCCTCGTTGCCTTCGGGCAGATAGGTGCCTGCGTCACCCAGCACTTCGCGCACGGAAGGGATGTCCGTGCCAAGGGCGGGCACGCCGTGCGAGAGGTAGTCGAGAGCCTTCACCGGGCAGGTGAGGTAGCGATTGTAATAGGTGTCTGCCAGCATGACCACGCCTAGGCTGGCGCGCGCAGCCATCGCGGCCTGCAGCGCGGCGGGTGGCTGGAAAGGCACGGCCTGGATCCACTGGCCGAGGCCTTTTTCGTCCGCCGCCTTACGGATGCGCGCGGCATCTTTTTCATAGCCGCCCCAGAACTCTGTGCGCACTCCGTGCTGCGCCAGCTTGATGGCAGCGTTCTGCAGGAAGGAGACGCCTTTCGGCCCGTGCATGTGGCCGACGTAGAAGACGGTGCGGGATTTTCTCCGCGCCTCCACATCCGCCGCGGGCAGCGCATCCGTGCCTAACGGAAGGGCGATGGTGGCCTGCTTTGGGAACACCTGCTGGTAGCGCTTTTCCATCTCCCGGGTGATGCACACGAGGCCTGAGATGCGCGGCAGAAAAAGCTTTTCGATCCAGTGCTTCCTCAAGTCCTTCCAGGGATGCTTTTGGCCGCGCCACGAAAGATCGGCGAAGAAGTCATGCAACTCATAGAAGGTGCGGACGTTTGGACTGCGGGACATCCAGGTCATGCGCGCGAGCAAACCAATCTCACGCGTGAAGACCGCCACGGGGCCTTTGGCCGCCAGCTCGCGAACCAACTTTGCTCCAGCCCGAAAGATGGAGGTGCTGTCACTGGTGAGAATGCTGCCTTTCCGCGGCACGCGATGCACGGTGAAGTTTGCCAGCGGCCCCAGCGCGTAGAAGCTGCGCAGATCTTCATCCGTGTCCGTTCCTTCCGGGCCTGCGCCGATGACCAGATGCGAGGTCAGGCCGATGCTGGCAAACGAGTGGGCGTTGTGAACGCTCATGTTCACAATCGGGCCGGGGTGCTGCCAGTTACGCTTGTTGATCCAAACAATGGTCATGGAGGGCGCTGAACACGAATCCCCGGCCTTCGCAATCCGGGTTTTGTGTACATTCTGTCATAATTCGTCGGGGCGTTCCTGCGTGTCTATTTCCTGGATGACTTTCGCTTTGCCTCGTGCCGGCGCTGGATGCGCTTCCACTCAGCCCGCGCCTCGGGGGTCATCTTGTCCACGCCCATGTAGTCGCGGAAGAAACGCACTCGCTCCGTCTTGCTCCAGGGCATGACGGGATCAATGAGGCGGCGGACATCACGCAACTCACGATCTTTGCCGAAGAGAAGCTTCTTGGTCTTTTCCAGATCGATGACTCGTGCCTCGGCTTCATCTCCCTTCATGCGGATGAAGACGTGCTTGGGGTAAAAGCAGTTGTGGGTCAGCTTGTTGCTGTGGATTTGCCGGAGCAGGGAGGCGACGGCCTTGCTGATGGCGCGACGCTTGGCCTTGGACAGCGTCGCCCAGCCTTTTGCGATCAGGTCGAGCGAAACATAACCCGTCAACTCGGCCGTCATCAGCACCGCCCTGCGGTCGCCGTCCCGGGTCCGAACCCCAAAAAACAGGGGGGTCAGAGCTGGAATGCTCAGCTTACGATAGAGCATAACGGCATTAAACTCGCGCACGAAGGTCAGGACGCCGCGGATGGGGTGGAGCAGGGTGCGGGTCGGATGGTTTTCCTGGCGCTTCAAGAAGGCATAGACCGTGCCGCCCTGGGGCAGCTTCAGCTCACAGCGGGCCACGCCGCTCCAGCCGCCCCGGCGCTTGTTCGGCTCCTCAAACCATTGCGCGTCCATCTTCCAGAAGTCGTCAAAGGTCTTCAGTCCGTTGAATTCAAAGATGGAGGCCCAGTCGGCGGCGGTGTAGTCGTTCATTTTGTGGCACTTGGCGGGTCTATCTTTCCTGAGGGCCGCAGGCAATCAACCGGGAGCTGAGGAAAAGTCAGGCCCTCCAGGCCGGCATCTTCTGGCCTGAAAATCCTTTTGCGTGCCGCCTTCCTATCCCGCATAGCTTCCAGTCCCACTTTTCGAGAAGCCCCCCCATCCCCCAAGCCAGGAACCGTCATGCCCACCTACGATTACGAATGCCAGACCTGCGGCCATCAGTTTGAGGCGCGCCAGTCCATGAAGGACCCGCACCTCAAGGATTGCCCGAAAGAAGGCTGCCCAGGTCCGGTGAAGCGCCTGATCGGCGTGGGCTCCGGCTTTATCTTCAAAGGCAACGGCTTCTACATCACCGACTACCGCAGTGATTCCTACAAGGCCGCTGCGAAGAAAGATTCTGACGCATCATCAAGTTCGAGCAGCAGTTCATCATCGTCCTCATCCTCTTCTTCGGGCTCGTCCGGGGGAGGATCCTCGGGTGGTGGTGGAGCCGCTTCGACCTGACCTGATTCACTTTCCTTCGCAGGACATCCTGCGGACACTTTCCCATCATGCCTGACGCCGCCGCGCCCTTCCAACTGGCTGTTGTGACGCCCGGGGGGAAAGATGGACGCCAGTTGTTTCCTCATGGCGCGGGGAAGCCGGATGATCCCGGGCATCTGCCGGTCAATTTTCACGCTTATGCGGCCTGCACACAGGGCGCTTACTGGAGCGGGGATGCGGCCATGCCGGATGCTCAGCATGTGCTGCTGCTGATCGGCAGCCGCATGGAGCGCGCAGAGGCTCTCCTGCTCCAGTTGAAAGAGGCTGGCAAGACGGTGGTCGTCACCATCAAGGAGACCGGGCTCCCGCAGGTGAGCGCGCATTTTCAGAAGTTTGAGAACTGGAGCGCTTTCCAGCGGCTGTGCACGGGTGCAGACGGCGCGCTGGCGACAACCTTCGACACGGAGCCTCTTTACCGAGCTGCGAATCCCAGGCTGCCGGTGCTCTTCCTGCCGCCGCCCTATCCGGTGGAGGAATGGGACCTTTCCAGTGCCGGGCAGAGCGGCGTCTTCATCGGCACGCGGCAGCTTTTTGTGACATCACGCAGTCATGCGCTGGCGCTGGCACTGGTGGCGCCACTGGCGGCTGAACTCAACCAGCGTGTCAGTGTGATCAGCGGACGTGCCAGTGATCTTCCGCCCGTGAAGAGATTGCTGAACAAGGTCGTGGACTACAGCCATGACTGGCATCGGCGCTTTGCCGAAGGGGCACCGCATGTGCAGGTGATCGCCCGCCAGATGCCTGCGCTGGAATATTTGCGCACCATGGCGGCGCATCGTCTCGTGTTTCAGCTCGATCAAAGCAGCGTCCCAGGCCAAGTGGCAGGAGATGCACTGGTGTGCCGCGTGCCTTGCGTGGGTGGAAACGGCACTGCGGAACGGCTCGTCTTTCCTGATCTCTGCGGTCATGGACGGACGACTGGAGAGCTTTTGGACCTCACACGCCGTCTGCTGACCGACACGGGCTTTCATCAAGAGATGGTTCGCCGGGCCGTGGCCTTGGCGCGGGAAAAGATGTGCTTCTCCACGGCACGTTGTGGGTTGGCGGATTTCTTTGGTTCGTTAGGTCATTGAGCGACCTGACGGCTGCTTTATGTTCCATGGAGTCATGGGCTTCGGCTTGTGAACACCTTGCAAACCGAATCCGCCTCCTTATTCCCTTCTATCTTCATGCGGGCCCAGGCTCCGCACTTCTTTGGCCATGTCCGACAAACCTCCATCTTTGATTTCTGGTCTTGATCCGCAGGCCTTGTCGGGGTCGGGCGTGAATCAGCCGTCCGCCGCCGGGCGGGAGCTGCCTTCTGTGGAGGAAGTGGCGAGGCTCTTCCCGCAATGGCAGGTGCGGCAGCTGCTCGATCGTGGAGGAATGGGAGCGGTCTATGAGATGCGTCAGCCGGAGCTGGATCGCGTGGTCGCTGTTAGGCTTCTGCCCATCGGGGCCAGCCGTGACAAGCCTCTGGTGGAGTGCTTGCGCGGTGAGGCACGCATGCTGGCGAGCCTGCGGCACCCTGCCATCGTGGCGCTGCTGGAGTCCGGGATGACGAGCGAGGGACATCTGTTTTTTGTCATGGACCATGTGGATGGCCTTCCGCTGAGCCAGTGGACCGGCAAGGGCCGGCTGGAAGTCGACAACGCGATCGAGATCGTCCGCCAGGTATGCGAGGCATTGGCGTATGCGCATGCGCAGGGGGTGATTCATCGCGACATCAAGCCTGCCAACATCCTGCTCGACAAACAGGGCTGCGTGAAGCTGCCCGACTTCGGGATCATGTGGGGGCAGCAGGCGGCTGATGCATCATCCGGCGTGACTCCTTCCCGCGCGGGTGCCTTCAAGGGCACGCCTGCGTATGCGGCACCGGAACAGGTGAGAAATGCGGCAGGCGTGGATCATCGGGCGGACATCTATGCGCTGGGTGTGCTGCTCTATGAAATGCTCACGGGGGAGCTGCCTCGCCGAGTCTTCCAACCGCCTTCCCGGAAGGCGGGCACGAATGCCCGGCTAGATGAAGTGGTGCAGCGCGCGCTTCAAGAGCGGCCGGAGGATCGCTATCAGGCGGCGAGTGAGTTCAAGGATGACGTGGTTCGATCACAATCGCCCTCACCAGCAAGCGTACCTGCCACGCAGCCGGAAGCGAGACCGGACGTGAGGAAGCGGGAAGCGACTAAGCCGAAACGGTCTCGGGTAAAGTCGGCGGGGATGGTTTTGCTATTGCTGGGAGTGGTGGGGGTTGTCTCCGCTTCGTGGTGGGGCATGTGGCGGGTGATGGCGTCCCGAACCGTGGAACCCAGGGCATCTTCCGAAGCACCGCCATCTCTTTCCAGCATCGCTGCGAGTTCCGCCGCCAGCCCAGCCCAACCACTCACGGCAAAGGTCTCCGTGCCACCGATGGCTTTCGAAGCAGGAGCGAAGGTTCACGTGTGGTCTGCTTCCCCGGTGGCAGCTGAGCTGTATCCACCGAAATCGCTGACCGCCCTGGACTGGCGGGACGCAGCGCTGACCTTGCATGGAGGGGCGGTCTTGCTGGAGGATGGCTCGGTGGTGGTCTGGGATGAAAAAAGTCCTGGTCAGGAACATCGGGTCACTCTGTCCAAGCCGGTGAGTAATCTCGTCGCCACACCTTCTGAGGTGGTGGCGAGGAGCAAGGATGGCCAGGTCTATCTCCTGCCGCGTGACGGGCAGGGGGAGCCCCGCCTGTTGACCGCCAATACCACCACCGTGTTTCCATCGGCCAAGGACGGTCAGATTCTTTTCTCAAAACGCGATGGCATGCCGTGGTTGCTATCCTTTGGTGAAAAAGCTGATGAGCCTGTCCAGATGGCCCGCTATCCGACGGACCCAGCCATGATTGCCCAGGATGGCAGCGTCTGGGGTATCAGTTCCACGGGTAAGCTCTTGGCCCGCAGAGCGGGCAGCGAAGGTTTTGAGGTGCAGTCGCCAGTCATGACATCAGATGTGGCTGCCATGGGAGCGGCGGTGATTGCCCTGGGGGCCAATGAAGGGAAGGTCTATCTGCTCAACGGCTCAGACCCGGTGCCCTCTGAAACGACAGGTCAGCATAAAATCCTGGCCGCCGATGGCATGGCGCTGGCCTTTTCCCGAGATCTCAAGGCTGTGCTGTGGGGCCCGAAGGTGAAAAATTCACCTCAGAGGTTCCAGCTACCGAACGCGGTGGTCTACGTGAAGCTGGGGCCGACAGGGTTGATGGTCGCTTGGTAGGGCGTTTGGCAACTCTCGATAAATCGAGTTTGGGGCCCACATTTCGGAGCTCTGACGAAGTTTCGCTGAATTGAGCTCGAGCCTCTTCGTCGGGGAATGAGGTAATTCTCTAAATCCAGAGATTTAACAAGTGTTCAAAAAACACTATTTAAGGAAGTTTTACAGGATTTTAGGGAGTAGGAAGGCATTTCCTGATACCAAAGTCAGGTGAAAACCCAATGGGAGAACTGAATTTATATCAGAAATTATGGTTTATGTTGATTGTAATAATCAATGTGAGTTATTTGTAAAAGTTGTAACTGTTATGAATTCCGAGCTCTCACAAATCTCTGCCCAAGGCTTTTGGTCGTTTGTCCGTCGAGGTTCGATCGCCTTTGGGCTCCTCTTGGCCCTAATTGCGCTCGGCACCACGCCTTCATGGGCGGCAAATATCATCCATGAGTTCTATGTTCCGCTGCCTGAAGTGCAGGTGAAGACGGCTCTGGTGGGCATCGAGCCTGCCTCGGGCATCGTGGGAAACACCCTGGAGTCTGTGATCTCCATCGTAGCCACCGGTGCTGGCTCTGTGCTTCACTATGACCATTGGGAGGATGGCTATGAAGTCGACCTGAACAATCCCGCCCAGTCCACCACGGAGATCTGGGGAGATGGCAACAACGCCAACGGCGTCCCTCCCGGGTATGCAAACGATCCCGCGACCTTCGCCACGGGCTCGGTCATCGTGTTGAGGAACCAGGTGCCGCTGCCGCGTAATCCAGCGAACCGTCTCTATGACGGTCGCGACCGTTTCGGCGGCACGAAGGCGCTGGTGGTTTCCCGGGCAAGCTGGGCCACCACGCCCGGCACGGTGCTTTGCGGTGCCAATGAAGTGCTTCCGACCATGGACTACGGCACCCAGTACATCGCCCCTGTGGGTGATGATGTGAGCGCGAACTCCATGTTTGAATATGTGGGCCTGTTTGTGATGGCGCGTGATGATGCCACCACGGTGGCGATCGACGCGGACGGCGCTGGCGCAGGCGCCGCCATCAACATCACCCTGAACCGTGGTGAATCCTACGTGGTGAACGGCGGCATCAAGAAAGGTGCCACAGTGAACTCGGGCAAGCCTGTGCAGGTGCATCTGGTCACCGGCGACATCGGCGCGCGCTATGAGAGCCGTCGCTTCACGCTGTATCCGCGCGACCAGTGGAGTGATGTGACCTACTCACCGGTCGGCACGGCGGCCAACGGCCATCAGGCCTATGCTTTCATCTACAATCCAAATGCGGCAGCCCTAACCATCAACGTGTCTACGGCGGTCGGTGCTGCGAGCTTCACTGTCGCCGCGAATGGCGTGACCCAGTACCAGATCCCGCAGAACTCGGGGGCCAGGTTTGTGAGCTCGAGCGCCGCGGACTTCTTCGGTGTGGTGACGGTAGGTGCCAACCCGAGCTCCAACAACGTGCATGACTGGGGTTTCTCCATGGTGCCCTCCGACAACCTGACCACCGAGGCCGTGGTCGGCTGGGGACCCGGAAGCGAGAACCTTACGCAGAACGGCAGCCCGGTGTGGGTGACCCCCACTTCCGCCTCACGTGTGTATGTGGACTACAATGGTGACAAGGCAGGCTCGCTGACGGACCCGAAGGGCAACAAGTATGATGCGCACCTGGACATCGGCACCATGGAGTCACGCCGGGTCAATGATCCGGACAAAGACCAGACCGCCATGCGTCTCTACACGCTGGATGGTGTGACCATCACCGCAGCGTGGGGCCAGGATCCTGCGGTTGCGGGTCCGGCTCTTCCCTATCTGGACTGCGGCACCACGGTGCTGCCTTTCCCAGTACCAACACTGATCAAGTCCTTCACCATCGCCATCGACGCAGGCAACCCCGGCCTAACAATCGGTGACACCATCGAGTATCGCATCGACGTGGACAACAAGGGGCTGCTGCCTCTCGGCAACCTGCTCGTGCTTGACCCGCTGAATGCCTCCCTGGGCTACGTGGCAGGCAGCACCAAGCGTGATGGTGTGGCCATTGCGGATGCCACCACCGGCACGGCCTTCCCGCTGGATGAGAGCGGTTACACCATCCCGATCATTCTGCGCGGCGGCATGACGACGTTCACCTACCGTTGCACGGTCAACGCCGCAGGTTCGATCGCCAACACGGTGAGCAACTCGAACTACAACCTCGTGTCCACGGCCAATGTGGTGGTGCCACCTCCTGCGGGCTCCACACCTTGCGGCGCTCAGTTCACCAATGCCGCCGGCGTGGTGCAGACCTCCTACACGGCAGGCTCGCTGATCTATGCCACCATGACGGATCCAGATGCGAACAACACGGCATCCGTGGAAAGCATCACCGTGGTCGTGAAGAACACGACCAATGGCGATTCCGAGTTCGTCACCCTTGTCGAGACCACCGCGACCAGCGGCATCTTCCGCAACACCACCGGCCTAACGACTTCCACGACCACCGGTTCCTCCCAGATGGACAGCACGCTGCTCATTGCACCGGGCAACAGCCTTTCCTTCATCTACACCGATCCTGAGTTCAACGAGACCTGCACAGGCAGTGCGGTGATCGCCGTGCCGACGCTGAACAAGTTCCTCTACCTCAGTGATCCGAGCCAGGCGCTGGATCGTGTGGACCCTGTGGCCACCAGTGATGCGACCACCGCCAGCTCCGCCACCCTGGGCTTGGGCGCTGGATCGATCACCGTCGTGGGTGCAGCTGCCTCCTCAAATGCCGGCCAGACTGTTTCGACCCATTCCTTCAGCTACAATTCGGGCAGCACTGGCAGCAACCGCATCCTCATGGTCGGCATCTCCTACCGCGATGGAGATGATGAACTCGTCTCCTCCGTCACCTACGGCGGGCAGGCGATGACATCCGTGGGCACGCAGAATGTCGATGACTCCACGGCACCTGACGGCCGCATCTACATCTACCGCCTGTACAATCCGCCGCTCAATGCAAACTCCCTGGCAGTGACCTGGAACTCGGCGCTGGATCAAGGCGCAGTGGTGGGTGCCATCACCTATGCAGGTGTGGACATCACTGGCACCCCTCTCGGCACATTCGCCAGCGCTGCCGTCTTGACAGGCAACCCGGCCGTGAACGTGCCAAGCGCCGCAGGCGATGTGATCTTCGGTGTCGTGGCGGGACGTAACGCGGCCAACTACACGGTGACAGGCGGCGGCACCTCCCTGTGGGCAGCCTTCCCTTACACTGGCCAGACCGCAGGTGCGGCCCAGTCCAAGACCGGTGTTGCGACCCAGACGAACATTTCGTTCGGCTCTGGAACCTCGGGCAATGCGCTGCTTGCAGCCATCGGTGGCGTGGCGCTCAAGGCAGCACCAGCCGGCGGCACACCGACCGCCACCTTCACGCAGGCGCCGACCTTTGCCTCCACTTTCACCCTGCCGGTGGGAGCCACGCCGGTGGTCACGGCTCACTACAATGTGGCCACGGGCACGATGCCCACCACGCCGAGCATCACGGCCGTGTTGAAGAAGAACACGACCACCTTTGCCACCAGCACGGGTGCAAGCGCCAGCACCAGCACGGGCAACGGCATCCTGACCTTCAACTTCAACACGCTGGCCAGCGCAACCAACTTTGCGGCCAACGACTATGTGACGCTGGACATCACCACAGCGCAGTCCGGTGTCACCTTCACGGTGCGGTATGACAGCAGCAGCATGCCATCGAAGATCACCCTGCCGACCACGACGGTCATCGATGTGAACACGCTAGGCGTCTATGATGCGCCTTATCCTGCGGGCAACCTGATCACAGGTCTGACCAGCGGCACCACGGTCTATGTGCGCAGCGCGGTGAGTGACCCCTTCGGCCATGCGGATATCACCAGCATGGGTCTCGCCATCACGGGCCCTGGCGGCAGCGGCAACGTCAGCACCACGCTGAACGCGGCGAATGTCGTCACCAACACGACGGGCACGAAGACCTATGAATATGCCTGGGCCGTCGGGGCCACGACCGGCACCTACAACATCGCCGTGACGGCAAACGAAGGCACGGAAGGCATCAATGCCACACGCGCCACCACAGTGAACGTGACCATGCTGGACCTCGGAACACCAAGCACCACGCACTTCACCACAGGGCTGAACGGCCCGCGCACGCCGGTCTATGCAGGCGGTGAAACCGTCTACGTCCGTGTCACGGATCTCGATCAAAACACCAATGCCGCCGTGGCCGAAACGGTGACCGTCACCATCACCACGGCCAGCGGTGACAGCGAGCTGATCACTCTCACTGAGACAGGCGTGAACACCGGCATCTTTGTCGGCTCCATCCCCGCCAGCACCACCCTGGGTGCTGGAACCAACAACGGCACTCTGCGCGCGGTCCTCGGCGAGGTCCTCAACGTGACCTATGTGGATCCGACTGACGCCCTGGATACCAGCAACGACACCGCCACCATCCCAAATGTGGCGCCGGCCGTCTCGGTGAAGAAGACCTTGGTCATGCCTGCGGACGGCATCGCCGTGATCGGCGAGGCGCTGCAATACACCGTGCAGGTCGCCAACACCGGCAACACCACGCTCAGCACCATCGCGCTGACGGATACCTTCCCGGCGGCGAACCTGGCCTTTGTCTCGGCCAGCCTCACACCTAGCTCCACAGGCAGTGGAACCGTGAGCTGGACAAATGTCGGACCGCTCACTTCCGGTCAGAGCATCACCATCACGCTGAACTTCACCGCCCTCACCGCAGGTCCAACCGTCACCAACACCGCAGCGGCCAACGCAGGCGGTGGTGTGACCGGCAGCAGCTTCGCGAACGTCACCATCACCCGTCCGGCACACACCATCACCAAGACGCTGATCAGCCCGAACCCAGGGCCGGCTAACATCGGCGGCAACGTGGTCTTCCGCATCTCCGTGCAGAACACCGGCACCACGGCCATCTCCACTCTGCCAGTCGAAGACCTCTACTCCGGCGCGGACTTCAGCTTTGTGTCTGCCACGACGGCTCCAGATGCCACCGGCAATGGAACTCTTCTTTGGAACGACATCACGGGCGCGGGCAATCTCGCCGTGGGTGCTCCAGCCATCACAATCGATGTGACGCTGAAGGCCAAGGGCGCCGCAGCTCCTGCGATCAACAGCGCTTCCGCGAACTATAGCGTGGACGTGAATGGTGACCCGGTGCCCGCGGTCAGCAGCAACGCCACCATCACCCTCGTCGCGGCAAAGATCACCGGCCGTGTCTACATCGACCCGGATCAGAGCGGGACCTTCAATGCCGGTGACAGCGCCTTTGGCAGCATCACCGTCAGCCTCTACACTGATCCGAATGCCGATGGCAATCCGGCGGATGGCACTCTGGTAGCCATCGCCACGACCGCCAATGACGGCCTCTATGAGTTCCCCAACCTCGCCACGGGCACCTACGTCATCGTCGAGTCCCAGCCAGCGGGCTACTCCAGCAGCGGAGACACCCAAGGCGCGAATGACAACCGCATTGCGCTGAACGTGAGCACGCTCACCACCTTCGCGAATAACAACTTCTTCGACTATCTCACACCCGCGGTGAGCTACGCCAGCATCTCCGGCAAGGTCTGGAATGATGCGAATGCCAGCGCCACGGTGACCGCCGGTGAAGTCGGCATCGAAAACGTGCCTGTCGATCTCATCGAGGACTCCAACAACAACGGCGTGGCTGATCCAGGCGAGGCCGTGGTGAGCTCCACGCTCACAGCAGCAGACGGCACTTACTCCTTCCCAGGTCTCAGCGCCGGAAACTATGTGGTGGTCGAGCGCGACCTCTTCGGCTGGTACTCCACGGCCGACGTGACTGCGCCTAACAACAACATGATTCCAGTGACCGCAGCCGCAGGCAGCAACACCACGGGACGTGACTTCCTGGACGTGCTGACGGGCACCGTGGGTGGCAAGGTCTACCACGATGTGGACGGCAGCGGCAGCTTCAACGCCGGCGATGTGGCACTGCAAAACATCGATGTGATCATCACCAACGTCTTTGGCGTTCTCCAGACCGTGGTGACGAATGCCACGGGTGACTGGACGGCTTCCGTGCCTCCGGGCACCACCAACGTCAATGTAGACCAGGCAGATGCCCAGTTCACCGCGGTCTTCACCACGGGCTATCAGCAGACCGCCGGCACCGATCCGAACAACGTCACCGCAGTCACGGGTGTGATCACACCTGCGGGTGATGATGGGTTCCGTCGTCTCGGCAGCATCACCGGCACTGTTTTGGCGGACACGAACAATGACAATACCGGCGATGTTGGCATCAACGCTGTCACGCTTACCCTCAAGGACAGCAGCGGCAATGACGTCGATAGCAACCCAGGCCTCGCGGGTGTGCAGCCCACCACCACGACCACCAACGTCAGCGGTGCTTATACCTTCGCAGGTCTTGTGCACGGCACTTATCAAGTCGTCGAAACCGACCTCGCAGGCTACTTCAGCGTGACCACCAACACCGTGACTCCGGTGAACGTCGTCGCAGGTTCTGTGACCAGCGGTGTCAATTTCGTCGACGAGCAGGCCGGGAGCATCACGGGCTTTGTCCGTGCGGACACCGACAACAATGACACGGGCGATGTGGGCATCAACGCTGTCACACTTACCCTCAAAGACAGCAGCGGCAACGACATCGACAGCAACCCAGGTCTCGCGGGTATCCAAGCCACGACCACTACCACCAACGCCAGCGGTGTCTACACCTTCGGCAACCTGCTGCCAGGCACCTACCAGGTCGTCGAGACCGATCTCGCGGGCTACTTTAGCGTCACCCCCAACACGGTAGCCTCCGTGGTGGTGAATGCCGGTGCCATCACCAGCAACATCAACTTCGTCGACGAGCAGGCCGGTAGCATCACAGGCTTTGTCCGTGCGGACACCGACAACAACGACACGGGAGATGTGGGCATCAACGCAGTCACGCTCACGCTCAAGGACAGCAGTGGCAATGACATCGACAGCAACCCGGGTCTCGCGGGCGTGCAGCCCACCACCACGACCACCAATGCCAGCGGTGCTTATACCTTCGGCAGCCTGCTGCCAGGCACCTATCAAGTCGTCGAGACCGATCTCGC
>JAZKCU010000026.1:0-274306 GCA_040387935.1 Verrucomicrobiota bacterium | reverse complement strand
GTCGTCGAGACCGATCTCGCAGGCTACTTCAGCGTCACCACCAACACCGTGACCCCTGTGGTGGTGAATGCCGGTGCCATCACCAGCAATGTGAACTTCGTCGATGAGCAGGCTGGCAGCATCACGGGCTTTGTCCGTGCCGACACTGACAACAACGACTCGGGTGATGTGGGCATCAACGGTGTGACACTCACGCTCAAGGACAGCAGCGGCAATGACATCGATAGCAATCCAGGTCTCGCGGGCACTCAGCCCACCATCGCCACGACCAACGCCAGCGGTGTCTACACCTTCAGCAACCTGCTGCCCGGCAGCTATCAGGTCGTCGAAACTGATCTCGCTGGCTACTTCAGCGTCACCACTAACACGGTGACCCCTGTGGTGGTGAATGCCGGCGCCATCACCAGCAATGTGAACTTCGTCGACGAGCAGGCGGGCAGCATCACGGGCTTTGTGCGTGCTGACACCGACAACAACGACACGGGTGACTCGCCGATCAGCGGCGTGACCCTGACGCTCAAGGATAGCAGCGGCAACGACATCGACAGTGATGCGGGCACTGCTGGCGTGCAGGCGACCACCATGATGACGAACGCGAGCGGTGCCTACACTTTCGCCAACCTCGTTCCTGGCACCTACCGCGTGGTGGAAACTGACCTCGCAGGCTACCTCAGCATCACGCCCAACACGGTGACTCCCGTGTTGGTGAATGCCGGGCTTACCACCAGCAATGTGAATTTTGTCGACGAGCAGAACGGCAGCATCACCGGCACCGTGCGCGCTGACACCAATAACGATGACACGGGTGATCTCGGCATCAGCGGCGTCACTCTGACCCTCAAGGACAGCAGTGGCAACGATGTCGACAGTGATCTCGTCACCGCTGGCATCCAGCCCACTACCACGACGACAAACGTGGGTGGCTCTTACACCTTCGCCGACGTGCCTCCCGGCAGCTATCGCGTGGTGGAGACAGATCCGGCGGGCTATCTCAGCATCACGCCAAACACGGTTTCTCCCGTGGTGGTGACGGCAGGTGCCGTGACTGCGAATGTCAATTTCGTCGACGAGCAGAACGGCAGCATCACCGGCACCGTACGTGCGGACACCAACAATGATGACACGGGTGATGTGGCACTCAGCGGAGTCACCCTGACGCTGAAAGACAGCAGCGGCAATGACATCGACAGCGACACCATCACCGCTGGCATCCAGCCGACCATCACGACCACGAACGCGAGCGGTGTCTACACCTTTGCCGCTGTGCCTCCGGGCAGCTATCGTGTGGTCGAAACAGACCTCGCTGGCTACTTCAGCATCACTCCAAATACCGTCTCGCCCGTGCTGGTGACTGCCGGTGACCTGACCAGCGGGGTGAATTTTGTCGATGAACAGGCTGGCAGCATCAGCGGCACAGTCCTGGCGGATGCGGACAACGATGATGACGGTGATTCTCCGATCAGCGGTGTGACACTCACGCTGAAAGACAGCAGTGGCAATGACATCGACAGTGACCTCGTCACCACCGGCATCCAGCCGACGACCACGATCACCAACGGCAGCGGTGTGTACACCTTCTCCGGACTGCGTCCAGGCAGCTACCGCGTGGTGGAAACCGACCTGGCAGGTTACTTCAGTGTCACCTCCAACACCGTGTCTGCGGTGAATGTCGCCGCTGGCACTCTCACGAACAATGTAAACTTCATCGACGAGCTGGCCGGCGCCATCAGCGGCACCGTCCTGGCTGATGCGGACAATGATGATGACGGCGATGCTCCGATCAGTGGCGTCACCCTGACCCTGAAGGACAGCAGTGGTAATGACATCGACAGTGACCTTGTCACCGCCGGCATCCAGCCCACCACCACGACCACGAACGGCAGCGGCGCTTACAGCTTCACGAACCTGGTTCCTGGCAGCTATCGCGTTGTGGAGACCGACCTCTCCGGCTACTTCAGTGTCACTTCCAACACCGTGTCTCCGGTGAACGTTGTCGCTGGCACCACAACGGCGAACGTGAACTTCATCGACGAGCAGGCCGGCAGCATCAGCGGCACCGTTTTGGCTGACAATGACAATGATGACGATGGCGACACTCCGCTCAGCAGCGTGACCCTCACGCTGAAGGACAGCAGCGGCAATGACGTCGACAGTGATCCAGTCACCGGTGGCATCCAGCCGACGACGACCACCACCGACATCAATGGCGTCTACACCTTCGCCGGACTGCGTCCAGGCACCTATCGCGTGGTGGAAACCGATCTCGCCGGTTACGTCAGCATCACTCCAAACACGGTGAACCCTGTGGTCGTGGTGGCAGGCACACCGACGAACAATGTGAACTTCGTCGATGAGCAGCTCAGCGGCATCACCGGCACCGTCCTCGCCGACACGGACAACGATGACGATGGCGACGCTCCGATCAGCGGTGTCACGCTGACCCTGAAAAACAGCAGCGGCAATGACATCGACAGCGACCCTGTCACGGTTGGCGTGCAGCCCACCACGACCACCACAAATGCCGGCGGCGTCTACAGCTTCGCAGGTCTCACCCCTGGCACCTATCGTGTCGTGGAGACCGATCTGACCGGTTACTTCAGTGTGACGCCAAACACCGTCTCCCCTGTGGTCGTCACCGCAGGTGTGGTCACCAGCGACGTCGACTTCGTGGATGAAGAGGCCGGCAGCATCAGCGGCACGGTCCTGGCTGACACGGACAATAATGACAGCGGTGATGCTCCGATCAGCGGTGTCACGCTGACGCTGAAAGACAGCAGTGGCAATGACATCGACAGTGATGATGTCACTGCCGGCGTGCAGCCAACGACAACCACCACGGACAGCAACGGTGCCTACACCTTCGTCGGATTGCGTCCAGGCACCTATCGTGCGGTGGAAACCGACCTCGCTGGTTACGTCAGCATCACTCCAAACACTGTTACGCCTGTGCTTGTCGCGGCGGGTGTCACGACGAGCGATATCAACTTTGTCGATGAACAGCTCAGCGGCATCACCGGCACTGTCTTGGCAGACACAGACAATGATGACGATGGCGACACGCCGATCAGCGGCGTCACCCTGACGCTGAAGAACAGCAGCGGCAATGACATCGACAGCAACCCAGGTCTGGCCGGAGTGCAGCCCACGACCACAGTGACCAATGCGAGCGGCAACTACAGCTTTGCGGGTATCGTCCCGGGCACCTATCGTGTGGTTGAGACGGATCCCGCCGGTTACTTCAGTGTGACCCCAAACACGATCTCGCCTGTGGTCGTCGTGGCAGGTGTGGTCACCAGCGATATCGACTTCGTGGATGAAGAGGCGGGCAGCATCAGCGGCACAGTTTTGGCCGATACAGACAATGACGACGATGGCGACACGCCTCTCAGTGGCATCACCCTCACGCTGAAGGACAGCAGCGGCAATGACGTCGACAGTGATCCAGTCACCGGTGGCATCCAGCCGACGACGACCACCACCGACATCAATGGCGTCTACACCTTCGCCGGGCTGCCTCCAGGCAACTATCGCGTGGTTGAAACAGATGCAGTGGGCTACTTGAGCGTCACTCCAAACACGGTCGCCCCTGTGACCGTGGCGGCAGGCACACCGACGAATGATGTGAACTTCGTCGATGAGCAGGCTGGAATCATCACGGGCACCGTGCTCGCTGATATCGACAACAATGACTTCGGCGATGATCCTCTCAGCGGTGTCACGATCACTCTGAAGGACAGCAACGGTGATGACATCGACAGCGACCTCGTCACCGCTGGCATCCAGGCTACCACCACGACGACCGATGCGAGCGGCGCTTACACCTTCGCGGGTCTGACCCCAGGCACCTACCGTGTCGTGGAAACCGACCTCGTCGGTTACTTCAGTGTCACTTCCAACACGGTGGCCCCGGTCCAGGTAACAGCAGGCCAGACAACCAGCGACGTGAACTTCGTCGATGAGCAGGCTGGCAGCATCAGCGGCACGGTCTTGGCCGATGCTGACAATGATGACATGGGTGATGACCCCATCAGCGGAGTGACTCTCACGCTGCAGGACAGCAACGGCAATGACATCGACAGCGATGCCGTCACGGCAGGTGTGCAACCCACCACCACGACGACCAACGCTAGCGGTGCCTACACCTTTGCGGGTCTGCCTCCCGGCAGCTATCGCGTGATTGAAACCGATCCAGCGGGCTACTTCAGCGTCTCACCAAACACTGTCACGCCTGTGGTTGTGGCGGCTGGCACAGCGACGAATGATGTGAGCTTTGTGGACGAAGAGCCCGGCAGCATCACCGGCACGGTGCTGGCTGACCTGGATAATGATGACATCGGTGACACGCCGATCAGCGGTGTCACGGTCACGCTGAAAGACAGCAATGGTGATGACATCGACAGCGACCTCATCGCTCCTGGCATCCAGCCAACCGCGACCACCACTGACAGCAATGGCTTCTATGTCTTCTACTCCTTCGTCAACCTGCTGCCAGGCACCTACATCGTCGAGCAGACCGACCTCCCAGGCTACTTCAGCGTGAGTTCAAATGTGGTGTCCCCTGTGATTGTGGTCGCCGGCATGGTCACCGCAGATGTGGATTTCGTGGATGAGCAAGAGGGCAGCATCACCGGCACGGTCCTGGCTGACACGGACAACGATGACGATGGTGATGTTCCGCTCAGCGGCGTCACGCTGGCGCTGAAGGACAGCCTCGGCAACGATGTCGACTCTGATCCGTTCACGCCTGGCATCCAGCCTGCCGAGGCCACCACCAATGGCAGCGGAGCCTACACCTTCACTGGCGTGCGTCCTGGCAGCTACCGTGTCGTCGAGACCGATCCTACAGGCTATCTCAGCATCACGCCCAACACCGTCTTCCCGGTGGATGTAGTTGCTGGCACGACCACCAGCGGCATCGACTTTGTGGATGAGCAGCTCAGCGGCATCACCGGCACTGTCCTGGCGGATATCGACAACGATGACATCGGTGACGATCCGATCAGCGGTGTCACCATCACACTTAAAGACAGCAACGGCAACGACATCGACAGTGACGACGGCACTCCAGGCGTCCAGCCCACCACGACCACGACTGACAGCAATGGCGTCTACAGCTTCGCGAACCTGTCACCCGGTAGCTATCAGGTGGTGGAAACAGATCTGGCAGGCTATTTCAGCATCACGCCCAACACGACCTCGCCCGTGGTGGTGACTGCAGATGCGGTGACCAGCGATGTCGACTTCCTGGATGAGGAAGCTGGCAGCATCACCGGCACAGTGCTCGCGGACGCCGACAATGATGACGATGGTGACATGCCGATCAACGGTGTCACGATCACGCTGAAAGACAGCAATGGGGATGACATCGACAGTGATGACATCACTCCCGGCGTGCAGCCCACCACCACGACGACGGATGCGAGCGGTGTGTACACCTTCGTGGGTCTGCGCCCGGGCACTTATCGCGTGGTAGAGACAGATCTCACGGGCTACTTCAGTGTCACGTCCAACACTCTTTCTCCCGTGAATGTCGTGGCAGGAACAGCCGTGTCTGACATCAATTTCATTGATGAAGAGGCTGGCAGCATCACAGGCAGCGTCCTGGCTGACATCGACAATGACGACATCGGCGATGATCCCATCAGTGGTGTCACGCTGACGCTGAAGGACAGCAATGGAGATGACATCGACAGTGATGCTGTGACCGTCGGCATTCAGCCGACGACGGCCATCACCGACATCAACGGCAGCTACTTCTTCGTGGGGCTGCGTCCGGGCACCTACCGTGTCGTCGAGACGGATCCCATGGGCTATCTGAGCGTCAGCTCAAACACGCTGAGCCCCGTGAATGTCGTGGCAGCAACCGAGACTTCTGACGTGAACTTTGTGGATGAAGAGTTCGGCAGCATCACCGGCACGGTGCTGGCTGACACCGACAATGACGATGACGGTGACACGCCGATGAGCGGTGTACTTTTGACGCTCCGAGACAGCAATGGCAACGATATCGACAGTGATCTGGGCGCTCCTGGCATCCAGCCGACGACAACGCTGACGGATGCCAGCGGTGCTTACAGCTTCGCGGAGCTGCCTCCAGGTGCCTATCGTGTGGTGGAAACCGATCCAGTGGGCTATTTTAGCGTCACGGCCAACACCCTGTCGCCCGTGAACGTCGTGGCAGGAACGGAGACCACCGACATCAATTTCGTGGATGAAAAAGCGGGCGGCATCACCGGCACGGTGCTGGCTGACACCGACAACGATGATGATGGCGATGATCCGCTCAGTGGAGTGACATTGACGCTGACGGACAGCAACGGCAATGACATCGACAGCGATGAGGTCACTCCAGGTGTGCAGCCCACGACGACGACCACCAACGCCAGCGGCGTTTACCTCTTCCCGGGCCTGCGTCCTGCAACCTACCGCGTGAGTCAGACTGATCTCGCTGGCTACTTCAGCGTCACGGCAAATCTGGTCAGTCCGGTGGTGGTGATCGCAGATGCGGTGACGGGCAATGTCGACTTTGTGGACGAGGCGGCTGGCAGCATCAGCGGCAGAGTCCTCGCTGACACCGACAACGATGGTGATGGCGACGATCCAATCAATGGTGTCGTGCTGACCCTGAGGGACAGCAGCGGCAACGATATCGACAGCAACGACTTCGTGGCAGGTGTGCAGCCGACGACCTCGATCAGCGATGCCAGCGGCGCTTACAGCTTCACAGGCCTGCGTCCTGGAACCTACGGGGTGGTGGAAACCGATCCTGCGGGCTACTTCAGCGTCACACCGAACACGGTGATGAATGTGAATGTGGCGGCCAGCACCGAGAGCAGCGGCATCGACTTTGTGGATGAGCAGCCTGGCAGCATCAGTGGCAGCGTGCTCGCTGACACGGACAACGATGATGATGGTGATTCTCCGCTCACCGGCGTCACGCTGACGCTGAAGGACAGCAACGGCAACGACATCGACAGTGATGCTGTGACCGCAGGCGTGCAGCCAACGACCACGACAACCAATGTCAGCGGTGCCTATAGCTTCACCGGCCTGATCCCAGGCACCTATCGTGTGGTAGAGACAGATCCTGCGGGCTACTCCAGTGTCACGTCAAACACAGTGGCGTCAGTCGTTGTGATGCCAGGGGCAACAACCACCAACGTGAACTTTGTGGATGAACAGCCTGGCAGCATCAGCGGCAGTGTGCTCGCTGACACGAACAATGATGACAGCGGTGATGACCCGATCAGCGGTGTCACGGTGACGCTCAAGGACATCAGCGGCAACGATATCGACAGCGATGACATCACTCCTGGCGTGCAGCCCACAACCGCGGTCACCAACGCGAGCGGTGTCTACACCTTCACAGGGCTCCTTCCTGGCAGCTACCGTGTGGTAGAAACGGATCCAGCCGGCTATGTTAGTGTCACTACGAACACGGTGAGTCCTGTGAACGTGGTGGCAGGATCACCCACCACCGGCACCAACTTTGTGGATGAGCAGCTTGGCAGCATCAGCGGCAGCGTGCTGGCGGACATCGACAACGACGACATCGGCGATGATCCGCTGAGCGGCGTCGCGCTGACTCTCAAGGACAGCAATGGCAACGACATCGATAGTGATGACATCACTCCTGGCGTGCAACCGACGACCACGACCACCAATGCCAGCGGTGCCTACAGCTTCGCCAATCTGGCTCCTGGCACCTATCGTGTGGTGGAGACGGATCCTGCTGGCTATCTCAGCGTCACGTCAAACACGCAGTCACCTGTGATTGTGAACGCTGGCACTGCCACAGACAACGTGAGCTTCGTGGAGGAGCAGGCTGTCACCATCGGCAACCTCGTTTGGAATGACAGCAACAACGACGGCTTCAAGGATCTCTCTGAGGCAGGCATCAATGGTGTGGTGGTGGAGTTGCTGACGGACGCTGGCGCCTCCATCGACAGCGATGCAGTCACCGCAGGTGTGCAGCCCACGACAAGCACGACCGCAGGCGGTGGCCTCTACAGCTTCGCCGATGTGGCTCCAGGCCTGTATCGCCTGCGCATCAGCACGGCGCCGGCTGCCTATCCGCTGTCCTCCACGACGACCAGCACGACTGACGACCAGCAGGACAATGATGACAACGGCATCCAAGCCACTGTTTCCGCAGCCACGATCAGCCCCGTCATCGC
Source organism: Verrucomicrobiota bacterium (assembly GCA_040387935.1). GTDB lineage: Bacteria > Verrucomicrobiota > Verrucomicrobiia > Verrucomicrobiales > Verrucomicrobiaceae > Prosthecobacter. The sequence goes on along the minus strand of JAZKCU010000026.1, from coordinate 266,129 downwards.
GCTGACCGCAGGCGAGGTCGATGACACGATCGACTTCGGCTTCACCGCCATCGTCGGCATGCGCACCATCAGCGGCCAGGTTCGTGATGACTATGACCTGGACGGCAGCCTGAGTGACAGCGACCAGCCGGTGCCTTCCGTGACCATCCGCCTCTTCGCGGACACGAATGACAATGGTGTCTATGATGACGGCATCGATCAACTGATCCGCGAGACCGCCACGGATGCGCTTGGCACCTACACCTTTACCGGTCTGCCAGACGGGACCTACTTCATCCAGGAGATCGATCCTGAAGGCGCGACCAGCACCACCGACACGCAGGGCGGCAATGACAACCTGATCCTCGTCGTCCTCAACGGCAGCGACAGCCTGGGCAATGACTTCCTCGATGCGGTGGATCCTGCCGGCTATGCCTATGATGTGGTCACGGGCCAGATCATCACCGGCGGCAGCATCTTTGTCAGCGGGCCTCCGGGAGCGGGCATCACCATCCTGCAGGATGGCAGCACCGGTCAGTATAGCTTCCTCACGGATGGCACGCCGGGCACCTACACGCTCAGCTACACGCCGCCGACCGGTTACATCATCGATCCCGCACGCCCTGTGGCAGGTGCCAGCTATGACCCGACCGGCCAGCCTGATCCTCATGCGCTCGGCTCTGCTGAAGATACCATGAATCCAGGCTACATGGCGAACTTCAGCGCTGTGGCGAATCCCTACTACCTCAGCTTCGTGCTTGAGTCGGGGGATCCCTTCGTGATCAACAACAACATCCCGCTGCGTCTGCGCACACCACGCAAGTATGACTACTGGAAGAAGATCACCGGCAGCGGTCCGAACCCAGGCTCCAACGGCGACGGCGACTGCTACACCGATCTGGTGGAGTATGCGCTGAACCTGAATCCAGCCACTGGCGTGCAGACATCGCCAGCCTTCCGCGGCGTGCGCAATACTCTCACCGGCAGACTGGACGTGTCCTTCAACCGCATCTCCGGAGGCCCGGATGATGTGACCTACGCGCTCATGGGCATCGGTGCGCTTTCGGCATCACCGGCTGGCTGGAATGCGCTGTCCATCATCCCGACCGTCACCACCAATGGTGATGGCACGGAGACGCTGACCTATGCGGATGTGGAGAGCGATCCGTTCTTCACCGGGCTGACCCAGGGCTTCGTCAGGCTCTATCTGGAGCTGGATGAAAATGGTGACAACACCCCCGAGACCAACGCGACCACGCCTGTGTTTGGCTGGACGCGCCGCCTGCTGAACACCGAGTGCGTCATGACCGGTCATCCCTATCTGAAGGACAAAAACTTCTGCGGCACCATCGATGCCGTGGTGGGCAGCACGCTCAATGTGACCACCAGCGCTGGTGGCAGCAGCATCGTGGCGCAGTTTGCTCCAGGACGTCAGTATTACGTGGAGATCTTCTCCGGTGACAACACAGGTCATCGCTTCGAGATCAATGAAGCGGCGAGCACAGCCACCATGATCGCGCTGGTGCCGAGCCATCTGCGCAACACGCTGACCAGCATCCCTGCGAACCTCACGGGTGACAAAGCAGTGATCCGTGAGCACCACACACTGAACGATCTCTTCCCTCGCAATCAGTTTGCGGCCACGAACAATCCGTCCACCGGTGACCGTGTGCTGTTCTACGACCGCGTGGCTGGCGCCTTCAAGATTTACTGGCTGTATGCGAATGGAGGCAATCCGAAGTGGGTGCTGACGAACGATGTGTCCCTGACAGACTACAGCTCGCTCATCGTGGATCCTAGCGAGGGCTGGTTTACCCATCCGAAGGGAGTGCCGCAGGAAGTCCTCTGGCACGGCATGGTGCGCGCCAACGCCTTTGCCTGCCCGCTTGCCCAGGGCCCGAACTTCATCGGCAGCGGTTATCCGATGGATCAGAGCCCGGTCATGCGCGGCATGACCACGGCGGCAGGCTTCCTGGGCAGCCGGGATCCGACCAAGGCTGACGAACTGCTCTTCTGGAAGGGCTACACCAGCACGCAGTCCATGGCCTACTACAACCACTTCCTGCTCAGCGCCGGTGCCCTGCAGTATTGGACGGAACTGAACAATGCCTCGCTCATCAACGAGAACAACCTGCTGATCTTCAAGGCCACCGCAGGCTCTCTTTACAAGATGCGTGTCGGCCTGCCGACCTACGTGATGCCGATGCCGTGGACACCATGACCTGTCTTCCTTTCTCACCTCTCGCCTAACCATTTTTTATGACCTCTCTTATGAAACGCATCCTTCTTCTCGCTGCCTTGATCGGAATCAGTGCGACGGCTGTGCACTCCAGGACCATTGACTGGGGCAGCTCCGTGGGTGGCAACATCCTGGACAGCAACGGCAATGCACTGGATGACAGCTACACCTTCGAGCTCGGCTCCTTCGGCAGCTTCATCCCCACGGGTGACAATCTCGATCAATGGCAGTCAAACTGGAAGGTCTTTGACCGCGCCGTGGCGCCGGATGGCTGGAACTCCTCGGCCAGCTACTTTGCCTCCAGTGCCACGCTGCTTAATGGTGGCATCTCTGACTCGTCACCGCCGCTTCCCGCCTACAGCTTCGCTCCGAATGAGCAGGCCTACATCTTCATCTACAACGCCTTCAACGCCATGGACCTCCTCAGTGAGTGGGCCTTGATCACCAACGACGGCTTTGATCTTAACAGTGCCGACGACTGGCGCTTCCCCATTCCCGGAGACAAGACCGACATGCCGCTGGAGTGGCGCGTGTCTGAGGCGTCCACGGTCATCTATGGCGGCGTGAACAACCAGCAGGGCGCGGGCAACTACACGGTGGATCCGGCGAACTTCGACCTGCAAACACATGCCGTGCCAGAACCTGCGGGCGCACTGCTTATCGCCATCACCGGCTTTCTCACCCTGCTCCGCCGTCGCCGCACAAGGTAGGCGGCCGCCCAAAACACTTCGCGTTGGATGCGAGCGTGAAGGGCTGGGCGGTGGAATGCCGGCCTCTGCGGCCCATGAACAAGTCATGGCCCAACGAGCCGCGTTCCCGCCCAGCCCCTCTCGTCATCCGAAACAGACAGCGTGATCGCGATATGCATCGAGACAGGGCTTGCCATTCCTCCCGGCTTCGGAAGAATGCCGGGCGATGAAACGCCTCCTGCTTTCTCTTTCCGCCCTTCTCCCGCTCGCTGCCGCCGCTGAATCCGGGGCGCCTGTCGGCAAATTTCAGCAGCTCGACTCCTCGGTGCCGACGCCCTCGTCTCAGCGCAACGCCTCCGGCGCACCTGGAAAGGACTACTGGCAGAACCGCGCGGACTATGACGTGGATGTGGAGCTGGATGACGTGAAGCGCACCATCACCGCCGAGGCCACGGTGACCTACCACAACACCTCGCCTGACGCGCTGACCTACCTCTGGGTGCAGCTTGACCAGAACTACCTGTCTCATAGTGCGGACTCGCGCTCTGTGCCTAACACGAAGCGTGGGGTGGATCCGGAGAAGATCAGTTACTATGCGCTCGACCGCCTGCTGGCCTATGAGAGCTACGATGGTGAGATGAAGATCAGCAAGCTGACGGATGCGAAAGGCAAGGCGCTGCCGCACAGCATCGTGAAGACCATGCTAAGGCTCGACCTGCCAGATCCGCTGGCCGCGGGTGCGGACTTCGTCTTCAAGATCGCCTGGAGCTATCCCATCAATGACTGCGAGCGCATCAATGCGCGCACGGGTTACGAGCATTTCAAGGAGGATGGCAACACCATCTACACCATCGCGCAGTGGTTTCCGCGCATGGCGGCCTACACGGACTACGCGGGCTGGATTAACAAACAGTTTCTCGGCACCGGTGAGTTCACCCTGGAGTTCGGTGACTACACAGTGCGCCTGACGGTGCCGGATGACCATCTGGTGGCCGCCACGGGTGCCTTGCAGAATGGTGAGGAGATCCTGACCCCCAACCAACGCGAGCGTTTGAAGAAAGCACAAACGGAAACGAAGAAGCCGGTCTTCATCGTCACGCCTGAGGAAGCGAAGGCCGCCGAGAAAGGCAAGCCGAAGGGCAAGAAGACCTGGGTCTTCAAGGCCGAGAACGTGCGTGACTTCGCCTTTGCCTCCTCCCGCAAGTTCATGTGGGATGCGATGGCCGTGGAAGGTGCGCAGGTGAAGGGCGTGCCGGTGATGGCGATGTCGCTTTATCCGAAAGAGGCGCTGCCGCTGTGGGACAAGTACTCCACGCATGCCATCGCGCACACGATCCAGGTCTACTCACGCTACACCTTCGAGTATCCATATCCCGTTGCCTGGTCGGTGAATGGTCCGGTCGGTGGCATGGAGTACCCGATGATCTGCTTCAACGGCCCGCGTCCGGAGAAGGACGGCACCTATCCTGAGCGAACCAAATATGCGCTCATTGGTGTGGTGATTCATGAGGTGGGTCACAACTATTTTCCGATGATCGTGAACTCTGACGAGCGCCAGTGGACCTGGATGGATGAAGGCCTGAACTCTTTTGTCGAATATCTCACGGAGGAAGAGTGGGAGAATGACTGGAAGCATCGCCGCGGCGAGCGTGGCATGGTGGACTACATGCGCCTCTCGGATCGCGTGCCGGTAATGACCAACTCAGAATCCATCGCTGATCTCGGCCCGAATGCCTATGGCCAGCCGACCGTGGCGCTGAACGTTCTGCGCGAACATATCCTGGGCCGCGAGGCCTTTGATCATGCCTTCAAGACCTATGCAAAGCGCTGGATGTTCAAGCGGCCGACGCCTTCAGATTTCTTCCGCACCATGGAGGATGCGAGCGGCGTGGATCTCGACTGGTTCTGGCGCGGATGGTTTTACAGCGTGGATCATGTCGATGTGGCCATCGACGAGGTGAAGTGGATGCAGCTCGACACCCGGGATCCTGCGATCGAGAAGCCGAAAAAGAAAAAGGAGGAAGATGAGCTGCCGCAAACCACGACACGTGAGCGGAACTATCCGCTGTCCAAGCGCATCGACCGCTTCCCTGAGTTGAAGGACTTCTATGACAGCTTCAACGAGACCACCGTGCTGCCGAGCGAGAAGAAGAAGTTCGAAGCCCTCCTAAAAGATCTCAAAGAAGAGGAGATCGATCCCGCCCTGCTGCAGACGAAACATAACTTCTACGTCATCGAGCTCAGCAACGTCGGCGGTCTTGTGACGCCGGTGGTTCTCAAGGCGGAATACACCGATGGCACCAGCGAGGAGATCAAACTCCCGGCGGAGATCTGGCGCTTCAACACGAACAAAGCCTCGAAGCTGCTGCTCACCAAGAAGGAGCTGAAGGCGGTGACCTTTGACCCACGTCAGGAGCTGGTGGACACGAATGTGGAGAACAACTTCTGGCCGCGCCGCCCGGTGAAGAGCAAGTTCCAGCTCTTCAAGGATGACAAGGCTCCGAACCCAATGCGTGAGGTGACCAAGCCCGACAAGGATGAGAGCAAGACCGTCATCAAAATCGAGACTGAAGAGAAGGAGAAGGGCAAGGCCAAGGACAGCGTGAAGAACGTGAAGCCCAAGTGAGCGTTTGCTGGGCTGTTCGTGATTTCGAGCCAACCGTCAGAAGGAGATGAGAACCTTACTCCAAAGTGCCGCCATCTTTCTGACGCTGGCCTGCTGCTCGTGGGCGCAGGCTCATTCACTGCATCAATCGACCACGGAAGCGGAATACAACGCGGCCACTCAGAAGTTGGAGGTGAGCCTGACGGTGTTCATCAACGACCTCGAGCTGGCGCTGATGCGGCACTCCGAAAAGCTGCTGAGCTTTGAGAAGACGCCCGTGGAGCAGTTTGATGCGGTGATTCAGGATTACCTAACCAAAACCTTTGTCTTGACGGACGCTTCTGGCAAGCCGGCCGACATCCGATGGGTGGGACGCGAGCAGGACGAGGAGAGTGCCCAGGCGAATGATCCGGCTGTGACGCTCTACTTTGAGATGTCGGTGAAGGGCGAGCTGACGGGATGCGTATTGAGGCATGCGGTCTTCGGAAACATCTTCAAAGATCAGGTGAATCTCCTGCATTTGAAGTCAGGTGCGCAGAGCCTGCAGATGAGTTTTAAGGCTGAGGATGGGGCGAAGAAGCTCCTAACTCCGTGATCGTGGGCTCACTGCGGGATCGGATCCGTGCGCTTCACGGTGGTGCCTTCCCACACTGCTTCGTCGGTCTTCTTGTCATAGGTGAGGACTCGGCTGGCGCTGTTGGGAGCAGGCGGGACGTCGATCTTGGGGAGCCATTTTTTGTGCTCCTCGATGATGGCGGCATTCTCGGCTTTTGAAGCAACGTTGGTCCATTCATTGGGGTCACTGACCATGTCGTAGAGTTCCTCGCTGCCATCGGCGTAGTGGATGTAGCGCCATTTCTCGCTGCGGATGCCGTGGTTGCCTTGGTTATGGCTGGTGATGGCGGGGCGCTCGCGCTTCGTGACGGCATCTTGAAGCTGCGGCAGGAGGCTGAGGCCTTCGAGGTCATCGCGCTTGGTCACGCCGGCGAGGTCGATGAGTGTGGGGTAGATATCGAGAAGCTCCGCAGGCTGGTTACAGCGCTGGCCGGACTTCACGCCTGGACCAGCAAAGATGAGGGGAACCTTCGTTCCGCGATCCCAGAGGCTATTTTTGCCGGTGATCTCCTTTTCGCCAAGATGCCAGCCATGGTCGCCCCAGATGACGACGATGGTGTTGTCGGCGACTCCAGCTTCATCCAAGGCGGTGAGCAGGCGGCCGATCTGCGAATCGACGAAGCTGGTGCAGGCGAGATAGCTGTGCACGAGGTTGCGCCATTGGTTATTCTCCTTCGCCCATTTCAGGCGTGGCTCAGGAAGGCTCCAGTGCAAATACCAGGAGAAACGTGGGGTGTCTGCCCGGTCGTTCTCGATGATCTTGGGAAGCACGCTGTCGTCATCCGGATAGAGGTCGAACCACTTCTGCGTGGCATAACAAGGAACGTGGGGAAGGAAGAAGCCTGCGGCGATGAAGAAGGGCTTGTCCTTGGGTGCGGATTTGATCTGCTCAGCAGTCCAGGAGGCGACTTGATAGTCGCCTTTGCCGGTGTCGTCGTTGTCGAGTGGCCACACGCCCCAGTCCATCAGACCGTTGTTGCCCATCGGCGTATCACCAATCAGCTTCTTCGGTGGCTTGGTGCCGACGCCACCATACGGAGCGGTGACCTGGAACTCGGGTGTCTCGGTCTTGGTTACGACAGCTTTGTCCTTAGCCTTCTTGCCTTTGCCCTTTCCTCCTCCACCTCCATTGCCACCATGATACACTTTGCCCGTGGCGGCGGTGAGGTAGCCGTGATTGGCGAAGTGCTGGGGAAGGGCCACGCGATCCTTCCACTGCGGCAAGGTCCGGAACCAGGGTGAGAGGCCATAGATGCCCGTGGTGGTCGGACGCAGGCCGAGCATGAGGCTGGTGCGCGAGGGATTGCACAGCGGCATGTTGCAATGCGCGTTGGTAAAGGTGGTGCCGCGCGCCGCGAGCTTGTCTATGTTCGGCGTCTTGGCCATGGGATGACCGCCGAGGTGGCCGATCCAGTCGTTCTGGTCATCAATGGCAATGAAAAGAATGTTAGGCTTGTCAGCGGCCAAGAGCGAAGAGCCAAGGGCGAAAAGCAGGAGAGTAATGAACGCTTTCATGAATGGTTGGGTGAACAGGTCACTGGTCGGACTTGTTCTTTTTCTTGTTCTTCTTGTTCGGCCCTTTGCCCTCCACTTGCGGGCCTCTCTGGTCGAGCGGCGGCAGGGCTCCTCCGCGGGTGTTCATCTCGACATCACAGAGCTGGCGCATCTTTTGCAATGTGTCAGCATGCGCTGCATCGGCAGCCAGGTTCTTCAACTCATCGGGGTCGGTTTTCAGATCATGCAGGAACTCGAAGGTGGGCTTCTGATCAAAGTAGCGCGCATAGACATAGCGCTGATCACGCACGCCCTCCCAGGTGAGCGTGGGAGCGAGATCCACATGCTCGCCGAAGAAGTGAGTGCGCCAGGGTTTGTCACTGCCTTTGCCCTCCACCAATGTGGACAGGCTGCGGCCTTCATAGGCATTGGGACGCTTGGCTCCGGTCCATGCGATGAAGGTGGCGGGCAGATCGACATTCAGCACGAGCTCATCGGTCACACGCCCGCGCTTATCCTTGGGCAAACGTGGGTCGTAGATGACCATCGGCACGCGGAGAGACTCCTCGTAGTGCGACCACTTGCCCTGGAAGCCGCGGTCGCCGAGGTAGTAACCATTGTCAGCGGAGTAGACGATGATGGTATTGTCATCCAGGCCTGCTTCCTTCAGCGCCGCAAGCACTCGCGTGATGCCTTTGTCGATGCCGCTGATCATGCGGTAGTAAGCGCGCACGTTCGTCTCATACTTCTCAGGTGTGTCGTAACCCCAGAAGAAGCGCGAGCGGTTGATGCTGTCCTTCAGGAACTGCGGATGCGCCTCATAGATGGCCGGATCCCCGAGCCGTGGTGGAGGGATGCTGCGGTCCTCATACATGCCGTTCGTGGATTCCGGCCAGGGGTAGTGGCCAATGCCGGGACGATGATCGTTGTCCTCCGCGTGAGCGGCATTGAAGGAAAGCTGGATGCAGAAGGGTTTGTCCTTCGACTGCGCCTTGATGAAGTCGATGCCGCGATCACAGATGATGTCGGTTTCATGGCGCTTTGTGCCATCCGGCAATGTCTTGATGTAGGGATTGCGAGTGATACTTTCAAAGGCATCAAACTGCGCCTCGGGCTTGAAGCCTTGCGGTCCACGGAAGTGCCATTTGCCGAAGTGCGCGGTGCGGTAGCCTGCTTCGCGGAGCACGACCGGGTAGATGGTGGCGGCGGCTTCGGGTTTGACGACGGGCACCATGCTGCGCTGCACATGCGAGCGCGCCCACTGGCCTGTGAAGAGCACCGCGCGGCTCACCCAGCACACCGGGGTGGTCACATGGGCATTGCTGAAACGCACGCCCTCGGCCGCGAGTTGATCGATGGCCGGTGTTTGCACGATGGGATGGCCCGCGCAACTGAGCGTGTCGTAGCGCTGGTCGTCCGCGAAGAAGAACAGGATGTTTGGACGATCCGCCGCGGTGAGCGAGGTGCAGAGGGCAAGGAAGAGGAGGGGCCAGCGCATGGGCGAGGGTTTGAACGCAGAACAGGGCTGGTCATTTCACCTCCTTCCCGAGATATTCATTGGACCCTGTTGCCAATGGGAAGTGAGCCAAAAGCCAGAATGGCATCGATAAGCCGGGGCTTGCAGCCACAGAGCGGGTGTGGCAAAATCAGCGGTATGAACGCATTCGCTGAGCTGGAGCAGGTGCTCGACCCTGCCGCCCCTATCTTCACGGTGGAAGGCGCCCAGCGGCTTGTGAACATGCCGCCCAATCCTGAAAGGATCTCTCGCATGGAGGAATTGGGAGAAAAAGCGAACGAAGGCCAGCTCACGGCTGCAGAGCACAGTGAGTATGAGGCGCTCATCCAATCCGGGAAGTTCATGTCGATCCTGCGAATGAAAGCAGGGACGTTTCTCAAGTTGATCAAGGCAGCCTGATCGTGGACTCAAAGCTGCGAGATCGTGTTCGCGAAAGGGCGCTTTGGCGCTGCGAGTATTGCCGCCTCCGCATGGAGGATGAGATCGATGCAGCGTTTCATGTCGAGCATATCGTCGCACGGCAGCATCGCGGCCCAAGCACGGAGGACAATCTCGCTCTCGCCTGTCCAGGCTGCAATCTGCACAAGGGTACAAATCTGTTCAGTCTCGATCCGGATACAAATCTGCCTGTGCGACTCTTCGACCCTCGAAAAGATTGTTGGGAAGATCACTTCAAACGTGATGGTGTCCGCATCCTGGGATTCACCGACATCGGCCGCACCACCGCCTGGCTGCTCCAGTTCAATAGTGACCTTAATCAATTGCAGAGACAGGCCATTTTGGAGCGGCATCCGTTGGACTGATCTCCGCTAGTTGCCAGCAACGGCAGCTTCATTGCGGCGGTTCAGGAACTGGCGGCTTTTGATGACTTCGACGACGGCAGCGGAGAACTTGCCGTTGTTCTTCTTCAGGGAGTCCTGCATTTGCGCGAGCAGCTTGCGGTCGCTGGGGAGGGTCTGGCGGCCGAGGGCGTAGCCGAGGAGCTTGCGGCAAAATTGGTTGGTGAACTGGGGCTGGTTCTTCTTCAGGTAGTCGCGTAGACCGGCAAGGCCCTGGAATTTGGTGCCGTCCTTGAGCTCGCCGGTATCGTCGATCTTACCGCCGGCTTCATCGGCGATACGAAGGCGGCCGATGGGATCAAAACTCTCCAGCGCGAAACCGAGCGGGTCGATGCGATCATGGCAGACGGAGCAGGCCTGGTCAGCGCGATGCTGCATGAGGGCTTCACGCAATGAGGCGGGCTTCGTGGTCTCCTTCAGCTCAGGCACGTTCGGCGGAGGAGGCGGGGAGCTGAAGCCAAGCACGACTTGATAGAGATAGTCACCACGCAGCACGGGGCTGGTGCGCTGAGGGCGGGAGGTCTTGGTGAGGATGGCGGCCATGCCGAGAATGCCGCCGCGGTTTTGCTGCGCGGCCTTCACCTCGCGGAATTCGCCTCCTTTGATCTCCGGGATGCCGTAGAAGCTGGCGAGGCGCTCATTCACGAAGGTGTAGTCGCCGCCGATGATATCAGCGACATTCCGGTCATCGCGCACCAGATGTGTGAAGAACTCGACGATTTCGCGCTGCATGTCATCTCGCAGCTCGTTGGTGAACTGCGGGAACTTCTTGTCATCTACGTTGTTGTACGATTCGAAGCCGCTGAACTTCAGCCACTGACCCGCGAACTCCTTCGCAAGCGCCGATGCCTTTGAATCACGCAGCATGCGCTGCGTTTGTGCGGCGAGCACTTCAGGCTTCAACAAGCTGTCATCATTCGCGGCCTTGCTAAGTTCCCAGTCAGGCATGGAGGCCCAGAGAAAGTAACTGAGGCGTGAAGCAAGCTCATGCGCGCTTAGCGGGACATCGGTGGCCTTGGTGTCGGCCACTTGTGGCAATGTCTCGGCCTTGAAGAGGAAGTTAGGCGACACCAGCACACGCACGATGACCTCACGCGCGGCGGATTCAGAGTCGAGGCCCTTGGTGCGGCCGTCCACATAGAGGGCTTCGAGCTTCTTGGCTTCCTCACTGGCCAGAGGTCGGCGCCAGGCGCGTTGGGCGAAGTAGCGCACATGAGAGAGCAAGGAAGTGTCATAGTCCTTCTGCTGCTGGGCGCTGAGCTTGGCTGGCGTGACGAAGTTCCAGTCCTTCTTCATCGCCTCAAGCTGCTTGCGATCCTTGTCACCGAGGATTTGGCCGAGCTGCTCGTCGCTGAGGTAATACACGCCAATACCCGCTTTGCCATTGCGGTAGAGATTGCGCGCAACCTCCTCGAGACGGCGCTCGAACATATCCGGAAAAGCTTCCTTCATGCGTCCAAAATCACTCATGGTTAGGCGAGCGGCTTCGGTCTGGCGCTTCCAGACAGTGAGCACGCCGGGCATGATCTTGGTGACATCGCGTGGCTTGTCGGTGGCGAAGGCCCACTGGATGGTGGCGAACTCGGCTTCGGGGTTCTTCAGGTCGAGCCTCGCCTCGGCGCGGATCTCGAGGGTGTCCGGTGGCACGGGCATCTTCAGCACCTGCGGCGCCGTGAGCGCGATATAGTGGGCTTCGATCTGCCGTCCTGGCTGCGGATGTTTGCCGAGCAAGCTCTTCACTTTTTCGAGATCGGCGAGACGCTGTTTGCGCATGTCGGCATCCGCAGGCGGCGGTGTGGCCGCGAGGACTTTGCGGTCCTCTTCGATCTGCTTCGGCAACCAGTCCGCGTATTTGAGCCAGCCCTTCTTGGTGCGCAGTGTGGCCTTCTCGATGAGGGCAATGTCGCCTTTGCCACCATCACCCGTGTCGCCAATGCAGAGGAACACATGAGGTTTGCCATTCACCTCGGCGCTGACGGTGTAGGGGCGGATGCCATCCGCATCCTGCTGACGGCGCTGCACGCCGCTGCCGGGCTTCTTGGGATTGTTCCAGGAGAGCAGGTCAGCCTGGATGTTCTTGATGCGCGGCAGAGCTTCGTTCACGGCTGCTGGCAACTCACGCCACCCGACGCGCACGAGATCGAGGTAGCGTGACTTGGGCTCCGTGGAGTTCACGAGCTTCCACCAATTTTGCAGGAAGGGCAGCTTGAGCTTCATCTCCTTCGCGAGCTGGTCCAGCGGCTTCTGCGTCTGCTTGTGCTTCCAGCAAGCGAGCATGTAGTCCGCCTCGCGCATGTCATCGAAGTCTTTGGGCAGATACAGCGCGGCCTTCTGCTGATACCAGACATACAAACCTTGTTGGGCCTGGGCTTTCACCTGCTCAGCTCCACGCAGGCCGATGCGGCCTGCATTGAAGACGATGCCTGTGCCCGGCATGACCGTAGCATGCTCCGCGAGCTTGCGCGCCGCGGCGAAGTATTTGTCGATGGACGAGGGACTGGTGAAGAGTACATCGCCCGTATTGGTGAAGCCTTCACCGCCGCCGCCATCGGTCTGGAACTCATCCGCGAGATGGTAGTCACGACCGGTGAGATCGCGAATGGTGTAGTCATACTCTGCGTTAGTCAGGCGGCGCATGGTCACGGGGCCGGGATCTCCGGACTTGGATTCGGCGAGCACATTCAGCGAATGCGTGACCCATCCTGTGATGGAGGCCTTTTCCTCAAGAGAGAGCTGCTTGGCCTTCTTCGGCGGCATGTCACCGCTTTCGATGCTGTCCTTCACCTTGGTCCAGATTTCGAACTCGGTCGCCAGCTTGGGGTCGCCCGCGAGCTGCTTCAAATCGACATCGCCCTTCGTTTTTTCGCCGCCGTGGCAGCTGTAGCACTTCGCGGCCAGAAAAGGCTCCACGGCCTTCCAATCCGGGGCAGCATAAATGGATGACGCGGCGACGACAAAGCCGGCCAGGGCGAGGTGGCGAGAATTCAGGGGCATTTTTAGCAAACTTGGGGAGATGAAGATACGCATCTCCCGGGGCATTTTTCATGCCGGATTTGCGGGGATGCGGCGGGAGATTGGCCAGATGTGCGGGTGAAGCCCCAGCTTTTACCACTGATGGACACTGATTGGCACTTATGACCAAGCCATCCAGAACGGAGGTAGCACTGATGCAAATCGCACGTTGAGAATAGTGGTGGGTGATTTAGGCTATTTCAGATGCCATCCAGCACTTCCAGTGAGGCGCACTCTGCGCTGGCCCAGCGACTCTTCCGGATTCCGGAAGCGGAGGCAGTGGTGTTTCCCTATCGGCTGGCCCGGCTGGTGGCGCGGGTGCTGGTGAGCCAGAGGCTGCGGCAGAGGAGGAAGTGGTGCTCGCTGGCGCAGGAGCTGGCCCGTGATCCGATGGTGGAGGAGCGGCTGGTGAAACAGGCCATGGGGTGGCTGGAGCGCCGATCCATTTCGAACTCTCTTCCCACCTTGAATTCATGAGCTGGTCGTGTCCGAAGCCGCGTTGGGAGACGGTCGCAGGCCGTGCACTGGACTCTTTCTTTTTGGCAGTCCGGGAAACTCTGCCAGACTTTGAAGGGCAGCTCACGGTGTTTGGATCAGCGCCTATCCAACTTTGCCTGGATGAGGAATTCATCAGCGCGGATGCGGATGTGATGGTTTTGACCCACGCCGATGAATTGCGCGGCATCGCGAGTCGCATGCCCCAGGGCAGGACGGGATTGATTCATGGAGTGCAAATCTGCCCGGCGGGGTGGTTCCAAACGACTCCTCACTACCTCGCCCGTGCTCATGTGGAAACGCGGCATGGGCTGCGCATTGTCGTGCCTCATTTGCGGGATGTGCTGATCGGCAAACTGCATCGCAGCCGCTTCGAAGGTCAGGATGGTCTGGTGGCGAAAGACCTTCGGGCGGTCCATCAAGTGCGGAAGCTCTGCGGAGGACATCCCGATGAAGCGGAGTTGCTCGAAGACTTGCGCCTGTGCGAGCCTTTCTTTCGTCCTCCCACCGCAGGAGAGGTGAACCACTTCAAATTGAATGTCCTCGATCTCTGGCGGCAGTTTTTCGGTCGCACTTTGGATGTGCAGAAGGAGATCATTGATCAGGCAGCGTCAGTGATGTTCCGCCCGTCTAGTTCAGGAGGGTTGCAGGGGCAGTTGGACCTGTTGAGGCCTGAGCGCGATTGAGCGTCCTGTCGTAAGATCCCCGCGCATGCAGCAAGCGGACAAAACCTTCATGGCGAGATGGCGCTGTGTGCGCACGCCAGCGGTGTCGCCGAGGCACGGTGGCCCGTGCCTCTTTGCCACAGCACTCCGGGACGCTTCGCGACTTCGAGGCTGGTTATTTGTCCTTCATGCCCATCTGCCAGAGGATGAAGGTGGCTTCTTCGGCGGCTTCGTGAAGGCGCTCGAAGCGGCCGGATTTGCCGCCGTGACCGGCGCCCATGTTGGTCTTCAGGAGAAGGAGGTTCTTGTCCGTCTTCAGGGCGCGCAGTTTGGCGACCATTTTGGCGGGTTCCCAGTAGGTCACGCGAGGGTCATTGAGGCCGCAGGTGAAGAGCATGGGAGGGTAGGCCTTGGCCTGGACGTTGTCGTACGGGCTGTAGCTCTGGATGAAGTCGAAGGCGGCCTTGTCCTTGATGGGATTTCCCCACTCGGGCCACTCGCCAGGGGTGAGCGGCAGGGAGTCATCGAGCATGGTGTTCAGCACATCCACAAAGGGGACGTGAGCGACGATGGCGCCGAAGAGCTCAGGGGCCTGGTTGACCACGGCGCCCATGAGTTCGCCACCGGCGCTGCCACCGGAGGCGGTGACGCGGCCTTCAGCGACATAACCAAGTTTGACGAGAGCACGCGCGGCATCGACAAAGTCATTGAAGGTGTTCGTTCGCTTCAAGAGCTTGCCATCCAGATACCATTGGTAGCCGAGATCATCGCCACCCCGGATGTGGGCGATGGCATAGGCAAAACCGCGGTCCACCAGCGTGAGGCGGTTCGCGTGGAAATCCGGTGGGGTCGCCATGCCATAGGCACCGTAGGCGTAAAGATGCAGAGGCTGGCTTCCGTCCTTTTTGAAACCTTTTTTGGTGAGGATGGAAACCGGGATCTGCGCACCATCACGGGCGGTGATCATGACGCGCTCGGTCTCATACTGGCTGGCATCATACCCAGAAGGGATCTGCTGGACCTTCAGAGTTTCAAGACGCTTCTCCGCGACATGATAGTCGTACACCGTGGCAGGCGTGACCATGGATTCATAGTCGATGCGCAGCTTGGCGACCTTGTATTCGGGGTTGTTGCCGAGGTCGGCGGTGTAGCTGGGTTCGGGGAAGGCGATCCTCTCCGTCTTCGTGGGTTCGGCGTAGCTGCGGATGTCGATCTGGTCGAGCCCCTGTACGCGCCCTTCGGTGACGAAGAAGTTTTCAAACAAGGTGAGACCGGTGAAGTAGTGCTCGTCAGAGCCGGCGATGATCTGTTTCCAATCACCGGGTTTCTCGACCGTGGCTGTGACGACACGGAAGTTCACGTGCTCATCATTGGTTAGGATGAAGAGCGTGCCATCACGCACATCGACGACATATTCGCGGCCGGTTTTGCGCGCGCTGACGAGGATGGGTTTGGCGGTGGGATCACTGGCGGGGATCAGACGGATCTCGCTTGTGACCTGATCGCCGGTTTCGATCATGATCCAGTCTTCTTGAGCGCTGAGATCCACATCACAGCTGAAGCCGATGTCAGGCTCTTTGTAGAGCAGCTTGGCCTTTTTCGGATCATCCCCGAGGTGATGGTAGTGGATGTTGTCCGTGCGCCAGTTGTCATTCGCGAGGCCGTAAACGAGGCCCTGGCTGTCGGCGGTCCAGACGAGGCTGGAGAGTATGCCGGGGATGATGTCTGGAAGCTCCTCGCCGGTTTCCAGATCGCGGAAATGCACCTCAAAACGCTCCGAGCCGTCATCGTCATAGGCATAGGCCATGAGCTTGCCATTCGGGCTGATGACGAGGTCGCCGAGGTGGAAGTATTCCTTGCCTTCCGCGAGCTTGTTCTCATCCAGGATGAGGCGCTCCTCACCTCCACCCACGGGCTGGCGGTAGTGGCGGCGGTACTGCAGGCCTTTGTCAAAGCGCGAGGAGTAGAGCCAGTCACCGTCCTTTTGCGGCACGCTGCTGTCATCTTCCTTCACGCGGCCTTTCATCTCCTGGAAAAGCTTCTCCACGAGCGGCTTCTGGTCCGCCATGTGCGCCTCGTAGTAGCGGTTCTCCTCCTTCAAGTAGGAGAGCACGTCCTTGTCCGTGATTTTCGGGTAGCCGGGATCCTTCAACCAATGCCAGGGATCGCTGAGGGTGATGCCATGATGAGTGGAGGTGTAAGGACGCTGGGCGGCGACCGGAGGCTGGAGAGAGGCGGGCATGGTGTCGGGGGCGCTTTTTCCTGAGTCGGCGGCCATCGCCGTGAGCGCGGTGAGCAGGAGCAGGCCTTGGATCGGAGCAGGGTTCATGGTTGGAGGCATCCAGAGGATGAGTCTTTCCTCTGATAGTGACGGGCCGGAACCTGCTCAATGCAAATCGCGTGAGATGCGCCGCAGATTTTTTGTCCGGAAAACCGGTTTCAGGCGGAAAACGATGGACGCTATCCGCCGTCTTAGCTCAGCATCCTAGCCCAACCCTCCATCCATGATCATGAACCGCCGCACTCTTTTGTCTGCTCTCGCGCTCCTGCCGCTGGCCACCTGCCCTGCTGCTGATGACTTTCTCACCTATGAACCGAAGGGCGATGCCAAGGGCAAGCACGTGGTGCTGATCTCCGGCGATGAAGAATACCGCAGCGAGGAAGCCATGCCCATGCTGGCAAAGATCCTGAGCGAGCGTCATGGCTTCAAGACGACGGTGCTCTTCTCCGTGGACAAGGATGGGAACATCGACTCCAACAACCAGACAAGCCTCACGAATCCCGCGGCGCTCGACAGCGCGGACGCGATCATCATGCTGATCCGTTTCCGCCACTGGCCGGATGAGGACATGAAACACTTCCACGATGCCGTGCAGCGCGGCGTGCCGATCATCGGCCTGCGCACCGCGACGCATGCCTTCAACATGGACAAGGGCAGCAAGTATGGTGCCTGGGCCTGGAATAACCCAGAGGGTGGTTTTGGCCGCATCTTCCTCGGTGAGACCTGGGTGAGTCACTGGGGGAAGCATCGTGCTGAGGCCACGAAGGGCGTGATCGAACCTGCCGCGAAGGACAATGCGCTACTGCGCGGTGTGACGGACATCTTTGGCACCACGGATGTGTATGAAGCCGCACCTCCGGCGGACTCTGTGATCCTCGTGCGTGGTCAGGTCGTCGCCGGCATGGAGCCCGGGAGCGCACCCGCCAGCTACAAGAAGAAGAACAAGGCCGGCACGGAGCAGGATGTGAACGGGCCGATGATGCCTGTGGTTTGGAGCCGCGAGGTGAAGAACGAGTCTGGCAAAACCAACAAAGTGCTCTGCACCACGATGGGTGCCGCCTCGGATCTGGTGAATGAAAGCCTGCGCCGCCTGGTGGTGAATAGTGTCTACTGGGGCCTCGGCCTGGACGTGCCTGCCTCCGCCGATGTGGGCTATGTGGGCGAGTTCAAGCCGCTCATGTATGGCACGAAGGACGGCACGGATGAGAAGGATCCGCATCGCTTCCGTGGCTTCAAGCGCGGCGTGAAGCCTGCGGATCTGAAGTGAGCTTGATCCTGTTTTGAATCACACGAAGGGCGGCAGCGATGCCGCCCTTTTTGTTGGGCGAAAGGGCAGACCGTGGACGGCTTACAATTCGGCTCTCATTTTCTTCCGCTGCATTTCTGTCTTGAGCAAACGGACCTTTTACGATGAGGTGCGCGCACTATGCCCACCACACGCCGCCGCTGGATCGCCATGACTGCTTCCGCCTCAGCTCTGCCCTTGGCCCGTCTTGGAGCCGTTGATCTGGTCAACGCAGCCTGGCAGCCGAAGCTGGAGGCGATCCGCGCCAAGCATGACCTTCCAGCGATCGGCGCGGCTTTTGTGACTGTTGAGGGATTGCAAAGCGCGGCCGTGGCCGGGGTACGCAAGAAGGGTGGCAAGATCGATGTCAAACTGGACGACTGCTGGCACCTGGGCTCAAACACAAAGGCGATCACATCCACGCTGGCGGCCATCGCGGTGGATGAGGGCGCGCTGAAGTGGGACAGCACGCTGGGCGAGGTATTTCCGAAGAACAAGGATCTGAAGGGCAAGCCGCTGGCCAAGGCCACGCTCACGCAGCTGCTCAGCCACTGGTCAGGCCTGCCCGCGAATCCCATGTGGGGCATGCTGGCGCTGGCAGGCGGGAACATGGAGGCGCAGCGCGAGATGGCGCTGACGCTCGCGGCGCGGACGCCCGATCTTCCTGCGCCAGGTGAAAAGCATCTGTATTCCAACTGGGGTTATGTGCTGGCGGGTCACATGCTGGAGGAGGTCTGGAAAGGACCTTGGGAGGAGCTGATGCAGAAGCGCCTGTTCAAGCCGCTCGGCATCAAGGACGCCGGTTTCGGAGGTCTGGGCACGCCAGGGAAAGTGGACCAACCGTGGCCGCACGATGGTGACGGCAAACCCACGAACATGAACGGCCCGACAATGGACAATGTGCCTGCACTCGGGCCCGCGGGAACCGTGCACATGCCGCTCAGTGATTGGGCGAAGTTCATCGCCGAGCATCTCGCGGGACCTGTGGGCAAGGGCAAGCTGCTCAAGACCCAGGAAGCCTATCAGCACCTGCACAAGCCGACGCAGGCAGGTGAGAGCTATGCTTTTGGATGGCTCACGATGGAGAGAGGCTGGGGCGGTCATGTGCTCTCCCACAACGGCAGCAACACCATGAATCACAGCGTGGCCTGGGTGGCGCCGGAGAAGGGCTATGCGATGATCGCCTGCACCAACAGCGGACAGGCTTCCGGGCCGAGGGCGCTGGATGATGCGGTGACACTGGCAGTGTCGGAGAATGTGAAGAAGAAATAGATTCGCATGATGGGTTAGGCAAGCTCATCGTCCACACCCATGTGCGCCGGAGTCCGCAGCGCTAAAGGAGCGCGGCTCTTCAGCCCGCAGCAGTCCTGAGCGCATCTCCAGTGTGAGAACGCAGCCATCAGGTAATGCGGACACTGAAGTCTTCGGTTTGAAGATGCCCCGCAGAACATCCAGACGCCGTGAGATCAACACACTGCTGCGGGCTGAAGCGCCGCGCTCCTTGTATGCCGTGGCCTTCAGCATCATCTGGTGTTAGGCGGATCGTTGGCTGCACCTGAAGAGCTCTGGCATGCACCCCACAAGCCCTCCCGACTAACAAAAAGCGCGATCTCTTCACAGAGATCGCGCCTTGAGATACGGGGGAAGCACAGGTCCAAACCTGCGCCACTTTGGAATTACAAGCCGGCTTCGATGAGCTTCTCGAGCTTCACGATGTCCTTGCCGAAGTTGCGGATGCCTTCAGCCGTCTTCTCGGTGGCCATGGCGTCTTCATTGAAGAGCCAGCGGAAGGTCTTCTCATCGCTCGCGATGCGGTCGATCTTCAGGGACTGGGCAGCGGAGAAGTCCAGCTTCTTCACCAGCGTCTCTTCGGAAGCCTGCAGCTCGCCGAGCAGGCCCGGGGAGATGGTCAGCAGGTCGCAGCCGGCCAGCTCGGTGATCTCACCTTTGTTGCGGAAGCTGGCGCCCATGACCTCGGTCTTGTAGCCGAAGTGCTTGTAGTAGTTGTAGATCTGCGTCACGGACACCACACCTGGATCTTCCGTGGCGCCATAGTCCTTGCCGGTGCTCTTCTTGTGCCAGTCGAGGATGCGACCGACGAAGGGGGAGATGAGCTTGATGCCACCTTCAGCACAGGCCACGGCCTGGGCCAGGCTGAAAAGCAGCGTCAGATTGCAGTTGATGCCTTCCTTCTGGAGGATCTCGGCGGCCTTGATGCCTTCCCAGGTGGAGGCGATCTTGATCAGGATGCGCTCACGGCCGATGCCAGCCTGCTCATACATGCTGATGAGCTGACGGGCTTTGTCCAGATTGCCTTGAGTATCAAAGGACAAGCGGGCATCCACCTCGGTGGACACACGGCCCGGGACGATTTTGAGGATCTCCAGACCGAAGAGGATCAAGATGCGGTCCATGATGGCCTCCACCTTGGCTCCGCCACTGAGGGAGCCGCCCTTGTGTTCAGCGATGGCCTGATCAACCAGGGACTTGTACTCCGCCTTCTGGGAGGCCTGGAGAATGAGGGAGGGGTTCGTGGTGGCGTCCTGGGGTTTGTAGGCCTTCATGGCCTCAAAGTCGCCTGTATCGGCCACGACGGTGGTGAATTGCTTGAGCTGGTCGAGCTGGGTCATAGTCTTGTTTTAAGGGGTGCGAGAGTAAGGGCAGGCAGGCGGGATGCAAGCGGCAGTCTGGCCACGCGACCGCCCCTTGGATGAGGGTTTCACATGAATCCCAGGAGCCAGATTCATGGTCAGGGAAGGGAGAGCAGCCCTTTTTACCCCCTGCGATGGGTTCCTTTTCCCTTGCCAAACCAGGTTTTACCCCGACTTTCGCGGCCCTCTTGCCTCCCGGCCCTCTGGCCGTGTGGGGCGAAAGCCCGCCGCAGCCCTCAGGAGTGGAAGGTTGTGCGCGGCATCCCAAACACCGGCACTCCCAACCCTTAAACAGCTAATGAGCAACCTAACACTCGCGGAGATGATCGCAGGATCCTTCCGTGAACTCTCCGAAGGATCCATCGTCAAAGGTAAGATCCTCGAAATCAAGCCACAGGTCATCCTCGTGGACATCGGATACAAATCCGAAGGAGCCATCCCCTCCAACGAATTCGAAGACGAAGACATCCAGGTCGGTGATGAGGTCGAAGTCCTCCTCGAAAAACTGGAAAATGATGAAGGCATGGTCGTCCTCTCGAAGGAAAAGGCCGCCTACAAGCAGAACTGGGACAAGATCGCTTCCGTCTTCCGCGACGGTGGTCTCGTCAAAGGCAAGATCAAGAGCGTGGTCAAAGGCGGTCTCACCGTCAATGTCGGCGTCGAAGCCTTCCTTCCTGCCAGCCAGATCGACATCATCCCGCCGAAGGATCTCAACGAATACGTCGGCAAGGTCTTCGAGTTCAAGATCGTCAAGATCAACGACGACCGCAAAAACATCGTCCTTTCCCGTCGCGAAGTCATCGAGGCCGAGCGCGCCGAACAGCGCCAGAAGTTCCTCGACTCCGTCACCCCTGGCGACAAAGTCACCGGCGTGGTCAAGAACATCACCGACTTCGGTGTGTTCGTCGACCTCAACGGCATGGACGGCCTGCTCCACATCACGGACATGTCCTGGGGCCGCCTCAACCATCCTACCGAACTCGTCGGCATCGGCCAGAAGCTCGATCTCCTCATCCTCGAGGTCAATCGCGAGAAGGAGCGTGTCTCCCTCGGCCTCAAGCAGCTCCAGAACAATCCTTGGGAAAACATCGAAGGCCGCTACCCTGTGGGTCAGCGCGTCCGCGGCAAGGTCACCAAGCTCGTCGCTTACGGTGCCTTCGTCGAAATCGAAGAAGGTGTGGAAGGTCTCGTCCACGTCTCCGAGCTCTCCTGGGTCAAGCGCATCGCCCGTCCGTCCGACGTTCTCAACGTCGGCCAGGAAATCGATGCTGTCGTTCTTGGCATCAACAAGGACGAGCGCAAGATCAGCCTCGGCGTGCGTCAGCTCGACACCAATCCGTGGGATGACATCGACCTCCGCTACCCAGTGGGCACCCAGCTCAAGCGTCCGGTCCGCAATCTCACCGCTTACGGTGCCTTTGTGGAACTGGAAGAAGGCATTGATGGCATGATCCACGTGTCCGACCTCAGCTGGACACGCAAGGTCAACCATCCTTCCGAGATGCTCAAGAAGGGCCAGGAAGTCGACGCCGTCGTTCTCGGCATCGACAAGCCAAACCAGCGCATCAGCCTGGGCATGAAGCAGCTCGACACGGATCCATGGTCCATCATCGACACCCGCTTCAAGGTGGGCGATATCGTCAAGGGCAAGGTGGCGAAGATCGCCAGCTTCGGCGCCTTCGTCGAACTCGATGGCGACATCGACGGCCTCATCCACATCTCCCAGCTCAGCGAAGATCATGTGGCCAAGGTCAAGGACGTCATCAACGTCGGCGACGAAGTCGAAGCCCGCGTCATCAAGGTGGACAAAGTCGAGCGCCGCATCGGTCTGTCCGTCAAGGCACTCAACTACAACGAAGCCGAGATCCAGAAGGAAAGCGCCGCTTTCGAAGCCCTCCGCCCAAGCACCGACCTCGTCGGTCTCGAGCAGGCCTTCAAGTTCGCCACCGAAGAATGGCGTCCGGGCGAGTAATCCTCGCACGAGCTACAACTCTCAAACTTCACACGGAGAGGCACCGCAAGGTGCCTCTCTTTGCGTATCAGCATGATGTGCTGGCGAAAGGAGAAAAGACCTTGGAAAGTCGTGTGAGGCAAACCAACGGCGCGTCATTCCACCCGTCGACGCCAGTAATCCGGCTCACGGTGCAAGTGCATCACGGCCACGACTTCAATCCAGCCCGGCTCGGGCTGGTGATACAGAAGCCCATAGGGGAACTGCCTCAAAAGCTTCCGTCGATAAGTCGCGTCAAGAAGTCTCCAGGCTTCGGGATGCAGGAGAATGTCATCTTCCGCAGCCTCAACCCGCTGCTTGAACTCTCGCCCGAGCTTTTGGGCACAGCTGCGATAATACCTTGCCGCATCCATCAGCTCCATTCGAGCCTCAGCAGTGTAAGTCAGGCGCATCAGCCAATGATCGCTTCAAGTTCAGCACGCACGTCCTCCTGGCTGTAAGAGCGGGTCTCACCGCTCTGCCGACGCTGAACCCGCGCATCGAGCTCAGCCCGCCAGGCGGGCGAAAGTTCGGCCTCATCCTCATCCAAACTAACAATCAGCTTCTCAGCGAGATACGACCGCTCGGGACGTGGCAAAGATAGCACGTTCTGCAGGACACTATTGATGTCGATGGCGGCCGCATTCATGACCGGAGTGTACCAGAGACAGTCATTGTTTCAACCAAGGATACATGTCTCCCCAAAGCCCCCACCATCTCACACCCCACCGCCCCCTCGGAAGATCCCGTCCCGCCCACCGTTAACCTTCCCTCACATGAAACCCTTCTCCTTCGCTGCTGCAGCACTCCTTTCGTTATTCGTCATTCCGATTTCCTCATTCAGCGCCGAAGGCGCCAACGCCCGCCCACTCCTGTGCTGCGACTACGGCGGCGGCAAGATCACCATCCTCTCCGCCTCCGGCGAGATCGAATGGCAGGAGGAAGCCAAGAACCCGCAGGACTGCTGGCGCCTGCCGAACGGTAACATCCTCTTCGCCTATGTCGGCGGGGCCAAGGAGATCACCCGCGATCACAAGCTCGTCTGGGAATACAAAGCCCCCACGGACGTGAAGGTCGAATGCCACGCCTGCCAGCCCCTTCCAGATGGCAACGTGCTCATCGTCGAGTGCGGCACTAGCCGCATCATCGAGGTCGATCGCGCCGGCA
The DNA here is from genome assembly GCA_040387935.1 of Verrucomicrobiota bacterium. GTDB lineage: Bacteria > Verrucomicrobiota > Verrucomicrobiia > Verrucomicrobiales > Verrucomicrobiaceae > Prosthecobacter. Next base: position 242,607 of record JAZKCU010000026.1, on the reverse strand, counting down.
AGATCGCCAAGGAGATCAAGCTCGTCACCCAGGACACCGTCAAGCTGCACAACCAGTTCCGCGGCACCCGCAAAACCAAGGACGGCCACTACCTCGTCTGCTTCAAGGGCGAGAGCAAAATCGTCGAGCTCGACAGCAGCGGCAAAGTCCTGCGCGAGATCCCCGTCACCGGCGATCCCCATGAAGTCGTCCCCCTGCCTAACCAAAACCTCCTCATCACCTGTGGCGATGGCCACAAGGTCGTCGAGATCGATCCCGCCGGCAAAACCGTCTGGGAACTCAACGAGAACGACCTCCCCGGAAACACCCTCCGCCTCATGGCCGGCTGCCATCGCCTGCCGAACGGCAACACCCTCTTCGCCAACTACCTCGGCCACGGCCACCTCGGCGAACAGCCCCAGTTCTTCGAACTCACCACCGACAAAAAGGTCGTCTGGACCTTTGAAGACAAAGGCCGCTTCAAAACTATCAACCAGCTCATGGCCCTCGACGATCCAGGTGATGTCACGAAGGGGGAGGTGCTGCGGTGATATCGGCGCGGTAACAGCCGTTATGATTTGTGGACCCCGTGACGCGGGAGGCTTCATGCCAAGGAGAGGGACTTGCCAAGTCCCCCTGCGGCGGACCTGCTATCTGACAGCAGTCACCTCACCGCCCAGAGCACCTTCACCGCCTGCGCCGCTGCTTTGACATTATGCACACGGTAAATCTGCGCGCCGCGTTGGATGCCGGCGCTGATGCACGCCAGTGTCCCCGCATCACGATCCGTGGCCTGGGGCAGGTCCAGCACCTGGCCGATCACGGTCTTGCGTGACACCGGCAGCAGCACGGGAAGGCCCCACTTTTGCAGACGGTCCGCATGGCGGTAGACGGTGAGGTTGTCCTCACGCTGCTTGGCAAAGTCGATGCCGGGATCGAGGATGAGATGCTCCAGAGACAATCCCGACCTAACCGCAAGTGCGATCTTCTCGTCAAAGAAGGCCTCCAGGGTCTCCAGGATGTCTGCATACTCCACATGCGTGTGCGGCACCTTCGGCTGGCCCACGCTGTGCATGATCAGCAGGCTGGCACCATGCCGCGCGCAGAGTTTGGCATTCGTCTCGTTCGGCAGAGCGCTGATGTCGTTGATGATATCACCGCCATGCGGCAGCACGGACTGGATGACCTCGCTGCGCCAGGTGTTGATGGAAAGCAGCGGCGGCCAGAGCTGATGCGAATCAAACGGAGGCTGGTCAAAGGAGTCCAGAAGCTCCGGCCAGGCCTCGAGGAAAGGCAGCAGCCGCTGGATCTCCTCCTCCACCGTGATGGCACCGCGATTCGTCCGCGCGCTCTCCGCGCCAATGTCGATGATATCCGCGCCATCACGGAGCTGCTGCGCGGCCTGGGCCAGCGCCTGCTGCGGATCCAGCGTGCCGTCCCCGCAGAAGGAGTCGTCGTTGATGTTCACGATCCCCATCACCAGAGGGCGACGGGGAAACTCGATGCGGTGATGGCGGGCCTGCAAAATCATGACTGGTTCTTGCGCGGTCCAGAAGGGCCTCGCAAGAGATTCCAAAGGGAGATGCCCCCTATCAAACCCTCAGACACCCACCCATGGGAATGAGCGGACGAGCGCCCCCGACGTAGAACCCCATTCCAATGGGGTTCCATCCCGATGCGAGGGTGAGTGCGCAACCGCGCATGACGTCGAAGGGTCACACGACGCTCATGAAGTCACCAGAACTTCCAATCACTCTCGGCAGTTCGGTCTCCATCAGACTCCCTCGCCCACCCCACTGGAATGGGGTGGTACGTTCACGCTACGATGACCGCTTGGAGTTCAGCTCGCTGATCTGCGTGTTCAGTGTGCAGAAATCATAGGCCACACCGATCAGCAGGAAGCCGCCCGTGAACAGATACAGGAGGCCCGTGCCCCACTTGCCCATGTAAAAGCGGTGGATGCCCAGCACGCCCAGGAAGGTCAGGAGGATCCACGCCAGCGAATACTCGATGCGGCCCGTCGCGAAGCGATTGTCCGCCTCGCGGTCCATGGAAGGGATCAGGAAGAGGTCGACGATCCAGCCGACGAGGAACAGGCCGCCGGTCAGGAACCAGAGCAGGCCGGTCTTCGGCTTGCCGAAGTAGAAACGATGCGCGCCCGTGAATCCGAAGATCCAGAGGATGTAACCGATGAACTTGTTATGCGTGGAGGGAGCGAGTGTTGCCATAGCAACCTTACGCTGCGGAGCTTCCGGTTAGATGCGATTCCAAGAATGCCCCCCGTTTGGAACCCGCCCAAGGATCTCGTCATTCTCCATCCACCGTCAACGCCTATGAACGCCGCCGTCCGCACGACTATTAATCATCATGTGGTTGCTGTTCCAGATAGGCCGCGTCAGCCTCGGGTGAAACGTAGTCCTTCACCGTCTCCCGGTTCACGATCGAGCTGCCAAAGGTGGCCACACAGAGATCAGGAACCCCTGACCGCGGCGAGAACCCAAAGACCTCCGTCGTGATCGCCCAATCCGTCTCAGAACGGAACAAAGCCAGCCGCGTCGCCGCCAGATAGATGTAGCCATTGTCCAGCATCGGAAACGAGTAGTTTCCCGCGCAACGGTCCAGGATGGTGAGGATGGAGGACGCGGAGTGAGAAAACATTGATGGAGGCTAATACAAACCTTTGTTATTCAAGTTCGCGTCATCTTTAGCCATCGGATCGGGATTTTCTCCTCGCGCATCCTCCAATAGGCATCATCCCAGACGAATCGGGTAATGGAAACCAGTTTAGCACGCGTCGGCGCCTCAGGGTCATCAGGGTGTTCCTCCTTATACTTGCTGTATTCGAAGAAGTCTCCTTTCAATTTTTCCCTCTCCTCCGGAGAAAGCGGCTCCTTATCTCTTTTCCAAAGGAGGGCCCAGGAAATGACAGTGCCATCTTCAGCGGGTTGGTCGTAGTCCCAGCATTCAAAATAGAAATCATCTCCCCGAGGACAGGTTTCATTGTCATACCATGAGTCCCGGATGAACTCGGGAGCACCGAGCCGGAACACAACATCGCGGGGTGCAATGCCCAACTCAAGGGAACAAAGGATGGCTTCCCGGTCCTTCACACATTCTGGCACCATTAGACAATGCTCAGACCAGCTAATTGGGTCATAGTAGATGTCGCTGAAGAGTCTGAGCGAGTACCCCTTGGGCAAAGTCTTGGTCCTCAGCATAGCCAAATGAACTTCCTCACGAAACCAATGGCCAAGCATGAAGGTAAATCCATTGACCGGAGCGATCTCGTTGAAACCGAGCATTCCAGGGTCAGGCATAGACTGGAGTTCTTTCAACAAGGATCTCGCTGCGGCGGTCTTTTCCTGGCGCACCACTCGCAGCGCCATAAAAGCGTTGTCCCACAACGCAGCCAGTTGATCTGGCAGCTTGGTCTTGTCCAACCGCATCTTGGCGAGACCCGACTCGAGCATCTGTCTTTGCTCACAAGTCATTCGGAGAGTTTCCAGGGCCCACAGCTCATCACTAGATCTCAGCTTGAGAAAGAGTCCCTCACTAGAAGAGGCGTTTTCATCCAGCACACACGCATTCTCCAGATCGATCACAAGATAGCGGCCCCATTCGGTACGACACACAAAGTGCAGACGATCTTCCCAGTGAAAGAAATGGCAACGATGTCGGCAGCCCCAAAGAACACCTGCGGTGCTCCCCGAAACGTGATCATCAATCCACAGAGTCCAACGGCCTTCAGGAACAGGAGGTTCATTGGCATGATCGCCATCAAAACCTGTGATGCCCACCGTCAATACAATCTGGCCCTCGGGGGATAGAGCTGTCAGACGAGCGAACCTGTCGCGTCCATGAAAGTGGATCACAGACCATCCGTCATTCGACACGAAAAACCCGTGCGGATCATCGATTCTCCAGTTGCCTCGGCGGCACCAGAGGTTTTGGCCGGTGACCACATCCTCCAGCGTAAACCATGGAATCTGGACAGGGAACGTCCTGCCGTGTTGTTCGACCTCCTCGCCAATATAATGAACCTTCAAAGCCAAAGTTCCTCCCTCGGAATTTTGCGAGAAAGGAATATAGCGTCGATTGTGCATTTGGGCTGCTTTTATCGGCAGTCTGATCTCTTACCCCACCGCCTCCGCACACCTTCCGCAAAGCGTCGGATGCGCAGCGATGGTTCCGACATCCGGCAGGAGCTTCCAGCAACGTTCGCACTTCGGATTGGTGCAGACTTCGACGGTGGCGGCGAGGTCGGAGCCGCGGGTGAGGTGGAGGTCGCTGAGGATGAAGAACTCTTGAAGGGCGGGGAGATCGCTGAAGATGGCGTGGGCGAAGCCGGACTCGGGAAGAGTCAGGCGCACGGTGGCCTCGAGATTGGAGCCGATCTTCTTGGCCTGGCGGGCGGCTTCGATGGCCTGCTGGATGACGGCGCGGGCCTTGAGCAGGTCCTCGACAGCAGCCGTGGCTTCGGCGCTGGCGAAGTTTTCGTTAGGCTGCGGGAAGTCCTGCAGGTGCACGCTGTCGGCATGACCCAGGAACTCCCAGGTCTCATCGGCGGTGTAGGCGAGGATGGGGGCGAGAAGCTTTGTCAGCGTCTCGGTGATCTCGCGGATGGCGGCCTGGGTGGCACGGCGGCGCGGGCTGTTCTCCGCATCGCAGTACATCCGGTCCTTGGTGATGTCGATGTAGAGCGCGCTAAGATCTCCGGAGACGAACTGGGTGATCGTGCTGACGACCTTGCGGAAGTCATAAGCGGCGAAACCGGCAAGGCAGTCGGTGACGATGCTGTGCAGGCGCTCGAGGATCCAGCGATCGATGAGAGTGTAAGAAGAGCTTCCAGCAGATTCGGGGAGTCCAGCAGATTGATTTTCTTTAGAAGCCAAATCTGTGGGCTTCCCTGAATCTGCGGGAGAATTTCCGGGCTTGGGAGCGTCATGCAGATTCCCCAAAAGCACGCGGAAGGTGTTGCGGATGCGGCGGTAGGATTCGCCGGTCTGCTGGAAGAGCTCCTCGCTGAAGGGGACGTCGTTTTGATAGTCCACGCTGGCGGCCCAGAGGCGCACCATGTCACTGCCGTACTTGTTGAAGTAATGCTCGGCGGTCATGGGCTTGCCGGACTTGGCTTTCTCCTTGTCCTTGCCGTCCTTGCCCTTGTCGTCGCCCTGCTGCTCTTGATCGCTCTTGCTGATCTTCTTGCCGGTGGTGTCGACCACGAAGCCGTTGGTGATGACGGTCTTGTACGGCGCGGTGCCGCGCACGGCCACGCTGACCATGAGGCTGCTCTGGAACCAGCCGCGATGCTGATCTGTGCCCTCGATGTAGACATCGGCCGGGCAGTACAGCTCGGGATGACGCTCCAGCACGGCGACGGAGGAAGAGCCGGAATCGATCCACACATCCAGCGTGTCCTTGCAGCGCTTCGAGCCATCCGGCAGACCGATGAGGTCGCACCAGAAGGCGTCGTCTTTTTCAAACCAGAGATTCGTGCCATGCAGTTCGACCGCATCCGCCACCTTGCGCGCGATGTCGCCATCCATGAGGATGCTGCCATCTGCGGCGTAGAAGACGGGCAGCGGCACGCCCCAGGTACGCTGGCGGCTGATGCACCAGTCCGGACGGCTTTCCACTGTTCCGTAGATGCGGTTGCGGCCCCAGGCGGGCAGCCAGCTCACCGTGTCGATAGCCTTCAGAGCATCCTGACGGAAATCAGCGATGCGGATGAAGAACTGCTCCACCGCGCGGAAGATGATCGGCGTCTTGGAGCGCCAGCAGTGCGGATACTGGTGAACATACTTTTCGTTACCCAGAAGAGCGCCCTTGCCCTCCAGGATGGCGATGATGCCCTCGTTGCTCTTGAAGACATGCTGGCCCACGAACTCGGGCAGACCGCACTCAGCGGTGAAGTTGCCCTGGTCATCCACAGGCGAAAGCACCTCGAGACCATTCTCCTTGCCAGCGATGTAGTCGTCCGCGCCATGACCCGGGGCCATGTGCACGGCACCGGTGCCGGTGTCATTCGTCACAAAGAGCGCATTGATGACCTTGGACGCACGCGGCAGGAAGGGATGCTGGGCCTCAGCGCCTTTCAGCGTGCTGCCTTTGAACTTCGTGGTCGGGCGTGATTCATCGAGCTTGAAGCCGGTGCTGGCGCTGAAGGCCTCCAGACGGGAGTTCGCGAGGATGAGCTTCTCCTGGCGGCCGTCCTCATGAGTGAAGGTGCCAGCGGTGTATTCGAAATCCGGATGCAGGGCGATGCCGAGGTTCGCGGGCAGCGTCCAGGGCGTGGTCGTCCAGATCACCAGCGAGTAGCCGTCTTCCTGCAGGCGGCTGAAGCCGGGCGTGAGCACCGCAAACTTCACGTAGATGGCCGGGGAAGTCTTTTCCTTGTACTCCACCTCAGCTTCCGCCAGAGCGGTCTGCGCGCCGTAGCTCCACTGCACGGGGCGCTTCGCACGGTAGACGAGTCCCTTCTCCACAAACTTGGCGAAGGTGCGCATGATGTCCGCCTCATAGCCTGGAGTCAGGGTGAGGTAGGGGTTCTCCCAATCGCCAAAGATGCCGAGGCGCTTGAAGGACTGGCGCTGGATGTCGATGAACTTGCGGGCATAGGCCTCCGAGCGCGTGCGGATCTCGGCAGGCGCGAGGTCCTTGGCTTCCTTCACCACCTTGAACTCGATGGGCAGGCCGTGGCAGTCCCAGCCCGGAATGAAGGGCGCGTGGTGACCCGCCATGGTCTTGGACTTCACGATGATGTCCTTCAGCACCTTGTTCAGGGCTGTGCCCATGTGCACATCACCATTCGCAAAGGGCGGGCCGTCATGCAGGACGAACTTCGGGCGTCCGGCGCTCTGCTTCATGATGCGCTGGTACAGGCCGCCGGCCTCCCACTTGGCCAGGCGCTGAGGCTCACGCGTCACCAGGTCCGCCTTCATGGGGAAGTCGGTCTTCGGCAGGCGGACGGTGTCTTTGTAGTTTTTCTTGGCAGGGGTCTCGGCGCTCATGATCAGGGAAAAGGGGGCGGAGAGTAGCCGGGACAGGGCGTGGGGCAACCGGGGAGATGGCCGGGCGGCCCTGAGGCAACGAGGCGAGTGCTTTGATCTGCCGTCAGGGAGACTGAGAAAATGAGAACTGAAACTGAAAATTGGGCGGACGTCCGAGGCACCAGATGAGGAGGGTCGGTGTCTGCCTCTTGGTCATTAGCGGTTTAAAAAGGTCCCCCTCCCACCGTATGCCTCTCATGGATCGCCGTGATTTTATCAAAACCACCAGTGCAGCTGCCGCTTTGGGAGCGCGGATGTCCTCATCCGCAGGCACCCCCGCCCAGCGGCAACCCGATTTGATCAAAACGGAAAACGGCAAACCCGGTGCCAGTTTCCAGCTCACCCGGATGATGCCGGATGATTCCAAGTCCCACCGCACCTCGAAGATCGAGGGCTACTGCTCCCGCCAGTCCGTGAGGGCAGGGGAAAAGCTGGACATCTTCGTCAGCACGAAACCGGCGGCGCGCTTTGGGATCGAAATCTTCCGCATGGGCTACTACGGAGGCGCAGGCTCCCGGCTGATGACGACGCTGGGCCCCTTTGAGGGCAAAGAACAACCCGTCCCCGAAATCGGTGATCAGCGCCTGCGCGAATGCCAATGGCAGGCCAGCACCACTCTGACCATTCCCGCCGACTGGCCCAGTGGAGTGTATCTCGGCCGTCTCACCACGGTCTCTGAAGCTGCGGACCAACCTTATTGGCAGAGTTACGTCATCTTTATCGTCAAAGATGACCGCCCGGCAGACATCCTCTTCCAGTGCAGTGACAACACCTGGCAGGCGTATAACCAGTGGCCCGTCAAAGAGTCGCTCTACACCGATCCGCGTGCCGCGCATGCCCCGGGAGTAAGCGTGAGTTTTGACCGCCCGTATGGCAAGTATGTGCAGATCCTGGAAAACCCGCTCAGTATGGGCAGCGGTGAGTTTTTACTCTGGGAATATCCGCTTTGCTACTGGCTGGAGAAAGAGGGCTACGATGTCACCTATTGCTCCAACGTCGATAATCTCGATCCCGCGAATCTCGTGCGCGCCAAGACGATGATCAGCATCGGCCATGATGAATACTGGGACCTGCGACAGTATCAAAATGTGAAGCAGGCCATCGCCAACGGCCTCAGCGTGCTCTGGCTCTCCGCGAACGACGTGTACATGGTCACACCCTTCACCCCGAATGCCCAGGGCTCACCGAACCGCAGACTCACCCGCGAGACCTGCTATGGTGAGTTCCGTGAAGAGGAGAAGGAGGCCTACGCCAAAGTGCTCGGACCCTTTGAAAATCCCGGTCCAGACGAGCGCGACATCATCGGCGCACGCACCGTGGTGCCCTTCAATGGTGGTGGCGACTGGACCTGCGCGAAGCCGGATCACTGGCTCTTCGCAGGCACCGGCATGAAGAAGGGTGACAGCATTCCCGGCCTCGTTGGTTGGGAGTTTCATGGCGATCCTGACTCGAGTCGCGAAGGCTTGGAGGTCATCGCCGAAGGCCATGTCTGGGCCGGTGGCACACGCCTGGGCAAATACGCCGCGACCCTCTTTGAAGGCCCGCAGAAGAACATCGTCTTCAACGCCACCACCATCTTCTGGAGCCAGGGCCTGAGCAGTCCACCCGGCCACATGATTCCGTGGAGTCACTTCTCACGTCCGCATGGACCCGATGAACGGGTTCAACGCATCACCAAAAATGCGATCGAGCGGGCGATTGGTTAGCGCGACGCCAAGTAGTCCTCTCGCTCCGTCGAGAGGATTGACGAGCTGGCAAACACTCAAGATCTGGGGTTATACAGAGAGTGTCTTGGCTCTCCGCATCCACCGCTCATCACACGGAGTGTGATGGCCAGCTTGGCAAGCGCCCCTACTCCCTCCCCAGCAACTCCCGTAACTTCCGCCGCAGAGTCGCACGGTTCATGTTCAGCGCGGTGGCCAGGCGGGTAGGTTTGTCCTCAAAGCGGACGAGCAGGGTCGCGAGCATCTGCTTTTCCACATGAGCGAGCAGAGTGTCGTAGTCAGGCCACGTGTTCTCAGGGCCGGTGAGGCGCTGATCCAGCCAGGCATTTAGCACGCGCGTCAGGGAGACATCGAGATGGCCGGAAGGATCAGTCTGGCTTGCTGCGGCCACAGATTCCGGCAGGTGACGTGGCAGAGCCACGGAGCCCGTGCACACCGCAGCGGCATGCTGCATCGCAGCGGCGAGCTCACGCACATTGCCCGGCCAGGCATGCGCCTTGATGCAGGCCAGCGTTTCAGGTGCCAGCGTCAGTTCGCGGCCCGGAGCCGCGCGTCCGGCCAGATAGGAGGCCAGCACCGCCACATCTTCCATGCGCTCGCACAGCGGCGGCAGTTGCACCTGTAGCACAGCCAGTTGATAAAACAGATCTTCCCGGAATCCGCCTGACGAGATCAGATCCGTCAGCGAAGCCGAAGCGGTCGCAAGCAGGCGTGGCAGAGGCGGGGAACCCGACAGCATGCGAGCCAGGATGGCCTGTAGCGGCAGCGAAAGCGTGCCAATCTCCTCAATGAGCAAAGTCCCCACACGGGCGCTTTCAATGGCCCGCGTCAGCGCTTGTTCGCGCTCAGCCTCCGCCCATTCATCCGCACGGAAGATGGCAAGCAGCCCCGAAGAGCGGATGCTGTTTCGATGGATGACCTGGGCGGCAAGCGTCTTGCCCGTGCCACGCGGTCCGCTGAGCAGCACAGGCGCCTCGGAGGCACAGGCCTGGGCAATCACCGCAAAAGCCCGCTGCATGCCCGGCGCGGCCCCGATCATTACCGCTTGCTCGTGCGTGGTGGCAGCGGGTGCTGCGGGCGAGATCGCAGGACTCGGCAACTTGTCCGTCGCAGGAGGCTGCAGCAGGTCTCGCAAAGCAGCCTGAACTTCGCTAAGATTCAGCGGTTTGAGGAAATAATCATGGGCTCCGAGACGGCGGGCCTCCAGGGCATTTTCCAGGGTGCCATGGGCCGTGATGATGAGCACCGGCGGCGGTGTTGGGAGCGCACGGAGCTGCTCCAGCACCCGCAGACCGCTCATGTCTGGCAGGCCGATGTCCAGCAGCACGAGGTCAAAACGCTGACGCTGGGCCTTTTCGATGCCGCTCTGTCCCGAGGCTGCCACCATCGGCTCCACATTCAGACGACGCACCACAGTGGAAAGAGCCGCCGCGAGGGCATATTCGTCTTCAATGATCAGAACGCGCATGAGAAAGGGGAAAGGGACAAAAATGAGCCAGTTTAGCACGCCTGCATAGCTCCAGCCTTGGGAGGTGTCCCGCCAGAAGTCGTCAAATGGACCATTTTTGTCCATGGCCATCCATTACTGGTATCCCCGACAGGAATCGAACCTGTATTTAGAGTTTAGGAAACCCTCGTTCTATCCATTGAACTACGGGGACGGTTGGAAATCAACAGTTTATAAAGGCGGCCAGTCCGAAGGCGGGCGCTTTAAAAAGCGAACGAAAACACGTCCATTGGATTTTGATCATTATCCTGTGATGTCCTGTTGTCTACTAGAACGCAATCTGTGCTGAAAGAGCAGACCGTGAGCAATGTCTCACTTCAATTCAACCCCTTGCGGCTAGACCTCCATGGCAGGTGAAGGCCGGAACTGGCTGCCTTGGTCAAACTCTGGGTAGACGGATGCCTTCCCGATGATCACGCGCTGTGATTCGGAGAGGTAAAGAATGCCGCGAGGACCGCGCAAACTGTGGGCGCAAGCACCAAGCAGGCGCGCGCAGCGACTGACCTGCTTGGTGCAGAGACTCTATTGGCAATGAGCGCGACGGCTGGCGCAGTGGCGAGCAAGAGCACGCTGAGGGCCGGAAGCTCCGCAAAGAAATATCCGCAGGCGAGGAGTGCTCCCTCGAGCAAAGAAAACACGGTAGCCGCACCTTCGAAGGCGGTCCGGTCTCGCGAGGCGAGAACGAGGGTGCCCAGGACTGCCGCTGATAACACGGCGGCAAATTGACCGAGCAAGAGGCTGCCCGATAGCATCAGTGCGCCCGCCGTTCCTGCCGCGATGAGGGACAGCAACAGGGGTGATTCAAGCGCCATGGAGGAGTGCCGGGCCATCGCCCTGACGCTGAGCGTGAGCAGGACGATGCCACCTCCCAAGCAAGCTACCCACAGCCAGCCCTGCTCAACAGACCACTCGTAGCGAAATTTGGGCGCGAGCAGGAATCGCATCGCTCCCGCACAGATCAGGCCAAGCACGGCACCGCGGACAGTCCTTGAGCTAAGCAGGGGAGCGATGGCACTGATCACCACAGCCACGATCACGAAATAGGGGAGCCAGTTGGTCGTGTCCGTCGGGGGCAGTGGTATCCAACCGGTGATGAAGACGTGGCCCGCAAAATAGCCTGAGGCGACTCCGAGGGCGCAAGCGGACTGCGCTAGCGGCTTACTCCCGCTCTTTCCGCAGAGCGCAACGGCGGACAGGATGGCGGCGCATACCACTGCCACCCCGACCGCAGGCAAAAACTGATGGAGCAGATACATCCAAGGGCGTGCCACTACTGCTTCACGCCTTCGACACTGACAATGATGTTGACCTCATCTCCGAGTGCTCCCTGCATGAAGGTCATTCCATAGTCGCTGCGCTTGACGCTAAACCGCGTCTCACCGCCACCACGAATCTCGCCTTCCATGCCTTTGCCTTCCGGGCCCTTGTTGAAGTCGATCGTGATCGGCTTCGTCACGCCGTGCAGGGTGAAATCACCGCTAACCTTGTAGGTGTCCCCGCTCAGTTCCACCTTCGTGCTCTTGAAGGAGAGGGTGGGAAACTGCTTCGCGTTGAAGAAGTCGGGGCTCTTGAGATGCTGATCGCGCTTTGGGTTGCGGCTGTCGACGCTCTCCACGGGCACCGTCAGCTCCACGGAACTCTTTTCGGGATTCTCCTTGTCGAAGGTCACCGTGCCGCTGACTTCCTTGAAGAAGGCATAAAAGTTCGTTACTCCCAGATGCTTGATGCTGAAGAGAACGGACGTGTGCACTGGATCGATTTTGAAGGTGTCCGCACCGCAGATGTTGAAGGCGGCGGAGCAGGCGAAGGCGAGAAGGATTAGAGCGGCTCTTTTCATGAGATGTGTGGGTGTTGAGTTAAAGACACGTTGAGGGTAGCGATTCGGACCCAGGTCCGCCATACGGGAAAACCCGTAGGCCTCCGCTGGTTCAACAGACATGGCCCGGACTTAGGACCTGTGGTGCAATGTTGGGGATGCCGCTGGCGCGGATGTCGGGATCGCCCGCATCAATGGCGTCTTCCGGGGCGCCGAGATCGACGCTGCCCTGAGGCACGCCTTTGACGGAAGCGAGCACTCGCTTTGCGCCCCTTTATTCGCCGCCGCTGTCATTTCAGCGGCCCGGGGGACACGTTTGCGTCACTTCACTCCGGAGCAGATAATTTTTTTCCGACAGACTAAGAAACTTCGGGAAGAGGCAGGTTGGGCACTCTTCCTGCTATTTATCTTCTTGTTCCCCAACCTCCTCATTGTGAATAACTGCCTCGCACCGACCCCGTCTCACTCCGGCACTTGCATAGTCCGGCCATAGCGGCTAAATGCGGCCCCCTTTTGCACTAAAATGACCTCCCCAGGACTATCCCCAAACGGTCTTCCGCCCGCCCAGGGCCTCTATGATCCACGCCATGAGCATGACGCGTGCGGTGTCGGCTTTGTTTGCCATATGAAGGGCAAGAAATCGCACTCCATCGTCGCGAATGCGCTGCAGATTCTCGAGAACCTGGACCATCGTGGTGCCTGTGTGGAAGAAAACACCGGTGACGGCGCGGGCATTCTGATGCAGAAGCCGCACACTTTCCTTGTGAAAGCCGCCAAAGAGGCGGGTTTTGAGCTTCCAGAAGCCGGTCAATACGGCGTGGCGAACGTCTTCACCACCCGCGGCGGTGATTCCTGGGAAAAGGCCAAGGAAACCTTCGCCAAAGTGGCGGCTGAAGAAGGCATGCCGGTCATCGGCTGGCGTGATCTGCCCGTGAACAATTCCACCCTCGGCAAGTCGGCGAAGGCCAGCGAGCCGCTGGTGCGTCAGGTCTTTGTGAAGCGCCACGCTTCCTCCAAGACCGACCTCGAGTTCGAACGGAAGCTGTATGTCCTGCGCAAGGTGGCGCACACGGCCATCCGCGTCGGCAAGATCGACCTCTCCTGGTATGCGCCGAGCATGAGCTGCCGCACCCTGGTCTACAAGGGTATGCTGACCCCCATCCAGGTGGGTGAGTATTTCCTGGATCTGCAGGATGAGGCCATGGAGTCCGCGCTGGCCCTGGTGCACAGCCGCTTCTCCACGAACACTTTCCCGAACTGGGAGCGCTCCCACCCCTATCGCTACATCGCCCACAACGGCGAGATCAACACCCTGCGCGGCAACATCAACTGGATGCTCGCCCGCCAGTCCCTGTTCGCCTCCGAGCTGTTTGGTGACGACATCAACAAGATCAAGCCGGTGATCAACATCGACGGCTCTGACTCCACGATCTTCGACAACTGCCTCGAGCTCCTCGTGCTCAGCGGCCGCAGCCTGCCGCACGCGATGATGATGATGATTCCTGAGCCCTGGAGCGGCCATGAGTCCATGAGCGAGGCGAAAAAGGCCTTCTACGAATACCACTCCTGCCTCATGGAGCCCTGGGACGGTCCTGCGTCCGTGGCCTTCACGGATGGCACGATGATGGGCGCCACGCTGGACCGCAATGGTCTGCGTCCGAGCCGCTACTACGTGACGCATGACGACCTCGTCATCATGGGCTCCGAAGCTGGCGTGCTGCCAGTGGACCCTGCGAATGTGAAGCTGAAAGGCCGTCTGCAGCCTGGCAAGATGTTCATCGTGAACATGGAAGAAGGCCGCATCGTCCCTGACGATGAGATCAAGGAGAAGATCTCGATGGAGAAGCCCTACCGCGAGTGGCTGGACAAGAACCTCGTGAAGCTGGCGGACATCGCCGATGGTGCCCCCGCGCCTCTGCCTGATCATGAGACCATGCTGAAGCGTCAGCAGGCTTTTGGTTATACCTGGGAAGACCTCCGCCTCCTCATGGTGCCGATGGCCCGTGACGGTGTGGAAGCCATTGGCTCCATGGGCACGGACATCCCGATCGCCGCGCTCTCCAGCAAGGCGAAGCTCCTCTACGACTACTTCAAGCAGCTCTTCGCGCAGGTCACGAACCCGCCGATCGACTGTATCCGCGAGGAGATCGTCACCTCGCCGCTCACCACCATCGGTCGTGAGGGCAACCTGCTGGATCCGAAGCCCGAAAGCTGCCACCTGATCGAGCTGAAGACCCCCATCCTCAGCAATGAGGAGCTGGCGAAGCTGAAGGCCATCGCGAGCGGCCAGTTCGCCTCCGCCACGCTGGACATCACCTTTGATCCGAAGCTCGGTGCCGCCGGTCTGGAAGCTGCCATGGACGCGCTTTGCGCCCAGGCGGACGACCTAGTCAAGCAGGGCCGCAACATCCTGATCCTCACCGACCGCGCCATCAGCGTCACCAAGGCTCCCATTCCTGCGCTGCTGGCCGTGGGTGGTCTGCATCATCACCTGATCAAGCAGGGCACACGCACCATGTGTGACATCGTGCTGGAGTCCGGTGAACCGCGTGAAGTGCACCACTTCTGCACGCTGATCGGCTTCGGCTGCGGCGCCATCAATCCTTACCTCGCCTTTGAAACACTGGACGACATGATCCGCCAGGGTCTGCTCGTAAACGTGGACCACAAGAAGGCGGTTTATAACTTCATCAAGGCCGCCACCAAGGGCGTGATCAAGGTCGCCTCGAAGATCGGCATCAGCACGATGCAGAGCTACCGCGGCGCGCAGATCTTTGAGGCCGTGGGCCTCTCCCGGAGCGTTGTGGACAAATACTTCACCTCCACCGCCACCCGCGTGGAAGGCAGTGACATCAAGATCATCGCCGAGGAGTGCATCCAGCGCCATATGCGGGGCTTCCCGGACCGTGACTCACAGGTGCATGCGCTCGACGTGGGCGGTGACTACCAGTGGCGTAAAGAAGGTGAAGCCCACCTTTTCAACCCACTGACCATTCACACCCTGCAAAAGGCGGTGCGCACGGGTAACTTCGACACCTTCAAGCAGTACACCTCCCTGGTTAACACGCAGGTGAAGCAGTTCTACACGCTGCGCGGCCTGCTGGACTTCAAAGGCCAGACGCCGGTGCCGATCGAAGAGGTCGAAACCGTCGATACCATCATGAAGCGCTTCAAGACGGGCGCCATGAGCTACGGCTCCATCTCCGGTGAAGCCCATGAGGCCATGGCGATCGCGATGAACCGCATCGGCGGCAAATCGAACACCGGCGAAGGTGGCGAGGACCCAGCGCGCTACACCTGGACGAACGAAAAGGGTGACTCGAAGAACTCCGCCATCAAGCAGGTGGCCTCGGGCCGCTTCGGTGTGACCAGCCTGTATCTTTCCCAGGCGAAGGAAATCCAGATCAAGATGGCCCAGGGTGCGAAGCCCGGTGAAGGCGGCCAGCTCCCTGGCTCCAAGGTGTATCCCTGGATCGCCAAGGTGCGTGGCTCCACGCCAGGCGTCGGCTTGATCTCGCCGCCTCCGCATCATGACATTTACTCCATCGAGGATCTTGCCCAGCTCATCCACGACTTGAAGAACGCGAACCGCGAAGCCCGCATCAGCGTGAAGCTCGTCTCGGAAGTCGGCGTCGGCACCATCGCCGCCGGTGTGGCCAAGGCCCACTCGGACGTGGTGCTCATCTCCGGTTATGACGGCGGCACGGGAGCCTCCCCACAGACCAGCGTGAAGCACGCCGGCATTCCTTGGGAACTCGGCCTCGCTGAAACGCACCAGACCCTTTTGCTGAACAACCTGCGCTCGAAAATCGTCGTCGAGGCGGATGGCCAGATGAAGACCGGCCGCGATGTCGTGATCGCCGCGCTGCTCGGTGCGGAGGAGTTTGGCTTTGCCACGGCTCCGCTCGTGACCCTGGGCTGCATCATGATGCGCGTCTGCCATCTGAACACCTGCCCTGTCGGTGTGGCCACGCAGAACCCTGAGCTTCGCGCGAAGTTCAGTGGCGACCCAGAGCACGCTGCAAACTTCATGCGCTTCATCGCCCAGGAAGTGCGCGAGCTCATGGCCGAGCTTGGCTTCCGCAAGCTGGAGGACATGGTGGGCCGCACGGATGTGCTCGAGGCACGCCAGGCTGTCGATCATTGGAAGGCACGTGGCATTGACCTCTCCAAGCTGCTTTACAGCCCGCCAGTGGGTCCTGAAGTCGGTCGCTTCTGCACCCAGAAGCAGGATCACGGCATCGAGAAGAGCATGGACATCACCAAGCTGCTCGACCTCTGCAAGCCTGCCATCGAGAACGGTGAGAAGGTCAATGCCACGCTGTCGATTCGCAACGTCAACCGCACCGTCGGCACCATCCTCGGCCACGAGATCACCAGGCGTCACTGGCAGGGTCTGCCAGATGACACCGTGCATCTGCACTTCAACGGCACGGCCGGCCAGAGCTTCGGCGCCTTTATTCCGAAGGGTGTCACGCTCGAGATCGAAGGTGACGCGAACGACTACGTCGGCAAGGGCATGAGCGGCGGCCGCATCATCGTCTATCCGCCCGCAGGCTCCACCTTCGTCGCGGAAGAAAACATCATCGCCGGCAACACCGCGCTTTACGGCGCGACGGCTGGTGAACTCTTCCTGCGCGGCATGGCCGGTGAGCGCTTTGCGGTGCGTAACAGCGGCGTGGACACGGTCGTCGAAGGCGTGGGTGACCACGGCTGCGAATACATGACTGGCGGACGCGTCGTGGTGCTCGGCACCACGGGCCGTAACTTCGCAGCGGGCATGAGCGGCGGCATCGCCTACGTGCTCGATGAGAAGGGTGACTTTGCCACGCGCTGCAACACCACCATGGTGGACCTCTTCAAGCTTGAGGACAAAGAGGAGATCGAAGCCCTCTACGACCTCATCAAGAAGCACGCTGACGCGACCAAGAGCCAGAAAGCCTTCAAGGTGCTCGCGCTTTGGGAGCAGACGCTGCCGCAGTTCGTCAAGGTGCTGCCACGTGACTACGCCCGTGTGCTGAAAGCGCTGAAGAAAGCCCAGGACGACGGTCTCACGGGTGACGATGCGCTCATCGCCGCCTTTGAATCCAACTCCAAGGACGTCGCCCGCGTCGGCGGGGGCTAAGAAGCCGCGCAGCGCGGGGAGTCCGGTGTCCCTCACCATCCCCGCGTGTCATCCCCTCCTCAACACACTGACACTCTCTCTTTCAAAACGCTAGACCATGGGAAAACCAACCGGCTTCATCGAATTCACCCGAGAACTCCCTGCCGACCGCGATCCGCTTGAGCGGATCAAGGACTGGAAGGAATTTCACCTTCACCTGCCTGAAGACAGCCTGAAGAAGCAGGGCGCACGCTGCATGGACTGCGGCATTCCCTTCTGCCATAGCGGCTCGCTCATCAGCGGCATGGCCAGCGGCTGCCCGATCAACAACCTCATCCCGGAGTGGAATGATCTGATCTTCCGCGGCCTGTGGAAGGAAGCGCTCGACCGTCTGCACAAGACGAACAACTTCCCTGAGTTCACCGGCCGTGTGTGCCCGGCTCCGTGTGAAGGCTCCTGCGTGCTCGGCATCAATGATCCGCCGGTCACGATCAAGAACATCGAGGTCAGCATCATCGACAAAGGCTGGGAAGAAGGCTGGGTCGTCCCCCAGACACCTGAGCGCCGCACCGGCAAAACCGTGGCCGTCATCGGCTCCGGCCCTGCAGGTCTCAGCGCCGCTGCCCAGCTGAACAAGGCTGGTCACACTGTGACCGTCTTTGAACGCGCTGACCGTCCAGGCGGCCTGCTCATGTATGGCATCCCTAACATGAAGCTCGACAAGAAGGAAGTCGTGCTCCGCCGTGTGAAGCTGCTGGAAGACGAAGGCGTGACCTTCAAGTGCAGCGTCAACATCGGCACGGACATCACCGCCGAGCAGCTCCGCAAGGACTTCGATGCCATCATTGTCGCCACAGGCGCCACCAAGCCGCGTGACCTTCCGATCCCCGGCCGCGAGCTGAAGGGCATTCATTTCGCCATGGACTTCCTCACCGCCAACACCAAGGCCGTGCTGGACCCCAGTGGCAAATACATCACCGCCGACGGCAAGGATGTCGTTATCATCGGTGGCGGTGACACCGGCACTGACTGCGTGGGCACCAGCATCCGTCACGGCTGCACCACCGTCACACAGCTTGAGATCATGGCCAAGCCGCCGCTCAAGCGCGCCGCGAACAATCCCTGGCCCGAATGGCCGAAGGTCTACAACATGGACTACGGCCAGCAGGAAGCCGCCGCCAAGTTTGGCGATGATCCCCGCGTCTATCTCACCACCGCCACCCACTTCGAAGGCGATGAAGACGGCAACGTCAAAGCCGTCCACGTCGTGAACGTCGAGTGGAAGAAGGACGAGAAGGGCAACTTCGGCCCGCAGAAGATCGCTGGCACTGAGAAGGTCCTCCCGGCGCAGCTCGTGCTGCTCGCCATGGGCTTCCTCGGGCCTGAGCAGCCGCTGCTGGATGCCCTGAACGTCGAGCGCGACCCGCGCAGCAACATCAAGGCCGAGCACGAGAAGTACACCACCAGCCTCCCTGGCGTCTTCGCCGCCGGCGACTGCCGCCGTGGTCAGTCCCTCGTCGTCTGGGCCTTCAACGAAGGCCGCGGCGCCGCACGTGAGTGCGACCGCTTCCTCATGGGCGCGACGAGCTTGCCGTGATTCTTGGTTAGGCAGTTCGACACTCTGTTGATTTCATCTTCAAAGACCCCGGTTTCGTGAGAGGCCGGGGTTTTTGGCTGTTTGGGGTGAGAGATTCAAGATCCCTTTCCTCACGACCACGGTGCCAACTCCTCGCGCCTGAGTTCGGCTTGTGATGGAGGCCCTCGCTTTCCATCAGACCGCTTGTCCGCGTCTCATCGAGGCGCTGAGGTCTGACGGATGAGCTCCTTCAGCAAATCCTGCGGCATCTGCATCTGACGGGCGAGCTCGAGGACTCTTTGGCCAACCTCGTTGCCTGAAAGGCCGAGGCGCTGTGCGATGCCCGAGAATCCACGGGCATGAACGACCAGACCTGGAACCAGCCGGCCAGTCACCACCGAGTCCTTCATGTCGATGGCCATGGCGTCCCATGCAAGGGGCTCGGCTTCAGCAAACCGCCCTTGCATGGCAATGACGTCGGCAAGGTTACCCAAGGCGATGGCAACCTGATGATGGTCGGGTCCATGCTTCTGCTCCCGCAAGGCCACAGCGCGCCTCAGGGTTTTCTCACTCAGCGGGTACTTTTTGGCTGCGTTATAGATGTGGCCTAGAAGCCCATAGGCCCCGCCCAGGTCATACTCAAAACCGGGTGGAGCTTTTTCCATGATCAAGACGACACGTTTGGCGGTTTCAATCGCCTCCTCATGCTGTCCAAGTGAGAACTGAGTGTGTGCCAGGGTGTCTAAAGAAAGAGCCAGTCGTCTCTCCCAGCCGGCACCGGCCTTCTCATAAGAGGAAATGCAGGTGGCGCTGGCTTCGGCGGCATCTTGATAGCGCCCGAGTTTGAAATAGCTGACACTCAATTGAAAGCGGGCTCTCGCTGGATCGAGTCCTGGCACCGAGCCTGTCTTCTCCGCCAGATCGACGGCTTGTGTTAGATAGGCGATAGCTTCCTGGGAAGAGTCAAGATCACTTGCTATTTGGGCTGCCACACAAAGCGCCTCATGGTGTACGACTGCCGAGATCTTGGGCTGCTTGGTCATCCTGTTCAGAGCTTCTTGAAGGGTGGCTTGAGCTTCCTTCTGGCGCATTTGTCTTCGATAGCACTCTGCAAGAAAGGTCAGCGTGTAACAGATGCCCTGCCCCCCTAGATCTTCTTGCGTGGATCTCGCTGCCACCGCGTCTTCCAAGGCATCCTCCATCGCAGGATAGTGTCCGGCATCCCACAGGGCATAGGCTTTTGCCTCCAGTACCTGGATCCAGGCAAGCGCTTCGGTGCTGCGATCCGTCAGTGCCAGCACCTTGTCGTAGGCGTCCACAGCCTCGGCATAAAGGGACTGCTCAATGAGCGCCTCAGCCCAGACGCGAGCGGCGGCACGTGCTGAGATACGGCCATCGGCCTTGAACTGTAGCGCTGTGACATAGGCCTTCGCAGAGAACTTGGCTGCGTTTTGGTAGTCCCGCCCGAAGAAGCAGGCCAGAGCCAAAGAGTAAGGCGGTGTGCCAGGCGCTTTCCGCTTTCGCTCAGCCCACTCCCTTACCTGCCGGTTCAGTTCATCATCCGCCAGGCGCAGTCCCGCAGCTCCGTGCTTTAGCTGTGATGCCAGCCATTCATCTGCGGATTTTCTGGATCCGGCGAATTTCTCAGAGACTGGTTCAAAACAGGCGCTCAGGATTTTCACAATCTTCGCATCGTCATTCTGTCCCTGCACTGGACGGGCACTTTTCACAGGAGGGAAGTCTCCGCTGGAGGTGAAAATCCAGATGCCCGCTGCACACCCGGTCATAGTCAGGATCAACGCCAAAATCTTTGAGGAGAAGGAGTGCATGATTCGATCTCCCGAGACTGGCTTTCCTTAAGGGTCTTGTCGAGCCTTGAGATCTACACTCCCAGAGCTGGTCGAAGGTGGTTATTGGGCTTTGGACTCCAGCCCCTTCTGCGTCCGCTTCTTTCTTCTCTCCGCTTTCATCTCCGGCGTCTTCTCTGTTTTACCCTTCTCTTTGTTAGGCACTTTCGTGTTCACCGTCGGCAGAGACTTGGCCAGCCCGGCCTTGATGTCATTGTATTGCGGGTCCTTGGCGAGGTTGGTCCATTCGTTGGGGTCGGTGGACTCGTTGTAGAGTTCTTCGTCGCCATTGCCATAGCGGATGTAGCGCCAGCCTTCGTTGCGCACGCCGTGGTTGTTATAACCATGGGTGGTAAGGGCGGGTGTGGCCCATGGGGCAGCGGGGTTTTCGAGCAGTGATTTGATGCTGAGACCTTCCACATGCGCGGGCTTCGGCAAGCCGCAGACGTCCATGAGCGTGGGGTAGATGCTCATGAAGTCGACCGTGCGCTCGCAGACGTTGCCGGGCTTGGTCAGGCCGGGCACCACCCAGAGCAGCGGCGCGCGGGTAGCCTCCTCCCAGAGGGCAAATTTGCGCCAGTGATCCTTCTCACCGAGGTGCCAGCCGTGGTCGCACCAGAAGACGATGATGGTGTTGTCCTTGTGCGGTGATTTGTCGAAGGCATCCAGCAACCGGCCGATGTTCATGTCCGTGTAGGCTGTGGCGGCCAGATAGGCCTGGATCGCCTCCTTCCAGCGGCCGGATTCCACCATAGTCTTGTGGTCTCCCTGCGGCTTCGCCATGGCCACACCGGCGGGCGGAATGTCAGCGAGATCGTCTTCTTTGTAGGGTGGAAGCTGGATGCTCTCCAGCGGGAACATGTCATACCATTTCTGCGGCACGTTCCAGGCCATGTGCGGCTTGTGCAGACCCACGGCGAGGAAGAAGGGCTTGTCATGCTTCTTGCCGAGCTGCTCGATGCCGTAATCGGCGATGGCATAGTCTTCGAGCTCGTTGTCCTCGCAATCCAGCGGCGCGAAGCGGATGCCGCCCACGCCTTTGTCCTTGGCGTTTTTGGAGAGCTTGTTCTCCGCCTTGCCGCCGCCTTCCTTGGTCAGGTAGTCATCCCACTCGCTGTCACGCTTGAAGGACTCGTGGTAGATCTTGCCCGCGCCGCAGACGAAGTAGCCACCTTTGCGGAAGGCCGCGGTCAGGGGCTTGTCCTCGGGGATGATCTTGCGCCAGTCGGTCTCATTGCCATACACGCCGGTGGTGGATGGGCGCATGCCGCTCATCAGCGCGGCGCGTGAGGGATTACACACGGGCGCGGCGCAGTAGCTGCGGGTGAAGGCCGTGCCCATTTTCGCCAGGCGGTCGATGTTCGGCGTTTTGGTCTGCTCGTTGTGGTGCAGATAGCCCACCCAGTCACGCAGGTCATCGATGGCAATGAAGAGCACGTTTGGCTGTTTCGCAGCATCCGCCGCAAAGGCTGAGGACGCCACTAGGAGCAAGCAAAGAGAGAGCAGTGTGCGGTGCATGGCCCGTGAACAGACCGAAGGAGGGCTTTCTTAGCGCAAAATGATGGGTGATCAGCCGCGCTTTGCTTGTGACCAAGGTTCGTTTAAGGATGAGGCATCACGTCATCCATGTCCGCCACCGACCCGCTCAATGTCATCGAGGCCCGCATCCTGGGCTGCCTGCTCGAAAAAGAGATCACGCTGCCTGATTACTACCCGCTGACGCTGAATGCGCTGACGGCCGCCTGCAATCAGACGACGAACCGGGACCCGATCATGAGTCTGGATGAGAACCAGATCCGCCGCGCCGTGGAGGCCATGAAGACACGCGGCTGGATCTTTGAGATCAGCATCGTCGGCGCGAGAGTGAGCAAGTACCGGCACAACCTCAAATCCAAGCTCCCGGGCTTGGAAAAGCCGGCCACCTCGCTGCTCTGCGTGCTGCTGCTCCGCGGCGAACAAACTTTAGGTGAGCTGCGTCAGCGCACGGAGCGCCTGCATGCCTTCCCAGACCTGGAGAGCGTGGATGCGGAACTGCTGAATCTTGTGGGCTACAGTGAAGGCCCGCTGGCCGCCTGTCTGCCTGCGGGAGCCGGCCGCCGGGTAGCCCAGTATGTCCAGCTCCTCACGGGCGAGCCCGAGGCTGGCCTGGCACCACGGGAGGAGATCATCTATTCGGCCTCTGCCGCCGCTCCGGCTCCTGCCCCTGCGCCAGCCCAGGCTGCGGAGGACCAGGCCTGGAGGCAGCGCATGGAGATGGAGATCGAGCTTCTCAAGGCCCAGCTCACCCGCCTGAAAGTGCGCCTGGGTGTGGAAGATTGAGAATAAGACGGGCACTTGTTCACAGCCTGCCCGTTTGCCTCCGGCGTATCTTGCCTCTATATAGGGGTCACTAACTACACCGATGGATTGCCGCCAGGAAGAGATTGTCCAAAGCCTCATGGCCTCGTACGACGAGGTCGGTGGGATCAACCATGTCGATCGAGGCAACCTGCCGTCCAAACGCGCCATTGCCGTACTGTGTGAGGACCTTCTGCAGGTGCTTTTCCCGGGCTTCTTTTCCGAGGACGCCATTGCCTCCCAGGACCTTGAGTTGCTGACGCATGAGCGTGTGGCTGGCATGCGCGAGCGGCTGAACGTCGAGGTGCGCCGCAGCCTGCGCCTGCGTGATGGCAAGAGCGACAACCACCGCGAGGAGGCCATGAAGCTCGTCTGCGACTTCATGGTGCGCCTGCCAGGAGTGCGCCAGCTTTTGCAGACCGATGTCGAGGCCGCTTTCAAGGGCGACCCCGCCGCGCGCAGCTTTGAGGAGATCATCCTCGCTTATCCAGGTCTGGAGGCCATCGCCATCCAGCGCAGCGCGCACCTTTTGTACAAGGCGGATGTGCCGCTGCTGCCGCGCATGATGACCGAGTGGGCCCATGGGCGCACGGGCATCGACATCCATCCCGGCGCGGAGATCGGCAGTCATTTCTTCATCGATCACGGCACCGGTGTGGTCATTGGCGAGACCTGCCAGATCGGCTCCCATGTGAAGCTTTATCAAGGTGTCGGCCTTGTGGCCAAGTCCCTCGCCGCCGGTCAGGCGCTCGCAGGCAAGAAGCGCCACCCGACGCTCGAAGACACCGTCACCATCTACGCGGGTGCCACCATCGTGGGTGGAGATACTGTCATCGGCGCGCGCAGCATCATCGGCGCGAACGTCTTCCTCATGGAAAGCGTGGCCCCTGACATGGTCTATGCCCTGGGCGATCAGGATCACCGCATCCGTGACCGCAAGCAAACCCCGTTGAAAAAGTCTCCTGCTGCCACGGTCGAAGCTTGAGTCATGAATTTCGCGCGGAAAATTTCCCAGCTCTTCTTCGACTTCAATTCCCAGCCCGCCTGGGAGCCGGTGGAAGGTCCGGTGTTTGATTCGTCACAGGCTTCGGCAGAAGCTATCGCCGAATCCACAGGGCACGAAGAGATCAAGGAACTCACGGAGGACGCCACCCTCACCCAGATCTGTCACCTGCTGCTGGAGCAGATCGGCCTGCCGGGCATGGCCAAGGTGGTGCATGTGTTTTGGAATCCTCGTCTGCGCAGCACCGCAGGTTATGCGTCGTATCCGAGCTGGCGCATCGAGCTGAATCCGCGCCTGCGTGAGTTTGACGGCCAGACCGAGCGTACGCTGCGTCATGAGCTGGCACATCTGGTGGCGTATCACCGGGCCGGACGTCGCCGCATCGAGCCGCATGGGGGCGAGTGGAAGACTGCCTGCGCAGACCTTGGGATTCCCGGTGAGTCCGCACGTCACACTCTCCCCTTGCCACGCCGTCAGGTGAGCCGGAACTACGTCTATGCCTGCGCCCACTGCGGAGTCATCGCGCAGCGAGTGAGGAAGTTCCGCCGGGGCAGTGCCTGCCGCAAATGCTGCGACGCGCACAACGGCGGAAAGTATGATGCGAAGTATCGCTTCGTGCTGATCGAGAAGGCCGAGAAAGCGAAGTGATTTTTGGTTAGGTGGCGAAGGCGCTTGGCCATCACTGCTCCGCCTTTTTCTTCTTCTTACCCTTTCCTTTGCCTTTGCCCTTCTTGGGGGTGGTGACTTCCTTCGGGGTGTTGGCGGCAGGCATCTTGGCGCCGATGGATTCGCGCCAGGCGAGCATCTGGGTGTGCAGTTCCCTGGCCTTGTCGAGGTTCTCCGTGGCGAGGTTCCTGGTCTCTCCGATGTCTTTAGTTAGGTCGTAAAGCTCGAGGTGATGATCCTCGAAGAATTCCATGAGCTTCCAGGGTCCGGCGATCATGGTGCCGACGGGGGTGGTGCGCCAGGTGTTGTCACCCGCACCGAGGTAGCCGGGGAAGTGCTGGTAGATCGCCTGACGTTTCAGTGTGGCTTTGGGGTCACGGAAAAGCGGTACGAGGCTTTCGCCATCGAGCGGCTGACCCTCAGGGGCGGTGGCTTTGGCGATCTCGCTGAAGGTGGGGTAGAGATCGACATGGATCGTGGGTGTGTCCGCGCTGCTGCCGGCGGTGGTCACACCGGGCCAGCGGACGATGAAGGGCACGCGTGTGCCACCCTCATAGAGACTACCCTTGCCGCTCCGCAGAGGCGTGTTATCTGTGGTATCCCCACCTTTTTTGATGCCTTCACGTGTGTAGCCACCCACACCGCCGTTGTCGGAGGAGAAGATGAGCACGGTGTTTTCAGCCAGGCCTTGTTTGTCCAGCTCGGCCATCACACGACCCACGCTTTCATCCACGCTGGCGATCATCGCGGCATAGGTGGGGTTGTTGTGCCCCCCGACAGGTGGCTTGTCCTTGAACTTGGCGATGAGTTCCGGCTTGGCCTGATAAGGTGAATGCACGCCGTAGTGGGGCAGATAAAGGAAGAAGGGCTCGCTCTTGTGCCGCTGGATGAAGTCGACGGCCTTGTCGGTGAGGAAATCAGCGAGATAAGCATCCTTCGGCACTTCGGTCTTCGGGTTGGTCTTGAAGTCAAAATGCTTGCCGGCACTGACGATGGCCTCGTCAAAGCCGCGCTGGGCGGGATGATGAAGAGCGTCCTCACCGAGATGCCATTTGCCGAACATGCCCGTGGCATAACCCGCTTTCTTCAGGGTCTGGGCGATGGTGACCTTCTCCAGCGGCAGATTGACCACATTGTCCACAGGCCGTAGCGGACGTTGCCCCCACTCGAACCGGTCGATGCCACCGACCGTGTAGACCCCGGTGCGCGGCGCATACTGGCCGGATATGAGCGCGGCACGTGTGGGCTGGCAGTTCTGGCAGTGGTGATGGCTGGTGAGCTTCATGCCCTGAGTCGCCAGCTTGTCGATGTTTGGCGTCTCGTAGTACTTCGTGCCAAAGGCACCCACGTCGGTGTAGCCGAGATCATCCGCGAGGATGAAGACGATGTTCGGCGTGGTGGCAGCGTGAGCAGTGGCGCTGATGCTAAAGGCAGCGAGAAGCAGGCGGACGAGTTTCATGGCGTGGGCGCGCTGAAACGCGCGACACGCGTGGATGTTGCGCAAAATCAGATCCCGGGGGCTCGGCATAATCCAGGTGACTGCCAAAGAGGCGCTGCCTATCATGGCTGGATGTCCACGACTGCCTTTCCCACCGATGGCTGGCCTTCGCCAACCGGCCAGACCTTTGCTGGCCAGTTCATCACGTTGAGGCCGCTGAATATCGAGAGCGATGTCGAGGACCTGTTTGCCGCCTCTGCGGGCGGAGACATCTGGCGCTACATGCCGGCGGGGCCTTTTGCGGATGCGGCGGAGATGGCTGTCTGGCTGCACCAGTGGCAGGGCCAGCCGGATGTGGTGGCCTTCACCGTGGTGGACAATGCCACGGGCCGCCGCATGGGCAGCATCTCGCTCATGCGCATCACGCCGAAGCATGGGGTGGCCGAGCTGGGCTGCATCTGGTATGCGCCGGAGTTTCAGCGCACCAAAGCGAACACGGAGGCGAACTTTTTGTTAATCCGCCACTGCCTCCGGGATCTCGGCTACCGCCGCATGGAATGGAAGTGTGATTCACGCAATGAGCGCAGCCGCGCGGCAGCCCTGCGCCTGGGCTTCCGCTTCGAGGGCATTTTTCATCAGCACATGGTGATCAAGGGCGAGAACCGTGACACGGCCTGGTTTGCCATGCTGGACTGTGACTGGTCGCGCATTGGCGCGGTGATGGAACGGTGGTTGTATGAGGAGGGCGCCCCATCTTTGCGGGAGCTTACGGCAGAGTCTGCCGAAGCTCATGCACGGTGCTGATGATCTGATCCTCGACCTTCGCGCTCCAGCGCGTGGGATGCGTGCCCCACTTCATGGCATCGCCACCTTCATAGCCGCCTTCTTTCCACACGCGAAGGCTGGGAATGTAGGTCGGCACATCGTTGGTGTAGGCGCTGATCCAGACGATGGGGTCTTTGATCTCTGATTTCAGCCGTAGTGAGTAGTCCACCACGACCTCGCCGGCCAGGGTGACCCAGGTGAGCTGGTCGCCCACGCGCAGCACCTGCACGGGGTAAGGATAGTCGGTGGGCAGCTTGCCCTCACGATCCAGGCGATCAAGCACGCGGCCTGCGTGGGCTTTGTCGAGCGTGTTGCCCGTCTTCTGCTTTTCCACAAGCTGCTCGCGCGCGGGGGCTGTGTCATAGGCGAGCGGGATCTCGCGATAGGCAGCGCGGATGCTGCCGCTGAGCGGGATCATGTTGGTGGTCAAGGCCGCCTCCACCGAGGTGGCAAGGCTCTTCCCATGGTTCTGCGCCAGTTCCATGGTGCGGCGTGGGTAGGGGTTTTGGTCACCGCTGCAGCCGTTCATGAACATGGCGACTGCCCCTGGATGCGCGGCTTCCAGCGCCTGCTGAGCATAGCCTGCGTAGTCCCCGCTGAACTTCTGATGGCCCAGTGTGGTGCAGTGGCAGGCGTAACCAAAAACGATACCAATGTCTTTTCCTTCCGCATCCGCCGCCTTGAGGACAGGCACGGTTTGATCAACGGGACCATCGGGATTGGGAAAATTGTTCCAACCGCCGCTGCCGTTCGGGGTGCGACGGTTCATGGAGACCCCGCAGCGGGCCTTGCTGTAGTGCAGGGTAGCAGGCACAGCCTTTTTCAAAGCCTCGCCAACGAGGCTGACCAGTGTGTCTTGGAGTTTGTTCGTGTAGGCGGAGGCTTCGGCCTCACGCTTCGCCGGATCATCCGTGCCATGCACGCTGCTGGTTCTCAATTCAGGGCCGCTGTGAGTGTGGCTGGCATTGATGGCCAGGCGCTCCGGCGGGATGCCGAACTGCTTCTGCACCTGCTCCGCCACCTGCAGGCGCACGTTTCTCGGCACACCGATGAGGTCCATGGTGATGAGCGCGAACTTGCCGCCTGTGCTGTCCTCGATCACCAGCGCTTTCGCATGCAGGTCCAGCTCCACGCCTTCCGACGGCTTTGTCCGTGAGGCATAGCCGGCCATCCACATGGGAGCTTCGGGTGTGATCTTGGCACTCGCCGCACCGGCCTTCCAAAGCGGGGCCGGTTTGTCCGCCGCAAAGGCAATGGCGGCCAGCACGAGGAAAAAGGGGAGAAGCAGTTTCATGCGCGAAGGAGTCGTGGCCGCAGCGGGTGATTTTGCATACCTCCTGATGCGAAAGAGATACTGTTAGGCCCCGCGTGCCTGAATTTGATCCGAGACCGACCTCGGATATCAGGGATGTATAATCTCGGGATCCCCCGGCCGATGAAAGGCCCGGAAGTGCGAGATGTTCAAAGTGTAGAACTGCCTCGCTTTGGCTTTCCTGGCGGCAGCGAGGTGTAGAAAGTCAAAGATAGCACCACCTCGGACGCCGCGTGATTCAGCTTCACGCATCGCGCGTAGTGTGTCTGTCGGCGTCAGGTTATGAAGTGCAAGAAAGGGTGCGTAGTCTTTCTCCAGGATATCTGCGGTATCCGCAGCGCTCATGCGAAAGGGTTTACGTCCTCCCGTGAGGGTGCTAAACGTTTCTGCCAGACCATGGTTGAAGATGCCTGCGCCTGCCTGATCAAGCAGCGCATCGCATTCGTCGTGAAATGCCTCGGTCGCAACGATCGCGGCGACTAACACAGATGTATCGATGAAAAAGCTCATGCGCTCCGACGGCGGCCGAGTCTTTGTGTCTGGTCCTCGCGCATCTCACGCACAGCCTTGGCTGCATCGAAGCCTTGCCATCCCGTCACCACGCGCCTCTTTCCACGGCGCTCGATCTTCACTTCGTTCTCAGAAGGAAAGAGTTCGAGCTTACTGTCGGTGAAAGACGCACGCAGCTTGGAGCCCGCTTGCAGATGCATCTGCGCCAGGATCTTCTTGGGCAGCGGCAGGCGGCCTTCGGCATCGACGGTCAGCGTGGTGGTCATAGGCACAGTTTGCCACAACCTAACCTCCCGGCAATGCCCAAGTGGGCCGGCTTGGCCGGGCGGATCATTGATCCCCCGTCAGCATCTCCTTGTCGGACTTGGTCTTCATGCGGATGTTCAGCATCTCGACGAAGATGGAGAAAGCCATGGCGAAGTAGACAAAACCTTTCTCAAAGTGGAAGTGGAAGCCTTCCGCCATGAGCGTGGTGCCGATGAGCAGGAGGAAGGAAAGGGCGAGCACCTTGACAGTTGGGTGACGGCTGATGAAGTCACTCACCGCACCGGCGAAGATCATCATGAAGCCCACGGCGACCATGACGGCGATGATCATGACCAGGACGTGGTCCACCATGCCGACGGCGGTGATGACGGAGTCGAGTGAGAAAACGATGTCCAGGATGGCGATCTGCACCAGGATGACACCCAGCTTGGCGCGGCCCTTTTTGACATCGGGGCTGTCGTCCTCATGGCCCTCGACCTTGTGGTGAAGTTCCTTCGTGCTCTTCCAGAGCAGGAAGAGACCGCCGAGGATGAGGATGAGGTCCTTCCCCGAGATGGCGTGGCTCATGACGCTGAAGAGAGGCTCCTTCAACTGCATGACCCAGGTGATGCTGAGCAGCAGCATGATGCGGGTGACCATGGCAAAGGCCAGACCCAGGAAGCGTGCACGCGGGCGCTCCGCCACGGGGAGCTTGTCCACCAGGATGGAGATGAAGACGATGTTATCGATACCGAGCACGATCTCCATCACGGTCAGTGTCGCCAAGGCGATCCAGGCCTCAGGACTGCTGATCCAGGAGATGTCAAAGGCACTGGCGGCGAGAATCGGGAAGAAGTCGGTCATGGAGGGAAGGCGCGGAGACTAGGACTGGAATACGGGCTGGCAAGGTGATGCGGCTTCTCAAATCCGGCGGATTTTGGAATCCAGTTTCGCTTTACTCGACAACTGGGGCTGCCTGTGGCAGGGAGGGAAGTGGCGCGATGACATTCACCGGCCAGGGGCGGAAGCGCTCGAAGATGCCAGGAGCAAGCTCGCGTGAGGTGTCGTAGCCACGGCGGAACATCTCCATTTTCGCGTCGATATTGTCCACATGATGCAGCGCGATGGCCTCCGGTGTTTTTGGCAGCACGGGGGAGCCGTACTGATACTCGCCATGATGAGAGGCGATGAGGTGCAGCAGGTGCAGGCGCACGTGTTCGTTCGAGGGCTCCAGAGTGGCCCACTCGGCGGCTTCGGCGCGATCAAGGAGATCGCGCCAGAGCTTGTTCATCAGCTCCAGGCCAAGGGTGATGTGGCCGAGCATCTCGCCATGCAGGTGGTAGGGCATGGCGAAGCTGTTTTCGGGATAAGAGTTCTCCCAAAGCTTGCCGCAGTCATGGAAGAGCACGCCGGCGATGAGCAGGTCTTGATTCAAATTTGGATAGGTGCCGGCGATGGCCAGGGCACAGCGCATCATCTGCGCCACGTGCTCCACCAAACCTCCGCGGCGCGCATGATGGTTTTCACGGGCGGCGGCGGTGCGGCGGAAGCGCTCGCCATGCTTTTCCAGGAAGAGACTGGAGACACCGCGCAGGCGGGGATCACGGATGGCGGCGACGAGGCGCTCGATGTCCGCGTAGTCGATGCGCTGGCGTGTGAGCAAATCGGGATCGCCGCCGAGGAGCGTGCCCTTTTCCTCCTCAGTCAGAGGGCGGAGACGTGCGTGACGTGGCTCGATGCCGTACTTGCCGGTGTCCACCCACTGCGCGTTGATCTCGATGAAAGCTCCGCGAGCGAGGCTGCGCGCTTCATCGAACATGGGATTGCTGTCAAAGAGCCGCCAGAGCAGGGAATCACCACCATCCGCGAGTTTGAACTCAAAGAACGGATTGCCTGAAGAGGTGAGTTTTTCCGTGCGGTTGTCCACCTGCACCTGGATGCGGTAAGGCTGTGGCGTGGGCCCGGCGATCTGGCGCAGTTGCGTGATCGTGATGACGTCGGGCAGGTCGGATTCCATGCGATGAGTGAAAGCGGAAGGGGGTGGTTCTTGCAAGGCGAACCTTGGCGGGAAGGGGGCTTGATGGTGGATTCCTGGCCGGGGGTAGGGGAGGGCCTTGTTACAGGATTTACAAGATGGACAGGATTAACAGGGTGGGTCCTCTCTTGTTCATCTTGTCCATCCTGCGAGCCGGCTTTAACTCTGGCCATGGCAAGACTCCCCGTCCAAGGCATCTCGCACTTTCTGCACTCCGTCAGGCTGGATGGCGAGGCGATGCCGGATGAGCCTTATCACTTCAGCGTGCCTGCGATCCGGCAGCTTCGGGAGAAGGAACTGCTGTTTCATCCGAAGGTCACGTTCCTGGTGGGGGAGAATGGCTCGGGGAAGTCTACCCTGATCGAGTCGCTGGCAGAGAAGCTGGGCTTTAGCATTGATGGCGGCACGAGGAACACGAATCTGGCCCAGCATGTGTACCGCTCGCCACTGAGCTCGGCGCTCACGCTTTCACGCACGCATCTGCGGCCGATGGATGGCTTCTTTCTGCGTGCCGAGAGCTACTATAACTTTGCCACCCTGCTGGATGAAGAACACTACGGCACCTGGAGTTACGGTGGCAAGAGTCTGCATGAGCAGTCTCATGGCGAGGCGTTCCTGGCCACGCTGAATCATCGCCTCGGCGGGAACGGGGTGTATGTTTTTGATGAGCCTGAAGCGGCGCTCTCGCCCCAGCGGCAGCTTTCGCTCCTGGCGCGGATGCATGACTTGGTCGGGGAGTTTTCCCAGTTCGTCATTGCCACGCACTCGCCGATCCTCATGGCCTACCCAGAAGCGTGGATCTACCAGCTTGGTCCGGATGGATTTGAGCGGGTGGAGTATGAGGACACGGATCACTTTCAGATCACGCGGCTGTTCCTGAACGACCGGCAAAGCATGATGAAACGCTTGTTCGCCGACACGCCGGCTGCCGATTGACTGACACATTCCGCAGAGTGGGGCCGTTGGAGGTCTGCCCTATGACCCGCCTCCTTATTCCCGCTCTGCTTCTGACCCTTGTCCTGCCCCTGTCTGCGCAGAATGCCACGGATGCCAAGCCGCTCGTGGAGGAGGTCATCGCCGCTGCTGGTGGCAGGGACAAGCTGCTCACGCTCTTCCGCATCCAGGAGATCTTCCATTTCGGCGACACGCCAGAGCCTGCCGAGGGCAAGAAACGCTCCACCCGCAGTTCGGTGATCGAGCCGCCGAAGTACTGGTGGCTCGGCAAAAAGGAGCGCGCAGACGAGCCGGCCAAGTTTGATGTCTGGGCCTGGACGCTGGGCATCTTCACCGCGCCGGAGTCGAAGGTGGAGGTCATCCCTGATCTCACCGACGAGGGCAAGACCTGCTTCGGTCTCAAGGTCAGCGGCTCGGTCACCCCGGCGATGGATTTCTACTTCGACAAGGAGACCAAGCTTCTGCACCGCCTGGACTGGCGTGGCGACATCTACCGCTTCTCCGACTGGAAAGAGCATGATGGTGCGAAGTACGCCAGCCGGACGATTATCTACAAGAAGGCCGGTGGGAAGCCGTGGTTCTTCCATGAGGTCACCGGCGTCGAGCGGCTGAAGGAGCTGCCTGAAGGCTTGGTGAGGTGATCAGAGTGGTCCGCACAGTCCCCTGTGCGGAATGAAGGCCGATGGAGAAGCGAGATCAACACTGCCCGGAGAAGTCCGCTCGGGCGGTGTGGAATAGAGGTGGGTCACTTGCACGCGCTTCCGCATAGAGGACTGTGCGGACCACTTTGGAGGCTTTGCCTCCTCACGCCTCCTGGAGCAGGATGGCGTCGACATTGGTGCCGTCGTAGAGGGCGTCACTGAGGATGACGAGGGGGTCGCCGCGCTTCACCAGACCGTGCTGATGCAGCATGGCGATGGCATCGCGGATGGATTTGTCGGGCTGGCCTTCGGCGAACTCCATGACGTAGGGCTGCACGCCGCGGGCGCTGACGAGCGCACGACTGACGTGGAGCTTTGGTGTGAAGGCGAAGATGGGGGCAAACTCCGGACGCTGATGGGCGAGCAGATGCGCCATGACGCCGCGCAGGGTGAAGACGAGCAGCTTGGAGCCGGGAATGCTGTTCGCGAGCAGGATGGCGGCCTTGACCGTCTTGTGCTTGTTCGTTTTCAGCGGGGCATCACTGGCGAAGCGGCCGGAGGGATATTTGTCCTCGATACGGCGGATGACGTTGTCCAAGATCTCCACGCACTTGTCGGGGTAGCGGCCGACGCTGGTCTCGCCGCTGAGCATGACGCAGTCCACCTGCTCGATCACGGCATTGAAGATGTCCGTGACCTCGGCGCGGGTTGGCACGGGGTTCTCGATCATGCTCTCGAGCATTTGCGTGGCCACGATGACCTTGCGGCCATGGAAGGAGCAGCGCTCGACGATCTGGCGCTGGATCAATGGAAGATCTTCGATGGGGCATTCGCTGCCGAGGTCACCACGGGCGATCATGATGCCACCGCTGGCCTCCACCAACGTGTCGATGTTTTTCAACGCCTGCTGGTTTTCGATCTTGGCGATGACGCGTGCCTTGCTGCCCTTTTGCTCGAGCAGAAGGTTCAAGTGCTGGATGTGACCGGGTTCACGGGCAAAGCTGAGCGCGAAGTAGTCCACGCCGAGTTCCACGCCGAGATCGAGGTCCGCGTAGTCCTTTTTCGTCAGAGGAGGCAGGCGTACGTCCACACCGGGGAGGTTGATATGGCGGCGGCTCTTCATCTCACCCTGGGTCAGCACGGTGCTGACGACATGCTTCGGGGTGACGGTGGTGGCTTTGACCTGGATCATGCCGCCGTCGATGAGGATGATGTCACCCGCCTTCAGATCCTTGCCGAGTTCCGGGTAGTTGACGGTGCAGGAGTACTTCGTGGTCGGTTGGAATTCGGGTGTGCAGCGGAACTCCACTTCATCGCCCACATTGAGCTGCCAGGGCTGCTCCACATCGCCCGTGCGGATGCTGGGACCGGTGAGGTCCATGAGCACGCCGATCTCGCGGCCGACGCTTTTGGCGGCCTCACGCACATGACTATAGACCGTACGCACCCAGTCGTGGGAGGCGTGGCTCATGTTCAGGCGCATGATGTCCGCGCCTTTGGCGATGAGTGTGGCGATACCAGCGGCGCTTTCAGTCGCCGGGCCGAGGGTGCAAAGGATTTTGGTTTTACGCATGATATGGCTGGCGTCACGCCTTGCCCGGAATGCCAGGTTTCTCAAGACGCAATGCAGTCACAAGCAGGCAACGGGCCAGTGTGAGAGGGGATGTGGCGGGCTTTGCAGCGCGGAATCTTTTTAACCGCTCATGGGACGCTGATAAGACGCTAATACTTAGAGCATTGGAAAGGAGCCTATTTCAGGAATGCCTTTTATTAGCGTCTAATTAGCGTCTAATTAGCGGTTCAAACTGCTGTCAGTTGGGCCGCTCCACGGCCATGGCGATGCCCATGCCGCCGCCGATGCAGAGGCTGGCGATGCCGCGGCGGTAGTTTTTGTCTTCCATCAGGTGCAGCAGGGTCACGAGCACGCGGGTACCGCTGGCGCCGATGGGGTGACCGAGGGCGATGGCGCCGCCGCGTTGGTTGAGCTTGCCAAGGTCGAGATTGAGCTCGCGGGCGCAGCCGAGGGCCTGAACGGCGAAGGCTTCGTTGATCTCCACGGCATCGACTTCATCCAGTTTCCAGCCGGTCATTTGGCAGAGCTTTTGGATGGCGCCGACAGGACCCAGGCCCATGAGTGCAGGATCACAGCCCACCACGGCGGTCGCGATGATGCGGGCGCGGGAGGTCAGGCCGTGCTGCTTCACGGCTTCATCACTGGCCAGCAGTACCATGGCGGCGCCGTCATTGATGCCAGAGGCATTGCCCGGGGTCACGGTGCCGTCTTTGCGGAAGGCGGGCTTCAGTTTGGCGAGGGAGTCGACGGTGGTGTCGGCGCGTGGGTGTTCATCGGCGATGACCTGGCCGATGGGGATGATTTCGCGCGAGAAGACATCTCTGCTCGCGGCGACTCGTGCCTGGCTTTCGGCGGCGAAGGCGTCCTGCTCATGACGAGTGATGGCGTGCTTGTCGGCGATGCGCTCGGCGGTCTCGCCCATGCCGATTTTCATCAGGGGATCAGTTAGGCCATCGACAAACATGGCGTCCTGCATGGAGAGATCGCCGAGCTTTTTACCGAAGCGGGCCTCCATCACATAATGCGGCGCGCGGCTCATGTTTTCCACACCGCCGGCGAGCACAAGATGGGATTCACCACTGCGGATGGCATCGGCGCCGAGCGCAGCGGCTTTGAGAGAGGAGCCGCAGGCGATGTTGACGGTGTAAGCGGGCACCTGCTGGGGCAGTCCGAGCTTTAAGCCCACCTGACGTGCGACATTCATGCCGCAGCCTGCCTGGAGCACCTGGCCGAGGATGACCTGGTCCACGTGTGCGCGTAATTCGTTAGGTGTGACGGCCTCGGCGATCGCCAGGCCGAGATCGGCGGCGGAGACATCTTTGAGCCCGCCACCGAAGCGGCCGATGGGGGAGCGTTGGGCGTGGATGATGTGGACGGCATTCATGAGAGGGCTGAGGAGCGCAGGGCGACTTGAGGGGCAAACTGCATTTGATCGAGGATGTCTTTTTGCACGTCGTAGCCTGGCGTGACCTCGATGAGGCGCAGGCCATCCGCAGTGAGCTCAAAGACGGCGCGCTCGGTGACGTAGATCACCTGCTGGCCCTTGGCGTGGCCGGTGGGACCGTGAAAGCAGACGTGCTGGATTTCGCGCACGAACTTGGCCTGGCCCTTGGCGAGGAAGGTGCAGCAAAACACGAGGCGGCGCGCGCTTTGGGCGATGTTCACAAAGCCGCCGACTCCGGCAAAGCGGCCGGCGAAGCTGGTCACGTTGACACTGCCCTGGGCATCCACCTCCACAGCGCCGAGCACGGCGATGTCGATGCCGCCGCCGTCGTAGAAGTCGAACTGCGAAGGTTGGTCGATGATGGCTTCAGGAAAGTGGCTGCAGCCAAAGCTGAGGCCGGAGGCTGGAACGCCGCCCGTGGGGCCGCTTTCCACGGTGAGGGTGAACTCGCTCAAGCGTCCTGTCTCGGCCGCGACCATGGCCACACTTTCGGGTAGGCCGATGCCGAGGTTCACGATATCGCCCTCGCGGATCTCTTTTAAAGCGCGGACGCCGATGACCTTCCTTTCGGACTCCGGCATGGGCGGCAGCTCAAAGGCGGTGTTATTCGTGACGACGTAGTCCTCGTTGAAGTTCTCCGCGAAGGTCTGGTCATGCTGCACACCGCCGCTGGTGACGATGTAGTCCACGAGGATGCCGGGCACGCGCACGGCCTTCGGATCAGGCAGGGCATCCACCAGGCTCTCGACCTGCGCGATGACGATGCCGCCGTGGTTTTTCGCCGCCTGAGCAATGGGCAGGACCTCGCCGATGATGCCCTCGCAGTCCATGCTGAGGTTGCCACGCGCATCGGCATAGGTGGCGCGGATCAGGCCCACATGCACAGGCACGGACTTGTAGCGCAGCCAGGTCTGGCCATCGAACTGCAGGCGTTCCACCAGTGGTTCCGTGGTGCGTGCATTCATGCGGCCGCCGGTTTGCAGGGGATCAATGAAAGTGTTCATGCCCACTTGGGTGATGAGGCCGGGACGCTTGGCGGCGATCTCGCGCAGCAGCACGCTGAGGACGCCCTGGGGGAAATTGTAGGCCTCGATCTCGTTCGCCAGGGCCAGCGTGCCAAGCTTGGGCGCGAGGTTCCAGTGGCCGCCGATGACGCGCCGCACCAAGCCGACATGAGCCAGGTGGTTCAGGCCGCGCTCGCAGCGGTCGCCCTGCCCGGCGCAGTAGTAGAGCGTGAGGTCACGCGGGGTGCCGGTTTGCAGAAAGCGTCGCTCCAGGGCGGAGGTGAGCATTTCCGGGTGCCCGGCGCCCACAAAGCCGCCCACGGCCACCGTCGATCCGCTGGGGATGGCGGCGATGGCTTCGTCAGCAGTGGCGAGGATGGCTGGGGCGCGCATGAAGAGAGATGGAGAAACGTGCATCATGGCGGGGGCTGCTGCGGCAGGTCAAGAAACAGCGCGAGGTTTGCGGAGGGGGCCAGGGTCACGATGTGCAGATGCCAGACATCCCCATTGCTTCCGGGCTGGTTGAGGGCATTTTCCGGGCGCTTTGACTACTACCAGGGACAGGGACTTTCAGATCGGGCTCGCAGGATCCTTCGTGATCCATGTGGCGGCCTTGCTGTTCTTGGCGTGGATCATGAGTTCAGATGCTGGCAAACTCCTGTTCGGGGTGGCGCAGGAAGTGGTGAAGCCGCCGGAGCCTGAGCCGGAAGTGGTGATGATCTTTCCGGAGCTGATCATTCCGCCACCGCTGCAGCCGCCGCCGAAAGCCTTCATCCGCACTACGCAGATCGAGGAAGCTTCCGTCAAGCCTCAGAACTCCATCTTCGAATCGGACCGTAATACCCTTGCGGCCAGCAAACTGCCGCCGAAGGCTGATGGGTCCGCGGTCATGCCCACCATGGAGGGCAAGGGTGTCATCCAGGACGATCTCATCAACGAGGACGATCGCGATGGCCGCGTGAAGGAGGACTCGCGGAAACCCCCGCCTGCGAATGCGACCGCGCTGGACATGCGCGCTCCCGCGCCGATGACGCCGCCTTCGATTCTGAAGCCGCAGCCCGCGCCGCCTCCCCCTGCGCAGGCGCCGAAGCCTGTGGCCAAGGCCGATCCTTTGGACGACACCCCTCTGAAGAAAATGATGGAGGAGCTAGACAAGGAAAGTGCCCGCCTGAGCACCGATCGCCTGCCACTTGAAGTCAGGAAGCCTGAACCGACCGATGTGACCAAGGCCGAGATGCTGAAGCCGCAGGTGCGCGCCCCGGAAGACCTGCCCCCCATGCCGCCTGTGCCGAAGGCGATCCCCGTGCCGGAGACAGCTCAGGCCTCTCCATCGGCGCCAGATCGAGACACTTTTACGTCTTTCACGCGGACCAAGCAAACGGACGGAGCCATCAGCCGCGAAGGAGAGAATGCGGTGAATGCCACCGCAACAGTGAAGGCCCGCTACGACAGCGATGTGAACGAGGCCATCCGGCAGAAATGGTATCGCTCCTTTCGTCTGGATCGCGAGGTGGCCAGCCTCAGAGGCAGGGTGAAGTTTCGCTTCTACGTGGACCGGCGGGGTGTGCCGCAGGACCTCAAAATCCTTTCCGATGCCCGTGATGCCGATCCACGCATGCGGGATGTCACGCTTCGTGCCATCCTGGATGCAGACATCCCGCCCATCCCGGACGCACTGCTTGGCGAACTCGAAAACGGACGCATCATGTGCACATTCGACGCCATTGTTTACTGATCGTCCTGCCTCCCGTGTGCCTCCAGACCAAGCCTCCTCGTCTTTCCTCGATGGTTTTTCATGCAGCCCTTCTGGGAGTTCTGCTCGCCACTTTGATGGCTCTATCCGGTTCCTGCGCGCGGGCTGACGTGCTCACCGACCCGAAACCCTACGTTCCTCCTTCCAAGATCCCACCACCCAGGCCCCGCGGCCCGCGTGAGATTTATTTGGAGGATGTCAACCAAGCCGTGCAGAAGGAATGGACCCGTCTTGTGCGCCTGAACAAGAAGTCCATCAAGCAAGGCAGTATCCGCGTGCGCTGCTATGTGGACAAGCGAGGAAAGCCTCACAACCTCGCCATCCTCGCCGACAGATCAAATGCCGACGAACTTCTGCGCCAGATCACCTGTCAGGCCATCTTGGATGCCGACATCCCGCCTATCCCCGCCGAGGTGTTTCCTGAACTTGAAGGCGACCGCCTGAAGTTCGAGTACGAAGCCATTGTTTACTGACTGACCTCCCTGTGCGCATCCACACTATCGATCTTCTGTTTTTAGGCATCCCCGGCCTCATCGCGGCTTATGTCATCGAGTCGGGTGGTGAGCTGGCCCTGATTGAGACGGGGCCGGGTTCCACCCTGGAGACGTTGCGCGCGGGCATCCGCGGCCTCGGTTTGGATGAAAAGAAGGTTAGGCATGTCTTCGTCACCCACATCCATCTGGATCATGCTGGCGCGGCAGGGTGGTGGGCGCAGCGGGGGGCGCAGATTTACTGCCATGCGAATGCGGCCCGGCATCTCATTGATCCCTCCAAGCTCATCGCCAGCGCGCGGATGATTTATCAGGGGCGCATGGACAGCCTGTGGGGCGACATGCTGCCCGCGTCGGCGGACAAGGTGACCATCCTCAACGATGGCGACCGCGTGCGCATCGGAGAGATGGAGGTCATCGCCTGGGACACACCCGGCCATGCTCGGCATCATCTGGCCTTCATCATCGGCAAGGCCTGCTTCACTGGAGACGTCGCAGGCATGCGCCTGCAAGGCACCTCGTATCTCTCCGTCACGGCCGCGCCACCGCAGTTTGAACCTGTGCCCTACATGGCTTCCGTGGAGCGTCTGGCCGCGGCAGGACTGGAGAAACTTTACCTCACGCATTTTGGCGAGGTCACGGATGTGTCAGATCATTTGTTACGCTATCGTCAGCAGATCCAGGATGTGTATGAGGCCGTGAAGGCTGACCATGCCGAGGGTGCGGATGAGACCGAGATCCGCCGACGGTATGCGGAGCGGGAACATGCGCTGGCCGTGTCGCTCGGCATCAGTGAGGCTGACTGGGTGCGACTGGAGGCTGGGAACAACACGGTGATGTGCGCGGATGGGGTGAGGCTGTGTGTGGAGAAAGGAAGGTGACGGGTTCCTCAGAGAGTTGAGGTAGAAAGATTATGGTGGAAAAATTTCAGAAGGCGGAGGGGCGGCTTGGGGTTGACTCAAGGCCATTTGCGGGCACTCTTTTTTCACCCGCGCAGTGGACGACCTCGGCGTGCTTTCATCAACTCAGGGACGGCCCTGAACAACGATCACAAGCACTTATGTCATGGATTCTTCTCATCATCGCCGGCCTCTTCGAGATCGCCTGGGCTGTCGGCCTCAAATACACGGACGGGTTCACCCGTCTCTGGCCCACGGTGGGCACGGTTGTCGCACTGATTGTTAGTGTGGGACTGCTCGGCGCGGCGGCCAAGTCACTGCCGATGGGCAGCGCCTATGCGGTGTGGACCGGGATTGGAGCTGTGGGCACGGTATTGTGCGGCATCGCCTTCATGGGTGATCCGGCCACGCCGATGCGGCTGGCCTGTGTGGGGCTCATCATCATCGGCATTGTGGGCATCAAGATGTCTTGATGGACCTCATTAGATTATTTGAGACATCTCACGGGGGGCGGGGTTGGACGGGGCTCGAGCGCTTTTTCCAACTGATCATGAACACAAGCATCACGACCCGCAGGTTTATCTCTTCATTCGCCACTGGAGTTATCATGACTCTTGCCTTCTCTGTGCAGGCTGAGCCGAAGGCTTTGCCTGCGGGAACCCAGCGCGTGCCGGTGATTTTCTCCGACGGGCATGACACGGAGGGTGTGGATCGCGGACGGCCGGTGAAGCTCATCGCGGCTGCGCTCGGCGTGAAGGATGAGGTGTTTCGCGATGCGTTCAGCAACGTCCGTCCCGCTGGTCCTGGCAGCGGCGGCCCCACAGGAGACGAGGCGCGGCGTAACAAGAAGGTACTCATGGATGCCCTGGGCAAGCACGGCATCACGAATGAGAGGCTGGATGAGGTGTCGAACTTTTATCGTTATCCACCGGGCCGTGGCAATCTCTGGAAGACGAAGCCCGCCGAGGCGAATGCGCTGGTGAAGGATGGCAAGATCGTGGGTTATGAGATCGTCAGCGGCGGCGCGGGATATACGACTCTGCCGACGGTGTCTGTGCCAGGCGTGTCAGGTGTGTCAGGTGCGGCTGCGCAGGTGAAGTTGTCCTTCGGGAAGGATTTTGACACGAATGGTGCGGTTTCTGGCATCGAGGTTCAGCAGGGGAAAGCGAAGTGAGGGTGAGTTCGTCGTTCGCTACCTTCTGCGGTGTGTGCGCATGTGGATGCTCTTGTCCGAGGAAGGCACTGTGAGCGCGTGAGAGCGGTGTCGACGAGGCACGGCTGCTCCGTGCCTCTCTGCCCTGGCCTTTACCCACAAGTTGCACCTTGAGATGAAGCCCTTGGATGGGAGAACCACTCCGTGGTTCAGGACAGAAAGCATTGAGGGCGGGCGGCCCCAAGGACTGGCGCAAACTTATGGGTAAAGCGCAGCTCCCTGACACCGCACTCTGGGACGTCACCGCGACTTCGACGTGGTTGTTCTCGCAAAAAATGATGGTCAGAGGTGAGGTGTTCGCGGTAGAAGAGGGGACCGTGAAATCTGAGTGCTGCTGACAACGGGCAAACCTGACTCCCATCGTGCTGCTGGGCGTGCCAAACAGGGTTGCTAGTTGTCATGGGCCGGATTTGTCTTCATCCGTCAAAGCAGGCAGCGCACAGCCAATCACTCACTCACGTCATGATCATTTGGGGCTCAAAAGCCAAGCAGAAGGAGATCGCCTCCGGCGAGTTTTATTGTCCGCAATGCCGGCAGCACTCGGCTTATGCGCACCTGCGGGTGTCGCGGTATTTCACGCTGTACTTCATCCCGCTGTTTCCGATGGAGACGCTGGGCGAGGGAGTCTGCTGCCGCTCTTGCGCCGGTGAATTCAACATGAGCGTGCTTTCCTTCACGCCTGAGCAGATCGAGGCTGCCATGCATCCGTGGCTCTGCGGGAAATGCGGCAACCGCAATCCGCAGCCGGAGATCGCCTGCCTGGGGTGCCGGACCCCGAGATCGCTGGCAGCGTCCGCTGCTCCTCCTCCGCTGCCTTCCGTGCCCCAGGCCCTGCCGGATGATGACAGCCGGTATCAGCCGAGGTGAGGCGACTCTGCCGCCCCCTGGTTTGGCAGGAGCTTTATGTCCGTGCCCAGGATCCCCATCGAAGCCGCTGAGCTCGCGGATTCAAGATGACATTCTTTTCGAGAGCCAGCCTAACTAATAATAAGATCATTCCCCGGCTGGCTGGCCAGCCTTTCGTCAGGATGCGGGAGGTGCCTGGCTTTCTGCTCTCCAGGGAGGTAGCGAGCTGCCCGAGTTCCAGTGAACGACCCGCCATCCGCCTGCTTGACGGAGGCTCTCCGGACCATGTACAGGTGAGGCACCTCGGAACCTATGGCTGAAACCTCCCCTGAACGTGAGAATCTGATCCTGCGGATCAAGGAGAAGCGTGCTCAGATCACGACCTACCTGGCGTGTACGGAGCCGAGGGCGAACCGGCTGACGACGGCGAGCATCGTGTGCGGCGCCATCGCCAGTCTGCTGACGGCAGGTCCGGCGGTGGGCGGGGCGAGCTTCACGAAGTCGCTGACGGCCGCGCTGGGCACCTCTCCGGAAAGCAGTCCGAGCTGGCGCATCCTGTGTGCTGCCGCGACCCTTCTCTCGGTGATCGCCACCACGGCAGTGGCCATTCATCGCAATGAGAATCTGGCGGTGCGCGTCTCCAAAGCCCAGGCTTGCAGCAGCAAGCTGGAGGGGCTGGAGACGCAACTGGCGCTAGGCTCGGTCACGGCCAAGAAAGCGGCTGAGGCGTTTGAGCTGCATCTTTTGGAAGTGGGGTTTGTGAGGTAGCTTGGGCGATCAAGATGCACAGTGTTGTGCGGGATTGCCTTGGATTGCGGGGATCAAGATGCCTTGATGGCTCTTTGAACAAAATCGACGCCCGGCCTTCCCAGGATTGAACCCATGAACAGACGCTTCCTCATGATTTGTGCCGTCTTGTCGAGCATGTCCTTGCTGTCGATTTCCCGAGCTGCTGCTGGCGAGGTGTATTCAGGAGAGCCGTTGGCCGAGGCCCTTCATGACCTCGAGAAAGTGGCGAGTCCTGTTTCTCACGAGCTTTCTTCGACGACGACGCTGGTGCGCACGGATGTGTTCCGGCTGGTGGATGGGCGGCTGCTGGCCATCATGTCCAAGTCTCGGAAGCTGGGCGAACCCTTCGGCATCGAGACTTTGAGAGTCACCTCGCTGACAGACTCCAATCTGACGAAGAAGCTGCCGCCGGTTGAGTCCATCACGCTGCCGTCGAAGCGCTGACCAGGGGGGCTCGATTAGGCAAGGTCAGGGGAGAGGCGGGGCTTCATTGAAAGATACGGGACCCACGTTGGGGTCCGACGTGAGAAGGGCCGTTCGCTGGCAAATACCAGGGTAGGCTCGCTAAGGCTCGCCAACCCTTCGCTATGATGCGGAAGGCCTTTGGCCTTCAATGATTCTGTCGAAATGAACGCGAAATCGTACGTTGCTAGACCTTACTATTCCTCTCGATGACTGATATTTGGATTGGTTCCCGCTACGACGTATCCGAAAAGCGCATCTTTGTGCTGGGTGAGTCTACGTATGGCAGTGACCCCGTCCTTGTTGATTACATTCCCACATGGATTCGCCGCCAAGTGCGTGATACAACCTTTTCGCGCATCTTCAATGGGTTCTCGGGCAATCACACATCCCGGGCGACAGATGCAGATCGTGAGACGTTTTGGTCGCGAATCGCGTTCTATAATTTCGTCACTCGTTCAGTTGGGCCCACTCGTGAACATCGTCCTACGGGGGCTGACTACAGTGCGGCACAGACATCGCTCGAAGCCGTTTTGCGAAGACACTCGCCAGCTGCGGTTGTCATCTTGGGAACAGAGCAGGCACAATATTCGGTTCCGGTTGTCGAGCGACTTGGTATTTGTTATGTTGTGACGCGCCATCCCACATCATATAGACTTCAAACCAAGGTTTTGACGGACGCCTGGAACGAGGTTTTGGGACTGACTTCCTTAGATTTAGCTTGAAGTTTTGGCCAAATTGCCGAGCGCAAACTTCGCCACGATTGACCTGATTTTGTTTATAAGTTAACTGGAATTATATGTCACATTCTGACTGGGAATACTTACAGGATGAAGCGCAATGCGCGATGATCGAAGAGGGCATCGCTACTCGTCAACGTGACCAAATTGCAGGCGTTCTTGGAACCTACGGTGATGCCGTTCAGGAGCGAATTGATGAATGTTTAAATGATGCTAAGCAGCATCAGTCCAGTAGTCAGTATAAAGCGGCGGTCGTTTCTTCAGTAACCGTTATTGAGCTTATTTTGAGGCACTTAATCATCCGCCCAGTGGTAGAAGGTGCCTTTCTCTCGGAAGAGTGGGCGGATATGTTGGTTAGCAAGATTCTCGCCCGGCGTAGCGGAACTGATCGGGAGCTGCTTCCAAGTGTTCTGCGAGTATGGAGCATTGATTTACCGGGGTTACAGTTAAAAGATGGCCGTGCATTATGGAAGACATTCACCTCCGAAATTGTGCCGAAACGAAATCGTATTGTCCACAACGGGGAACCAGCTGTCGAGGCCGATGCAGAGACGGCCATTGCGTGTGCCGAAGCATTTCTTGCTGACGTAGTATCACCTCTCTCGGACAAGTTTGGTTTTAGTTGGTCAGTCAGCAGACAATGGAATCCTACTACTCAGGGTATTGGTGGAGCCACTTCCAGCTCTTACTTCACCCCCCATTCCCCTTTCGAAACATAGGCATGCGTGCTGTCGATTAGATGGCCGACGTCATGTTAGGCATACTGATAAGCGTCTTTCTCCCTTGCAGGCCCCGCCTCGCCGCGCATTCTCCGCGCCCTTTTACTGACCATGTCTGATTCTCCTCGCACTTCTGTTGGCATTGATTTTGGCGGCACGTTTGTGAAGCTCGGCGTTTGCCGCGGCGGGGACTTGCTGGAGACGGATGAGCCCATCCCGACGGCGGACTTTGCCGGTCCGGCGGCGCTGATCGGCGAGATGGCGGCACGGGTGGCGAAGCTGCAGGAAAAGTATCCGGACATCTGCGCCATCGGCGTGGGTGTGCCAGGGCTGGTGGATTTTGAGCACGGGTTCGTCCACATCCTGACGAATGTGCCGGGCTGGAAGCATGTGCCTTTGAAGGCCATCCTGAGTGAGAAGACCGGCCTGCCGGTGATCG
This sequence comes from Verrucomicrobiota bacterium, assembly GCA_040387935.1. Classification (GTDB taxonomy): domain Bacteria; phylum Verrucomicrobiota; class Verrucomicrobiia; order Verrucomicrobiales; family Verrucomicrobiaceae; genus Prosthecobacter. The sequence goes on along the minus strand of JAZKCU010000026.1, from coordinate 197,666 downwards.
TGGAAAATGACGCAAACGCCATGGCCTGGGCCGAGTTCCGCTATGGCGCGGGTCGCGGTCTGCAGAATGTGGTGGCCCTGACCATGGGCACGGGCATCGGCGGCGGCTTGGTGTTGAACGGCAAGATGTATCGCGGCAGCGGCTGCGCGGCGGGTGAGATCGGCCAGATGAGCATCGATTGCGATGGCAAGGCGGGTCATTACGGCAACCTGGGCGCCCTGGAGAAGTACACGGGCAACAAGGAGATCGCCGAGCACGCGGTGCAGCGCTACGCCGAGGCCCATATCACGAAGACGCTCGAGGAATGCACGCCGAAGAAGATCGCCGAGGCTGCGAAGGCGGGAGACGACATCGCTCGTCAGGTCTGGGATGAGGTGGCGGACTGGCTGGGCACGGCCATCTCCAGCATCGCATGGCTGCTGAACCCGGATGCCTTTGTCATCGGCGGCGGTGTGGCCCAGGCGGGCGACCTGATTTTTGATCCCTTGAAGCGCAAGGTGCAGTCCATGCTCAGCACCGTGGTGTGGGAGCGCCTGCAGATCGTGCCGGCGAAGTACAGCAACGAAGCCGGGATCATTGGCAACGCGGCTCTGGCGGCGGATGCGGTGTAAATCCTGGGCAAACCTCAGCGCTGTGTAGAGCGGGGCTTTCTGACAGGATTAACAGGAGAGAACCCTCCTGTTCATCGGGCGAATGATGTCTATCCTCTGAAAAAACTTGGTTTTACAGTGGATTTGGCCCAGCCCGAACGTCCCAACAAAGCCCTTGCGCTTCAGAGGGGGGCGTCTATTCTTCCGGCCCCTTTTTTCAACCCCCTCTCTTTATTTTTTAAGCCATGTCGCAACATCGCAGCCTCAAGAATTCCGGCGGATCCGTCGGCAGCAAGCGTAGCGTTCTGAAGCGCGGTGAGCGCATCAAGCTCATGAAAGCCCGTGGTCAGTGGAAGGAAGGTCGCCTGCCGACCGGCCTGCCAAAGACCAAGTCCGAGTAACCTCTACCCTGAAAGCCCGGTGGGACGTTCCGCCGGGCACTTATTGTGCGTCTTAACCGCTTCCTCAGCCAGTGTGGCCTAGGCTCACGCCGTGGCTGTGAGCAGATCATCCTTGAAGGCCGTGTGGCCATCAATGGCAAGATCGTGACCGAACTGGGCACGCAGGTCAACCCCGGTGACGAGGTCAGCGCGGATGGCAAGCCCACCCGCACCGAGTCACCCATGGTCATCGCGCTGAACAAGCCGAAGGGCTATATTTGCAGCCGCGCTGATGAGCGGGATCGCATGACGATCTACGCGCTACTGCCGAAACAGCTCCAGTCCCTGCATCATGTGGGCCGTCTGGACAAGGAGAGCGAAGGACTCCTGCTGCTGACGAATCGCGGTGACCTTTCCCACCATCTCATCCACCCGAGCAAAGGCGCGGAGAAGGAGTACGAGGTGGTCGTGGACAAGCCGGTCGACCAGGCCATCATGGCCAGGCTGGTCCACGGCATGATGACCGAGGAAGGTCACGCCAAGGCCGAGCGCGCCTGGATGCAGACTGAGTATCGCTGCCACTTGGTGCTCAAGCAGGGTCTCAAGCGCCAGATCCGCCTCATGTTTTACCAGCTCGGCTTTGAGGTCGAGCGCCTGACCCGCACACGCATCGGCTGGTTGGAAGTCAAAGGCTTGCCCAAGGGTGCCTGGAAGCAACTGACCGAGGCGGAAGTGCAACGCTTCTTCACGGAAGCTGGCACGACAGGACGAACCAAGTCTGTGGGCGACGATAAACCGCGCGCCAAGTCCGCCAAGACCAAGTCCGCCCCAACCAAGTCTGCCAAAAAAGCCGGGGATGAAGAAGATGTTCCCGTGCGCCGCACACGTCCGGCGACGAAGCGCCCCTCCAGGGCCGGCTTCGGCAAAGGCAAAAGCAAAAGCGAAGGGAGCATTCCCTCCAGCGGTCGTCTCGTCGGTCGCGCCCGCTATGCTCGCGCGGCTGCTGCTGAGCGTGGTGGCGAAGAACGCCCCGCCCCTCAAGAGAAAGGACGTGGCTCCCGCTCCGGGCCACCACGTCGTTCGGGGCCTCCAGGCCGCTCGGGTCCAGCACGCCGTCCGTCCTTTGAGAGTGACGAGTCCTTTGAGGATTCCGCACCGCCACGCCGTTCCAGGTTTGGAGATCGCTCGGGTCCCCCCGATCGCTCCGGCCCGCCACGTCGCTCTGGCTTTGGTGACCGTTCCGGTCCCGCACGCGGTGCGCGCTCTGAAGATCGTGAGGAGTTTTCCGAAGGTTCGGGTCCACCTCGCCGCCCGAAGTTTGGTGATCGCTCAGGTCCTCCGGGCCGCTCCGGCCCACCTCGCCGCGCCAGCTTTGGTGACCGCTCCGGCCCATCCCGCCGTCCGCGAGTAGGTGAGGGTGAGGAGTCGTCTGAAGGTTCCGGTCCACCGCGCCGTTCTGGATTTGGCGGCCGTTCATCAGGTCCGTCAGATCGCTCGGGTCCACCACGCCGGTCAGGTCCTCCGGGACGCTCCGGCCCGCCAAAACGTGGCGGTTCGGGTCCGAAAAAGCCGGGTGGGCGTGGTCCGCGCGGACGTTCATAGACTTCGTGCTACTGCTCGCTCCGTTCATTGGCGGAGGGAGGCCCTCACACTCGACCTCAAGCTGTGTCCAATCAACTGGGCTCCCACTCCATGGTCTCAGCGCCTGATCGCGTGCCTGCAAGGATGACTTTGATCGCCCTTGGCGCCTCTGGATTCGGCCAAGGCGTTTAGGCCATCAGTATTCAAGGAGAGATGTGATGTCGGCCAACAAGGTTAGGGGTCTTGGCCAAGTCCGCCGCAACTGTGACAGCCAATCTTCTTGCGCCGATATGTCGCAGCCGTAGCTTTCCGGCCCTGCCATTCACCAGACTCCGGCCCTTTCGTCATTCCGGCTTCGGATCTCGTTCTTCTCCCGCCCTCTCCCTCATGCTCATCCGCACGAAAGCTCATGCCCGCGCCGGTCTGGTCGGCAATCCGTCTGACGGCTACTTTGGCAAGACGATCTCGTTCATCATCCGGAACTTCGGGGCTGAGGTGACGCTCTTTGAGTCGCCAGAACTGACGATCGAGCCGAACGTGCGTGACCACTCCGTGTTTGGCAGCATCGAGGCACTGGCGCGTGATGTGCGGCAGCACGGCTATTACGGCGGCATCCGCCTGCTGAAGGCCAGTGTGAAGCGCTTCTTTGAGCACTGCGTGAAGCATGATCTGCCGCTGCATGGGCGGAACTTCACGTTGCGCTACTCCAGTAATATTCCCCCCCAGGTGGGCATGGCCGGAAGCAGCGCCATCATCACGGCCTGCTGGCGGGCCTTGACCGAGTTTTACAAGGTGGAGATCCCAAAGCATCTGCTGCCCAGTCTGGTGCTGAGCGTGGAGAATGATGAGCTATGCATCCCCGCAGGTCTGCAGGACCGGGTGATCCAGGGCTATGAGGGGGTGGTCTTCATGGACTTCAACCGCGCTCACGTGGAGAAACTGGGCTACGGCATCTATGAGGAACTGGAACCGTCCTTGATGCCGAATGTTTACGTCGCCTACACCACGAGGCTAAGTGAGGGCACAGAGGTCTTTCACAATGACATCCGGGGCCGCTGGAACCGGAATGAGCGTGATGTGGTGAGCGCCATGTACCAGTGGGCGAACCTGGCCCAGCGGGTGCGTGACATGCTGGTGGCAGGGCGCGGGCAGGAGATCGGGCCATTGCTCAATGAGAATTTCGACCTGCGCCGCAGGCTGTACAAGATCAGCCAGGGGAACATCGACATGGTGGAGGCTGCCCGCGACTGTGGCGCGAGTGCCAAGTTCACCGGCAGCGGCGGGGCCATCGTGGGAACCTATGAGGACGACAGCATGTTTGAGAAGCTGAAGGCGGCCCTGGAGCCCCTGAGCGTGGCGGTGATCAAGCCGCAGGTGCTTTGCGGCTCCCAAGGGGATGTCTAGGCCGCCCCTGAAACGGCCTGAGAAGCTGCTTGCCAAATGGGGGTCCTCCCCCATATTCGGCCCCCCTTATGGACATCCTGATCGGAATTCTCACGGTGGTCGAAGTCATCGTCTGCCTCCTCCTCATTCTCATTGTACTCATGCAGCGCCCGCGCCAGGAGGGCCTCGGTGCTTCCTTTGGTGACTCGGCCATGACCCAGCTCGTCGGTGCGCAGACAACGAACGTGCTTCAGCGCGGCACGGTGTATCTGGCCGTCGCCCTGTTCGTGCTCACGCTCACGCTGGCCGTGCTGACGACCCGCAAGCAGAACACGCGTGGGACCGAGGTTTTCTCTGAGCCGCCTCCGGCCGCTGCCGCTCCGGTGGTTCCAGGTGCTCCGGGTTCTTCCCCAATCCAGGTCACTCCAGGCCCAGTTACTCCAGGTGCCCCGACCATCCAGGTGACGCCGACGCCTGCTCCAGGCGCGCCAAGCTCCGCTACCCCGGCTCCTGCCATCAAGGTCACTCCTGATGCCGCTCCTGCCACGCCGGTCCCTGCCGTGCCTGCTCCCGGTGCTCCGACCCTCGAACTGAAGCCCACCGTCCCGGCTCCGGCTCCTACTGCTCCGGCCGCTCCCGCTACACCAGCGCCTGCCGCTGCCCCAGTTCCGGCTCCGGCTGCCCCTGCCGTGACTCCAGCACCGGCACCCGTTCCGGCGGATGCACCGAAGAGCAATCCGTGATTGCCTACTGCCCCAGCCTGAGCGATTAGGTTGGGGTTTCTTCGACCAACTGAATTCCAGCCATGACCGGTGGACCATCCTTGCCAACACCCATGTATCGGACAGGTCTTGGGATTTTGGCAGTGTGGTGTGTGATGGGCCTGAGTGCCCTGCATGCTGCAGGCGGTTCCATTCGCTGTCTGCTGGCGGACGGGTTTGACTTCCCCGTCGGCAAACCGAACGCGGACGGCTACTACAAGTTCCGCGGCTACTGGCCGAACGGCCACCTGGGCGAGGATTGGAATGGCAAAGGCGGTGGCGACAGCGACCTCGGCGCTCCGATCTATGCCACCGCTCGTGGTGTGGTGATGATCTCTGAAAACATCGGCGCGGGCTGGGGAAACTGCATCGTGGTCCGTCACGCGTATCGCGAGAGCACCGGTCAGATTGCGATGGTGGACAGCCAGTATGGCCATCTTCACCAGCGCATCGCCAAAGTCGGGCAGATTGTCGAGAAGGGCCAGTTGATCGGCACCATGGGCAGCAACAATGGGATGTATGCCGTGCATCTGCATTTTGAGATGCGGAAGAACCTGCGCATCGGCATGAACCGCAGCCAGTACGCCCGCGACAACACGAACTACTACAGTCCCACGGATTTCATCAACAAGCACCGCGTGCTCCAGGGTGGCCTAACCAAGTATCCGATTCCAACAGGCCTTTTCGCCCCTTACGGCAGGTCAGTGGCAGATGCGCGCAGTGATGGTGGTGCTCCTGTCCAGGTACCCTCCCTGCCTAGCACCCCGGTCGTGCCCGCTCCCCGTCCAAATCTGCCTACCGCCGGGCCTGCGGATGACGACGAGGACTTCTGGAGCAAGCTGCGCGACCGCTTGAAGCAAGGCAAGCTGACGCCTGGGGTGGTGCCGGAGAACTGAGGCGGTTCTCCAAGCTGTTGACGATGGTTTACAGTCGTTGACTGTTGTTTACGGCGGTTTGAAGAATGGCTGCCAACATTGTTGGCCTTTCACTACTTCACGGCTGGCACGGACTTGGACTTGGCCCAGATGCCGGCTTTGCCTTGGCGGGCCTTTTCATCCAGTCTCTTCAACTCAGCCAGATAGGTGGCCTGATCACGGCGGTCATCGGGAAGCTCGGTCATCACGCTGCCCACACGCGCATAACCCCGGCGCATCAGAAGATCTGCGAGATACACCGGCCCTTGCGGCTGCTGCACCAGCACGGCGGCGTAGTACCGCACCGTGTTAGGCACACGCTCCCAACGGGTCAGCACGTTGAAGTGATTGTCTTTCATGAGCTGGGTGACAAAGAGCGCCGCATCCTGGCCTGTGCTGGTGATGTCTTTTTCAGACGACTGGAACCAACGACCCTGCTCCGCCACGCGCTGAGGATGATCCATGGTAGTCTCGAGCGCATCCACATAGTAGAGCACGAAGACATACTCCTCGGTGCCGTGCTTCACGCGCAGGGTGTCCGCCTCGTTGGCGCTGCTTTCCACCAGGGCGGGGGAGGTCAGGATCTCAAACTTCGCCACGGGCATTTTCGGCACCCCGCCTTCATCTGCCTTGGTCTGGCCGGGCACGCCTGCCACGGGGATTTTCACGGCTGAGGCCGGTGTGCCCTGCTTTCCACGCATGATGACACCCGCAAGCACCACCACCAGGAGGAGCATGAAGGTGATGGCGAGGTTTAGCAGGGCGGTGCGGAAAGGCATGAGTCAGGGAAGCACCAAATGTCCGGGAAACGGCGCAAGGCTCAAGTCATTATAACGCAATGGCAGACACTGATGATCAGACAGAAAGCAGGGGACCAGCCTCAGGTGAATGGATCATCAGAGGGACATCAATGGCCACCATGGCTCCGCTGTCGGTTCGAAGAACGTTTCCTCCATGAGTGTCGGAAGCGATGATGTTGTCCACGGGACGAAACCAAACGGTGTTCAAACCATAGCGGCGCTTTTCGAACCCTGAAGTCCCGAAGAATGCAGCAATGTCTGCGGCCTCAGCGGGATGGCCTTCGACGGCTGGCTGGCTCGTGACCACGCGGATCACGCCTAGCCTGCACTCCTCCACACCGAGCAGCGTGATTTGATCTCCAAACACTTCATTGCCCAGCCGCAGGCGTTCCAGATAGGTCACAGGTGTGCCTTCGTTCCCATTTGGGAGATGGCCGAAGCAGTTCCCGTAAGTGGCCTTGATGACTATGCCACTACTTGGTTCGGAGGCTGGAAACCAGACTTCATGTTCGTAGCCGAAGGCATCTGGGATCGAACTGATCTCAGGAAAGGCTTTCAGGAAGCCTGCCTGCTCCGCCCATTGCCGGAGGGCTTCACATTCGGTCGCAAACTGTGTCGAGCCAAATATCCCTCCACCTCGGCGAATTGCGTCAGCGCCTGCTCGCGTGTGAGCAAGGGCGACTTCAATCGTGCCTGACGCATCTGTTGGGCAAAGGTCTTCGGATCCATAGGCCATTGAGGGGTGAATGAAACTATACGGGTCGGCAGGGTGCTATGCCAAGCCCTTTTCCAGCTCAGCGGACGAAGAGACTGCTGCGCCATCAAAGCCCGAGCTCCTCGACGACCTCAGGATTGCTGAAGAGCGCCTTCTTGGCAGTTTGCATGACCGTACCCGTGGAGGAGGCGCTCCGGATGAAGTTCTCCAGACCCGCGCCTGAGCGCGCAGGGTTCATGGTCTGCGCGCGCACCACTTCACCGAATTTCAGCATGGCATCCACATACGGCCAGACACGGCTGTCGAGCTTGGGGCGCAGGTTGCGCAGAGTGTTCAGGGTGGTGCGCACTTCGTCCTCCTGGATGGCCAGACCACCGCCCCGCGCTTCATCGCTCTTCACAGCCTCCACCAGCCCTTTGCCACTGGTGTCCACGGCCTGGATGGACCCTGCCAGGGAGAGCGTCTTGGGAGTCCGGCCCTGGACATGCATGAGCAGGTGCTTGGCACTGAGACAGTGCGGTGCTTTCTCAAGCACGGCCTGGAGCCTGGCCTGACCCTGGGCACTCTTGAGAACGCCCAGCGCGGCACGCGGATCACGCAGGCAGACGTCCCTGATGAGGCCGAACTCTGAGATCGCCGGTCCGAGCGCGGCATCGCGCTCCTGGGAAGCCAGCGCCACTGCCTCGTCGAAGGACTTGAGGGAAAACACGCAGATCTTCAGCAGTGGCATGGGGCCGTCCAGAAGGAGCACATCCATCACGGAAGCCTCGTTCTTCGCAGGCACGGCCACCACCTTGCAGGAGCCGTTCGTGGCACCCCGGATCTTCGCCGCCACACCGCCGATGGGCTGGACGCTGCCGTCCGCATTCATGTCGCCAGTCACCGCAAACTCCGGGTCCCAGGTCTTGCCCGTGATGGCGGACTCCATGAGCAAACCGCAGGCGACGGCTGCAGACGGACCGTCCTTGCCGGTGTACTTTTCCTCAAAGGAGATCTCGAGGTCGAAGGCTTGCGGCCTCCCCGGGTGCCTGATGGCCATGAACTTCTGCACCTCTTTCAGCGCGGTTTGCATGTCCACGCCCACGGTCTGGCTGAAGCGCATGTCGCCGTAACCTGGGAGGGAGGTGGCATTCATCTTCGAGGCCTGCCCAGCTTCCAGGCCGGAGGCCAGCGGCATGACCAGCAGACCGTTGACAAAGGTCTGCCTCAACTTGAAGTCGAGCGGGCTCCCATCAGGCGCGTACTGCGCATGCAGGCTGCTGGCGGCGAGGGCCAGCACAGGACAGAAGAGTTTGGCCAGTGCCCGAAGGCTGCCACAGGTGCTGGAAATGCTTTCCATAGTCAGGTTCTGTATCGGAAGGATTGAGTTCAAAGTCAATCTCTTGGGGCTCCCAGCCCATGGAATTTACTGCGCAGCGTCCGCCGGGCATGGGACCGGACTTGCTTCCGGCCGACCTTCCGCTAAACCGGGGACTGCCATGTCCCTCGAATCCGACCGCACCGAACTCGCCCAGATCCTCCGTTCCAAGTCCGTCAAAACCGGCAAATTCACCCTCGCCTCCGGGAAGGAGAGCGATCTCTATGTCGACTGCCGCGTGACCACCCTCGATGCCCGCGGGGCCGTGCTAGTGGGCCGTGTGCTGCATGATCTGCTGCGCAAGGAAGAGGCAGCGCGTGGTCTCAGCATCGGTTCTCTGGGCGGCCTGACCATGGGTGCGGACCCCATCACGCTCGCGGTGGCCATTTCCTCCAGCCTGGCGGGTGAAGAGAAGCCCGTGCAGGCCTTCGTGGTGCGCAAGGAGCCGAAGGGCCACGGCCGTGGCAAGCGCATCGAGGGTAATTTCACTCCCGACCAGCCGGTGGTGGTGGTGGATGATGTGATCACCACGGGTGACTCCACGCTGAAGGCCATCCAGGCCATTGAGGAGGAGGGTGGCAAGGTGGCCTTTGCCCTGATCCTGGTGGATCGCCAGGAAGGCGGCAGGCAGAACATCGAGAGCAAGGGATACCCGGTCGTGGCGGCCTACACCCGAGCAGATCTCGTCTGACGGCGGGGTCCGGCTCGTCCTTGGAAGCTTCACCATAAAGCTTGCCGCACCGGGTCCTTGTGGTGCATGATGCACGGCTCGTGAGGTTTCTTTTCCATTTTCTGCTGATGATCATCCTCAGCGCGCTGGCTGGCGCGGCCTGGGTGGCGCATCGGCCTGTGCCGCTGAAGTCCTCCGAGGCGGCCAAGCCGAATGCCAAGCCGCGTGATCTCGTGGATGAACTCAAGCAGGCCGCCATCAAAGGCTCCGGCACCGTGGAGATCGGCGAGGGTGAACTCAACCGCCATCTGGGCCGCGTGCTGACCGGCAAGATGGCGCCCTCGCTCGGCCAGTCGGTCAAGTTCGACAGGCTGAATATCGATTTCGAACCCGAGGTGGCGCATCTCACTCTCGTCTGGAAAGTGCTGGGGCATCCAAGCACGGCCACGGTGGATCTCAAAGTGGCGCGTCTGGAGAAAGTGTTCCGCGTGGAGGTGGTCGGCGGTGCTTATGGGCATCTCACCGTGCCGCGTGGTTTTCTCCGCCCCCTGTCACCCGCCCTGCGCGGCCTCAGCGATGCGCTCCATGATGAGATCCAAGCCCTTTTCCAGATGAACGAAGTGACCTTCACCCAAAACAAAGTGGTGCTCGATCCGCGCTTCCCCTGACTTTTCGTTCGCCGTTTTCTTCCTTTCCCTGACTTGCGCATGTCCAGCCGCATCCTTCGTGTCCTCACCCTTCTCTTCGCCGCTCTTTCCGGGGCATTGATGGCGCAGCAGGAGAAGCTTCCTCTGCTCACCCCGCCCACGGCACCTGCCGCAGCGCCAGCACCGCCCGTGGCTCCGCCCATGCCGGGCCAGCTGCAGGCTGCGCCTGCCGCAGCACCGAGCCGCATTCCTGATCTGCCGGTGAAGCCTGCGGTGGTTCCGCCGACCACCCTGAGCTCAAACAAGGGCATTCACTCCACCAGCAGCAGCGGCCAGTTCATCGTGCATGGCAACGACCTGCCCCTGCGCAGTGCCTTCTCCAGCCGCTGCGAGGAGATCCACGCCGAGCTGCGCCAGCTCCTGCATGATCAGCAGCCTTGGGCATTGCCCGTGGTCGTGCTGCTGAACTCCGGTGAATCAGCCCGCAAGGCGGACAAGGCCGTCTCCATGACGCTTTCGGAGATCACCCATGGTGGTTTCCACATCCAGGTGACGGTCAATCTGCGCCCGGACCTGCGCCCTTCGGACTTCCGTTCGGAGATCGTCCGCGCCTTGCTGGCAGAGCGCGTGCTGCGTCATCAGAAGGGCGGCGCGAAGCGTGCCTCCATCCTTCCTGACTGGATCTTCACCGGTGTGATGGAAGCCCTGGACTACCGCAAGCAGGCCCGTCCGAGCACGCTCTTCGCTGCCATCTTCAAGTCCGGAAAAATCTTTGGCATCGAGGAGATCATCGAAGCCTCACCCACGCAGATGGACGCGCTCTCGCGGACCATTTACCAAACTTCTTGTTGCGCGCTCGTGCTCGCCCTGCTGGACCAGCCTGAAGGCGGCGCGCGCCTGAACCGCTTCCTGTCCTCCATCGCCGGGGACGCACGGCCGGAGCGTGAGTTGTTAGACCAGGCCTTCCCCAGCTTTGCCACCAGTCCCGCCAGCCTGAACAAATGGTGGGCGCTGCAGCTCGCCAGTCTCTCCCGTCCGGGTGTTTCTGAGCCCCTGAGCCCGGATGCCACGCTCGCCGCGCTGGAGGATGCACTGATCATCCACTACCAGTCGCGCGCCATTGACGTTCCGCAGCCGCGGGTGCGTCCGGTCATTGCCAAGGTCAAGCTGACGCCAAGCCAGCCTGCCACCGTTTCCACGCCGAAGCCTGATGCTGAAACCCCGCCCGCGCTGGTGTCCGAGGCAACACTCACCGACGAGAAGAAGCGCGGCTTCTTCCGCTGGCTCAATCCCTTCTCGCACCGCAAGACGGACGAGGAGAGCATGATCGAGTCCGCCATTGAAGACGCGGCCAAGGAAGAGGCGAAGAGCCGGGTGGAAGAAGAGTCCAACAGCGTGGACAAACCTGCCGAGGTGGCCGCCAACATCACCCTCCCGGAGGCCGAGGGACCGCGCATGGAGGCTGGGGAAGAGCGGAAGCCCGTGCTCAATCGTTGGTTCGGCACGGGAAGGAAGAAGCCCGCTGCGGAGACTGCCAACGCCGCGGAGAAACCCGAAGCTGCACCGAAATCGAATGGGAAACCGGTCGTCGAAGAGGCACTTCCAGCCCCTGCCGAGGAGACGGAGAAGCGTTCCAAGCTGAATCCCTTGAACTGGTTCCGGGGTGATAAGAAGAAGGCGGAAGAAGACCCCTCCAAGATCGAGGAGCCTGCAAAACAGAAATCCGAGGGTGTCTCCAATGAGCAGGCGGGTGAAAAAGCCGCTGCAAGCGTGCCCAGCCTTCAGCAGGACTGGCAGTTGACCCAGGGCCAGCCCTTGGTCGCCATGGTCTTCCAGGAAGCGGCCGTCAGCGAAGATGCGCCGAAACAGAAGAAACGTTTGTTCGGCATTTTCGGTAATGGCAAGAAACCTGCCGAGGAGCCGAAGAAAGAGCCCGCTGCCGAACCTAAAAAGGAAGAGTCCAAGCCCGCGCCCAAAAAGGAAGCCAGAGAAGAGTCCAAAGAAAAGGCCAAGCCTTCTGAACCCAAGCCCGAACCTGCCTCTGAGAAGAAGCCTGACACGAAGAAGCCTGCTGAGGCACCGCCCCCGGCGGCAGAAATGCCTCCGGCGGAAGTGGTGAAGTTCGCGGAACCTGCGACTTCGCCTGAGAAGCCCCGTCGTGGCCTGCGCGGCCTCTTTGGTGGTGACAAGAAGACAGAGGACCCCAAGACCGCGCCCACGGATGAACCCGCCAAGCCTGAGCCTATGGCCGCCGAGGCCAAGCCACCCGTAGCTGAAAAGCCTGTGGACAAGCCCAAGGAAGTGTCTGACACCGCCCCCAAGCCTGCCACTCCTCCGCCGGCCGCTGAAATGTCTGCCGAGGTCAAGCCAGCGGCCGAGGGTGATAAGGCCAATCACCAGCCCATGCGCATTCGTCCGCTGTTTGGCTCCGGAAAAAAGAAGGAGGAAGGCCTCATGCCAGATGAGAAGCCCGCCGAGGCGCCGAAGAGCGAACCCATGACCACGGAGACGAGGCCCGAAACGGATAAACCGAAGCCCAAGGCCGTGGCAAAGGAAGACGCGAAACCAGAAAAGCCCAAGTCTGAGCCAGCTCCTGAACCTAAGACGGAAGATCCGCAGATGCCGGTGGCCAAGCAGGAGGAAGCCAAACCCAAGCCTGCAACGCCCGCGAAGAAGCCTGAGGACACCGAACCCACCGTGGCCGCAGCGGTGCCGATCGAGGACTATGCTGCGATCCTGAAGCGTCCGGATCGCAAGCAGATCCTCCAGCGGAACCTCATGGCTCTGACCGCGCTCCAGCAGCGCAGCGCAGTGCTGTTCCGTCCGATTGTGGTGGAGTACACCTCCCTGGTCAGTGAGCTCATCGACGGCAAAACCAAGAACGTGGACGAACGTCTGCTGAAGCTGCGTGAGCGTACTCAAGATGCGCTGGATCAGAGCAAGGCCATTCGTGACCAGCTCGACCTTCACGAGGCGAACAGCTCGCCAGCCATGTCAGGGGCGTTTGAAGACTACCTGCGTCTTCCTGAAACCATCCAGGGTGAACTGCCCCCACGTCAGGATGCCATTTCAAAGTACCTCGACTCCCTCGACCGTGAGTTTTCGAAGCAGTGAGATCTAACCAGGGGTGATGCCGGTCGGCCATTTGTGCGTGTTATTGGTCACAGGAGTGCCATGACGAGCCGAGCTCCCAGGATATATGTTTCTTCTTTCCCACGATCCCATCCCTGCTGACCAGACGCCTGCCTTTGCCTCCGGCGAGGGTGCGGAAGTGCGTTTTTTAGGCACTGTACGGGATCTGGAAGACGGCCGTCTCATCAGCGGCATCGACTACAGCGCCTATCTGCCCATGGCGGAGAAGATGCTGGCGGAACTGATCACCCAAGGGCGGCGGGATCATGGCCCTCATGAGGTTTTCATCCAGCACCGCCTAGGCTTTGTGGCTGCCGCAGAGCCGAGCATCATCATCCGGGTCCGCAGCAAGCATAGCGCAGCGTCCTTTGATCTGTGCCGGTGGTATCTGCAAGAGGTGAAGACACGTGTGCCGATCTGGAAGCAGCCTGTGTTCGCAGGTGGAGCGGAGAAGCTTTAGCCAGCCAGCGCTTGCCTCGGCGTGGGGTCCGGAACGCCCGGGATCTTCCAGGCGTGCCATACGGAATGCCCATTTGATGCCGCAGTTCAGACAAACTGGAGGTTAGTCCTGCCGCAAGACGTCCGAAATCATTGGGAGAATCAAAGACGTCTTGGTCATAAAAACCTGTTTACCATCCCGTTCCTTGTTCGTTATAAGCATCCATGCACGATCCACGTATCGACCAGCTCGCACGCACCCTCGTCCGCTATTCCACCCAGGTGAAGAAGGGTGACTTCGTCTGGATCGATTGTTTTGACGTGCCCGGCTATGTGGCCCAGGCCCTCATCCGTGCTGTGGTGGAGGCCAAGGCGCATCCGCTGGTTCATCTTCATGACACCTCCGTGACCCGTGAGATGATGATGAATGCGACAGACCTGCAGTATGACCTCATCGGCCAGCATCAGCTCGAGCTGATGAAGAAGATGGACTGCTACATCGCCGTGCGTGGGAGCAACAACATCACCGAAAACAGTGATGTGCCGGCGGACCGCATGAAGCTGGTCATGGCCAAGCTGCGCCCGCTGCAGAACGAACGTGTGAACAACACCCGCTGGTGCGTCCTGCGCTGGCCCACTTCTGCCATGGCACAGCAGGCTGGCATGAGCACACAGGCTTTTGAGGACTTTTTCTTCCGCGTCTGCCTCCTGGACTACGCGGCGCTCATCCCCTCCATGAATGCGCTCAAGAAGCTCATGGACAAGACCAAGGACGTCCACATCAAAGGTCCCGGCACGGATCTGCGCTTCAGCTTGAAGGGCCTCAAAGCCATCCCCTGCGGCGGACGGCATAACATCCCGGATGGCGAGGTTTTCAGCGCACCGGTGAAGGACAGTGTGGAAGGCGTCATCAGCTACAATGCGCCGACGATCTACCAGGGGATCGCCTTTGACAGCGTGAAACTGGAGTTCTCCAAGGGTAGGATCGTCAACGCCACGGCGAACAACACTGAGGCGATCAACAAGATTTTCGACAGTGATGAAGGCGCTCGTTACATCGGGGAGTTCGCCATCGCCTTCAATCGTGAGATCAAGGAGCCGATGCGTGACATCTTGTTTGATGAGAAGATTGCCGGCAGCTTCCACTTCACACCCGGCCAGGCTTATGAAGGTCCGGCTGACAACAGCAACCGCAGCCAAGTCCACTGGGATCTCGTCTGCATCCAGCGCCCCGACTATGGCGGAGGGGAGATCTGGTTTGATGGCAAGCTCATCCGCAAGGATGGCAAATTCCTTCTGCCTGAGTTGAAGCCGCTGAATTGAAGACGCCGGCAAACCGTCTCTGTGGTCCATGAGAGTCAAGAATTCCAACCTGATGCTCCGCCTTTCGGCCGCCTGCGCGACCACGCTCCTGCTGTTCACCACCTGCGCCATGGCTGACAACATCCGCATCGGACTCATCGGACTGGACACCTCACACTCGGAGCAGTTCACGCTTCGCCTGAATGACCCGGCCAATCCGAATCACGTGCCCGGCGCGCGTGTGGTCGCCGCCTTCACGGGTGGCAGCCCTGATCTTCCGGAGAGCGCGACTCGCAGCGAGGGTTTCACGGCGACGCTGCGTGACAAATATGGCGTCAAGATTCTTCCGACCATTGCCGAGGTTTGCGCGGCCTCGGATGCCATCATGATTCTCAGTGTGGATGGTCGTCCGCATCTGGATCAGGCCCGGGAAGTCATCACCAGCGGCAAGCCCTTCTTCCTGGACAAACCGGTGGCAGCCAGCCTGAAGGACGCGGTGGAGATCTACAAGCTCGCCACTGCCGCCAAGGTCCCCATGTTCAGTTCCTCCGCCACGCGCTGGTGGCCCGGTGTCGTCGAAGTGGCGACTGCGGAGAAGCTGCCTGCACGTGCCGTGCTGGCCTATGGTCCAGCGCCGTTGCTTCCGCATCATCCGGATCTCTTCTTCTATGGCATTCATTCCACGGAATCGCTTTTCACCGTCATGGGCAGCGGCTGCCTGAGCGTTGAGCGCACCTCCGCCCCGGATGTGTCCGTGGTCACCGGTTTGTGGGAAGGCGGCCGTCTCGGCACACTGTATGCCCTGCACACGCTGCCCATGGGCTCCACGAGCTACAAGCTCATCCGCTTCGGTCAGGAAAAGATCACCGAGCAGGCAGGCCAGGGTGACTACACACCGATGCTGCGAGAGATCATCAAGTTCTTTCAGACCAAGCAGTCGCCCGTCAATGCCAAACAAACTTTGGAAATCTACGCCTTCATGGAGGCGGCGCAGGAGAGCAAGCGCCAGAACGGCAAGACCGTGAGCCTGCGTGATACGCTGCAGAAAGCCGGTGCCCCTGATGAATGGCTGCCGGCACCCTTGCCGAAGAAGTCATGATGGTGTGGCGAACTCCGCAGGTCTCTCACCTCCTCAACACAAACTCCTTCGCATTCACCAGTGACCATGCGATGTCCTCCAGCGTGTCCCGCCTGTCATGGCTGGAGATGAGGAGCGCCTCCATGATCCTTGCTTCATCTGCGGTGGGTGCACGAGTCAGCAGCGCCCAGTAGAGATCACGCACCACCTGTCCTGGATTCTCGATGTTGGCTAGGCTTTGCAGGCGGTTGTACTTGTCCCGGATCACCCGCCCCACCACCGGCCCGCTCATGAACTGGAAGATCTGGCCGATGCTGGTGTCGTTGGCGCGTTCGCACTCGCAGGTCAGTTCGCGCTTGGGCTTGCCGAACTGAATCAGGAAAGCCTCGGGCGACATCGGATCCGGACTGCCACGTCCGTTCTTGGGTCCTGCGATTTGTCCTGCCCGCGTGCCCGGCTGCGCCCCATCAAAAGCGGGCCGCACCCATAGCGCGCTGTGCAGGGAATCAAAGAGCTGCTCAGCCGTCAGTCGACGTGGCAAAGCGTGGGAGTAGTTCGCTTCATCCGATGCGTTCGTGGCATTGGGCACGCTGTCGAGCTGATAGGTACGGCTGAGCATGATGGTGCGGACGAGGTGCTTCAGATTAAAGCCGCTGCGCGTGAAATCTTCCGTCAGCTCATCTAACAGACCTGGGTGGCTCGCAGGATTGGTAAGACGGAAATCATCCACCGGATCCACCAGGCCGCGGCCCATGAGATGATACCAAACGCGGTTCACCTGCGCCTTGGCGAAGAGCGGATTGGCCGGGCTGGTGAGCCAGGCGGCAGCGGCCTGCAACTCATCCTGCTTCTCCGCCATCTTCGGCATGTCAGCGCCCAGGAAGCGCGGATGTGCCTGCTCACCCGTGCGCGGATTCTGCACGTTCAGTTTGGAATTCAGGAACACGACCTGCTCACCCTTGAACTCATGCTTGTCATTCTTGTCACGCCGTTTGTTATCCAGGATCTTGTAGTCCACCTTGCCGAAGATGGCTGACCAGTTGTAGTAGTCATCCTGAGTCCAGCGGTCGAAGGGATGATTGTGGCACTCGGCGCATTGCAGGCGTGTGCCCAGAAAGACCTGCGCGGCAGCCACGGCCCGTGCCTGTGGTGTGCGGTTGGCACGGTAAAAGTTCGAGGCAGGCTCATGATACGTGCTGCCGCGTGAGGAGATCATCTCGCTGACGAACTCATTCATCGGCCGGTTGCGGGCAATGGCATCACGAATCCAGCCATGGAAGGCCTTCATGCCCTGCTCATCCAGCGTGCGGCTTTCCACCTTCAGCACATCCGCCCATTTCAGCGCCCAGAAATCCGCGAACTCCTGGCGGACGAGCAGCCGGTCGATCAAGCGCGCACGCTTGTCTGGCGTCTTGTCCGAGATAAAGCTCATCGCCTCATCGACCTTGGGCACGCTGCCCAGCAGATCCAGATAGGCACGGCGCATGAAGACCTCATCACGGCAGTCCGCGCTCGGGTTGATGCGCAGCGTCTCCAGCTTAGAGAAGATGTGCGCATCCACATAGTTGTAACGCCGCGGCGCAGCCCACGCGAACTGCGGGTTGCTGCGTACAAAGGTCAGGCGCACGGGCACGCTGTGCTGAAGATAGCGCACCAGCACACTGGGTTCGCCGAACTGCAAGCGTTTCACCAAACCACCACGTGAGACTTCGACCAGCCCGTTTTGCAGCGGCTCGTACACCACGCGCTCGGTGACATCACGCTGTGTGCCATCACTGAGCGTGATGGTGGCCTTAAGCTGAACCGCGCTCTGAGGTTCATCCATGATCTGCTCACGTGGCGTGACCTCGAGCTTGGTCACGCGCAGGTCCTTCTCGCTCGCACGCGGCATCCCGGCGGCAATCCATTCCCGCAGCACTTGATACTCCCATCCCTTTGGATCCAGCTTCTTACCGCCTTCATGCGCGAGCTGATTCGTGCCCTTGGCAAGGATCAGGCTCGCTTCAGGTGCGAAGGCATTCACTCGCCTGCCTGAGACGTCCCGCGTCAGGGCGGCGAAATCATACTCGATGTCCTGTCCGCGCAGCGAGAGCTTGAAGCCACCCTTGCCGGTCGCATTCCCATGGCAGGTGCCCAGATTGCACCCCGCCTTGGACAACGCCGCCATGACATCATTGCGAAATGACGGCGCCTCCGCGCAGACCAGGAGCGGTGAAAAAACGGTGGCCGAAAGAAGCCATGGCAGACGCGGTGACATGTGCACAGACTGCAACGCGGCTTGTGAGCTGGATTTTACGCGGCGGCGGATTCCAGTGTCTTCTTCTTGTCGACAACCTGTTGGAAAACAGCCGCCTCCAGCGCGCTCTTGAGCGTCTCAAGTTCCTCCTTGGTGCGGATCTTGTCGCCGGCGGCGGTCTGGATGTAGATGGCGTCAATGGCCACGCCCTTCTCCGTGCTGATGCGGGCGTGGGTGACGCTGAGGTCCAGCTTGCCGATAGCCATGAACAAATCGTAGAGGAGGCCGAGTCGGTCCACGACCTGCAGCTCAGCCACGGTCTGCTGAGGCGAGACGTCATTGTTGATGAAGACACGCTGCGGGATCTCATCCATGACCTCGTCAAAGCCCGGGGCGGCTTTGCGGGTGGCGGCGATGGCGGGGGCGAAGTCGAACTTCTGCTCGAGGAAGGCGGAGCGCACGGCTTGTTCCACACGCTGCTTCGCGCTCTTGTTCGTGACTGCGGCGAAGTTCGTGTTGCAGACGCGGAAGATATCCAGGACGAGGTTGTCACCGCGCTGGTAGAGATCGGCGCTGAGAATGTTGATGCCCTGCGCGGCGAGCGCTCCTGAAATGCGCGCCAGCAGCAGATGGCGGTCCCAGCAGGTGACGATGAGATCACTGTAGCCCTGCTCTGGATGATCTTCCCAGGTCATCACCGGCATGAGGCCTGCGTCTTGATCTTCCTTCGTGAGCTGCACGAAGAACTGGCGGAACTGCCGGATGTGCGCGGCGATCTGCGCCGGGTCACGGTAGTTGAAGTAACTGCGCGGCATGTGCTGGAAGTGCGCGCTGATTTCCAGAGCGTAGCTGTCATCCAGCTCCTTCACCACGGAAGCACGCACCTCATCCAGCGGCACCGCCACACGGCGCATGAAGTCTGCAGGCGCATCCAGGTAGGCGAGCGTGTTATGATAGAGCTGAAGAATGGAAGCCTCCTTGTAACCTGACCAGCTTGCCTCGCTCGTGCCCTTCGAGTCCGCGTAAGTCATGACGAGCAGGGTATCGAGATACTCTTTGGTCTTCACCTTGGCCGCCATCTCGCCGATGACCTGCGGGTCATCGAGGTTCGCGGTCGTGGCGGTGCGGTACATCAGCAGATGATTGTCCACCAGGAAGAGCAGCAGCCTGCGGCGTTCACCCCTGATCAGCAGCCTGCGGCAGACCGCATCCGCCATCACCGTGCTTTCCGCATCATGCGCCTTTGCATTGGCCGCGCGGCCAGCATCATGCAGGAGCAGCGCGAGGTAAAGAATTTCAGGCTGCTGCAGATCGTGGAAAAGCTTCTGGTAAAGCGGACGTGCCTGCACATGCGCATCACTCAGCTCATCGAGCTTGTCGAGGGTGCGCAGTGTGTGCTCATCCGCTGTGTAGCGGTGGAAGAACTCATGCTGCACCAGGCAGGTGAGCGCCCCGAACTCAGGCATGTAGCGCCCCAAAAATCCGACCCGGTGCATCTGCCGCAGCACGCGCGCCACGTCACCCTTCTTGGAAAGGATGGCCAGGAAGGTCTCGCGCACGCTTTTGTTATACCTGTAGCTGACGTTCACGAGGCGAAAGCTGACCTGCATGAGCTGGAAAAGCTCAGGACTCATGCGCAGATGCCGCTGCTGCGTGTGGAGGAAGGTGCGCATGAGGCGCGTGGGGTCTTCCTTGTAGATGCCGGACTCTTCAGGGAAAAGGCGCTCGGCCTTCTCCACAAAACCGTCAAATTTCTCCGGGCGCTTTTGCGCAGCCTTGCGCCTGACCATGAAGCTGAGCAGGCCGCGGCGTGTGTCCTGGTCTGCCATGGCGGCGAGGTTCAGGCTGTCCATGACCTCGCTGCTGCGCTGCAGGATGTCACGCGTGGCCGTGTAGTAGTCACGCATGAAGGCCTCGATGCGGCGCAGGATCTTCTTGTGACGGTAACTGAGGTTCGTGGCCACGACCCCCTGCAGGCGAAGGGTGAGCACATCACTGGCGCGGCGCTCGGAGTAGTGCATCTCGTTGCGTGCGCGCAGGATGAAGTCGTAGGCGTGGGAAAGCTCTCGCCACGCCAGGGGAGACATGAGTCCCTTCTGCACCAGGTCCTTCGGGTTCAGCGTGCCCATCTTGGCATAGGTCATCCAGATGAGGTTCTGGTAGTCACGCAGCCCGCCGCAACCATTCTTCACGTTAGGCTCCTGCACGCAGTGCGTGCCGCCATGCTTGAGATGACGGCTGGTGATGTCATTCTGCCGCTGCTTGAGGAAGTCAGCCTCGCGCCCGTCCATGCACTCCTTGTCAAAACGGAAGCGAAACTCGTCAAAGGCCTTCGGATTGCCGCAGATGAAGCGCGCCTCCATGAGCGCGGTCTTCGTCTGCATGTCCTCGTTTGCCATCTCGATGCATCCTCCGACAGATCGCGTGGCCTGGCCGACCTTGAACTTCAGGTCGTAAAAGAACAGCAGATAGTCGCCGATCAGCTTCGCGATCTCGGTCGAGACCTGGGCGCTGTTTCCCGGCAGCATGAAGGTGAGGTCCACATCACTGTGCGGACTCATGACGCGGCGTCCGTAGCCACCGTGGGCGATGACGCTGACATTGATCTTGGTACGCTTTTCTTGAGGGAGCGCGGCCATGCTCTCCGTCCAAAGCTGGCTCACCAGGCAGTCGATGACGTCCGAGCGCATGCGGCAGATCTCGGTCCCGCCCAAACCGGCGCGGTGCCGCTGCTTGATGCGCTGCTCCTTGAGCTTCATGAACTGCTTGGCGAGCTTCAGAGTCTCGCTGCGGCTGCGCGGCAGGTCGCTGTCCCCGCCAAAGATTTTCCGTCGGACGGTTTCCAGGTGCTTGTGGTACTCGCGCTCGGTCATGCAGGCGTTCGGCTGGTGTTCGCGGACAGGTCAGAATGAGACCAGGGAGTGGATGGGGCCGCCGCCAGGAAGCTTGCCACGGCCCTGCAGGAAACCGAGCTCGATGAAGAAGGTGGAGCCGAGCAGCGTGGCTCCGGAATCCAGGATGAGCTTCAGGGCCGCGCCGGCGGTGCCGCCCGTGGCCAGCAGGTCATCCGCCAGGAGCACGCGGTCTCCCGGAGCGAGGGCATCCTGATGGATCTCCACGCTGTTCGTGCCGTACTCCAGGCTGTAGTCCAGGCCGTGTGTCTTCCACGGCAGCTTGCCCTTTTTCCGCACAGGAATAAACCCGGCACCCAGCTTCTGGGCGATCATGGCGCCGAAGATGAAGCCGCGGGCATCAATGCCGACCACCTTGTCCACCTGTTGCCCGGCAAAGGGGGCGATCATGCCATCGATGGCGAGCTCCATGAGCTTCGCGTCCGCCAGCACGGGGGTGATGTCTTTGAAAAGGATGCCTGGTTTGGGGAAGTCAGGCACATCACGGATGGCTTGGCGGAGCTGTTCGGGAGAGTCAGAAAACATGGCGCGGCAGTCTGGGGGACTGCCGCGCCGATGCAAGAGGGGAGATGGATGGTTTTTCGCTCCGAATCCAATCAACGTCCGAAGGAAAAGTGGAAGCTGGCGCCGCTATGCGGAGGGCAGATGGGCACGGAGGGCCTGTAGTTCTGGTAGCCGCCAAAGTGACCAGGGTGGGAATGCGGAGGGCAGTAGGTCGAGCGGGGATTGCAGCGGTCGCAGCCGCAGGCCTCACGCTGCGTGACCCAGTTGCCGAGAGGGTTGCCACAGCGGTCGTAGCCATAGACCACGTAGCTGGCGTAAATCGGACGTCCACAAGGACGGTAGCTGATGATGCGGGTGTTACCGCCTGAGCAGTGATCCCAAGCCTGGGTTTCAGCGGGAACAGCAAAGCCAACGGCAGCAGCGGCAGCGACGAGAGCAAGGAGCTTTTTCATGGGAAGGATGAACGGTGTGTTCAGCTTCCTCTGACGAGCCTCTTCGAATCCTATTCAGGCCCTATGAAAATATTTTTCCTGCTTCTTGTCTTCTGGGAGCTTTTCAGTCCACTCGCTGTTAGACCGCCGTCAGCAACGGCAGGCCGCTGAAGTGCGCGGCGAGGTTGTCGATCACGAGCTGCGCCATGGCGCGGCGAGTCTCATGCGTGGCGCTGCCGATGTGCGGTAAGAGCACGGTGTTCTCACAGGCGAGCAGCTCCGCAGGCACATGTGGCTCGTTTTCAAACACATCCAGTCCAGCGCCACGGATGGTGTTGTTTTGCAGCGCATGAATCAGTGCGGCTTCATCCACCACGGAGCCACGGGAGATGTTGATGACTGTGCCCTTGTCTCCCAGCGCACGCAGCACCTCTGCATTGATGAGATGCTTGGTGTTAGGCCCGCCGGGACATGCGGCGATGAGGAAATCAGAAGCATGTGCGAGGTCGATCAATGTGGGGCAGTATTGGAAAGACACGTCCTGCGGCTGGCGGCCATGGTAGGCGATCTTCATGCCATGGGCGGCTAGCCTCTGCGCGATGGCCTTGCCAATGCGGCCGAGTCCGAGTATCCCGGCCGTCTTGCCGCGCAGGGCATGGGCCAGTGGAAAGACATTGCCCGGCCACGTGCCAGCACGCGTGAAGCGCTCAGCCTTGCCTAACGAACGGCTCGTCATCAAAACGAGCGCGGAGGCGATGTCCGCCACATCATCGGTCAGCACATCCGGTGTGTTCGTGACCTGGATGCCCCGCGCACGGCATGGTGCCAGCGGCACGCCATCATAGCCGACGCCGAAGACGCTGATGATCTCCAGCTTGGGCAGGGAAGCGATGAGCTCTTCCTTCACCGCGAAACCTCCAGGAACGACCATGCCACTCACCTCAGCCTCAGGCTGTGAGACACAGGCATGGGCAGCGGCGAGGGGATCGCGGAGGAAATCAGGAAGCGGGACAGGAAGAAAAACGGTGGGCATGAAGAGAATCAAAAAACGCAGGTTCAAGGCGCGGGCTTCACGCGTTTCCGATGCTTCCGCACCATGCCCATCTGCTTGAGCTTCCGCTGCAGGCTGCGGCGGCTCATGTTCAGCAGCTCCGCAGCCTCGCTGCGGTTGTTGCCTGCCCGCTCCAGGGCTTCGAGGATGAGCTGCTTCTCCATCTCATGGATGTCCAGCGGTGCCTTTTCAGGCTCGGGTGGCGCGCCACTAACGTGCTTGGGCTTCTCTGCCGGACCTGTTCCCGCAGGCACGCGCCAGCCAAGCCCACCTGGGCGCATGAGGTAGGCGGGAAGATGCTTCGCCATGATGCGTCCGGTATTGCTCATCACCACCCCATGCTCGATGGCCGCCCGCAGTTCACGGACGTTGCCGGGCCAGTCGTAGTTCATTAGCACGGGCAGCGCATCCTCGCCGAGCGGCTTGTAGGTCTTGCCGTTCGCTGTCGCGAGATCTTTGAGGAAATGATCCGCCAAGACAGGGATATCCCCTTTGCGTGTGCGCAGCGGCGGCATGTGGATGGTGACCACGCGCAGCCGCCAGTAGAGATCTTCACGAAACTTGCCTTCCTCCACCATCTTCGCGAGGTCCTTGTTTGTCGCGGCGATCACGCGCACATCCACCTTGATGGGCTTAGCTCCACCCACGCGTTCGATGATTTGCTCACCGAGAGCACGCAGCAGCTTCACCTGGGTGTTCGCGTCGATCTCGCCGATCTCATCCAGGAAAAGCGTGCCGCCATCCGCAAGTTCAAAGCGGCCGATGCGCCGGTCCTGCGCACCGGTGAAGGCACCTCGCTCATGACCGAAGAGCTCGCTCTCCAAGATCTGCGGTGAAAGCGCCGCGCAATGCACCGTGATGAGCTTGGCCTTGGGCCGGCCGCTGAGGTTGTGAACAGCCCGCGCCACCAGCTCCTTGCCTGTGCCGCTTTCGCCTTCAATCAAGACCGTGGCGCGTGTGGGCGCCACCTGTTGGATGGTTTCCAAAATCGGCTTCAGCGCATCTGCCTGCCCGAGGATGCCCTCGATGCTGAACTTCTGCTCCACCTGCTGTTTCAGCGCCTTGTTCTCCTGCTCCAGATGGCGGTTGCGGAGTGCGCGCTTCACCAGCAGCTCCACTTCATCCAGGTTCAGCGGCTTGGTGACGAAATGGTAGGCCCCGCGGCGCATCGCCTCCACGGCCGTGTCCACACTGCCATAGGCCGTCATCATGATGCACACCGGCGGCTTCGGCAGAGACAGAGCCTGCTCCAGCAGCTTCATGCCATCATCCTCGCCAAGGCGTAGGTCGGTCAGCATGACATCCACGGGATCGTTCTTCAGGAACTCCAGCGCCTCTGCCGCATTTGAGGCCACATAGCAGTCGAAATCATCCTCCAACGAAAGCCGCAACCCATCACGAGTGTGCTTTTCGTCATCGACGATGAGGACAGTGGCGGAGTCAGTCATGTTTCAAAGCTCTGGCAAGCGACGGATACGAAGGCCGGCACGATTAATCAATGATTTGCCACGTAAGCCAGAGCCGCATGTATGCCCTCGCGCGTCAGCCGCGGATACGAAGCCAGGAGCTCGGATTCGGGCTGCCCTGTAGCCAGATCTTCCAGAATGGCATCTACAGTGACTCGTGTGCCTGTAACGCACGGCTTGCCCAGCATGACCTTGGGGTCCGAACTGATATGAGCACGGTAATTCATGGGCATATGCTAGTCCTCAATGGCCAGTTTGTCACTCTCCGCCTTCAGCTTCAGACCCGGCAATATAGCTTCCTTGATGATCCCTCCGCAACGCTCGACTCCAAGCGCCAGCAACCAGCCCCAGATCACTCCTGCCACCAGACCCACTGCAGCACCCATGGCGGCTGTGGGCAGTGTGGGTTGACCCGGCCAGAAAAAGGGTACGACGAAACCGCCGATGCCGATTCCGGCGAGTGTCAGAAGACCCGCATGCATCCACATGCTGAAGATGCGCCAGCCCACGCGTGGTTTACGGCTGGTCAGGCCTCCAACGAGCGAGGCGATCATGCCTCCCGCACCGAACATCGCGGCGAAACCTGCCAGGATCACCAGACCGACCGCCAGACCAACTCCCACGGCCACACAGCAGACAACCATGAACACAAACGCCATGATCCAGAAAAGCATCAGAAAGCCATCAGGCCCATGATCGACAAACTGTTCCGGGTAACCATCGGGAAGAGTCCCCTGTCCAAAAGCATGAGAAGCCAGCAGCATGAATGCCCAACCAAAAATGATCCCAAATGGGTTGGGTTTCATGAGGGTCATTCGGTTTTGGGTTCCTCCCCCTCTCCCAGCAGCCGCACCTTTCTCTCCACCAACGGCAGCCAGAGGCTGACGCGGGTGCCGAGGCTGACGCGGGACTCGATGTCGATCTCGCCGCCGTGCTCGCGGATGATGCGGCGGACGATGAGCAGGCCCAGACCCGTGCCCGTGGGACGGGTGGTGGAAAAGGGCTGGAAGAGCTTGCCCATCTGCTCGGCGGAGATGCCCTTGCCTGTGTCCTCAAAGCTCAGCCGTATCTCGAAGTCTGTGTAACTGCCGCTGATGGTCAGGGTGCCGCCTTTCGGCATGGCCTGGGCGGCATTGCGGATGAGATTGTACATCGCCTGTTTCATCTGGTCAGGGTCCAGAGGCATGGCGGGCATGTCAGCGCGGAGGTCGAGCTTCACCTTGATCTTATGCTGGTCGAGCTCGGGCTTCAGGAAGCGCACGCTTTCCTGCACGAGCTCGGAGATCTGGCTGCGCTGGAACTGCGGCTTGGTGGGGCGGATGGCGGCCAGGAACTGGCTGATGATGGTGTCCATCCGCTTGATCTCGCCGGTGGCGATGTCCAGGTGCTCGCGCAGGGCATCACCGGGCTTGCCCAGCTTCTTCAAACGGCGCTCCAGGAGCTGGAGATGGATGGTCAGGGAGTTCAGCGGATTCCCCAGCTCATGCGCCACGCCGGCGGCCAGAAGGGTGAAGGCGTTCAGGCGCTCGCTTTCGATCTGCTGCTCCGTGCGCTTGCGGCTTTCGGTGACATCACGGATCAGCATCACAAAGCCCAGGGGCTGTTCGTCGTCGATGCTCGTGATGTAGAAGTTCAGGTAGCGGTTCTCGGGATAAAAGACCTCCAGATCACGGCTGACCACCGTTCCGGGGATGAGCAGTTCATTCCAATCCAAGCCGCGCATACCGTGGGTGAGCTTCTGCCCTTTGATCTGCTCCGCCTGCAGGCCGAAGAACGTGCACGCCGCCTGGTTCACGTAGGTCACGGCTCCCGCAGGATCCAGCAGGATCACCCCTTCCTGGAGGGTCTGGAAGACTTTCTCCAGAAAGCCTTTCTCCTTCATGAGCTCCAGCACCACGCTCTGCACCTCCCCTGGCTCCAGACGGTCCATGCGTTTCAGCAGTTTATCGATGAAGGCGGATCTCATGCGGGTGCTGGGATTCAGCCGCAATCGCTGGCCTGTGTCAATCTGGCACGCGCACAAGCGGTTGAGAGAGCGACCATCATCGCTTATTCCCAGGAAAAACCCGGCTGGTCAAAAAGGCAGGAAGCATTGGACAGAGGGGGTGGGGGATGGCATTTTACACACTCCCTTTTTTGGCTTAGCCCCCGTCCCCTGTTGATTGAGATGCTTACGCACGAATTGTTCCTTCGTCTCACCGCCCTCGCCCTCCTTGGCACGCTCGCGTCCTGCGTGAGCTCAGGAGTGCCCCGTGACCAGACCCAGTATCTTGAGGCTTTCGGTGCCGGCGCGGTGCCGCACTCGGCCCTCTACAACCAGGACCTCGTCTCCTACTGGGATGGCGATGGCATGGCTGGAGCACCCAGCGTCGTGATCGATATCAGCGACCAGAAGGCCTACTTTTACAAAGGCGGCTCGCTGGCCGGTGTCTCCGCCCTCTCCACGGGCGATGAGAAGCACGGCACGATTCAGGGGAACTTCAAAATTATCCAGAAGGATCAGTGGCATAAATCCAACCTCTACGGCGACTTCGTGGACGGAGCGGGCAATGTGGTGGTGGCAAACATCGACATCACCAGGGACAAAGCCCCTCCCGGGGCACGCTTTGAAGGCTCGAAGATGCACCACTTCATGCGCTTCAGCGGCGGCACCGGCATGCATGAGGGCTTCCTGCCCGGCTATCCGGCCAGCCACGGCTGCGTACGCATGCCCGGCCATATGGCGGCGATCTTTTACAACAACGTCAACACCGGCACACCTGTCACGGTGCGTCCCTGATGCAATCCAGTCTACTCCTGAGTCTGTGTCATGAATGAGTTGCTGCCTCTTGAAGTCAGTGTGGATGATGTGAGCTACCTGCTCGGCAGGCCCGGCGAAACCCCCCGGATGATCGACTGCCGCGAGCAGGATGAATGGCAGGTCTGCCGCATCGAAGGCGCGGAGCTGGTGCCCCTCTCCCAGTTCGGTGAGCTGGCCCCGCAGCGTTTTCATGATCTGAAC
Organism: Verrucomicrobiota bacterium; assembly: GCA_040387935.1. Lineage (GTDB taxonomy): Bacteria > Verrucomicrobiota > Verrucomicrobiia > Verrucomicrobiales > Verrucomicrobiaceae > Prosthecobacter. Next base: position 170,317 of record JAZKCU010000026.1, on the reverse strand, counting down.
CAGCACATCGTCATCTACTGCCACCACGGCATGAGGAGCCAGCGCGCCGCCAACTGGCTGCGCCAAAACGGTTTTGGCAAAGTGCAGTCCATGCGCGGCGGCATCGATGCCTGGTCAGAGCTCGTCGATCAGGCCGTGCCACGGTATTGAGCCGTACGTTGTTCACGCTTCAGCGTGTTCAATGAAGCCTCGAAGCACACGCTAAAGCGTGAACAACGTACTCAAGCTGGCACCTCCAGCACTTCCTTCACAGCGCGCAAGGCCGACTCCAGCGCCCCCTGCATCCAGGTGTGATTCAGCGAGGCATGCTCACCCGCGAAATGGATGCGGCCTTCAGGCTCCAACAAATGACGGTAGAGCGTGGCATGCTGTCCTGGATTGAACCAGGCAAAGGCACCACCGGCCCAGGCATGGCGGTCCCAGCTCCAGCCGATGGTGCGCTGGACCATGCCTGGCTCCGCGAGCTGCGGATGCACCTTGCTCAGGTGCGTCATCACCACCTCGCGCTGCATCGCCGGTTCCAGCATGCCGAGACGTCGCGCATGCTGCCCCCAGGAATAGGAGGCGAGGAAGAGAGACTGCTTGGCGGATACCGCCGGATCACGAGCCTCGGCATTGTCAGCGGGGTAGTAGGTCGAGGTCGTCGGCAGGTCAGTGAAGGTGCCGCCGCCGTAGATCCCGTCATCCGTTTCCCAGAAGCGGCGCTTCGTCACCGCGAGCACCTTCGTGGACGAATCATAGACGAGCTGGCGGATGCTGCGCACCTTCGGCCCGGAGAAGCCAGGTGTCTCGATCCGGCCTAACACAGGGCATGGCAAGGTGCAGATGAGGAAGTCACCCTCTTCACGCTCTTCCGCACCTTGGTTCGCACGGTTGCGGTAGACAGCAGCGGCATGTTTGCCATCCGCGCTTTGCTCGAGCCGGATGATCTCGCAGCCCGTGCGGGGCTTGGTCTTGAGCTTGTCCACAAAGGCCGTGGCGAAGCGGTCCGTGCCACCGACGATCTCATCGAAGCTCAGGTTCCAGACATTGGTCATTTCCTCGCGCAGATGCTCGGTGGCACCGCTGTCGAGCAGCGCTTCCTGGCCCCAGATGACCGAGGCGTATTCGATCACTTCATCGGAGTAGCCATCGGCTTCCAGCAACTGGCGCAGGGACATCTTGTCCAGCGCTTGGCAGGGCGCAGTGGCTGGATTTATGGCCAGCAGATCTTCTCGTTCGGCATCAGACAGTTTCTTCAGCCGGGCCTCCACGGACATCCGCCACATGTCCCCGGGTGAGAGCGCCTTCTCATTCTCACGCAGTTTGAAGTGCTGCTTCAGCGAATCCACATCCTTGATCCGCGTCTTATGTCCACGCAAATAGCACCAGGCGTTTTTGTTCGTATAAACAAAGGGCCGCAGTGCCACACCGAGTTCTTTGAGATAGTGCCGGGTGACTTGATGCGTCTCCGGCACGCGCATCGCCCCTGCCTCACCGTGCAATCCATCGGGCAGTCGCAGGGTGCGAACACGGCCGCCGATGTGACTGCCATCGGCCTCCAGGATCACACATTGGTGACCACGTTTTTCGAGTTCATACGCAGCACAGAGACCGGCGAGTCCTGCACCCGCGATGATGATCTTAAGCGGCTTCGTTGCCTTGGTCGCTTCATCCACCTGGGCCAGCAGATGACCCGCTGAAAGCGGCACCGCCGAGGCCAGTGCCATCAGGCGAAGAAATTCTCGACGCGAGTTGGCCGGTGGAAACATGGCTGGCGAGGCATCAGCAGACGGAACGTGGGAGGCAGTCGGCATGGGTGGATTCTCTCACAGCGTGTTCCTATCACAATGAAACTTTTTGTAAGTCAGATGTGACAGCATCGCGGATGGAGAGATGGATGCGCAGTCCTGAAGGCGTATCCAACCCATGCGTCTCTTCCTGCTCTCCCTTGCTGCCGCGGTCTCCCTCCACGCGGCTGATGTCCCACCGCTCCAGGCCGGCGCTGCTACCAGCAACATCACTCCTGAATTGGGTGGTGACGTGGTCGGCGGCTTTCTGCCTTTTCCCGCCACCCACATTCATGATGAACTGCACGCGCGCTGCCTGGTGCTGGATGATGGCAAAACAAAGCTCGCGCTCGTCGTTTGTGACCTGCTCGGCCTGCATCGCAGCGTGTCGCAGAAGGCTCGTGAGTACATTGAGAAGGAAACCGGCATCCCGCCCGCGAATGTGCTGATCTCCGGCACTCATACCCACTCAGCCACCAATGCGCTGGGCGGCCCGGTGCGGTTCTATTCTTCGGATCTGGAACTGACGGCCTACCAGCAGTTTGCCGCGCGCCGTATTGCGGACGGTGTGCGTCGTGCCATCACCTTGCTGCGTCCAGCGGAGATCGCCTTTGGCCGTGTGGACGTGCCGGAGCACGTGCACATCCGCCGCTGGTTCTTGAAGGAGGGCACCATGCCGCCGAACCCTTTTGGCAAGATCGACAAGGTGAAAATGAACCCCGGCGCTGGCAGCCCGAGCCTTGCCGAGCCTGCGGGCGAGCCCGATCCCACCGTCTCCTTCATCGCCGTGCGTGAGCCGGCCGGCCGCTTGATCTCTGTCTACTCTGCTTACTCGCTGCACTACGTTGGTGGCGTCGGCAGCGGGCACATCTCCGCAGACTACTACGGTTACTTCTGCGAAGCGTTGAAGCGCCTGCAGGTGAACGGCAATGATGATCCGCCCTTCGTCGGCATCATGGCCAACGGCACCAGTGGGGATGCGAACAACAACAACTTCCGCAATCCTCAGCCCCGCAAGAAGCAATATGAGCAGATGCGCTATGTGGCCGAGGATGTGGCCGCGAAAGTGAATGAAGCTGTGGCCAAGGTGAAATGGGAAGGCAGCGCTCCGCTGACTTCACGCTATCGTGAGCTACCCATCGCCTGGCGGAAGATCCCGGAAGACCTCATTGCTTGGGCCAAAGACACCGAGAAGAACACTCCGCGCATCCAAGGCAAAGCCGATCTGCCCCTGGCCTATGCCGGGCGCGTGCAGCGTCTCGCCGAAGCCAGCCCGGAAACAAAGTTCCCCGTGCAGATCTTCCGCATTGGCGAGATCTGCATCGCTTCCTCACCCTGCGAGACCTTTGCGGAGACCGGCGTCGAATTCAAAAAGCGCAGCCCGTTCGAGAAATCCTTCATGGTTGAGCTGGCTCATGGCTACTACGGCTACATGCCAACCCCGCGACACTTCAAGTTAGGCGGTTACGAGACCTGGCCCGGCACGAACAACCTCGAGCCCCAGGCCTCCGTGAAGATGATGGACGCCCTGCTGGAGATGGCCAAGGAAGTGAAGTGATGATTGGCTTAGCGACTCGCACGACATCATGCCCCGACACTTTTTCATCTGTCTATTCTCCCTCGTTTTCACAGCCGCCGTGCTTCCCGCCGCAGATATGCGCGGCATGTGGGTCTATAAAACCCGCGATATCGCCTCATCTCCCGCTGAGTGCGCACAGCTCTTTGCCTTCTGTGAAAAGCGGCATATCACCGATCTCTTCTGGCAGGTGCATTTTACGAAGAAGGAGGGAGATGTTCGTGTGCTGGAGAACGCAGAAATAGAGCGCACGTTTCTCAAGCAGGCTCATGCGCACTCCCTGCGAGTGCATGCGCTTTTCGGTGATCCAGCACATACGCTGAAGGCCAAGCACGGCGTGGTGCTTGGCAGCGTTGACGGGGTGATCGCCTTCAACCGAGAGTCTTCGGCAGATTCACGGTTCGACGGGGTTCATCTCGATATCGAACCGCATGGCCTCGCGCGCTGGAAGCTGGCGAACGTCTCGCAGAAGTGTGATTTGCTCAACCAGTTCGTCGAAGTGAAACACCACGTGGCAAAACGTCTGCGCGAGACGGACGCAAAACTGATCTTGGGGGTGGATATCGTGTTCTGGCTGGACAAGGCCAACCCGGATGGCTCATCGGCCTATCCTGTCTCCTTCAATGGCGTAATCAAGGATGCAGCGAAGCATCTCTTGGACGTTGTCGATCACGTCGCCATCATGAGCTACCGGGATAAAGCAGAGGGGAGCAACGGCATCATCTCTCTCGTTGCCAAAACCATCGCCTCAGCCGATGCCACCAAGGCCAAGGTGTTCGTGGGCGTGAAGATGGCCGACATCGGCCCGAAGATGGAAGGCTTCTTTGGCCAGACCGAAACGCAGATGCTGAAAGCCGTGGCACCGATTGATGAGACCTATCGCTCCCACCCCAGCTACGCAGGCCTCGCCTTCTTCATGTATGACGCCTACGAGACCATGAAGCCCTGAAGCCAGCAGCAACTCTGTTGCTCGTTTGTCAAAGTTCCTTCCATCAGCTCGCGTAGATAGGTGATGCGATGGTTCCTCCTTGTTTTCCTGGGCTTGATGAATGTGGCGTCCGCAGCCTGGCAGGCCGGAGTGGCGAAGGTGGACATCACGCCCAAGGAACCCGTCCCGCTCGCGGGCTATGGCGGGAAGACCCGCATGTCGCAGCGGGTGGAGCATCCCATCTGGCTGAAGGCTCTGGCTCTGCGCGATGACACAGGCGCCACCTCCGTGCTGGTCACGGCCGACCTCGTGGGCTTGAGCGCAAAGATGGTTGGGCGGATCGCCAAACAAGCTTTGGAGAAGCACAAGATTCCAAGGGAGAGGCTGATCCTGAACACCTCGCACAACCACTCCTGCCCGGTCACGGAGGACGTGCTCTGGCTCTACTATGAGTTCACACCGGAAGAGGCGGCGGTGAAGGATCGCTACACGGAGAGCGTGTATGCGAAGTATGATGAGGTCATCGGCGCGGCCATTGCCAACCTCGCGCCTGCGGAGCTTGGTTTTGATCAAGGTCTGGCTGGCGTGGCCGTGAACCGTCGCCGCTCACGCGGACCGGACAGCCGCGCCTTTGGCGGTCAGGTGGACCAGGACGTGCCAGTGATCACCGTGAAGAGCGGAAGTGAGCTTCGGGGTATCGTTTTTGGTTATTCTTGCCACACCACGGCGCTCGGCGGTCTGAGCATCAACGGTGACTACGCAGGCTTCGCGCAGCTTGAGCTGGAAAAGTCCTTCCCCGGATCTGTGGCCATGTTTGTGCAGAACTGCGGTGGCGATGCGAACCCCCTGCCGCGCATTCGCGGCCGTGATGTCGAGGCCACGGGTTTGGCCAGCATGTATGGCCATATCCTGGCCGAGGCGGTGCGCCAAGCGATCACCGCCAAGATGACGCCGCTCACCGGCCCTCTGCAAGTGGCGATGGGCGAGACAAAGCTGTCCTTGATGCCCGGCCTGCCGCTTGAGGAACTGAAGCAGCGCCTCCCCAACCTCACCGGCATGCCAAAGCGCGAGTTTGAGCACTTCATCCGCCAGTATGAGACGCTGGGGTCGCTGCCGGACCACGTGCCCTATCCGGTGCAGGTATGGCGCTTCGGGCCGGAGCTCACCTTCATCGCGCTCACGGGGGAGACGGTGGTGGACTACTCGCTCAAGTTCAAAGCGTCCCACGGCTGGAACAACACCTGGGTGTTTGGTTACAACAACGACCTGCTCAGCTACGTCCCCTCCTACCGCGTGCTCAAAGAAGGCAGCTACGAGGGAGTGACGGGCATGTATGAGTATGGACACCGGGCGCGCTACACGGACACGGTGGAGGAAGAGATCACCAAGCTGGTGGACGAGTTGCTGGGGAAGATGCGGTGAGGACTGGCACTTTCGGAGGATTGTTCCGCCATTCTTTCGCGTTCAAGGAGTTGATGTGGTAAATGGACCGGAATTCGCTGCCCCGATGGCGGATCTGGTTCGAGAATCGCCTGGAAGTCTGTAATTTTGCCTGCCTCTTTCGGTAGACTGTTATTGCCCTTGAATACCGTGACCCGCCGCTCCCGAAAATCGTTGCAATCTGTTGTGCTTCTGGCACTTGTGGGGATATCGTGGTTTGCTGCAAGGGAGGCAGAAGTGATCTCCACCAAGCCTTCATCCGTCGTCAAGTCGGCCGCGGCAGTCGCTCCACCTGAGGAGAGTTTTCGGGAGGCCGTCCAACCGGTGACGATTCCCGCTTCCAAGGCTTCGCCCCCTGACTTGGCAGAGTTGCCGGGTTTTGAGGGGATCGCCCATCATGGGAAGCTGCTGGAAGCTCACGCGTCGGGCTTTGAGCAGAGACCCTGGGAGCCAAGCCTGGAGCAGGCCGTGGAGCTTCCTCGTGGCGTGACCCTCGTGCGGCGTTCGGAAACCTATGCGGTGGCCGATTTTCCCTTCGGAATGGTCAGACTGGATCGCGTCTATCGCAGTGACCAGGTGCCCGTGCCAACCTCCGTGAAAGGCCCGCCTCATGCGGGGAACGCAGCTCCTGAGCCTGTGTGGGAGAACGCCATGATCGCTGATCACCTGATGGTGAGGGTGCAGGAGGGAGTGACCGAAGCCACCTTGAAAGCCGCTCTGCCCAAGGATTACCGGATCCGGCAGGCGGTGGCGGCTTGTGAGGAGCTTTATCTGGTGGAAGTGCCTGCGAAGGGCCGCGCCGCCCTGGAGACAGCCGCCGGAACGTTGGAAGCGCTCAGTGAGGTGGTGCTGCGTGCCGAGCCAGACTTTGTGACCATGACCACGGCCACGGTTCCAAATGACCCATTCTACGCAGGCGGGTCAAACCCCATGTGGCATCTGCCGCTGGTGAAGGCGCCCTCGACCTGGGACGTTATCAAGGAACCGCGCAATCCGCAGGAAGAGTCCACGGTGGTGGTGGCGGTCCTGGACACAGGCGTGGACTACAATCATCCCGATCTCGCCGCAAACATCTGGGAGAACCCTTTTGAAGTTGTCGTCACTCCCGGCTCTCCTCCCGGCACCCCTCCCAATACGATAGATGAGGACCTCAGCGGCTTCCTCAATGATGTGCGTGGCTGGGACTTCATCGACAACGATGCCAACCCCATGGACGACGTGGGTCATGGCACGCATGTGGCGGGCATCATCGGCGCGGTGGGAAACAATGCTCTGGGGACCACCGGTGCCTGCTGGAAGGTCAGGATCATGCCGCTGCGCATCATCCGCAAGACGGCCGCTGGCACCTATGGCACCTACAGCGCGGCCGTGGCCGCGATGAACTACATCAAGCGGATCAACCGTGCCCGGCGGCAGGTGGCTGTGGCGAACCACTCCTGGGGTGGTGCCGGTTTCAGCAAGGAGATGCTGGACGCCATCAACAACGCCACCAAGACCACGGATCCGAAGCCCGTCGGTCTCATGGGCACCGCCGCGCTCAAGTCGAACGAAGTCGTGCTGACTCCGAAGGACAAGAACGTGGTGTTTCAGACGGAGCTGCTGAAGATCCGCTCGGGCATGGCCATCACGGGTGTGGGCATTCCAGCGAACACGCAGGTGACCATCGTGCGCGGCGACCGCATCTTCCTGAGCAACTTCCCCACGAAGGCGCTGAACAAGCTGGCGCTGACTTTTGACAACCCGCCAAGACCGAAACCCTATGGCGTGATCCACGTGGCCGCAGCGGGGAACAGCAAGAAGAACAATGACCTCATCCCGGTCTATCCCGCCTGCATTCCCAGTGGCTTCGTGCTGAGCGTGGGTGCCAGTGACCAAAATGACATTCCTTCAAGCTGGAGCACGACCGCTGGCACGAACTTCGGTCCGCAGACGGTGGACATCTTTGCTCCAGGCACGAATATCCTGAGCACTTACTGGATCCCGCTGAATTCGGCTCCGCCTCCCGGGTATGTCCCTGTCTCGGCCGCCGCCGGGTTGCAGGCCATCGTCGAGGATCATTCAGATGGCACGGTGACCACGCTCACCACTCCAGGTGCGCCTAACCAGGGATACCTTTCACGCAATGGCACCAGCATGGCGACGCCCCTGGTGTCCGGTGCTGCGGCGCTGCTCACCATGTGGCAGCCGGATGTGAAGGATCCGCGGCAGGTGCGCCAGATCATCGTGGATCAGGTGCAGCCCTCGCCAGCTCTGGTGGGCAAGTGCGCGAGCGGTGGCCGTCTGGACATGGCGCGCATTTTGGACAAGCTCTACCAGCCTCTGCTGGTGGATTCCGGCGGCAGTACGGGGGGAGCTGGCAGCGCAACTGGCGCCTTGTCCATGGGGCTGAGTCTAGCAGGGCAGGTGGCGAAGGGTGATGCCTTCACCCTGGCGATCAATGAAGGTCACGTTCTGGCTTGGGGCTGGGGCTACTACGGTCAGGTGCCGGGTGCTGAGACGGCTGGCTCCCAAGGCTATGCCAGCGCCACACCGGTCGTCGTGCCGGGGTCGGAAAATGCGGTGATGGTGGCTGCCACCGGCAACACCGCCTTCATGCTGAAGAACGATGGCACCGTCTGGGCCTGGGGTGGCAACAGCGACGGCCTGCTGGCCACGGGAAGCACGGACATCCTGGCGCATCCAGTGCCGGTGCAGGTCGCGGGCCTGTGGTCCACGCCAGCACCCGAGTCCCAAGCAGCCTGGATTTCCGCAGGGGGCCTGCCCGGGAGCTCTCATGTGATGGTGGTGAATGTGGACGGCACGGTGTGGACATGGGGCCGCAATGAGCGTGGACAGCTCGGGGACGGCACGCAGGCGGACCGGTTCACGCCCGTTCAGGTCACGGGTTTCACCGATGCCGTGATGGCGGCTTGCGGGAGCCGCTTCTCCGTGGCGATGAAGAGTGATGGCACCGTTTGGCAGTGGGGACACCGCATCGGACGGCCTGAGACCACCTTGCCAAATCTCGCTCCGGTGCAGGTTCCTGGCCTAACCAATGGCAGTTACATCACCGCAGGTTATCAGACCGCCTATGCCGTGCTGAAGAACGGCGAGATGTGGTGGTGGGGTGTCTTTGATGGCGATGAGACGCAGACGGGCTATCCAGCAGCGTCCGAGCCACCCGTTCTCTACAACGAACTTAGTGACATGGTGGCTGTTTCGGCGGGGAATGGATTCGCCATAGGCGTGGATGGCATCGGGCGACTCTTTAGCTGGGGCCGCAATGATATGGGCCAGCTCGGCACCGGGGTGCCTTACTCCAAAAGTCGTCCGCAAGAAGTTCCCGGCATGGGTGAAGATGGCGTGGGGGCCATGGCCACCGGCCGTGAGTCCAGCGTGGTGCTGCTGAGTTCCGGCGAACTGCTGACCTGGGGCCGGAACCAGCGCGGCGAGCTTGGCGGAGGTCGTTTGGATGAATCGCTGCTGCCTATCCAGGTGCCTGGTATTTCTGGGGTGGCTCTGGCGCGTGCGGGCCGCACTCCAGCGGCGGCGGTGAAGCTGCACACAGGCTCCTGGCTGGCCTGGGGCTTTGCGGGTGCCGGGCCTCTCTCCCAGCTTCCGGCTGCCTTCACGGCAGCGAATGGTTTTGTCGACCTGCAAGGCGCGTGGAACCGGAATTTTGTCGTCGCACAGAAGGTTGGCGGCACTCTGGTTTCCTGGGGGCAGGACAATACCTGGGGTGAGTTTGGCAATGGCATGACCGGTCTTCCCAGCAGTGGCTTGGCGCCCGGCCCGACGAATCCCGTGACGGTTCAAAATGTCACGGGTGCTATTTCTTTTTCCGTGAGTCCAGGAACTCATGCGCCAGCGCCCGGTAGTCCGGAATGGCCTTACGAGATCTCTCAGCACTGTCTGGCCGTGAATGCGGACGGCACGGTGCGCGCCTGGGGTCGCAATCATCGCGGTCAGCTCGGCGATGGCACGACCGTGACGCGCACGAAGCCCGTCGTGGTGCCCGGCCTTTCGGGTGTGGTGATGGTGGCCGCTGGAGGTGCTCACAGTCTTGCCCTGCGCAATGATGGCTCGGTCTGGGCATGGGGTGCCAACCACTATGCGCAGCTGGGTGATGGCACGCTGGCGTCGCGCTCGTCACCCGTGCGTGTGGCCGGCCTCACGGAAGTGGTGCAAATTCGCTCGGGCGGCGAGGCCAATGCAGCGCTGAGAGCCAATGGCAGCGTGTGGGTCTGGGGCCTGGGCGGAGGCATCACCAGCCCGGTGGCGAATGGCCCGACCGTGCTGGTTCCCACCCAAGTTCCAGGTTTGCCGCCGCTGCGCCGCATCGAAGTGAATGGTGACGTGGTCATGGGCCTGGATGCCCAGGGCAATGTCTGGGGCTGGAGCCTGTATGCAGGCCTGCTTGGCCGGTTCAGCAACAGTTCGGTCAATTCCAGCACCCCGGCCCGTGTGGAAGGCATTTCACAGATCATTGATCTTTCCATCGGTGTGGGCGGTGTGCTGGCCGTGCGTGCGGACGGCACGCTTTGGGCCTGGGGAAATGGGGACAACGGGCTGCTGGGCGATGGCAGCGCGTGGTCCATCTTGCCGCAATATGTGTTAGGCTTCGGCGCCACCACGGAGAAGATTCTCTCCACGCTGGGCTCGGCGGATGCGCAGAACTCGTGGCTGCTGAAATACTTCACGAATCCCGACGAACTGCGCAATCCCGCCTTTACCGATGACACCGCTGATCCGGACGAAGACCGTCTGGCGAACCTCGTGGAGTATGCGTTGAACCTGGATCCGACCCAGGTATCTCTGGACAACATCCCCACACCTTTCATTGAGCACATCGAGGAGGAAGTCGGCGTGGAGCCTGGGGCTGAGTCCGGCACGTTTGAGGTTACCGTCGATCTCCTGAAAGGGCGGGACTATCTGGGCCTGGAGGTGCCTCGCCAGGGCATCCGGCGTGACGTTCAGTATTTTGTCGAGGTGTCCACCGACCTTGTGAACTGGAGCAGCGGAGATCCGCGCACGATCACTGTCTCCAACACCTCCGGCCTTTTGAGAGTCTTCTCCGCCACTCCGCTCACAGATGATGAGGACGCCCCTCAAGCGCTGCCCAGGGGCGTGCCGGTGCAGTACATTCGTCTGCGAGTTCAGCGGCTTGGACCTGGCGGTGTGTCCGTCACAGGTCCTGCCTTTGGCTCTGATCTTCAAGAGGTGAAGCAGGCGGCATTCGCCGTGGGTTCTTCGATTGTGTCCGAGGGCGATGGCGCCGTGAATGTGAAGGTCACGATTCATCCCCTGCCTGAGGATGATGTGACCGTCCCCATCACCCTCAGCGGCACAGCGGTGCATGGCGTGAACAAGGATTACACCCTGGCTTCAGCCAGCCTCACCTTTGCCGCCGGACAAGGCGAGGCGGACATCACCATCAACCTGCTTCAGGACATCCTGCCCGAACCGGTGAAGAACATCACCCTTTCCCTCGGCAGATCCACGACCGCGTCTGTGGCGCTGGGCTTGCCAGGCAGCCATGTGATCACGCTTTTGGATGACGAGACCAAACCTCGGGTGACTTTGCAGCCGCAGTCGCGCTTGATCCCCCGCGGGTCTCCTTTGACATTGACCTCAGGATTCACGGCCTCACCACCGCCTGCGCTGCAATGGCTGCTCAATGGCAAACCCGCCGGTTCGGCGAAGGCGGCCCAACTTACGGTGATGAAATCTGATCTGGCGAACGCGGGCAGCTACAGCCTGCGCGCTTCCAACAGCCTGGGCACGGTGCGCAGCGAGACAGTGGCGGTGGGCATTGTGGACACGACCGCGAAGGTCCTGGATTTCAAGCCCGGTGCCACCACCACGCTCACCGTGCCCATGGCCGGCCCCGGTTTGTCTCATCGCTGGCACAAGGATGAACAACCGATCACGGATGGCGGTATTTACTCCGGCACAGGCTCCGCTTCCTTGAAGCTCACCCGGATGAATGCTGGAGACTCCGGCTTGTACAAATGCGTGGTCACCATGGGCGAGCTCACGATCGACAGCGGTGTGCACACCGTGCGTGTCATGGATCTCGCGCCGGAGATCATCGAGCCCGTGGTGCTGGATCCGAACCGCGTGGTGATCGGCAGCACCTATGGGCCGGTGGCCTTGCCGATGAGCCCTGAACTGAATCGCGCCGGCAACGCTTTCACCGCGAAGAATCTGCCGCCCGGCCTAACAATCGATATGAAAACGGGTGTCATCAAAGGCAGGCCCACCAAGGCCCAGGCGGCACCGTATAATGTGCAGTTCACCGCCAAGAACCTGGTGAACTCTGACACCGCCACGGGAAGCATCACCGTGCTGTCACTGCCATCGGGACTGGATGGAACGTATGAGGGCTATGTTGAGCGCGAGCTGGGAACGAACCTAAACCTCGGAGGCAGGCTGAACCTTGTGGTGACCACGGGAGGTGTTTGCACAGGCAAATTCGTCCATGGCACCACCGCCTTGGGCTTCGCAGCTCCCGTCGAGGTCGAGCCCGACAGCGCGCAAGGGACTGTCACTGTCAATCTGGCGCCAAAAGGCATGCCTGCCCTGACCTTGAACCTCGTTCTGGATTCGTCGGTGCAGGCGCTGGTAGACTCCACCCTGGTCGTGGGTGCCGAGACCACGAACATACATGGCTGGCGTCTGCGCCAGGCAGATCTGGCGGCTTACACGGGCTACTACACCTTCGCTCTCACGCAGCCCGGTGCAGCCAGCGGTCAGCCACGTGGGGCAGGCTATGCCAGCTTCACTGTCGATGCGAAGGGCGCGCTGAAGGCCGTCGGCAAGCTGGCGGATGGTGTGGGCCTGACGAGCGCGACCTCCGTGGGCGAGCACGGCGAGGTGCTGGTGCATCAGGCGGTGGCCGCGAGTGATGTCATCCTCGGTGGATTGATGATCACGCCTGGAACGGCTGTGGACTTCAGCGACACCACCCTCACCGGCGGTCTGACATGGTCACGAGCCGTGCAGAAGTCGGCGGAGCGGATCTATCAACCGGGCTTCGGGCCTCTGGATGTCATCTGCTTCGGCGGCCGCTACCTCGAGCCGCTGCCAGCAGCCACGTCTCGGGTCATGGGACTGGACGCTGGAGCAGGCAATGCCAGCCTAACCTATGATCATGCAGATTTTGGGACGCCTGAGAAGAAACCGGACAGCAGCGTGACCATCCTGGCGAAGAGCGCTGTGCAGCAGCCGCCGGTGGCGGATGCCACCCGCAAGTTCACGCTCGCCGTCACACCGAAGACAGGGTTTTTCAAAGGTGAGATCACCCTGGTGGATCCGAACGCCACCGCTGCTGGCAATGTCACGCGCAAGAGCACCTATGAAGGATTGATTGTCAGGCAGGCCAACGGGCTCCTGCGCGGTCACGGCTTCTTCGTCCTGGAGGACCTGCCCGTCAACGGACCGCCGAAAACCACACCTGCCAGCTCTCCGAAGAAATCCGGCCGTGTGTGGTTCCGTCACACGACCGACACGCTGAATGTAGACGGCATCCTCGAAGCGGCCACCGGTCCCTGATCCTCTTCCCTTTATGTTCTCAAGCAAACAGCCCCATCAAGTAAGCCAGCTCGGCGCGCACGTCGCCGTCGCTGGACACGGTGGCTGCCACCTGCTCGAGAAGGAGGTCGCGGTAGCGCTTCCGCATCCGGTGCAGCGAAACACGCACAGTGCCGACATCGATGCCCAGGCTCGCCGCGGCCTGGGGATGACCCGTCCAGCGCTCTCCCTCCGCCAGGGCAGGGGAGAGGTGGTCAAACAGTTCCACCTTGCCGGCCTCGAGGTAGCTCAGGCGCAGCTTCAGACGGGTCGTTTCGAGAAGGGTGAGGGCCCACTTGCGCTCGTAGGCCTGCTCCGGCGTGGCGCCCGGGGCCGGCGGATCATTCAGGTAGCGTCCCTCCGCGTCCCGCAGATCCAGGGAGAGGGTGGAGGCTCCTCCACCGCGTTTTTGCGCCTGCTTCCGCTGGTCCTGATGCTGCATGATGTTGCGCATCACGGTGAGCAGAAAGGTGCGCAGCCTTCCGCGCAACGGATCAGCCGACTTCAGATGATCCCCCTCGATGAGATGGGCAAAGCAGTCCTGCACCACGTCCCGGGCCTCGTCCTCATTTTTGCCAAAGCGGCGCGCGAAAACATACAGAGGATACCAGTAGGTGCCGCAGATCGTGGCCAGTGCCGCCTGATGCTGCGCCGTGGGAGCGCCATCCTGCATCTGGCTGATCAGCGTCCATCGCGTGGATGGAAAGACACTTTGGGAGGTGGGGGACGCAGGCACGGACATGCCCCTCCTTTTCCGCAAACCTGTGCCCCGAGTCAAGGTTTGTGCCCGCTCGCGGTAACATCGCGTGCGGCTTTCGCTAGTTCTGCCACTCCCCCCTCATTGTTTTTGAATTGATGTTTAGTCGCTCTTCCAGCCCCCGCTTCCTGGCATTCCATCGCTTAATCCGATGGCTGGGGATGCTCGCCCTGATGTTGAGCGCCCACATGGCCACAGCGCAAAACCTGCCGGGAGACGTGGACTTGAGCTTTAACCCGGATGTGGACGGGATCGTGTGGTCCATGATCACCCAGCCGAATGGCAAGGTGATCATCGGTGGCGATTTCAACACCGTGGGTGGAGTCACCCGCAATCATCTGGCACGCTTGAATGCGGACGGCACCCTGGACAGCAGCTTCAATCCCAACGTGAATGAACTGGTGACCTGCATCGCGTTGCAGGCCGACGGGAAGATCATCATCGGTGGCGAATTCACCACGGTGGGCGGCTCCTCACGTCCGGGTTTGGCGCGCCTTCAGCCGGGAGGAAGCCTTGAGACCTCCTTTAACCTGAACGTGGCCGGACACGTCCAAAGCCTCGCGATTCAGAAAGATGGCAAGATCCTGGTGGGTGGTGATTTCACCTCCATGGGCAGCATGCCGCGCAACATGCTGGCACGTGTGAATACGGAAGGCACGCTCGATCAGACCTTCGTTCCGCAGATTGAGTGCAGTCTTCCAGACCCGCTGATCCGCTCCATCATGGTGCAGGCGGATGGCAAGATCCTCGTGGGAGGGAATTTTGATGAAGTGAGTGGCGTCAGTCAGTCCTACATCGCCCGACTGGAGGCCACCTATGGTCAGATAGATGCCACCTTCATACCCACGCTTGATGGAGGCCTGACCTCCATGCTGCTGCAGGCGGATGGCATGGTGGTGATCGCGGGCGTTTTTACCGACATTGATGGCAACAGTGCCCTGGGGCTGGCCAGACTCGATGAGGATGGATACAATGACGGCACCTTCATCGGTGAAGTGGATGGGGTGGTTTATGCCATAGCCCAGCAGGCGGATGGCAAGCTCATCCTCGGGGGGGAATTCACTCATGCGACGGGAGGTGCGGTGCGCCACCGCATCGCGCGGTTGCTGCCCTTGGGCGGTGTGGACTCCACCTTTGATCCGAACGCGGACGACGATGTGTATGTCCTCGCCTTGCAAGGTGATGGCAAGCTGCTCACCGGGGGTGGATTTAGCACGGTGGACGGCCAGCTTCGGAACAATCTCGCACGTGTGCACAATGATGCAGCGGTCGGCACGGTGGCAGCCACAAGCAGCAGCCGTGTGGAGTGGCAGCGCAGTGGCAGCGCGCCGGAGATCAGCGAGGTTGTTTTCGAAGTGAGCCAGGACGGCGGCACCGTGTTCCAGTCGATCGGCAGCGGCACACGCACCAGCGGTGGGTGGGAGCTGACAGGCACAAGTCTGCCCTCGGGCGGATTTCTCCGTGCTCGCGGCCGCACGCTGGACGGGGGCAATGGTTCCACCGGTCTGATGCAGGCCGTGACCGGGTTCCCGGTGGCGGGATCATTGGATCTGGCCTTTGCTCCCGCGATCAACACGCAGGTCTTGGCCATGGCGGTGCAGGCGGATGGCAAGATTCTCGTGGGCGGCACTTTCACCCAGATCAATGGTGCCTCGCACAGCTATCTGGCCCGGCTTCTGAAGGACGGCACTTTGGACAGCAGCTTCATGAGCGGCAGCATGGGTCCTGACAATGCGGTCGGCAGGCTGGCGGTGCAGCCCGATGGCAAGATCCTCATCACCGGTTCCTTCCAAAACTTCAACGGCCAGCCCTGCTCACAGATCATTCGCTTGAATGCGGACGGGACGCTGGATTCCTCGTTCAACGTCGGAAGCGGTCCGGCTGGTTTCGGAGACATCATGGTCATCCTGCCTCTGCCAAGCGGCAAGGTGATGCTCGGCGGTTACTTCGATGCCTTCAATGGCCAGCCTGACAGTGGCGCGGTGCGCCTGAATGCGAACGGCAGCGTGGACACCAGCTTCGCCGTCAATGTGGGCGGAGATGTGTATGCGCTGGCCGTGCAATCAGATGGCAAGATCGTCATCGGTGGTGACTTCAGCACCGTGAACAGCCAGACCGCGAACGGGATCGCCCGTCTAAACGCGAACGGCACGCTGGACTCTGGTTTCAATATAGGTTCGGGGGCCAACGGACTGGTCTTCGCTGTGGCGGTGCAGGCGGATGGCAAGATCGTGATGACCGGCAGCTTCACCTCCGTGAACAGCCAGTCCCGTCCCAAGATCGCCCGCCTGAACGCAAACGGCACGGTGGAAAGTCTCGCCACCTTCGATCCAGGCATTGGTCCGGCGGGAACGACGTATGGCGGCGCCATGGAGTGCCTGGCTCTTCAGGCGGACGGCAAGATCCTGATCGCCGGTGACCTGACCTTTGTGGACGGGGAGTCACGCAATGGCATTGCGAGACTCAACAGCGACGGCTCCTTGGAAGACACGGACACCTTTGACATCGGCACGGGTGTCTCAGGCACTCTTGGAGTAGGCACCCTGGTGCTGGACGCGGAAGGTGGCATCCTCATCAGCGGCGCGATCACCAGTGTGAATGATGTGTCTCGCAGTGGCATGGCGCGGCTGGTGAACCACACGGCCACCCAGTCCTTCAGTGCCATCGGAAGCTCGGCGGTGCGCTGGCTGCGCGGAGGGACGGCGCAGGAAGCGTCGGGAGTGACTTTTGAGCTCTCCACCAATGCAGGTTCCTCATGGACCTCGCTTGGGCAGGGCAGCCGCATCAGCGATGGTTGGGAACTGACAGGACTTGCGTTGCCGGCCAATGGCCATCTCCGTGCAAGGGCGATCCTGCAGAGCGGCATTCGTGGTGGTAGTGCGGGCATCGTGGAATCCCTCGCCACCTTCGGAGGTGTATCACTGCCAGGCATCGCGGTCTATGACGGCGCCAGCACCAGCCCGGCAGCTCAGCGCGGTGACAATGCCAGCCCGGTGAACATGGCGGCCACCACGGGTTCCGCCGGGGCCACGCGCACGTTCACGATTGTCAATACGGGCACTGCCCCGCTTTTGATATCGAGTGTGAATTTTGAAGGTGCCAACACGGCTGACTTCAGCGTGGCGACACCGCCCTCATCCAGCGTGGCAGCGGGCAGTTCGACCGTGCTGAAAATCCGTTTTACCCCGGGTTCCGCAGGTCTGAAAACAGCCACCGCACGCATCCAGAGCAATGTGGTCGGCTCGGCCAATCCTTTCGAGATTCCTCTGCGCGGCACGGGCCTGACCGGATCCATGGGGGACGACTTTGCCAACCGCCTGAACTTTGGCAGCCTGACCTCCATCTCGATCAATGGCTCCAACACAACCGCCACCTTGGAGGACGGTGAGAAAACCTTTGGCGGCGTCATGGCGGCCACGGTGTGGGCGGAATGGACAGCGCCGACTTCGGGATGGTACACCATCCATACGGCAGGCAGCCGGCTGGACACGGTGATCGCACTCTACACGGGCGGACCAACGCTGGGGAACCTGACGGTGCTGGGCTTCAATGATTACAGCCAGCGCTACCTCACGGACTACAATCAATTCGGCCAGCAGTTTGGTGTCTCACGCCTGGTGTTTCGCGCGCAGTCGGGAGTGAGTTACAAAATCGCCATTGGAGGCAGTCGTTATGACAATGTGACCAATCGCGGCACCTTCGTTTTAAACATCGAGCCGGAGCCTGAACCCGCGATTCGTGTGACCTCGGCAGACTTCTCACCGGCTTCAGTCAACGTCAGCACCTCATCACCGACAGTGACCTTGGATCTGGCGGTGGAGTCGAACTCGGACCTCTTTGTTTCCAGCACATTTTCTGCCTCCATGGAGGATGGGAGTACCTCCAACGGCTTAAAGCAGAAGAACTTTTTGTTCACGCCCCTCGACCGAATCTCCGGCACGGCCACTAATGGAGTCTACCGTCAGAGTGCCAGCCTGCCACGCTATCTGCCTGCGGCTCCTTGGGTGGCCAAGATCACGACTTATGACATGGCCAATTTACACACGTGGACTCCGCAAGGAGATGACCTAGTGCAGGACTACTTCCTGATTCCACCGCCGTCGTCGGGCCGTGTCGAAGTCACCAACCCCGGATCAACAGATACGGTGGGTCCGCAGATGCTCGGCGTCACCGGCTTCCCGCCCGTGGTGAATGTGACCAGTGGTGACGTCACCTTTGATGTGGACATCACCTTCACGGACAATCTCTCAGGTCTGGAATCCATCCAGATCTCCGCAGCGCCCGCGCTGGCCTACTATGGCTTCAGCATGAACTCGGCGGGGCCAGGCAGCCTGATTTCAGGCAATGAGTTCAGCGGTGTCTGGCGGCAGCCCGTGCGAGTTTCCCAGGAGACGGCCTCTGGCGTCTATTATGTTGAGATCGGTCCTGCCGACCAGGCCCTGAACAAGTCCCTGTATACGGACAAGCCTAACTATTCCGAGGAGGCGTTGCCGATTCCGCCCGAGCCTGCTGCGTTGACTTTCCAGGTCATCGGCACCGATCCAGATATCACCGTGCAAGGCCCGAATGGCGTGCCGCTGACGGATGGTGGTTCGGTGGTGAGCTTGTCTGCGGCAGCCCCAGCCCGGACTACTGCGAGCTATGATTTCTCCGGCATACAGCTGAGTGATGAGTTTGATGTCGTCACCAACACCGGTGGCGGCACGCTGCTTCAATCAGGCGGCGCGCTGCAGTTCTTCTCCGCGGCTCCAGGAGACACATTGACGGTACTCAAGCATCGCACCTTCAAGCCGCGCTATGATCAAAGCTGGAGCATCGAGGCCACCGCCACCATTCCTGCCTCGCAGATCATGCCAACTGGCAACAGCCCCTTTATCGACAATGGAGTGGTGGTGACCTTCACCTCGCCGACGGGTGACACCTATTACTTCGCATCGGTTCTCAGCATGGAGCCAGGGCGCAGCTATGTCGGACTCTACTCCGTGAAGGACAGCGAAGGTAATAGCTATGAGCTGTCCCACGACAGTCAGATCGACACCACGGACGAGTCGGGTGTGGTCCGCATCCGTTTCGACGCGACCACCAAACACCTCTTCGCTGAATGTGGCACGAGGACTCTGCTGACTCTCGACTTGTCCACCGCGGGTTGGGGCATGGCGGCGGCGGACACCTTCAACGTGGGTGTGGGCGTGGAAACAATGGGCGTGGCCGTCCCGTCCTCCAGTCCTGTGACGCTGGATAATTTCAAAGGCGCTCTCATCAGCCCCGCCACTTCCACCTTCACCATCTCCAACTTCGACGAGGCGGATCTCTTCGGTTTGGAGATCAGCAAATCAGGAGCGAACGCGGCGGACTTCATTGTCGAGGATATCAGTTCAAACCTGATGATGCTCGGCGGTGCGCTGCAATCAGGAGACTCCGTGACCTTCGCCGTGCGCGCCGTTCCCGGGGGCACCGGGCCGCGCTCAGCCACGCTGCACATCGCCAGCAATGATCCCAACGAGAACCCCTTTGACATTCCCATCAGTGCCAGCGGCACGGCGCAGTCTCCCACGGCGCTGACGCTGGACGCGCGCTCGGTCACCCGCACCTCGGCCATCCTGCGTGGTCTGGCCAATCCAAATGGCGCTGCCACCACGGTGACCTTCGAGTATGGAACCACCGTTGGTTATGGCACTTCTGTCGCCGCCACGCCTGGCTCCATCGCCAGCGGCGGCGCTGACACGATCGGGACAGTTGCCCTCACCAGCCTTGTGCCGGGCACCACCTACCACTACCGCGTGAAGGCGGTGAACACGCAAGGCACCACGCTGGGTGCCGACCGTACCTTCACCACGCCGCTGAACGTGGCCGGCGAGGTGGATGGCAGCTTTGCTCCGATGGTGAACGGCGAGGTGATCGGAGCTGCCGTGCAGGCGGATGGCAAGGTGATCATCACGGGAGATTTCAGCACGGTGAATGGCGTGGCCCGCCCTGGCATCGCGCGCTTGAACGCGAACGGCACCCTGGACAACAGCTTCAATCCTCTGGTGGACATCGGCGTTGAGGTGGCGGTGGTGCGTCCGGATGGTAAAATTTGGATCGGCGGATTCTTCACCACAGTGAACGGCCAGACGCGCAACCGCATCGCACGCCTGAACGCGGACGGCACTCTCGATGCGGCCTTCAATGTGGCAGTGAACGGCCCCGTGCTCACCATCGTGCCGATGACAGATGGAAGAACCTTCATTGGTGGCGCCTTCACTCAGGTCGGCGGCCAGCCGCGCACGAACATCGCCCGTCTGCAGGCGGACGACACGGTGGGCAGCTTTAACACCGCGACGCATAGCCTGACCCTCGACAACGAGGTTCACGGCATCTCATTGCAGCCGGATGGCAAGATCCTGGTGGCTGGAGGATTTACCAATGCTGGCACCAGCAAGCGCGTGGCGCGGTTCAATGACGACGCCTCCCTCGACACGAGCTTCGTGACGGATGTGGATGACAATGTGCGCGCGATGGTGCTGCAGCCGGATGGCAAGGTGCTCATCGGGGGTGACTTCACTGTCGTGAGCGGAACCAATCTGAACTACCTCGCACGGTTGCTGTCAACTGGTGCGGTTGACAACACTTTTGCGCCCCAGATCACTTCCAGCATCGACGGTTATGTGAATGGCATCGCTCTCCAGGCGAATGGGAAGATCCTCGTTGCCGGACCTTTCAGCGATATCGATGCCCAGGCCTGGGGGCATGTGGCCCGTCTGCAGACGGACGGTCATCTGGATACAAGCTTCGGCAATGCGGGGGTGAGTCATGTCCCGTCGGGCGTCACCCTCCGGCCAAATGGCGCGGTGCTTGTCGGTGGCAGCTTTGGTCTCTGGGGCGCGGGCCAGTTGAGCAATGATGCTGCCACCGGCGCGCTGTCCATCAGCAGTGCCAGTCGTGTCCAATGGCTGCGCGGCGGCGCGGCCCCGGAGGCTTCGACGGTCACTTTTGAAGTTTCCACAAACGGCGGATCGACCTGGACATTGTTAGGCCAGGGCACACGCATCACCGGAGGCTGGGAGTGCACGGGCATAACGTTGCCGGGCAGCGGACGCTTGAGGGCACGTGCACGAACGCATGGCGCCTACCATTCGAATTCTTCGAGCCTGATCGAGTCAGCTCTTAACTTCAGCGGCCTGCCTGCGCCCGAGATCGCGGTCTACGATGGCAACGTCACCGTGCCTGCCCTGGAACGTCAGGACAATGTGCCACTGGATCTTGGACCGCGGATCGTCGGTGCCAGCCACACGCGTGTCTTCACCATTCGCAATGCCGGGACAGAGGTGCTCAGCGGCCTTGGCGTCTTGCTGATGGGATCGGGTGATTTCAGCATCACGATTCCAGCAACAACATCCCTCCCCCCAGGAGCCACCACCAACTTCACCGTCACCTTTTCTCCCGTCACATCCGGAGTGCAGTCGCAGACGGTGATCATCACCAGCAATGATGTGGATGAAGCCTCCTTTGAGATCCCGATTTCAGGTCATGGACAGATCCCGCCGTCCATCACCTTGCATCCGACTTCGCTGATGCGCGGGCTTGGCCTGCCGTTCAGCCTCACGGGCGCAGCCACGGGTACGGCAGTGCAGCTTCAGTGGCTGTGCAATGGCAGTCCGGTGAGTGGTGCCATTGGGGGTGGGTTTGCCGTCGCGGGCGCGGCCGTCGGTCATGCGGGCGAGTGGCAGTTGCGTGCCAGCAATGGTGTCGGCACTGCGGTGAGCCAGGTGGCGTATGTGGGTGTGGTGGATCTTTCCACGCGCACGCAAAGCATCGCGGCAGGTGGGACGCTGGTCCTGCAGGTGCCCGCCGCCGCACCCCACGCGACGTATCGTTGGTTACGCGGTGGTGTGGCCATCCCGCGTGGCATCAATCCAGAGGCGCAGCTCATCCTTCCAGGCATTGCCAGTGATCAGGCGGGCTTCTACAGCCTGCAGGTGACCATGCCAAATCCGCAGATCCCTGATGTGCCCTTCGTGATGACCAGCGGCGCGGTGACTGTGCTCGTGACAGGTGGCAGTGGCAACGGAGGCGCCGGGCCGGTGCCTCTGGGCAAGCCGGTCATCTCCAGTCTCGAACCCGGTCCCTGGATCACTGGTGCCGAAGTGCGCATGGTGATAGCAGCATCGAACTCACCCACGCGCTTTGCCGTGCAGGGACTGCCTCCTGGAGTCAGGCTGGATGCGCGCACGGGCCTGATCTCGGGAAAGCCCACCACGGTTCTCCAGTCGCCGAAGCGTTATCCGCTGGTGATCAGGGCCACTAACGCGGCAGGCACTTCCACCCCTCTGGAGACCAGCGTGGTGGTGCAGCCGTTGCCAGGCCTCACCACCGGCAATTTCCATGGCGTGGCGGCACGTCATGAGAGGGTGAATGCAGGTCATGGTGGGCGCTTTCACCTCACAGTCGCTCCGCTGGGAACCTTCTCAGGAAGGCTCACGCTGGGTGCGGCGACTCAAAGCTTTGCTGGACGAATCGATCCGCCTGAGATCGGCAAGGATGTCACCGCCACCCTCGTGATCAAGCGCGCCCGTCCACAGGCAGCGTTGACGTTGACCTTCACCATCGCAAGGCTCAGCGGTGAGCTGACAGGCAGCGTTGGTGTCAGCAAGGAAGTCGCCGCCCTGGTCAATGCCTGGCATCAGAGCAGCGATGCAGCGCCTTTGGCAGGCACACATCAGATCTCCGTCAGTCCAGTGGCTGAGGTCTTGGGAGATGTTCGCTTTCCTCAGGCGGGCGGAACGCTTCGCCTCACGGTGGCCCGGCAGGGCATGGCATCGTGGGTTGGCAGACTGGCGGATGGCAGCGTCGTCACGGGCAGCAGCGGGCTCACACTCCGCACCAGCGTGCCTGTCTTCTCCTTTAATGGGGTCCTGCGCAGCAGCTTGCAGGGCTGGCTTCAGTTAGACGCGGACACGCGTGCCTGCTCCGGCCGTCTGGACTGGCTGCGCCTTTCCACGAGCAAGGGTTTTCCGCTGCATGCTGTGGATGCTGCCACGCCATGAATGAACCCAAGCCCAAGTGTGACCGAATGACCACCCAAGGTGCAGCCTGGAAAAAACGCCGCTGGGTTGTAACAATGCGGTGATTCCCGGTTAGACCGCCTTCGTCCGGACTTTGCCTCTCCTCTCACCCATCATGCGCCGCCCGTTGCTCCTCCTTGTCCTGCTGGCCCTGGCAGGCTGCCAAACTGCGCCCGTGGGAGATCCCACGGAGCTGGATGGCCCCATGTTTGGTTCGAAAAAGGAGACGTCCTTTTACATGATGCCCGAGACGGGAAATCTGCGCCTGCGAGACATTGCCACCGTGGCGCGTGTGATCCGCAAGCACCGCACCCTCGCGGCGGCTGAAAAGGAACTGCTGCGTCGTTCGGCGCAGATGCAGTTTAACGGGCTGATCGCCCTGGAGATCCAGCGTTTGGAGCCCAAATATGAGCCGCTCAAAGCTGCGGCACGTCGCAGCCTGCCGCCTGAGCAAGCGCGCAAGAAGGTGGCGGAGATTGAGAAGGACCAGCAGCGTGAAGCGCTAAAGAACATCGCCGCGCGCATGGGAGAGAACATCGCCCTGCCGGTGGCCAGCGGTGCCAACAAATCGCTCATGGCCTTTGCCAGCGTGGACAATGGTCGTCTGGAGGTCGCGGATGCGCTCTATGAGGTGGATGTCCCGGTGGCGAAGCTGCCCGCGAAGTCCGCCATCTCCGGTCCGAGGGGCGAGGTCGCCGCGCTGCTCTCGGACGATGTCATCGATCTTCCTTCCGCCGCAGGCAATCCCTGATCATCCTTCCTGCTCATGGACGAAGAGACCTTCACCACCCGCATCATTCCAAAGACACCCGCGCCTGTTGAGAAGGACGCGGCAGCGCTCTTTGGCATCGGCCTGGAGGATGAGCTGCCCATGGATGATGACAGCACCATCATCCTCACGCACACCAGTCCCATGCTCATCCCGAAGCGGGGTGAGGGTCCGGGTGACTACATCGGCCGTTACTGCCTGAAGGAAAAGCTGGGTGAAGGTGGCTTCGGCTTCGTGTGGAGAGCGGAGCAGTATGAGCCGATCCGCCGTGAAGTGGCGCTGAAGGTCATCAAGGCGGGGATGGACAGCCAGGAGATCATCTCCCGCTTTGACACGGAGCGGCAGGCCCTGGCGCTGATGGACCATCCGAACATCGCGCGCGTGCTGGATGCCGGTGCGACAGATGCCGGCAGGCCCTTCTTTGTCATGGAACTGGTGAAGGGACCGCCCATCACCAATTACTGCAATGAGAAGCGCCTGACGTTGCGCCAGCGGCTGGAGTTGTTCATGCCGATCTGCCAGGCCGTGCAGCATGCCCATCAGAAGTCGATCCTGCATCGTGACCTCAAGCCTTCGAACATCCTGATGTCGGAGATCGACGGTCGTGCCCTGCCGATGGTGATCGACTTCGGCATCGCGAAGGCGCTCGGCACCGATGGCACGGACCAGTTTTCCAAGGACATGATCCATACGCAGGCGGGCGTCATCATTGGCACGCCGCAGTACATGAGTCCTGAGCAGGCGGGACTGAACAACCTGGACGTGGACACGCGCAGTGACATCTACAGCCTCGGAGTCATCCTCTATGAACTGCTGACCGATGAGACACCGCTGCCCATGGAGGTGGCGCGCCGCTCACCCATAGATGAAGTGCTGCGCCATATCCGCGAGGAGGAGGCAAAGCGCCCCAGCAGCCGGCTGATCCACGTGACCGAGAAGTCCCGCAGCACGGCGCAGATGCGCCACACACAGGTGCCACGGCTCACGCAGGCGCTGAAGCGTGACCTTGACTGGATCGTGCTGCGTGCGCTGGAGAAGGACCGTGACCGCCGCTACGACACGGCCACCAGCCTGATGCTGGACATCCAGCGCTATCTGAATGACGAGCCTGTCTCCGCCACGCCGCCGAGCATGGCCTACCGATTTATAAAAATGGTTAGGCGTCACCGCAAGATGGTCGCGGCCGCCGCCATGATCGTGCTGTCCCTGGTGCTGGGACTCGCAGGCACCACCTATGCCTTGCAGCGGGAGAAGGAGGCGCTCGATCGTGAGGCAGAGCAGCGCCAGGCAGCCGAGGTGGCGCGTAATGAGGCCCAGGAATCGGAGAAGCAGGAGGCGGCGGCTCGTGTCGTGGCGGAGCAGCGCCGCGTGGAGGCTGAGACGGCGCGTGCTGCGGAAGCGCAGGAGCGTGCCCGCGCCGTGGCATTGGCGGAGTCCGAGCGCACGCTCAAGGAGGAGGCTGCCAGAGACCGCGACAAGGCGCAGGCGCTCATTGAAGACATACTCATAGATGTGCGTGGCAAGCTTGTGCCGCTGGGTCGCACAGCCTTGCTCGCGAGTGTCGCGGAATCAGCGGAGAAATACTTTGCCGATCTGCCTGACGCCTCGCTGACAGACGTCCAGTGGCGGCAACGGGCGATGATCAGCGAGTTCGGGGGCATGATCGACCTCAACCGTGGTGATGAAAAATCCGCCCAGGCCAAATTTGATGCGGCGTTCACCATCCTCTCACGTCGCGTGCAGGAGCAGCCGCAGAATGCCGACTGCCTGCGTGACCTTGCGGTGGCCTGCCAGGGAGTGGGCGTGGCGTATGAAGAGCGCGGGCTGCTGCCGGCGGCGCGGCGCATGTTCACCCGGCAGCTTGAGCTTCTGGAGAAGATGCGCTCCATGCCTGCACGCGGCCAGTTGGTGACTCACGATCTGGCGGTCGCTCATGGAGCCATGGCACGCATCGAGACGCAAGAGGAGCATTGGGGGGAGAGCCGCCAGCACGTGGAGAAGGCGCTGGCACTCTATGCCAAGGACCTCGCCGCCTCACCGGCGAACGCCATGCTGCAGCGTGACTATGCCACGGCCCTGGAGCAGCAGGCACAGATTGAAAAGCAGAATGGAGATCCGGCGGCGGCATTGAAGTCTCTGGACCAGGCGCTGGACCTGCGCCGGCGCGTGGTGGCTGCCGGAGCCCAGGATCACGGTTATCAAAGGCAGTTAGGCGTGACTCTCGAGCGACTCGCGGACGCGATGCAGGCGGAAGGCCGGACCAAGGAAGCGCAGGAGCATTATCAGGAGCGTCTGGGGATTGCCACCAGTCTGGCGAAGGCGGATCCGCTGGATGCTGCGCTGCAGGCCGAGCTGCTTTCCGCGCATGAGCATCTGGCCCGCGCCTTTGAGAAGGAAAGGAACTGGAGTGATGCTCTGCCGCATCGCCTGGCCGTGGTGCAGATGTCCCGTGACAAGGCAAGGTCGGACCCGAACGATGTCGAAGCTCTCGCCGCTGTGGTGGAGGCGCAGCATCACCTGGCTCATGTGCTGCTTTCCTCCGGTGACGCGGCACAGGTGCCTGCGGCCACCAGAACCCTGGACCAGGCAAACGCTATCTTGGAACAACTCGATCAGGCGGGCCACGGCAAGGTTGTGAAGCCCGCCGTCCGGGAGTCTATCCAGCAGGCCAGGGAAGGCCTGGCGAAGCTGAAAACAAGGTAGTGCTCTCCCTCGCGAGAGGACCGGGGGCTGCCTGCGAACCTCCGAAAGACAAAAGGACCGGCTGACTGGTCATTTATCCAAACTTGCGTGCTTGGCACTCAAGGGTGCGTACCCCACCATCTGGTGGCGACTTGCCGACCAGCCCCCGTCGCCCGACCCGACCATGTCTTTCGCGCGTCTATTCATCTTCATGCTGATGGCATCCACGGCCTCCGCGGGGCTGTTGCCGCCGTCCTCGCCCTATGTCGTCACGGGCGGTGTGGTGGAGGGACAAGCCGAGGACTACCATGCGAAGGCCGCCGCAAATGGTGACCAATGGCTGGAAGCTCCCACGAATGCCGTGGTTCCCGCGGGCGTGACGTTTGAGACTGCCACCGGCACGGGAAACCTCTTCATGCAGGTGCAGCCGGACAATGGCCCCGGCTCCGTGCCCTACTCGGGTGCAGGTTCAGGTCCATCGATTGACTACTACGTGCAGTTCACCGTGCCGGGGACCTATCGCCTCTATCTGCGCTGGGACGGGCATGATGGCGCCTCAGACTCCATCTATGCGGGGATCACGGAACTCGCGGATGGTGTGGGCGGTACGAATCCAGACTGGTATGAGGACTACAATCACACCACCTCGGATTTCGGTCAGCAGAACTGGGATGGCAGCGGCGAGGCGGAGGCAAACGTGGCGGCACCTGCGCAGAATGCCATGACCTTCATCGTCCCCGGCAGCGGCATCTACACGCTGCGCATCGTCGGGCGTGAGGACGGCGTGGCGCTTGATTCCTTCCGCATTCAGCTCGCCAGCATGCAGGACCCCAATCCGGTGGCGGTCGCGGGTAACAACGTCGTCATCGGGTCGGACAGTTTTACCTATGCGAATGGTGCCATCGCGAACCGCAACGGCGGCACGAACTGGGACTTCGACAACACGACGAACAACAACGCCTTCATCGGTTACACCCATGCGGCGCCATCCACCTGGGATGCCGTGTTTGGCACGCCGACCATCGCGACGAACAAACTGACGACTCAGGATTCCGCCGCGAAGCGCGAGTACGGCTCACCCTCCGAAGTCAATGGCTCGATCAATCAGGACGGCAGCAGCCGCTACAAGGCGGTGTACTACCGCGTGCAAATGACCCGGGCTGCCGGTGTCACGTGGAGCGGCATCAGCTCGTATGACTTTGCCAATGAGCGTGTCTTCCTGGGCGTCGCCTTCGATCCCAATCCCAGCAGCGGCGTGCGTGAGTTTACCATCGGTGAGAACGGCTCGACCTACACGGGCATTCCGGTAGTGGACGGGCAGACCTACACGCTGGTGGCGAAGATGGACTTCGTGAATGACAAGATCTCCCTCTGGGTGAATCCGGACCTCACGCAGCCGGAGACCGCACCAAACGCGGTGCGCACCTACATCACGGACGGCTGGAGCAGTGCCATCCGCCTGGGCAGCGGCGGCCCGGCGGCCACGACCT
The DNA here is from genome assembly GCA_040387935.1 of Verrucomicrobiota bacterium. GTDB lineage: Bacteria > Verrucomicrobiota > Verrucomicrobiia > Verrucomicrobiales > Verrucomicrobiaceae > Prosthecobacter. The sequence goes on along the minus strand of JAZKCU010000026.1, from coordinate 142,311 downwards.
GGGATGATGTGGCCGTGGGCACGAGCTGGAAGGCTCTGCAGCGCGCGTATCCGCAAAACATCGCTGCCACGGGGCCTAACCAAATTGTCGGTGTCGACAACTTCGACTATGGTGATGGCAACATCCTCGGCCATGACAGCGGTACGGGCTTTGATTTCGACAACCAGAACGGTGATGCCTTCGTGGGCCACACGCAGGTGGCCAGCAACTGGGACAACGTGGATGGCTTCCCGTATATCTTCTCCAACCGCCTCGCGACCTGGAACACCAGCGCCAAGCGTGAGTTCAATGCCACGGAAGCCAATGGCACCTTCGGCAGCGCCGGGACCTTGCAGTACAAGACTCTATACTATCGGTTCGAGATGAACCGCAGCGCGGCGAATGTTTCGTGGAGCGGCCTGAGCCTCTATGAGAACAACACGGAGCGCCTGATGTTTGGCGTGCCGTTTGCGCTCAATCCCTCCAGCAACCGCCGTGAGGTCGGCATTCACAATCTGGGTGCGAACCAGTGGAGCTACACGGGCATGGTTCCGGTGGCGGGCTTGAAGTATCAAATCGTCGCCAAGGTGGACTATGCGACCGGGTTGGCTTCGATCTATGTGAACCCGGACCTGACTCAAGGTGAGCCGATTCCCACGGCCACGCTGGCCTTCACCAATGCCACAACAGCCCTTCGCTTTGGTTCCGGCGGCGATTCGCCGACCTACTGGGACAAGCTGGTTGTGGCCACCAGCTGGAGTGCGGTGCAGGGCATCACGTATCCCGCCGCCACAGCAACGAGTGGCACGGACCTCATCATCGGTGGCGATACCTTCACGTATGCAGACGGCCCCGTTGCGCTGCGCAAAGGTGGCGAGCATTGGGATTTTCAGAATACAGCGCCACCTGCCTACAGCAATGACTTCAGCGACTGGGATGTTTCTTTTGGTTCGCCGGTCATCACCACGAACAAGCTCACCACCTGGGAAAATGGAGCCATCCGCCAGTTCAATGGCGTGGAGGCCGAAGGTGCCATCAATGATGCGGCCACCTCTGCTTTCCAAAGCGTGTATGTGCGCTTTGAGATGAGTCGCGGCGCAGGTGCGGCCTGGAGCGGCATGTCCCTCTATGATTTCGGCAATGAGCGCTTCCTCTTCGGCGTGCCTTTTGCGGTGAACCCGACCTCCGGTGTGCGTGAGTTTGCCATCCATGATCTGGCCAGTGGTCATACCTACTCGGGCATCGCACCCGTCGACGGACAGAACTACACCATCGTCGCGAAGCTGGACCTCACGGCAGACAAGCTGACGATGTGGGTGAACCCGGATCTGAACCTGCCAGAAGGTTCAAACACACCTGTGGCACATCGACCCTACACGGGTGGTAACTGGATCACGGGACTGCGCCTCGCTTCCGGTGGTTCTGCCGCCACGACCTGGGACAATGTGGCCGCAGGCACGAGCTGGCGCAGTCTGCAAAGTGCATTCGGCCCACCGACAGCATTTCCGGACACCGTAACGATGCGTCACACGAAGAAAGCCCTTCTCGATGTGCGCCGCAATGATGCCGGTGCAGGCAGTGTGGAGATCGTGACACCGCCTGCCAGTGGCACGGCCAGCATCGATAGCAGCGGTCGCATCTTCTATCATCACACCACCGGCACGCCCGCGAATGACACGCTGACCTATCGTCTGCTCGGTCTCAATGGTCAGAACTCGGCACCCGCCACGGTGACTTTCAACTTCACGTCCAACCTGCGCATCGCGAACACCACGAGCATCGTGCCGCTGACCGCTCCCGCGACAGGTCTCGCCGTCGTGGATTCCACTCCAGGGATCAACTTCACCGCGCCAAGCTGCTTCAGCACTGTGCCTGGAAGCACGGACAAGGTCCTGGTTGGTGAACGGAACGGCAAGATCTGGCTCATTCCAAACATCCACGCGGCTGCGCCTACCAAACAATTGTTTCTCGATGTCGCCGCTGTGGTCAATCCGCGTGTGACGGAAGACTTCGAAGATGATGGCAACGAGCTCGGATTGAAGGGTGTCGCGCTACATCCGAACTTCGCCACGAACCGTCAGTTCTTCGTCACCTATAACTTCCTCATCAACGGTGCCAAGTATGCTCGCGTGGCCCGCTTCACGGCGGTGAATGGAAATCTTGATCTTGGCGATGCCGCCAGCGAGCAGCCCTTCGTTACGCAGGTCAATCCATCCAGCATTCACAACATCGACTCCTGCCACTTCGGTCCGGATGGCTATCTCTACTGGTCCGCCGGTGATGCCGGTGGACTCAATGACGGCAACAGCAACTCGCAGCGCATCGACAAAGATTTCTGGGCGGCCATCTTCCGCATCGACGTGGATCGCCTGCCGGGCAATCTGGAGCCGAACGCGCACTCGGCCATCGCGCTGAATGGCGGCACGGCCTACTACAAGGTTCCGGCGAACAATCCTTTCGTCGGCGCGACGACCTTTAACGGCCTCACATTGACCGGCACGCTGCGTTCAGAGATCTACGCCATCGGTTTCCGCAATCCGTGGCAGTTCAGCTGGGATCCGCAGGCACCGAACGAAATGTGGGGCGGTGAGGTGGGACTCGACTCATGGGAAGAGGTGAACGTCATCACTCCCGGTAGTAATTATGGCTGGGGCTACTTCGAAGGGAATGCACAAGGGCCGCGCACCAGTCCTCCTGGAGGTTTCTCGCCCACAGCTCCGCTTTGGACCTATTTCCATGGTGGTGGCGCGTTGGAAGGAAAGAGCGTCACCGGTGGTGTGGTGTATCGCGGCACTCGCTATCCGACTCTCACGGGCAAATACATCTTCGGTGATTTCGTCAGCGGTCATATCTGGTCTCTGACGCGCAATGGTGTGAACCCTCCGACCGTGGAGCGCATCACCGGTGAGGCCGGTGTGGTGGCCTTTATGCTGGATCCTGATCCGGCCACGGGCGACATCCTCATGCTCGACTATGGTGACGGCAAGGTGCGCCGCATCACCACGCAGACGGTGGACACCAGCTTCCCAGCTAAGCTGAGCGACACAGGCCTCTTCTCCGATCTCAGCGACCTGTCCTTCAATCCAGGCATCGAGCGTTATGACATCAACCTGCCGTTCTGGAGCGACTACGCACGCAAGTCCCGCTGGTTCATGCTGCCAAATGACAACGACACCTTTGGTTATGTCGAGGAAGGTAATTGGAGCCTACCGACGGGGGCGCTTTGGATCAAGCACTTCGACATGGACCAGACGCGCGGCAATCCAGCGACTGGCAAGCGCCTGGAAACACGTCTGCTAGTGAAGAATATGACAGGCAGCTATGGCGTGAGCTATCGCTGGAATGATGCAGGCACGGAGGCCTTCCTCGTGGATGACGGCGGTGCTGATTTCGACATGAACATCACCATCAGCGGCACGCCGACCGTGCAGCACTGGCGCATCCCGAGCCGCTCGGAGTGTCTCGCCTGCCACACGGCTGCGGGTGGTCACGGACTGAGCTTTGAAACACGTCAGCTCAATCGCCCGGGCGCGCTCGGAGGAGCTTCGGGTAACTTCCTGGAGCTCATGAAGAATGCTGGTTATCTGAGCAATGCACCAACGCAGTTTCACAACCTGCCAAAATATACCACGCCGACGGACAGCTCGCAGACCTTGGAAACACGTGCGCGCTCCTGGCTGGCGGTGAACTGCTCCTATTGCCATCAGGCTGGTGGTACGGGCATCGGTGCCTTTGACATGCGACCGGAGCTGTCTCTGACTCAAACGACACTGGTCGATGCACACGTGGGCAACGTGCAGGCCGCCCATCATCGTGCGGTGGTGCGTGGCGATAACACCGCGAGTGTCATCTGGAATCGCCTCAGTGCCTCCAATGGCTACACACGCATGCCGCCGCTGGCTACCGCCGTGGTGGATCCGGAAGGTGTACAGGTCGTGATGGACTGGATCAACTCCATCGCAGGTCGTCAGAGCTATGCGGAGTGGAGGCTGGCGCAGTTTGGCAGTTCCAACAGTCCGCAAAGCGATCCGAACTTCGACGCGGATGGTGATGGCGTGAGCAATCGTGATGAGTTCCTGGCAATGACCCATCCTTTGAATGGCGCCTCGATCTTCAAGCCAGACATTGCAGCTTCATCGGGCAACATCGCCATTCAGTTCCCAAACCTTCTGGGCCGTCTCATTCGCGTGCAGACCACGACGGACTTCAGCAGCTGGTCCATCTGGGATGTGGTGGGGAACAACGGGCTTCCTGCCGCACCCTCAAACCCGACGCGCCAGTTCGTGGCACCCTTGGACGGTACCCGCCGCTTCTTCCGCCTCTCGATCGAAGAGCAGTGAGGCAATCCAGGAGTGCTCTCCCGCAAAAGCGGAGTAGTTAGGCCGGGTGGCTCGGGCGTTTAATGACTCCCAACCACCTAACCATGAAACCGATCCTGTCCTACTGCGCCAGTGTGCTCATCGTCTTGTCCCTGCTCGTCAATGCCGCCATGGCTCTTGAGCCTGCCAGCATTGCCAGCGAAACACAAACCAACACCCTCTGCCCTGTCAGCAGCAAGCCGGTGAATCCGGCCTTCACGGTCGTCTATGAAGGCCGCACCTGGTCCTTTGCCGAGGAGACCTGCAAGGCGAAGTGGGAGAAGGCTCGCGCGGAGAGCCTGTATCAACAGCTTGGCGGCAAGGCCGCCATCAATGCTGCGGTTGATGCTTTTTACGTCAAGGTGCTGGCGGATGAGCGCGTGAAGCACTTCTTTGATGATGTGAGCATGGAGAAACAGCGCCGGAAGCAGAAAGAGTTCCTCTCAGCGGCACTCGGCGGCCCTCTGCCATGGGTTGGCAAGGACATGCGCAAGGCTCACGCGGACATCGAGATCAAGGAAGAGCACTTCAATGCCATCGCCGAGAACCTTGTGGCCACACTCAAAGACCTGAAGATCAGTGATGAGATGATCGGCAAGGTGATCGCCGTCGTGGCAACGACCAAGGACGATGTGCTGAACTGTCCGAAAAAGGCAGAGTGACCCTTTGGGGCATCTTTTGCCAAGATGCGATGAAACTCAGCCGTGGCGTCATGACGGACGTTGTGCAGATTGGACCTGCCTCATGAGTGACACCACACCAAGCATCGCCGACCTGCATCGAGAGCTGGAAGCCAGTGAGATGCGGGTGACCGGGATTCTGGAGACGGCGGTGAATGCCATCATCACGATCAGCGAGCGGGGTATCATCGAAACCGTGAATGCGGCGGCGGAGCGCATCTTTGGCTACACACGTAAGGAGATGATCGGCCAGAATGTGTCCATGCTGATGCCCGCTCCCTACCGTGAGCAGCATGATGCCTATCTGGCGAACTACCGGCAGACCGGCCAGCCCAAGGTGATCGGCATTGGGCGCGAGGCGATCGGCCGGAGGAAGGATGGCAGTACGTTTCCGCTCGATCTCTCGGTGGGGGAGGTGAAGCTGCCGAAGGGGCGCATTTTCACGGGCATCATCCGTGATCTCACGGATCGGCGGAGGCTGGAGGAAAAGATCCTCTCCATCAGCGAGGAGGAGCAGGCACGTATCGGCCGGGACATTCATGATGATCTCTGCCAGCAGCTCGCCGCCATCGGTTGCCTAACCAAGGTTGTCTATCAGCGGCTGACGGCCTCGAACAGCCCCGAGGCGCTGCAGCTCGCGGAGATCGCGCGCCTGATCACCAGTGCCAATGTGAGGGCGCGGGAGATGTCGCGCGGATTGATCCCCGTGGTGCTGGATGCTGCGGGGCTCATGGCGGCGCTCGCAGATCTGGCCAGCAGCACGGAGCGCATCTTCCGAATCTCATGTCCCTTCCGCTGTGAACTGCCGGTGGAAGTGGCGGACAATAAAACAGCCACCCAGCTCTACCGTATCGCCCAGGAGGCATTGGCGAATGCCATCAAGCATAGCCATGCCGAGCGCATCGAGATCAGCCTGGAGCTGGTAGAGGGAATGATCGTAATGACCATTCGTGACAACGGCCGTGGCCTGCCGGCGGATGATGAACGCCGCAGTGATGGCATGGGATTGCTGACCATGAACCACCGCGCGCGCATGATCGGCGGCACGCTGACCCTCACACCCGATCCCTTGGGCGGCACGATTGTTCAATGTCACGCGCCAGATATCTCTCCTCACCAGACAACCTCTGACTCATGACTCCCTGCCGCATCATCCTCATCGACGACCACCCCATCATGCGGCATGGTCTGGCGCAGCTCATCCGCATGGAGCCAGGCCTGGATGTGTGTGGTGAGGCGGGAAGCGCGCAGGAAGGACTGCAGGTCGTGGAAAAGCTGAAGCCCTGCATCGCCATCGTGGACATCACCCTGCCGGACAAGAGCGGGCTGGAGCTGATCAAGGACCTGCATGCGATGTATCCGGAGACGCAGACCATCGTGCTTTCCATGCATGATGAGTCCCTTTATGCGGAGCGCGCGCTGAGGGCTGGAGCGCGCGGCTACATCACCAAGGAGACTGCGGCGGAGACGCTGGTGCAGGCCATCCAGCGAGTACGAGCCGGCGGCATCTATGTGAGCGAGGCGGTGGCGAGCCGCATGCTGGAGCAGGTCAGCGGACAGCGTGGAAAAACAGGCGCCACCGGTGTGGAGCAGCTCACGGATCGTGAGCTGGAAGTGCTGGCCATGATCGGCAAAGGCACGCCGACAAAGATCATCGCCGAGAAGCTCTGCATCAGCGCTCGCACGGTGGAAGCGCATCGCGCGCACATCAAAGGCAAGCTCGGTATCACGGATGGGTCTGCGCTGGTGCGCTATGCTGTGCAGTGGGTGGAGAGCCGGGTGACCACGTGATAAGACACGGAGACGCGGAGAGGGGAGACGCGGAGAAGACGGAGGCAAAGCTTCGCTTTATGGCTTCACGGCGAGGATGGAGCAGGGGGCGTATTGGATGATGTTCTCAGCGGTGGTACCGATGAGGAGCTCGCGGAGGCCGGTTTTGCCACGGGTGCCAAGGACGACGAGGGAAGCGCCGGAATGTTTGATGTAGTCCAGGATGGCTTCGCGAATGTTCACGCGCTCGATCACGACCTGATTGATGGCTAGGCTGGAAAGTTCGACGATAAGCGGCTGCAGGAACTCATCCAGCTTCTTTTCCCAGCGGCCTTGAGCTTCGGGATCAATGGCGCCGGTCATGGAGGGCATGAGGCCGCCGTAGTCCAGGGACATGGCGATGATGGACTGGAAAACGTAAAGGCAGTCCACCGATGCACCATCCTGCGACGCAATGCGCAGGGCATGCTGCATGGCCTTGGCGGAGTTCTCAGAGAAGTCGATGCAGGTGACGATCTTCTTAAAGGGACCGCAGGCACTCTCACGGACGACGAGCACATCCACAGGCGCTTTGCGGACACATTTCGCGGCAATGACCCCAATGCGGCCGGGCTGGTCCTTCGAACCTTTGGCACCCATGACGAGCAGGTCCGCCTGATGGTGCTGACAGGCCTGCACGAGACCGACGAAGGGATGACCGACACGGATCTCGGCATTGACCTCTCCGGATGCGAAGCCGCTCTCAGCGATGAACTTCTCCAGACGCTGACGCCACTCGCTGACGAGCGCTTCCTGATCCAGAGAAAGGCCTCTTTTCAGCTCATGGAGGAGAAACTCATCCATGACATGCACGGCGGTCACGGTGACCCCTTCATGGGAGCCAAGCAGCACAGCCTCCTGTAGGGCGCAGCGGCAGGACGGGGTGAAATCAATCGCCGCGATGATGTGATGATACGTCTTCATGGCAGGAAAGTTGGTTCGTCTCCAGAGTACTACGCATTTCACCTCCTTCTCAGCCTTACTTGTTCGGCTGTGGGCACCCTTTGCGAAAGCGAGCGGGGTGCTGAGCGTCTCATGGTTTCCATTACGCCTGAATTGCGGTGGTCCATGAGACATCGGGTGGTAGTCGTGAACAATATCGGAGAGGTCGGGTGAGGGCCATGATGGGTTCCACCACCCATGACACCCGCCTCACACCAACACAGCCGTATCCACCTCGCGGAGAAACTGAGCCGCAGTGAGTTTTTTCAGACCTTCAGCGCTGCCTACCAGAAGCTGACAGATCTTTCGTTGGGCCTGGAAGCAGCCCGCGAAGGTGCTGAGCTAATGAACAGTGAGACCAAGTATTCGCTCACCGGCGTGGCTACCACCCGGGTGCCGGTGCGAGTGGGCAAAACCCTGGTCGCTGTGCTGAATACCGGCGGTGTAAGGCTGGCTCCCGCAGATGCAAAGGCCTTCACCCCAGTGGCCAAAGCGCTGTTAGAAGGCAACTACAGCGCCCGGGAGATCCAGGCGGAGCGGGATGCCTTTCATGAGCTGCCCGCCATGGCTCCAGACCGCTATGAGGCGGCTTTGGCGATGCTGAGGACCTTTGCTTTCCAGCTCGGCGAGACGGCTCACCGTCTGCTCTTCGCCTCAGCGCAGACCGAGCCGGAACCCGTGCGCCAGGCAAAGGCCTACATCATGCAGCACCTGACTGAGCCGATGCTGCTGGAGACCGTGGCGCGTGAGGTGCACGTGAGCCTGTTTCACTTCTGCAAGGTGTTCAAGCGTGCCACAGGCACGACCTTCACCGACTATGTGAACCGGGCCCGCGTGGAGAAGGCGAAGCGCATGCTGATGCGCCCGGATGCCCGGATCACGGAAGTGGCCTATGACGTGGGCTTCCAGAGCCTGTCGCACTTCAACCGCAGCTTCCGGCGCATCGCCAGTGAGTCGCCGACGGAGTTCCGCGCGAGGATGAAGTCATCTCGAGAGACGGCTCTGGCAGCTTGAGACTTCTTCTAGGACCTATGGAGGACGACCGGCGCGAATGTCGATTTGTCTAAAAGACGGGGTGGGGAGACGGGCCAAGGATGGACAAGTAGCCTGGAAATATGCTTCTCTTGGAGGGCAGCTATTCCGGGTGAGCTTCAACCACCCTCGGAAGCGCCGACTTTTTCGGCGTTCCGTCACCGTCACGTTCATGCCTTTGAAACTCCTATCTCTGACCGCATGCCGGTGTGTGCTGGGCGGGCTGCTTTGCCTGTTGATGGTGATCGCACCGCAAGCGCTTGCGGAGACGATGCTGCAGTATTTCAACACCTCGTGGGTTGAGATCACGAACAAGATGCCGGAGCTCGCGGAGGCGGGCTACACATCGCTCTGGCTGCCGCCGCCGACGAAAGGATCGGGCGGGCTGTCGGTGGGGTATGACATGTGGGATCCTTACGATCTAGGATCGAAGAACCAGCGGAACTCGGTGCGCACACGCTATGGGACAGAGGCAGAATTGATTCGGCTGGTGGAGACGGCGCACCGTTTTGGCATCCGCGTTTATTTTGACAATATCATGAACCACCGCGCCTTTGATGTGCCCGGGTTTAATGAGAACACGCCGATCGATATCTATCCGGGCCTGGTGCCGGAGGACTTTCATCTGCGGAAAACGCAGGATGGCTTTTACCGGAAGTGGGACAACACGCGCTCCTGGAGTGATGCCTGGCAGGTGCAGAACCTGGGGCTGGCGGACTTGATCGACATCGCGCAGGAGCCGGGCACGACAAATGATAACTTTGGTACCACCGAGGGCAGCACGGCACCCAAGATCAAATTCATCCGTGATCTGACACGGCCGGAAAACTACTGCTATCTGCCGAATGGAAGCTACGTGGGCTTCGGGCCTAACAATGGAATCAGCACAGTGCTGCTGCAGGCGAACCCGGGCTTCTATTCGGAGCGTGTGGAGGACTACCTGAACCGGGCTGCACGCTGGCTCATCGATCGCACGAAGGGTGATGGTCTGCGCCTGGATGCGGTGAAGCATGTGAAGGCAGACTTCTTTGGCGCTACCTATGGCGGCGACAAGGACTCGAGCGACTACGGCTACACGGGGCAGGTGCAGCGGCAGTTCAACATCTCACGCGGGTTCACGGATCCGAATCATCGCGACACGGTTTTCAGCCTCGAAAATGGTCGTGATGACGCGATGCTCTTCGGTGAGCATCTCGGTGAGCCTCCTGCCTATGGTCCCTACATCGATTCAGGCATGCGGCTGGTGGACAATGACCTGCGCAGCCAGCTCAACAGCCGGCTGGGGAACCCATCCAGCGGGCTCGAAGGCTATGACAATGCAGGCTATGGCGGCTTCGGCGGCAGCGTGGGTGTGATGCATGCCCAGAGCCATGACAACGACTACGCGGCGCGCAAAGAGCTGCAGCATGCCTTCTACTTCCTGCGTGATGGTCTGGGCCTGCTCTACACCGATGGCAACTATCAGGCGGAGACGCTGGGTGAGAGCGGTGGCGCCTTCCCGCGTCATGCGAACACGGCTTTCCTCGGGCAGTGGAGTGATGCGCGCGTGCCTAACTTGCTTTATGTGCATGAGCAGTTCGCGCGTGGCTATCAGGCTGGGCGCTGGAGTGATGGCGATGTGGTGGTGTGGGAGCGTATCGACAAGCGTGAGAATGCCGCGATGACGGATTCGGATGGCGTGACGCTGCTGGTGATGCTGAGTGACAACTACTCGCAAGGTCTGGCGCGAAACTTCACCAGCGCCTTCCCTGCGGGAGCCTATCTGTACAACTACTCGACCTACGGTGGCGGCTTCTACAAGTTCAAGGAAGAGCTGGCGTCCACGGTGATGCCGGCGGGCGGCTACTTCCTCTTCTCATGGAAGAATCCAGATCCGTCCGAGCTGTGGAAAATTCATGGAGGACGGACGATCACAGTGACGCAGGATGGCGTGGAAGCGGGCACGGTGACAGTGAAGCGTCGTGATGGTCCGAATGGCGACAAAGCCTTCAATGGCGGCACGTTGCCGGAGGCCTCACGACCTGTCCTGCTCACGGACGGCAATGTCACGGACTACACCTACAGCGCGGTGATACCACGGGTGACGAGCACAAGCGGAGTGCGCTTTGTGGCTCGACTGGATGGCTCGGCGGAGAATGTGCTGATGAAACTGGATGGCGGCATCGATCTCAATGGCATGCGGGCGGTGGGTAATACGGACCCGGCTTTCCGCGACAATCCCCCGGCGCTCACCAGCGACATGTTCATGGGCTATGAGCAGCCGAATTTCATCAACCGCATCCATCCGGAATTGTTCGCGGCCAAGGACACCGCGCGCAATGCGACGGGATCGGCAGGAGCGGAGACTTTCACCACCACCACAACGGTGAACGGCAGCTCGCCCAAGTTCATCGATGCGAACACTGCGGCATTCTTGTATCACGATCCGGCGAATGTGGTGGGGAACAAGGCTCCGACGCGGAACCAGTATGATGCCTCCGGCAGCGAGCTGTGGGCAAAGACGAACAGCGTGGGAGCGGGCTACAAGGTCTTCCTCTATTTCACCACGGATGGCAGCGATCCGGAAGGCGCGGGCGGTCGTGGTCGCGGCACGACGAAGATCGCTGAGATGGCATTCCGGCATAATGATGACAGCGGCGCGAGCGACTGGTGGAGCGTGACGCCGCTGCCCGTGGGTTTCACCGCCACTTCAAAGTACAAGATCAGCGTGTTCAAGGAAGGGGCCGTCTCCTGGTTCCCGAGCAATGCGGACGCGGTGACACGGAAGCAGAAGATGATGGGCACTTTTGAGACGAACGCACTGGACCTGTCCACGCTGCCGGTTAGGCCGCACAGCGACTACGGCATGGCGCAGACAGGCCTCAGCGAGGGCATGCATGTCATCCGCGCGCGCGCCTTCCTCCAGCGTGATGGTCGTGCAAGCATCTACAACACCTTCACGCAGTCGTTTTACTATGATGCGCAGCTTCCCACCGGTGAGGTGCGGTTTCCTGCGACGGACAATGACGCCGTGGGTGGCAGCGAGTACGGCATGGTGACGCGCACGGACGCCAGTGTGACGGAGGTGTGGTATCACATTGATGACGGCGTGAGCTCGAATGATGACAGCGTCACGCGCAGCCAAAATGGCAATGGAGGCGGCTTCGAGCCCTTCACGGATGCGAATCGCAATGGCACGCGGGATGTCACGGAAAGCTACACGGACCTCAATGAGAACGGGAGCTGGGACAGCGCGATCGGCACCTCCTGGGTGAAGGCCACGGAGGTCACGCCAACCGTGGAGCCGACGAATGCGAACTACGTCAAGGAGTGGCGCTTCAACTATGCGAACATCCCCGCGAGCGGCACAGCCACCATCAAGGTGCGTCTGCGTGAGGCGAGCAGCGCCGCCTACAAGGACTTTGCGCTCAACGATGTGAACGGGCACTACACCACGCTGCAGCGTGTGGTGAACTGCGAGGGGCCGAACACCCGCCTGTTTGTGGCCTGGCCCCCGGCGGATGGGGATCTGGTCAGCGCAGGGTATGTGATGAAGGTATACTTCACGAAGTCGCTCGCAGACGGGCTGACGGGAACCCAACTGCGGGACCGCTTCACCATCCGCATCGGCTCGAATGAGACCAACCAGTTCGTCTCGTATCCGCGTGAGAACTATTCCATCAACTATGATGAGACGAGCGAGTATCACGCGCTGGCCTTCACGCTGCCGAACCTCTACAACGACCAGCCGGATTACCTGCACAAGATCGAGGTGGTGCATGATCGCCCATCGCCGAATCCAGATGTGATCGGAACGCGGCTGGTGAAGGCGGAGCCCTCCATCATTCCGCGCATCAGCATCGTGACACCGCCGGAGCTGGACAGTGATGGGAAGCCCCATGAGATCGTGCTGCCGGATGTAGCATCGCCCACGGCGGATCAGCGCAAGTTCATCATCCGTGTGGCGACATCGCCCGCGGCGGACAGCGTGATTTTGACGGTGAACAACGGGCCGATGAACATCGTGACCCCGCCGGTGACCAGCATCGAGGGCAACAACAAATTTTGGGACTTCACCTGGCAGAACATGACGCAGGGCGAGTTCCAGTTCACCGCGACCGTGTTTGACAATGGCAACGAGAATCATGAGACCCGCAGCGCCCGCGTTTTTTTTCGGCAGGTGACACCGGCCAGTGAAGCCGATCCAGATGATGATGATGACGGCCTGCTGGATGCGGATGAAGGCACGGCCACGCCTTTGCCGAATGGTTTTCCGGTGGATGATGAGCGCTACAAGCCGAACGCGGAGCAGTGGACGAACGGCGAGGTGCATGTCTCGAATGCCTTTGGCAAAACGGAGCCGCGCAATCCGGACACGGATGGCGACGGCCTGCCCGATGCTCTGGAGGTCGGCTGGCGTGCGGCGGTGACGGTGGGCGAGTCGTTTTCAGACACCGGGTATGGCTCGCCCACGGTGACCGGCGCAGGCAATGGCGTCTTTGACTGGAACGATGCCAATAATAACGGCCTGCATGATGTCGGCGAGGCCAGCGAGAGCTTCACGGACACCGACACAGACGGGAAGTTCGACTTTGGAACCATCCTGACCGCGGATGGCAATGGTGATGGTGTGACGAACTTTCGCGGAGATATCGATCCGCCCTTCTACAACACTCTGGACAACCTTAACAAGGTGCCCAGCGTGAATACGGCGAGCGAGGGTGGGGATCGCTCCAGGCAACTGCGCGGCTCGACGACGAATCCCGATGATCCTGACACAGACAAGGATGGCATTCGTGATGGTGTGGAAGATGCGAACAGGAACGGCTGGCTGGATGGAGACGGCGCGAGCCTGGCCGCAGGTGTGGCACCCACGCTGGCGCGCAACTGGCCTAGCAAGGTGCGCGATCCGGGTGAGACTTGGACGGAGACAGATCCGAACAATGCTGACACGGATGGTGATGGCGCCCGTGATGGCACCGGCGAGGACAAGAACGGCAATGGCGTGATCGATGGCGACACCAACAACAACCGTATCTGGAGTGCGGGTGAGATGTGGACGGAAACAGACGCACTGAAGGCGGACACGGATGGTGACGGACTGACGGATGGCTGGGAGATCCGCTATGGACTCGATCCGCTGGACAGCGGCACGGTGAGCTTAAGAGGGCTGGTGGCTCTCGCGAACAACGGTCCGGCAGGCGATCCTGACGATGATGGCTTCACCAACCTGCAGGAGCTGACGAACGGCACGAACCCGATGGAGGACAACACGATTCCGCCTTCACCTCCGGGGCAGATTGTCATTGGTCCGCAGGCTCCCGTGGTGGCGGGAGCGGTGTCGAACCTGCGGGAGTTCACGGACTGGCAGATTGGCGATCTGATCGCGCTGGATGAATACCAGGGCGATGGGCCGAACAACCAGGGCGGTGACCTTTATCGCGCTTACGATGGTTTTGACAGCAGTCGTGATCTCGTGGCCTTCTATGCGCACGATGGCGGAGCGATCGCGAATGGCGGAGACGACCATTTTTACTTCCGTGCGGATTTTCAAGATCTGAAGGCCTTGGCGGAGGAGGGGAGCGTGGACCTGTATGTGGTGATTGATTTCAACTCGCCCGCGAATGGTGAGTCAGCCCTGCCGGACCAGCTCGACACACGCACGAACATGCGGTGGGAGGTGTGCGTGGCGGCTTACAGCACGGACAATGGCGCGGTGTATGTGGACACGAATGCGGGGAGCAATTCCACGAGCATCAACCAGGACCTGACGACCTTTGGCGTGGTGAAGCGCAGCCATCTGGACGCGGATGGGTTCAAGAAGTCCTGGTACAACAGCACGCTGGATGCGGTGGAGTTCAGCATCAGTCGCAAGGCGCTGCTCGATGCAGGCTGGAATGGCAATGTCAGCACGCTGAACTACCAGGTCTTCACCACGCGGGACGGCACGCAGAACACGCCGGCAGGGGCAGGGGAGATCGCGAACCGCAGTGACATCCGCGACAGCATCTCCGATGATGGCATTGCCAGTGATTACTGGCGTGATCAGAGCACGCTCAGTGGCTCCGGAAGCGTGCTGAAGTCATGGTTTGGTCCGAACGGCACGAATGACATGTGGAAGCGCGTGAAGGTGGCGAGCCTCGTGCATGAGAGCCGGCCGCTGATGGCGGGAAATGAAATCCATGCACTGCTGAACAACGGCGCGGGCGCGGGTTGGTATCGCCCTCTGGATGTGCATCAGGCTTATGCGGCCCCGATGGCGCTGCATGTGACACCGATGCTCGCCAGCGCCGTGCAGTGGGCGAAGGTGGATCCGGCGGTGAACAAGCCCTGGCGCGATGGCCCGGCGCTGAATGCACGGCTTACGGCTCTGGCAGGCAGCGGTGTGCTGCGCTTCACGGGCACGACGTATAGTGATCACATCCTGCCTTACTTCCCCCTGGGTTTCACGCAGACGAACATGGCGGATGCCTCCGCCATGCTGATGCAGATCTATGGCGCGGCTCCGTCAGCGAGCGTGCTGTATCCGCCGGAGCGCGTGCTGAATGCGGCGGCCTTTGACATCATCAGCGGCAGCGGTTTTGGTTTCACTTTTGCGGACCAAACAAGGCACATGGAGAAGTGGTTTGGGCGCACCAGCTCCTTGAGCAATGATGGTTGCCGCCTGAACCGCATCCACGGCGTGAAGACCTTTGTCATCAACGACCAGCCGAGCCAATTCCGCTTCCAGAACACCGATGGAGGCTTGAACACCAGCCTGCGTGAGCTCTTCAGCCGCAAGGCGCGAAGCGCCACGCAGGATCAGGTGGTCATTTTGGGCAGTGACTGGAGTGATTTTGTTTCCAAGACGAGCGCGGATGGGTATGACGCCAACATCGCCTGGATGGCGAGCCGTCCGTGGATCCAGCTCACGACACCGCAGGCCATCGCCGCCGGTGAGGTGGACTCGAACCGCGATGGCACACCGGAGGTCTGGCCTTTTGTGGAGCGGAACTCGCCTGCGCTGCCGACGGTCTCGAAGGATTTCGTGCACTACGCGACGCAGGAGAACTACGACAACTGGTTCTTCGGTCAGTCGGGTCGTGAGGAGAGCCTGAGCGTGAAGATTTTCAATGTGCGTCCTTCGGTGCCGCTGCCGGTGGCCTTTGGTCAGGTGGGTGTTTCTGGACTGGCGAACACGGCGTGGACGGCAGGCACGACGCTGTCGGTGGCGGAGCCGCAGCTTGGATCACTCTCACGCACTGCTTTCCACAGCGCGATGTGGCTCACGGCCTTTCATGAGCAGCCGACGGCGGATCTTTCGAAGTACAGCACGGGGGATTACATCAACCCGGACACGAGCAGCAACAACCTGGCGGGTTTCTCGAAGGCCGCGCAGAGCCAGCTCCGCTGGGCGGCGGTGTATCAGCGGGTGAGCCAGTGGGCGGCGAGCGCGGGTTCTCTGACGAACAGCACGGTGGCGACGGCTACAGATGCGGACCTGGACGGAGAGAATGAGTATCTGCTCTACAATGACCGCGTGTTCGCGCTGTTTGAGCGGATCGGCGGACGTCTGACCTGCGCTTTTGTGCGTGACCTGGGCACGGGACGTGTGCTTCAAACGATCGGCAATCCGCACAGCTACTCAGGTTTTGAAACCGAGGAGGAAGGTGCGGTGAATGTGGTCAACAGCGCGGTTGGGAGCTATCGCACCAGCGGGTTCAAGGACTGGTATGCCGCGGGCACGAACAGCATCGCGTATAACAATGCGCTGTACACGGCTGCGGCCACGACGAACGGATTTATTTTCACAAGCCCGGACGGGAAGGTCGCCAAGACGATCACGCTGGGGGTGCGGGCGAATGTGCTGCATGCGAGTTACACACTGACGGGCGGGGTGACATCGCTCTCGCAGCGTCATGGGTTGAGTCCGCATCTTTCGAACCTGCTGGCGAAGGGGCAGACACATCTGGGCGGGCTTTCGAATGTCGGTAGCATCGTGTCGCTGACGAACAATGCGCCGGATGCGGTGGTGCGTGCCTATGTGCGCGGGATCAGTGGCGTGACTTACAATGCGAGCGCGATCGATGATGATCCGGTGACGCAGTTTGACACGATCAATCTGCGCAACCAGGCGCAGACGCAGCAGGTGGAGTTTAGTCTGATCAGTGGCGCGAGCTTCGACCTCGGCTTTGAAACGGGCCCGACGCTGAGCGAGTCGCTCGATGGCGATGCGCTTCCGGATGCCTGGGAGACATCGCAGTTCCTGAACGCGGGCGATGGCACGGGCGCAAATGGTGACAGTGGCAATCCAGACTTCGATGGTTACACGAACTTGGAAGAATTCATCCTGGGACTGAATCCGCAGGCCGCAGATGCGTATCTGCCAGCACCGACAAAGACACCGACGGGCTTCCGCGTCACCTTTGCGACGGTGCCTAACCGGTGGTATCGCGTGTTTTACAGCGACAACATGACGTCATGGAGCCCTCTGACCGGAGACCTCCTCGGGACCGGAGCAGCGCAGCTCATCGACGACACTACCACCCAGACCAGAAGGTTCTACAAAGTGGATGTCCGGCTCCCGTAAAGTGAAATGACTCCACACTCTTTGATGTCGTGAAACATTTGCTCACATTTCTTCTCCTGACTTCCTCCGTATTCGCCTGGAATGCGAACGAGGTGGATTTTCCGGGGGATGGGCAGGGGTGGGATCTGGGGACGACGAACTGTTATAAGTTCACGGGGCCGGATGGGAACACGGAGTGGTTTCGCTATGAGTGGACGGCGGGAGCGAATGACAGCGACTACGACTTCAAGATGGTCGCGGGGAATGATTTTGCCCAGGATTACGGCGGGAATCTGATCTTCCCGAAGAACGAGCTGGCGATCCTTTACTACCAGCCTTCGGGGGATTCGGCAGCGAAGCTCTCCGGCGGGGTGACGAGCGGGAAGCGCTATGTTTTCACGACGAAGGACCCGGGGCTGGCGAACACGTTTGTTTCCGTGATGGAGATGAGCGCGGCGCCGGTGGCGATCACGGGTGTTTCGCGGAATGCGACGAGCGGTTTGATCACGATCAATCTGAACGGAGCGCCGTCGGCTGAAGAGAAGGTGTATGTGCGCTACACGGACTCCAACTGGACCTATGCGCAGGTGGTGCGGGCTAGTGTGGCTGGCAGCACGGCGACGGTGACAATTCCGGACATCAAGGATGGGAAGACGTATCAATGGTATGCGCTGACGAGCACGGCGACGCCGGACAAGTTTCACAGCGGCTTTGCGACGAATGCGCTGACGCTGTCCTGGAACAATAATGCGGGCGCGAACTACATGATCAGCGGCGTGCAGAGAATCAGCGACCTGACGATCAATGGCGCGAGCGGTGGTTACAAGGCAACGAAGTTCTTCATCGATGAGATCGCGGGTGAGGTGCAGTCGCTGAACGTGAGCACGACCTTCAATGCCGGGACGCCGCCGACGGAGGTGGAAGTGGTGACAAATCTGAATCGCCGTGACAAGGCGGATCAGGACAACAATGGAGACAGCATTCCAGATGGCATCGTGCCTCCGGCGCGTGATTTGGCCGGGCAGAATGAAGCACACTATTACAAGGCCTATGCGATGACGAACAGCAGCGGCAGCACGTGGACTGCGGTGCTGCCGGTGACGAGGACGGGGGCGTATCGGGCCACGGTGCGGTATCGGTTTTCACCGACGGGACCGTGGTTCTACTATGGAGACCAGGATCATGCGGCGGTGGTATCTCCCAAGAAGGCGCTGGAGATGACGCTCTATGAGGTGAACCCGCTGACGATCGAGGCGACGGCAGCGAACCAAGGCGGGCGCAGCACCTTTGTGGATCTGCTGGGGACGGCGGATGGTGACAGCGATGGCAATGACCCGCTGAGCCTGGACTATTTTAACACCATCCAGACCAACTGTCTGTGGTTCCAGCCCATCCATCCCACGGGTGGACTCGGTGTGGAGAATGATCCGGCGACGTCATCGCCTTATGTTCCCGGCAGCCCCTATGCGACGAAGAACTTCTTCGCGGTGAGCCCCTATCTCGGCAGTGCGAACACGGAAGCCTCGGCGATGAGCGAGTTCCAGTCCTTCGTGACGAAGGCGGACAACTACAGCGGCACGGTGGGCACGATCAATGTGATGCTGGATTTCGTGGCGAATCACTCCGCCTGGGATGCGGTGTATGGCCAGGGTGGTGTGGATTTGGGCTTCACGGGCAGTACTTCCACAAGCATTCCGGCGAACTGGTATTCACGCACGGGTGACTATGGTCAGCCCGCGACCTATTTCACGAGCCTGGCTGACAAGGACAAGGCCGTGGCTCCGGATCGCAATGACTTCGGCAAGTGGAGTGATGTGAGCGAGCTCTACTACGGACGCTATTCGGCGCAGTGGCGGTTTGATTCGTATCCCGAAGCGGATCGTCCGCACAAGAACGAGGACGATTTCATGGACTGGAACTCGATCAGTCCTGAGGTGGTGAAGCTGTGGCGCTATCTCGGGCACTACCCGGTCTATTGGCTGCAGCAGACGGGGCACTCACTCTCGAACTCGACGAGCGGTACCTACGCCGCGCGGCTGGCGGCGGATAACAAAGGGATTGATTCACTGCGCTGCGACTTCGGCCAGGGACTGCCGAATCCGTTGTGGGAGTACCTCATCAACAAAACCCGCAGCGTGAAGTGGAATTTTGTGTTCATGGCCGAGACGCTGGATGGCGAGCAGCCGGGATACCGGAGCAACCGGGTGTTTGACATCCTCAATGAGAGCCTGGTTTTCAACTTCACGGCGACTCATGTGAACAAAGAGTCTGACATCCAGAGCGCGCTGGAGACGCGGAGGAGCAACTACCGCACGGGAGCGATCCTGCTGAATATCACGGGACATGATGAGATCCTTCCGGACAATGATGCCTGGCTGAATGCGACCCGCTATGCGGTGATGACGACCGTGCCGGGACTGCCGATGATCTTTTATGGGCAGGAGCAGGGGATCCAAAACTACAACACAAGCGCAGGCACCTTTCACTATGATGGCTTCGAGACCGATCATGAGCTGAACTTTGGCAAGCGCATCCCGCACTTCAAAAAGTGGAACCGGGCGCAGTTCTGGTATGGAGGCACGCAGCCGCCAAACAGCATCGGCATGGCGCAGTGGCATGGGCGGGTGAACTGGGCGCGGCTGAACAGCCCGGCGATCAAGTCGCTGAATCAATATTATCTCGATCTGAAGATCGGCGGCGGTGCACCGGCAGACAATATTTTTGCCATCGCCAAATATGAGCAGCCGAATGCATCACCGGCCTTCAAGGACGTGGTGCTGTGCTTTGCGAACCTCTTCGAGCACGGAGGCGCGCACCTGGCCACGAGCAGTGCATTTGACCTCCGCGGGGGTGTGGGAGATCCGCTGTGGAGCCTGCTGGGGCTGGTGAACTCGGGCGCGCGGCAGTACAACATCCGCAATCTGGCCAGCAGCAATGCGAGCGCGAATGTGTGGGGCACGGCGCGCACAGGGGCGGACATCTACAGCAACGGCCTCTTTGTCAGCCTGGGTGGTGGCACGGTGAACCCGATCACGAATGACGGGGAACTGGCGCAGTATCTGAAGGTCGTGGATGTGACGCCACCACCCTCCAGCCCGCCCAACGCGGTGTATTACCAGATCGGCACGCAGGGCACCTTCTTGTGGACCAGCAATGCAGGGCCACATGACAACATCACAGGCTGGAAGATCAGCATCGGCACCACACCGGGTGGCAGCCAGGTGGTGAGCAATGCGAATGTCAGCGGCACGAGCTATCAATTCACGGGAGTGCCGGGCACCGTGTACTATGCCACGCTGAGGGCCGTGAGCGCGGTGGGTGTGGAATCCGGCGCGAGCCAGTCTGACCCAGGAGCGCCGAATGCGGGCAGCCAGACATCGCCAGTCATCCTGCTCAGTGCCGGAGCTGACCAGGACGGTGATGGCACCAGCAATGCGGATGAATCTGCCGCAGGCACGAACCCGCTGGACCGAAGCAGCCGCTTCACGATCTCTGACGTGACGCGGAGTGGCAACAACGTGACGGTGAGCTTCCCCACGGTGACCGGGCGCTACTACCATGTTTCCAGCAGCGTGGATTTGGTGAATTGGCTAATTGAGGACGAGCCCGCGGCCCGCAATCGTGTGGGCACGGGATCCAACCTCAACTTTACCGATAGTAACGCCGGCGGCGGCCGCAAGTTCTACCAGGCTGAGGTCACATCATCGCCGCTGCCCTAACCATTTATTATTTCCATAATTAGAGTCTTGGGTGACATCACTTCAGCTTTGACTTCTTTTTCAGTTCTTTGTTAAACCCTTGTCCGCCAACCGATAATTCAACCGCTCCATCTCATGAAAGCGTCCCGATTCGCCGCCATCCTGGTGCTTGCTGCTTCCTTGTCCCAAGGTGCGACGATCATTTCTTACACTGCGACAGCGGATCCGGCCGGTAGTCCTGATGGAACCATCACGTCGGGAGGCAGCGGCACGGCGAATGTGTGGAGCACATCCACCACCGGCACGGCGGGAAGCTTCAGCGCTGACTCGGCCAGCAATGGCGACAACAGCAATGTGGGCGGGACTGGCGCGGGGAACCCTGCGTGGGCCTTGTGGTCCAACACCGGAGGCGAATCCAACGCGGTGCATACCCTGGCGGGAGGCGCTCTCTCCGTGGGGCAGGGGATCGACCTGGATTTCGACAATGGATTTGTGAACTCAGGTGGGACCGTGGGGGTGTCCCTGCAGAACGCGGCTGGGCAGAACCTTTTCGAGTTCTTCTTCACCGGCGGCAATCCCAACTATCGCCGGAACGATTTCGGGGGCGTTGTGGACACCACGACGGGCTTCACCGACAACGGGCTGGACTTTAGCTTCGCCCTGAACAGCGCCACGGGCTACACGGCCTCTCTGGCAGGCACTGCTTTCAGCGGTTCCTTGATCAGTCAGACGGACCAAGCGATCGCCCGGGTACGGGTTTTCAACAGCAGCAACCAGGGGAACAATGGAGACAACGACCTTTTCTTCAATAACCTCGCCGTGAGCCCGGAACCTTCCCGGTTGCTGTTCCTGGCCCTGGGGCTCACCCTGATGGGCGGCCGCCGTCGCCGGTACTGAGCCTGTGGGAGAGGGCCGGCGCCTATCTAATAGAGGCACGTGTGAAAAAGTAGGCCCCAATGTGAACAAACCCGAGCTTGTGAAATTTTTCACAAATTCGTGTTGCCGCTCCTTTGGGGCGTAGAATACTCCCCGACCTCCCCCATTATCTGATGCCCACCGTCACGCGAGAATACGAAGCCCCTGATGTCGCCGCCAAGGCAGCGATGCAGGCGGAGAGCATGGAGGCCACCACCTCCGACATCGTGGGAGAGAAAATGGTGCTGAACATGGGGCCTTCCCATCCTGCCACGCACGGCGTGCTGCGCCTGGTGCTGGAGATGGACGGCGAGATCATCACGAAGGCGGATCCGGATGTCGGCTTCCTGCACCGCGGTGACGAGAAGATCGCCGAGAACATGCACTACAACCAGTTCGTGCCCTACACGGACCGGCTGGACTATCTGGCACCGCTGGCGAACAACGTGGCCTATGCCCTGGCCTGTGAGAAGCTCATGGGCTGGGAAGTGCCTGAGCGCGGCCGTGCCATCCGGGTGATCTGCTGTGAGCTGGCCCGTATCTCCGCGCACATGCTGGGAGTCGGGGTGTTCGCCATGGACGTGGGAGCGATGACCGTCTTCCTCTACACCTTCACTGAGCGCGAGAAGATCTATAACCTGTGCGAGCAGCTCACTGGAGCGCGTTTCACCACCAGCTACACGCGTGTGGGTGGTCAGGTGCGCGACCTGCCAGATGGGTTCATTTCCGCCGTGCGGAAGTTCCTGGATGAGCTGGAACCGGTGATCGATGAAGTGGACAAGCTTCTGACCCGCAATGCGATCTTCATGGCCCGTACGCAGAATCTGGGCGTGATCACGAAGCAGGAAGCCATCGACTGGGGCATCTCCGGCCCGAACCTGCGCGGTTCCGGTGTGGCGCATGACCTCCGGAAGAGCAATCCTTACCTCGACTACGAGCGCTACGACTTCGACATTCCTGTCGGCACCACCGGTGACTGCTTTGATCGTTATCTGGTGCGCATGGAAGAGATGCGGCAGAGCGTGCGCATCCTGCGCCAGGTGATGGACAAGCTCCCCGGCGGACCGATCAATGTGGCGGATGCCAAGGGCCTGCTGCCAAAGAAGGAGAAGGTACTCATGAAGATGGAGGAGCTGATCCACCACTTCATCCTCGCCACACAGGGCATTGATGCCCCTCCGGGCGAGGTCTACTTCGGCGCGGAGAATCCGAAAGGCGAGCTGGGCTTCTACATTCACAGTAAGGGTGGTGGCGTGCCTTACCGTCTGAAGATCCGCAGCCCCTCCTTTATCAATCTGAGCATCTTATCCAAGATGATCCCTGGCCATCTGCTGAGCGATGTGCCTTCCGTTCTGGGCAGCCTCGACTTCGTGATGGGCGAGTGTGACCGCTGATCCGCCCACCACCGTTCGAACAACTAACTTTTGACCTGACTGAAGATGGCCCTGGCAATCCCCGCTGAACTGGAAAGTAAAATCGACGAGGTGATCACGCATTACCCCGTTTCGAAGCGGAGCGCCGTGCTGCCGCTGCTGCATCTGATGCAGCATCAATTCCGCTTCATCAGCGATGAGATCGTGAACTGGGTCGCGGCGAAGCTGAGTCTGGAGCCGATCCAGGTGCTGGAGGTGGTCACCTTCTATCCAGGCTTCCGCCAGACGGCGCCAGGCAAGTACCACATCCGTGTCTGCCGCACGCTTTCTTGTGCCATGGCAGGCAGCTATGAGCTGATGGAGTCTATTTGCCAGGCGGCAAAGATCGACCGCAGCCATGTGGATCATCACCACCCCATCGCCGTGAGCGAAGACGGGAAGTACAGCATCGAATTTGCCGAGTGTTTGGCGAGCTGCGGCTTCGGTCCTGTTTGCATGGTGGAGGATGACTTCTTTGAGAAGGTGGAGCCTGCCAAGGCGGGTGAGCTGCTGGCGCGCTACAACGCGTGAGGTGGCTGGCGGAGGAGACTTCGGTTATAAGGAGCCTCTCGCAGCATCAGCATTTGTGGCAGACGCATACAGCGCCATAAACCAGCCAGACTGTCAGCGGGCAGGAAGGGGACCTGTGGTCGTCTCACATCTGCGGCACTCGCCCCATGATCATGGCGTCTCGACGATGATGGATACCTGAACTCCCATTCTGGACTCGAGCTCCAGCCTGCACAGCTCCACAAAAAACGCGCGCCAGGATCTGGCGCGCGTTGCTTTGACGAAGTTAGGCGTTTGGGGGCAGGGTGGGCTTAGCGCCAGGAGACAATGTCATCCTTGGTGTTGATGGTCTTATCCGCGCCGAGGCACTGCACCGCCGTGCTGGAAGGCAGATACTGCGGGGCGCGGGCGGAGATGCGCTGGTCGATGTTCTGCGCATCCGGGTTCTCGATGCGGTTGTCGAGATTGGTGTCGATATAGATGTGGTAGGGCTGGCCCCAGATGTCCACGAGCCTGACATTGCCGCCACCGGAGCCACCGCTGGTGTCGATGATGCCGAAGGACTGGCCGTTCTTGGCGATCTGCAGATCGATGAACTTGATGCCGCGAGGGTTGAGGTTAGGTCCGCCGGAATTCGGATCGATCATGGCCATCAGCACGCTGACGAGAGGATTGGAGTCATTGGTGATGATGGGGTCGATATCGTCACCGCCGGAAGAGCCGGTGAGATCGACAGGAAAGCGGTTGTACTCAGTGCGGAAGTGGCCGATGGCGACCTGCAGGTCTTTAAGCACGGCCTTGGTGCGCACTTCGTTGGCTTTCGTCATGACGATGGTGGTGACAGGAACCGCGAGGGACGCGAGGATGGCGATGATCACGATGACGACAAGAAGCTCGACCAGCGTGAAGCCCCGCCTGGCGGGGCGATGAACAGATGCGAATGTTGTTTTCATGGTTTGTTAATGGGGGGTGGCTGGATTGTTGAACCGGCGCACCAGGGGAGAGGGCGTGTGATTTAATTTCCAGCGTTGAATGCTTTAAATCATAAAGACGCCTTGTTCGTCAAGACTGCTCAACTCAATCACATGCTGGATGAGATCATGTTCGGCAGCGCCGTTGGTGACCCCTCTGGAGCGAGCGTTAACTTTTGATTGTCAACTTGTGCTTGCATCCTATAATCAAATGATAATTATCGGCATCCGATTCGCAAACAACAAAACCACAAGCCGGTAACGACAAACAAACTCTATGGCAAAAGCAGCGAGCAATAGTAGCAAAGCAGTGAAATACGTTTATTCCTTCGGAGCAGGAAAAGCGGACGGTGATGGCTCCATGAAAGCACTGCTTGGGGGCAAAGGCGCGAACCTCGCTGAAATGAGCCGCATCGGTCTTCCGGTGCCTCCTGGATTCACGATCACGACAGATGTTTGCACGTATTACTACGCGAACAAGAAGAGCTACCCAGAGAGTCTGCAGAAGCAGATGGAGGCAGGTGTCTCCGCCATGGAAAAAATCATGGACGCAAAGTTTGGTGACGCCAAGGGCATGCCCCTCCTCGTCGCCGTGCGCTCCGGCGCCCGTGACTCCATGCCAGGCATGATGGACACGATCCTCAACCTGGGTCTCAATGACCAGACCGTTCTTTCCCTCGCAGCCGCGACGAAGAATGAGCGCTTCGCCTGGGATTGCTATCGCCGCTTCGTCCAGATGTATGGTGACGTGGTGCTCGGTGTGCAGAAGACGGAGAACGAAGATCATGAGCCTTTCGAAGTGGCGATCGAGACCTTCAAGCATGAGAAATATCACAAGGACATCGTCGACAGCGACCTGACCGCTGACGACCAGAAGGAACTGGTGAAGCGCTTCAAGGCTCTCGTGAAGCAGCGCACTGGCAAGGTGTTCCCGAACGATCCATGGGATCAGCTTCGTGGCGCTGCCGGTGCTGTGTTCAGCTCCTGGATGAATGACCGCGCGATCGTGTATCGCCGCAAATACAACATCCCTGCCGAGTGGGGCACCGCTGTGAACGTGCAGGCAATGGTCTACGGCAACACGGGCAATGATTCCGGTTCCGGCGTGGCCTTCACCCGTAACCCAGCCAATGGCGTCAACGAATTCTACGGTGAGTTTCTCATCAACGCCCAGGGTGAAGACGTCGTCGCCGGCGTCCGCACTCCGGAGCCAGTGATCGAACTGAAGAAGGCGATGCCGAAGTCCTACGCCGAGCTTCTGAAAGTGCGCTCCACTCTTGAGAAGCACTTTAAGGATGTCCAGGACGTCGAGTTCACCATCCAGCAGGGCAAGCTCTTCATGCTTCAGACCCGTAACGGCAAGCGCACCGCTGCCGCCGCTCTGAAGTTCTCCATGGACATGGTGAAAGAGAAGCTCATCGACTGGGAAACCGCCATCCTGCGCAATCCTGCCGATCAGCTCGAGCAGCTCCTTGCTCCTGATTTCGACATCTCCGAAGTCAAGAAGGCCAAGGAACTCGCCAAGGGTCTCCCTGCCGGTCCTGGTGCCGCTTCTGGTATCATCTACCTGAATGCCAACCGTGCTGCCGCTGCTGCGGAAGCCGGTGAAACCGTTCTCCTCGTCCGTAACGAAACTTCCCCGGAAGACCTTCGCGGCATGATCGCCGCTGCTGGTATCCTTACCGCCAAGGGTGGCGTTTCTTCCCACGCGGCTCTCGTGGCCCGTCAGATGGGCAAGGTTTGTATCTGCGGCGCCAGCGCTGTGGAGATCGACTATGACAAGAAGACCGTCACCATCGCTGGTCAGGTCTTCAAGGAAGGCAAGGACTGCCTGAGCATCGACGGCACCGCCGGCACCATCTATGGTGGCAAGATCAAGACGGGCCCCTCCTCCATCGTCATGGGTCTCCTCCATGGTGACAAGGCCGCCCAGGGCACTGAGAAGTTCAAGGCGTTCAAGACGCTCATGGACTGGTGTGGCAAGGCTGCCCGCCTGGACGTCCGCACAAACGCTGACAACCCAGAGCAGACTGAGAACGCCATCGCCTTCGGCGCTGTCGGCATCGGCCTCACCCGCACAGAGCACATGTTCTTTGAAGGTGACCGCATCGACGCCGTCCGTGAGATGATCCTCGCGGACAACGTCGCCGACCGTGAGAAGGCTCTCGCCAAGCTTCTGCCTTACCAGCGTGAAGATTTCACAGGCATCTTCAAGGCCCTGAAGGGCATGCCTGCCACCATCCGTCTGCTTGACCCGCCTCTGCACGAGTTCGTCCCGCATGAAGAAGCCGCCCAGGCTGACCTTGCGAAGAAGATCGGTGTCTCCGCTGAAAAGGTGAAGAGCCGCGTCGCTGCCCTGCATGAATTCAACCCCATGCTCGGTCACCGTGGCTGCCGTCTCGGCATCGCCTATCCGGAAATCACTGCCATGCAGGCGCGCGCCATCTTTGAGGCCGCTGCTGATGTGGCCAAGCTGAAGATCAAGGTGAAGCCTGAAGTCATGGTGCCTCTCGTTGGCTTCAAGAAGGAGCTCGACCTCCAGGTTGAGATCATTCACAAGGTCGCCAAGGCCGTCATGGCCGAGAAGAAGATCAAGTTCGACTACATGGTCGGCACGATGATTGAAGTGCCACGTGGCGCGCTTACTGCTGACGAGATCGCCCAGACCGCTGAATTCTTCAGCTTCGGCACGAATGACCTGACCCAGACTGCGCTCGGCATCAGCCGTGACGACATGGGTTCGTTCCTCATGCCTTACACTGAGAACGAAATCTTCAAGAAGAACCCCTTTGCCACGCTCGACGTTGTCGGCGTCGGCCAGCTCATCAAGACCGCCATCACCAAAGGCCGCAGCACCCGTCCAGACATCAAGCTGGGCATCTGCGGCGAACATGGTGGCGATCCAGACTCCGTGAAGTTCTGCCATCAGGTGGGACTCTCTTACGTGAGTTGCAGTCCTTTCCGAGTCCCCGTTGCCCGTCTTGCCGCTGCGCAGGCCGCCATCGAGGAAAAGCGTGCCACTGCGAAGGCCGCTGCTGGGAAACCTGTCCGTAGTGCCAGCTCCGCTGGTGCTCCGGCAAAACAAAACAAACAAGCAACCAACAACAACAATACTATGGCTAAGAAAGCTGCAAAGAAAGCCGCCAAAAAGGCTGCCCCGAAGAAAGCCGCTCCTGCAAAGAAAGCTGCTCCTGCAAAGAAAGCCGCTCCTGCAAAGAAAGCCGCTAAGAAGGCTGCCAAGAAGGCTGCAAAGAAGTAATCTGATTGGTCTCTAAACGAGATCAAAACCACGGCGAAGTGATTCGCCTCCAAAAGCCCTGTGGAGAGCAATCTTCACAGGGCTTTTCCTTGGTGGGAGACCTGCCAGGAGAGTGGGTAGGTGCGGCGTAGCACACAGTAGGGCCACCAGAGCGCGCCGAATGCCCCAGCGGCGTTTAACTGCTGCTCTGCGTCCTTACTGTCTCTTGCCGTCGATCAGGCGGGTGTGCGGAGTGCAACGCGTGGAACGAAGCCTGACGTTTCCTCCTTGTGCTGGTGTTCGACTTGCAGGCGCGCATGCGCATGTCACACTCGCGCCTTCATATGGCCCTCATCGAAGTCCAGAACCTCACCAAGCGTTGGCGCACCGACCGCCTGGCCTTGGATGATGTGAGCTTTGATGTGCGTCAGGGGGAGATCCTGGGGCTGCTCGGCCACAATGGCGCAGGCAAGAGCACCATCCTCGGCATCACGCTCGGCATGGTCAGACCGGATGGAGGCCAGGTGATCATCGGAGGCCATTCCGTGCATGATGATCGTGCGCGGGCTCTGGGGCAGATCGGCGCCATCTATGAGGCGGCGCACTTCTATGACTACCTGACGGGATGGCAGAATCTGCGCGTGCTGTGCTCGCTCTCCGGCTGGTGGGATGAAGCCGAGGTGAAACGTGTGTTAAAATTGGTTAACCTGGAGAAGCGCGCCGGGCACAAGACGAAGACTTACAGCCATGGCATGAGGCAACGGCTCGCATTGGCGCAGGCACTGCTGCCGCGGCCGAAGTGTCTGTTGCTCGACGAGCCCACGGATGGCCTCGATCCTGAAGGCATCCGCGAATTCCGTGAACTGGTGCTCAAGCTGCGCGCGGAGTTTGGCATGACGATCTTGCTGAACTCTCATCTCCTCGCTGAAGTGGAGCAGATGTGTGACCGCTGCGTGATCCTGAAGCAGGGAAAGAAGATGTATGAAGGCATCGTCCCCTCGCAGCAGAAGAGGCAGAATGTCTTCCAACTGCAGACGCGGGACATGACAAAGGCGCGTGAAGCCATCCGCACGGCCGGAGCTACAATGGACCCTGACACGAACCTCATCGAACTGCCGGCGCATTTGGTCGGTCACGAACTGCTTCAGCAATTGGTGCAGGCGGGGGTCCGTGTGGATGCCTGGCAGCCGCATAAACCCACCTTGGAAGAGTTTTACCTCGGACTCACTGGCGCATGATCCTCTTCTTCCATCAGTGGCAGGGTGAACTGCTGAAACTCTTCGCGCGTCGTCGCACCTACATCGGCTTTGGTGCCTTCCTGGGCCTGGAGATCGTGCTGCTCATCGTGTTCCGCCTCCAAGGTGTGGAGCGCATCTTCGAGCGGCTCATTTCCCGCCAGGGGCAGGCCTTTGGTGAGTATTACTCAGCGATCACGCTCGCGCAGATGATCCTCGGTTTCTCCGTGCTGTTGCTAGGTGCCATCTACCTCGCGCTCGTGGCTGGCGACATCGTGGCGAAGGAGGGTGAGGACGGACACTACCGCCTGCTTCTCGTGCGGCCGGTGACGCGTCTGCGTCTGCTCTTCATCAAGTATCTCACCAGCACCTGCTACACCTTCGTGCTCATCCAGTTCATCGCGTGGACAGCCTTTTTGCTAGGCCTGGCCATCAAAGGCTGGGGCGGCGGCTTCTTCGTCATGATCCCGGAGGCCGGCATCCTGGAGTTTTATCAATGGGCGGAAGGAATCGAACGCTATGCCGTGGCTTCCTGCTTTCTGGCGGTCAGCATGACCACCGTCAGCAGCGTGGCCTTCTTCCTCTCCTGCTTTCCCATCAAGCCTGCCGCAGCCACCATCGGCGCGCTTTCTTACATCCTGGTGGACCTCATCCTGCGGAACACGGGGTTCATGGAGAACTATGATCACTTTCTGCTGACCAAGCACATGTCCGCCTGGGGCCGCATTTACACGGAACACATCCCTTGGCCTGTGATTATGCGTAGTTTCACCATCATCGCCGCAGCGAACGCGAGCCTTTTCATCCTTGGCACCGCGGTGTTTGAATCCCGCGACCTGAAATCATGACCCTGATCGAAACTGTGAACGACCTCCGCACCTGGAGGAAAACCGCTGGGAAAGTCCTTTTCGTGCCCACCATGGGCGCTTTGCATGACGGCCATGCCACGTTGGTGCGCGAAGC
Source organism: Verrucomicrobiota bacterium (assembly GCA_040387935.1). GTDB lineage: Bacteria > Verrucomicrobiota > Verrucomicrobiia > Verrucomicrobiales > Verrucomicrobiaceae > Prosthecobacter. The sequence continues at coordinate 112,042 of JAZKCU010000026.1, read as the reverse complement.
CCGGAAGCTGGCTGGCAAAGAAGCCACCGTGGCTGTCAGCATCTTCGTCAATCCGCTGCAGTTCGGGCCTAACGAAGATTTTGACCGCTATCCACGCACGCTGGAGGCCGACATGGCCATGTGTGAGGCTGCTGGAGCCGACATGGTTTTTGCGCCGCCGGTGAAGGAAGTCTACCACCCCGACCGCAGCATCCAGATTCTGGAGAAAAGCCTCTCCACCGTGCTTTGCGGAGCCAGCAGGCCAGGACACTTCGATGGCGTGTGCACTGTCGTGGCCAAGCTCTTCAACCTCGTGCAGCCGGATGAGGCGCTGTTTGGCAAGAAGGACTACCAGCAGCTCGCCATCATCCGCCGCATGGTGCGTGATCTGGACTTCCCGGTAACCCTTCATGGCATTGAGACCGTGCGCGAGGCGGACGGCCTGGCCATGAGCTCGCGTAATCGCTACCTCAGTGCGGAAGAGCGTGTGCAGGCGCCCGCTTTACGTGCGGCCCTGGAAAAGGCTCGTGAGGCGTGGCGTGGCGGAGTCACTGGCAGCAGCAGATTGCTTTCGTTGATTCGCGGGCATCTCGCCAGCGAGGCTCCTTTGGGCCGCGAGGACTATGTCAGCCTTGTGGATCAGCAGACTCTGCGGCCGCTTGATCTAGCCCGTCCAGGCAGCCTCATGGCACTCGCCGTGTTCTTTGATCGCGCCCGTCTCATTGACAATATCGAGCTAAACAAATGATGCTTCGATCACTCCCATGCTCGTTTAGCGTGGGAGGATGCGTTGGGTGCGCCTAGCCTTGAAGGAAGACTTCAAGGTCAGCGTGCCTGCATCACCTCCGATGCTGACTGGCCCTTTGAAGTTCAGCGTGCCACTCACCTCGGATTGGAGATTCAGTCCGTCGCTCAATCGCCGGAGATGTGTGCCCGTGAAGGTGACTTGGAGCGTGCCTTCATAAGTCGGGCGCTCCAGTTGAAGACTTCCGGTGATGGTCAGACGCGCGCAGGTTTCGCCCTTCTGGTCCTCCAGCCCGGTGAAGGTGATCTCATACGGGCCAGGCACCAGCATGTCGCGTGCTTTGCCCCGCACCTCGCGGAAGGCAGGCTTCCAGGTCTCACCGGGCTTGCGCGGCTCAGTGCCAATGCCCCAGGCACTTGCCTCTAGTAGGTCCGTGATCACGCCGAGCTCCACCAAGCATCGCTGCTGAACCTCACCGGGTTTCTTGTCGGCCAGCTCAAAGCTCCAGCGTCCGAGCTTCTGCCGGGCGCGCAGCCGTGTGGTTTGCAGAGGACCGGGCTGGGTGTTCTCCGGAGGGCCGGGCGGAGCTGGATAGGCGACGCTGTCTTCACTGTGATCACTGACCTCCACGTCCTCCGCCGCGTTTCCCTGCACGCGTCGGATCAGAGTGAGTCTCTGATGGTAGCGAGTGATGGCATCCTGAGTGCGCTTGCTCGAGATGAAATGAAACTCGCCATCGCTGGCGTCGATCTGCCGCTCTTCTCGAAGGACGGTGCCAGAGCGGAGAGGCTTGGCGGCCAGCGAGACAGGCCCTGGCGGGCGTTCAGCGCGCTTCTTGTCCGCAGGTGCGGCCACCTGGGCAAACACGGGCAGGCTGAGCAAGAGGAGGAGACACCATCTCATGCCCTCATCATGCCATGAATCAGCTCAGTGATCCATGAATGCTTCATGACATCACAGCAGCGCCAGACTCGCAAGTTCACGGTAGTAGGCGCAGCTTTCCACCAGCTCGGCGTGGCTGCCTTGGGCGAGCACTTGTCCCTGGCGCATGACGTAGATCACATCTGCGCTCACCACGGTGCTGAGACGATGCGCGATGACGAGGCAGGTGCGGTCCGCGCGCAGCTTTTCCAGCGCTTCCTGAATCGCGGCCTCGGATTTGGTGTCCACGGCGCTGGTCGCCTCATCGAGCAGGAGGATGGGCGCATCCTTCAGAAAGGCGCGCGCCATGGCGATGCGCTGCCTTTCACCTCCGCTGAGCATCACGCCACGCTCGCCCACCTGGGCATCCAGACCATCCGGATGACGCCGAACGAACTCTTCGGCACTGGCATGGTTCAGCGCAGCCCACATCTCATCATCTGTGGCATCAGGATCGCCGAGGCGGAGATTGTCACGGATGGTGCCGGCGAAGAGGAAGGCATCCTGCGTCACATAGGCCAGTGCATCGCGGAGTGAGACTCGGTTGTAGTCCGTGATGGGACGTCCATCCAAAAGCACCTGACCGGACTGTGGCTCGTAGAAGTGCGTCAGGAGCTGGAAGAGCGTGCTTTTGCCAGAGCCCGTGGCACCCACGATGGCCACAGTCTGGCGGGGCAGCACACGGAGGTTCACACTTTGCAGCACGGGCTTGTCAGCCTGGTAACCAAAAGTCACGTCACGAAACTCCACCTCGCCCCGCACGTTGGTGAGTGTTGCCCCGCGCTCCAGATCTTCCTCGCCTTCTTGATCCAGGATCTTGAAGACCCGCTCAGCACTCGCGAGACCGGTGACGATGGTCTGGTTGACCCCATGCAGTCGTGCGATGGGCTCGAAGAAGAAGCCGAGCAGGAAGATGAATTTGAAGAGCTCGCCCGTTGTCATCTCGCCCTGGATGGCTCCATACGCACCGATGCTCAGAAGCAGCACAAGCCCGAAGCTGCCGAGGAAACCCATGAGGGGGCTGTACACGGCCCAGGCAGTCATAAGCCGCTGCTGTGAGCGGCGCAGCTCATGGCTGGCACGATTAAAGTCCTCCTGCTTCGTGTCCTCGGCCGTGTAGCTCTTCACCTGGCGGATGCCGGTGATGGTGTCATGCAGCAGTGAGTTCATGCGGCTGCTGGCCTCACGTGCCTCGCGTGAGCGTGGGGCAATCCAGCGGGCGAAAAGCCAGCCACCTGCGGCGATGAAAGGCGTGGGCACCATGACAATCAGCGCAAAGGTCGAGTTCGTGTAAAACATGACCACCGCGCTGATGATGATCTGCAACACCGCGGTCAAACCTTGCTCGATGCCTTCCAGGATCACGCGCTGAGTCGCAGGCACATCATCCGCCATGCGCGTGAGGATGTCTCCGGTGCTTTGACGATCAAACCAGGCCAGCGGCAGGCGGGCGATCTTGTGATGAAGCTGCCCGCGCAGATCAAAAATCATGCGCTGCTCAAAGGTGCTGTTCACCCGTGTGCGGATGTAGAAGAGCAGCTCGCGCAAGAAAAAAGCCGTGATCGCCAGTGCGCCGGCTTTCCAGATGCCGGGTACATCTTTGCGCGGGATGAGGTCATCCACAAACCACTGCACCACGCCGGGAAAGACCACGATCAGGGAGGTGCCCAGCACCGCCAGCACGAACTGGATCAGCGCTATGCGCCAATGAGCGCGTGCAAAGACGAGCAAGCGGCGGCCCGTGACGCGGAGTGAGGTGGGTTTGTCTGGCATGTTGGGGGCCACCTCTGACGCAGCGCGCCATGCAGGAATTCGGATTTCTTAACGCGCTTTGTACACCACCGTGTCCATGGCCTCCTCCAGCACCAGCGTCTTCAAGAATGGCTCGAGCTGTGGATTTGCCGCTGCGCGCGCCACCTGCGGAAGCTGCATGAGCCCCGCGAAGTCCTGCCGTTCGATGGCCTGACGAACTTTAGGATCTTGCCCGAGAGCGGCGATCTCTGGGTGGTTCAGCGCATTCGCCGTGTCCTGACCTCGTGAGGCGAGCTGCTGCCAGACACGACCATCTGGCCAGAGGATGAGGAGGCGCGCGAGGTTGGCCCGCGCGCGCATGTCATAGGGATCCAGCTTCTCTACGAAGCTGCCCACGGAGGTGCGGTCGATCTTCTGCGCCATCTCGGAGATCCACTGGCCGAACTCGCTCTTCACGCCTTTGCCCTGGAGTTCGACGTTCGCGTTCTCCAGGCTGTACACACTGCCGAGAAGGCGCATCACCATGGCGCCCAGCCAGACGATGACACCGGAAGGCAGCAGGCTCAGCAGTCCGGCTTTCCAACCCGTGAAGCTGGCCAGCAGGGAGATGATGCCGAAGCCCGCGACGAAGTTCACCAAGCCCCGCACCAGGAAGTAAGTCAGCACTGCCGCAGCCCCCGAGACACCGAGCAGGGTGTTCGTGGTCATGTTTGACGCGTAAGCGCCGAAGACATCCGTGCGGTGCTGGAAGACAAACAGCCCCGCCATCACCGAGATGGCCAGCGTGACCATCATGAGCATCTGCGAGACGATGCCACGAGCCACGGCCAGTCCGGCAAAGAAGGCCACGATGGCCAGCCCCCAGGCGTTCATCCCCTGACTCGCCACCGCGTTCTTCACACTTTCGAAAGTGCCGCTGAAGTCTGGCAGGTTGAGGGCGAGGAAATCCATGTGCCAGCTATCAAAAGGGCACGCGGCAGAGCACGCAAGCCGTTTGTCGGCAAGGATTCAGCTCCTTCAATGCCGTCTCAAGGCATTCTGTTCTTCCAGTAGTCCGGGTCCCGCTTGGCATGAGCGACAGCGGTGACCAATATCAACTCATCCCGTATCACATAGGCGATGTAATAAGGGAAGCCTGGGAGATTGACCCTTCTCCATCCACCTGGCCTTTCACGCCATAGGAGAGGAAACTGAACAATCGCAGCACAAGATGTCTCGATCTCAGTGCGGAAGCGCACACCCAGACCAGGAACCTTGGCTTCATAGTCGCCCGTGACGCACTGGACCTCAGCGGCAGCTTCTGGAAGAAACTCCAACACAGAACTCATCTCGCTGGAGCAATTTCACGGAGCTTGCGGAACACATCAGCGGCAGGAATGCTGAGGGTCTCACCTCGGTCGTAGCGTGCGATCCGATCCCGAATTTCGGCATCCCACGCTGCATCCGGGCTAGGCGTATCGTCGGCCTCCACACTCTCGATGAGCGTGCAAGCAAGGCTCAGCCTTTGCGCTGGTGGCAGCACCAAGGCCTCATGAGAAAGGGCTTCGATCGTCATGCTCATGGGGCCATTATAACCGGATTTGGCAAGGTGTCCATGTTCACAAATTGACGGAGGACAGCTTTCGAGGTGCTGGACATCCGCTCTTCTTTGTGGTCGCATCCGCTTATGCCTCCCGAATGCAAGCCGCGCCTGCTCCCCCTCGGTCTTTTCACCGCTGCCTACATGGTGGCTGCTGTGGTCGGCTCCATGATGCAGGGAAACACGGAGTTCATTTTTTACATCGTGGTCATGGTCGTGCTCATCTCGGTGATGACGGTCGTGCATAAGAGCGTGGGGCTGACCACCGGGCTGCTCTGGGCCTTGTCGGTCTGGGGGCTCGCCCATATGGCGGGAGGCCTGATCAAGCTGCCCGCAGGCTGGCCCTACAATGGCGACAACCCCGTGCTCTACAGTTGGTGGATCATCCCGCAGAAGCTCAAGTATGACCAGATCGTCCACGCCTATGGATTCGGGATCACCACGTGGCTATGCTGGCACACGCTGCGCTCATCCATGCGTAAAATCTGCGGCATTGAGCTTCAGCCTACCTTTGGTCTCATGGTGCTGATGACCGCCGCCGGCATTGGCTTTGGCGCGCTGAATGAGATCGTCGAGTTCATCGCCGTGTTGACGATTCCCAACACGAATGTCGGCGGGTATGAGAATACGGGCTGGGACCTCGTGGCGAACCTCGTCGGAGCCACCATCGCGACAACCGTGATCCGGCTGAAGAGTCGCTGATCTCTGATTTAGGCTTCGGCGCGGAGGGTCACGGGATCCTGATGCTCTTCGGGCTCCATCAAAGGCAAGTGGGAGGCTTCCGCCAAACGACGTGCCGCCGTCTGGAACCCTGCAAAACGCTCATGAGTGGCTGAATGTGCGGCCAGCACATGAAAGCGCCCGTCCACCGTGCGGGCATAGAAGCAGACATACTCTTGCGGATGCCGCACCAGGTTGTTCCGCCTCTTCATCAGATGCCGGACCTTCCGCAAAGCGAAGCCCTCAAGATGAGCAGCGTCGATCTCCAAGCCGGCCAGAGGCGCGCACAGCACTCCGGCGTGGGTGTCTAGATCGAGGACGAGTTCTCGCCCCCCACCATGAAAGTAATAGCGCAGCACCAGCTCCACGCACACCGCCACCCCTGCCATGACGGCGATCGTGTGCAGCGTAGAATCCCCCCTCTTCATGAACCCGATGAACAGGGTGAAGATCAGGTGTGGCAGCAGACGTTGAAAAACGGTCAGTTTCATCCGCACACGATACCACTCATGCACGCTTGCCGTGCTGAGCACCACATGGCGGCAAAAGGCCATCCGCCAGTGCTGGCGGATCAGATGCATGTGCGCCTGAAGATCTTCCTCATTCATAAACTGCGGCAGCCATCATGAGGCTTCCACCTCTCATGAAAAGCCTGAAAGCATCGAAGCTGGCGACATTCGCGGCGATAAATGGACACTGTCGTGTCGATACCTTGTCTGCCATGAACCGCCGCACGCTTCTCACTCAGACCTCCGCCCTCGGCCTCGGGGCCGCCCTTTCTGCCACGACCAAGCTCCGCGCTGCTGACAAGGCAGGAAACAAGCTCAAAGTCGCCGTCATCGCGCTCGGTCGCGGCATGGGGCATGTGCAGGCGCTCCTGGCTCTGCCGGATGTGGAGATCGCCTACCTTGCGGAGACGGACTCGTCTCGTCTTGAAAAGGGCCTGAAGGTGGTTGCGGACAAGCAGGCCACGTCCTGCCAGGGAGTGAGAGACTTCCGCAAGATCCTGGAGGACAAGACGGTGGATGCCGTGTGCATCGCCACGCCCAACTTTTGGCACACGCCCATGGCCATCATGGCGCTGGAGGCAGGCAAGAATGTGTATGTGGAAAAGCCCGGCAGCCAGAACCCTGGCGAGGCCGAGGCGCTTGTCGCCGCGATGAAGAAGAGCGGCAAAGTGGTGCAGATGGGCAATCAGCGCCGCACCTGGATGAAGGAAGCCATCGCGGCTCTGCACGGCGGCGCCATCGGCCCGGTGCACTTTGCCCGCGGCACGTATTACAACTCACGCAAAGAAGTGGGCAAACTCGCGCTGCCGCCATCCGCGGATCTCGACTGGAATCTCTGGCAGGGCCCCGTGCCGGATGATGCGAAGCACGACATGAAAAAGTTCGCCCACTATGACTGGCACTGGCTCTGGCATTGGGGCAATGGCGAGCTCGGCAACAACGGCATCCACACGCTGGACATCATGCGCTGGGGCCTGAAAGGCGAGTATCCGCTGAAGGTCACCTACAATGGCGGCCGCTACTTTTACCAGGACGAGCAGGAGACGCCGGACACCGGCACCGCCGTCTATGATTTCGGTCATGCAGGCTGCGAGTGGATCCAGAGCTCCTGCCATGCTCGTGCCGCGGAGAAGCCCATCGGCGAGGTCATGTTCTACGGCGACAACGGCACCATGGCCATCGCCCGTGACTCCTACACCCTCTACGACCCCAAGGGCGCGGAGATCAGCAAGGTCAAAGGCGCAGGTGGTGGTGACCCCGCGCATTTCGGCAACTTCCTGGATGCCGTCCGTGGCAAAGCGCAGCTCAACAGCCCGATCGAAGAAGGCCAGAAGAGCACCATGATGTGCCATCTTGGAAACATCGCCTACCGCACCAACACCGTGGTGCGCTGTGATCCGAAGACTGGCAAGCTCATCGACAATCCGGAGGGCGAGAAGCTTTGGAGGCGCTCCGCGTATCGCGAGGGTTGGGGGATCTAACCCGGCCCGCGTTCGCGATGCAGGCCCAAGACCTGCCGCACCATGGCCAAAATATTTCCGACGGCACCCCAATAGGGCCGGGAGGGTGTGAGCACCGTCACATCGTTTCCGGGGAAGTGGGCGCGGAGCTTGTTGCTCGGATGCACCAGCACGCGGTTGCCCACAAACTCCAGCAGCGGGATGTCCGCGGAGCTGTCGCTGTAGGACCAGCAGTGAAAGCGCTCCTCGTCGTTCATGCCAGCCACGCCGGGAAGGCGCAGCCGCATGGCGGTGATCTTCGCCCCACGCTTGTTGTTCCCTCCGGGGATCGCCGGGCGCAGAGGCACTTCCTCGCCGATTTTCACTTGCGTCGCGATGCAGTGGTCAAACCCCAGCACCTCGGCGATCTGGTCCGCATAAAAGTCCGGGCTGGCTGTGTTCAGCACCAGCTTCCGGTGCTGGTGCTTATGCCGCAGAATCTCCGCACGCAGTTCAGGGTAGATCCAGGTGTCGACACAATCGTGGGCGAAATCCCGCGCCAGCTTGCGCAGATGCGCCCGCTTCATGCCGGCGAGATAAGAGTAGAAGGCGCGCTTCGCCGTCTCCGTGCTCACCAGCCCGATCGCCCTTCCGAGGGCATACGGGACGAACCAAAGATGCAACACAATGCGCCACGGATGCCGCTTCAGCACATAGTTGCAAAACAGCGCCTGAGTGTCGAACGGCAGGAGCGTGTGGTCGAGGTCGAAAAAAGCGTAGCGCATGTGGGCAGGGAAGGGGAAACCACGAATGGACACTAATAAACACGAATGTCAGAAACTCTTCCGATAAGGTTCCTTCGTACTGCCCCATTCCAATGGGGCATCGGGTCGCAAACATCCAGTCTCTTGCTCATCTCGAGCAGGAGTTCATCTCCTGCATGAAGGCCGTCGAGATTCATCACTTGTAGTCATCCCCATTCAAACTGCGGGCAACACTCTCCAGCCATGCCTCCAGGGCCTCCTGCATCTGCGGCACACGCTCAGGCTGCTCGGCAAAGAGCACGCGACTTTCATCAGGATCAGCGCTGAGATCGTAGAGCTCCCAGTCCACATCACCGGTCTTCTTGTCCTCGATGCGGTGCAGCTTCCACGGCCAGTCCAGCCACGCCGAATGACCCGGGAATTTGGTGAGCGATACTGGCTCGCCGATCTTCCCCGCATCCGGTGCCAGACGCTCGGGATCATTCGGCTCTTCACCGCGCTCCTGCGCCGCCAGAAGCTCGCGCATCCACACCTCGGACGAGGCACCCTTGCCCCTGATGCCCATGTCCCAGAAGCCGATCGGCTTCTCGCGCTTCTTCACCTCGCCTTTGAGCAGCGGCAGCAGGCTCACACCATCCAGCGGCGGCGTCTTCTCCTGCTTGGCATCAATGATGTCGAGCACCGTGGGCAGGATGTCTGAAGTGACGCATGGAACAGAGATCACCTTGGGTTCCTTGAACTGCGAAGGCCACTCAAGCAGGGCTGGAACCGCGAGGCCACCTTCGTAGATGCTGCCTTTGTTGGCGCGTCGTCCACCCGTGGAGCCGATCTTCGGCAGCGCCCCGTTATCGCTGCAATACCAGAGCACCGTGTCCTGTTCGATGTCGAGCATGCGAAGCTCTTCACGCACTTTGCCAAAGGCACGATCCATCGCCGTGATCTCGCCATAGAACTGCTGTTCTGGTTTGGGCAAAGCCGCATACGGCGCACGATCCGTCTCCAGGGCCTTGTGTGGATTGTGGGGTGAACCAAACCACACCACTGCGAGGAACGGCTGCTTGTCCTGCGCGCAACGGCGGATGAAGTCGATCGCCACCTGGGCCGTCACATCCGAGCTGTCGCCCTCGAACTTCGTCGCCTTGCCCTTCACGCTGAGGATGGGATTGAGATCAAAGTAGTTCGGTGCGGAGACCCATTCATCAAAGCCGCAGGCGCCGGGGCTTACGGGGCTGTCCTTCTGCACGGAACCGAGATGCCATTTGCCAAAGTGCCCGGTGCGATAGCCCGCAGGCTTCAGCGCCTCCGCCACCGTGATCTCCTGCGGGCGGATGGGATGCCCCCAGGAAAAGGTGCCGTAGCGGTTCGGCGTGCGGCCGGTCATCACACTCCCGCGAGTCGGCGAGCACACCGGCGCGGCGGAGTGAAACTGATCAAAGCGCACGCTTGCCTTCGCCATCGCGTCAAAGTTCGGCGTCTTGACATGCGGATGCCCATTGTAGGCCATGTCGCCCCAGCCCTGGTCATCGGCCATCACCAGTACAATGTTCGGCGGCGATGTGGTCACGGCTTGGGCGGTGAGGGCGGCGGTGCAGAGCAAAGTCAGAAAGGCTTTCATGCGAGAATTGTAGATGGACCTGCCACGACGAGACAAGACCTGAAGAAACAGGTTTTCGCGGTTGCAATACCCCCAGGTAGCGCCATCTTAGCAGTCCAATAGAACGCGGGGTGGAGCAGCCCGGTAGCTCGTCAGGCTCATAACCTGAAGGTCACAGGTTCAAATCCTGTCCCCGCTACCAAATGAAGGCCGTGCAGAAATGCACGGCCTTCACCATTTTGACCGCTGTCCGAACTCAAGCCCTACCTCGCCGAACGCTGTGCCTTCACTGGCTCTCTGCCGGATTAGGTGATGCCCTCTTCAGAGACCGCTCCGGCGACGATCCACAAGGCGATGCGGCACAGTGCTTGCCGATACTGGCTGGCCTTGCTGATGTCCGGCTTGAGGTGAATCACGCAGCGTGCGCCAGCAAGGGAATGCTCTTGTAGCATTTGGCATTCGCTCGGCTGGCTTCCTCCACATCGAAGTCGCGTTGCAGCCCTAGCCACAAATCTGCCGACGTGCCGAGCGCACGGGCCAGACGCAGCGCGGTGTCCGCTGAAATGCCGCGCCGTCCTTTGATGATGTCCGTGATCCGGCTATGCGGCAGGGCGCAGGCGATGGCGAGACGATACTGGCTGATGCCGAGCGGCTTCAGGAAGTCTTCCAGCAGCACCTCACCGGGATGGATGTTTTTCAGGCGTTTCATGGTGGCTTAGTGGTAATCGACAATCTCCACGCCTTCCGCGTGATGGTCCGCCGTCCAGCGGAAGCAGATGCGCCATTGGTCATTCACGCGAATGCTCCACTGGCCTTTCCGGCTTCCCTTCAACGGCTCCAGACGGTTGGCAGGCGGGATGCGCAGGTCTTGCAGGGTGGCAGCATTGTTCAGCAGACGCAGCTTTCGCCGTGCCACGTCCTGTATGTCAGACGGTAGGCGTCGGCTTCGAGTGCCCTGCCAAATTTTTTTCTGTCTCCTCACATGAGAAGCTGCGAATCACGGCACCATATTAACGGAAAACAGAAACAATGCAAGCAGCACACCTTGGCCTCATGCAGTCTTCCGGCTTGCAGTGTTGCGTTTTTTCTTGTTGGCCGCCACCGGGTTCTCCAGCATCCAGCGCAGTTTTTGGCCTCGGTCGTTCGTGTCTGTCTGCTCCATGCACCAGACGGAGAACACGTTCAGATCGGCGCGGTAGCCGTTGAAGATTCCGCTCCCGTCATCCAACGAAACCCTTGCAGCCATGCATCAGCCTTCCATGCTGGCAGACCTGACATGTCCGAACTTAAGCCCTACCTCGCCGAACGCTGTGCCTTCACTGACTCTCTGCTGGATCAGTTGATCCCGAGTGCAGAGACGGCTCCGGCGACGATTCACAAGGCGATGCGGCACAGTGTGTTTGCGGGCGGGAAGAGGCTGCGGCCGATCCTGTGTCTGGCGGCGGCGGAGGCCTGCGGCGGCACCAAGGAGGCTGCGGGTCCGGCGGCGTGCGCGGTGGAGTGCCTGCACACCTACTCGCTGATCCATGATGATCTGCCGAGCATGGACAATGATGACTTCCGCCGCGGCGTGCCGACCTGCCACAAGGTGTTTGGCGATGGCATCGCGGTGCTGGCCGGAGATGCGTTGCAAGCGCTGGCTTTTGAACTGGTGGTGAAGACACCGGCGACCTCGCGTCACACGGCAGGTGATCTTGTGCGTGAGCTCGCGGTAACCGCAGGCAGCCTGCATCTGGTGGGTGGTCAGGTGGCGGACCTGGAAGGCGAGGGCAAAAAGCTGCCGCTGGAGGCCCTGCGCTTCATTCACGAAAACAAAACCGCCGCGCTGCTGACCACAAGCATGAAGCTCGGCGGCATGAGCGCGAACGCGACACCGGAGCAGATGCAAGCCCTGCATGACTTCGGCATGGCCACAGGGCTGGCGTTCCAGATCATCGATGACATCCTGGATGTGACGCAGACGAGTGAGAAGCTGGGCAAAAGCGCGGGCAAGGACCTGGCTTCCGACAAAAGCACCTATCCGGCGCTGATCGGCCTGGAGGCCTCACGCGATGAGGCGCATCGTCTCACGCAGGTGGCGCATGATGCGCTGAACATCTTTGGAGAGAATGGCCAGAGACTTCGTGAGCTCGCGGACTATCTGCTCTCACGTGACTATTGATGTGGGAAGTGCTGGTTGAATCAACCACAGGAACCCACCAAGTCGCCTGATGTAGAGGCAGGCGTCAGCATGCCTTCAATGAAGGCGGATGGCAGACGAATGGGGGCAGGCGAATAGATTGGGTTCACATCTCCCTTGGATGCGGACAGGATCCAGAGAGTCATTGCAGTCCAGCCCCCCAAACACCTGACCCCAATGGGTGGCGCATGCGAGCTCGGTGGAGGAACAAATCACCCAGCTCCAGAAACACTTCATCATTCGCCTGCCCCCATTCGTCTGCCAAACGTCAGCCTCGCATGCAGAACGTTCCCCCTCAACATCTTGGGGGACCCCGCTCTCCCATCTACATGGGGATCCAATCATCGCTTCCCGGCCCCTACCTTGACCCCTTGACCACCCCTTGACGAGTCCTTGACGAGTCCTTGACGAGTCCTTGACGAGTCCTTGACGAGTCCTTGACCTGATCCCCTGGCTTCAAGGCCTTTGGCGGATGCCGGTCGGCTTCGATCAAGGGCTCGATCTCCTTCCAGAACACGGAGGATGGCAGGGCAAAGGTGGTGACGCGGTCCACGCGGGCGATGTTGATGCCGAGCGCATGACCGTTGAGATCAAAGAGCGGGCTGCCCATGTCAGAGGGCGAAAGCGGCAGATCATGCTGGATGACTTGGGCGAAGTTGTCCGTGCGCAGGGAGATGCCGCCGTTGGCAAAGTCCTCGCCATCCCAGTTCATCATGATCTTCGTGCGGCTGGCCAGACGGACGCGTGTGGAAGAGGTCTTGCCATCCCGGGTGTATTTGACCTCGATGAAATCACCTGGCTGGAAGCTCTGGATGAGTGCGGAGACATCCTTCATGCTGGTGGCGGCTTTGCCATCAAGGGCGGTCAGCACATCACCCTTGCGCAGCCCGGCGAGCGCGGCGGGGCTTTCATCCGCCATGCCGCTGATGCGCACGCCGGGAATTTTGGAGGGCTGGTCATCCATGCGGATGCCCATGGCAGCGCCGAAGCCCTGGATCCTGCGCGTTTGAGCGCTGATGACCCCGATACGGATCTCGCGGCCGCCCTTGACGGGTGCGGCCAGCCACTGGCCATAGGCAGTCTCGGGAGTGGTGGCCTCAAATTGCACCGGGGTCCTGGCCTGCACATGCACGGCCTGGGCCAGCACAAGGTCATGCGAGGAAAGACGTCGGATCTCACGGATCGCCGCAGTTTTGTCCTTTTCCCAGCGGATACGGTGTTTTTCGAGTTCAGGCACCTCGCTGGCCTTGGTGAGGAAATAACCCTCCACACCCACCCACACAGCGGTGGCCACAGGCTTGCCTCTCGGGCTCTCAATCTGCGCCACGGAAGCTCGTGCAGCGGGAAGAGTGGGCTCCACATCGGCCAGGATCTGCTTGCCGTTGGTGCGTTCGTCGTTCGTCAGCTGCGGACGTGTGTCCGCATGACTCAAGCTTGCCAGCAAGAGCAGGAAAGTGAAGCAGACTCTCATCCCTCATCCTCCTTCGGACGTGTGCCCAGCTTGATGCGCATCTCCTTCGCGTTTTCACCACGGCGGATCTGCAGCATGACCTCGTCTCCCGCAGCGCGGGCACGGACAGCATTGGAAAACTGCGGCGCGGAGTTCAGGGTCAGCGTCTCCAGGGCCTCGACAATGTCTCCGGCAAGCAGACCTGCCTGTTGAGCGGGAGAGCCCTTGAGCACTTCGAGCACCTCGATCTTGCCAGCGGCGTTGAGATTCACGGCGGCCCCGAGATAGCCACCGCTGCCGGTGTCCCACACGCGGATGACGAGGCTGCTCTTCATCTCATCCCAGGATCGGAGGAAGGGGGCCATGGAGACGTGCATGTTGTGATCGCGCTCCTCCCAGATCTGGCTGTGGATGCCGATAACCTCACCATTGAGGTTAAAGAGCGGCCCGCCCGAGTCACCCCCCATGAGGACGCAGTCCGTCTGCAGGGCATTGGCTGTCTGGCGGATCACCTTGCCCACGCGCAGCACCACCCCCCGCTCCTGGTCAAAGCCGCCTGGGTGGCCGAGCGCGAAGCACCAGGTGCCCGGCGTGGCTGAGAGGACATTGCGGTTCAGCTTCACATGCGGCCAGATGATGTCCGTGTCGTGGAGCTGCATCAGCGCGGCATCCGTGGTTTTGTCCAGACCCAGCGTGGTGGCCTTCACCTTCTTGCCGTCATCCAGAACGACGAGCATTTCACGCCCGGGCTTCTCGGCCACATGGGCGGCGGTGAGGATGAGCCCTTCGGCATTGATGATCACCCCGCTGGCGGTGCCATCATGCGTGCGGATGGCCACCACGGCGGAGCGGATCTTGGGCAGGAGGGACTGCACATCCATCTGCACGGAGATCAGTTCCTTCAGGGGTGCGCGGAGGGTTTCCGCCTGGGCGACGAAGGATCCACCCGCCAGCAGAAGGGCAGCGAGGCAAGCACCATGGGGCAGCTTTCGACTCATCATGGAAGGATTTACGTCTAGAACCAACGGAACTCAGGGGAGAAAACTCTCGGCTCTTTTGGAAGCATGAGCCGGGCCAGGGGCGAAAAAGGGCCGGTGGTCAGCTCACCAGCTTCTTGAAATCAAACTGACAACAACCGAGGTCGAGCACGCTGGCGTTGTCCGCCAGATGCTCAGCCAAAGCGGGAGCGATGGCGTAGAGGCGCTGCTGGCCCTGCTTCTCCTGGGTCAGAAGACCGGCCTCACGCAGCACGCGCAGGTGTTTGGAGACATTGTACTGGCTCATGCCAGTGGCCTCCGCGAGGTCATTCACCGAGCGCTCGCCTGAAAGCAGCAAACGCATCAGACGCAGGCGGTTTTCTTCGGCCAGCGCCTTCATGGCAGGGAGACAATCGATCTTGGGCACGGCCAGCATGTTATCCGAACTAAGCGGAGCGTTCAAGCTGGGATGCGAATTCGCTCCATGTTAGGACCCGCACCCAGAATCTCCGCAGTTGGACTCGGCCGCGGCTGACTGGATGAGGATGAAGCGGGACCCGGCGGGGCTTTTCTTCAAAGCCTGCCAATCGTGAATGTTCACCGCCACGGGCTGACCACGTGGGTAGCGGTTGCCGAAGTCATCTTCGATGGCTGCCTGGGGGCCGAGATAGACCACGCTATGGTTTTTTGCCGAAGGGCGGAAGCCTGGCTTCACGGCCTCGATGAGCACCTCGCGCAGCGGCACGCCCTCATGCTGGAAATAGCCGCGCTCGGAAAGTTTGGTGAACTGGATGCTGCCAAAACCTGCCTCCCGCACCTGCGAGACCAGGGAAGGATAGTCGGGCACTCTTCGCACCGCAGCAGCAGGACCTGGGAGGGATGGGGAAGCATCGGTCAGCGGACGATCTGCCGCGAGTCCATGAAGCACGACCTTGCCGCCGGGTTTCAAAACGCGCTTCGCCTCACGCAGCAGCGCGGAAAGATCGATCGAATCATTGAGGCTGCCTTCGAGGACGATTTCCTGATGGCTGTTGCTGTCGAGCTTTTGCGCGGCTTCCAGAGGCTCACCGAGACGATGGGTCCAGCTTGTGGTCAGTGCTTCGGGCTCTTCCTTGCCACCGCCCATGAGAGTGGGCAGCGTGTCTGCATCCGGGATGTGGTGATCGCCATGCTCGTCGATGTCCTCATGCCGGATGTACAGTTCCAGCAGCACACCATCAGGGTCACGTACCCAAAACTTGGTTTGGCGGGAGTAGCAACATTCCACACCATCCTCACGCAGGGTGGAGTGCCCGGCGGCCTCCAGGCGATGCTGGATGCCCACGAGTTCCTCGGAGGTGGGCAGGCAGAGACCCACGTGGTTCAAGGCACCGCCTGCTCCGCTGCGCCCGGGCACGAGGGAGAAGACCACGGGCGGATCCTCGAGCTCGAACTTCGCGTAGTCCGAGTGATGTTTTGCGGCCTCTTTGCCGAACAAGACCTTGTAGAAAGCCACCGAACGCGTGAGGTCCGAGGCATTGATGGAGAGATGAAATTTGCGGGATGAATCACTCATGACTCGGAGACGGGAAGGGATGAAGCTGCCGTCTCACTGGAACGGCGTGGCGCTGGCCAAAGATGCAGCAGTGCGATGATGAGGACGATGGGAGCCGCGGCCATCATGGCCGGTGCATATCCGCCATACGCAGCACGACCGCGCTCAAGCAGGAGCGGACCCATGGCGGAGGCAAAGACGCTGGTGGTCTGCACCAGACCCATGATGCGGCCGAGGTGGCGTTTGCCGAAAGTGTCTCCCCAAATGGAGAAGAAGGCCACGGTGATGACACCGCCGGAAAAACCTGAGAGCGCCATCAGGGCCCACAAGCTATCCTGGCTGCCGAGGGAGCTGTACGTGGCCATGCTGGCCGCTTGAGCCATGAGGCCGACGGCCAGCCACAGGCGCATGGAGATCCAGCGTGCGCCCACGCCGCAGAGGATCTGACCGAGCAGGCCCACTGGAAAGGAGATGGACTGAAAGGTCACAAAGGCCTTCTCATCAAAGCCACGTTCCATGAGCAGGGCTTGGTTAAAGAGGGAAACCCCGGTGTAGACAGCGGTGAAGGCAGCGATGCCCGCCACATAAATCCAGAACACGGGCACTCGGAAACACCGAGCCAGATCGAGATCCTGATCCGTGCCTGCATCAGTCGTGTTAGCATCCTTTTGGTTACGCAGCATGAGGGCCACGGGCATCATCAGCACCAGTGCCACCGCGATGCCACCCCAGGCGGGCCGCCAACCATAGTTCGGAGAATGTGCCACACCACCCACGACCACAAAGGCCACGGCAAAGAGCACGGAGAGCAGTGCGGCATAGGCGCCTGCTGCGGCACGTGAACCACCTTTGAAGGAGCGTCCCGCCACCGAAATGCTGAGCACGGAGAGCGCACCCTGCCCGAGGGCACGGGTGAGAAAGATCAGGCCCGCCAATCCCCACCACCCCGGGCTCGGCAGCCAGGCCATGAGCGCCACGACCAAGGCAAGAGCGGGCAGCAACACCAGGGCACCCGTCCGCGGACCTTTGCGATCCAGCCAGAAGCCGACGGGCAGGCATGATGCTGAGCCTAACAAGGTGGCCCACAGATTGATCTGCGCGTAGCTGTCGTGGGAAAGTTTTGTCTCCGCCAGAAGCGGCTCAGTGATCAGGCCCAGGCCATGCGTGCGGCCTGGCATGGTGGCGACCATCAGGAGTGCGCCGGCGACGACTTGCGTCCAGACGGCAGGAGGTGAGACTTGGGAGTCAGTGGCGTGGGGGGAGGCCATGAAAAGACAGGGTGATGATTTGAAACGTGGCGGAGGATAATACTCTGCCAGCCGATGCTTCAGCGGAAGTAAGTCTCCGTCTTCCCATACTCCGCGTAGCGCTCCTGCAGCCACTCGTGGAAGAAGTCATAGTGCGCGGAGCGGATGTCGCCGCCATCACGCGCCGCATTGTAGCTGAGATAGAGCAGGCGACGTGAGTGCGATGATTGGTTAGGCCCGGAGCGGTGTGGAGTGAAGCCGCTGAAGAAGGCCACGTCTCCCGGTTGGAGATCCAGGCTCACGCCCTGGGTGAGATCCACCTTATCGTCCTCAAGCTGATGGTACATGCCATCCCGCGGACTCAGGTAACCCTGCTGATGATAACCAGGAAACACCTCCGTGGCACCGCTGGAGGAGTCCGAGGGATCAATGGCGACAATGACGGTGAGGAAAGATTCGGGGAAGCCGTCCCACGAGATAAAATCCTGGTGCATCTGGTAGCCTTTGGCACCCGGCGGCTTGAAGATGAGCTTGTCTTTAAAGAGATGCGCAGGCTCACCGTAAAGCTGCGAGGCCATCTCCAGCAGCACGGGCGAGCGCGCGATGCCTTCGCACACAGGACTGAGATCGATCACGGGATCAAAGCAGTCGAACCGGCACTCACCAGTCTCCGCATGATCCTGCCAGCGGCAGCGGATGTTGTTGGAGTCCATCAGCGCGCTGAGCGTCATGAGACGCTCCGCATCTTGCTGGAGCGCGGCAGCTTCCGCCGCGAAGACGCCAGGCACGGTGAGAAATCCATCGCGCTGATAGTCAGAGATTTGATCAGGAGTGAGAGGCATCGGGAAAATCGGTTCAAGAAAACGGCGGCTGGCCGCAGAGATTGCAACCCGCCGCCGCCCATCAACATCAACCAAGAATTAGAACTTCACACCCACACGGACGCCGAAGGTGGCGGGAGCACCGTTCTCAGCCACGTAGCCGGAGGGAGCCAGGCCGGGGAAGGGAATGGCGATCGGCGCATACTCGGTGTCGAAGGCATTGTTCACGAAGCCTTCGATGAACCAGGTCTTGTTGCGCACGCCGAGACGGAAGTTGGCCAGCGTGTAAGCGTCCTGACCACCAGCACCATTGACGCTGTCGTAATCAAAGGCACCCATGAACTGCACATCAGCGCGGGCATACAGATTGTAGCCGCCACCGACGTCAAAGTTCACCTGGGTTCCCACAGCTGCGGTGTAGTCCGGCGTGTAGGGGATCTTGTTTCCAGCCACGTTCGCGCCGCCATCGACGCTGCCGCCGTGGAATTTGGCATTCTGCCAGCCAGCAGAACCGAAGAGACTCCAGTTCTTGCTTACGTCATAGTTGGCGGCGAGCTCGATGCCCTTGGAATCGGCATCACCCGCATTGACGATGTAATAGTCAGCGGGGCTGGCTGCGGAGTTGAGCTGCAGGTCCTGCCAGTCGGTGTAGAAGAACGCGGCGCTGTAGGTCAGCTTGTTGTCCAGGCCTCGGCCTTTCAGGCCCAGCTCATAGTTCCAGCTCTTTTCCTGGTCATAAAACGCAGGCAGGGTGGGCAGGGACACGGTATTGAAGCCACCGGCCTTGTAACCACCGGCGAAGGTGAAGTAGGCGGTGAGGTCATCATTGACGTCAAAGGAGATGGCCGCCTGGGGCGTGACCTGGTCAAAGCTGCCGCTGCTGGTGGTGCGGGCGGCGAAAGCGGCGAGGTCATTGCGCACAAAGACGTCCGCTTCCTTGTTTTCATGGTCATAGCGCAGGCCGCCGGTGATGTGCAGGCGGTCAAAGAAGGTCCAGGTGGTCTGGCCGTAGATGCCGATGCCGTAGTCTTCCATGTCAGCCACGGTGGCGCGGATGAGGGCAGGCGGCGGGCCGAAGCTGAAGGCCGAGGCGGCATCCTGATTGTATTCCGAGTGGAAGAAGAACAGACCGGCCTGCCAGGCCAGTTTCACCTGGCTGCCAAGCTCGACCGGGCGCTCTGCCGGACTGGCGAAGCGAAACTCCTGGGTGAAGCTGTGCATGTCTTCCTCGTTCTGACGGATGATGATCGGAGCTGCACTGTAGTCGAGGTCTGTGATGTCCTCGGTGCGCCAGTAGACATAGCCAGTGGTGGACGTGAAGTCGAAGGCGTCAGCGTGGTAGGTGATCTGGAGCGTGGGCATGAGCACGTCACGCTGCACGCTGCCGAGGAAGCTGCGGGAGCTGGTTCGGTTGTTGCGGCGGAGCTGGCCCAGATCATGGAGGGAGTAGTCACCATCATTGGAGGTCTCACCCGCGAGGATGAAGCGCACTTCCAGCTCATCGGAAGGCTGCCAGAGGAACTGGGCCTTGCCGAAGTAGGCGCTGCGGTTGTCAATGTCCGTGCCGGACACCGTGTCATTGGTGTAACCGTCGCGCTCGTTGTAGCCACCGGCGAAGCTGAAGCCCAATTGATCTTGGATCAGCGGGGTGGTGATGCGGCCGCGGAAGTCGTAGAGATTGTAGTTGCCGAAGGTGCTCTCAAACTGGCCGCCAAAGGTCTCCAGCGAAGGCTTGCGGCTGGTGATGTTCACCAGACCGCCGACGGTGTTACGACCGAACAGCGCACCCTGCGGGCCGCGCACGAAGTCGATCTGGTCGATGTCCAGAAGATCAAGGCTCGCGGAGTTGGTGTTGAGCTGGGGCACGCCATCGAGGTAGGTCGTGACACCCGGGTTGGCCGGGGAGGAGCCGATGCCGCGCACACGTGGGTTGCTCAGTTTGCGGGCGCTGAATTCAGTGAAAAAGGTGTTAGGCGAGTAGGTGGCCGCGTCCTTCACGGTGCGGATGGCGTTTTGCTCGATCACGTCTCCCGTGGCGACGGTGGCGCTCAAAGGCGCTTTTAGCAGATCCCTGCCGAGTTTCGGCTCGGAGATGATCATCTCCGGAAGCTCGTCCACTTTGGGTTCGGGTTGGGCAGCGGCTGGCTGCTGTTGAGCGGACGCCAGAGTGCTGGCGAGGGCCAGAAGACCTGGCACCAGAGGTCGGGTGATGCGGGAGTACGGGAGTAGGGTGGACATGACGAGAGCTGCTTTACTGGATATATGCGCAAATTGGCAACAATAAACAGGAGCGGGCCTGATATCTTTCTTACAATGTGCGCGCGGGAGGTGTCATCCCCTCCGCTACCTGGGCCGGAAGCAGAAATGAAAATTCCTTCATCCATGCCAGCGGTCCGTGCTGAGCAGGGAAACACAAGTCTTGACGACCTGCTCCTCACCAGCGAAAACCCGCGCCGATGTTTGCCGCACTCATCATTTTTGCCGCCATGGCCGTGGCGTATGCCAACGGGGCCAACGCCAATTTCAAAGGCGTGGCCTCGCTCTTTGGCAGTCACACCACAGGTTACTGGACCGCCCTGCGCTGGGCGGCAGTGACCACGGCGGCTGGGTGTCTGGCCTCGGTGCTGTTGATGGGTACCATGCTGACCGCTTTCACAGGCAAGGGTCTCGTTCCAGATTCATTGGTAGGCCATCCTGACTTCATGTTCGCCGTGGCTGCTGGTGCAGGTTTGGCGAATCTGCTCGCCACACGCCTTGGCTTCCCGGTTTCCACCACGCACATGCTCATGGGGGCGCTGCTCGGCGCTGGACTGGCTGCAGACCCAGCAGGCGTGAAGGTCTCAGCCTTATGGGGAACTTTTGCCAAGCCGCTGCTGATTGCTCCTGTCCTCGCGATCATGCTGGGAGGCATCCTCTATCTGGTCTTACGCATGCTGCGCCTGGCGCCCGACCACCGCACACGCACCCTGGATGCTTTGCACTTCTTGAGTGCTGGCGCTGTGAGCTTTGCGCGCGGGATGAACGACACCCCGAAGATGGCTGCTCTGCTCGTTGGGGTCGGTGGGCTCGGCGTGGAGGTTTCGCTTCTGCTCGTGATGATCACAGTCACCGTGGGCGGTCTCTTTGGTGGGCGCAGAGTGGCTGATACGCTGGCACACAAGATCACGGGCATGAACCCAGGGCAGGGCTTTGCGGCAAACCTCGCCACCTCCCTGCTGACCACCACTGCAAGCTTTCACGGCCTGCCGGTTTCAACCACGCATGTGTCCGTGGGCGCTCTGCTGGGCATCGGCATCACCACGAAACAGGCGCGTTGGAAGACCGTCATCCCAGTGCTCATGGCCTGGGTGATCACGCTGCCCTGCTCAGCCCTGCTTTCGGCTCTCATCTGGTGGCTGAGCAAGCTTTGGACACGTTGATCTGTCACTTGTGTGACAACATGAACCAGGGCTATGAATTAAACTTGCCTAATGGAGCATATAAGCGCAAAAGGCGCTCCTCTCTCCATTCAAACATGATGAAATTAGCCTCCCGTATTGTCGTCCTTTCCCTGGCGCTCGGCTCCTCGGCCTTCGCCACGCCGACTGGTCTCAACAACATCCCCACGGCGGACACGATCGACCACCGCACCATCGCCGTGCAGGCTTTCAGCAGCTTCGGTCCGGGCGCGAACCAGTTCGCCGCCAATGGTCCTGACGAGCACTCCTTCTGGATGGGCTTCAAGACCGGCTGGCAGTTCGGCCCGGCGAACCTTGAGTGGGGTATGGACAGCCCTCTCTTCACGCATGAAAGCGGCCCGCTGTTCTTCCAGACAAAGGTCGGCTTCAAACCCTGGGAAGGTGGCAAAATCGCCATCGGCGTGGCAGGCATTGCTCTCACGGACATCAATCGCGCGGGCGATCCTTTCACCTATGCCATACTGGCCCATGACTTCGGATTCCTGCGTGTCCACGGCGGTTACGGCGTGCAGACGAACGGCAATTCCTTCCTCTTCGGTCTCGACAAGACCTTCAAAGTCTTCAACCGCGATTTCAACATCAACACCGACCTCGTGCAGGCTGCGGATCAAGACTTCTGGCTGCCTTCCGTCGGTTGGAAGTATGCTCTGCACAAGCATGTCGTTCTCGAGTGGTGGACGAACTTCCCCGAGCAGGGCAAGTCCAGCCACGTGGCCAAGGTCAATTTCGTCTTCAAGTTCTGATTCTCACCTTTCAAATCGCCTAACTAATCATGAAACACATCCTGCTCCTCGCGGCTCTTGCCGCCTCCACGCTGCACGCTGAGATCGGTCTGATCTCCGTGGCGGATGCCAAGAAGCTCATCGAAAGCCCGGACGCCTCACAGCGCCCCATCGTGCTCGATACCCGTGGAGGCTATAAAGATTACTTCCGCGGCCATCTCCCCACTGCGCATCACATCAACTTCGACACGCTTCGCGGCACTGATAGCGCCGTCCCTGTGCAGTACCTGCCAGATGACCTAACGAAGGCTCTGCTCGTTCGCGCGGGCATCGACAAGGATCGCCTGCATCTCGTCTATGCCACGGGTGAAAAGCTTCCGAATGATGAAGTGCTCAGCACCAGCATGGTTGTATATGTGCTGGAAAAATTCGGCGTGCAGAACATCAAGATCGTCGATGGCGGCATCGCCGAGTGGAAGAAGCAGGGCTTCGAACCTGCCCGTGACTACTTCGGCAATCCTCCCGGTCATCTGCCTGAGAAGGACAACAAGGCCGTCTCCGCCAACGTCAAAGATGTGCAGGCTCATGTCGGCAAGTCCGGCAACGTGCTGGTCGATGCTCGTCCCCTGAATGAGTTCATCGGCGATGACGAAGTCTGGCTGCGCAAAGGCCACATCCCAGGTGCGATCAGCTTCCATTGGGCCCGGCTCATGGAGACCGACAACACCCACAAGTTCAAGCCTCTGTCAGAAGTGAAGGCCGAGCTCGAAAAAGCCGGCATCACCGCTGACAAAAACATCATCTGCTACTGCGGCACCTCCCGTGAAGGCAGCCTGCTTCTCTTCTACCTGAAGCACGTCGCCGGTTATCCGAACGTCCGCCTCTATGAAGGTGCCTGGAAGGAATACGTCTGGCTGGAGAACAAATCCCTGCCTGCTGAAACCGGCGGTGCCGCTGCTGGGAAGTAACACGCCACTCTCGATCTGACTCAGATTGCATCGCTGCCTGCGGGTGGCGATGCAATTTTTGTTAGCTCTAGAAGCGTGTTGACAGTTGCTGGTCAGACCGCATGAAGCAGTGCCTCACTCACGTCAGCAGGCATTCATTCGCCCTGCCTTCCTCGTGGTCGGTCAGGTTTTGAATGGTGGTCTCGGCGATGGTGGTCACGGCCTGCTCGGTGAAGAAGGCCTGATGGCCGGTGACGAGCACGTTCGGAAAGCTGATGAGCCGTGCGAGGACATCATCATTCATCGGATGGTCGGAGAGGTCCCGGAAGAATTTTCCTTCCTCTTCCTCATAAACATCCAGTCCGACTCCCGCGATGGCACCGCGCTCGATGGCCTCGATCAAGGCTTCTGTGTCCACCAAGCCTCCGCGGCTCGTGTTGAGCAGGAAGGCTCTAGGCTTCATCAGTGCGAGTGTCTGGGCATTGATCAGATGATGCGTCTCCTTCGTGAGCGGAGCATGCAGGCTGACGATGTCAGAGCTGGCCAGCAGTTCATCCAGCGGCACATACTTCATGCCGAGAGCCAGGCAGTCCGGGTTCTGAATCTTGTCATGGCCCAGCAGCGTGCAGCCAAAGCCACGCATGATACTCGCAAAGGCTGCGCCGATCCTTCCCGTGCCCACAACTCCCACCTGGCTGCCGTGGATGTCGCGACCCAGAAGACCCGCGAGGCGGAAGTTGAACTCGCGGGTGCGGTTGAAGGCGCGATGCACATGCCGGTTAAGTGTCATTAGCAGCGCCACCGCATGCTCGGCCACGGAGTAGGGTGAATACGAGGTCACGCGCATCGCGGTGATGCCGTGATGTTTCGCAGCAGCGAGGTCGATGTTGTTGTAGCCGGTGGAGCGCTGGACGATCAGGCGCACGCCTGCTGCGGCCAGCCGGTCCATGGCCTGGGCATCCGCACGGTCATTGACGAAGAGGCACACGGCGTCATGGCCCTGCGCCATGGCGGCTGTGGTGACATCAAGCTGGGCCTGCGTGTAGACCAGTTCATGCCGGCCTTGATTGGCCGCATCGAGGAAGGTTCGGTCATACGAGTGGGCATCGAAGACGAGCGTTTTCATGAGGCAAGGAGGCAAAGGACTACACCGAAGTCCTGCCTATCGCTCCACCAGCCTTGCGAATCAACCCGTTCGACTTGTCACCGCAACCGCAGGACTTACTTCTTCTCCAGCAGACGCTTCTTCAGCATCCCGGGAGAGTTCCATTTGATGACATGATAGGTCGCGGGTGTTTCACCAGCATTCCTGATGCTATGCATTTGGTTAGCGGCTTGGAAGATCACGGATCCTGGGCCGACGATTTTGAGCTCGCCATTCACCAGAGACTCCACCGTGCCTTCTTTGACAATGATGAGCTCCTCATCCGGATGCTGGTGTGCTGGATGCGCCATCTGGCCAGGATTCAGCGTGGTCACGTGGCATTCCAGTTCATCAAGCGTGGCCGTGGGAGCGCGGAGTACTTTCCTGGATTCGCCCTTCTCACTCTTCTTCACCGGCAGTTGGGTCCAGTCAAAGATGGTGGAGCCCATGACCGGAGGAGGGTTTAGCGCCTCCTGAGCCAGGGCCAGTGCTGCCAGAGTGCCGGTGAGGGTGACGAGCACCACTTTAAGATCGCGTCGTGTCATAATGAGAAGGTTAGTTCGTCCAAGGTGCTGAGATGCTTTCAAGTTCTCTTCTCCTTGGTGGCGAAGTGGCGCCGGCCCGGAGTTCCCATAGGAACTCCGGGCCGGTGATCCGAGACCGCGACCCGTGAAATCGCGGCCTGAGAAAGAGGTCAGTTGGAGGAGGTGGCTTTCTTGGCCTTCGACTGCAGGTGCTTCACCTCGCCGAGCGCCAGGTTGGCAAAGAGCACCTCGTCATCACGTGGGTCGATGCCAATGCCGGCGATTCCGACTTCCTGCGCGATGGTCTCGTCACTCCACTGTGACTTGCCGGCGTCCTTCAGAGCGATGACACGACCAAAGGCGTAGTCGGCGAAGATGTACTTGTCCTTGAACTGCGGGAACTTGTCGGCGCGATAGACGACACCGCCAGTGACGGAAAGGCCTGTGGTGCGAGGATACTCAAAGATGGGGTCGAGGGGCTTGAAGTCCTTTGTCGGTTCTTTGTCGCCGGTCGGGCCTTGGATGAAGGGATGCAGAGCCTCGCGATGGGGCCAGCCGTAGTCGCCGCCCTTGGTGATGAGGTCGATTTCCTCATACATGTTCTGGCCCACGTCACCGCAGAAGAGACGGTTCTTGATGGTGTCAAACCAGATGCGCCAGGGATTGCGCAGACCTGTGGCCCAGATCTCGGTGCGTACGGCTTTCGGATCGATCTTCTCACCATGATGCGAGTCACTGCCGACGAAGGGATTGTCTTTTGGCACGGCATAGAAGGCGGCGCCATCGGCGGCGAGGCTGATCGCCGGATGCGGATGGGGTGCCAGATTGCCAGCCTTCTTGTCCACATCGATGCGGAAGATGGCGCCGTGGAAGCCTTTGCTGATGAAGCGTGCGTTGTCGAACTTGTCGTTACCCGCGCCGCCATCGCCCGCGGTGATGTAGAGGTAGCCATCGGGACCGAAGGCGAGGTCGCCACCGTTATGATTGCTGGCCTCGTCCTTCTGCGTGATGAGCGTTTGCTCCGTGCTGTTGTCCACGCGGTTAGGATCGTTGGGAAACACATGGAAACGGGAGACCCGCTGGTGCAGCACACCGCCAATTTTGAGGCTGTAGTAGACGAAGACGCGGCTGCTCTTGGCATGGTCCGGCGGGAAGGCCAGGCCCAGCACACCGCACTCACCTTCGGTCACGAGCGTGGCTTTCGGAATCTGCGTCAGATCGAGGAAGAGCTTTTTCTCCAGCTTGCCGGTGTCCAGCCCCGTGATGACCTGCACCCGCCCGGTCTTCTCCACGATGAAGAGGCGCTTCTTATCCCCAGGCACGCTGACCACGCCGAGAGGCTGCTCGAACTTGATGCCAGGGAAGGCATTCACCAGTTCGTAATCCACCGGCACGGAGACGATGGGCGGCTTTTCGTCCTTTTTCGCCGGGGCAGGAGCGGCAGTGTCTTGAGCCAGCAAGGGCGAAAGTGCAGTGACCAATGCCAGGCAGGGCAGGTGACGGAAGAGCGACACGGAGAGGGCAGGTTTCATCAGAGGAAAGAGGCTGGGTGGTGGGTGGCAGACATTCGGTTCAACACGACGAAGGACGTGCAACGTCCCGACGGAGACGAATCGGTGAGAAATAGAGATCTGCGTGCAGCACGTTTGGGGAGGGTAGGCCTGTATGCGTCATTATATATGCTTATTTTAGCATATATAGAGGCGTGCGCCTGGTAGCAAGGGGACGTCGTCTCTAACCAGAGATTACTTGAGGGAGCGGTGCACCTGTTCCAGGGCCAGCACGGTGTAGGCGGTCACCAGGACCGGGCTGCTTTCCATCCAGCGGCCGGAGGCGGTGTTGGCCCAGGAGCCATCCGCGCCCTGCAGGCTGATCAGCTTTTTGCCGAGCGCGTCCTTCCAGTCTACCTCACCCGACTTGGTCTTCAAGGTGCCGATCTGGGCCGTGGCCAGGGCCTTCGCCATGGTGTGGTAGTAGTAATACAGACCTTCAGCGCCCATGCCGGGATTTTCATCGACAGTGTAGTTTTCACCCAGCCACTGCAGCGCGGCCTTCACGCGCGGATCTTCCGGTGTGAGGCCAGCGTAGATGAAGCTCAGCATGCCCGCATAGCTGATGCTGCCATACTGACGCATGGGTGTGGGGCCTTCCTTCTTCTGGCCGCGCTCAGCCTGGGGCACCGGCGTATAACCAAAAGCGCCGAGGTTCTTCTTGTCCTCGCCAGCCCAGGCCTGGTCATTGGAGCCGGGAAGGTTCTGGCAGCGGGAGATGAACTGGATGGCGGCCTCCCAGTTCAGGTCGTCCTTCTTGTCGATCGGCTTGCCGCTGTCTGTGAACATCTGCTTCGAGTAATAGAGCGCTTCGAGTGCGAAGGTGGTGTTGGAGAGATCCGCGTGCGCGGGCGCACCTGGCTTGGCCTCGCCGCCATAACCGATGCCGCCGTCAAAGGCGTTGTCCGTCTTGCCTGGAGTATCGACATCATTTTGCTGATGGGATACAAAGGCGTGAGCGGCGCGGATGATCTGCTCATCTTCCGGCCGGGCGCGCAGCACAATGGCCATGAGGCCGATGGAGGTGTTGTAGTTCGCACGTGCCTTGGAGTAGATGCCGCCGTCAGGTTTCACCTGGCTCATGAGGAAGTCATAACCACGCTTGGTGGCTTCGTTCTCCTTGGCCCGGTCCTGGGAGGGATCCTGCTTGAGGGCAGAGATCACCAGGGCGCTCAGCGCGGGATCATCCGGTGTGACCCAGTGGCCTTTCTTGTCCTGCTGGGCCTGGAGGTAGTCGAGCCCTCGCGTGATGGCTTTTTCGATATCCTTTTTCAAAGCAACATCTGCCGCGTGACAGGTGAGGGAGCCGACGAAAAGGCTGGCCGAGGCCAGGACGAGAAGTTTGGAAAACGGCTGGTGGATCATGGCTCAAAAGTGTTTCTGCGGAGGGGAGGTCCGCAAGCTCTGTACGCGCCAATCCATGCTCAGGGACGTTTTCTGTCCACTTTTGGCTAGGCCGTCAAACCAGCCCGGCATCCCGGAGGCCTGGGAACTGGGCCCGCCAGCCTGAGACGACCTCGTGCTCGATCTGGGTGGTGATGGCGTGCTCGCGCTCGCCTGCGTCCGCGATGATCACACCATGCGGATCCACCACAAGGCTGCGGCCATTGTAGCTGAACTGGGGATCCGTGCCGGTGCGGTTCACGCCGATGACGTAGGCTTGGTTTTCGATCGCACGCGCCTGCAGCAGCGTGATCCAGTGCTGGAAGCGTTTCACCGGCCAGGCCGCCATGTAGAGCAGCACCTCGGCACCCATTTTCACCGCCTCGCGGGCCAGTTCAGGAAAGCGCAGGTCATAGCACACCAGCGGGGCGATTTTGAAGCCACCCCATTCAAACAGCACTGGTGTGCTGCCGCGCACGTGGACGTCCGCCTCACCGCCTAACGAAAAGGGTCGCATCTTCGTGTAGCGTGCCAGCACCTTGCCATCGGGTGAGATGGCCAGGGCTTGATTGCGCGCGTTGCCATCTTCTCCACGTGTTACCACGCCGCCGAGCACGCAGCTTTGATGCTCTGCGGCCAGGGATTTCAGAAAGACCTCTGTTTCACCGCCTTCAGGCTCGGCGGTGACATCCAGCGCGCAGGAGAAGCCGGTGCCGAACATCTCTGGCAGCACGATGAGGGACTTCTCAGCCGGTGGTACCGCATTCAGAAGCGTGCGGACCTTGGTGAAGTTCGCGGCCTTGTCCTCCCAGACGGAGTCGAGCTGCAGCGCATGGATGGTCAGGATCATGATCGCATCATGAGCGGGGAAAAAGGTTCCGCCAGCAAATCACACTCGCATTGCCTGGAGGTGTCCCCTAGTTTTCAGGCATGGCCCAATACTCTGTTCAGCCCGGTGATAATCCCACGAAGATCGCGAAGAAGTTTGGCATGACGCTGGCTCAGTTTCAGAAGGCGAACCCGGATCTCGTCGAGTGGGGCACAGGGAACTTCAAGGTGCTCTTCCCAGGCCAGATCGTGAATGTGAACGGCGTGGTTACTGGTGCGCCACCAGAGACTGCGGCGGCTGCTCCCACCAGCTTCGCCGCCCCGCCGCCCTGGATGCAGATCGCCATCATGGAGCAGGGGGTGCAGGAGTGGTCCAACGGGGACAATCCACGCATCCTCGAATACCTGCGCAGTTGCGGCATCAGCGGAGGCTTGCTGCACGATGAGACCGCATGGTGCGCGGCTTTTGTGAACTGGTGCATCAAGCGCTCCGGCTACTCGCCGCAGGGCAGTGCCATGGTTTCGAACTGGTGGGGTTGGGGGCGCCCCGTGGCCGCCACCTATGGTGCCATCTGCATCACGCAGCCTTTGACGACGGACCAGGCCAGCAGCGGTCACATGGGTTTCCTGCATGCCATGGATGCCACGAATGTCTGGCTCCTGAGCGGCAATTCGAAGAACCAAGTCCGCATCGCACCGTACCCGAAAAACAAGCTCATTCACAACGCGCCTTACCGCTGGCCTTTTTAATGTGAGCGGCTTTCCAACCCTTCGTGACCTTTGAACTAACGAGATGTCTGCACAGGTCTGTGTCGATCTCGTCCCTAACAGAGCCGAGACCCGATTAGGTTCATTTCGGTCAAAGTGCAGTCAGGCATAAAATTGTTATGGGTATTATGAAAGATGTGTTAATTTTTGGACATGTCATTCCAGCTAGCACTTCCAGCAGCTCTTCCCTGCCGCTTAGCGCAGGTGCTTGCGCTCTGGCTGCTGATGGGCACCGCCTCACAGGCGATTGTCCTCTATGACACGGACAACGCGTTGGCCAACACGACCTCACCCACGGGCATCTATCAGGACAGCGGCTGGGCTTATCAGGGTAAATTTGGGTCCTTTCTAGGCACGATGATCGGCGACCAGTACTTCATCACCGCCCAGCATGTCGGACCCCAGGGAAGTTCCTTTGTCAGCACTGCGGATTTTAATGGGGTGGCAGACATCAACTACACCATCGATTCCTCCGCCAATGGGGGCTCCGGCTTCTGGGACATCGCCGGGACTGACCTGCGCGTCTTCAAGATCAACGAGACGTTTTCCTCCTGGGCACCACTCTACACGGGCAGCCTCGAGGCCAATAAAACTCTCGTCACGTTTGGCCGGGGCGGCCCGCGTGGCGCGGAGGTGCTCACTGACGATCCTGGATCGCCCGTGGAGGACGTCCTTCACGGCTGGCGTACCACCGGCTCAGACGGCGTGGCACGCTGGGGCTCCAATGTGGTGACAGCGGTGGTCTCCAGTGATGTGGGAGATTTGCTGCGTGCCGAGTTCAATGCGATCTCAGGTCAAAATGAGGCCACTCTCTCTTCGGGAGACTCGGGCGGTGGCGTCTTCATCCAAGTCGCCGGGCAGTGGTATCTGGCGGGGGTAAACTACGCCGTGGACGGCTTGTTCGACACGAACAACACCATCGATAACTTGGAATTCGAGGCTGCGCTTTTTGACATGGGCGGCTTCTATGTGGGCAGGGATGGCGAAGGCTGGAACTTCATCAACAACACCCCGGTGGACAATCCGAGCCACATGTATGCCTCGCGCATTTCGACCAACTCGGCAGCCATTCTCGCGGTGATGACTCCTGTCCCCGAGCCTGGAAGCTGTGTGCTGGTAGTGATGGCAGGTCTCATGGCCCTGCGCCGCAGGCGCTCCGTATAATGGTCTTCTCGATGGAGCGAGAGTACTTCTTTTGCTCCGCTTCATCGCGGCCTAACGAATGGAGTAGAAGATGACTCACTTCGCCTTCAACTCCGCAAAAATCAGCCGCCCCGCCGAGGTCGGCAGGGCACTGGAGATGACCACATCCACGGTCTGGCCAACTAGTGCGGCCGCTTGGTTCACCACGATCATCGTACCATCGGCGAGGTAGCCGACGGCTTGATGCCTGTCCTTGCCTGGCTTCAGCAGGCTCAGAGCGAGTTCATCGCCGGGATTCAGCTGTGGCTGGAGGGCAATGACGAGATCGTTGAAGCTCAGCGCGGTGATCCCACGCAGGCGGGCGACTTTGGCGAGGTCCTCGTCATTGGTCAGCAGGCGGGCATTGAGCTGGCGGGCCAGATGGGCAAGGCGCGCATCCACGGAGAGGTCATCGCGCTTCTGCCAGGTCTCGGGTTCGAAGACGGACAGGCGCACGCCGGGCATGGCGCGCAGTTTCTCCATCACCTCGAGGCCGCGTTTGCCGCGGATGACCTTTTGGCCGTCGCCAGACTCAGTGAGGCGTTGGAGTTCATCCAAAACGAAGCGTGGGACGACCAGCGGCCCGCTGAGAAAGCCGGTGTCCGCCACTTTTAAAATGCGGCCGTCGATGATGATGTTCGTGTCGAGCAGCAGAGGCTCGCCCTCGGCACCTTCGCGGCGGAACTGCACATACGGGATGATGAAGGCGAACTGGTCGCGGTCACTCCGCAGGGCCACGGTGACGCCAAAGAAGGCCAGCGAGGCATAGATGACGATCTGCACCAGGTTTTGAAGGGCCTCGCTGCCTGGACGGAGCTGGAAGTAGTCGAGCTGGAAGACGCCGATCCGGGTCACCAACCAGGCGCAAAACAGGCCGATGCCGAGGCCAAAAGTGGCGTGGGAGAAGTCCCGCATGGTCACCTTCGTGAGGGAGAGGTCCAGGAGCAGCAGCAGGCCCATCACCACGGCACCGCTGACCGCCCCGGTCCAGGCCGGCTGGTCAAAACCCAGCGCGATGGTGATCCCAATGAAGACGAACAAGGAAAAAAACAGCGCCCGGACAAGGCGGATGGACCACGGGGAATTCATGAGGGAAAATTGCGGCACAAACTACCCACGAGGAAGGGCTTTGACCAGACGCAATTCTCGGGCCGGATCCCGAGCGGGTTGTCATGGCCCCGGAAATGGATACAATCCTTCCCCCTCCATGCCCCGAGTTTACATCAAGACCTACGGCTGCCAGATGAATGAGCGGGACACCGAGCAGGTGTCCCAGATGTTCGTCGAGCGCGGCTACACCATGACGTCCACTGACGAGGACGCTGACGTGGTGCTGATCAACACCTGCTCCGTGCGTGATCAGGCGGAGCAGAAAGCCATGGGCAAGATGGGCATGGTGCGCCGCCGTCGCATCCCGCTGGTGACGGGTTTCATGGGCTGCATGGCGCAGAGCCGCGGCTCGGAGCTTGTGGAAAAGGTGAAGGTGGACCTCGTGGTCGGCACGCAGAAGTATCACCGCGTGGTCGAGTATGTGGATGAGATCATCCGCGGCAAGGAGCAGCGCCAGATGGATGAGGAGCGCTTTTCCATTGTGGATATCGATGAGGAAGAAGCCAGCCAGAATGCCATCCGTGATCACACGCTGAAGCCCAAACAAGGCGCGGCGTTTGTGAGCATCATGCAGGGCTGCAACATGAAGTGCACCTTCTGCATCGTGCCCTACACACGTGGTGGCGAGCGTGGCCGCCCGATTGCCGACATTGTGGAAGAGGTGCGTCGTCTCGCCGATCAAGGTGTGAAGGAAGTCACTTTGCTCGGCCAGATCGTGAACCTGTATGGCCGTCATGAGTTCCCGGCGGTGAATGGCAAAAGCCCCTTCGTGCAGTTGATCGAGGCCGTGCATGAGATCCCCGGCATCCAGCGCATCCGCTTCACCAGCCCGCATCCCATCGGTTATAAGAAGGACCTCATCGAGGCCTTCACCTATCTGCCAAAGCTCGCGGAGCACGTGCACCTTCCCGTGCAGAGCGGAAGCGATGAGATCCTGAAGAAGATGCATCGCCCGTATTCATCAGCGAAATTCTTGGACCTCGTGGAGCGCATCCGCGCCGCGCGTCCCGGCATCGCCGTGACCACGGATGTCATCGTCGGCTTCCCCGGTGAAACCGAGAAGCACTACCTCGAGACACGTGAGATGTTTGACCGCATCAAGTTCGACAACGCCTACGTTTTTCGTTATTCCAAACGCCGTGGCACTCCCGCCGCCGAGATGTCAGACGAGATTCAAGTAAGCGAAGAAGAAAAAGAGCGCCGCAACCAGGACCTGCTAGCGCTGGTGAATGCGCATGCTTATCCACGCTATGAAGAGCTCATCGGCCAGCGTGTGGAGATCCTCTGCGAAGGGCCCAGCAAGACGAATGAATCACGCCTCACTGGCCGCACGCGCACCAACCGCATCGTCGTCTTCGAAGGCAATCCCGACCGCCACATCGGCGAGATCTTTGACGTGAACATCACGCATTGGGCGAATTTTACTTTGTTTGGTGACCCAGTGCTTTCTTGAGCCTCTGGATCACTCGCCCAAGGTGTCCTTGCGGATGCTGCGCGCAGCATCCGTTAGCTTTTGCACGATCTCTGCATGCTGCGCTGACACATCTTTGGTTTCGCCGAGATCGGTTTGAAGATCGAAGAGTTGCGTCGTCGGATTGAGGTGAAGCTTCCACCGCCCTTCGCGCATGGACTCGAGGCGGCGTTGGTTGAGGCCGTAAAGTGAGAAAAGCGTGGTGCGGTGGGATCTGGCTTTCGTGTCGAGGAAGACATCAAGCTGGTCAAGGCCGTCGAGATTCGCAGGTGCTGGGGTCTCCACGAGATGCGCAAAAGTGGGCAGCAGATCCAAGGTGCTGAGCATCTCATCACAGACTCGATTGGCTGGAACCTTGCCGGGAGACCAGGCGATGCAGGGCACCCGCAAACCACCTTCATGGACGGTGTGCTTGCTGCCACTGAGCGGCGCGGCGCTGCCGGGTGTCTTGCGTTCCGGACCATTGTCGCTGGTGAAGATGACGAGTGTTTTATCGGCGAGATTCAGCGCACGCAGTTTCTCCAAGATCTGACCCGTACTGTCATCCAGTTCCTCCACCGCATCGCCATAGAGACCACGCCGTGATTTGCCTTTGAACTTCGGAGACGCATCGAAAGGGATGTGCGGCATCGCATGACCCAGATAGAGGAAGAAGGGCTGCTCGTGATGCTGCTCGATGAACTTCAGCGCCTCGGTGGTGTAGAGCCCAGTCATCTCGGCAGGGACGGCTGGACGCTTCTCCACCTCGTCACCACGCAGCACGGGCATGCCGCCTTCTTTTTCGAAGACCACCGTTTCGAATTTATCGAGGTTATGCAGCACGCCGTAGTAGCTGTCGAAGCCCTGGTCCATCGGTCGCATGCCTTTCACGAAGCCGAGGTGCCATTTGCCAATGCAGCCCGTGGCGTGCCCCGCCTTCTTGAAGACCTCCGCGAGCGTGGTCTCACTGCTGGCGAGACCCTTGGTTGCATCAGGCCGCAGCACACCTGTGGCCAGGCCGACTCGGCCGGGATATTTGCCCGTCATCAACGCCGCGCGTGACGGTGTGCACAGCGCCGAGGTCACGGAGAAGTCGGTGAAGCGTGTGCCCTCCATGGCCATGCGGTCGAGGTGAGGTGTACGGATGTCCTTGGCCCCATAGCAGCCGAGATCTCCGTAGCCCAGGTCATCGCAATTGATGAGGATGACATTCGTCGGCGAGGCATGCGCCTGGAGGGCGAGGAAGAGCAGCAGGCAGAGTCTCATCATAGGATTCATGGAGCAGTGACGTTGCTCTATTCCCGATTCTTCGCCAATCTGTGCCGAAATAGCGGCTCAAAATATCGCATGAACCTCAAAGCCCTCGCCCAGCACCTCGGCATCTCTGCCAGCACGGTCTCGCGTGTATTGGCAGGACGTGGCGATGAGTTTCGCATCGCAAAGGCCACGCAGAAGCGCATCCTCGAGGAAGCATCGGCGATGAGCGCAAGGCCAGACGAACTGGCCCGAAGCCTTCGCCTGCAGAGCTCACGCACCCTCGGCCTGCTGATCCCAGATATCTCGAATCCCTTCTTTGCGTCTCTGGCTCGTGCCGTGGAGCGGCGGGCAAGGGCGCAAGGCTACACCGTGCTGCTGGCAGACTCACAGGAGTCCACTGAGGTGGAGGCCGAGTGCATTCGCATGCTTTTGGATCGGCGCATCGATGGCCTCATCCTCGCGCCAGTCGGTGGCGAGTCCGCTCACCTGGAAGTGCTCACCACTTCCAAACTGCCACTCACTCAGGTAGACCGTGTTTTTGCTTCATTGCAGGCAGCCAGTGTGGTCTCGGATAACTTCTCCGGTGCCCGTGATGCGGTGCGGCATCTGGTGAAGCTTGGGCACCGTCGCATCGCCTGTCTTCAGGGCAAGGAAGACAGCTCGGTCATCGCGGAACGTGTGCGTGGCTATCGTGCAGGACTCACCGAGGCAGGGATTCGTTTTCGTGGTGATCTCCTCGCCGGTGGCGAGCATTCGCAGGCCATCGCTCGAGATCACACTCAGCGACTTCTTGGTGCTCAGCCGCGTCCCACGGCCATCCTCGCCTTGAGCAATCTGCTCGCGCTCGGTGCTCTCGAGGCGGTGCGTGAGGCACAGCTCACCATTCCTGCGGACCTTTCCCTGATCGCCTTTGATGAGCAGCCCTGGGCCTCGCTTCTTTCTCCCCCGCTCACCACCATCGCCCAGCCCGTCGAAGATATGGGCACCGCCGCCGTGGACAGCCTACTGGCGCAGATCAAGCTGACGACGCGAAAGCCCAAAACCGCTCCCATCGTGCTTCCGGTCCGCCTCATTCAGCGCGGATCCGTGGCCGTATGGAAGAAAGATTGACCGAAAGAACATCCTTTGCACAATCGTTTGCGCAAACCTGCCACTTCAACCATGAAGCCCCTCTTTACCCTCCTCCTCGCAGCCCTTGCCTTAGTCTCGTGCAAGCCTGCGGCTGACTCTCCAGCCACCTCCGGCAAGCCCAAGGTGGCGCTTGTGATGAAGTCCCTGGCGAACGAGTTTTTCCAGACCATGGCAGAAGGTGCGAAGAAGCATCAGGCAGCGCATTCAGTGGAATACGACCTCTTGGTGAATGGCATCAAGAACGAGACCGACCTCGCCGAGCAAGTGGGCTTGGTCGAACAAATGGTATCGCAAGGCGTGCAGGCCATCGTCATCGCGCCAGCTGACTCCAAGGCGCTCGTCACTGTGCTGAAGCGTGCCAAGGAGGCCGGCGTGCTGGTGGTGAACATCGACAACAAACTTGATGCTGACACGCTGAAACAGGCGGGGCTTTCCATTCCCTTTGTCGGCCCGGACAACCGCGCCGGAGCCAAGGCCGTGGGCGAGGTGCTCGCCAAGAAACTTCAGGCAGGCGATGAAGTGGCCATCATCGAAGGCGTGACCACCGCCTTCAACGGCCAGCAGCGCCGCGCCGGTTTTGAAGATGCCATGAACGCCGCCGGCATGAAGATCGTCAGCACCCAAAGCGGGCAGTGGGAGATGGAAAAAGCCAACACCATCGCCAGCGGCATCCTCGCCGCGAACCCCAACGTGAAAGCCCTTCTCTGTGCCAATGACAACATGGCCCTCGGTGCCTCCGCCGCTGTGCAGTCCGCAGGTAAGGCCGGTCAGGTCCAGATCGTCGGCTTTGACAACATCGCTGCGCTCAAGCCCTTGATGGCTGATGGCCGCATCCTCGCCACCGCCGACCAGCATGGCGACCAACTCGCTGTCTTCGGCATCGAAGCAGCGCTGAAGGTGATCAAGCACAAGACGACACCAGCGGATCAGCAGACGCCGGTGGATGTGGTGACGAAGTAAGCGCCTCACTTTTATGGGAAAGCTCCTTCACAGAGTCATGAACGGCTATCTTAGGCATCCCATTCTCGGGCTGCTCTGTGCCTTTGCTCTCTATTTTGTGGTGGGTCTTCTGCTGTGGAATATTTCGGCAGGCATGAACAATCCTGACAAAGGCCCGATGAGCGATTCGGAACGATTCACGGGCAACATTCTGACCGTTGCACTCGCGGTATTTTCTCTTGGTTTGAGTGGCTTTGCTATGGCGAAAAAATGACCCTGATTGCCCCCCAAGATGCGCCGCTTCGCTGACTTCCTCATCCTCCTCGTCGTCCTCGCGGCGATGATCCTGCTGTTCGGAACGTTGCGAGACAGCTTCTTCAGCATCGCCACTCTCGGCTCAGTGGCGAACCGCATCCCAGCTCTGGCCTTGGTGGCCACAGGTATGACGCTGGTGATGATCACTGGCGGCATTGATCTTTCTGTCGGCTCTGTGCTCGGCTTCTGCGGTGCCGCCGTCGGTGTGATGATGGCAGACTGGCAGTGGGGACTGGCGCTGGCCTTGCTGGCCAGCATCGCGCTGGGCTCTGCGATTGGCGGGACAACAGGTGCGGTGAGTGTGAAGCTTCGACTCCCTTCGTTCATTGTCTCACTGGGCATGCTGGAGATGGCGCGTGGCCTTGCCTTCCTCACCACCAACTCTCAGACGAAGTACATTGGTGCCAGCATCGAGTCGTTGGGCGCTCCGTTTTCCGGCCTCGTCATCTCGCCCGCCTTTGTGATCAGTGTGATCATCGTCATCCTCGGACAGGTGGTGCTCT
Organism: Verrucomicrobiota bacterium; assembly: GCA_040387935.1. Lineage (GTDB taxonomy): Bacteria > Verrucomicrobiota > Verrucomicrobiia > Verrucomicrobiales > Verrucomicrobiaceae > Prosthecobacter. Next base: position 74,621 of record JAZKCU010000026.1, on the reverse strand, counting down.
CGCACATGGCGGTAGGCAGGCACTGGATCGCGATTGGCGCCAACCGTGAGGCAGCGCTCATCTCTGGCGTGCAGGTGGATCGTCCGCGCATTCTGGCGCATGCTTTGTTAGGCGCTTTGACAGGGCTGGCGGCCGTCTTCAATTGCTCCCGTCTGGGCAGTGCTGATCCGAATGCAGGCGTGGGCTTTGAACTCAGTGCCATCGCGGCCGTGGTGGTCGGTGGCACCAGCTTAATGGGCGGCCGCGGCAGTGTGGTGAAAAGCTTTATGGGCGTGCTCATCATCGCCACGCTCGAGGCTGGCCTCGTGCAGATCGGTGCCAGTGAGCCAATGAAACGAGTTGTGACAGGTGCGGTGATTGTCGCCGCTGTGCTGGCGGATACTTGGAGGAGAGAGTAATTTTGCGCTTACCATGAAATCGAAGCCCCAGCTCCGCAAAGTCTCTGCCACTCAGAGTGGCTACAAGCAGCTTGTAGGCGCGATTTCACAGCTCAGTGTCCAGATGGCACGGCGAGTGGCTGTAGTGGCAAACCAAGCCCTTGTTTTGCGTAACTGGACAGTGGGTGCCTACATCATTGAATATGAGCAGAAGGGATCTGACCGAGCGAAGTATGGTGAACGGCTGCTGGCAAGGCTGGCGGAGGATCTCGCAACCAAGGGCATTAAAGGCCTGGATGAACGCACGCTTCGTGACTGCCGAACGATCTATCATGTGTATCCGCAGATTCGGGGGTCACTGACCCCCGAATTGGTAGGAGCTGAGTTTGGCAAACCGGTGATTGATTGCGACGCGTCTTCAACGCTGGTTGCAATTCGGGGTCCAGCGGACCCCGAATCCATCCCGAAACGAATTCGGGGTCCAGTGAACCCCGAATCGCCAACTCCATTGGATGCAGCGTCCGTGCTTGAGATGGGCTGGGCTAAATTGCTCGAAATGATTCGAATCTCGGATCCCTGGAAACGTGCGTTCTATGAGAATCAATGCCTCATGGAACAATGGTCCAAGCGCGAGCTTCAGAGACAGGTGGAAAGCCTGCTCTATGAGCGCACGGGTCTTTCCACTAACAAAAAAGCTGTCATCGAAAAGGCGCGCAAACAAGCGGGTCGGAGCGGTCCGGACTTGATCGCCGAGATCATGCGTGATCCCTACATTCTGGAATTCGCCGGGTTGGCGGAAAGATCCGAGTATAGCGAGGCAGAACTGGAGACCGAGCTGCTGAATCACCTCCAACGCTTCCTGCTGGAACTGGGCAAAGGCTTCTGCTTTGAGCACAGGCAGTTCCGCATGACCTCGGGTCGGAAGCATCATCGGGTAGACCTCGTCTTCTATCACCGGGTGCTGCGCTGCCATGTGCTGCTGGATCTGAAGACACGTGCCTTCAAGCACGAGGACGCAGGCCAGATGAATTTCTATGTGAACTGGTTCAAGGCAAACATGATGCAGAAGGGTGACAATCCGCCCGTCGGCATCCTGCTCTGCACGGACAAGGACCGCACGGATGTTGAGTTTGCCACGGCTGGCATGGACCAGAAGCTGTTTGTTTCACGCTATCTCACAGCCCTCCCGAGTGCGGAGGAACTTAAGGCACTCGTCGAGACAGATCGCGCTCACGCCAGGCTGCCATCCAAACGCAAATAACTCATGAGACACCTCCTCTTCTGCCTCCTAGCCCTTGGCTCTCCGCTCTTGGCCGAGAAACCCAAGATCATCTTCGACACGGACATCACGGGGGATGTGGATGATGTGCTTGCACTCAGCATGTGTCACAGTTTGGCGGATCGTGGGGCGTGTGAGTTGCTCGGGGTCACGATCTCGAAGGACAATCCGCTCACGGCGAGTTTTGTGGATGCGCAGAACACGGTCTATGGCAGGCCGCATCTGCCGATTGGCGTCACTCGTGACCCGAGATCGCAGAAGCGTCCGAGCAGCTATCTGAAGCTGGCGGAGTCGCCGGATTATCCGCATGACTTGAAGCGCAATGAAGAGGCACGCGAGGCGGTGGAACTGCTGCGTGAGCTTTTGGAAAAGCAGCCTGATCATAGCGTGACCATCATCAGTGTGGGCATTGCTTCCAACATGGCAAACGTGCTCAAGTCTCCAGGCGGTGTGGATCTGGTGAAGAAGAAGGTCAAACTGCTCTCCATCATGGCAGGGGCTTTTGCCTTCTGCAGCGGCACGAACTATCACCTCGAGGCGAATGTGATCAATGGCATCGGCTTCATGCAGACGGTGGCTAATGAGTGGCCGGAAGAGGTGCCCATCATCTGGAGCGGCTATGAGATTGGCGAGGCGCTGCCGTATCCGCGCCAGAGCATTGCGCGTGATTTTGGGTATCTGCCGCATCACATCGTGCGCGAGTCCTATCTGCTGCACAGCGGCTCCGCGCACGATCGTCCCTGCTGGGATGAGAGCAGCGTTCTGTATGCCGTGTATCCAGAGCGCGGGTTCTTTGGGCTCTCTCAGCCTGGACGCGTGAAGGTGCTCGATGATGGCTTCACGCGCTTCACTCCCGCCAGAGGCGGCAAGGGCAGCCAGCGCGACCGATTCCTCACCATGACCTCCGTGCAGCAAAGCCGCGCTTTGGAGGCCATTGTCCAGCTCACCGTCCAACCTCCCCAACCATGAAATCCATCTTACCTCTCATCCTTTGTGCGCTCTGCGGCTTGTCCCAGGCGGCACCTGTGAAGCTCATCTTCGACACCGACATGGGCAATGATGTCGATGACCTGATGGCGCTGGCGATGATCCACAATCTGCAGAAGCGCGGTGCCTGCGAGCTGCTCGCCGTCACGGTCACCAAGGATCATCCGCAAGCGGCGGCCTTTGTGGATGCGGTGAACACACTTTATGGTTATCCTGACACACCTATCGGCGTGGTGCGTGATGGCGCTGCGAAAGAAGAGGGCAAGTTCAACTTGCTGGCGGATGAGAAGAATGCGGACGGTTCCTTCCGCTACCCACATGACCTGAAAAGCGGTGTGGATGCACCTGAAGCGGTCGGCTTGATCAAGAAGATCCTCGCGGGGCAACCGGATGGCAGCGTGGTCATCGCACAGGTGGGGTTCTTCACGAACATGGCTCGCTTGCTCGATGATCCAGAAGGCAAGGCGCTGGTCGCGAAGAAGGTCAAGGAACTGAGCATTATGGCGGGTGCCTTCCAAACAGTGAACTTCAACACACGTCATCTGGAGTATAACGTGAAGCTCGATATCCCCGCGGCTCAGAAGCTGGCCAAGCAATGGCCCACGCCCATCGTGTGGAGCGGCTATGAAATCGGTGTCGCGGCAGCCTTCCCGCATGTCGTGATCGAGCAGGATCTCGATTACCTGCCGCATCATCCGCTCAAGGAAGCTTACTATCTCTACAATCCGCCGCCGCATGACCGCCCCACCTGGGATCCGACTGCGGTGTTGTATGCCATTCAGCCTGATCGTGGTTACTTTGATCTCTCACCGCCAGGTAATATCACGGTTGAGGACGACTCTGCCACGCTCTTCCGCCCCTCCAAGGATGGCAAAGGCAAGCATCGCTTCCTCATCATGAGTCCTGAGCAAACCGCCCGCGTCCGCGAGGCGGTGGTGCAGCTCAGCGTGGAACCTCCGCCTGCGAAGAAGTGATGGAAAGGAAGCTGCCCAAGATCGTCGTCGTTGGTTCGCTCAATGTGGATCACACATTGCGCGTGCCGCGCATTCCTGCGCCGGGCGAGACACTCACCGCAAGCCGCATGCTGACATGCTTTGGCGGCAAGGGTGCGAACCAAGCGGTAGCTGCGGCACGGGCGGGCGGAAGCGTGGCGATGATCGGATGCGTCGGCGTGGATGACTTCGGCACGCGCTACATCGAGCACCTGAAGTCGGAGGGGATCGACACCTCAGGCATTCTGCGTTCGGAAACACCCACGGGAAGCGCTTTTATCGCGGTAGATGATCGTGGTGAGAACTCGATCATTGTGAATCCGGGCGCGAATCATGTGATCACGCCGGAAGACATCGAGAAGCATGCAGAGCTAATCCGCAGTGCTGACGCGCTGTTGCTACAACTTGAATGCCAGCTGTCTGTCGTGCGCCGTGCAGCGCAGATCGCTCGTGAAGCTGGTGTGCGCGTGATTTTGAATCCATCGCCGCTCAGTGATGCTTTTCTCACAGAACGTTTTGAGGTCGATGTTCTGATCGTGAATGAGGGTGAAGCCGCCAAGATTACGCCTAACCGAAACTTGCGAGACGCGAAGTGCCGCCAGCTCATCATCACCCGTGGCGCGGACAGCACATTGAGCATCACTGAAGAAGGCGTGATCGAAGTCGCGCCGCCGCGCGTCACACCTGTGGATACCGTGGGGGCTGGAGATAGCTTCGCCGGTGCTTTCGCTGTCGCAAGTGGTGAGAGTGACGCAGATGCCATCCGCTTCGCGAATGCCGCTGGTGCCCTTGCAACGCTCAAAGCAGGAGCGCAGCCCGCGATTCCAACCCAACACGAAGTTCTCGCCTTTTTAAGCCAGGCTTGATTAGACGAGCATCTCCTTGATCACGTGCCCTTCGACGTTCGTGAGGCGGCGCTGGACGCCGTTGTGCTCGAAGGTGAGACGCTCGTGATCGAGGCCGAGGAGATGGAGGATGGTGGCGTTGAAGTCGTAGAGAGGATGGATGTCCTTCACGGCCTTCTGGCCTAGCTCATCGGTCTCGCCACAGCTCACGCCAGACTTCACGCCGGCACCGGTCATCCAGCAGGTGAAGCCGTCGGGGTTGTGATCGCGGCCTTTAGCTCCTTTTTGGAAGAAGGGCATGCGACCGAACTCAGTGCACCAAACCACGAGTGTGTCTTGAAGCAGACCGCGCTGCTTGAGGTCACGAATCAAGGCCGCTGCGGGTTGATCGAGGATGGAGCCATGTACATCATACTGCTCCTTGAGATCGCTGTGGCCATCCCAGTTCAGCTTGCCTCCGCTGGCATAGGCACCATTGAAAAGCTGCACGAAGCGCACGCCGCGCTCGATGAGGCGTCGAGCAAGGATGCAGTTCTTGGCAAAGGCGGCCTTGTCCTTGTTCTGCGTGTCATCCGCACCGTAGAGCTTGAGGATGTGTGCGGGCTCGGTGCTGAGGTCATTGATCTCCGGCACGCTGAGCTGCATGCGCGCGGCGAGCTCATAACTGGCGATGCGTGCGGCGAGTTTGCCATCACCTGCATTCGCTTCGAGGTGCCGCGCATTCATGCGCTGCAGCAGGGATCTCGCCGCTTGATCTGCCTGGGCCGAAACACCCGGCGCGGAGAGATGCCGCACGGGATTCTTGGAGCTCATCGTCGTGCCCTGGAAGGCAGCGGGGAGGAAGCCTGGGCCCCAATTGTTGGCACCGTTTTGTGGTACGCCGCGTGGATCAGGAATGGAGACGTAGGAAGGCAGGTCCTGGTTTTCACTGCCCAGTGCATAGGTGGTCCATGCGCCGAGGCTTGGGAAACCATCGAGCACGAAACCGGTGGAGAGGAAATTCTCTGCCGGGCCATGTGTGTTCGACTTGCTGGTGAGCGAATGCACAAAGGCGAAGTCATCCGTCAACTCCGCGAGATGCGGGATCATGTCACTCACCCACTTGCCGGTTTGACCGCGAGGACGGAAGGCATATTGCGGCTGCGCCAGATTGCCTGCCGGGCCTTGGAAGGTCACGGCGGGTCCGCCGGGGAGCGGCTTGTTGTCCCACTTGATCAGCTCAGGCTTGTAGTCCCAGGTTTCAAGCTGGCTCACGGCTCCTGCACAGAAGATCACGATCACGTTCTTCGCCTTCGCCGGGAAGTGAGGATGCCTTGGCGCATAAGGCCGTGCCGGATCGATGACGGGCCCCTTGGGGGCAAGCATGCCATCAGCCGCCAGCAGTCTGGTCAGCGCAATGGACCCAAGGGCCGTGGCGCTCTGCGTGAGGAATCCACGCCGGTCGAGCAATTGGCGGCCAGCCATGGAAAGGTGTTCGGGATGCGGAGTCATGAGAGCGTCATCCATTAATCTCCACATCGCGGGAGCCTTTTACGAAGTTTCTTTCGGTTCCTCCAGCACGGCCAGTTCACGCAGGATGGTGGTGGCATAGGTGCCGCGAGGAAGGTCAAAGCTCAGTTGCTGATCCCGACCGTCCAAAGTCGCCAGCTCTGGGTGGATGGGATGAAGGCGCATGACCCGCCGTTCCTGGCGCAAGCCAGCGGCCTCCAGTCCTGCGGTGATCTCCGGGAAGCGTGCCATCACCTCCAGTTCCAGATCACGGACTTCGTCGGCTGTTTGAAGATCGCCACTGCCCCAGAGAGGTCCGGTGATCTCCACCTTGCCATCGATGAAGCGCTGCACTTCGTCGCCACGCTGGTTGTTGATGAGTAGTAAAGTGCCGTTGTCCTGAAAGCCATAGACCTCGCCGGGCAGGGCTTGATCCCAAAGGTCACGCGCCATGCGCTCTGCCACCACCGCATTGAAGAGATGGCTGCGTGCTGCGGAAAGCAGGATGCCGCGCAGCAGTCGGTCACCGGGAGTGAACTCGCCGCGAAACATGGCCAGAGCCTTTTCCACATTCCGGCCTTCGTTGCCAAATCGTTGGTTACCGAAGAAATTAGGCGCGCCTTGCTTGACGATCTGCTGCCAGCGCTCTTTGGCTTCATCTGCGGTAAAGCTTGGATCACGCAGGCGGATGGCGAAACGATTGCCCAGATGGATGCCGCGACGCAGCTTGCGTGCGTTTCGCGTGACACGCAGCACACGCAGACCTTCGGACTCCAAGGCCGCTGGCTCCGGTGATGGCTGGCCGGGCATGTGCAGGCTGAACCATTGGCGCGTTACAGCATGGCGATCCTTCAGGCCACAGTGGCTGACGAGACGACGTCGAAGACCTAGCGCATCAGCGAGTCGCGCACCTGCGGTGTTGCTATCCAGATCACGCTTCTCCACCCAGACGAGGCAGTGCTCGCCCTCTCCTGAAGGCTCAAACCCAAGCAGTTCCTCAACGACAAAGTCTTCCGGATGTGTTTTGAATCCAGCACGGCCTAGCGGGCCTCCGTGCAGATAGGGTGGTTCCATTGAATCTCTTTCCATGAGCCCTCACCTTATCTCCATATGCGACGTCCGGCCAACAGCAGATGGAGTTACGGGATAAAAAGGAACTCGTTGCTGTTGAATAGAGCACGACAAAGCGCGGCAAGACCATTCTCGCGAACCACGGGTTCAGTGTCCTGCAACTCGTCCGAAGTCGGCGCACTGCTGAGAGCAAGTTGGTAAGCGTGGGTGACTTGCTTGGCGAAGTCGTCGCCAGCCTCCTTTTTCACGCGAGCGGCGAAGGCTTCGGAGGCATCCAGGGTAAAGCGGCTGTTGAAGAGATTCAGCGCCTGAATCGGCGTGGTGCTGGCACGGCGGATGGCGGTGCTTTGACCGGCATCCGGGCAATCAAAGGCACCAAAGATGGCTTCGGGTTCGCGGCGGACTTTGTGCGCGTAGATCATGCGGCGTAGACCCTCACCGGTGAAGGATTCAACAGGTTCGAAACCGCTGAGTCCGCCGCGCTTGTCGAAGAGATTGTAGCCACGACCATACATCGTCACATTGAGCTGCCCGCTGACGGCGAGCATGGAATCTCGGATGGTTTCGGCTTCGAGACGGCGGGTAGGGAAGCGCCAGAGGAGCTTGGATTCGGAGTCGATCTCGATTCCTGATTTTTGATTCCTGATTCCTGATTCGACTTCCGTTCGCGATAATGAATCAGGATTCATGAATCCTGATTCAGGAATCAAACGGCTGCTTTGCCGATAGGTCTCTGACAACACGATGAGCCGGTGCATGTGCTTCACGCTCCAGCCGCTGCGGATGAACTCGGTGGCGAGCCAGTCGAGAAGCTCGGGGTGGGTGGGCTTCATGCCCATGCGGCCGAAGTCGCTGGGGGTCTCCACAAGGCCGACGCCGAAGTGGCCCTGCCAGATGCGGTTCACCATGACGCGTGCGGTGAGCGGGTTCTGTGGACTGGCGATCCATTCGGCGAGGGTTTTGCGACGATCTTGCTCGGCGGCCTCCCTCGGCAGTTTTAGATCGCCCAAGGCACTGAGCACGGCAGGAACGACGGATTCTTTGGGTTGCTCGGGATCGCCTCGGTTCAGCAGATGAATGTCATCGGGGGTGCGGAAAGTGCCTGCGAACACTTTTTGTTCGGCATCGATTCGCTGAAGTTTCTTATCGAGCGGGCCTTTTTGAGCCAGCAGGGTTTTGGCTTCGGCGACCTCGTTCTCGCGGAGACCTTGGGTGGAGAAGGCGGGCTGGGTGCGATCCCGGGTGTCGTAGCGCTGGCGGTCATCGGAGTCGGCGACGACCTTCCAGGTGCCGGAGGTGTCGGCAGTTTCGATGATGTAGCTAGTGGCGAGCCGATCCTTGTATTTCCCCTGGCGATCACGGCCCCAAACGACACGGTCGATGTCGTGTTCTTCCTTGAACTCGAGCATGACCCAGCCTTTGCCCTTCTCACTCGACATCCAACTGCGTGAGTTGCCGTAGTTTCCGTCATTCACGAAGCGTAGCTCGTGACGGTCTGCGGAGACCTTCTCACCTGAGGCCGTGACCTCGGCATCTCGAGCGATGTTCTCTCCCGCAGTGGTGAAGACTTCGAGCTCGTCGATGCAGGGTTCGAGAGAGTTGGTATCACGAATGGTGAAGCGCACACGCTTGGCTTTCACTGGCATGAAGCGGTCTCTGTTTTCGCGCGCGTCGACCATGGGGCGCTTTACGCCGGACTTGGCCATCGGCACGAAGCGGGCGAGTTGTTTGTCGAGATCGGCGAGCTGCGTTTTGAGCTGCTTCATCTCCTCACGAGCGGCGATGGCCTCGGGTGTGCGCAATTCGCGGTCACCATACTGCACGCCAGCCACGAAGGCCTGCATGGAGTAGTAGTCCTTGGCGGTGATGGGATCAAACTTGTGATCGTGGCAGCGTGCGCAGCCGATGCTGAGGCCGAGGAAGGTCTGGCCGATGTTCACGACGATCTCGTCGATGGAATCCTGCCGAGCGAGACGCTTCGAAGGCTCGTCTTTGCCGATCTGTCCTGGAAGAAGGACAGAAGCCGTGACGAGGAAACCCGTGGCCGCATCCTGCTGCGTCAGATCTCCCACGATCTGTTCCTTGATGAAGCGATCATAGGGCGTGTCGGCATTGAAGGCGCGGATGACGTAGTCGCGGTAGGGCCAGGCGTTTGGGCGCTCGGTGTTGACCTCAAAGCCGTGCGTGTCGGCATAACGAACAACATCGAGCCAGTGCTGGGCCCAGCGTTCGCCGTAGCGGGGGCTCTGCAAAAGTCGATCAACAGTTTCGGCGTGGATTCCTGATTTTTGATTCCTGATTCCTGATTCAAAGGCAGTGACTTCGTCGGGGGTAGGGGGAAGGCCGGTGAGGTCGAAGGTCACGCGGCGCAGCCAGGTGATGGGATCGGCGGGTGGGGAGCGATGCAGGCCCTTCTCAGTGAGCTTGGCATCGATGAAAGTATCGATCTCCTGGCCTTTGGCTTTTGGCTCGCTGAATTGCGGTGGCTTGAAGCTCCAGTGATCTCGGCGGTCTTCGAGTTTGGCGAGGTCGGCACCCTCTGGCCATACCGCACCTTCCTGGATCCAGGTGGTGAGTGTTTCGATCTCGGGTGCGGAGAGCTTGCCTTTCGGTGGCATGAGCTCGTCTTCATCATCGGTGATGAGGAAGTGGATGAGCGGGCTGTCCTTGCCTTTGCCGGGGATGATGTCGGGGCTGTGGTTGTCACCGCCTTTGAGGGCTTCGGACTTGATGTCGAGCCGCAGACCGGACTTCTGCTTTTTCTCGCCGTGGCACTCGTAGCAGTGCTTTTGGAGGATGGGCCGTACGTCCTTCACGAAGTCGATGGGCGCAGCGCTCAGGCATGCTGGCACGAGCCCTATCAGGGCGGCAATGCGGAGCGCGGGGTGGGTGACGAGCATGAGTTCACTCTCTTATCTCCGCCCGCGTGCCGTCTTTAACATCTTTTTTGCAGCGATGCCTTTCAGTCCCTCACAAAAGCAGAGCGGGCGCACAGCAAAGATTGCCGTGCGCCCGATGGGTGAGTCGTGCGGGTTACTTGCTGGCGGCACCAGCTTTCCTGCCGGCCGTGTAGCTGTTGATGAGGCAGCGGTAGCTGGGCAGATGGTTGGAGAAGAGGGCGCCGAGGCCATCGATGTCATTGCGCCAGTCGCGGTGCAGCTCGCAGGCGATGCCGAACCAGCTCATGAGCTGGCAGCCGGCCTGCTCCATGCGGGACCAGGCGGCATTGCGGGTGGTTTGGTTGAAGGTTCCGGAGGCGTCCGTGCAGACAAAGACCTCAAAGCCTTCCTCACGGGCGGAGAGGGCAGGGAAGGCCACACAGACCTCCGTGACGATGCCGGCGATGAGGATCTGCTTCTTGCCGGTGGCCTTCACGGCCTTGACGAAATCTTCGTTATCCCAGGCGTTGATGTTGCCAGGCCGTGCGATGTAAGGCGCATCCGGGAACATCTCCTTCAACTCGGGAACGAGAGGGCCGTTCGGGCCGTCCTCAAAGCTGGTGGTGAGGATGGTCGGCAGCTTGAAATACTTCGCGGCATCGGCGAGGGCGAGGACGTTGTTCTTGAAGTCATCCGGAGAGAAGTCCTGGACGAGATTCGTGAGACCGGTCTGGTGGTCCACCAGCAGCACGGCGCAGTCGTTTTTGTCGAGACGGTTGTATTTGAAGTTGCTCATAAGACTTGTGGTTAGGTTTGGGGTGGCATGCCGCTGCTTGATCCAGCGACACGACAAGTCTGATTCATTTCCACCCATTCGTGAAATGCTTTGTTCATGCTCTCAGCATGCCTGCGAGGTATGCTGGCCAGTTGTCAGCGATAGGGATTGCCCGCGGCATGGAGGGCGCGGATCTCAGGATCGCTCATGGCGCGGCCGAGCAGGAGCAGTTCATCCACGCGACCACTGAGCTTGCGGTCCTGGCGGTCCCAGTTGCCAATCTGTGCTGAGCCGAGGCGTGCTGGGTAGGCGATGGCCAACCGTGTCTCTTTGTCAAACTGGCCATTGAGGTAGAAGCGCACGGTTTTGGCCTGGGAATCATACACAGTGGCGAGATGAACCCAGCGACCTTGCTCGGGCAGCACGGGTATGAGTGAGTCGGGATGGCCATCGCGCTCGTTGGCTTCAGGGGCCAGCGTGTTGCCGATGAGCGCGAGGCGCATGGTGGTGTCGCGATTGATCATCCAATGCACCTGGCCTGGGTTGTTCTTGCTCCAGCCATCGGTGTGCAGCAGCGACTGATAAGGCGCGCCGAGACGATCAATGCGAACCCACGCGGCGAGGGTGAGCTGGGGCCAGTCATGCTCGCTACCGACATCCAGCTTTAGATGATCGCCGATATTCACAAACTCCGGTGCGTGTGAGCCCGGCCAGCGGCCTTGTACGTTGCGGAACACGCCGGGAAGAGACTCATCGGATTCAAAGTCCATCAAAGCGATCAAGGCGGGGTCACGTTTCAGTTCGGCGAGTGCCGCATCTGATTGTACACGCTGACCAGCCGCGAGTCCCGCGGTGAGTTCGCGCATTTCATCGGCCTGGATGAAGGCTGCGGAGCGCAGTTCGCGCGAGGTATTGGCGCCAGTATCAAACATCACGGCATCGCCGGTGCGCAGACTCTGCTTGGCGGGCGCGCCGTTGGCCTTGGCGATGACCTCGCCCTGAAATACATGCACTTCAGCCGCGCCTCTGGAGGGCACATCGACGCCGAAGCGCGTGCCGAGGTCCACGGCGTCACCGGAAGGGGTGATGACTGTGAAGCCTTTCGCGGCAGGTGGCACATCAGCGGAGAGACGGCCGCGCTTCATGTGCAAACGCTGGGCGGATTCAAAGCGGAACTCGGCAGGGGCCTCGATGATGATGCGTGCTCCGCGTGCGCTGATGAGTGAAACGGTACCTGCGGCGAGCTGGACGGATTCGCTGCGCAGAGATGCGCCCTCACGCAGATTGGTGATGCCTGCGGCTTTCTCCACCCTGGCAAAACCACGTTGAGAGTCCTGCCACCACCAGCCGCCTAACAAAAAGAGTGCGATGGAAGCGGCTGCTGCGACCCAGGGGGGTGAGGTGAGCCACCTGGCAGGTCGCGATACGGGGCGGATGATCTGCGGCACTGCTTGCTCCTGAGTCCAGTCGGCGGCCATGGCAGCGAGCGCGGAGTCCACATTGAGGATTTCGGCGAACTCACGTCGCGCCTCCGCATTGATTAGGAGCAAGGCATTGAGCTGCTGCATCTGCGACGCGGTGATCGAGCCATCGAGATAGGCTTCGATGAGGGATTCGAGGTCTGGCTTCATGATGCCACCTCCTCCTGGGTCAGGGCTCGGCGGATGCAGTCGAGCAGCAGCTTGCGCATGCGGTGCAGCCACTGATAAAAGCCTGCCACGGTGCGGCCGCTGCCTTGCGCCACTTCCTGGATGCGTGACTCGGGCTGGTAGGCCTGCATGAGCAGGTCACGCTGATCCGCAGGCACCTTCTTCATGCAGTGCTCCAGAGCCTCGCGCTGGCGCTGCAGGCGAGGCTCTTCGGCGGTGGTTTCCTCGGCGATCTTGGTGATGACCTCTTCATCCAGCACCAGGCGATCTCGGCCGCGATCTCGCAGCCACGCCAGCACCTCAAAGCGGGCGACACCGAAGGCCCAGGCGCGGAAGTCAGCGCCATCGCGAAACGAATCAAACTTCTCCCAAAGCACCACGCTGATCTCCTGCATCACATCATCTGCATCGGCCCTTGCGGGCACCAACCGCCGCACGTGGGCGCGGATGGCTGGCTCGTGCGCGGTGAAGCTGCGCAGGAAGCGGTGATGACGTTCGGTTTCGGCCGGGGACATGAGGTTTCCTGGAGTATCTCCGTCCCCGGAGAGCTTTTAACGCAGAATCTTCGCGTCCTTGCTTATTTGGCGGGCAGAGCCTTGGAGATCTCCTCGGCCACCTTTTGAGCCAGGAAGGCATACCCTTCGGCACCGTAGTGGAGATCCTTGGGATTGTGCAGGCGGTCAAACTGCGGGGTCATGTGCGCGTTGAGGTCGTCCACGGCGATGTTGTTCTCGGTCATCACGCGAGTGGCGATGTCATTGTAGTCTTTGACCTGGCCGAACTTGCGCGCCGGATTCAGTTCACCTTCAGGAATGGGAGTGGTGGTGGCCCAGATGAGCTTGGCACCGGTCTTCTTCATGCGGGCGACGAGGTCGCGCAGGTTCTTCTCATAGTCGGCGGCCTCGACCTGGCGCTTGCCGTCCGGCATGAACTTCAGGTCGTGAATGCCCCAGTTGAAGTGGATGACATCCCATTTGCCGGTGCCGAGCCACTTCTCGATATTGGCGACACCATTTTTGGTTGGGCCGCCGTTTTGCGGGATGCGGTGCACATTGGCCTTGCCCGCCAGCAGCTTGCGCACCTCGGGCGTGTAACCCATGGAGATGGAATCACCGATCAAGAGCACGCGTGGCAGTCCGGCCACATCCTGGATAGGAGTCAGCACGGCGTTCGGGGCTTTCTTCGTCTTGGTGGCGGGTGCTTCGGCGGAGACGGCGAGGGCAAGGCTGAGAAAAGCAGCGGTGAAGGCGTGAATATTCATGAGGTTGGTAGATCTCAAACGCCTCGCACGGAGATTTCTCATCATCTCTTTGCCGGTTCAGTTCAGTGCAGCATCACACCCTCGTGGATGAGCAGCCAGCGCTTGCGCTCCACACCTCCGGCAAAGCCGGTGAGGCTGCCATTGGTGCCGATGACACGATGGCAGGGCACGAGGATGGAGAGTGGATTTTTTCCGATGGCGGTGCCCACGGCGCGCACGGCTTTCTCCGCGCCGATCATCTGGGCGATCTCGGTGTAGGTTTTGGTTTGGCCGGAGGTAATGCTTTGCAGAGCCTGCCAAACGCGCTGCTGGAAGTCCGTGCCATGGGCAAAGGCCAGCGGTGGCAGCTTGGAGGCTTTGTGACCGGCGAAGTAGTCACGTAGCCATTGGCGAGCGGCATCGAAGCGCGGGCCGTCATCGCGCTGCCAGGTGGGTTTGCTGGCCGGCCAATATTTGTGGTCGGTGAAGAAGAGGCCGCAGAGCCCGCCGTCCGTGGCGGTGAGGGTGAGCTCGCCCAACGGAGAGTCGAGCGTGGTGAAATAGAGGGTCGGAGTCATGGGGTGAGGCTGGTCCAGAGGGCGATGGAGGCGTAGGCGCGCCAGGGTCGCCAAGCTTCGGAGCGCTCGGCGGCGGCGCGGGTGGAGACGAGCTCGCCTTTGCCGATGGCCTTGCGCAGACCGAGGTCGGCGGCAGGGAAGGCATCAGGATAGCGCAGCGCACGCATGGCGATGTAATGCGCGGTCCAGGGCCCGATGCCGGGCAGCGCAACCAATTTTTCCACCACATCTTCGTGATCCTGCCCAGGTGGAAAATCAAAGCCGCCAGCCATCGCAAACTCGGCGAGGTGATGCAGGGTCTTCGCTCGCGCACTGACGAGACCGAGACGGCAGAGTGAGTCGATGCTCATCCTGGCAATGGCTTCCGGCGTGATGCCGAGACGGTTCAGATTTTCGAAGGGTGTCTCCACCTTGTGACCCACTTCATGCACAAGCCTGGCGGAAAGCGTGGTAGCTGCGCGCACGGTGATTTGCTGACCTAGCACGGCACGCACCGCCAGCTCAAAGACATCCCAGGCACCACAGACACGCAGGCCGGGATGCTTCTTCATCACAGGAGCGAGCAGTTCATCCTGACCGAGTCGTTCCTGGATCAGATCAGGACGTGCATCGAGGTCAAACATGCGACGCACACGGCTTTGCACAGTGCCGAGCACGGGCATGAGTCCTGGAGATACTTCCACGCGCAGTGCTGCTTCATCAGGAAGCGGTGACACACGGATCCAGCCGGTGGCTTTGCCGAGCATCACGGTGCGGTGGTATTCGCTGCCGGTGATCTCCTCCACACTTGGGAGCAAGCGACTGCGGAAGTAAGCCAGCATGGTCTCCCAAGCGAAGGGCTCGCGATAGGTGAGACGGAGTTTGATGGCATCGTCCGTGCGTGATTGCTGAGTGCGACAGGCGGACGGTGCCATGCGGTAGTGCTCGCGAAAGAGGGCATTGAAGTTGCGCAGGCTGCGGAAGCCGGCCGCGAGGGCGATCTCGCTGATCGGGCGTGTAGTCTCGCGCAGCCACTGCTTGGCCATGAGCAGGCGCTGGGTCTGCACGACCTGCACGGGTGTCACGCCAAACTCGGCCAGGAAGATGCGCCGCACCTGGCGCATGCTCAGGCCCATCTCGGGCTCCATGGTCTCCAGTGTCATGCCCTCCATGGCGCGCTCGCGCACTCGGCGTAACAAAGAGTCTGCTAAGGTGTTGCCCGGGCTTCCGGGGGCCACCTCGGGCCGGCAGCGCAGGCAGGGGCGGAAGCCTGCGGCCTCGGCAGCACTGGCGGTGTCAAAGAACGCGCAGGAAGTGGCGGCCGGTGTGCGGGCCGGGCAGACGGGACGGCAGTAGATGCCGGTGGTCTTCACCCCGGTGAAAAACACGCCGTCAAAGCGCGCATCGCGTCCACGATGTGCGGCATAACAGGCTTCAGCGTCCAGGATCATGGTGCTACTTTAAGCACACATGGCGGCGGGACGCTCGCCGTTTTCGGACATCAATATGAGACGACTATTCGAGGGAGGGGCATCCGTTTAGCCACGGCTTTTTGGTTAGCGTGCGCTCATTGAACACGCTGAAGCGTGAACAACGTACGTCTGATGTCCAAGTCCAGCGTGACATGATGGATCACTTCGTCTTCTTCAGATGGTGGTTGAAGAAAGTCTCACAGGCGGACACGCAGGGATCAAAAGCCTTTTGCTGGCCGAGGAAGGCATGAGGCGCCTGTGGGATGAGGGTGAGACCAGTGGGGATGCCGAGCTTCTCCAGGTCGGCGCGGGCATCATCCGCATGGGTGCTGGCATCATCCAATTCGCCTGCCATGAAGGCGAGCGGTGGATCGGCTTTGTCGAGATGATGGCGTGGCGATGCCAGCGCATAGGTTTGCGGGATCTTCTTCTGCGAATCACCGAGGAAGGTGCGGTAGAAGGGATCATCGGTCTTGCTGCTCAACTCGCCGATGCGGGTGCTTTCCAGATCACTCTGGGCACCCATGGCCACGCAGGCTTGCACGGTGCTGGATTGATGCGCATGGCCACCTTCGCCTTCGAGTTCCTTCACGCCGCCGCTGGTGCTGAGCAGTGCAGCGAGATGTCCGCCTGCGGAAAGACCCGTGACACCGATGGTCTCGCTCTGAATACCAAACTTTGCGGCATTGGCGCGCAGGAAGCGCACGGCCGCTTTGCAGTCTTGAATGGCGGCGGGAAACTTGGTCTCACCACTGAGGCGATAGCTGATGGTGGCCGTGACATAGCCCTTCGCGGCCAAGGCCTGAGCGATGTTCGCCATGGAGTTGCGGTCGCCTTTGAACCAGCCGCCACCGTGAATGCAGATGATGGCTGGAAGGGGTTTTGTTGCCGCTTTGGGCTTCCAGAGATCAAGCAGCATCTCACGCTTGCCATAGCTCGCATACACAAGCGCTGGATGCGCTTCGACAGAAGAGGTGACTTCGGGTGCGAGCGTCGTCGGCGCGGGCTTGGGCTTATCAGACTGCTGCGCGAATGCGGTGACTGCGACTAGGAGGAGTGAAAGAACGGATCTCATTCAGGTTGGCCTTGCTGATACATGGTTTGGATTTCGGAAGCGGATAAAACGGTGCTGTAGATGGCAAATTCATCAATGGCGCCATTGAGATTTCGAATCGGGAAGAGATGACCATTGGTCGGCAGGCCCCAGTTGCCGATTTCACAAGGGCCGAAGGTGATGTCGCGACCCGGGACGTGGATTTTGGAGACCTGGCGGCCGACTTCCTGGCCATCGAAGTATTGGATGACCTTGCCGCTCTCATTGTCGTAGGTCACGACGAGGTGGTGCCAGCGGCCGAGGCTGTCCGAAGTGAAGACCGGTTTGCTGTAATACATTTGATTATACTTCACACTCTTCGGCGCATCGGTGGGGCGATACATGATGGAGAACATGAGGCTGCCATCCTCGTGGATCTGCCAGTGAGGCTCGCCATTGTCATAGCCATCCGTGAGCAGGAGGGAGTTGTACTTCTTGTCCACGCTGTCCACCTTCACCCAGCAGGCGAGGGTGATGGCGGTGTAGGTGCCATCAAGGTTCAGGCGCACGCGATCGCCTGGGCGTTTGAACTCGAGCGCCTGCTTTTCCGGCCAGCGGCCTTGCGTCCACTGCGCACCCACGGCACCGCCATCACTGCGAGGGCGGCGTGGCTCGGCGAAGTTGTTCACCATGCGATCCCAGCGGTCGTTTTCCCAATGCTTGAAGGGGTAGTAGGCGATGAGCCGTGGGTCCTTGCTCATCTGCTGAGACCATGCCTGCCATTCGGCGAAGCGCTGGGCTGCACGTTGTTTCACGAGACCTTGCAACTCACTGATGGGAAGGAAATCCTGCGGTGTGACGCTGAGCTTGGCGGAGGTGAGAGACATGCCCTGCTTCAGGCTTTCGCGTTGAGATTCGGAGGTATGCGCGATAACCTCGCCATCGAAGACATGCACGGCGCTGGTGTCGTCCTTCACATTCAGGGCGAACTCGGTGCCCAGGTCTTCAAGCTTCATGCCGGGAGCGTGCATGAGAAAGCCTTTGGCCGCTGGTGGCACATGCACGCGCACACGACCGCTCTTGCAGCGGGCTTCCCACGCGGAGATGACCTCGATCTCGGCAGCGCCTTCGATCAAGGCCGTGGCACCGCTGAAGAACTCGATCTGTGCGAGACCCTTGCTGAGCTTGATGATGCCAGGTGTGAGCGTGTCGCCACTGCGCAGAGAGCCTTGAGCAAACTCGGCATTCATGGTCTGGCTGAGCATGGCGACGCCGTTGGAGGTGGCTTCGGGCTGGATGGCAGCTTCGCGAGGCCAGAGGGCAAAGGTCAGCACGATGGCTGCTGCGGCGGCCAGCAGAGGCTTGATTGGCAGACGAATGGGGGCAGGCGAATGATTGGTTAGGTGACGAGAGGTGTTGGATTCACCTGTCAGGCGGCCTGTGGAGATTTGAGGTTGTTGAAGCAGGCGCGCGTGTTGATCCGCGAGCTCTAGATAGAGACGACGTGCCTGCCAGTCTTCGCGCAGAAGGGATTCGAGCTGCGTGTGCTGCTCGGGTGTGATTTCGCCATCGAGCTGGGCGTGGATGAGGGACTCGAGGTTCATGTGAGGCCCTCCGATTGGAGCTGGCGGCTGACGCAGTCGTGCAGGCGCTGGCGCAGCATCTCCAGATTGCGGAAGAGGGTGCGGCGGCTCAGGTCAAAGCGCTGCATCATCTCCTCTGCGCCTTGACGCAGGGCATAGCGACTGGTGATCAGCTCCTTGTCCTGTGGTGTGAGCTTGCCCAGACAGCCATCGAGAAGACGCAGACGTTCATCGAGCTGTGGCTCGATGTGCGAGCGCTCGTTCGCGATGAGGTCCATCACGTCCTCGCTGAAGAGCAGGGGAGAGCGTGCGGACTTCTCGCGGTGTTTCTGCACTTGCAGGTAGGCGAAGCGGTAGGCCCACGGCATGAAAGGCCGCGTGGCATCGTATTGATCAAACTTCCGAAACAGCGCGACGCTCGTTTCCTGCAGGATGTCGCGAGCATCCGCCTCGCAGGGCACGAGGCTGAAGATGTAGCGGAAAAGCTGCTCCTGATGCTGGGTGAGCAGCAGGATGAGATTTTCGGTGGAGCTCGGAGGTTCGGCACTCATGGACGTGATTCGGGACAGGGTATCACCCCTTCAATCCCGTTCACAACACCCAGAGTGCCAGACTATTTCGGCGAAAGTCGATCAAACATTGAAGCGCCACTCCACGACGTCGCCGTCGCGCATGACGTATTCCTTGCCTTCGATGCGGAGCTTGCCGGCCTCGCGGGCCTTGGCTTCGGAGCCGAGGGTGATGAGGTCGTCGTAATGAACGACCTGCGCCGCGATGAAACCGCGTTCGAAGTCACCGTGGATGACGCCCGCAGCCTGCGGAGCCTTCATGCCTTTCGTGATGGTCCAGGCACGGGTTTCTTTCTCACCGGTGGTCAGGTAGGTCTGGAGACCGAGCAGCGAGTAGACGCTCTTGATGAGCTGGTTCACGCCGCTGTCCGTCACGCCGAGATCGGCGAGGTAGGCTGCCGAGTCTTCTGCAGGCAGA
This sequence comes from Verrucomicrobiota bacterium, assembly GCA_040387935.1. Lineage (GTDB taxonomy): Bacteria > Verrucomicrobiota > Verrucomicrobiia > Verrucomicrobiales > Verrucomicrobiaceae > Prosthecobacter. The sequence goes on along the minus strand of JAZKCU010000026.1, from coordinate 55,407 downwards.
TCCACGAGTTCATTCTCAATGGCCGCGCTGACCACGCAGGCGCTGGCTGCGTGGGCATGGCTCACATACTCACGCACTTTGGCGACGAGCGGATGCTTGTCCGGCTCTTTGGAGGCAGAGGCGAGGTCGGCCTCGGCCACGTTGCAGGCGTAGATGCAGGGCTTGCCGCTGAGCAAGAAGAAGGACTTCAGCAGCTTTTTCTCCTCATCACTCAGATCCAGGGTCACAGCAGGCTTCATGGCATCCAGATGCGGCATGAGCTTCTGGCAGAGCGCATGCTCGGCCTGGGCTTCTTTGATGCCGCGCTTGGCGTCTTTTTCAGACTTGTTGAGGCGCTTGCCGACGCTGTCCATGTCCGCCAGGATGAGTTCCGTGTTGATGACCTCAATGTCGCGGACGGGGTCCACGGTGCCAGTGACATGGGTGATGTCCCCATCTTCAAAGCAGCGCACCACGTGCACGATGGCGTCCACCTCGCGGATGTGGCTGAGGAATTTGTTGCCGAGACCTTCCCCCTGGCTGGCGCCCTTCACGAGGCCGGCGATGTCCACAAACTCGATGGCGGCAGGCACCAGTTTCTGGGAACCGCTCAGCTTGGAGAGCACGCCGAGGCGCTCATCCGGCACGATCACGACGCCCTGGTTGGGCTCGATGGTGCAGAAGGGGTAGTTGGCTGCCTCCGCCTTGCGGGTGCGGGTGACAGCATTGAAGAGGGTGGATTTGCCTACGTTGGGAAGGCCGACGATTCCAGCTTGGAGCATAAGGGCGGCGAGGATCGTGCCCCTGGGCCGGTGCGCAATCGAAAAAGCGGGTTGATTCCGGGGTGAAGAACCGGCTCTGACCTCCGTTTCTCCTCCCAGACCATGAACCGCCGCCACTTTCTCCAGTCCACCTCTGCTGCAGCCGCCTCCTTTGGCTTCCCCGCCATCCTGAGCAGCGCCTCGCCCAATTCCATGCTCCAGGTCGCCAGCCTCGGCGTGGCCCGCATGGGCGGAAACACCATGCGCAGCGTGGCCCGGCACGGGAAGGTGAAGATCGTCTCCATCTGCGATGTGGACGCCAAGCACCTCGCCGCTGCGGCCAAGGACTTCCCGGATGCCTCCCAGCACAAGGACTGGCGCGAGCTCCTGGCCAAGCACGCGGACAAGTTTGACGCCATCACCATCGGCACCCCGGACCACAGCCATGCAGGTCCCTGCGTCACCGCCCTGCGCGCGAAGAAGCACGTCTACCTCCAGAAGCCCATGGCACCGACCCTGCACGAGTGCCGCGTCATCACCGAGGAGGCCAAAAAAGCAGGCGTCGTCACCCAGCTCGGCAACCAGGGTCGCTCCAGCATTGAGGCACGCATGACGGTGGAGATCATCCGCAGCGGTGCCATCGGCAAAGTGAAAGAGGTCATCATGTGGGAGAATAAGCCGCTGAACTGGTGGCCCAAGAACACCACCCTCCGTCCTCAGGGCGATGCCATCCCCGAAGGCCTCGACTGGGACCTCTGGTGCGGCGTGCGCGCTCCGGTGCCTTACCTCGCAGACACCTACCATCCGCAAAACTGGCGCGCCTGGTTCGACTTTGGCTGCGGCGAGATGGGAGACATGGGCTGCCATCATTTCGACACCACCTTTGATGCGCTGAAGCTCGCCCAGCCGACCCGTGCTCGTCTCACCCATGGCGGCAGCAGCGGCCCGCTCTGGGGCGAGAAACGCATCGTCGAGATCGACTTCGAAGGCACCGACTTCACCGCCGAAGACACCTTCCGCCTCACCTGGAATGACGGCGGCGTGGCCCCTGACATGACCAAGGTCAAGATGCCGAAAGTGCTCACCAAGTTCCCTGACTCCGGCACCTTCTGGGTCGGCACGGAGGGCGCCATCTTCAAGCCCTACGGCCAGCGTCCCTTCGTGCTGCCGGAGGAAAGCTTCACCGCTGACAAGTATCCGAAACTCAAAGGCCAGGACCACTACCACGACTGGGTCGATGCCATCCTCGAAGGCCGCAAGAGCTGCGACGACTTCACCCACGGTGGCCCCCTAACCGAAAGTGTGCTCGTCGGCACCATCACAGATCGCTTCCCCGGCCAGTGGCTGGAGTTCGACCGCGAGACCTGCAAAATCAGCAACCACGAAGCCGCGAACAAGCTCGTGAAGCGCGACTACCGCGATGGCTGGAAGATTGAAGGCCTCGGCTGAGCAAGCCCTCAGCCTGCCTCAGGTCCTTTCCGTCGTTTCTGTCCTTTCGGTCCTTGGGCTTTCTTGGCCACAGCCTTCTTCGCGGTCGCCTTTTTTGCCTTCTTCGCCGGTTGCGGCGGAGAAGATGGCGGCTCGGGTGTCGGCACCGGCTCCTCCGTCAGCATATCCAGGCTTCCGAGATCAATCCCAAACAGCGCCGAGAGATCCGTCCCCTCCAGGTCGCCTAAGGTTGCAGACAGGTCCGTGATCGTCGTGCTGCTCGCATGAGACAGCAGCTCCGCCTGGTCCACACCCCGCAGCGTGAAGAGCAGTTCCGGCTTCGTGTCCAGCAGCACCCCCACGCCATAGAGCACCGCCGCCACATGCTTGCACATGTCCGCGTGGTCCGGGCAGGAGCAGTCAAAGCGGATCTCCTTCGGCTTCGGGAAAAGGCCACGCTCAGTATCCGTCAGCACCCGCATCAGTCCATCGCCCAGCCTCCCGGCCAGCAGGTCCAGCATGGATCCCACCTCGCCCGCGCTCGCCTCCACGATCTCCTGCCAGCGCTTCTTCGGCAGCGGCTGGATGCTCACGCTCGTCTCATACAGTTCAGACCCCGCCACCACCGCACGGATGGCCTGCGGCTCGATCTCCAGATTGTACACGTTCCCCTGCCGCAGGTAGCTGCGCCCACGTGGTAGGCGGGTTTCATAGTCCTGGTAGGACTCCAGGTTCAGGCTCCAGGACTGGCCCCAGAAAGTGGTGCACAGCTTCTGCCTGCCCGCGGGCGCGGCCAGCACCTCAAAGCGTTCTCCACGCTTTTGCCGCTTCGCGATCTGCTTCTGGATCTTAGCTTTGCGCTCCTGCGCATCTTCATATTGCCACCACATGAATAAGCCATTTACACGGAGACAAAGGTGGCGTCGAGTGTCGTATCAGTATCCCTGCTATGAAAAAGAAGCTCCTCCACCTCCTCGGCGGCGTTGCGATGGCCGCCCTCCTCACGGCCTGTCCGGAAACCACCGTGCCGGATAACTTCGGTGCCACCTCCATCGGCCTGAAGCCTGAGAATGCCGAGGAATGGGAAGGCTCCTGGCATCCCGTGGATGACCCGAAGGAGATCTTCATCTTCCATGTCACCGATGCTCCGAAGGGCCTCATGGAAATCCGGGACGTGCCCGTGCCAGATCCCGCCGAGCCGCAGGCCGCGCCAAAGCCGCCGAACATCTACACCCTCATGCTGCGTGACACCGGCGTGAACACCGAGGAAAAGCTCCACTTCGCCATCGTCAAGGACACTGCCAAGCCTGGCAATGGCACCCTCTACCTCGTCCGCTATCCGCAGGACGGCGTCTGCATCCTCTGGGGCATCGATCACGAGGCCGTCAGCGCCGCCATCACCAGCGGCGAGATCCAAGGCCTAACTAAACGTGACAAGGACAAGAACCCCATCAGCTCCCTGGGTGATGATCCCGAAGACTATCCCAAATTGCTTTCACCCAAATTCTGGAAGTGGACCGAGCCTGCCGTCATGGTGAAGATCAAGAAGTGAAGTGACCCAGTCCTGTAGGCTCGTTCGCCAGAACGAGGTTCCGGAGGTCGGAGTGATTCATGATGAGCCAAATCATAAATCACAAATCATAAATGCCGTGCCGCATCACACCGGATACTTCCACGGCGCCCGGTACTCCCTCTTCAGCAGTTTCGTCGCCTCGGCATCGCCGATGATCTCCTCCTTCTCCGCATCCCACTGAATGCTCCTCCCGCAGCGCCAGGAGATCATCCCCAGCAGAGGCAGGCAGCTTGACCTGTGCGCGCTCTCGATGTCCGCCACCGGCTGACGACCCTTGTCGATCGCGTCGATGAAGTCCGCCCACAGCGCGCCGATGTTGTGGCTGTCGCCCTCCGGCTCCTGAAGCTGGCTGTCACCATGCGTGACCTCGCCCTTCCCATCGGCAGGATAAAAGGTCCAGCCATCCTTCCAGCCGATGTGCAGCGTGCCTTTGTCACCATAGAAGTAGGCACCCACATTGTGCTTCTCTGGACCGTTGCCCGCGAACTTCCGGTGCTCCCACACCGCGGTAAAGTTCTCGAACTCAAACGTCGCCACCTGATGATCCGGCGCGTCCGTCGTCTGCTCCTTGTCATTCAGCACCGCTGCGCCCGCGATAGGCCTTCCACCGGTGCAAAAGACCTTCTTCGGTCCCTTCTCACCGCTCCACCACAGCACCTGGTCCAGCCAGTGCACACCCCAGTCACCCATCGTCCCGTTCGCATAGTCCAGGAAGCCGCGCCAGCCACCGGGATGCAGCTTCGTGTTGAAGGGGCGCATCGGCGCAGGTCCGCACCACATCTCCCAGTCCATCGTGTCCGGCACCTTGCTGTTCGGCTTTGGCATCTCAGCACCACCACGGCTATGCGCAAAAAGGCGCACCATGCCCACCTTCCCCACCTTGCCAGATTTCAGAAAGTCCATCGCCGCCACATGATGCGGGCCGATCCGCCGGTGCAGCCCCACCTGCACCACCACGCCTGACTTCTTCGCCGCGTTCACCATCGCCCGGCTCTCGCCGATCGTGTGCCCCGTCGGCTTCTCCACATACACATGCGCTCCGGCCTCACAGGCCGCGATGCTCTGTAGCGCATGCCAGTGGTCCGGCGTGCCGATGATCACGATCTCCGGCTTCGCCTCCTTCAGCAGCTCGCGGTAGTCCTTATATCCCTTCGGCGCCTCACCACCGCTTTCGGACTTCACATCCTCGATCCCGTTCTCCAGCACCTTCGCGTCCACATCACACAGCGCCACCACCTGGATGCGCCCGGAGGTCATCGCCTCCCGCAGGATGTTCATCCCCCACCAGCCGCTGCCGATGAGTGCCGTGCGGTACTTCTTCCCGTCCGCAGCCGCCAGAGGCAGCGCAGCGATGGAGAGCGAGACAGCAGAAGCCGAGGAAATAAAAGAGCGTCGGGAGGTCATAAAAATCAAATCTGCGAGGAAAGGGAAAAGGATCAACGAAACTAGCCCCCCAGGTCAATCGCGAACCGGTCGGATTAGGCCGGATTGACCTAGACCACCAGCGTAGACCTCGATCGAATTTGGCCCCATTTCGCTCCAGGGCAGGGACATCGCATTTCCCCCGAGCGCAGTTCTGAACCCAACTTGGAAAAACAAAAAAAGCGCCTCTCCCCATTTCGGAGAGAGGTGCTTTCTCCTCAGGTCAAACCGATCACTCCGCGGACACCACGCTCGGAGCGATGCGCACCAGCCCGGACACCTTTGGAGCGTCCACGGTGCCTGGCAGCGGATCTGCCACATAAAAGCCCTCGGCTTCGCCATAGCCGTCGTTGCGATGCTGCTTCACCACACCCCTGAACTCCACCTTCTTCGGCTGCAGCGGAGGCGTCACCGGCAGCTTCACGCTTCCCGTGAAGAATCCCGTCTGAGGGTGGAAGTCCACCTTCAGCTTGTCCGTGTTCGGAGCCGGAAATACCGCCTGGTGATTGGCCTTCAGCTTGAAAGGCTGCGTCAGGAAGGCCACAGGATCACTCGGAGAGCCTGCACCAGGGCGGTCGGCGGCCAGCAACTCCAGCACCGCGTTCAGGGGCTGGTCAGGCGTGCCGAGAATGGCCAGCTCACCCGAGGTGGGCGGCGTGTAGGGCGCGGAGGTGATCGTGACCCCGAGCGGTCCTCCCGCAGGGTGGATCGTGTTGTTCCCGTTGGAAGCTTTCTTGTACCAGATGCCTTGGGCTTCGAGCTGGTCCATGACCGGCAGGGAGCACACCAGGGAGTCCTTGGCAGACGCGCGCAGGAGCACAGGCACACCCAGGTCAGCACCGAAGGTCAGCGGCCCGTTGGCGGTCACCGTCTTGCCATCAGGAAGCACACCCACAAAGGTCGACCGTCCCGACGCGCGGATCTTCAGCGAGCCGTAGCCTGTTCCCACCTTGAGGTCTTCAGGACTGCTGTCATTGCCTTGCAGGAGCGGGTAGGGCCGGATGAAGACCGTGTTGTAAGCAGCAATTTCACCAATGGGAAGTCCATCCCGCTGAACCACCGGGCTCAGTGCCATGCCTCCTCCAGCACCATTGCCTTCCGCGTCGTCCCAAAAGAAAGCCACCACTCCATCGGGCCCCCGGTCAATCTGCATGATGAAGCCTTCGGTCGTCTCGCCGATCACGGCCACATGGTAAGGGAACTCCGGCGTGCTACCTTCCTGCTCCACGAAGGTGCCGGTGGTGCGGTACACACGCTTGGAAAAGGCGATCTTCAGGGTGAAAGCACCACTCGCCGTGATCTTTATTTCCGCCACGGCACCCCGCTCATACTCCATGGCGGGGATGGCGACCGGCAGCCCCAGATAAGCAAAGTCTGGTGTCTGGAAGATGGCTCCGCAGGCCGTGCCGGAGATGTCCGTGGCCCGGATGGCAGAGGTGGAGAAAGCCGCCATGAGCGCCATGGAGCGAGAGAACGTTTCACGGAGGTTTTTGGGTAGAATTGGAATTTCACGACGAGGTGGATTGCTTTGGTTGCGTTAGCGTTTGGGTTGGGTCGGGGGGATTGGGGGGAGGCATCTCCCGCCCGTTGCTGAGCAGGAGACGCCAAAGATTTTGATCAGTAGTAGGTTGGGTACAGGAACACCGTCCCGGACACCTTCGGTCCCTGCACCGTGCCTGGCACTGCATCTGCGAGGTAGAAGCCCCGGCCCTCTCCGTAGGGCCCATAACCTTCACCCGTGGCAGCGTCGATGTAGGCGTAACGCTGTTTCACCACGCCGGAGAAGTGCACCGTCTTGGGCTGCATGGGTGGTGTGAAAGGCAGCTTCACCTTGCCGGTAAAGAAGCCCAGGGCTGGGATGAAATTCACCTGCAGCTTCTCCGCGTTTGGAGCTGGGAAGACCGCTTGGTTATAGTCCGTCAGGGTGAAGAGCTTCTTCAGAAAGGCAGTCGTGTCTGGAAGCGGCTCACGATCGGCAGCTACCAGCGCCAGCTCCATGTTCAGCGGTCCGTCCTGTAGCCCCGGCATGATCCGCTAACCCACTGCAGGCGGGGTGTAGGGAGACGTCAGGGGCCCGACATTGGCCCATCCGCCAGAAGGCAGGATGGCATCACTAAAAGAGGCTCCTTTCACCCACTTGAGGTAACCGGGGGCATTGGGATCATCGACTCCGGCCAGGGTGCCGCAAAGTGTGTCGCGTCCTGAAAGGGTGCGCAGCATCATGGGTGCGTGAAAGGTGTAGCCTCCCCGCGTCAATTGTCCGCCGCCCGTCACTGTCTGACCATCGGGAAGAGTCCCCGCGAAGATGGAGGTGCCGGAAGCGCTGATGAGCAGGATGCCGTGCCCTGACCCGACTAGGACGGGGGGGTTGCTCTCATCATCGGGACTGAAGACAGACTCCTCGAAACTCACCGTGTTGTAGGGCCGCGCTTTCGGGAACATTTCACTGTCATTTCTGCTGCTGGCCCCGCGACTCAGCTCACTGTGGAAGTAGTAGTCTCCGGTGGGTGTCAGCCATTCCATGACCACATCGCCCACGTTCGTGAAGAGGTAGGCCTTCAATTGATGACCGCTGGGAGTCGTGCCAAAGTCGGCCACCCAAGTGGGTTCACCCGCGTCCACGTCTTCGACGAAGACCGCCGTCTGCCGATGCACACGGTTCTGAAACCGGACGGACAGGGATACAGATCCATTCTGCGTGATCTGCATGTTGGCGATTGCCCCTCGTCGGTACTCAGAGGTAGGGACCGGAGTGGAAAAGAGGTTTGCCGGCATGTCCAGAAGCGGCCCGTAAGCGGAGCCGAAGATATCTTCAGCGTGGCTCAGAGACAGTGACGAAGCCGCCATGAGGGCCATGGCAGTGAGGGAACGGGTGACAGACGATGTCGGGGTAGGTTGGGTTTTCATCGTGATGAACCTCGGGTGAGGCGAGCAGCAGGCTGTCATAAGCAGTATCTAAGAAACAAGATGAAAACTTAATCAAAATACAAATAATATACGAGGATTGATTTAGTCTTGATGAGCGACCCTGACGCCAGCTAGGCTCAAATATTTGTCTTAAAACCATCGAAGCTCTCTTTCTCCCTCTGATGGGCCTGAAAAGAGTGCCTGCACGCAGGCTTAGTCAGCAGGAGAGAGCCGTCGATCCATGATGAGACAGCGATCCAAAAGACTAACCATCAACAACATAAACGCCTCGGTAGAGATGGCGCTGTCTATCGCAGCCCGACGCATCCACTCTCGTGTATTTACAATGTGATATGATTCGTCTTTTTGCCTAACCTAAAAGAGTTTAATCAGACAGTTCCGAGCTCATGATACTCAGCTTTAAGATCAGCCATACCTCCATGGTGGATCCATTGTAGTTACATGGTGATTTACTGCTGTTGGTTAACTCAGAACGACCGGCACGCAGATCTGGTGTGGGGCATCCTCAAGCCCAAGATAATTACCTATATAGGTGCCATCGATGCGGGCGCGTGACGCAGGCTCTCCAAAGGAGTGCAGATGCCCCAGCCCGCCAAGGCTGGAGCAACCATGCCGATTGTTTCGGCGATGTGATATCGTGCTGGAGGCACCTCCGAACTGTCTTCTGCGAAACCCTGACGGTTTGTCAGTCCACCGGACTTATTTCTCCGGCCGCAGATCAAAGCACACCAGCTTCTCACGCTGCCGCACGATCAGCTTGCCGTTGCTCAGCGCCGGCGAGGTGCATCCCATGCCCTCGATTTTTGGCCGAGCGATCTGATGATACCCATCTGCCGCCGCTTTCACCACGCGCAGATGCGTGCCGTTGTTCTCGAAGACCATGAGCTTTCCATCCGCCAAAATCGGCGAGGTGATGGTGCTGTTGACCTCGTTCTCCAGCCAGCTCACCTTGCCCGTCGCCAGTTCCACGCACTGGTGTTTGCCACCGCACATCAGATAGACGTGATCTTCATGGATGATCGGGCTGCCGCTGTAGCGCATCGTCACCCAGAAGTGTGACCATGCGGCCTTCGGCGGACCATCCTTCTGCCATTGATAGGCCCGCAGACCCACATCCTTCGTGCCGCTGTAAATCACCAGCCAGTCACCGTGCGTCACTGGCGTGGATTGCCCGCCGCCTTCAATCTCCCAGAGCATCTTCCCATCCTTTGGCGAGACGCCATAGACGGTGTTGTTGCCGACCATCACCAGCACCGGCTCGCCCGGGGAAGGCTGCCACAGCGCCGGACTCCCCGTGTTGCTCTTCACCTTCTTCTGCTCCCATAGCAGCTTGCCATCCTGCGCTGAGTAGGCCTGCGCGTGACCTGCCGCCATGTACACCACGCCATCCACGATCAAGGGCGATGCCGCTGGTCCTTGCGCAGGCAGCGCCACCTTCCACAGCAGCTTCCCATCCTTCTGATCCAGGCAGTAAAAATGCGTGCTGCAGGCTGCATAGACCTTCCCGTCCACCGCTGCGGCCGTGCTGCTGCTGCCGCGTCCGGTCGGTTTGCCTTCTGCCTCAAACTTCCACACCTGCTTGCCCGTGTTGATGTCCAGACACACCACCACATCCTTGCCCACCTTGATGGTGTTTGGCACCGCAGCGAGCAGCTTGTCCTTCACGGGTTGGGAAAACTTCTCCTCCTCCATCCAGTTCTTGAACTCCTCGGGTGTGGCAAAAGGCTTGTTCTCACGCTTTGCCACACGGGAGATCTCCTCCAGCGGCAGCGCCGTGGATCCTGCCTTGAAGCGGGATTCCACCCACTTGCCCAGGCTGATGTCTTCCTTCGGCGTCAGATTCGCCTTCCGCCATTCCAGCATCCACTCATCCATCTTCGCCCCGCGCAGCTTCGGCAGGTTCAGCCGGGTCTCTTCCAGCTTCTTCAGCAACTCTGGCGATACGCCTCGATAGTTCAGCTGCTGCATCACCTCCGTGTCGATCTCGCGCTGTTCCGATGCCACGCGATCATGCCACACCACGGACATGATCACCTGCTCTCCCGACACCACCGGGCTGCCGTGACCACCGTAGTGGTCACTCGGGATGTAGTCGCTCTCCCAAACCTTCTTTAATCCGGCCTCCGGAAAGCTCTCCGCGATCGGCGTGGTATCCGTCGAAACTCCATCCCTGTTCGGTCCCCGCCACTGCGGCCAGTCCGCCAGGCTCAGCGAAGTAGCGAGCACCGAAAACGAAGTCACCAAAGTCAAAGAACGAGCACAAGAAAGCATCATCATCTCTTCGAAACGTCCCCACCAAGCACGCCTTTCACCGCACACTCATCTCAATGGACATGCTACCCTGCCGTACGTTGTTCACGCTTCAGCGTGTCCGGAACCTCTTCGCGTGAAAAAGCCCCGAACATTCCCGGCCCGCCTTCAACGAGCAGCGAACCGAGAGCTCACTTCTTCAGCACCGCCTCGATGTCGCTGTCCTTCATGTTCATCGGGTGTCCTTCCCAGACAATCTTGCCCGTGCTGTCCACCAGCAGCGCATGCGGGATGCTTTGGATGCCAAAGTCCTCGTTCACCTTCTTGTAAGGATCAAAGCCCACGGTGTACTCGATCGGCGTCGTCTTCTCGAAAGTCCGCACGGTTTGTTTGTCCTCATCCGTCACGCCGATGATCTCCAGCCCCTTGCCTTTGTATTTCTTGTACACCTCGTTCAGGTGCGGAATGCTCTGCCGGCAGGGCGGGCACCAAGTGGCCCAAAATTCCAAGATATAGGGCTTCCCCTTTAGTTCCGGCGACTTGCCGGAAAACCGCACCTTCAGATCCTTATCCTTGATCACCGTGCCCACATTCGACTTGGAAGCTGTGGCCAGCAGTTGCTGACCCAGAAAAAGCGCCACAAGAGGCAGCACGACAAAAGAGAAACGTTTCATGGTGGAAGGGATTGGGCTGACATCCTGATAAACGCTCTAGACCTGCGGCTATTGACGAAAATCCTCCCGGTCGGACTACTTGAGCTCCAGGGACTTCGGAATGCTGTCCCAGGTTTTGCCGCGCAGCGTGGTGATCGGTGAAACCCATTCATGCACCACCTTTCCCTGGGCATCCAGGATGCGCAGCATCAGACCTTTCAGGGCATCCACATGGCGGTCCTGGCGGGTTGTGGAGTAACGATAGTCCACCACATCGATGGGAATCTCCCGCGTGCTGAAGGTTCCGGCATCATTGTAGCGCAGAGGTCCGGGCACCGTGGCTTCGCCGGCGTGAAAGCCGCTTTTGCCATCACTGGCAAAGGAGCCTTCAGCCCCTTCCTGCACAAACACGCGATACTCCACCTTCAGGTTCTTGGCCACGCTCCTGGCTGTGTTCCGGATCTCCACCTTGTAGGCCCAGAGTTCATTTTTGACCGTCTTGTAACCCATGTTCTTCCGCTCGCCGGCTACCTTCCCGGCCACGACCTTGATCTCAAACCGGTAGTCTACAGTGGCCGGAGTGCGCTTCATCCATTCGGCGATGACGAGCTGGTCTTCCGCGCTGAACTGGTTGGCCACCTTCTGAAAAACCGTGCCGCTCTCCATCTTCAGGGTGATCTGTCCGGCCCCGTCATGAGAGACCAGCTCCGCCCGCACCTTCCGGCCTGCGCTGTCCTTGAACTCCCTGATCTCAGCCTGCGCAATGCCAGCCCCGAGCCAGACAACAAGAGCAAGGGCAAGCAACCATGGCAGAGACGTGGAGAAGGTCATGATGTCTGTTCCTCAGGTTAAAACGAAGGCCCAGCACCTTACCCAACTTCAGCATCGCCTAACAAGAAGAAACTGCATCACCTCCATCCTGTAAATCCTGTCTCTCTTGTTAATCCTGTAAAGCAACCCCCAAACCACCCCTGAGTCGGAAGTCACCCGCAGCCCCGCAAAACACAATCTTTCCACCCAAATTTTTCTACCCTTTCTCCGGCCCCGTCTTCCTCTCAAACTCTCGCCACAGCCTCTCGATCGCCTCCTCCGGATCCTCCAGCATCATCCCCTCCTTGATCTTGCTCGCAAAGATGCCGAACGAAAAGGGTGTCACCACCGGCACCGTCACCAGATGCCAATCCAGCGAAGCCGCCCGCCGCAGAAACTCCACCGCCCGCGGCAGATCCAGATACGTGTGCGTTGCCTCGCGATACGACTGCACCAGCATCGGATGATCCGGCTCATGCTCCGTCAGAACGCGAAAGAGAATCTCCGCATTCCAGCGCAGCTCTTTGAGCCGGCGTTCCTTCCCCGGGCGATTCCGCGGCACCATCAGCCCTGTCTGCGCCACCCCGCGGAAGTTCCACTTCACCAGCTCGCTGTGTTCCAGCGCCGCATGCATGTCACGCTCCGCGTTCTCGGGCATGAACAGCTCCTGCCACGCCGCCAGCTCCAGGTCCTGAAAGCTCCGCACCGTCAGCAGAAACCCATAGTCATCGATCGTCACCATCGTGTTCCCGCCCGCCGCCTCCTTGAGCCGATGCGAGATGATGCGGCTCAGCGCATCATTCGCACTACGCCCGATGAGGCTGTGAAAAAAGAAATGCACCAGATCTGGATCAGCCCCCTCACTGTCATCCACAAACCGCTCGATCAAAAACGTGTCATCCGTCGGAATGCGCGATACCCGCAGCTGGTTCCGGCAATGCCGCAAGATCGCCTCCGCATTCGTCGCCGAAATCTCAAAGCGCTCCACCAGCCAGTCCCGTAGCACAGGCGTCCCGCCTGTTGGCCGTAGCGCAGGCGTCTCGCCTGCTCCCACCTCTAAGCGCATCCTCCCCGCCAATTCCGTCCTCAACAGCGCCACCTCATGCGCCAGCCCGGACGCCAGCGGCATCTTGTTCGCATTCCACGAAGGCACGGTCGGCAGCTTCCCCGTCGCATCCTCCACCCGGATCTCCGCCACACCCGTCTCCACCAGCCGCACCATGCGTCCGGCCAGAACAAAAATATCTCCCATCTTCAGCCGCTTCACAAAGCTCTCCTCCACCTGCCCGAGCCGCCTCTTGCCCAGGATCACACTCACCGACCCCTCGGTGTGGATCACGCCGATGTTCACCAGATACTCCCGTTCCACCTTTTTGTTCGGCACGGCCAGCATGTCATCCACCCACGTGATCTTGCCGAAGTTCTCCCGATACTGCCTCTCCAGCGATCTTCCGCCGCCTTCCAGATAGTTCAGCACGCGGTCCAGCTCCGCGTCCGTCAGCTCCCGAAACGCAAACGCCGCGCGCACCGTCTCCATCACCATCTCACGCGTGTATCCACCCTCCATCGCCATGCCCACCAGATGCTGGGCCAGCACATCCAGCGGCCTTTCCAGGGGTCTCACCGCATCCAGCCGCACCGCCCGCGTCATCTCCGCGCACACGATGCACTCCATCAGGTCGTTCACATTCGTCGCCACCAGGATGCCATGACTCTCCGTGTGAATGCTATGCCCGCTGCGCCCGATCCGTTGCAGCGCTCGACTGATCCCCTTCGGTGTCGAGATCATCACCACGCAATCCACACTGCCGATGTCCACGCCCAGCTCCAGACTCGTGCTGCACACCACCGCGCGCAGCTCGCCATTTTTGAGCCGGTCCTCCACCTCCAGCCGCACATCCCGGTCCAGGGACGCATGATGCGCCTCGATCTTCGCCGCCAGCTTCGGCAGCGCGTTCTTGAGCCGCAGGGTGATGCTTTCCGTCCCGCTACGTGTGTTGCAGAAAATGATCACATTCCGGCTCCTCTCCACAATCCCCGCGATGTCCTGCATCACCCGGTGCGCTGTGTAGCCTGAAGGCGGATAGGGATCCCTGCGGATCGGCGAAAGCACCTCCACTCGTCTCCGTCGCTCCATCCGCGCCTCCACAATCTCACACGCCCTCCCTTGCCCAACCAAAAGCTCGGCAAGAAGCGGCAGCGGCGCCGCCGTCGCGGAAAGACCAATGCGCGTCAGTCCGGCTGGCACTCGTCTTTGCAACCTCTCCAGGCTCAGCATCAAATGCGCCCCGCGCTTGTTCTCCGCCAGCGCATGCAGCTCATCCACGATGACAAACCGTACCTCGCTCAGCGCCTCCGCCCACCCTGCCTGCGGCAGCAGGATCGCCAGGCTCTCCGGCGTCGTCAGCAAGATGTGCGGCGGCTTCCTCTTCAGCGCCGCACGCTCCGCCGCCGTCGTGTCCCCCGTGCGCGTCCCCACACGAACGATCTCCTCCAGCCCAATGCCCTTCAGTGCCGGCATCAGGTTCTTCTGAATATCATACGTCAGCGCCCGCAGCGGCGACACATACACGCATTGAATCCGTGGCTTCAGCGTCCCCGCCTCATGCGCTCTTTGCAGATGATCCAGCACCCCCAGAAACCCCGCCAGCGTCTTCCCGCTCCCCGTCGGCGATGACAGCAGCACCGACCGGCCTGCCAAGATGTGTGGCAGCGTCAGCTCCTGCGCCTCGGTGAGCTTCCCAAACGCCTTCTTGATCCACCTCTGCACGCGCGGATGCAGCTCCGCCGCCACCGTCTCATCAGGCAGCAGGGCAGGGGACTTGGCTGGAGATCGTCGGGCCACTATCCAGTGCTACGCCAAACCCACCCCGAAAGGCATCTCTAATTCACGTCATGAAGGTGGAGCAAGCTTCCAGCCTGCCCTTCCCATCTGTGCCCTCTGCGTTATCTGCGGTTAAAAAAGCTCCGCTGTCTCACCTCACTGCGTCGCAAACTTCGTCAGCAGCCCACGCTTCCGCGTCAGATTCAGAATCCACAAGAACAAGGCCCCCGCGAGCGCCAGATACACCACGTTCAGCCCGGCAGACATCCACAGGTAGTTCCAGTTCATCGTCCCCGTCTTCATCACATCCCGCATGCCTTCAAAGATGTACGTTGGCGGGAAACACCACGCGATCGGCTGCGACCACGCGGGCATGTCCTGCACTGGATAGAACACCGCCACCACCGGCTGGAAGAAGAACGGGATGGCCCAAGCCAGCGATTCCGCCGCCTGCCCCCAGCGCAGGATCAACGCCGTGGAGATCATGCCCAGCGACCAGCCAAAGAACATCAGGTTCGCGAAGAAGGGAATGAGCCACCACTCGAGCTGGAAGACATTGAAGGCATAACCAAACCATGAGATCAGGCTCAGCACCACCGCCGTCACGGTGATGCGCATCATGCCCACGATGAAGGTCGCGCTGACGTATTCGGTGGTGCGCACAGGCGCGACAAACACATTCAGCAGGTTCCGCGTCCACACATCTTCCAGGAAAGAAATGGCCACGCCTTGCTGGGCACGGAACAAGATGTCCCAGAGGATCATCGCCCCGAGCAAAAACAGGATCTCATTGCCAAACGCCACGTTCGTGTTCCGCTGGATGAAGACCGTCACATTCCCCCACACCACCAGGTCCACCACCGGCCAGAAGACCAGCTCGACGAGGCGCATCGGCGTGCGCGTGTAGAGAAACAAATAGCGCAGGACGAGCGCGCTGATGGTATGAAAATTCATGGCTGTTTGGCAGGTTCTTCGATGACTTCGCCATCGCGGGCGATCTTGATGAAGACATCTTCCAGGTTCGCGCTGCTGGACTGCGCCACGATGTCTGTCGGCGTCCCTTCGCACACGATCTTGCCCTTGTGCAGGAAGATCACGCGGTCGCACACCTCCTCAATGTCACGCATGTTGTGCGAGGTGTAAAGGATGCCGATGTTCCGCTCGCGCTGCACCTTGCGGACCACCTTGCGCACCTTGTCCGCGATGTCCGGATCCAGGCTCGCCGTCGGCTCATCCAGCATCAGCAGCTCAGGATCATTGAGGAAAGACTTCACAAGGTTCACACGCGTCGATTCACCGGCGGAAAGCTGCCCCGTCACACGATCCCCGAGATGCGAGATCTCCAAAAGCTCCATCAGCTCCGCGATCTTCTTCTTCGGCTCCTTCACACCATAGATGCGCGCAAAGACAATGAGGTTCTGCCGAACCAAAAGGTTTCCCGGCAGTGCCGTGTAGGCGGAGGAGAAATTCGAGCGTTGCAGGATCTTGATCCGGTGCTGGTGCAGCGGCAGCCCGAAGGCAAAGAGATCGCCGCCTGTCGGCAGCGTCAGCCCCAGCATGCAGTTCATCGCCGTCGTCTTGCCAGCCCCATTCGCCCCCAGCAGTCCCAGCACCTCGCCGCGATGCAGCTTGAAGGAAAAGCGGTCGAGCGCCTTCACGCCATCGAACTCACGGGTGAGCTCACGGGCCTCGAGGATGACTTCGCGCGTGTCTGGGGGGGCTGCGGACATGGGGCGCGGAGAATCGACGCGCCCGTCCGGAATGCAAACGCATCATTCTGACAGCGTCGATGCGCCGTGGTCGTCCCTCAGAGCTTCCCTTTGCGCAGAATGTGCACGCCCAGCATGCCAAACGTGATCATGGAAGGCACCGCCAGGAAATGCAGCCACACGATCAGCGTGCTCGCATAATCCAGCCCCGCAAAGCTCGACCTCGCCCACTGGATCACCAGCCAGCCGATGACCAGGCTGATGCTGCTCAACAGCGTCACCAGCAGGAAAAACAGACTGCCCTCATCCATCTCGATCAGCTTGCGCGTGATCGCCCGTGGCTTCTCGCTCTGTTGCAGGAACATCGCTGCGGAAAGCATGTAGATCTGCGTGCCCACCAGCGCCGCCAGCAGCAGCAGCACCTGGCTGTGCACCCCCAGAAAGGTCAGCCCCGCCACATTCACCAGGCCTGTGACCGCCGAGACCGCCTGTAGCAGACTCGCCACGATGATCAGCACCAGCCCGCCCAGTTCAAACATGCGCGGACGTTCCGACAAAATGAAAAGCAGATGCCGCATGCCATCACGCCAAGTGCGCAGATGCGGCGTGCGGTCCACCGGGGCCGGACGCAGGCCAGAAACGATCTCCACCGTGCTGGCCTTCTTTTTCAGCGCCTTGATCAGCAGCTCCGAGGCAAACTCCATCCCGCTCGCGCGGATGTCCCAGGTCTTATAAGCCGTCTTTTTCAGGCAGCGGAAGCCCGAGTTGCAGTCACTCAGCTTGCCTTTGAAAAGCAGGTTGATCAGCCCCGTCAGCACCGGCGTGCCTAAGACGCGATGCAGTGTCGGCATCGCCCCGGGTTCAATCACACCCTTCATGCGCGAGGCGATGCCCATGTCCGCATCCGCCTTCGCCGTCGTCATGTACAACTCCAGCGAGTTCTCGTAAAAATACGTCCCGTCCGCATCCGCGAACATCACGTACTTGCCTTCCGCAGCCTCGATGCCTCCGCGCAGCGCTGCTCCATAGCCACGCTGCGGCACCGGCACCACACGCGCGCCACGGGCCGTGGCGATCTGGCGCGAGTCATCGGTGCTGCCATTGTCTGCCACCACGATCTCGTAGTTCAGCGCTGGATCGACCTCGAGCGACTTGCGCACGGCATCGATGCAGAGCGCGATCGTGCGGCTTTCGTTGAGGCAGGGAAAGACAAAGGTGAGGTCCATTCGGGAGAGATGGAAAGTAGGGTGTTGTGGCGGGCCCTCTATTTCAAAAGGGCCGCATCACGTGGGGATCAGCGCGCTAGCAATTCCTTTGCTGCCGCCTCGATTTCTGGCAGCAGTTCATCCGGAAGCTCGGTCATCAGCGGCAGAGCCGGACCCGTCTGGGCGATGCCTGCCAGCGCCACCGCGTGGTGCAGCACCAGGATCGGGCTGTGCTTGTTACGCAGATCTTCCAGCGGCTTGAAGACCTCGCGGATTTCCTCGGCCTTCGCATAGTCACCTGCATGGATGGCATGCATCATGTCCATGCTCAGCTTCGGCTGCACACACACGCAACCGGCGGTGAAGCCCGTGATGCCGAAGTCGCGCAGATGCACGATCGCCGGCTGCTCACCGATGCCCGAGACAATGAGGTCCGGATTCACCAGCGAGACCAGCTTGCTCAAAAAGGCGTCCTCAGCGGGATCTTCCTTCACCACCGCATACTTGATCCAGGAGATCAGCCCGTCATTCACCAGGGACTGCGCCAGCTCCGGGGTGATGTAGCCCTCGTCCTTCATGTACAGCACAGCCTTCAGGCCGGACTTCTCCACAAACTTGCGGATCGCCGTCGCCACGCCCGCTGGCTTGGAGGGGAACAGCGTCGGCAGCAGCATCGCCGTCGGGAATTCATGATCCTTCAGCATCTCCGCCTGGTCCATCGCCGTGCCATACATCGGGCCCACGCTCGGCACCATCCACACATCTTCCGGGGAGATCTCGCGCAGCATCGTCAGCAGCGCCGGATACTCGGACGGGGCGATGTTGTACAGGTTCGCATTGCCACCATAAAGCATCGTCGTGATGCCACCGGCATACATGTGCTGCACCAGCTTGGCATTCTCCTCGCGGTCGAGGCTGAGGTCGGCCTTCCGGCACAGTGGCGGAACGGCGATGACGGAACGGCGGAGGTCGGCGGGAGCGTTGACAGGCGTGGTCTTCATGCGGGCGCGCAGTCAAGGGAGGTCGGGCCGTTGGGCAAGTGGGAATCCACTCGTACCTCGAGTCGTCGGACGGGGCGTGCCGGTCTGATGTAGCGGCACGTCGTGAGACTGCCGTGATTGGGGTGAGAGGATTTTTCCAGCAGATTCAGGGAGGCCAGCAGATTGGGAGGCTGGGGTTCTGACTGAGTCAAAAAATAATCTGCTGGCCTCCCTGAATCTGCGGGAGACTTGCTGAGTGCTGGATCGTCCGTCGTAGCGGCACGTTGTGAGACGGCCGTGGCTGGACTGCTGGAAGTTTGGGTCCCACCACTCCATGACTCCAATACTCCACCACTCCCCGCTCCTCGAAGGCATCCCAACACTCCTCTTTGCGCCCCGGGGAATCCGTGGTTCATTCCCTGCAGCACCCCACCCATGGCAAACATCGTCCTCGGCATCACCGGCTCCATCGCAGCCTACAAGGCGGCGGACATCGCCAGCCAGCTGACCAAGGCCGGTCACACAGTCACCTGCGTGCTCACCCAGGCCGCTGCCGAGTTCGTCACCCCCCTGACGCTCGCCACCCTCTCCCGCCGCCCCGTGGTGTCGGACCTCTTTGCTGAAAAGGAAGGCTGGCAGCCCGGCCACATCCAGCTCGCGGATGACGCGAACCTCCTCCTCATCGCCCCCGCCACGGCGAATGTCCTCGCCTCCCTGGCCCACGGCTTCGCGAATGATGCCCTCACCGCTATCGCCCTCGCCACCAGGGCGCCCATCCTCATCGCCCCCGCCATGAACGGCAAAATGTGGCAGCACCCCGCCACCCAGCGAAACGTCGAAACCCTCAAATCCTGGGGCGTCAAATTCGTCGAACCCGCCGAAGGGCTCCTCGCCTGCGGCTACGAAGGCGTCGGCAGACTGGCCCCGGTGGAAGAGATCGTCGCGGCTGTGTCTGAAGCGCTAGCAAAGTAGTCCTCTCGCTCCGCCGAGAGGATGAGCGAGCCGCGCAGATACCCAACGTCCGCGAACTCCCAAGACTGCACCTGGATCTCAGATCCACCCAACGCTCATCTTTGACGCACCTTTGGTTGGATGGGGAAGGTCTTATACAAACAGGCTGCCGATGGATGCTTCAAGGCAGGCTTCAAAAGGCCGAATCCCATGGCACCCGGTCCTACAACATAGTCCTTGATCTCGCTTTCAAGAACCTTTGTCCCGGTGGGGTCATAGGATGTCAAGGTGGCTGAATTCAATGTCCGGAGCACTTCCCAAACTATCTTCACGAAATGTTTCATAGGTAGGTTCTCTCGTTGAAAACCAATGCCGATATCACCAGACAACAAATGAGCGTCTTTATCAAGACGGCCGCGGCAAAGTTGAATGACAACGCCTGACGTGGGACCTCGAAATCCACCTGCAGGCGCCTTTATGGACGGAAGATTTGGACAGGCGGTCGGACTCCATAGGAAAACAATCGGGCTGAGACACTGATGAAGACTTTCGCGAGCAGGTGGCTCTTGTGTTTCCAGCGGGATCCGTCGACCCAGCGTAAGTCTGGGATGGCTTGGCTTAGCTTCTGTGCAAACAGCACCTCATCATCACCAGTGAAAAATAGCGGTGTATTTTTGGTTAAATCCCGACTCATGTTTTAAACTTTGTTTTGGCCTCGGCAAACAGCTCGTTGCATCATCGGGAGGAGTGAGGCGGTAGCTTGATCCAAGCCTCAGAAGGCTTGGTCATCAGTGATCATAAGTGCCCATCAGTGGTAAGCAAATCCCGTTAGACCTCCAGCAGCTCCGCCGGCTTATTCACGATCACCTTCGCGCCGTGTTCCTTGAGCTCTTCCACACTGCGGAAACCCCAGCTCACGCCGATGCCATACATGCCGGAGTTCTTGGCAAAGCTTATGTCGATGCCTGAATCCCCCACATAGGCGCAGGCGGAGATGTCGATATTCAAAAGAGCCGCAGCCTCGATGGCACCCGCCGGATCTGGTTTGCGCTCCACATGCTCCCGCTGGCCAAAGACGAAATCAAAGGTGCCGGGCGGGAAGAAATGATCGCAGCACAGTGTGGTGAAGCGGTGCGGCTTGTTGGAGATGCAGCCCAGCTTCAGGCCGCGGGCACGCAGCGCGGAGAGGGTCTCCAGCATGCCATCATAGACGATGGTCTTGTCACGCCAGTTGTCGGCGTAGTGCTTCTGGTAGTCGCGCAGGCAGTTGTCGATGATCTCGTCCGTGCGCGCATACTCGGGCAGCGCACGCCACACGAGCTGCCGCACCCCGTCGCCGATGTACTCGGGAAACACCGCCAGATCACGCTCCGGATAGCTGTGCTCCACCAGCATCCGGTTCACCGCCGCCGCGAGATCGGCGAGCGAATCGATCAAAGTTCCATCGAGGTCGAAGATGAAGGCTTGGAGGGAGGGCATGACCTTTCCCTGCACGGATCAAGGCGGCAGGTCAAGTGGCGCCGAACCTTCACGGCAGACGAATGAAGACAGGCGAATAATATTTCCTATTCGCCTGCCTGTCTTGCCGAGACCTCACCCTCACTCACCCATCAATTCCTTCACCTTCGGCTCGATCGCCGCCGCCCACTTGTCGTAGCCGAGCTCGGAGAGGTGCAGCAGGTCCGGCATGATCTCGCGGGTGAGGGTTCCATCCTCCGTCAGGAAGGTCTTGCTGATGTCCAGGTACTGCACGGTCTTGCCGTCGGCGTATTTGGCGATGATCGCATTCGTGGCCTCGTTCTGCTGGCGCATCGCATCCGTGGGCTTCTCGCCGCGTGGGAAGATACCCAGGAGCAGGATCTTCGACTTCGGGCACTTTTTCTTCAGGTTCTCGAGAATCAGCTTCACGCCCTCGGCGGTCTGCTCGGCGCTGCAGTGGTACTTGGCACCCTGCAGTTCCTTCTGCTCACGACCCACATGCCCCGTGTTGTTCGTGCCGATCATCAGCACGATCAGCTTCGGTGAGAGACCGTCGAAGTTGCCATTCTCCAGGCGCCACAGCACATGCTCCGTGCGGTCACCACCGATGCCGAAGTTCGCGGCCTTGCGCTCCGCATAAAACTTGTTCCAGGTGGCCTTGCCATTGTTGCTCCAGCCCTGGGTGATCGAGTCGCCCAGAAACACCAGCGGCGCCTCGCCCTTCTTGGAGATCTCATTGAAGGCGGAGCTCTTGGTCACCCATCCTGCGTCACGAGGCACTGGCTGGATGGCGAAGTTCGGTTCAGCCGCAAAAGCGGTTTGCACAAGCAGGGCAGAGGCAAGCAGGAGGCGTTTCATGAGTGGGGTTGGAAAGATGGAGGCCGGATTCAAGCGGAGCCACGTGAACTGGCAATGCATTTCACGGGCACCGCCTCCATTCGCACCCAGCACCCCGCACAGCCGTACGTTGTTCACGCTTTAGCGTGTTCAATGAGCCCCGAGCCACACCCTGAAGCGTGAACAACGACAGCCCACCAAGACATCTCCTCAATACGAGGTGTATTTCCGATAAAGCGGCGAGCTGCGGTGCAGCCATGTCACCAGCAGCCCGGGCTCACCTGTCACCGCGCGTGTGGACGCCTCATCAAACACCACCACCATGAACGCGGCCGATTCCAGCGGATGCTTGCTCATCAGCCAGTTGTCACAGGAATGCAGGTCCTGGTCGAAGTAGAATTGCGCAGCCTTGATCGCCTGACCCGCCACTGTTCTTCTCAGGGTAAAAGCAGGCTCGATGTCCACGCTGAAGGTGTCTGTGTCCCGAAGCACGGGAAAGAGCGAATGCGCGGAGGTCCACACGGTGGAAAAACTCTGCCACTGCCCGTCCTTGGACACCGCCAGATCACGCAGCTCACGAACTCCTTCCAGCCGGGGCGCGGCCTTCTCGCTGAGCAGGGAAAACGTCCACGGTTGAGTCAGCGTCTGCAGCATCGGTTCCGTCACCGTCAGCGGCGGACTGGCCAGTCTGGACCCGCCGACCGTGATCAAAACGGCACCCAGGGCAATGTAGAACACCCGCGCCCCGTTCCGTCCCAGGAACATCATCACAAACTGAGCGTTCGGGTTCTCGAAAAACCACTTCCACTTCAGAATGCCGCCTGCGGCTGAAAACAGACCGGCAAACAGTAAAAACAGGGTGAGAAACATGGCGCAAAAAGCAGTATTTTCGCACCCTAGCCCGGGTCGCCCCCTGGTCACAAGCTCCGGAGGCAAAGAAACCGGCTGCATTCCGCCCGTTTCATGCTACACGCACCGCCCCCATGCTGACCCTCCGCGACGTTTCCAAGTCCTTCAATGCCCGCCCGCTGTTCACCGGCGCCAAGATGACCGTGAACTACGCTGAGCGCGTGGCCCTCGTCGGCCCGAATGGTGCTGGCAAGACGACTCTGTTCTCCCTGATCCTCGGCAAGGACACACCCGACGCAGGGGAGATCGTCCGTGATGAGTGGACCACGCTGGGCTTCCTGCCGCAGGAAAGCGAGCCGGTGGGCGAGGAAACGATCCTCGATGTGGCCACCGGTCGCGTGGGAGAGATGCAGCGCCTGGAGGCCATCCTCAAAGACTATGAGGCCCGTGGAGATGTGGCCGCGCCGGAGTACAATCAAGCTCATTCCCTTCACGAGGCGCTGAATGACCCGCAGGCTGAGGCCAAGTCCAAAAAGATTCTCAAGGGCTTCGGCTTCAAGGAGGAGGACTTCAATCGCCCAGCCCGTGAGTATTCCGGTGGCTGGGTCATGCGTGCCCACCTTGCCCGGCTGCTGGTGATTGAGCCTGATATTTTGCTGCTCGATGAGCCGACGAACCACCTGGATTTGCTCTCCTTGATGTGGTTCCGTAATTACCTGAAGAACTACCCTGGCGCGATCCTGCTCATCTCCCATGACCGCGACTTCATGGATGAGCTGATCGAGACCGTCTACGACATCGATGAAGGCAAGCTCGTCTCCTACCAGGGCAACTACAGCGAGTTCCTGAAGCAGAAGGAAGAAGCCTGGGATCGCTCTTACCAATCCTGGAAGAACCAGCAGAAGGAGATCGAGGACATCCAGGAGTTCATTGACCGCTTCCGCTCCGTGGCCTCCAAGGCCGCTCAGGCCCAGAGCCGCGAGCGCCAACTCGAGAAGATGGACAAGCTGGACAAGCCCCGCGCGCTTAAAAAAGCCTTCCGCTTCAATTTCCCCCAGCCTCAGCGCAGCGGCCAGCGTGTCATCGCCCTCACAGACATTCATCAGGCCTACGGCGACAAGAAGATCTACACCGGTCTCGATCTCGAGGTCGAAAAAGGCGAGCGCACGGTGCTTGTCGGCCCGAACGGGTCAGGCAAGTCCACCCTCATCAAGATCATGGCCGGCGTGGTCCCCTTCCAGAAAGGCGAGCGCAGGTTCGGCACGAATGTGAAGATGGGTTACTTCAGCCAGCACCGCGCTGACACCCTCGATCCCGAGTGCAGCGTGCTGGAGGAAATCAAGCGTAGCGCGCCTGAGCTGCGTGAAGATGATGTCCGCAGCATCCTGGGCAGTTTCCTCTTCAAACGCGAGGACGTCTACAAGAAGTGCAAGGTGCTCTCCGGTGGTGAGAAGAGCCGTCTGAACCTGGTGAAGTTCCTCGTCGATCCGCCGAACCTCCTCCTCATGGACGAGCCGACGACGCATTTGGACATCTGGGCCATCGAAGGCCTCATCCTGGCGCTCCAGAAGTTTGAAGGCACGCTCGTCTTCATCTCTCATGACGTGCACTTCATCCGCAGCATCGCCACCAAGGTCCTGCACATCAACAGCGGTGTCGTCACCCCCTTCAGCGGCGGTTACGACTACTACCTCCAGAAGACCGGTGCCGAGGAGAATGCGCGCGCCGCCGTCATTGCAGGCTGATCACGGTCGGATATCAGAGCTCGCTTCAGAACTCTGTGGCCCTGTGGTTGAAAAGGATGTCCGACTGCCCTCGACGTACAACCCCATTCCGATGGGGTTGAGTCCCCGATTGCAGAACTGAGTGCGGCCTCACTCATCGTCAGCGAACACCATGTCCGGCATTGCGCCAGCGTGCTACCCGGCCATTCTCAATCCCTCCATGATCAGCATCCTCGAAGCCACTCCCGGCGCCACCGGCCCGTCGCTTGCCGACAGGATGCATCTGGCCTTCTCGGAAGATGGAAAGCTCGCGGAGTCACCGCAGTTTGAGTTTCGTCCGCAGCAGCAGCAGATGGCGCAGCTCGTCGGTGATGCCCTGGAAAAGAACCGCGCCTTGATCTGTGAGGCCGCCACCGGCGTCGGTAAGTCTCTGGCTTATCTGGTGCCAGCAGCCACGTATGCCAAAGAGCAGCAGCGCAAGGCCATCATCTGCACGCACACGATCAACCTGCAGGAGCAGCTCATTCACAAGGACATCCCCATCGTGAAGAAGATCGTCGGCGACTTCCACGCGGAGCTGCTGAAGGGGCGGAACAACTACCTCTGCCCATCGCGCCTGAAGAACGCTTTCTCCAATACGGGAGATCTCTTCAGCACCAGTGAGGCCGCCGAGCTTCAGCTCATCATGGAGTGGCAGCGCGAGCACCCGCACGGCACGCTGAGCGAGATGGATTTCACCCCCGGCGCTCGCCTCTGGTCCATGGTGCGCAGCGAACCGCATGCCTGCACGCCGCGCCGTTGCCCGCCCGGCAGTGGTTGTGTGTATCAGGACGTTCGCCGGCGCATGGCCGCCGCAGATGTGCTGGTGCTGAACCACACGCTCTTCTTCACCCTGCTTGCCTCATCGGAAGAAGTGCTCGCGGACGATGCTAACTTCATCTTCCCGCGTGACTTCGTCATCATTGATGAGGCCCACACGATTGAGAACATCGCCGCGCAGGCCTTCGGCATCCATGTCAGCGAGTCCAGCGTGCGCTTCGAGCTCGGCCGACTCTACAATCCCAAGACCCGCAAAGGCTTCTTCCAAAGCGTGGGTGACAGCGATGCCATCCGCGAGGTCGCGCAGAGCATCGGTGCGGCGGAGTCCTTCTTTCGCGATGCCGAGGAGCGCTGCAAATTCACCGGCCCCTATGGCAAGGAGTTCCGCATCCGCGAGGCTGACCTCATCGAGAACACGCTGGCACTGCCTCTGCAACGTGTAGCCAATTTTGCTCTCAAAGCCGGCGATGCCGCGAAGAGTGAAGGTCAGAAGCTCGAGCTGCACGATATCGCCAAGCGCCTCACCGCCCTGCGCACGGGTCTCGGATCCTTCCTGGATCAAAGCGAGGATGGCCATGTCTACTGGGCCGAGCGCAGCACCGGTGACACGCGCAGTCTCTCGCTGCACAGCGCTCCGATCGATGTCTCGCCGAAGCTTGAGGAGATCTTCTTCTCGGGAGGCAAGGCCTGTGTCTTCACCAGCGCCACCTTGGGCGTGGGCGATGACGAGCAGCTCGGCTATTTCCGCAAACGTGTCGGTGCCCAGAAAGCCCGCGCGACCAGCATCGAGAGCCCGTTTAACTTCCAGAAGCAGATGAAGCTTTATCTGGTGAAGAAGATGCCGGAGCCAAAGGACGCCACCTACGCGGAGGCCATGAGGGAGAAGATCGAGCACTTCCTCAAGCTCTCGCAGGGCCGCGCCTTCGTCCTCTTCACCAGCTACTCGCAGCTCACCACCATGGCAGACCTTCTGGAGGACTTCTGTGATGATCACGACTGGCGCCTGCTCGTGCAGGGCAGGGGTATGCCACGCCATCAAATGCTCGCCGAGTTCAAGCGGGACGTACACAGCATTTTGTTCGGCACGGACAGCTTCTGGACCGGCGTCGACGTCCCCGGCGAGGCCCTGAGCAACGTCATCATCACCCGCCTGCCTTTCGCCGTTCCCGATCATCCAGTGGTCGCCAGCCGACTTGAGCATCTGGAAGAGCAGGGCCTGAACAGCTTCAGCGAATACAGCGTCCCCGAAGCCATCCTGAAGCTCCGTCAGGGCGTCGGCCGCCTCATCCGCACGCAGAAGGACAAAGGCATGGTCGCCATCCTCGACCCCCGCATCCTCACCAAGCCCTACGGCCGCGCCTTCATGGCCAGCCTCCCCGATTGCCCGGTGGAGATTGTCGGCTAAACGTACAACCCCATTCCAATGGGGTTGTTCTTTGAAGCATCGCCAAGCACATGGCTCATGGAAGTCGCGGAGCGTCCCGGAGTGCGGTGGCAGAGAAGCACGGGCACCCGTGCTTCGCCGACACCGCTCTTGTGCGCACCCCAAATGCTCGAAGTCCTGTCGCCTTTGATGCGCATCAATTCCGTGCCCGCATCGCGAGCGAGCCCCCCCGACACGTGCCCAAACCACCTCTTACGCCACGGCCTCCTGGAAGGGGGCGAGAAGTTCACGTCTTCCCCCATCACTCTTCTTGCCAAATCAACGCGCTCTTCTCTACTCTGACGCATCGCCATGACCATCACTCCTGACCAATACGAAAAGCTCGGTGCCTTCTACCTCGGACGCGGTTACGATCTCGAGACCAAGCAACTCCAGGACGATCTGGTGATGTATGACTCCAAGGACCTCGTCACCCATGGCGTGGTCCTGGGCATGACCGGCTCCGGCAAAACCGGCCTCTGCCTCTCCTTGCTCGAAGAAGCCGCCATCGATGGCGTGCCCGTCATCGCCATTGATCCCAAAGGCGATATCGGCAATGCCCTGCTCACCTTCCCGAATCTCAGCGCCGAGGAATTCAAGCCCTGGGTGAACACCGATGATGCCCGTCGCAAAGGCGTGAGCGTGGATGAGTTCGCCCAGCAGCAGGCCGCCCTTTGGCAAAAGGGCCTCAGCGACTGGGGCCAGAGCCCTTCACGCATCCAGAAGCTGCGAGACACCGTGGACATGGCCATTTACACCCCTGGCAGCAGCGCCGGTCTGCCAGTGAGCATTCTCAGCTCCCTCGACTGCCCTCCCGCTGCCGTGATGGATGACGCTGAAACACTCGCCGACCGCATCGAGAGCACCGTCTCCTCCCTCCTCGGCCTCATGGGCATCGAGGCTGATCCCGTGCAATCCCCTGACCACATCCTGCTGAGCAACATCGTCGGTCATTGCTGGAAGAAAGGGCAGAATGTCACGCTCGAAAACCTCGTGCGCCATATCCAGCAGCCGCCGATCCGCAAGGTGGGCGTGGTGGACATCGAGTCCTTCTTCCCCGAGGCCAAGCGCACCGCCCTCGCGATGAAGCTGAACAACCTCATCGCCTCGCCGGGCTTCGCCTCCTGGCTGGAGGGCGAGCCGCTGGACATCCAGCGCATGTACTACACGCCTGAGGGCAAACCGCGCGTCACCATCTTCAACATCGCGCACCTCAGCGACAGCGAGCGCATGTTCTTCGTGGCGCTGTTGATGAACCAGTTGTTAGGCTGGATGCGCAGCCAGCAGGGCACCACCTCCCTGCGCGCCATCTTCTACATGGACGAGATCTACGGCTACCTGCCGCCGACCGCCATGCCGCCCTCGAAGAAGCCCATGATGATCCTTTTGAAGCAGGCCCGCGCCTTCGGTCTCGGCCTCCTGCTCGCCACGCAGAACCCCGTGGACCTCGACTACAAGGCGCTGGCAAACATCGGCACCTGGTGGATCGGCCGCCTGCAGACCGAGCGCGATAAAGCCCGTCTGCTCGATGGCCTCGAGGGTGCCGTCAGTAGCAGCGGCGGCAAGTTTGAGCGCGGCGAGATGGAGAGGGCGATGTCTGGCCTCGGCAATCGTGTCTTCCTCATGAACAACGTCCACGAGGACGGCCCCTGCATCTTCCACGTGCGCTGGATCATGAGCTACCTCAGCGGTCCGCTGGCCAAGGAGCAGGTGAAGCGCTTGATGGACCCCATCCGTCCCGCGAAGAAGAGCGCCGCTGCGGCTGAAGACGATGGCTTCCTGCCACCCGGCGCCACTGCCGCCCCGTCGGCGGATCGCAACACCATCAAACCCAAGCTTCCTGAAGGCACCGCCGAGTATTTCATCTCCAGCGATGTCAGCCCGGACACGCTCTGCTACGTCCCCGCCATCCTGCGCAGCGCCGTGGTGAACTTTGACGATGCCCGCCGCAAGATCACCGGCATCAGCCGTGTCACCCTGGTCAATCCTATTGATACCAACGGCCAGCGCGTGCTCTGGGACAAGTTCGTCGACATCCCACGCGATATCGACCTAACTAAATGGAGTTCTGATCCAAGTGATGGCTCCGAGTTCGCCGAGCTTCCCGGTGCCGCGCAAAAATCCAGCACCTACACCAGCATCAAGAAAGACTACGCTGAATGGGTCTACGCGAACCACTTCATGGAGGTCAGCTTCAGCCCCCTGCTCGAAGCTTACTCGAACCCCGGTGAAAAGGTGGACGAGTTCAAAGCCCGCATCACCCAAACGGCCCGCGAACTGCGGGACAAAGCCATCGAAGAGCTCCGCGCCAAGGCCGCGAAAACGGTGAAGTCTCTCGATGACAAACAGGCCAAGGCCCAGCTCAAGGTGGACACCCAGAAGCAGCAGGCCAGCAGCGCCAAGCTCTCCGCCGCCGTCAGCATCGGCTCCAGCATTCTCGGCGCCCTCTTCGGTCGCAAGACCAAGATGGGTGCCGTCGGTTCCCTCATGAAAGGCAGCACCGTCACCAGCGCCTCCCGCGTCATGCGCGAAGGCCAGGAAGCCGCCGCCGCCGAGGCCGAGCTCGCATCCCTCCAGCAGGACATGACCGAGCTGAACCAGACCGTCGAAACCGAGACCCAAAAGCTCCGCGACCAATACGACCCGACCACCCTCGTCCTCGAAACCTTCAAGCTCACCCCCGTCAAGACCCGCATCCAACCCGATGCCATCGGCATCCTCTGGCTCCCCCACGAGCGCGTGGGTGGTGAGCTGAGGAAGGGCTGGAACTGATCCTCCCAAGAAGTGAACACATTTTGGTGCCTTCGGATAAAAACATGCTGGTGGCGTGTCTTCAGCATGTTTGCTTGTGCTGGGTTGATGGTGAGCTGCGAGAGTCGTCCGATTGAAACGCAAGTCCCTCCCCAGTCCCAATCATACACAATGAAGCTTGCCACTGAAGGCGGATTCTTTTTCCAGGCGACTGTCTGGAAAGCTTCTGAGGGTGGCGCTGCGGTAGAGGTCTGGCACAAGAGTCGGCGAATAGGGCATCAAAGTTGCCAGTTCTATCGCCTGTCTGACGATGAGTGGACGAAGTTGGAGGCTGCCTTCCGGAAGCTGCGCTTTTCAAGAATGCCAGAGCATGCGAGGCCATACGCACTGGATGGAAATGCGTGGTGGTTGGAGGCTCGCCAGCAAGGTCAGAGCCACTGCGTTGTCCGGATCAACCCTGAATCTGCGGAGGAAGAGCGTGACTTTATGGAATTGGCGCTTCTTTTCTCGCGCTGGTGGAACTGAATGTGGATGAAGCTTGACGTGCGAAGCCGATGCGGAACCCGTTCCGGGTTCGCGCTTTGAGATGAAGGACGAATGTCTCTTCACCAGGGTAGCACTCGCTAAAGCTCGGCAACCCTTCGCTAGGATGCGGAAGGCCCTTGGCCTTCAAGCCTGTTTTCAAACCGGGGCGGTGACTCTCTGACTTGCTCAAAGCCGCAATCTGCTTCACGACTCCGCCCCCGTGTCCACCACCTCCACTCTCCTCATCGCCGCTGCCCAGAAACTCCGCGAGGCGCTGCGCCCGCTGCGGTTTGAGCCGCCGACGGAGTTCATCTACAACCCCCTCGACTATGCCTGGGCACCACATGAGGCCTATCTGACACGCTTCGGCAGCACGAAGAAGAAGGTCGTGCTCGTCGGCATGAACCCCGGCCCCTTTGGCATGACCCAGACTGGCGTGCCCTTTGGCGAGATCGCCGCCGTGCGCGATTGGATGGGCATCTGCGAACCCGTGGGCAAACCCGATCACGAGCACCCGAAGCGCAAGGTCGTGGGCTTCGACTGCCCGAACTCCGAGGTGAGCGGTCGCCGCTTGTGGGGCCTGTTTGCGCAGCGCTTCGGCAAGGCGGAGGCCTTTTTCCAAGACCACTTCGTCGCGAACTACTGCCCGCTCGTCTTCATGGAGGACAGCGGCCGCAACCGCACCCCCGACAAACTGCCGACCAACGAGATCCTGGCCATGGAGCGCTTCTGCGATGAGCATCTGCGTTCCGTCATCACCGCGCTGGATCCCGAGTGGGTCATCGGCGTCGGTGGATTTGCCGAGGAACGCGCCAACCGCGCCCGCGAAGCCATGAAGGGCACTTTCAAAGTGGGACGCGTCCTGCACCCCAGCCCAGCCAGCCCCGCCGCGAACCGCGACTGGGCCGGAGCCGCCACCAAGCAGCTCACCGCTCTGGGAGTATGGAAATGAGTCATTGCCACCCCCGCTGAGAATCTCGTAAAAACCCGTCTCCAAGTCCGTTCCTTTTGCCCCTCATGTCCACCACTGCCACTCCCGCATCTCCCACCGCACAACGCGGTTACATCGCCGCACTTATTGCCGCCTTTCTCGGCTGGATGTTTGATGGCTTTGAAATGGGGCTCTTCCCGCTGATCGGCAAGCCCGCGCTTCAGGACATGCTGCCGGGCTCGACTCCTGCCGTGCAGGGCCAGTGGTTCACGGTCATCATCGCGATTTTCCTCGTCGGTGCGGCCACGGGCGGCGTGCTCTTTGGCTGGCTGGGCGATAAACTCGGCCGCGTGAAGGCCATGGCGCTGGCCATCTTCACCTTTGCCATCTTCACCGGTCTCTGCGCCTTCGTCACCGAGGCCTGGCAGTTCGCCGGCCTGCGTTTCGTGGCCTCCCTCGGCATGGGCGGCGAGTGGGCGCTCGGCGTGGCTCTGGTGAATGAAATCTGGGGTGGCAAGAACCGCGCCTGGGTCGCTGGCATGATCGGGGCGGCGTCCAATGTCGGCTTCCTGCTGACAGGGGTGCTCAGCCTCTATCTAAATGCCAGCCTGGAAACCATCACCCACTGGATCAGCAGCATCGGGATGAGCCAGGAGACGGCGGATTACCTCATGCACAATCGCGGCTGGCGCCTGCTCGCTGTCAGTGGTGCCGCACCGGCCTTGATCAATTTCTTCATCCTGATTTTCGTCCCCGAATCCCACAAGTGGGAAGCCGAGAAGAAGTCGGGCAGTTGCTCCCATTGGGCCACGAAAGACCTCCTCGGCGTCTTGGTCGCAGCCATCGCCGCGCTCGGCATCATCACCGTCTGGACACCGCAGGTGCTCGAAAAGGTCGGCAATGCTGTGGCCCTGCCCGTGACCTTCATCGGCCTCGGGATCGCCCTCTGGGGTTACCTGCTTCCAGTGCGCCGCTACATGACCCGTGCCCAGGCCGGCGGCAGCGTACAGACCGCCGATCGTGCGTTCATCATGAAGAGCCTGCTTATCGGCGCGGGCCTTGCCGCAGTGGCTCTCATGGGCACCTGGGGCTCCGCCCAGCAGGCCGCCAAGTGGGCCTCATTCCTCTCACCTGAAGGTGCCCAGTCAAACATCATCGAGTACGTCGTGATCGCCACCGCGCTGGGTGCCATCCTCATCACCCTCATCACCCCGCTGGTGGCTGACAAACTGGGCCGCCGCGTGACTTACTTCCTCCTTTGCGTGCTGGCCCTGGCGTCCTCCTTTGTCTTCTTCAAGACGAATCATTCCTACACCGGCGGCGGCATGCCTGTGTGGCTGATGATCAGCGCCTTCCTCCTCGGCGGTCTCACGGCCTCGTTCTACGGCTTCTTCCCGCTCTATTTCCCGGAGCTCTTCCCCACCAGCGTGCGTGCCACAGGCCAGGGCTTCTGCTTCAATTTCGGCCGCCTCATCGCCGCCATCGGCTCCCTTCAGTTCGTCAATCTCATGAGCATGTTTGGTTCGGCGAAAGTGACTGAGCTCGAGGGCGAGGCACGCCGTCTGATGCAGCTTCAGGTCGAGGCGAATGCTTTCACCGTCCTCTCCTGCATCTATCTCGTCGGCATGGTGCTCGTCTGGTTCGCCCCAGAGACGAAGGGCAAGGCACTGAGCTGAGTTGAGCGATTCGAATCGACAGCTCTGATCCAACCTTCGCCCATCGTCCCATCCATGAATCCCGCCCTCACGACGCTGCCGTCCACCGACCCGGCGCTGCTCCTGCGTTTCCGCGACCGCCAGTATTCGGCGGAGCTTCTCGCCACCGCTCTGCTGCACTATGATTTCTTCAGTTGGTTAGGCCTGAATGCTGGTGCCTCGAGTGATCTCATCGCCAAGCATTTCGGTTTCGTCGCCCGTCCTCTGGATGTGCTGCTCACCCTCTGCCGTGCCAGCGGTTTGGTCACCACAGATGCCGCCGGCGGTCATCACCTCACCGCCCATGCGCAGGAGCATCTGGTCAAAGGCTCACCCTGGTATCTCGGGCCGTACTATGCGCCGGTCAAAGACACTCCCATCGTCAAAGGTTTCCTCAGCGTGCTGACCACCGGCAAGCCCGGCAACTGGCAGGCGAAGTCCGATGCGAAGGACTGGCACGAGTCCATGCTCGATCCTGAATTCGCCCGCAGCTTCACGGATCTGATGAACAGCCGCGGCATGGTCTTCGGCCAGTTCCTGGCGAAGGCTATCACCCCGTTGTTAGGCGAGCGCCGCCATCTGCTGGATGTCGGTGGCGGCTCCGGCATCTACTCCTCCACCATGGTCGCCGCGCATCCGCAGCTCAGCGCCACCGTGCTGGAGCAGTCCCCCGTGGATGCCATCGTGAAAAAAGAGATCGCCCGCCACGGCCTCGAGTCCCGCGTCAAAGTGGCCACCGGAGACATGTTTAAGGTCACCTGGCCCGCGACAGACATCATCCTCCTCTCCAATGTGCTGCATGACTGGGACCTTCCCGAAGTGCGCGCCTTGCTGGTGAAAGCCGCAGAGACGCTGAAGCCCGGCGGCCTGCTCATCATCCATGATGCCTTCATCCAGGATGACAAAACCGGCCCCATGGCCGTCGCGGAATACTCCGCCCTGCTCATGAACATCACCCAGGGCAAGTGCTACAGCCCCGCCGAATACGGCGCGGTCCTCCGCGAGGTCGGTTTCGAGCCCGGTGCCTACCAGGACACCATCGGCGATCGCGGCTTCATGACGGCCGTGCGCCTTTAGTCCGCCGCTGAGGCCTTCCCCGCCTTTGACACCCCGCTTCTCCTGCGCTAGAACCGCCGCCCTATCTATGTCTGAAAAGCGCCAGTTCTTCGGCACCGACGGCGTCCGCGCCGTGGCCAATCGCCATCCCATGACCCCCGAGTTCGTGATGCGTCTCGGACAGGCCGCTGCCGTCGTGCTCGGAAAGAAGCCTGACGTCGGTGAGCGCCCCCGCTGCATCATCGGCCGTGACACCCGTGCCTCGGGCGAGATGTTTGAGGCCGCCCTCATCGCCGGATTGAACTCCGCCGGGGTCGATGTCGTCCTCGCCGGCATGGTGCCCACCCCCACCGTGGCCATGCTCGCAGACAGGACGGGTGCCGACTTCGGCATCATCGTCAGCGCCTCGCACAATCCCTTCCACGACAACGGCATCAAGTTCGTCCACGGCAACGGTCGCAAGCTTAGCGACAAGACCGAGATCGCCATCGAGAAGATCGTCCTCGGCACCAGCGACGAGGCACCCCGACTTGAAGGCCGTGGCATCGGTCGCGTCAGCAAGATGACGGATGCGGTGGACATCTACGTCGCCCACGCCGTCGCCAGCATGGGCGGAGTCCGCCTGGATGGCATGCGCGTCGTTCTTGATAATGCCCACGGCGCCGCGTCCTACACCAGCGCTGCCGCTTTGGAAAGACTCGGCGCGGATGTGCAGGTCTTCCACAGCGAGCCGGATGGTTTCAACATCAACGAAGAGTGCGGCTGCACGCACAGTGATGAGCTGGAGCGCCTCGTCCGCCAGAGCCAGGCCCAGGCCGGCATCGCCCATGATGGCGATGCAGACCGCAGCGCCCTTTGCGATGAGGAAGCCATCGCTCTCGATGGTGATGAGCTCATGGCCATCGCCGCTGAATCCATGCTGCGCAAAGGCACGCTGAAGCAGAACACCGTGGCCGTGACCATCATGAGCAACTACGGTCTCGATGACCTCGTCTCGCGTCTCGGCGGCCGTGTCATCCGCACCAACGTCGGCGATCGCTACGTGCTTGAGGAAATGCACGCCCGCGGCCTGAACTTCGGCGGCGAGCAGAGCGGCCACATCATCTTTGGCGACTGGGCCACGACGGGCGACGGCCTCATCGCCGGCCTGCAGGTGCTAAAAATCATGAAGGAGACCGGCGAGCCCCTCAGTCAGCTCCGCAAGTGCCTGAAAAAGTTCCCCCAGGCCGCGCGCAACCTGCGCGTGCGCTCCAAGCCGCCTGCCGAGGACCTGAAGGAAGCCCAGAAGATCATCAAGGAGACCGAGAAAAAGCTCGGCGACTACGGCCGCGTCCTCCTCCGCTACTCAGGCACCGAGCCCCTCATCCGCCTCCTCATCGAAGGCCGCGATGTCGAATACCTCGAAGCCCAAGCCGACAAAATCGCCTCCGCCATCCTCGCCCAGATTGGCTAGCCTCGTAGAGCGAACTTCCAAGTTCGCTCAACCCGGAGAGCAGCGTGCACACCCCATGTAGAGGCAGGCGTCAGCATGCCTTCAATGAATGTCAGGCAGACGAATAGGGGCAGACGAATGATAAACCGTCTATCCCAACCAACAATTCGCCTGCCCCCATTCGTCTGCCAAATGACTGGGTGATCGCGGGAGATCCCGTGTAGAGGCAGGCGTCAGCATGCCCTCAATGGACGTCAGGCAGACGAATGATTAACTGTCTGTCCCAACCAACAATTCGCCTGCCCCTATTCGTCTGCCAAAAAAATGGCTGGGTGATCGCGGAAGACCGAAGTCTCCCTCTACATCAAGCGACCTCTGAATCAGGATTCATGAATCCTAAATCAGGAATTCAAAGCCCCGCCGCGCGCCGTGCATCATTCACTTCACGAATGAAGCGAGTGCGCTCACCATCCGCATCCGTGCCCTTGCCTTTTTCAGCGAGGGAAAGCACGACCTCATGATTCAGTGCAGGGCTGTGGTGATCACCCTTCAGCAGCATGCCGAAACCGACGACCGCTGTCTCAAACAGGAAATCTTCACGTGCTGACGACCATGCGGTGCCGCGATCCAGGACCCCCATTTTGGAGCTGTCGAAGGGACCCACGCTCGGCGTGGTGAAGCGCGCCTTGTCCAGCGTCACCGTGGCCACCGGCCGGCCGGTGCGCACAGCCTCATCACTCACCGGCTGGAACTCATACCACACCGTCTGGACGCCGGAGACGTTCATCTCGGCGGCCGGCTTATGACGCTCACAGAGGCGACGGAACTCGCGCACATAGCGGCGATCAAAGGTGACCTGGAGAGGGAAAGTGGAGGCGCTGTCCGCAGCAGGCTGATTCGGTGGCACCTGCAGGGTCACGCGAAGGAGACGGGTGGAGGGATTCCAGGGGCAGGAGGCCACATCACCACGCCAGGAATGGATGTAGACTTCGGAAGCCGTGCGGGGCTTGCCCTCGGCGGTGGTCTTCGGAGCCTGCACCGGGGCAGGGGAGGCCAGCATCTCCTTCGCATTCACCTTCGAAGGCAGCGGGCGGAAGTTCGCCGGGCGGATGCTCACCTGATCGGTCTCATCCTTGCCTGTCGAGACAAACGCGAGCCGGGCATTCGTGCGGGTCATCGTCACAGGCACGGCCACGGCAGGCTTCGGCGCCGAAACCACCACTGCCTCAGCCTTCGCAGGCTCGGCCACCAGCTTCACGGCAGGCTTGGTCACCTCTGGGTTGGCGCTCACCACCACGACCGGAGCCTTCTCAGGAGCCGGGATAGGCTTCAGTTCGGTCACCATCGGTGTAGGAGCGGGAGCAGGATTGACCGCAGGCACTTGCTGCACCAGCACCGCAGGCTTCGTGATCGGATCAGGCGCCTCATGCACCACCAGCTCAGCTTTTGGAGCGGTCGGCGGTGTCACCTCTGGGGTGACTGCATTGGCCGTGACTTCAGCGAGCGTTGGGACACCATGCAGATCTGCTTGGCGCCCCATCCAGTAGGCGGCACCCGTCACCGTCACCACGGCGGCGGCCTTCATCACCGTGCGCATCACCGGCCAGAAGGCCGTGGGCTTCTTCATCGGCTGGCGCGGCTGCATCGGAGCCACTCGGCGCGGCATGCTCACCGGGCGCAGCACCGCGTGGCGCTGCTCTGGGTTCAGACGATCCTGCGGCACGGGCGCGAACTGGCGCAGCGCATCTGTCAGGGCCTCGATCTGCTCCAGCTCCGAGGTGGCGGCCGGGCAGTCGGTGAGGAGGCGGTGGATGTCCGTGGCCTGATGCGCTTGCAGCTCACCCAGCGCATAGGCGGTGAGCTCGGAGGTATCGTTGGCAGGGCTTGTCATAATCGAAAAAAGGGAAGAAAAAGAAAAGGGTCAGTTGGCAGGGCTGCTGGCCAGTTCGCGGTTCAGGAGCTCGCGGAGCTTCTTGATGGCCATGTGCATGATGAAGCCCACATTGCCCACGCTAAGGCCGGTGATGTCGGCGATCTGCTGATAAGAGCAGTCATGGGTGAACTTGAGGCGGATGACCTCTTTCTGGTTGGGACGCAGCTTGTCCACCAAGTCCCAGATACGCTCGTAGAGCTCATGCGAGACCGCGCATTCGCTCGGATCTGGGTCAAAACTGACCGCCATGTTGAGGGCATCCTCATTGCCAAGATCCAGCCGGTGGTCCTTGCGGAGCACATCCAGCGCGCGATTCCGGCAGACCGTGAAGAGCCAGGCCTTGAGGTTGTCACGCACCTTGTCGGGGTCGGTGAGGTAGAGCTTGAGCAGGGCGTCCTGGACGACCTCGCGCGCTCTCTCCACATCGCCGTGCAGGATCCCTGCCGTGTAGGCGATGAGGTTGCTCTCATGCTGATCCAGCGCCCGCCTGACGAGCAGGGTGGCTTCTTCGGGCTGGGGTTGACTGGGCGGCATGTGTTCACTGTGCGTCTCCTGAAACGCCCCTGCGAGGGGATTATTAGGCCTGAGAATCACTCAAGAAGGTAAAAACCCGCGCCCGGACTTGCCTCCGAACCCCTCTTTGTGGGAGGCTTCACCCTCATGCGTGCATTCTGGGCAGATCTCTGGCGGCGGCGGTGGTTCCGATGGGCCTTCGCGCCCGTCGCTGCCATCACCGTAATTTGGTGCTGTATCTGCTTGATCCTGAACTACGTAGGGGAAATCCGCTGGCAGAAGGTCAAAGCTCGCCTCGAAGCCGAAGGGGAGACGTTTGACTACTTCGCCCTGCTGCCCCCGCCCATTCCTGATGAGCAGAATTTCTGCGCAATTGAGGCCTTGAACGGCATCCGGGCCGCAGAAGGCCCCAGCGAGATCGCCATTTTTGGAAAGAAAAAGCGAGATGAGATCAACCGTCAGTCGGCCTTTCTTGAGCCGAAGGACCGTATGCTCATCAGCATCAACCCGCTCTATGAGGCGGTCCCTCCCGATGATCATGTCATCTTGTCGGGACTGGGCCGAAAAGGCGTGTCTGTGCTGGGAAAAGATCGTCCTCCAAAGTCCTGGCTGGAAGTCAGAACGGAGCTGGAGAAAAATGCGCCGGTTTTGATCGAGTTGTGTCAGGCTGTCAGACGACGCCCGCACGCGGAGCATCTTCCGCGTCCAGCACCGCACGAGCTGCCGCGGCCGCTCATGCGCATGTCTTTCGAGCAACTCACCGTCTGCCAGCCCTTGTCTGACCTAGTCCGTCTGTATGCCCTGGCTTGCTTGAGGTGTGACGACGTCAGGACCAGCCTTGATGCTTCATTGGTCCTTCTACGCATTGCTCAGGCCGCTGATTCGAATCGCTCCTTGCTTGGCAACTTGGTGGCCGCCACTCATCAGACGCAGTTTCACTCGCTGCTGTGGCTTTATCTTGAGGGTAGGCATTTTGATGATGCGTCACTCGTTTTCGTCCAGCAGGAGCTCCAGCGTTTTGACCCCGCCACACAGCATCTGGCATCGTTGCGATCTGAACTGGCCCTGAGTGTGGATACTTATGATTATCTCCAGGCTCATCCGGTTGAGCGCTGGAATATGCTCGGAAGTGCTTCGGATCTTGTTTCCTCCGCATCCATTGGAAAGCCCGTCGCCCTTCTCTCCGTCGTAATGCCCGGCGGCATTTTCAGCCTGAGCAAGGCCTCTGATGTCGAGCTCATGTGTGATGGCATCATCAAGCCTCTAAGGAACCAGGGGCTTCGCCATTTCGAAACTGAGATCACCCGGGTTCATGCACTTCTACAAGCATCTACAGCATGGAAACGTCCAGACCTCCTGCTGGCGAAGATGTCTGTGCCGACCTTCGCCTTGATTCATCGCATGGTGATCCTTCATGAGAGCCAGCATCGGCAGGCTCTTTTGGCTTGTGCTTTGGAGCGGCATTTTCTCCGGCATGCATCTTACCCCGCTGTCTTGGAGGCCCTTGATCCTGAGTTTCTTGCTGGCCTGAATCTTCTCGGTGTGAACGGCGAAAAGATGCATTACCAACATACTTCAGGAGGTCGTTACCGGCTCTGGTCTGTCGGACCGGATGGTGTGGACAATGGTGGCAAGTTTGGCAGCGAGGTCGTCAACGGTGCGAGAGGCCGCACCCCTTCGCATCCGCAGTATCTCGGCGACTGGGTCTGGCGCTATGAGCCTGCCGTCGACAAGCCTTGATCCTTCATCGGCCTTCCACTCACGGCACAATCTCCACCGGCGTCCCCATCGGGCACGCGTGGAAGAATTTCTCGGCCATGTGGCCGGGGAGGCGGATGCAACCGTGGGAGGCGGCGTAACCGGGGAGGTAGCCCTGGTGCATGCCCACACCACCGTAGATGCGCATGAAGTAAAACATCTTCGCGCCTTCAAAGCGCGTGCCTGGCGGGCGGCGGTCTTTGCGGTTGTCGATGTTCTGCGCGATCACGTTGCCGTTGGAGTCCTCGTAGTCGCCGTAGATGGAGGACTTGTGGTCGATGTCCTTTTCGATCACGCTGTAGCGGCCGGGCCGCGTGTCATAGCCCTCGGAGCCGGAGGAAATGGGCGAGGCACCGACGATCTGATCCCTCTTCAGCAGATACACTTTTTGTTCGCCGAGCACGATGAGGATCTTCGGGCGGCCAGGGACGCCATCGGCTTCCCAAAAGGAGCCGTCGTTGCTGCCCATGAGGCGCTTCACGCGGTCCGTGAGGTA
The DNA here is from genome assembly GCA_040387935.1 of Verrucomicrobiota bacterium. Classification (GTDB taxonomy): domain Bacteria; phylum Verrucomicrobiota; class Verrucomicrobiia; order Verrucomicrobiales; family Verrucomicrobiaceae; genus Prosthecobacter. The sequence continues at coordinate 15,714 of JAZKCU010000026.1, read as the reverse complement.
GCGGGACACGCGGGGGATGTCACCCGTCAGAAACTTATGCCCATAACGAAAGGCCGTGTTGCCGGGGGTTTGACCGTTCTGGCATTGCGTGAGGCAGAGCACCAGGGGAAGCAGAAGCAGCAGGCGACGGGGGGACGACATGCCCGGAGGGTGGCGGCGGGAAAGAGAAAGTTCAAGGGATACTCCGGGAAGAGTCACGCAGGCTTTGAGGCCGGAGTGCATGTGCCTCAAAATGAAGACTCGGCAGCCGCAGACGACTTCGTTAGGATCACCGCACATAAATCATGCGCGCACTTTTGCTGCTCAGTCTGGCCTGGCTCACGCTGGCTCATGGGGAGGATCCCCTGGGCAGCGTGCGCGCTGTGCGTGATCTGGATGACCAGCGTCGTGCCCAGAACCTGCCGGTGAAGCTCGAGGCCACGGTCACCTACTACCACCCGGCCTGGGGCGTGCTCTTTGTACATGATGGCACGGACGGCATTTGCGTGGGTTTGTCAGAGGACAAGCGCCCCTCACCACCCTATCAGCCGGGTGTCCGCCTGAAGGTGGAAGGCAGTGTGAACCCTGGCGAGTTCCTGCCCGTCGTCATACCTTGGACGATGCAGGCCGTGGGAAATGGCACCCTGCCGGCGTATCCAGCTGTGAACGCGGAGCAGCTTTTCTCCCCGGCCATGGATGCGCGGCCCGTGGAGGTGCGCGCCATCGTCAAAGGCACTTGGTTCGCGGAGGACAGCCTCGTGGTGGAGGTGGAGGTCGAAGGCCGCCTCGTCCGTGCCATCGTGCCACAGACGGAGCCCCTGAAGCGCCTGCCGTGGCAACTCGTGGAGGAGCAGGTCAGCGTGCGCGGCGTGGCAGGCACGCATTTCAATGACCAGCGCCAGATGAGCGGACGACTGCTCTTTGTGCAGAACTTGGAAGCCTTCAACGTGATCGAGGAAGCCAAGCCCTCCGGCCCCGTACCCGAAGTGCCGGTGGATGGTCTCCTGCGGGTCGATGCACCCCTGCGCCAAAGAGTGCGCCTGCGCGGCGTGACCACGCATGTGGTCGCCGGACGCGGGCTCTATCTGCGCGGCCAGGGCGGCAGCATGTTTGTGCAGACCGCGCAGTCCATGGACCTCAAAGCCGGGGATGATGTCGAGGTCGAAGGCTATCCCGTGGTCACTGCGTTTCGTCCCAGCCTCAGCGCCGTGGATGTGAAAAAGACCGGCACCACACCGGCACCACCCGCGCCTGTGGAGTTTCACGCCGCGCAGACCCGGCATAGCCGGGAGCAGTGTGAGCTGGTCACACTGGCGGCGGATCTCTTGGAGGTGAACCGCGACCGCACCGGCATCAATCTCGTCTGCCGCGCGGATGGCCAGCCGTTCGAGGCCACTCTCGGCTGGCCCATGCAGCCTGCGGAGAAGCTGCTGCCCGGCATGAAGCTGCGCCTCACCGGCATCTGCGAGTTCATCTCGGACAAACCTTTGGTTATTCCGCGCAATGCCACCGGCTTCCGCCTCATCCTGCGCTCGCCGGATGACATCGCGGTGACGGCACGCGCGCCGTGGTGGAATGAGCAGCGGGCACGTTGGTTGTTAGGCTCGTTGTTGATCCTCGCCGTGGCCGTGGGTGGATGGGCCGTCACGCTGCAGTTCATGGTGAACAAGCAGAAGAACGTCATTCGTGAGCAGGCTCAGCAGCAGGCCACCCTCGAGGAAAGGCAGCGCATCGCCCAGGATCTGCATGACACCCTGGAGCAGGAGCTTGTGGGCGTGAACATGTTGCTCGATGACACCGCGCGCCGCATTCAGGGCGCCGAGTCCTCCGCCACTCAGCCGCTGGATTTAGCACGTCGTTTGTTACGCCGTGCGCGCGATGACTCACGCACCACCATCCGGGAGCTGCGCAGTGTGGCCCTGGAGCAGCGCGGGCTGCCTGCCGCCATTGAGGAGCTTTTGCGCCCCCTGGCAGCCGTTGGAGGCGCGGAGTTTGTGGTGACCGTCGTTGGCATTCCCGTGCGTCTCGCAGGCACCGTGGAGACCAACCTACTCCGCTTCACGCAGGAGGCCGTGGCAAACGCCGCCCATCATTCCGGAGCGAAGCGCATCGATGTCCGGCTCGAGTATCATGACAAGAACGTGCGCCTCAGTGTGCGTGACGATGGCTGCGGCTTTGATCCTGCGGCCATGACGGCACTGGATGGCCATTTTGGCCTCAGCGGCATGCATGAGCGCGCGGAGAAGATCGCCGGACGTTTGCGCATCCATAGCGTGCCAGGGCAGGGGACGGAGGTGGAGGTCAGCGTGCCGCGTGTCGAGTTTCCCACACCAGCCAATGCTTGATCCCGGGCCGCGGATCCGTTGTAATCAGCCAGACAACCATGAAAAATGCCAGCCCCATCCGTGTCATGATCGTCGATGATCACTTCGCCACACGCCTGGGCCTCTCCGTGCCGATCAACAACGAGCCGGACATGACCGTGGTAGCCGAGGCCGGCACCAGCGCCAGAGCCGTGGAGACCTACCGCGAGCACAAGCCGGACGTGGTGACCATGGACTACCATCTGCCGGACAAAAGCGGCGTCGAGACCCTGGAGGCCATACGCTCCGAGTTTCCCGAGGCGCGAGTGCTCATGCTGACCATCTTTGACGGTGAGGAGGACGTCTACCGTGCCGTCACCGCTGGTGCCAAGGGCTACCTAACGAAGTCCGCCGAGTGTGAGGAGGTGCTGAAAGCCATCCGCCGCATCCACGCCGGGGCTGCCTGCTTTCCACCGTCCATCGCCGCGAAGGTCAAAGAGCGTGAAAAACGCCGACCGCTGACCCCTCGTGAGCTGGATATCCTGAGGCTGCTCGTCAAAGGCTACTCCACCAAGGACATCGTCCACATGCTCGGCCTCAGCATGGGCACCATCCGCCTGCACATCAGCATCATTCTGGACAAGCTGGATGCCTTTGACCGGACGAATGCCGTGGCCAAGGCCATTGAGCGTGGAATCGTGCATCTAGGGGACTAGCTCCAGGATTGACCATAGAGTTTTTTTTGAGGTAGACTGAAGTGAATTAATCCAACATACCGAATTCAGTTCTAATAAAGCGGATTGGCAATCGTCTGGGTTACAACCACCAACCAGTTTCCATGCGCTTCAGGACCGTTACCGGACTTGCTGTATCCGTCGTCATCGCCATTTCAGCAGGCATCTACCTCTCTAGACAAGAGGCCGTAAATGCTGTGGCGGTTCGCGGCACACATTTGCCCGCTCAAGCGGACAAAATCGCCCCGGCAGGTATTTTCGCCTCGGACGGCGCCTCGAAGGTCACGACTCCTTGGGTCCAGCCCCAAGTTTCCGCAGACCCTCTGGCAGGATTTGACGACTGGAGCCGGCAATACCTGAGTCTCTCCCCCGAACAGAGGCAAAGCATGATTGATGAAGGTGTCCGTCTCGCCAAGTCCAGGAGGCCCGTGTTCAAGGAGCTTATCAAAGGCAATCCACGGCAAGCCCTGGAGCGCGCCGTGCCCATGGTGGTGCGACAGAAGCTGCCACTGGAGATTCTGAATGAACTGGAGAAGCGCGTGAACAAGCGTGCGGCAGTGACGGTTTATCAAGGCGTGCCCGCGGAGGGGCAGCCGATGCCTGCCCTGGGAGAAACACTGACTCATCGCATCGCTGAACTGGCGGGGGAGGGCGCCTACAATCTGCATGTGTATGGCAGGCGCGCGGAATCCGTGCTCAATGTGCCGAATGCGGCTCTCAATGGAGTCATCGTAGATCGTGAGTTCGCCGCCAGTGAGTCGCCGCTGCGCACCCTTGAGGTGGGCGAGATTCCAGATGCATCAAAGCAGGCGGTCACCATCTGCCCCGTGTCAGGAAAGGACACGCTGAGTGACGAACGGGTGGGGCAGGCCATCACGACTGAGCAGCAGGACAGTGTCATCCAGACCCCGGAGGAGAACATTTATCTCTGCGGCCCCTACCACGCTACCTACGTGCAGGAGCAGCTCATCTACGGAGAGGGCACGACAGGCGGTCCGGTGGTGCTGACAGGATCTCTGCCCGCACCGCCGACGCCGGCCATCGGACAGCTCAAGATCCTCTACATTCCCATGACGTTTCAGGATCAAAACGCGAACCTGCCCACGGAGTCGAAGAGCTATGAAATCATGCGCAATGTGGCGGACTACTATTCCAAGTCTTCCTTTGGCAAGCTGACCACACTGACCACCGTCACACCGCACATCAAGCTGCCGAAAAACGAAGCTTGGTATGTGCAGCGGGACACCTCCAATGGTGGCGATGTGGACGGCTTGGGCCTGGAGATGGCCCATGCGCGTGAGGAAGCGAGAAAGATTGGTTTTGACTGGCAGGACTATGATTGCACCGTGCTGCGGCTCATCGGCGGAGCCCGGTCCACCGGCGGCTGGGGCGGTGGTGGAAATGTTTGGGTTTACGGTGACCAGGTCGGTGTGACGGCGCATGAGATCGGTCACAGCTTTGGCCTCAGCCACGCGAACTTTTGGGATACCTCCGGCACCAGTTCCATCGGCCCCGGCGCCAATGAGGAATATGGCGACAGTTATGATGTGATGGGCGGTGGCAGTGTGCCAATTGACCACTACAACGCCGCAGCGAAGGTGCAGGTGAAGTGGCTGCCGCAAAACTACGTGCAAAACATCACCAGCAGCGGGCTTTACCGCTTGCATGCTTTTGACCAGCAGGTGCTGGATCCGAGAAATCGCTATGCCTTGACGATCACGAAGGATTCGCAGCGCACGTATTGGGGTGAGCTGCGCCAGCTCTACACCGGCAGCGCAGGCCGCCCGTGGGCAGACAAGGGCATGATCCTGGGTTGGAAGTATCCGAACGGGAGCGGCAGCAACATCCAGCTTATCGATACCACGGCGGGCTCGCCTTATGGCAGGGATGACGCGGCCATCGCGCTCGGCCAGACTTTCAGTGACACCGAGTCTGGCATCCACATCACCACCGTGGATGTGAGCACCACCACGCCGAAGTATGTGGATGTGCTGGTCAACATCGGCGACTATCCCGCCAACCACGCGCCGACTTTGACCATCGCCTCTTCCGCGACCGTGGTGCCCACCGGAGCCACGGTCACATTCACCGCCACGGCGGCAGACACTGACGGCGACACGCTGGCTTATCAATGGCAGCACTGGGGTGACACGAACCTCAAGCTGGTGTCTCCGAATTCACCCGTCATCACGCGCACCTTCAGCACCACGGGCAGTTATGTGGTGAGCTGCACTGTGAGTGACATGAAAGGCGGCAAAACCACGCGCACTCTTTTGATCACGGTGGGAGATGGGGGCAGCAAATACACCATCAGCGGCCGGGTCACCGCAGGGGGCGTGGGTGTGCCTGAGGTCCTGCTCACGGCGAACGGTCTGAATTCCACGACCACGGACAGTGATGGCTACTACATCATCGCCAATCTCACGGCGAACACCTACAGCGTCACGCCAGCGCTCTATGGCTATGCGTTCAGCGAATTGTTTAACAACAGCATCAGCGTGGGGCCGAACTATGCGGGTGGTCATTTTGAAGCGGAGTCCCTGCCGGCCGTCTCGCTGATGGCGACAGATGCCAGCGCCACGGAGAATGGTGCCGGTGCCACCGGCACGTTCCGCCTTTCACGCACGGGTGACACAGCGGTGCCGCTGACGGTGAATGTGAATCCTGCCATCGGCACCTCCAGCACGGGAGACTACGCATTGAATCCGGCGCTCACGGGAGGATCGGGCGGCTTTTCCACCTTCACGATTCCAGTGGGTGCCAGTGATCTGGACATCGTTTTGACGACGGTGAATGATGCGGCGGCGGAAGGTCCGGAAACGGTGAAGTTTGCGCTCGCCGCTGGTTCTGGATACCTCGTCACGCCGAACGCAGGCACGGCCACGATCGTGATCGAGGATGATGACACCACGCTGCCGAAGGTGGGCGTGAGTGCCACAACGGACACGGTGGATGAAGGCACGGTCACGCCGGGGGTGTTTACTTTCACCCGCACGGGGCCGACCACGGCGGCTCTTACGGTGAACTACACGACGGGCGGAACCGCGGCGGCTGGGTCCGACTACACGGCCCTCAGCGGCACCGTGAGCATCCCCATCGGCAGTGCCAATGCCACGGTGAACCTTCTCCCTCTGAATGACAGCAGCGTGGAGTCACTGGAGAATGCGGTCGTCACCGTTAGTAGCAATCTTGGTTATGTCATCGATCCGACCCTGAACACCGCGACGGTGAATCTCCTGGATGACGACACGAATGTGGTGAATGTCACCGCCACGGATGCCATCGCGCAGGAGGTGGATCTCACTGTGCCGGGCAGTGCGGCAAACACGGGCACCTTCCTCGTCACACGCACCGGAGACACCACATCTCCGCTGACAGTGTATTACTCCCTGGCTGGCAGTCCGAGCACGGGTGTGCCTGCGCTGCATGGCGTGGACTTCGAGGCGTTGCCAGGTGTGCTGTTGATCCCGGCGGGAGCAGCCTCGGCCTCGATCACCATCGTGCCGAGGTGGGACGGCTTTGGCGAGACACCGGAGCAGGTGCTGCTGCAGCTCGGCGCCGGCCCGACAGACTACAAGCTAGGCGCTTCCACCGCGGCCACGGTCACCCTGAACGACAGCGATGCATCGAACGCGCCTTATGTCGAGATTGCGAGCGCCACCGCAGCGGTGGAGGGCGGGAGCTCTGGCGTTTTCACCTTCTCCCTGAAGGGCAGCATCGCCGGGAGTGTGAGCGTGCCTTTCAGTCTCAGCGGCACGGCCATCCTGAACACGGACTACACCGTGACACTGCCGGTCACCACACCCATCAGCACTTTTGACAGCGGCACAGGCACGGGAGTGATCGTGATGAGCGGCTCAGCCTCGTCGGCGAACACACTGACCCTGACCCTTGTGCCGGTCAATGACAGTGACCTGGAAGACATCGAAAGCATTGTCTGCACGCTGACACCCAGCGCGGCCGTCAGCACCTATGCGCCGAGCAGCAGCGCCAGCATCTGGCTGCGTGACAATGACCAGCCCACCGTCTGGGCGGACTCACAAGTAGGAATCAGTTCCGACACCATCAATCGAATCACCGAGGGCGCTGGCAGCTCCCCCTTCAAGTTCTACGTTTCGCGCACGGGTTCGACAGCATCTGCCCTGACTGTGAATTTCTCCCTCAATGGCACGGCCACACCCGGCGTAGATTACACGGTGACCACGGGAGCCACGCTGACCTTTGACAATGGCACGCGCCTTGGGACGCTGACCATTCCTGCTGGATCTTCAGGCGCAAATCTCACGCTCAGCACCACTGGAACGGATGACAGCACGGTCGAAGGCATGGAGACCATCATCTTTCATGCGGAGCCCGGCAGTTACTCGAAGACTGTGGATGCCACAATCTTCATGGATGACAATGACACCGGCAGCCAGACGGTGGCTTTCACAAGCACAGGTGGATCGGGTCTGGAAAGCGTGACTTCGGTCAACGTGCCGGTGACTCTCGCCGCGCCTTCGTCGGGAACCACCACAGTTGGTTATACTGTGGAGGGTGGCCTGCGGACTTCCACCAGCTCGTCAAATGTGACGGCGGCACTGCCCTTCTGGACGCGTGTGGTGCGTGCGGGCACTTCCCTCACGAGTTATGTTTCCGCTGACGGTGTGGACTGGCGGCAGGTGGGTGCCACCACCACCATCAGCATGAGCAGCGCCAGCTACACTGCGGGGCTCATCGCCATGTCTTCCACTGCGGCCGTCACTGCCACGTTTACCATGGACAATTTCAGCATCACCGGGCTGGACAGCGGCTCTCCTGGTTCGGCGGTCTTTGGCAGTGTTGGCACCACAAGTCCGGCAAGCACCAGCAGCGTCTCCAGCGGCACCTACACGTTGAATGCCGGTGGCGCGGGTCTCTCGATCAACAGTACCTCGGACACGTCCTGCTATGTCTCCCATGCCATCACCAACTCGGCGAACTGTGTGGTGACCGCACGCGTGGTGAGCATGAGTGGTGGCAACGGCACCTCGCGTGCGGGCGTGACGATCCGCGAGACCACCGCCACAAGCTCGCGCCATATGACGAGCCTCACGGATCGCGGTGTGCCAGCGCGTTTGATCACCCGTACTATCGCCAGTGGCAATGCCACCACCGCGACCGGCATCCTGAGGCCTTACTGGGTGCGGCTGAGACGCGTGGGAGACGCTTTCAGCGCCTTCTCTTCCGTGAACGGCACGTCCTGGGTTCAAACCAGCACGACTCGCACCATCCCCATGGGCCTGGATGTGCAGGCAGGTCTGGCCGTTTCCGCAAGATCGGATGGCGCGCTGGCCACTGCGGTCTTTGACAATGTGACGATCGATGGCGTGGCGGCCACGGGCCTGACAGGTCGCACGATTGGTTATGTCAATGCGCAGGGCGGGGATGCGCTCGTCTCCGGCACCTACACGGTCACAGGCTCTGGGGCGCAGATCGGCAGTACGGAGGATGAGTGCCACTTTGTGGCCAAGACACTGACAGGTGACTTTGATCTCGTCGCACGCGTGACTTCGCAAACGGGAGGCGGCGCTTCTTCCCAGGCAGGCGTGATGGCCCGGGAATTGCATAACTACCGCTCGCTCTCCGCGTACAGCGGCATGGTCGCCAATTCCCATCATGAATACGTCTCCCGCAGCACCAGCGTGAGCAATGCCTATGGCAGCGGGGTGGACTTCTCACTCGTGAATGGCACGCTGACTTTCAACAATGGCGAGCAGACGAAAAACATCGTCATCGCCGTGAACAACGACAGCATCGCGGAGCCCAATGAGTCCATTACGCTGCGCCTGCTGAACCCCACTGCGAGTGTGCTCGGCACGAACACAGTCTTCACCTATGTCATTGACGACGATGACACGGCGCCTGTCCTGCCCTACGTCGGCTTTGCCCTTGCCTCCAGCAGCGCCCCGGAGGCCACGGCAGGCTTGCAGCTGCTGGATGTTTCTTTGAGTGCCCCCGCCAGTGCTCCGGTCAGCGTGGCCTACACCTTGACGGGTGGCACGGCGACAGGTGGCGGCGTGGATTTCGACCTCGTCAATGGCACCCTAGTTTTCGCACCTGGGGAGACGGTGAAGTCCGTTCCGCTGGTCATCATGAATGACTCGGCGTTTGATGCGGCGGAGACGGTCATTGTCAGTCTCAGCACTCCGGTGGGCGCGGTGCTGGGCACTCTGAGCGCGCATACCTTCACTATTCAGGATGATGACCTGCCCGTGGTCAGCATCGTGGCCACGGATGCCAGTGCCGCCGAGGCAGGTCTGGATCCCGGCAGCTTCACCATCTCACGCACCGGCAGCACAGCAGGTTCGCTGGATGTGACTCTGGCACGCTCTGGTACGGCCACGACCGGCTCTGACTATGCTGCCATTGGTGGCGGCTCCACGCCCTTTGTTCTCACCCTTCCTCCAGGCGCGGTTTCCGCCACCATCACGGTCACGCCTGTCAACGACTCCTCGAATGAGGGCAGCGAGACGCTGATCCTCGCCATCAATGCCAATGCCAGCCTCTATACCCTAGGCACCCCCAGCTCCGCCACGGTGACGATTGCAGACGACGACCGCAGCACGGTGACCATCACCGCCACGGATGGCACTGCCTCGGAGACTCCTGGCAACACAGGCACTTTCACGGTCACGCGCACCGTGCCCACTACCGCCTTGCTCGCGGTCAGTATCGCGGTCAGTGGCACGGCCACGAATGGCACGGACTACAGCACCATCACCACCACGGTAAACATTCCCGCGAATCAGGCATCGGCGACGATCACCGTGACACCTGTTAATGACCTCGTCAGCGAGGGGGATGAGACCGTGCTGGTCACTCTCGCCTCCGGCTCCTACACGATTGGTTCGGCCAACTTTGATGAGGTGGTCATTCAGGACAATGACTACGCACCCGTCATCACCATTGAGAGTCCCGATGCCAATGGTGCGCTGGTGGCCAGCGGCCAGGGCATCATCGTCAGCGGCACGGCGAGTGATGATGGTTCGCCGGCTCCTGTCACCACGGCATGGAGCCTGGTCAGCGGTCCCGGCACGGCCACCATCGCCACACCGAGTGCCCTGAGCTCGGCGGTGACCTTCAGCACGGATGGCGTGTATGTGCTCCGCTTCAGCGCCACGGACACGCAGTTCACCGTCAGTGACCAGGTCGTGGTCGTTGTTGGCAGCGCCATCGCAGCGAGTGACTGGATCGCGCAGGACATGGGTCCCACCACCCAGCAGCGGGGCCAGAGCGCCAGATCGGGCAGCAGCCGCGTGCTCACGGGCATGGGCGGGGGTTACGCGGCAGTCACGCAGGATACTGCTCATACCATGACCAGACAGGTCACCGGAGATGGCACCATCGTCGCACGTCTGACAGCCCTCACCGGACCGGCATCCACACCCCTGGCGGGTGTGACCATCCGCGATAGTTTGAACCGCAGCGCCAACCGCGCGGTGCTGGGTTACAGCGGCGGTGCTTTGCAGTTCCGCACCCGCACCACGGTGACCACAACGGACAGTGTGGTGATGCAGAGCAGCATCACGCTGCCTGTATGGGTCAGGCTGCAAAGGGTGAGCAGCACAGGCGCCATCACCGCCTCGTATGCGCCAGACGCGGGAGGCGCTCCCGGCACCTGGAACACCATCGGCACCTCCACCGTCATCACCATGCTGAATGACACCACTCAGATGGGCCTCACCGCCACGGGGAACAGCAGCACGCCTGCGAATCTTTGCACCGCCACCTTTGACAATGTGGCGCTCACACCCGTTCCCGCCGGTGCCGCCTTGGTCAGCGAGAATTATGGCACCGCGCCGAGCACGCAGGCCACCTTTGCCTTTGATGGCACGACTTACACCGTCGCCGCTGCGGACAGCTTTGACGGCAATGGAGCCTTCTATGGCTGGCAGTACAGCGGTGACCTGATGGTCACGGCCAAGCATGTGGATGCCACCAGCGGCGCGCTCAATGCCAAGTCCGGCATCATGATGCGTGAAAGCATGGATGGCACGGCTGGTTATGCCCACGTCGGCCGCATTCCCACCAGTTCCTTCGATGGTTATGTCTGGCGCAGCGTGGCGAGTGGCGGTGGCGGCGGTGTGCCCAGCTTCACGGCTAAGATCCGCTGGATGCGCCTCATCCGTGAGGGCAACCGCATCACCGCCTTCCATGCCCCGGATTCCGGTGGCTCGCCTGGCACCTGGATCCAGCTCGGCAGCCCACGAACGGTGATCATGTCCCCAAACGTCCTCATCGGTTTCACGGTGGACAACGCCGGCGGCACGGCAGGCGTGCTGAACACGGCTCAGTTTAGCAATCTCAGCATCGTCCCGCTAAACAAAGCCCCCAACATCTCGGTGGCTTCCACAGGTGACCTCTCTCCCATCTCTCTTGATGGCACCGTCACGGACGATTCCTTCCCGCTGCCAGTGAGCCTCACCACCCAGTGGAGCCTGGTCAGCGGCCCGGGCGCGGTGACGTTCGGCAATGCGAGCGCCATTGACACCACCGCCAGCCTCAGCGCCAACGGCCTCCACACCGTGCGTTTGCGCGCGGATGACAGCAGCATCCTCAGTTTCCGGGATTACGCCTTCACCGCCTACACGGGGCCGTTCGCCAAGTGGCTCGAAACCACCAGCACAGGTGATGGTGACCAAGCCCTGGCCGAGGAGAATGCGGACATCGATGGCGACGGCTTGGTGAATCTTTACGAATATGCCGTCGGGACGAATGGCACCATCGCCACGAACAACCCGCAGGTGGTCACGCTGGCCCCGGTCAGCAGTTCGCAATATCTGCGAATCTCCATTCCGAAGAACCCCGCGGCCACGGACGTGACCTTCACCGTCCAGGCCACCAGTGATCTCATGAATCCGGCTAGCTGGAGCAGCGCTGGCCTCGTCATCGAGACCAACACCAGCACGCAGCTTGTGGTGCGGGACAACGTGGCCGCAGGCCCGGACGTGAGGAGGTTTATGCGGGTGAGGCTGACACGGCCGTAGCCTCAGGACCGAGCGCGGGAGGATCGTGGTAGTGCAGTTGTTCGCGAGCGGAGAGGAACTCGCCGCACTGGTTTCTCGCGCGCATTGAGGATCTTCGGGCCATGAAGCCGAGTGGGTGGTCGCCGTGAGTGCGGTTCAGCCGTTCCTGTGTCAGGGATTTCATCAGCGTGCCCGGAGTTTGGCGGAGGAGCCTCCCGGCACCTCCAGGGACGCGCAGATCATCTCCGCCTCATCGCGGACAAAGATGTGCTGGTTGGCATACGCGGGCGGCGGCCACACGACCTTTCTGCCTGAGAAGGTATAAACCGGATCGATGACGTGGACGCGGCTGAGTTCTTCATAACCCTGGGGAGTCAGGCGTGCGCGGATCAAGTTGCCCTCGTCGGTGAAAATCAGCACGGAGTCGCCATTGGGAGTGAGATGAATGGTGGAGCCCATGCTCTTGTTCGTCACCTTGTCAGTCTCCCAGACTTGCTTGCCGGTGAGTGCCTCCAGGCAGACGAGTTTTCCGCCGGGCATTTTGCCGCTGAAGACGTGATCGCCGAGAATGATCGGGATGGATGACTGGCTGAGGATGCGCTGGGTGCCGGTGAGCTTTGTGGGCCAGAGCACCTTCATCGTAGGTTTGGCGGCATCGAGCTGCAGCATCATGCCGCTGAAGAGCAGCAGGTCATCTTTGAGCACCGGGGTGGGCACGGTGGCGAGCAGTCCTGCCACGGTGAGTTCCTGCCGCCACCACGTCTCCCCGGTGGCAGGATTCAGGGCCGTCGCCGAGTCCGGCGTCCACACGATGAGCTGCCGCTGGCCGCCAGCATTGATGACGATGGGCGAGCTGTGGGTCCATTTGTCACTGAGCGCGCGCCAGACTTCCTTGCCGGTGCTCTTTTCGAGCGCGACGACACACGCATCCGGTTTGCCACCGATGACGAGGGTCAAGAGGTTGCCTTCGATCAACAGCGATGGCGTGATGCCCGAGAACGACTCCAGTCCGTAATCCGCCGTCAGTTGTCTTTCCCACAGCACTGCGCCCTTGACCGCATCAAGGCAGAGGAGCTGACCGGTCGCGCCAATGGCAAACAGCTTGGAGTCCTGCACGATTACAGTCGAGTTGGGGCCGGTCATCTGCTGCGCATCGAAGGCCCAGTCGGGATAGGTCACGTCATAGACATGCGTCCACAGCGATGCGCCAGTCTTCTCATCCCAGCAATGCACGCGCTCCTGCGCCTTCGGCTTCTTCAACTCGGCGTCGATGAGATAAACGCGACCCTGCGCCACCACCGGACTCGACAAACCATAGCCGACCGGCACACGCCAGCGCACCACCAATCCTGCCTTCGGAAACGTCTGTATGATGTTGGTTTCCTGCCACACCGCATCGCGATTTGGGCCGCGGAACTGCGGCCAGTCGTCCGCGTGCGCCATCCTGGCCGCGAGAATCATCGCCGAAATGCAAAACAACATGATTGGATCGCGAGCAGCCTTCGGAATGATGGGTCGTGGCAATTTCATCAGCGTTGGTTGTTCGATGAAGATGCGGGCCAAAGTTTTCATCAGCGCGCACGGAGAATACCGGACGAAGCTGGCGGCTCTTCCAGCGATGCGCACAAAAGCTCCTTGTCCTCGCGGATGAAACCATGGCGGTTCGCGGAGGTCGGCGGCCAGGCGACTTTCCGGCTACCGTGAGGGGATGTCGGTTCGATCAACGCGACGCGGCCGATTCCATCATTACCAGCGGATGCAAGCCGCGCCCCGATCATTGAACAGCAGCACGGAGTCGCCGTTGGCCGTGAGTGCGCGGGCTCATAGTTTACAAGAGTAAGATTGTCGAAAGACTGGCATTTTCTTGGCCCAGTGGACTCCGCTTGACCCTCCGCCCCTCCCTCCGCTAGCTTGGCGGCTCCCGCATGTCTGCCAAAGCCTCGCTCCTCATCCTCGCTCTCGGTTGGATCGCCCTTCCCCTCCTTGCCCAGGAGGTCACACCACCGACGGCCAAGCCCGTGGAGAAGGCGGCTTTTGATTTTCAGGAGGGCGACCGTGTGGTGCTGCAGGGAAACACCGTCTTTGAGCGTGAGCAGCGCTTTGCCTCCCTGGAGCCTCGGCTCGCCCTGGCCCTCGGGGACACAAAGGTCAGCGTGCGGAACCTCGCGTGGAGCGCGGACACCGTGTTCGGCCATGCGCGTTCCTATTTTGGCCCGCCTGAGGAAGGCCTGCAGCGCCTCACCAGCCATCTGGAACTGCTGAAGCCCACGGTGGTCATGCTCTGCTATGGCTCCGAGCTTGCCTTTGAGAAGCTCGGCGGGCTGCCGGACTTCCTCACCGGCTACCGCAATTTGCTGGAGCTCATCCGCAAGCATGCCCCCGGCGCGCGCATCATCATCGTCAGCCCCCCCCCGCTGGAGACCCTGCCCCCCCCGCTTCCGGACCAGACGGATGCCAACAAGAGCCTCTCCAGCTTCCGTGATGCCCTGCGCAAGTTCGCCCTCAGCCAGAACACCTTTTTCATCGACCTGTTCGAACTCATGGGCGGCGTGCCCAAGCCCGGCGTGATCGTCAAGCCCCTGACTGAAAACGGCGTGCATTACACCCGTGAGGGCTATGACAAGCTCAGCACGAAGCTTGTCGAGGGTCTCGGCCTGGCCATTCCTACCGTCGCTCCAGCCGAGTTGGATCCCATTCGCCGTCAGGTGCTCGCCAAGGACGAACTCTTCTTCAATCGCTGGCGTCCGCAGAACGAAACCTACCTTTTTGGCTTCCGGAAACATGAGCAGGGGCAAAACGCCAAGGAGATCCCCATGTTTGACCCTCTCATCGACGAGGCTGATGGCAAGATCCAGGCCGCCAAAGCTGCCCTGCTGGCTGGGAAGAAGAATCTGTGAAGGACCGCTTTTAAAGCGTAGATGCAGTTCGTTGCCTAAGATCATATCTTCAAATCATGATGCGTTGATGGGTGAGGGTTGACGATGGAGGGGCCAGAGCTATTTTGGAGGATGCCTGTCCGCCCTAATTGCCGCCCTGAACTCGAAGCTGCCATGCGCCAGCGCATCCTGGTGATTGATGGGGCCATGGGCACGACCATTCGCGGCTATGGCCTGAACGAGGCGGATGCCCGTGGCACGCGCTTTTTGACCAATGAGAAGGATCTGCTGAACAACGGGGACATCCTCTCGATCACGCGTCCGGATGTGATTGAAGACATCCATCGCCGTTTCCTGGAAGCCGGAGCGGACATCATCGAGACGAACACCTTCAGCGGTACGAGCATTGCCCAGGCGGAGTTCTTCAAAGAAATACCGGAAGGCATGAAGAAGGATCCGGCGTTTTTCCAGACGGTGCTGGAGGACAAGTTCCTTAATGACCTGGCCTGGGAGATCAACTTTGAGTCCGCACGTCAATGCCGCAAGTGGGCGGACATCGTGGGTGAGCAGACGGGGCGGCAGCGCTATGTCGCGGGGGCCATCGGGCCGCTGACGGTGTCGCTCTCGCAGTTCCCGGACCTGACGGACCTGAGCTTCCGCTATGTGACCTTTGACCAGGTCAAGGAAGCTTATAAACATCAGATTCGCGCCTTGATCGCGGGTGGCGTGGACACACTGTTGGTTGAGACCATCTTTGACTCGCTGAACGCGAAGACCGCGCTGGTGGCGATCCGCGAGGTGTTTGAAGAGGACAAGCTGGAGCTGCCGGTGCAGA
>JAZKCU010000025.1:0-145651 GCA_040387935.1 Verrucomicrobiota bacterium | reverse complement strand
CTCATCATCAACGGCCAGGAAATCAGCCCCGGTTACTCCGAACTGAACGACCCCATCGTCCAGCGCGAGCGCCTGGAGCACCAAGCCGGCGAAGAGACGCAGAAGATCGACGAAGAGTTCATCCTGGCCCTCGAGCACGGCATGCCACCCGCCGGCGGCATCGGCATCGGCATCGACCGCCTCATCATGATGCTCACCGGTGCTGAGAGTATTCGCGACGTTGTGCTCTTCCCGCAGCTCAAGCGCAAGGAAGCGTAATAGCACAATACGCGCTGACACACCAAATCCATGGGCGAGTTCAGACTCGCTCGCACATCAGTATTGAACCCCATTGGAATGGGGTTCTACGCCAGCGCCGACGTACCACCCCATTCCGATGGGGTGGAGTTTCTCGGACTCGCCGAGCCTCGTGCTCTCGCGGCATGGAGCTTCATATCCTTCGACACATCTCTATGCAGGCGTGACAAGAGCGCGGTTCTCCGCTCTCATCTGCGCTTCATGCCCTGGACACCACCGAGCACCGCTTATCAGCCGGCCATTGATGGCCTGCGTGCGGTGGCTGTGCTCATGGTCGTGCTGTTTCATGCGGGACTCGGATTCACTGGCGGCTTTGTGGGCGTGGATGTGTTCTTCGTCATCTCCGGCTGCCTCATCACACGGCTGATCCTCAAGGACCTCGCGCAAGGCACCTTCAGTCTGGCGGGCTTTTGGGAGAGACGCGCGCGGCGCATCATGCCAGCGCTGGTGGTCATGGTGATGATCTGCCTGCTCGCCGGAGCCTGGCTCTACCTGCCCGCTGACTTCATGGCTCTCGGACGTGCTGCGCTCGCGCAGGCATTACTGGTCTCCAACATCCATTTCTACCGCGAGATCGACTACTTCGACACCGCCTCGGAGGTCAATCCCCTGCTCCACACTTGGTCCCTGGCCGTGGAGGAGCAGTTTTACCTGCTCTTCCCTTTCCTGCTTTTGATGCTGCACAGGCTCTCCAAGCAACCTTGGTTAGTCCTCATCACCCTCGCAGCCCTCATCTCCCTCGCCGTGAGTCATTTTATAGGCATGCCGAGACCGTCGGCCAACTTCTATCTGCTGCCCACTCGCGCTTGGGAGCTGTTGCTCGGCGCTCTCGTCGCAGCAGCACCTTCCACATTGCCTCGCCGGGCATCGGCCGAGATCGCGGGCTGGCTCGGGCTACTCGCTATCATCGCCAGCGGCCTTCTCTACACACGTGCCACGCCTTTCCCCGGCCTCGCCGCACTGCCACCCTGCCTCGGTACCGCCATGGTGATCTGGGCACAATCGAATACCTCCAGCACGGCCTCGATACTCCTCTCGTCCCGACCCTTCGTCTGGATCGGCCTCATCTCTTACTCCCTCTATCTCTGGCACTGGCCTCTGCTCGCCTTTAGCGGTTACTGGCGCGCGGAACCCATGAGCACCGGCATGAGATGGTTCATCGTAGTCATCAGTATCGTCGTGGCCGCCCTCTCGTGGCGCTGGGTTGAGCAGCCTTTCCGAAACAAAACCTTCTGCGCAAGCCGCAGACGGATCTTCACCTTCGCCGCACTCTCCCTCATCATCACGGGTGCCAGCGGCTTCATCGTACAGCAACTGGAGGGGATGCATGGACGCATCTCCAACGATGTCATGCGCTATGCGCAAGGCGCCGACCACGTGGCCTTCCGCACCGAACTCCGTCTCCCGCAAGCCGTGGCTGGAGAGTTGCCACATCTCGGCTTCGCTGACGCCTCCAAGCCCATCGACCTTCTGCTCTGGGGGGACAGCCACGCCATGGCTGTCGCTCCAGTGATCGACAGGCTCTGCCGTGATCATCGTTGGCGGGCAGCCCAGGCCACACGCTCCGCGTTGCTTCCTTTGTTAGGCGAGACACTGCCAGCAGACACCCCTTCGGCTTCGCAAAACGAGGTCATCCTAAACCTCATCCGCACCCGGCGCATCCCTCGTGTACTCCTCGTCGGACGCTGGGACATCCACCTGCAGAAACCCGGCTCCATGGAATCCGTGCGTCAGCATCTGCATACCACCCTGCGCGCTCTTCAAGAAAGCGGCACCCAGGTATGGATCATGCGGCAAGTCCCACGCCCCGGCTGGAACGTGCCACGCGGCCTCGCCGCCGCAGTGCGCTGGGGCACTCAAGATCCTCGGTCGATGTCTATCCCTCTGACCCAGCATCAAGAAGAGTTCCAGCGCCAGGATCCTCTCTTCGCCAACCTCAGCACGCTCTTTCCCAACGTGCACGTGCTGGATCCCACACCTCACTTCCTCAACGAATCTAAAACCGCCTGCCTCACCAGCAAAGACGGCCTTTCCTGGTACAGCGATGACGACCACCTCACCTCCACCGGCTCGACGCAGCTAGAGCCATTGTTCGATTCTTTGTTCGGTAAAAGTCAGTTGTAGCGGCATTCGTGAGAATGCCATCAATGGAACCACGAAAATCCCACGTCCCTGAAGAAAGACTGACGTCTTCCTCTACACCAACCGTCACTCCCGCTCCCTTCGCGCTGCGTGTAACGGCATTCGTGAGAATGCCTTCAATGGAGCCACGAAGATCCCACGATCCCAGAAGGAACACTCACGTCTTCCTCTACAAAGCCTCAGCGGTCACACCATCTGCATCTTCGTATAAGGATTTCCTTCGTTCATGTCGATGCGCTCAGGACGCCCCTTGTATTTGAACACGAGCTTCGTGTGATCCACGCCCATGAGATGCAGGATCGTCGCATGCAGATCATGCACATGCATCTTCTGCTCCGTCGCACGCAGGCCGAGCTCATCCGTGGAGCCGACCACCTGACCGCCCTTGATGCCACCGCCCGCCATCCACATGGTGAAGCCAGTCGGGTTATGGTCACGGCCATCCCCCTTCTCGCTCATCGGTGTGCGGCCGAACTCGCCGCCCCAGACCACCAGGGTTTCATCCAGCAAACCACGCGCTTTTAAATCCATGAGCAGACCCGCCACCGGCTTGTCCGTCTCATGGCAATACTTCGTGTGGTTCTCCTCGATCTTGTCATGCGCATCCCACTTGCTGCCCGCGCCGGAATAGAGCTGGATGAAGCGCACGCCACGCTCCACCAGGCGGCGTGCCAGGAGGCAGTTGCGGCCAAAGGTCGCCGTTTTCGGATCATCCAGACCGTAGAGCTTCTTCGTGGCATCAGACTCACTCTTCAGATCCACGGCTTCAGGAGCCTGGGACTGCATGCGGAAGGCCAGTTCATAGGCCTTGATGCGCGCATCGAGTTGTGTGTTGTCCGTGCGCTCACGGCCATAGGCGCTGTTCATCTTCGCGAGGAAGGACAGCTTCGCCTGCTGGCGATCCTGGGTCACGCTCTTCGGTGCGGTGAGGTTCGCGATCGGTGAGCCGTCGGGCTCAAACTGCACGCCCTGATACACCGCCGGCATGAAGCCAGCGCCCCAGTTACGCACGCCATTCACCACCTGCGAGTCACTGTCCTTCAGCACCACGAAAGCCGGCAGGTTCTGGTTCATCGTGCCCAGGCCGTAGTTCACCCAGGCACCGAGCGATGGACGCCCGCCAAAAATGCTGCCCGTGTTCATCGAGCACACACCACCCGCGTGGTTGATGCCATCAGAAACGCAGGAGCGGATCACGCAGAGATCATCAGCCATGCGCGCCGTGTGCGGCAGCCAGTCACTGATCCACAGGCCACTTTCGCCATGCTGCTTCCACTCGCGCTTGTCCGTGAGCAGCGGCGCGCGGCTCTCGCCCATCGCCGTGATCACATTGCCGAAGCTCGGCGGCAGTTGCTGCCCGGAAAGCTGGCGCAGCAGCGGCTTCGGATCAAAAAGGTCAATGTGGCTCGGCCCACCCTCCATAAAGAGGAAAATCACGCTCTTCGCCTTCCCCGTGCGATGCGCCAGCTTGGCCGACATCGGGCTCGCCGGAGCGCCCCCGGCATCGCCGAGCGCGGCCAGAGCCGAGTCCTCGCCCATCAGCGCCGCCGCCGCCAAAGCACCAAACCCACCCCCCGCACGGCGCAGGAAGTCACGGCGGTTCGTCATCGTCTCGTGGTGAGGAATGGAAGTCATCATCGGCTAATACAGGCGGCAGGTGGGGAATCTTGGACAGGAAATTAACTGTCCTGCTGAAAATGCGACCACCTTTTTACCGTCGATCCAGCGCAGCAGAGAAAGTCCACTGCAGATCGAGTACGGGCCTTGGAGGCACGCCCCCAGCCGAATTCCAGATTCAACACCCCAGCGATCCGGCTGCGGAATTGGAGTTCCGCGCCCTCTGAATCAGCCCTGCAGCGTCTCAACCCGCATCCAGCTTGGCTCACCGCGCACGCAATCCAGGGCGCGGATGGCATCCAGGGCCCCCTTCACGTCCCCGAGCTTCGCGTCATGCAGCATGAGCACGAGACTCGTCTGGCCGCTGGTGTCTTCGAGGTCTTCCGGCTGGATCATGGACGAAATGCCAATGCTCCGACGCCCCAGCTCCGTGGCCACCTGGGCCAGCACGCCGGGCACATCCGCCACGGTCAGGCGCAGGTAGTAGTGGGACACCGTCTCGTCGATCGGCTTGCTCTTCCCATACAGGCCATGCGGCACGAAACCGCTGTGACGGGCACCGTAGACCAGCGTCGCCGCGGCCTCGCAGAGATCACTGATCACGCTGCTGCTCGTCGGGTCCTGACCCGCGCCGCGACCGTAGAAGAGCGATTCGCCCACGATATCACCATTCACGAGCACGGCGTTAAAACTGCCACTCACACTCGCCAGCACATGGCTCAGAGGCACGAGCGTCGGCTGCGTGCGCACCTCCACCAGCCCCTGCTCATCCGCACGGATCACGGAGAGCAGCTTGATGGTGTAGCCCAGTCTTTTCGCGAACTTGAAATCTGCGATGTCGATCTTGTCCACGCCTTCCACATGCACGCATTCCTGAGGGATCCAGAAGCCGTAGCTGAGTGACGCGAGAATGATGGCCTTGTGCGCCGCATCCCAGCCGCTCACATCCAGCGTCGGATCCGCCTCGGCGTAGCCTTTTTCCTGCGCCTCGCGCAAGGCATCCGCGTAGCTCAGGCCGGCCTGGCTCATGCGCGTAAGGATGTAGTTGCAGGTGCCGTTGATGATCCCGTGGATGGACAGGATGCGGTTCCCCACCAGGCCTTCCTGAAGCACCTGAATGATCGGAATGCCACCGGCCACGGCCGCTTCAAAGTAGATCGGCACGCCGCACTTCTCGGCGAGGGCAAAGAGCTCCTGCCCACGCTCGGCCAGCAGTGCCTTGTTGCCAGTCACCACCGTCTTCTTGGCCCTCAAGGCGGCACACACGAGATCATAGGCCGTCGTGGTTCCACCGATCAGTTCCACGATCACCTCAATCTCCGCGTCATCGATCAGATCCTGCCAGCGCGAGCTCACCATGTCCGCTGGCACGACCACGTCACGGGCACGCGAAATATCACGCACGATCACCCGCTTCACCCGGATGTCCGCCCCCGTGCGCTGCACGATGAGGTCACGGTTCGCGTCCAGGTTTTTATAAACCCCCGCGCCGACATTTCCCAGACCGGCGAGTCCGATGTGAATGGTGCGGGAGGTGATGGTGGCAGGCATGTGCAGGAGAAGGAAAGGTTTTGAAAAAGGGGCGCTAGTCATGCAGCGGCAGGCCAGAAGATCAAAGGGCAATCTTGACCGTGTTCACCCCCGCGGCTCCTACGCCAGGGACAACTCAAGCCCCGGCTCCTCTTCACTGACCGCCCTTTTCCTGGTTTTCACCGCACCTCAGGCACAGCAGCTTCCGCGTGCCGGCGGGCACGATGATGTCCCCTCCCGCCATCAGCGCCTGCCAGTCCACCATCAGCGTGCGGCCACGGCCGTCATAGAGCGCCACCCCGCGTGAGCTCCAGCGCAGGTTCTGCCAGGGGCTCAGCGTCTCATCCCGGGCGACTGAAAGGATCTCCGCCACCTGGCCGGCCCACGGCCGCTGCCACAGCGTAGTGCCGCTCACGGCGTCCAGCACCTGAATCTCGTCCGCTGTGGCACAGGCCACCGTTGTGCCATCCAGCCCTGCGGCGGGCATCGGGTGCTTCGTCGGCGAGTTGTCTCTTGTCTCGACGGCCACCAGCCTCGGGTTTGAGCCGTCAGGCAGCACCTTGAAGACACCGCTCTCAGAAGCTACCACCAGGCTGCGTCCCGCCGTGCCCAGTGCCGATGCCGTGCCCAGATAGTTGGATCCCCGCATCGGTTTTCCCGATATCGGAAAGCCCAGCAGCGAGAACCGTGCGGAGGTCACATTCTGTCCCAGGAGCCACACACCCTCTCCTTGCAGCCATCTCACCCCTTCCCCTCCCCATTGCAGCCACGGGCTGCCCTGGGTGGCCCCATACATGCCCGGAAAGCCAAAGCTCGGCAGGGCCAGCGCGTGACCTAACTGAATGGGCGTTCGCCCGCCAGCCCCACGATGCACGGACCTGGTCGAGGCACCGGAGATGAACAGCGCATTCTGAAAATTTGCCGTGCTAGTCCCCGGTTTGGCGGACACGTCGTCCAGTTGCAGAGGAAAGCTCAGTGACTCCGTGCTCATGCTCGCCTTCCAGACCAGCTTGCCATCACGGATGCGCACCACGGCGGTCCCATGTCCCCACACCAGCACGCGCTCACCATCCACGCAGATCCCGCTCATCAGCCACATCGGGTTTTGCGGATTCAGCGGCTCGTTCTGGTTCAGCGCGGGGATCTCACAGCTCCACAGCATCTTCCCCGTGACCATGGAGTAAGCGTCCAGCCGGCCCAGCGCCGCACGCCACCAGAGCACGCCCGATCCCACCCGTGCCAGCACCCCCTGCGTGCCTTCTTGAGTCGTGGGAGCGGACACATGCCAAACCAATGATCCGTCAACGAGACCCAGGCAGCTCAGTCCCGTCTCATCCAGCACACACAGGTGCTTCATGCCCACACACCATTCTTTTGGGTAGCTCACCTGCTCGCCACCGTTGGGAAATCCGCCACGGGAAGGCATCGCCGAGGGTGTCGGAGACGTTGCGCCCAGCCGTCTGTGCCACCGCAGCTTGCCACTCTGACGGTCCACCACATACAGCCTGCCGTGCGAATCCTGCGCCGTCATCCATGATCCGTCAGGCGTCACAGACCAGCGCTGAAAGTCCGCCCCGTGCATGGATTCAAAGCTCCACGCCAGCTCTCCAGGCTTCGAGTAATCTGCCTGCGGCACAGGCTTTTCAAGGGGGTCCACGGCCGCCGCGCCTCTCCCGCTCTTCTTCGGCAGATCCAGCATGCGCCTCGCTTCCTGGAGGGACAAAGAAAGACCGTCCGGCAGCACCACCCATTCATCCTTGTCAGTCAAAGCCGCACGCGCATCCGCCAGACCCACCTCATCCGCCGTGCGCATTGCCAGCATCCCGCGCGCCCACCCCAGCCAGAGACGGCGTTGCGGCAATTGCTCAGTTTGCTCCAGATCACCCAGGCACAGCAGCGCCTCACTGCTGTCGCGCGTAGGATCCGCCAGGGTCGCACCCACCGTGCGCCAGGCGCTCGCCGCCAGATGTCGTCGGAGATTCTCCTGCGCTCCATCTCCCAGCTTCCAGGCCACGGCACGGACCCGCATCTCACGCAGCGCCAGCCTCAGCTTGGTCTCGTCTCCTGACTCCACGAGCAGGGATGTCCAACCCACCCAATGGGCTCTCTCATCCGGCTGCAAACGCACCAGCCTCTCAGCCAGGCTGATCGCCATCGGCACTTCATCGAGCTGCCATGCGGCGGTGATGCCGCGCTGAAGCAAGCCCGTGTCCTCACAGCGGTCCGCGTCCAGCTCCCTCAGCGTGCTCTTCACCAGATCATGTCTCTGCGCGTCAAAGTACATCAGTGCCAGCCGCAGGCGCAGATCCCCCTGCCCCAGCTCAGGAGCATCCTCCAATGCCGTGTTGATCTCTGTTTCCAGGGCCTTCCGCTGATCCTCCCGCCCGTCCAGCACGCTGATCAGCCGCTGGCGAAGCTCCTTCCGGGACTCCGCTGGGATCGCTGCGTCCGTCAAAGCCCTGCGCAGCAGTGCCTCAGCCTCCTTCTGCAAGTTTTGCTGCATCGTTTGTTCGGCCAGGAGGCCCAGTTTCTGAAGGCTCGATGCATCCCAGCTCTTTCCGGACTTCGGCCACAGGCGCTCGCGCTCCTGCTCCACAAAGGCCGCCGTGGTCTCCAGCTCCGTCGCGCGCTCCCAAGCCACGGTCAGCCAGGCGGCATAGCGCGCCTCAGTATCGCAAAGCTGCCGGCACTCCTCCAGGAGGTGCTCCGCAGCCTCCACCTGACCCGCCAATGCCTCCACACGCGCCAGCAAAAGGCGTGCATCAAACTCGCCCGGCTTGCTCTTCACCCACGTTTCCAGATGCCGCCGCGCCGGAGCCCACATCTTCCGGGCGATCAGGAACTGCGCCACTTCCAGCCGCACCTCCGGTGTCACCTCACTGCCCATCTCCAGCTCAAAGAGCGTCTCCACTTCCGTTTCGCGTTTCAGCAGCACATAGACCTCCGCCAGTTCCTTGCGCACCTCCCAGCGCTGCGGCTCGGCCTTCAGCGCCACCTCCAGCACGCGCGCTGATTCGCCGAACAAGTTTTGCAATCTCAGCCACCTCGCCGTTTGCAGCCAGGTGGTGATGCGCTGCGCCGCATCACTCTTCACCAGCAGGTCGTCCAAGGCCGCCAGCCCTTCCTCCGTGCGCCCGAGCTGCAGCAGCAGACGTGCGCGCCGCAGCTTCAGATCGTCACGCTCCGGCTGCGCCTGCACGCGGACCGCCAGAAAACTCAGCAGTTCGTCCTCACGCCGCAGCGACTGCATCGCCTCCGCGATCCTCTCTTCGATCAACCTCGAGGCCGGCAGTGCCGCCAGCGACTTCTGCCACACGTCCAGCGCCTCATCGCGCTTCGCGGCCATCATCAGCAAATCCCCATGCGCCAGCGCCGCAGCCTCGCCCGCAGGCGCTGCCTGCCAGGCTTTGGCAGATGCCGCCAAAGCCGCCGTGCGTTGCGCCTCATCCGCCGTCTGCCAGTGCAGCGACACCGCCTCTTTCCTCCGCCAGTGATCCGGCGCCAGTAGATCCAGCAGCGCGCGCGCCTGCGCCGCAGCCTCCACCCGCTTCCCAATCGCCAGCGCCACCCGCGCATGTACAAAGAGCGCGTCCACCGCCTCCTCACCAGTGAGCTTCGTCAGATCCGTCCCCTCCAGCACCGCCGCAGCGCTGCTCTTCAGCCCAGCTTCCAGGCTGCGCCGCGCCCACTGCACCCGCTGCGTCAGCGTGAAGACATTCTCCTCCACCAGTGCCTTCATGCGCACGGCCACCAGGTCATCCCGGCCAGACTGCGCCGCCGCCTTCACTAGATCACCCAGCCACTGCGCGCGCCTGCCCGGCACCTTCCTCTCCAGCTTTACCGCTTCATCCAGGGTCTCCAAAGCGCGTGGGGCGAAGCTCTCCATCTGCACTTCCGCCTGCACATGTTTTAGCAGCGCGCTGGTTGGCTGCTTCACCAAAGCTTGCTCCACAAAGGCCGATGCCTGAGGGTCCTTCAGCGCCACATACAGCCGCGCCAGCACCACCGCCGCGCCTTCATCCAGCGGATACTGCGCCACATGCTGCGTGTAGAGCGCCACAAGTTCCGTGACCCGTCCGTCCCGCTGGTACAGCTCCATCAGCGACCTGAGCGGAGTCTCCGCCCCGGGATCAAAATGCAGCGCCGTCCGCCAGGCCAGGGACGACTTCTCAAACCCCTGCCCCGTCTGCCCCAGAGCACCCCAAGCCCATCCGCACACACACACCACCACCGCCATCCGGCGCGAGAGGCTCAGGTTCATCAGGGTAAAATGCGAAAACATGCCAGTTTAGAAGGTGTAAACGAGTTCTGAGACCAGGATTTCAGGATAACCCGGCCCGATCAATCCCAGAGACTTGAAATCCTACAGGGTGGACAGCGCCCCGCTCCTGACAAAAAGGTTGAAAACCTTCGTCATCGCAGCCCGATTAGTTACCCCCCTCTACCTACCCATGAAAAAACTCGCAGCTATCGCCGCCATCGCCGTGTTTGCCACCTTCGCCTCCGCTCAGGACGCCGAAGTGGCCGTCATCGAACTCAAGCCCCACGCCTCGAATCCTCTGGGCTATGACAAGACGGATCTGACGGTGAAAGCCGGCCAGAAGGTGAAGCTCACCGTCAACAACACTGGCAGCATCGCCCCGCAGCCGCACAACTTCATCCTCATCAAGCCCGGCAAGGACCAGGCCGTCGGCGCTCAGGCGAATGCCATGATGACCGACCCTCAGGCCATGGCCAAGAGCTACATCCCGGATGCTTCCAAGGAAGACATCCTCGCCAACACCAAGCTGGTGATGCCGAACGCCACCGAGACCATCGAGTTCACCGCTCCTGCTGAGGCGGGCGACTACCCCTACATGTGCACCTTCCCTGGCCATTGGCTGCTCATGAAGGGCGTCATGCACGTCACGAAGTAATCATTTTTGTTTTCTTTTGAAGGCGGGCGATGAGCCCGCCTTCATCGTATCCAGCCCAGCCCCCATTCCATCCCACCATGAAACGCCTCCTTTCTCTCCTCGCCCTCGCCGCTCTTTCCACCTCCGTTCTCGCGGAAGATGGCAAACTCGCCGTCGCCGGCCTGAACTTCGCCTATCCAGCCACCTGGACCAATGTGCCCCCAACCAGCCCCATGCGCGCCGGCACCCTGCAGGTCACCGTTGAAGGCGCTGAAAAGCCCCTCGAAGCGGTGTTTTACTACTTCGGCTCCGGCCAGGGTGGCGACTCCAAGGCCAACATCGACCGCTGGCTCGGCCAGTTCGCCAGCCCGCCTGAGTCCAAGACCGAGGAGATCGATGCCAACGGCACCAAAGTCAGCCTCGTCACCGCCACCGGCACCTACAATGACGGCGCCATGATGGGCCCCAAGACCCCGAAGGAAAACTACACCCTCCTCGGCGCCATCGTCCCCGGCAGTGATGCTCCCGTCTTCATCAAGCTCACCGGACCTAAAGACGCCGTGGCCAAGATCAACGAAGCCTTCCGCGCCCTGATCAAGAGCCCTTTCCCCGCGAAGTGATCTAGCCTAGGCTAACCAACTTTATCTTCAATCAGCCGCTGGTGATTCTCTCATCAGCGGCTTTTTCATGCCCACGAATCGGCTCCCCTTCTGAAAACCACCGTCAACAATCGTCAACCACTGGAAACAACCGTAAACGGCTCCCTCAAGTTCCCCGCTTGTTCCCAAACAGCTCGATGTGAAACCTCGGGCTCAGCCGGTGCCCAAGCCGCTTGCATGCATCAATCAAGAGATCATACCGCGCTCGCATCGCCTCCAGCGTTGTGCCTTCTGGCATCAGCAGCACCTTCTCCGGCGGCACCTCTACTCCGAGAGAGTTCACGATTCCCTGCGCCTCGTGCAGATCTGCCTCGGTCGAGATCACAAACTTGAGCTGGTAGTCCACGGACTGCTCCACCCAGGCCCGCAGCACCTCCGGCTGCAGGCGAGTCTGCTCATGCCGCTGCACCCAGGCCGCGCCGGCTTTCTCCACGCTTGGTGTCGAGTTCGCCAGTTTGGGACTGAGCGATGCCAGATCCACCACACATCCCTCCGGCATCACCGTGCCGGCCGTCTCCACGGTCACATGCTTGCCCATCTCGCGCAGTTGCGAAATGAACTCGCGCATGCCTTTGGCGATCATCGGCTCGCCACCCGTGACCACCACGTAGCGTGTGGGATGCTTCTCGATCTCCGTCAGAATCTCCTCCGGCGACATCTCCGGTCCTTCGGGCTGCCAGGAGGCATACGGGGTATCACACCAAGTGCACCGCAGGTTGCACCCCGAGGTCCGCACAAACACCGAAGGCACCCCCGTGAGCACACCTTCCCCCTGGACGGAGTAGAAGATCTCAGAGATGCGCATGGACCTTAGTTCTTGGTTCCTTGTTCTTGGTTCTTTGTTTGGCTGCAATCAACCAAGAACAAAGAACCAGGAACCATGAACACTATCTCACCGGGCCTAGGCTCTGCAAATAGGCGATGAGGTGAACCACGTTTTCTTCGCCGAGAGCCGCGAGCAAACCTTCGGGCATCAGGGACATCGGAAGCTGCGTCTGCTCCAGGATCTGGGTCTTCTCAACCGTCAGCTTCTCTGCTGGCGTCTGGATCGTGAGAGCGCGCTCCGTCTGCTGGGGAATCACGCCGGTGATGGTGCGGCCGTCCTTCAGTTTGAAGACACTCATGCGGTAATCCGCAGGCACGATGGCGCTCGGGTCCAGGATGTTCTCCAGCAGATAGGTGATCTTGTGACGATCACCCCCCGTGAGGTCAGGGCCGATGGCTCCACCTTCGCCATACAGCTTGTGACAGGCGCCGCAGGCCGCCGTGAAGAGCACCTTGCCCTTGGCTGCCTCACCTTTGGTTAGGCGCTCCGGAGTCAGCTTCTTGGTCCAGTCTGCCATCTCGGCCTTCTTCGCCTCCGGCGTGTCACGCAGCTCACCCCAGACTTCCGTCAGCATCTTCGTGAGACCTTCATCATTCAGACTGCGGATGGCACGGGCTTGATAAGGCGTGATCAGCACTTTCGGCACCTTGCCAGCCTTCACAGCTTCCAGCAGCGCCTTCGCATAGCTGGGGCGGGAAGTCAGCGTGGCCACGCTCGCCGCCTGCTGCTCCTCGCTGCGCACCGGCCAGGGGCTCAGCAGCGCTTTCGGAATGGTCGCATCATCATAAGCCGCCAGCGCGCTGCGGGCCACAATGCCCAGCACCTTGTCATTCACCAGTCCACGGACCAGCGGCATCAACTCCGGCTTCGTCGCACGGGTCAGACTCTTGAAGGCATTCACGCGAGCATTCGCATCACCCTCCGCATTCTTGACGATGGCGATCAGTTCATCCGCCGCGCGACCGCTGCCGAAGATGAGAGAGAGCTTCTGCAAGGTCTCCGCATTCTCCCCTTTTCCATTCGCCGCAGCGAATTCATCCCATCCCTTCGGCTTCGCTGCCTGGCTAAAACCTTCCAAGCCTGCCGCCAAGCCGGCGAGCACATCACCACGTGCCTTCTCATCTTTGGCAATCAAGGCCACCAGCGCATCCACCGCCGCCGGATGCTTCTCGATGTCTTCCACAATGCGGCGAGCCACCAGACGACGCACCGTCGGCAGCTTCGCGCCCGCGATGAACTCCACACCCTTCATTGGATCCGCCGCCACCGCCGGCTCGATCCCATACCAGATCATCAGCGGCTGCTGGCGGTCATTCGCATCCTCCTCGCGTTGCGCCAGGGCCTTGGCGATGGGCCATCGGGCTTCGAGAGGAAGGCGCTGTATCGATGAAGCCAGATTAACGCGAACGAGTCCAGACTTCTCATCCTCTGCAATTTGTTGGAACATGCTTCCGAGAACCTGAAGCATCTCTTTTCCGTCTGACGCAGGCCCCGCATGAGAGCGAGTCCATGCTGGAATGCGTTTCAAAGCATCATCCCACATGCTTTCCGTACGTTGAGAGAGAGCACGAATCATTGCCGGCATGCCTGCTGGATCATCCTGCAGCGAACCGGGATAAAATAAAAGGGCGGCGGCAGCATCCATGCTATCCATCAACTGCACCTTGCGAATCAGTGGCACAGACTTTAGCGCGGACTCCAAGGACTCGAACAGTGCCGATGTCTTTTCAGAAGTAGCAGGATTGTGTAATCTCTCCACGATCTGAAGCTGAGATGATCTCGACCACCAGTTGTTTTCGTTCCCCAGCAGCTTCACCAGCTCCTCATCCTTCATCGCCGCCACGTTGATCGGTTCCGCCTTCTTCGTCTCTCCATAGACAATCTTATAAATCCGCCCGCTCGTGCGGTGCACTCCATCATTGTCATGACACTCGCCGGAGTCAGACCAGTCAGACACAAACACATTCCCATCCGGACCCGTGAGCAGATCAATGCCGCGGAACCATTTGTCCTTGGCCTGCATGAAATCTGGCGCGTGCTTGCCCACATAACCGCAGCCCTGGCGCTCCAGCTTGTCCATGTTGATGCGGTTGCCGTGCAGGTTGCAGGTCAGCACGGCGCCGTTGTATTCCTTGGGCCAGGTGCCGCCTTGATAGATCAGCATGCCCACATGCGCATGACCGCCACCCAGCTCAAGCGTCTTGTTGCTGATGCCCGCGCGGATATCGCTCCATTTCTCAGAGCCGGTGTCCCAATGGAAATGATCCGCAGTTTGCTCGATCACTTCATAGACATACGGGTTCAGATGTGTGCCGAACATGCGGCGATAGTAGGCGCCCGGAATCACATGCCAGAGATGGCCGATCACGGTGTTGATCATGAAAAGCTCACCCTCCGCATTCCAGTCATGCCCCCAGGAGTTCGTGCCACCATGGGCCACGGCTTCAAACACCTTCCGCGTAGGATGATAGCGCCAGATGGAGCAGTTGATCTTCGTGCGCTTCTCCAGCGGCGTGCCTGGCGCACCGACGGCCGATGTGTCCGTGATGCCATGACGTCCATACAGCCAGCCATCCGGCCCCCAGCGCAGACCGTTCACGATGTTGTGCCCGATGGTCTTCACATTGAAACCGTCTAGCAACACTTCTGGTTCGGCATCCGGCACATCATCGCCGTTCTTGTCGGGAATGAAGCTCAGCGTGCCCGCATTCAGCACCCACGCGCCACCGTAACCGACCTCCACGCTCGTGAGATAGGTGCCGCCTTCCCAGAAGACCTTCCGCCCGTCATGCTTCCCATCCCCATCCTTGTCTTCCAGGATGATGATACGGTCACGCAGGTTCGTGTCCCAGCGCGCCGGGTTCTCCGCATAGGTGTAGTTCTCCCCGACCCACAGCCGTCCTTTGGCATCCCAGGCCATGGCGATGGGCTGCTGCACATCCGGCTCCGCGGCAAAGACCTGGCATTTGAATCCCGGCGGGAGCTGCATGGTCCTCGCCACTTCCTCTGCGGGCATTGGATCACCTTTTTCAGAATTGAAGGGCTTGGGAAAGTCGGCCGCCATGAGGTTGGCGGTGATTAGCGACAGGGCGGGAAGGTAGCGCAGCATGGGTGGGATGAGACTGAGAGGACGAAAAGACCAAAAGGGCAACAGCAGGCCCTTCCTTTCTGCCTTTTCTGTCCTTTTTATCCTTCATGAGGCGGCCGGGGCATTCGCCCGGTCCGTTCTTGGCATAGCCCGTGCGCTTTGACGATTTCTTCCATTGCCTGCACGTAGCATCGCCACCACCACTGCTGCCCCTCATGCCCACCATCCAGCCCCGCCGAGCAGGCATTCTCGTCCCCGTCTTCGCCCTCCGTTCCGCCGATGACCTCGGCATTGGCGATACCGGCTGCGTGCGCGAACTGATCGACTGGGCCGCCGATACCGGCCTCGGTTTCCTGCAGTTCCTCCCCATCAATGCCACCGGTGGGGACAGCAGCCCCTACAATGCCATCAGTTCCGTGGCGCTGGACTACCTCACCCTGCATCTCGTCCCCTCCTCGGTGCCGGAGATGGATGAAAAATTCTACCGCACCACGGTGCGCTTCACCGGCGGCGACTCCCTGCAGGGCGAGGCGGTGCCGTATGCGAAGGTGCGCAAGCTCAAGACCGCCTTGCTGCGCCACGCCTTCAGCCGTCTCAGCAGCTTTCCAGAGCGTCAGGCGGAGTTCGAAACCTTCCGCGATCAGGAAAGAGGCTGGTTGGACGACTACTGTCTGTTCCGGGTGCTCATGGATCAGCACGGTCACGAGGACTGGCCCAACTGGCCCGGAGAGGTCGATAACGGCTTCAAGGCCCGCGCCTGGCTCACCGAACAGCTCCACACGGATGCCGCTGAGATTGAGGCCAAGCTCAGCTTCCACGCCTATGTTCAGTGGCTCTGCTTCAGCCAGTGGCGCGCCGTGCGCTCCTATGCCTCTTCAAAAGGCATCAAGCTCATGGGTGATGTGCCCTTCGGCATCTCCTGGTGCAGCGCGGATGTCTTCTTCCAGCCGAATGAGTTCAATCTCGACTGGTGCGGCGGCGCTCCGCCAGAGACTTATTTCAAGGACGACTTCTTTGTCCAGCGCTGGGGGCAGAACTGGGGCATCCCGCTCTATCGTTGGGATGTCATGCAGGACAATGACTTCTCCTGGTGGCAGCGCCGCGTGCGCAAGCTCACGGAGATTTTCGACATCTTCCGCATCGACCACGTGCTCGGCTTTTACCGCATCTACAGCTTCCCCTGGAGGCCGCAGCGCAATGCCGAATTCTCACCGCTCTCCGACGAGGAGGCCAAGGAGCACACCGGTGGCAATCTGCCCCACTTCAAGGAGAACGCTGACGACACGCCCGAGCACAAAGCCGCCAACCTCGCCGCAGGTGACCGGTATCTGCGCATGATCGTGGCCGCTGCCGCGCCTAACGAAGTGGTTGGCGAGGATCTCGGCACCGTGCCGGACTATGTGCGTCCGCATCTGCTCAGTCTCGACGTGCCCGGCTTCAAAATCTGCCACTGGGAGGACAATGGCCACGGCCAGGTGCAGCGGGGCAATGACTATGACAACTGCTCCTTCACCACCTATGCCACGCATGATCATGAACCGATGAAGACCCATTGGGAGCATCGCCGTCGTGACCTCCAGAGCGCTGATGAGGGCGAGCGCTACCTCGCGCAAAAAGAGCTGCGCTTCCTCAGTGACTTCGCCGGCATGCACGTCTCCCACGATGGCAACTTCCCGGCGTATGACGACATCGTCCGCCACGCCCTGCTGGAGGCACTGCTCACCAGCAACGCGCGCTATGCTGCCTTCATGCTGCCTGACCTCTTCGCACTGGAGGAGCGCTTCAATGTCCCCGGCATCGCGAGCGGTGAAAACTGGAGCGCCCGACTCCCCATGACCGTCTCCGAAATGCGCCACGACGACCGCTGGAAGCACGAATGCCAGTGGCTCACCGAAGCGGTGAAACGCACCGGCAGGTAAGACATCGCCATGTTTTAGGGACTGATGGCCTCCGCGCTCCGATCCATGGGCAGCAAGACACCCATATCAACCAACCATCGATCCAGAAAGGGGTCCCGAGGGGAGAGCGGGCTCAGTGTGTCCCGCAACAGCAGATCCTGTTTCAACGCACCCCCGGACATGAACCATAGGCGGTTAGGCCTCATGGCCAGCGCCTCCCGCGAGTCGTGAGTCACGGTGATGACTGTCATGGGCCGCTGGTCCTGCACCGCAGCCAGGAGCTTTTGAAAACTGTCCTTTAACAAGACATCGAGGCCCGTGAATGGCTCATCCAAAAGCAGCAGTTTGGGTTCGGAGATCAGAGCCCGCGCCAGTGCCACCCGGCACAACTCACCGCCTGACAAAGAACCCAACGCCCGCCTGCCAAAGTCCTCAAGCTGACACTCGGCAAGCATGGCATCCATTCTGTCACGTCTCGATCGTGTGTTGGTGGCGTGACGGGGCAGGCCCAGGGCGATGTTTTCCCTGACGTTAAGATGCGGCCAGAGACCGAGATCCTGGAAAACCATCCCGATCCCGCGACGGTGCGGCGGCAGCAAAGGAGGCCCTGCCTTGCAGGCAAGTTCGTCTCCCCACCAAACCTCGCCAGACGTCAATGGCTCCAGTCCGGCCAGCACACGCAGGAGGGTGCTCTTTCCAGCCCCGGTCGGCCCGCAGAGCACCACACGCTCATTCTCACCCAGCGTGAAATGGATGTCCTTCAGGCGCGGAGTGTGGACAGCGTGCAGGCGGATCATGAGCGCGGGGACTTGAAGAAGACGGTGAGCTGCCAGGCCAGCACCAGCAACAAGGGAAGACCAAGATACACCAGACACATGGCGGCGACCTGTTTTTCCGGCGCATTGTCCATGATGGAAAAGAGCCGCGTCGCATACGTGGCCCAGCCCGGTGCCTGGAGCAGGACCACCGAGGACGCATCCCCCAGGCTCACCAGCGCCAGGCATACAGCCACTGGCAGTGCTGCCTGCACCAGCACCGGCCGGGACAGCACCAGCACGCGTGATATCCATGAGCCGGTGAAAAGCCGTGTCGCATCCAGCGCGGAGGCCGGCAGACTCCGCCACGACAGTGCCATGAGGTGCGCGCCGACCAGCATCCATCGGGCGGAAAGTGCCAGCCCCACATCCAGGGAGCGCCCCGTCTCCCAGGGCAGCGGCAGCCAGCCTCGCAGCATCAGCCAACCCAAGCCGTGGACGCTCTGGGGGATGGCCAGCAGCATCACCCCGGTGCCCAGCAGCAGCGCCCAGACCCAGCGCCGACCGGCCATCCAACGGCCTAACGGAATCAGCGTCAGCACCAGGATTGCCACCACCGCCAGGAACAGGAGGCAGGTGGGCCGCAGGCTCTCCTGCAGGGTGAGCGTCGCGTCACGAAAAGCGGGTGCCGTGGAGGAGGTGCCGCCCCATAGTGGGCGCAGCAGGCCCGTCACTCCAGTCAGCAGCGGCAGTGCTGCCAGCATTACCAGCCAGAAGCCCCCTCCTCGCGCAGCACTATCGCCTGGCAGGGCATTGACCGCCAGTCGCCGCGCCATCAGCGGCCTCGTCAGCGCCAGCGCCGCCAACAAGCCCACGGGCGCCAGGATCAGAAGCGTCACCAGCGCCCGGGAGGCCGCCTTGGAAAAATCATGCTCCGTCACAAAGGCCGAGTGGATCACGCCAGCGAGACCTTGAAACCCCATCATCTGACCGGTCCCCGCATCTCCTGCGGCCATCAGCGCTCCGAGCATGCCCGCACCCACCGCCCCCTGCCAGCAGGCCCGTAGCCGCAGCCAGAACAGCCACCTGGGCCCGCGCGCCAGCAGCACGCTCTCAATCGCCGCAGGACTCAGCCATTCAGCACGCGTCGCACAGACCGATGCCGCGAGCGCAGCGATGGGGATGGTGGACGCGATCACGTGCCCGCTGAAGCCATCAAACCACATCTGCATGCCAAAGGGCACAAACCCTTTCCAGCCCTGAACTCCCACCGCCCACAGAAACGGCGGGCAGATGACCGGCACGGTGAGCAACGCCAAGCTCAGCCGCCGCTGCAAGCCCCCCTGTAGAGACAGCCATGTGCCCACCAGCCAGCCGTAGGCTGTGCCCAGGGTCCCCGCTGCCAGCATGAGTTTGAAAGTGCGCGTCAAACTTCCCAGCCCACTGCTCGTGAAAGCGTCAGCCCAGGCTCCGCTCAGGCTCTGCGCGGAGGCCTGGACGACAAAGACCGCCACCGGTGCCAGGCACAGAGCCAGCACCAGCAGGATCAAGCTCACCTTGATTGCTGCGCGACCCATGACTCCAAGAAACAATGCTCCCAAGCCTCAAACTCTGCCGAGGTTCCTGCGGTCATGGCAGCGGCGGCTTTTAGTGCACCGCGCTCCAGCTTCAGATGCTTGAGCACCGCCTTCACATCGGATGAACCCGGTAAAAACTCGGCATCACTCTCCGCGAGAACTTGCTGCATCCGCTCCCCCGCCAGCCAGGCTGCCAGCCGCTCCGCTACCTCGGCATGGGGAGCGCCGTGTATCACCACCGGCACCGCCGGCACCAGCACCGCGCCCACATCACCCTCGTCCTGGTCAGGCACCACAAAGCCCACTGGCTTTCCCTCTCCCAGCGCCACCGCCACATCATCACTATCCGTCAGGCCAAAAGCAAACTCGCCACTGCTCACACGACGCTTCACCTCCCCGTTGCTGGCCAGCATCCGCCCGCCGTTCCGTACAAACTCGATGAAGAAAGCCCCAGCTTTTTCCGCCCCCATCATCTGCAGGAGCGCGGCCGCATGAAGTGAGGTCGAGCCGAACAAGGGATTCGCCATGCAGGCCCGTTTTGCCGCTTCCGGCCCGGCGAGGTCAGCCACCCGCCGAGGCACCTGGTCAGCGGCCACAAGCTTCGTGTTGTAGACGATCACACGCACACGGGCGGGGCCGCTGGTGGCGGCGATCCGGCCTACGCCCGCCACTTCCAGTTTGAAAGCCCGCATTGGATCTCCGCTCCAAAACACATCTGCCACCGGCTTCGCCTTCTCCGCGATCAGGCGCTGAACCAGCCCCGTGCTTTTCGCCGCCTCGCTGTCCGTCACCAGATCCACGTGGATGCCAGTCTCCCCTTCAAACTCCCGGCACGCCATGCGGGCGTAGGTGTCATCAATGCTTGAGTACAAGACCACGGTTCCCCCAGGGGCCGCAGGCCGATCGCAGCCTGCCAGCGCGAGCAGGATCATGGAGAACATGACGCGGATCATGGAGTCGGACTCAGTGTCGCCTTGCCGGACAAAATATCCGAATTGGCCGGGGAACCCAGCGGCAGTGCAGGCAGTTGGAAGAAGCCCTCCGCCGTAGTCTCGCCGCTGACTAAAACGCCCTCAAAAGCCACGGCGCGGGGCACTCCCGCGTCCATCAATTTAAAGCTGCCGGTAAAGGTGCCTTTCGCCGCCACCAGATTAAGCTTCACCCCGGCAGGGTTCAGCGAGGTGGAGGGGCTTAGCACCGTGGTGTTCGTCTTGGTGATGCGAAGCGTCTGATCCACGTCCGAATATTGCGCCGCCGATTCGATACCACCCTGAGTGAAGTCAAGACGCGCATTGTCCGCCCGGTCCGCCAGCCCAAGCACGATCTGCCCCGCCGCTGGTGCCACCCAGCGACGTCCCACCAAGGCCATGGGGAGCGGCCCGAACCCAGTTCGGTAGCTGCGCACCGCCGCTGGCTGCGGCGCCTTCTTGGTCCAGTCCAAACGGCCAGAGGACTGCCCCGTCTGGCTGATCGCGAGCATCCCGATCATCGATCCCGTGTTCCCATACATCAGCGTGAACAGCGGGAACTCGCCGGTCGGCCACAGCACGGAACTGCCCGCCAACGCCGAGCCATCCGCAGCCTTGCCGGTCCAGGTCACCTTGCCATCGGCCGTCACTGTAAATGTCAGGTAACCGGTGCCCTGCGGCACACCGGCATTGCCAGCCAGTGCTGCAGGAGGCCGGATGGCATTCGTGTAATAACCCACAAACGGCGTCGCAGGAGACGTGGCGCTCCAGCGGTTGCACCACACGCGCACGGCGGCTGTGTTCAGGGGCGATGTCACCTCTGCCAAAGTACCCTCGGCATAACCAAAATCACGACCAGGATCAAAAGTCAGGTTCAGCAGCAGCGAGGCCAGACCTTTGCGCGGAATGGTGATCAGCACCTTGCCGCCGCCGCTCGCATCCACCAGCATGCTTCCCGCGAGAGGCCAGGGAGTGGCCCCCAGCTTCACCGAGCCCGTCACTCCGCCGGAGACTCCCACCGTCAACGTCGCAAAGCCGCCCAGGTCACTGTTCAAAGAAGGGTGGCGGTCAATGATGCCTGTAAACACTCCACCGCTGAACACGGGCAGCGACACGACAAGGGTAAACTTGTAGGGCACCGCCAGCTTCGCCAGATTAGTGCCTGTCACCGTCACCTGAAAGGTGCCCGGCTGCAGCGGTGCACCACTGACAAAACCCGTGGAACTGCTCACCGTGATGCCCGATGGCAGACCGGTGGCGACGAACTTCGTCGGGCCGTGCGGGAATCCGGGGAAGAATGAGAAACTCTGACCTGTGCCCAGCGCGAAAACCTGCGGTGTCGCCACCAGAGAAAACTTCACCGGGTTGGAGGGACCGGCCGCGTTGCTCGCAGACACGCTCACCGCAAACGTTCCCGGTGCCGTGGCGATGCCCGAGATCGCCCCTGTGGTTCCACTGATAGTTAGACCTGGCGGCAGTCCGGTGGCCTTGAACAAGGTCGGTGAATTGTAGCTGGAAACGGAGGCGCTGAACGAGCTGCCGACCGCCACGGTTGCCGTGGTGAAACTGAGGCCGATCACCGGCTTCTGCACCGCGTCCTGGCTCACTGTCACGCTCTGCCCCGCCACCGTCACAGTGCCGGACCGGGCCGCACCAGCATTAGCCATGATCGCCAGCGTCACCGCGCCTGCATTGTTGCCACTGGTCGCGCCCGTGATGCTTAGCCATGAGAGACTTTCCGTGGCCGTCCAGGCCCCGGTTCCCACAACGTTGACCGTCTGATTCGAAGCGCTCGGTGGGGCGAAGATGCTCCCAGGATACGCCGCCAATCCGCCGCCCACGCCCCCGCTGGCGCCTGTCCAGGCCACCTCGTCCACCCAGCCTGCATCCGAACCTGACACAGCGGAGCTGTCCTTCAAATAGCGCCACCGAACTTTATGCAGACCGCCCGTGCTCACATTATGCGTGAACTGCGTCCAGTTGACCTCGCCGCTGATGCGGGTGATCAGCACGTCATCCACCTCCAGGCGGAGATAATCATAACCGCTCTCCGAGGAGACCTTCCACCAGAAGCTCAGTGTTCCGGTGCCACTCAAGACGGTTTCAAACCATGATTCCTGCGAGTGGCCGATGACTCCGCTCTTCATCGCATCCAAGGTGTCATGAGTGGTCGCCGTGTCCACGATGCCCGCCGCATGGCCGGCCGAGAAGAAACTCAGCGCCGCATTGTCCACTGCATCGGCAATCGCCTGCACGGGTGCCCCGCCCAAGCCCGGTGGTGTGGTGGGCACCGGCGTGGAGGTGGGACTAAACGCGACGTTGTCCAGCCAGGCGCGATCCAGACCCGACTTGTTCGCGGCATCCTTGGCATACCGCCAGCGCACGGTGTGGTTCCCCTGAGGAATGGCGATCGTCTGGAATTGCCAGCCGTTGCTGCCGCTGATCGTCGCCTGCACCACGCCATCCAGCAGCGCCGTGTAGAGATCCTTGGTGGATTCAGAGTCCACCCGCCAGTAGAAGGTCACATTCCCTGGTCCGGAAACTCGAGTCTCGATCCAGCTCTCCGCTTTGTGCCCGATGACACCGGAAGCAGCGGCCGCCGGGCCGGTGTAATAGCTATCTGTCACTGTGGTCCAGATCGCATTCCCACCGGTTTGGAAAGCCAGCACACTTCCCGTCGCCTGGGCCAGCGTGTAGGTGGCAGCGACCACCGGCGGCGTCTTCGTCGGAGCGGGGGTCCACTTGACTTCATCCAGCGCCGCCGTGCCATATTCAGGAATGGCATAATTATCGAGGTCTGTGTCCGCTACCCAACGGAGATAGTGCGGCCCCGCCGTGCTGATCGTGTAGGTCGCCTTGCTCCAAGAGGTGCCGGCATAGAGAACCGGGACACCATCCACATAGAGGGTCATGTTCACCCCGGATTCCCGCCACCAGAACTCAATCGTGCCCTTGCCCGTGACATAGGTCTCGAGCCAGTTTGAGCGGTACTGACCATCCAGCACTCCTAACGCGGCGTCATAGGTGTCATGGCTGGCTGATGTGCTGGCTGCACCGAACCATGGATTCATGCGGTCGGTTGCCCAGTTCAGCCCGGTGGTTTCCACCGCCTGCGCCAGCGGCACTGTCTTGGAGGTGGAGACGATGACTCGGTCCAGATAGGCCATCGCGTTCGTCGGCGCGGAGTTCGGCTGCGCTAGATTCCAATGCAGCGCATGCACGCCATCCGCCAGGCTGACGGTCGCCTGAGTCCAAGTGCCGTTGGCCGTCGCTGTGTTGTTGAGAGCTCCGTCCACAGAAAATGTTAGGCCGCTGGTGCTGCCGACAGGCAGCATCCACCAGAAGCTGACGGTCGCCGGACCCTGCACATACGTGCCCACCCAGCTGCTGCCATTTGCCTGCAGGCTCGCGCTCTGCGCTGCGTCACGTCCGTCCTGGGTCACGATTCGCTGCGCCACCCACCCGCCCGGGACACCTCCAGTCTGCCAGTTAAAGTCCGGCGCATCCAGCGCCACCCCCAGGTCCGAGGCAAACAACGCCGTTTCGGTGATGTGACTCGTCATGGTGAGAGCCAGCACAAAAGACTGCGAGTTCACCGTTCCCTGCCACTGGGAAAAGGCATAACCCACATCGGCCTTGGCCGTCAGTGAGACCTTGGTCAGCGGCTTGTATCGCCCCGTGGCACTGGCCGGCGTCACGACCACGCTTCCATGCAGCGCAGTGGCGCTGAGCCGGAAAAAACTGGAGGTGGCGAGCTTCGGATCCGTGCCATCCACCAGTTCCTCGGCGTTGGTCACGCCATCCTTGTCAAAATCCCCATCACCCGTCTGGCTCAGCCCGCTAAACAGCCGTGTCTCATCCGTGTCTGCAAGTCCGTCATTATCCGTGTCCAGCGCCAGCCGCGCCGCGCGGCTGGTGACATTCCCCTTCGAATTGGTGATCACCACACTGTAAAGCGCCTCATTCGTCGCACTGACATCCGGAATCACCAGGGACTCGGAGGTAGCTCCAGGAAGATTCACCGTGCCCTTTTTCCACTGGTAGGTGTTGGCGGAGTTCACCGCCGTACGCACCGCGAAGACAGCCGTGCTGCCACTCACGCCCGTCCAGTCCATCGGCTGGGAAAGGATGGCCGGCTTGGCAGTCGACGCGTTTGGAGTGATCTGCGTGAGGTTACCATTGAAGTCATGGTTGATGATCACTCCAGCAACCCCTTGCGAGATGATAGCCTGCAAAAGCGCAAGCATCAGGAAAAGGCGGGGCTGCTCACCACGCACAAACAGCGAGAAGTGTTTTTTCATAATAGGATTACAAATGAATGCTGCTTCGTGCCTGAACCAACCATGCAGCCAAGCCGAAGCATGGCACCTCAAAAAGGAGGAGCGGCCACGGCAGAACTCCGCGCAGACAGACGCTCAGACGACTGCCAAAAAACACGGTTAGAGCAGGAATCATGGCCGAGAACTTGACTGGGGCCGAATCCATGGACGGCACGACAGGTATGAGCAAAAACACTGCAAAAAGCAGGCTTAGCGATTCAAGGGTCGCGCGAAGACGCATGGCGAAACTATTGAGAAGACGACGATGAGGATGAGGACGAAGACGAGGAACTCGAACTGTTTGAGGATGAAGAGTTCGAACTGCTGGAAGACGAAGAACTGGAACTCTGCCCAGCAGGGGAAGAACTCATATTGCTGCCGCGCCCAGTTCCGCCCCGCGATGATGGATCATTGTCAGGAAGCCCGTCATAGTTGGACACAGGGTCACTCGTCGGCCTCGCCCCTGATTCTTTCGACCAGCGGTCAAAAGCATCGGTGACCGATTCTCCCTCCTTGATGCTTTGGGCAAAATCGACTCCCGCAGAATTGCTGGGCAGGTCTTCTGGAGAGAATCCACTGCGATAGTCATCTCCCCACTCAGTCATCCATTGGAGCACTTCATTGCCATAGCCCAGTGTCTCAGTCCACCACCCCCATTCACCATCACAATGTACCCGGCGCGAAGCCTCGGCGAAATGGCGGATGTCAACCCAGCCAAACTTGTCAGTGTAGAAATAACGGTTTTCATTGCCTCCGTGATTGTCCCTCAAATCTCCCAGTGTTCCTGTACCTAAGGAATCATGAACATGGGAAGGGTCGGTGGCACCCGCCTTGTTCGGGGCCAAGCCGTTGTGATCCATGAAGATGATGGGATTGTTAGCTGCGTAGATGTAATAATTTGATCCGCCGCGGTCACGAAGTGGATCACGGCTCAACCAGCGCCCATCCGCAGGTGAATAAAAACGGAACGGAGCAGCATAAACATCGAGGGCAGGAAGGTAGAAATGACTGGTGAATCCGATGTCCCTACCCCGATCTGAAGCGTTCTGAAACGACGTCTCACCATAAGGTTTGTAGGCCACGCGTTGTACTAGCCCCCCCGCTGCGTCCAGCACATCACGCACACTGCCGAGATGGTCCGAAGTATAGAAATAATCTGGCACCGCATCTGCCACCTGCTGGAAACCTGTGTCCGTGAATCGCTTTGTCACCGTGCCAGATCCAGCCAGACGCTCCTCGACACGCCGCAGTCCGTCATACACATAATCAAAATCTGTCACCACCTTGCCGCTGGTCATTTTCGCCCCGGCGAGACGACCCACACCATCATAACGGAAGTTAGCCGTCACGGTCCCCTGCTTGTAACCCACAATCTGATCCTGCGCGTTCCAAGTGATCGTGGCTGCTGGCACGGTGCGCGAACTGCTTAGCAGTTGATTCGTGATGCCGTATGCGAAAGAGGTGGTCACATTCCCCTCGGTCTTGCTCGTTCGGTTCCCACCAAGATCGTATGCATACCCATAATTGGCAACCGGGTTACCTCCGCGGGTCACACCCACCGAGGTCAACTGGTCGGCCACGTCATAACCAATGTTCCACACATCGGCAACATTTCCGTCCATCTGCTGGGACCACGTCACGATACGCCCAATGGCGTCATAAGTGTAGTCATGTTTGCTCACGTTCAAAACACCAGATGCCCGTTCATTTCGAATCTGCTTCAGGCGTCTGTCTCCCGCATTGTCAAAGTAGTCATAGAACGTCGTCACCTGATTCGGCCTCGTCATCGACAGTGTCCTCTGCGATGCTCCTTCATAGGTAAAATTGAAAGTCCCCAGCGGATCAGTGAACGAGGTCGTCCTTCCCAAAGCGTCAAAGATAACATTTGTGGAACTGTTGTGGACGGACCGCTGCACCGAACGCCCCAGCGCATCATATTGATAGGCGACCGTGTCATTGATTAGAGGCCCGTCCACGCTGGCTAAAAATCCGGCGCCGGGAGAGACGCTGTCGACCACCGGATAATAGGCATAGTTGGTTGTCCCAATGCCATCGACCATACTCTTCAGGCGAGCATACGTCGTGTCATAGGTGTAACTGACACTAGGCGTGGCAACTTGTGCGTTGGGATAGCTCATCTGTTGCAGAGCATCGTCCACATAGTAACTGAATGTCTTGTGCTGCCCCTTCTCGTCCGTCCGCCGCACAAGACGCCCTGCATCATCATAAAACAGGAGGACCTGAGAGTTGTCTGCGCTGATCTTTGCAGTCACGCGCCCCTGCAGATCACGCTGCCAGCGTGTCACCCTGCCCAGTGGGTCTTTCAGGGACGAAAGGCTGCCACACAGACACCATTTCATCTCGACCAATCGACTTAGAGGATCTGTCACCGAAACAGGCTGGCGGATGGCATTGAAAGCATATGATGTGACCCTGCCCAGGCGATCTCGGAAGCTCGCGCGGTCCAGCTTGTCATACACAATCTGTTCGTAGGTACCATCCGGGTAGTCCGTACGTGTCAATCTGTCGAAGTCGTCGAACGTCATCGTTCTCAAGTAGCCATCGAAATTGGTGACCGTTTTGACCCTGCCTTGACTGTCGTAGGTAAAGCTGGTGCTGTCTGCACTGCCAGCCAGGGGGCCATCGACAGACATGAGGTAGCCATCCACGTTGTAGTTAAACGTGGTCACCTCAGAAAGCGCGTTCGTGATTGTCAGCAGTTGTC
The DNA here is from genome assembly GCA_040387935.1 of Verrucomicrobiota bacterium. Taxonomy (GTDB): domain Bacteria; phylum Verrucomicrobiota; class Verrucomicrobiia; order Verrucomicrobiales; family Verrucomicrobiaceae; genus Prosthecobacter. The sequence continues at coordinate 118,355 of JAZKCU010000025.1, read as the reverse complement.
CACGTGCATTGTAGGCGTAGGTCGTCAACTGCCCCGCCATGTTAGTGATCGTGAGCGGTTGGTGTTGGGCGTTGTAAGTTGCCAGAAGTTGGCGCTCATTGACCCCCGAGGTCGTCTGGCGAATCTCTACAACGTCCAGCCCGTTCGCCGCATAAAGGTACTCTGTCGTGCGACCAAGAGGGTCTATCGATTTGATGACGTTACCCTGGGCGTTGGTATATGACTGCCTGAGTTGTGGTGTGCCGTCTGGCAGCATGCGTAAAATCTTCTGCGGCGCTGCGCTGCTGCCAGGGTAGTAAGGGAAGCCACTTCCATCGAAGTTGACCCCACCCGGATAATTGTACCACACCCGGTCCTCGTGAGGCTCCTTTACCGACTCGATCACCGGCACGACCTGCCAGTTCACATCCGTGTAAAAACGATAGTTGCGCGCAGCTTTATAGTCACCGGGAGCCACCTCATTCTGCAGCTTGTCCCAATACCAGGCGTTGCGGAACTGGAGACGGGAGTCTTCCGCGTAGAAGCTCACGACCTGACCTCCCACCGTCACCGACTTCGGCGGCGAGCGCAGTGAAGGGACAAAGGTATATCCCGTGTCATTGTACTCCACACGCTGCTTGCCCCCGAGAGGATCCGTGGCCTCCACGATCCGGTTTGACCCCATGCTGTTCAGGGGTAGTGCGAACGTGGACGTGCCATACGGCGTGGCCATGGTGGAGATGAAGCCGCTGGAGACGTTATACGTGAACGTCGTGGTCAGGTTAATTTGGTCCGTGATGCTGGTCAGGCGGCCCGCAGTGTCGTACGTGAGAGAGCAGAAGCGGCCAAAGGGGTCCGTCACACGCGTGATGCGATAAATGTTCCCCGCATCTGTATAAGCCAGCGTGGTCACCTGCCCGATCGTGTCAGTGACCGACACAAGACGGATATTCGCGTCATAGGCAAAGGTGAGCTTGTTGCCCTGCGGGTCCACTCGTTCAGTCAAAAACACGCGTGAGGGCGTGGTTGGGCTGTTAGGGGAATTGTACACTTCCTTTGAGCCATCTGGCAGCTCGCGTGTGTAGGTGTAAGTGCCGGTCTTTTTCACCACCGCGAAGGTCTGATCATGCGGACCATACTGCGCATTCGCACTGCTATATCGCTGCACCTCGGTCCCTCCGCCGGGCACGCGCAGCCTCAGCGTGCTGCCGTTGGACGGCGAACCCGCAACATGTTCCACCCAAGCCACCCAATTAGTGCTCCACGTAACTCCCACATGGCTCCAAGTAGGAGGCGAGGTCGGCGCGCCTGAATCGGCGTCATTGTAGTTGACCTGAAACGCCACGCTGGGGCCAACAGGTGGGGCGTAGCGCAAGGGAATATCCCCCATGCGAATGGCGCCTGGGATAGGGTGGAACGTCCAAATCGGCATTCCGCCGGCGGCGGTTGCGCCTTCGCCGCACGGATTTGTTTTGGGGGCATCCTCCCTCACTTCCTCATCCGGCGGCACCGTACCATGAGCCCCATCCCTGCCGTAAATCTTTTGCGCGTCACTCACGGACAGACTGGAAAAGCCAGGGGGCAGTTCCGCAGCCGCCACCAGGAAATGTCCGGAGGACATGGCATCCACCGCCGCCGCATCCACCCAGCGGGCTACGCCCAGCGTTCGGTCTTCCAGACGATACTCCTTACCGTCCGGAGACTGCTCCAGCAGTGCGCAATAGTGATCATCCTTCACATGCATCACAGCCGGTGTCGGGATGGGTTTCGTCACATCGTCACGCCGCGCCGGTTGCACCGTCAGTTTGTAGTCGTTCTGCGCGTAGCGCTGCACATCCGTGAGCGAGAGTCCGGTCTGCTGGAACTCCGGCGGCACCTGGCTTAGCCGGGGCGCGATGTATGGCTCGCCGCGAAATTCCTTAATAGCGTTGAGCGCCAGCGGACCGCACATCACATTTTGCGCTGCTGTGTGCTCCAGAAGCCACAAAGCCTCCTTTGCCTTGAAGAGCTTCCCCTCCAGGGAGCCATTGCGGGGACGATTGAGCGCTTCACCTATCAACTGCCGCAGATCGGTCACTCGGGAGGCGCTCGCATGGGAATCGAGCAGGCGGCCCAGCACGTCGTTCGCCAGATGATAAGAGTTCAAATCGTCGCGGTTCTTGGTGGCGTTCCAAACCTCCATCCAGCCCGCACGCGATTCGGCGAAGTAGCCGCGGCTCCACTTGTAGTTCATCAACTGGGACTGCAGGGCATGGCGCCAACGCGAGCCCTTGTTTGCCCCGATCCAGCGTTCGATGGCCGCATACAGATCTGCCTCGCTCATGCTGCGGATTTCGCGCAGCAGTGCCCCCAGGATCTCGTTGTCGTTCGCCGCCCCCACGCCATCCACCGGCCAGAGACGATCGGGAAGCGCACGTGCGCCGGCGATTTCAGCATCCGTTGGCTGCGCCGGGATCACGGGCAGGATGTCCAGGGCGGTGAAACCAGGCTGGACACGCACGGGTGAGCCATCGAAGGCCGGAGTCGGGAGGGTGGTCTGGGACGACGGCTTGGCCATCGCTGTGGCAAGCGCCGAAGGGGCATTGCGGGTCCGGTTTATCCAATGCACGACCGCCGCAGCGACGATGGCAACCAGAACAATCAAGGAGGCTTGGGAGAGCACTTTCTTCATGGACGCGGGAGGTTCAAGGTTGGACCTATCTCAACGGCTTGACGTACATCATGCTTGGCCCCTAAAGTCCAGTCTTCATCTTTAAATTACTGTCAATTCGCTAAAAGCACGGCTTATGCCATTTTCTCACCGCGCCCTGTGGGCTCTTTGTATCCCGATCATTCTGGGCGGATGCACACTGGTCTCTCCAAGCGCCGAGTTACTGCCGGAGAACTTTAGGCAGTTGTCCCCCCGACTCTATTCGAGCGGCGAGCCTGGGCAGAAAGCTACGTTCCAGGAACTCAGGCAGAAGGGTATCACCACGGTGATTAGCGTGGACGGAGCAGCCCCGGATGTGGAATCCGCCGGCAAGAACGGGATGACCTACGTGCACCTGCCCATCGGCTACGATGGAGTTCCTCCCGCCACCATCGTGGCCCTGGATCAAGTGCTGAGAACCACGGACGGAAAGATCTTGATCCATTGTCACCACGGCAAGCATCGCGGTCCGGCCGCGGCTGTCATCGCCAGCATGATCGAAGGCAGCATGAGCAAACAACAGGCGCTGCAGACCCTGAAGGACGCCGGCACCAGCCCGGATTACTCAGGCTTGTGGAAGAGTGTTCGCGAATTTGACAGCGTGCCAAGGAGCATCGAGCCCCAAACGATCACTTCACAAGCCGATGTGAGTGCGCTGGCTGACTCGATGATCCGCATCGATCATGCGTTTGAGACCCTCGAGAAGCGCTTCGCGGCCTCCAGTCTCAAACCCTCCACGGTCATCCATGAGGCGGTCATCCTCCATGAAGGCTACCGTGATTCTGTCCGTGCTGCCCGGACAAGCGGCCATTCCGCGTCTCTGGTCCGGCATTTGACCAAGAGCCAGACCATGGCTGGGGAACTGCTCCAAAGTGTCCGTGATGGCCAGTTAAGCCATGCCAAGATCACGCACACGAAGTTGAAGGCCGACTGCCGCGCATGTCATCAAGAGTTCCGCAACTGATCCTGGCGGACTCCTCATTGGGACGACGTTTGATCGGCCGCCGCAGCGGCTCCGGCAGGCTCGGCATCATGTATCTAAGCCTGCACAGTAAAGAAGCTGGATAGACAGCAGCGCACATGCTTGTTTCCAGCTTCAGCCATGAAGCCGCTTTTTCTCCTCATCATCCTCACGCTCAGTTTCACACTGCGCGCTGCGGAACCCGGGTTCCCAAAATTTGCCGCCGCCTCCGTGAATCCACTGGCGACCGAGGCCGCTGTGCAGGCCTACCAAAAGGGTGGCAATGCGGTGGATGCTGCCGTGGCCACCGGCCTCACGCTAGGCGTGGTGGACGGGCATAATTCCGGCATCGGCGGCGGCTGTTTTTTTGTCATTCGCGCCACAGACGGCACTGTCACCTGCATCGATGGCCGTGAGATGGCCCCCTCCAAGGCGCATCGTGATATGTACATCATTGATGGCAAGCTCGACAACGAAGCCAGCAAGACTGGCGCGCTGGCACCTGGCATCCCCGGGGCGCTTCGGGCCTATGAACTCGCCCTGAAAAAACATGGCAAGCTCAAGCTCGCCGACCTGCTCCTGCCTGCCGCCGAGATCGCGGAGAAGGGTTTCCCGATCGATGAAGTGTATGAGCGCAAGCTCGCCGCCACGGCAGACAAGCTGCGGAAGTTCCCCGCCAGCGCCGCCATCTTTTTTAAAGCTGATGGCTCTCCCCTGAAAAAAGGAGACCTCCTTGTGCAGAAGGATCTGGCCAAGACTTACCGCGCGGTGGCCGAGCATGGCACCGCCTGGTTTTATGAAGGCGAGTATGCCCAGAAGGTGGAAGCCTGGATGAAGGAAAACGGCGGCATCATGACCGCTGCGGACATCGCCGGATACAAAGCCCTTGAGCGTGAGCCCGTGAAGGCGAAGTATCGCGGTTACGACATCGTGGCCATGCCTCCCCCAAGCAGTGGTGGTGTGCACGTGGCGCAGATTTTGCAGGTCATGGAGCACTTCCCCATCCGTGACCTCAGTGATGCTCAGCGTGTCCACGTGATCACAGAGGCCATGAAGCTTGCCTTCGCCGATCGCGCGCACTGGCTGGGTGATCCCGACTTTGCCAAGGTGCCACGTGGTCTCGTCGACCTTGGTTATGCAAAGGATCTCGCGGCTAAGATCGACCCGAAAAAGGTCACTACCGTGCCCTCCCACAACATGCCCCCTCATTGGGAGGGCGATATCTTCGGCAAGCACACCACCTTCACCTGCTCCGCCGATGCCGAGGGCAACTGGGTCACCCTGAACCAGACCATCAACACCGCCTTCGGCTGCAAGGTGATCGTCCCCGGCACCGGCGTGCTGCTGAATGACGAGATGGATGACTTTTCCGTGCAGCCCGGCGTTCCCAATGCCTTCAAGCTTATCGGCGCTGAGGCCAACGCCGTGGCGCCAGGCAAGCGTCCGCTCTCCAGCATGAGCCCGACCCTTGTGTTCAAGGACGGCCAGCCCATCCTCTGCACCGGCGCCGCCGGCGGCCCAACCATCATTACTCAAGCGCTCCTGCTCATCTCCAATGTGCTGGATCGCGGCATGGAGCCGAATGCCGCGCTGAAACAGCCACGCTTCCATCATCAATGGGCGCCGGATGAGCTGAAGATCGAGAAGGCATTTGGTGAGCAAACTCTGGAAGACCTCGAGAAGCTCGGGCACAAACTCGATAAGGTGACCACCTTTGGTGCCTGCCAGGCCATCACCTGGGATGCCGAAAGAAAACTGCTCGTGCCAGCCCACGATCCACGCGTGCCCGGCAAGGCCGACGGCCGCTGATCCCAAGCTTTCTCAACTGAGCCCGTCTGACTCTGACGCATGATTTACGCCAAGCCCCTGATCCCTCCGCTCGTCGTTCTTTTCCTGGTAGCGGTGGCGACTCTGAAGAGAAGCAAAACCCTAGCCACACCCCAGCGCAGCGCGGCTCTGGCCAGGCTCGGATTCGGGATGGCAAAAATCTGCCTGCTCGTGCTGCCGCTGGAGTGGCTGGTGCATCTCTTTCAGCAGGGTGAACCGCAGGCTCTGAGCGCCAAAGCCTTCTGGCTTGCAGCGCTGGCGCAGACATGCCAGCTGCAACTGCTCGTCACCGGCGTGTTTGATATCGTCGCAAGTTTCATGGAACTGCGGGGCCACGCGGTGGAGAGCCTTTACCTCACACCCGCAAGGGCAGGCAGCTTCGGTGGCTACTGGTCGCAGCTTGTTCCCGGCCTGATCCACGGGCCCGTGACCAAGGCTTCCCAGTCCATTCCCGTCCTCGTGCTCATCGCAGGGCTAAGTGCTCTTTGGCATGGAAACATCCCCTCCTCATCCGTGTGGTTCGTGCTGCATTTCATGCTCACCATGGCGGAGACAAAGCGGAAGAAGGCGCTCTTCGCGCCGCTGCCTCATCCTTTGCAGGTCATCCTGGTGCTGCTGGTGATCGTCCTCTCGAATGCGCTGCTGCTTGTGCCGCATCTGGAAGCCGGACTTTATGCCTGGACCACGATGTTCAGTGACATCAAGCCCACGCTCTACTCGCTGCTCCTGGACAAACGCCTCACTTCGAATCTTCTTCAAACGGTGATGCTCTTCGCCATCATCACCTGCGTGGCCCTGCCCAGGCTCGACGGGCTGCTGAAAAGACGCACGATGATCTGGCGCGTCATGGGCATGCTGCTCATCCTGCCTGCCCTGCTTTTGCTCATGCGTGAGAGCGCCCGTGCTCCGGCCAGCATCCGCCAGGTCCTGCAGTGGCCCGTGACTTGGTTCTTTGGCGAAGGCAACTCACGCATCCACGTCGGCTATGATGGCTGGCTCTATCCCCGACAGGAACTGGACCGCCGCACATCGAAAAGGCGCGCACCCGGATTGGCTGAAGCTCTCATGGCCAAAGCAGCGGACTTAAAATCTGCCGGGATCCCGATCATGATCGTGACGGTTCCCGCCAAGATGGCCATGTATCCGGAACACGTGTTACGGGCCGAATATGCCGCACCTGCCCAACCTGCGGACTACAAAGCCATCGTGGAAAAGCTCACCGCGGCCGGCATTGATGTCGTCGATCCCGCGCAGGCCTTGTGGCAGAGACTGCTCAAGGCAGAGTCCCACTATGCCTCCGACAGTCACTGGACTTTTGAGACTATGAAGGATGTGGCTGGCGCGGTGGCGAAGCGCATCCGTGAAAAACATCCCGCGCTCTATGTCAGCGAAACTCCGCTCATCAATGCCAGCATCCTCGAGCGTCAGGAACATGGGGATCTCGCCAAAGCCCTGCTGCCTTTGCATTCGGAAGGGCTCTTCGGTGTTGAGCATGCCCAGCTAGTTTCCATTCGTGGTTTGGAGAATGACCGCAAGTCCCCCATCCTGGTCATCGGCCATGATTCACTCCGCGTGTTCGAGGCTGCGGATGCGAGCTTCGGCAATGCCGAAGGCAGGAACCAGCAGGCAGGATTCGCCACCCAGCTCTCCGCTCTCCTTGGCCGTCCTCTGGACGAACGCACCGGTCCCGATGTGCTCCAACTCCTCTCGGACACCACGAACAAAAAGCTCATCGTGCTCGTCATCCCAGCCGACGATCTTTGACACCTGTGCCACACAGTTTCGTCCATTCTCCGAGATGCCCCCCGGGACCTAGACTGATTCTCGAAAAGAATGTCATTTTGAATCGGCGAGCGCAGCGGCCTCAATGGCAAGGAAGGTGCGCAGCCTGCTATTAGGAAATAACAGACAAGCGCCTGACGCAGCCAGTGAGGCCGCTCCGCCGCACGAGCAAAGTGACAGGATTTTTGAGAACCGGTCTAACCATGGATAAAATGCGACGGGCATGTGACACACAGCCGTGACCATCAGCTAAAAGGACTTGGTGTTAATCCTTCGAGCTGATGTTCCCTGATTTCCGGATCGCCCTAAGCAGACGCCAGCCGAGAAAAACGCTGATCACATAACCCAGCGCGCCAAAGATGGAGATGCCAAAAAGCGTGGGCTGCGCCTGGCTGCTCCAGAGCTGTGATGAGCCAAGAAAGATCGCTGCCGTAAGCACACCGAGCACGAGACGATTCACGATCGGATCGAGATGCCGGTGGTCCAGATGCACTGTCAGCGTGCCGTCACGAAACCGCGCCAGGAGATCCGCGAGATCACGCGGCAGCAGCGTGATCAGCCGGTCCCAGTCACGGTAGGTCCGGCGAGCACGCCGCAGCAGTCGGGAAGGCGAAAGCCGACGCATGACCATGCGCTGGCAGAAGGGCTGCATCAGCTCCGCGAGGCTGACCTCCGGACTGAATCTCCGGCTTGTGCCTTCTAGCACGATGAGCGTCTTCAAAAGCACCGCCAGCGGTGGTGGCAGCGTGATGTGATACCGCCGCACGATCTCAATGAGCGATGACAACGCCCCGCCCACATTGATGTCGCGCAGCGGATGTCCCACATAGTCCGCCATGAAGTCGTCCAGGTCCGCGCGCAGACGCTCGCGGGGAAAATCCGCCGGCACCGCACCCAGACGCAAAACTTGTTCGGTCACCTGGCCGGAGTCGTTTTCCACGATGGCCAGCAGCAGCGCCTCCACCTCGTCACGCAGTTCATCATCGATGCGCCCTACTTGTCCGCAATCAATGACACCGACGACGCTGCCGGGCAGCAGCATGAGGTTTCCCGGGTGCGGATCCGCATGGTAAAAGCCATCTCGAAAGACCATCTCAAGATACATGTTCGCCCCGTGCCGGGCGAATTCGGTGAGGTTTTCACCCGAGTATTTCAGCGCGCTCACATCATTTCCAGGCACACCGTTCAGCCGCTCCATGGTGATGATCTGATGCGAGCACAAGTCTGGATACACCTTCGGGATGTGCACGTTGGGTTCAGCGGCAAAATGGCGCGCAAACTCTTCCAGGTTGCGCTTTTCATAGGTGAAATCCATCTCCCGCACCAGCGTGCGGCGGAACTGCCGCACCACAGCCACGGGTTGATACGGACGCAGTGACGGAGAGTGCTTCTCCAGCAGCTCCGCCAGCGCCTGCACGATCTCCAGATCCGTGCCCACCTTTGCCTCGATGCCGCTGCGCCGCACCTTCACCACCACGCGCTCGCCAGTATGCAGCCGCGCGCCATGCACCTGCGCGATGGATGCCGCCGCCAGCGGCGTGTCCTCAAATTCCGCAAAGAGCTGCTCCACACTCCGCCCCAGATCACTCTGCAAAATCTGCCGTGCCGTCTCCGCCGGTTCCGCGGGCACATTCGCCTGCAGTTCGGTGAGCTCCACCGTCATCTCAGGCCCGATGAGGTCCGCACGCGTGCTCAGCATCTGCCCGAGCTTGATACCCGTGGTGCCGAGTTCCGTGAGCGCCATGCGCACCTTCGCCGCCGTGGACACTTCCGCCAGCACCTGCCCGTCCGCGCTGCGCAGCCGGTTGTTCAGCCAGGGATAGTCAAACCCGCCAAACATGTCCGCGAGGCCATACTTGCCGAGCACCGCGGCGATCTCGCCGAGCCGCTTCGCATGACGCTCCAACCGCGCGATGGCATCTATCTTCATGCGCGAAGGATACACCGAACCTTGCGCGTGTCGAAAAACTCAGCGCTTCCCAATGCACCAAAGATTTTTATATCCGCGAATGAAAAGCTGCCCGTCACTCACCGCGATGGAGCCGATGATCTTCTCGCCGAGTGAATTCGTGGAGATGAGCTCGAACTTCGGGCTGGACTTGAAGACAAAGCAGTCGCCGCCTTGATTCGCCGCATAGCACTTGCCGTCCGCGCTCAGCACCAGCGATGACCAGTTCTGTCCGGTGGGCCCAGGCCCTTTGAGCCGCTCAGTGTAGATCATCTCCCCCGTCTTCAGATCACGGCACTCCACGATGCCGCCGTCACTGAGGATGTAGTGATAACCGTCACGGAGCACACCGCTGCCGATGCGCTGGCTCACCTTCGGCAGATGCCAGAGACGCTTCTCTGTCACGTCCCCCTTGCCGCCGGCCTTCACGGCGAGCCCCATGCCACCGTAGCCGCCGTAGGCGATCACAGTATTGTCCGGAGTCAGCAGAGGCGAATTATACACCAGCGCGTTCAATCCGCCGCAGGTCCACCATTCCTTGCCGCTCACGGGATCGAATCCCGCCACACGGCCCGGATAACTCAGGATGAGCTCATCGTGATCATCGATCTTCCGGAACAGCGGGTCTGCCCATGAGCCGAGCCACTTCTTCTCCTTGCCCTCGCCGGAGGCACCGCCCGGCTCGTCATGCTGCCAGAGGGTCTTGCCGGTCTTGAGGTCAAAGGCATACAGCGTGGTCTTCTCCCCGGGCCCGAAATTCAGAAACACCCGGTCGCCCGCAATCACTGGCGAGGTGCCATTGCCCCAGATGTGATGCTGCTTGCCCAGATCCGTGCGCTTCCACATCTCCTTGCCCTCGAAGTTATAACAAAAAACGCCACCGCTGGCAAAGAAGACCACGATCTCCGTGCCATTCGTGGCGGGCGATGCCCCGCAGTAGGGGTTCGTGCCATGCGTGAGCTCAGGCTCTTTATAAGTGATGCCTGCTTCCCAGACCTGCTTCCCTGTCTTGCGGTCAAAGCATAGCAGCAGCCTCTGTCCAGCCTTCTCGATGGCTTGCGTGACGAACACCTTGTCCCCCCACACGACGGGCGTGGAGTTTCCACGATCCGGCAGTCCCACCTTCCACATCACATTCTCCGTCTGGCTCCACTTCTCCGGCAAGGCCGATTCCGCCGTGGCCCCATCCCCATTCGGCCCGCGCCACATGGGCCAGTTTGCGGCATGAACGGAAGAGCCAATGAGGGAGCCGATAGCACCGAGCAGGAGGAGTGTGCGTTTCATGCCTCCCTAAACGTGCGTGACCATGCCGACCTTGTGGAAATGATGAGTCACACGTGATCTGCAGCATCTCGACTTCGATAGATCAGCCCCATCACACCTAACGAACAACACTTGATCCCATTACCGCACCTGAAAAATAAATTCATGCGTGTCCGGAACGACACGCTTGATCAGGCCGAGGCGCAGGCGCATGCCGGCAGTGGGGATGCCTTTCCAGAGCGCCCGATGGCTCCAAGTCTGACGGCTTCCCCGACGGCCCTCGCCCTGGCCACTCTTGTAGGCATACCCGATCGAATGATCGGCGGCTTCAAAGAGAGCCATGTCCCCGTTCTCATAGTCCGCCTCCAGCCTGCTCCAGTCTGCCGAGCTGCCCTCCCCCTTGATCTCCAGATCGATCTCCAGCTCCGGAGGGATGACTGGCTTGCGCGACGACGACGTATGGACAGGCCAACTCACCATCACGGGATCCTTGTAGCCGAGCTTCCGGCCCTCCTCGGTGAGTTTCAGCACGGGTATGGTGGTGATGTCCGCCCACTCACCTTCCGCGACGAAGCTCACCTCGGACTCATTCCAGGCATGGTAGGCGGATGGCCGCACCTGCACCTCCAGCCGGGCCTGAGTCTCCCCCGGCAGCAGACGGTAGGCATCATCCCTCTCGCCATGACGCTGCGCCATCAGTTGATTACCCATGCGGTCATAGAGGCTCCAGCCGATGCTGAACTCCGGCCTGCGGAGCCCTTTGTTGTCCAGATGGACATAGGGGTTCATCCAGCCCTCCGCCATGCCTTTGGTGCTGCCCAGAGCCTTCACCTCAAAATCATAGTCCTTGGTATGGCGGACGATGAAGGACCCTGTCTGCAGCGTCGGCGCCTTCTCCACTGTCCACGTGGGCAGCTCCATCACCGGCACGGGATTCTTGATGACACAAGTGCCCACGACCTTTTGGTATTCAAAGCGCAGCTTCAGTTCTGGCAGAATCCTGGGAAAGGTGCTGATCAGCGCCCAGGCCAGCCCCTCCTCAGGGTTGAAGAAGACCGGCCCGTTCATAGGCAGCCAGCCGCCGGCGCCATCCTCCATCTCCACCATCAATCCATGCTTCGCTAGGTCTTCCGCAGGGAGGGTGGTGCGCTGGGTGGACTGCTTGGCGCTTGTCAGAGTCAGCTCGATCAGTTGATGCGCCTCCTGCGTCTGAAAGTAGCGCGAGGAGAGCGGCTTTCCCAAGGCATCGCTCAGTCGCAGCAGCACTCCCAGGGCAGGCACAGTTCGGTTCGCGGTCAGATGATACCTATCCAAGGATGCTGAAAAGGCCGTCTGGCGGCCATCGTCAAAGGTGGTGCTCAGCTTCATGCCAGAGATGCCCCATGAGTTTCCGCGCCGGGTGCCCAGGCGCATGAATTTCTTGGCGAATGGTGCTGCGTAGGGCGCAGCGGTCCACTCGGCCTTGTCACCATAGGTCGCTTTCAGAATCTCCACTCGCGCTGTTCCCAGCTCCAGGGTCGCGATCGGCGGATCTCTGGGCAGCAGCGCCTTGCCCTGGGCGCCTAACCAGAATGCCACGAGCAGCAGGCCGACGAACATAAAGCCTAAAAGAGCCAGCCCGGCCATCCACTCGCGTGAAGCTGAGGTGGGCTGAGATTTCGGATCCTGATGCTGGGAGTGCATGAGCGGGATAATATCTTCCCGCAGCATGTTAGACTGCTGCCGGGCATACAATCTTTTTTCCAATTCTCAAACCGTCCCCATCAAAACCATGCATGACCAGCCAGGAAAAATTTTCCTGGTCGTGCCGAGCTGCTGTCTTGACGAAAGGGCGGAGTCTAATCAGCTTTCTCGTTGCGCAGCCAAAATACGGCCCACCCCCGTTTGCCGCGCTGACCACCTAACCACCATGTCCACAGCCCCAGCTCTTTCGCCTTCATCCGTGAAGGCGCTCCGCAACGCGGTCATTCGTCTCGCCGGTAATTCGCAGGACGGCATCCAGTCCATCGGCGGCATCCTGGCGCGGCTCGCCGGCCGCACCCAGCAGGATGTGATGACCTACATGACGATCCCGTCCACCATCAGTGGCGGCCCGTCCATCTTCCAGGTGCACCTGGGCAGCGGTGAGGTGCTGCATCCGGGTGATGACAGTGACGTGCTGGTGGCCTTTTACCAGCACAGCTATGACAGTCACATCAGCGCGGTCGCGGATGGCGGCATCTGCTTTTACGACAGCGGCGAGGTGACGGAACTGAAGCATGAGCGCAACATCCACCACATCGGCGTGCCCTTTACCAGCGCCACGGTGGAGGCCGTGGGCGGCAGCGCCCGTGACCGTGGCAAGAACATCTTTGTGTTAGGCATGCTCTGCGCCGTGTTCCGCTTGGATAAAGACAAGGTAGCCAGCATCCTCGCACGCCAGTTTGGCAAGAAGGACGAGAGCGTGCTGCGGAATGCCATGCTGGCCTTTGATGCAGGCTTTGCCTATCCGGTCGGTGACATCACCACTTTCCACTTTGAAGAAGGCGAGCACAAGGATGAGCACCGCATCAGCAGTGATGGCAACACCGTCCTGACCATGGGCCTCATCGCCGCCGGTGTGCGCTATGGGTCGGCCTATCCAATTACGCCGTGGTCCAGCATCATGGAGACTCTGCGCACGGAGCTGCCGAAGTATGGCGGCATGTATGTGCAGGCGGAGGATGAGCTCGCCGCCGTGTCCATGACCATCGGCGCGGCCTTCGCCGGGCATCTCGCCGTCACGGGCAGCGCGGGGCCGGGCCTCAGTTTGAAAATGGAGGCACTGAGCTACGCCAGCATGGCGGAGATCCCGCTCATCGTCATCAATGTGCAGCGCGGCGGCCCATCCACAGGCATGCCCACGAGCATCGAGCAGAGTGACCTCATGCAGGCCATCTACGGTAGTCATGGGGACTGCCCGCGCATCGTCCTCGCTCCACAGGATGTGGAGGACTGCTTCTACATCGCACTCGAGGCCGGCAGGCTGGCCCGCGAATATTCCTGCCCGGTCATCATCCTGAGTGATCAGGCCCTGAGCAGCCGCATCGAGGCCTTCACGGAGCCGGATCTGGACAAGCACTGGGTGGAGCCCACGCTGGATCTCTTAGACCGCGGCGCTGACTTCAAGCCCTACCCGCTGGATGCCATGACGCGTCATGCGCCTCCCGGCACGAAGATCGCTGGCAAATACCCCCACGTCACCGGCCTGGAGCACGATGAATGGGGCCACCCGAGCGGCAATGCCAAGATGCACCAGAAGATGACGGACAAGCGCCGGAACAAGCTGGTGGACCTGAGCAAGAAGCTGCCGCTCCCTGAAATCTATGGAGACAAGGAGGGTGATCTCCTGCTCATCTCCTGGGGCAGCAACTACGGCCAGATCAAGGAGAGCGTGAACCGCCTCAGCGCCGAAGGTCACAAAATCGGCGCAGCTCATCTGCGCCACATTCATCCGATGCCTGCGGGTCTGGACAAGCTCTGGGCAGGCTTCAAGAAAGTGGCCGTGGTCGAGCTGAATGACGTGGGTGTCTATGGCTACGGCCAGCTCGCCATGATGATCCGTGCCGCTTACGCCGAGCCGAAAATCCAGTCCATCTGCAAGACCGACGGCCTCACCTTCCGCATCCGCGAGATCGTGACCGGTTCCGAAAAAATCATGCGTGGAGATTCCTGACCCCACCACTCCAGCTCTCCACCACTCCAGTTTCACCGCCCCCCTTTACCTAACGAACATTATGTCCGCACCCACCCTGGACACATCCTCCGCTCCTCCTGCCACCGCCCTGGTCACGCCGCCTGCGGAAGAGAAGCTCACGAAAAAGCTCCTCATGGCCGATCATCCCACCTGGTGCCCAGGCTGTGGTGACTTCGCCGTACTCGCCGCCTTCTACAAGGTGCTGGAGAAGCTCCAGTATCCGCATGAGAAGATCGTCTGTGTGGCCGGCATTGGCTGCTCCAGCCGCTTCCCGTATTTCATGAATACGCACGGCATCCATTTTATCCATGGCCGTGCGTTGCCGCTGGCCACCGGTGTCTCGCTGAGCCGTCCGGACCTGCATGTCTTCGTGTTCGGCGGTGATGGTGACGGCTTCTCCATCGGCGGCAACCACCTGAACCACGCCGCGCGCAAAAACATCAAGCTCACCTATGTGATCATGGACAACTATGTCTATGGTCTCACCAAGAAGCAGACCAGCCCCACGAGCCCCATCGGCTTCAAGTCGAAGACAGACCCCACCGGCAGCATCGACCGCCCCATCAACCCCATGAAGCAGCTCCTCGCCAGCGGCGCCACCTTCATCGCCCGCACGCATGCCGCGCAGGTGAAGCACATGGTGGACACCTTTGAGCGGGCGATCAAGCATGACGGCTTCAGCGTCGTCGAGTGCCTCAGCGAGTGCGTGATGTTCTACGAAGGCAGCTTTGATGACAGCACCCCGCGCAAGGGCGGCACCTATGAGATCATCGACGAAGCCCAGCACGATGTGAAGGACGACGTCGCCGCCTTCCAGCTCGCGGACCTCCCCAGCCCCGGCAAGTTCGGCGTCTTCTACGAAGTCCAGCGCCCAACTAAAAATGCTCTCGAGCAAAAATGGATCGACGACACCCAGGCCAAGATCGGTGACACTCCCCAGCGCGAACTGCTAAGAAAGCGCTTCGAGACCATGCGCTGATCTATTCCATAGTCTTTGCCTTTTTCTTCTCTCTCATCCAGGCCTTTTTAACCGCTGATGGGCACTGATAAACACTCATATCAAACCCTCAGATGCTTGGCCATTAGCGTTTTATTAGCGTCCTATTAGCGGTTTAAACCCTCTTTGGCTTAGTCATCAGTGACTATAAGTGTCCATTAGTGTAAGAAGGCCCTTGCTTAGCAGGAAGGATGCGCGTCCGATTTCACACAATCCTTGTCCGATGCCTTTGGAGTCTGATAGCGTTGGTTTGTCCCCAACCATGAAAAGCCTCCTTTTCACCCTCCTCGCCGCCTCCTGCCTTCCAGCCACGGCCGCCACCCAGATCACCTGGAAGCGCCAGCAGCTCCATGGCGACTTCTACTCAGAGGGCGCGGCCATTGGCGATATCAATGGCGATGGCAAACCGGACGTGGTCTCCGGCCCCTTCTGGTGGGAAGGCCCGGCCTTTGAAAAGAAGCACGCCTTCTACGAGCCGAAGATTTTCAGCATCAATGGCTATTCCGACAACTTCTTCGCCTATGTCCACGACTTCAACGCGGACCAGAAGAACGACATCCTCGTGCTCGGCTTCCCCGGCAAGGAAGCGCGCTTGTATCTGAATACCGGCACGCACGATGACAAACCCTGGCCCATGCACATCGTCGCGGACGTGGTGGACAACGAATCGCCCGTCTTCACAGACATCACCGGCGATGGCAAACCCGAGATCGTCTGCAGCACCGGCGGCAGGTTCGGCTGGTTTGCCCCGAACTGGGACAAGCCCACGGACAAGTGGAATTTCATCCCAGCGACCGATGACCTGAAGGTGGCCAAGTTCACCCATGGTCTCGGTGTTGGAGATGTGAATGGCGATGGCAAGATGGACCTCCTCGAAGCCCGCCGCTGGTGGGAGAATCAAGGAGCGGGAGTTGCCAACTCCCGTCCGGACTTGGCAAGTCCGGCTCCTTGGACTCAGCACAATTTCGCCGCCGGCATCGGCGGAGGCGCGCAGATGTTTGCCTATGACTTCGATGGCAATGGCACCAACGATGTCTTCACCAGCCTCGCCGCGCATCGCTATGGCGTGGCTGTCTTTCTCCAGAACAAAACCGAGAGCCGCGAACCAGGAACTGCGAACTGGACGCGCATCATGCTCGCCAGCGAACAACCTCAGGACAACGACTACGGCATCGTCTTCTCCCAGCCGCATGCCGCGGATCTCGCGGACATCGATGGCGATGGCATCAAGGACATCGTCACCGGCAAGCGCTACTGGGCGCACAACGGCCATGACCCCGATGAGCGCGGTGCCCGCGTGATCTACTGGTATCAAACCAAGCGCGATGGCAAGGGCGGCGTCGACTTCGTCCCGCATCTGGTCGATGCCGAAAGCGGTGTCGGTGTCGACGTGCAGGTCGGTGACGTGAATGGCGACAAGCTCCCGGACATTGTCGTCGGCAACAAAGCCGGTGTCTACATCCTCACCCAGGAGCGCAAGGAAACCACCGCCGACCTCACGCCGAGGAAGATGTATGGGCCTGCTCTCAAACCACAGAAGGAGTATGCCAAGGGACAGTCTCCGCAGGATGCGCTGAAGTCCATGCAGCTCCCCGGCGGCTTCAAGGCCGAGCTCATTGCTGCCGAACCAGATGTGGTGCAACCCATCGCCTTCACCTTTGACGAGCGCGGCCGCATCTGGGTCGTGGAGGGAAACAGCTACCCCAAGCCCCGCGAAGTCGGTGCCGGGCAGGACCGCATTAAGATTCTCGAAGACAAGGACGGCGACGGCATCTTTGAGACCAGGAAGATCTTCTGTGAAGGCCTCAATCTTGTCAGCGGCATCGAACTCGGCTTCGGCGGTGTGTGGGTGGGTGCCGCGCCATATTTGATGTTCATTCCACGGGATGGAGACAGCCCGCTGCCGCTCGGCAGTAACCGGGCCATTCCTGGCCCGTCTGCACCTGATGGGGCCAAGAATGGCCCCACTACGCAGGTCCCTGGCCTCAACTTCACCGCCTACGCCCTCCTCGATGGCTGGGGCTCCCAAGACACCCACGAAACGCTGAACAGCTTCATCTGGGGCCCGGATGGCTGGCTCTATGGCTGCCACGGCGTCTTCACGCATTCCAAGGTTGGCAAGCCCGGCACGCCGGATGACAAGCGTCAGCCCATCAATGCGGGCATTTGGCGTTATCATCCCGTGCGCCATGAGTTTGAGATCTTCGCCCACGGCACCAGCAATCCCTGGGGCCTCGACTACGACCAGCATGGCGAGTGGTTCGTCACCGCGTGCGTTATCCCGCATCTGTATCACATCGTCCCCGGCGGACGTTACCAGCGCCAAGCTGGCCAGCACTTCAATGCCTACACCTATGAGGACATAAAAACCATCGCCGACCACGCGCACTACGCCGGCAGCCTGCGGCCCGACATCAACTTCGACAAGACCACCGGCGCAGGTCTCGCCAACAACGACACGAATGCCCTCGGCGGCGGTCACGCGCACTGCGGTCTCGCCATTTATCAAAGCAGCCAGTTTCCCGCCACGTATCGCAATCAGCTCATCTTCGGCAACCTTCACGGTCATCGCCTCGTCGCGAACTACACCGATCCCAAAGGCAGCACCTACACCGGCAAGCACGGCGCGGACTTCCTGCGTGCGAATGATATGCACTTCATCCCTGTCACACAAAAGGTGGGGCCAGACGGCTCCCTCTACGTCAGTGACTGGAGCGATCAGCAGATCTGCCATCGCGGCAGCAACGCCGTCGAAAACTGGGACCGCAGCAACGGGCGCATTTATCGTGTGTCGTATGACCGTAAAACGAACTTCCAAGTTCGTTTACCCGGCGGAGCGAACTTGGAAGTTCGCTCTACCTTCGACCTCGCCAAGGAAAGCGATGAAACCCTGGCCAAACTCGCCGTGCAGACTGAGAACGAATGGTTCTCACGCATGGCGAGGCGGGTGCTGATGGAGAAGCGGCATGCCGGCCATGATCTAAGGCACGCGGTGGCAGAACTTTTGAATGAAACTCGATCCGCCAGCGCATCTCGGGAACGTCTCCATGCGTGCTGGACGCTTCTGTCGGTGAATGAAGAGCTGCCTCCAGACTCCGTCCACGCTCAAGGCGGAAATGAGGAACTCGCCATGTGGGATATCCGCAACATGCTCCAGTCTTTGGAATTCAAAAAGGCCTTGGCTGGAGCTAACCCGTTCCAAACGCAAACATATCTCCTCCAATTTAGACCTGACGTTATACTGGCCAACCCGAACCTCAACACGCCGAGAATTCGCCGCGAACTCGCCTCCGCTCTTCAGCGTCTTCCGCAAGACCAGCGCAAAGACCTCGCCACCGCCCTCCTCAAGCACGGTGAGGACAAGGACGATTCCATGATCCCGCTGCTCATCTGGTATGGCATCGAGCCTGTGGTGGCTGCCAATGCGGCCGCTGGCCTGCAACTCGCCTCCGTGTCGAAACTGCCGAAGGTCACGGAGTTTATCTACCGCCGCATGGCCAGCGAAGACGCCGGACGTCAGGGTCTCTTGAAGCTCGCCGCTGAAACGCAGGATAACACTCAGCGAGATTTCCTCCTCCAGGCCATTCTCACCGCCGCTCGCGGCGGCAGCAAGATCACCCAGCCTGCGAACTGGCCCAAGATGCGCGAACGCTTTGTTGGAGTGAAGGCTTCAGCCGATGCTGGGAAATCCGTTTCGCCAACCCTGCTCGAGCTCGAAGCCCACATGGGCATCGACAGCGCGCTGAAACACTTCCGCGATCAACTCGCCCTCGCCAGTGCACCCGCCGCCAATCGTGACGCTGCGCTGGGCGTGCTCATCCAATCCCGTGATGCCGCCACCTCCAAAATTCTGCTCCAGCTCATCTGGACAGATGCCCCAGGCACGCTGAAGCGAAAAGCCATCCAGGCCCTCGCCTCCCTCAAAAATCCGGAGACACCGCAGGTGCTCAGCGCAGCTCTGCCGAAGCTGCCCCCAGGCGATCTGCCGGATGCCATCAACACGCTCGCTTCCACCAAAGAAGGCTCCATCGCGCTCTTGAAAGCCGTCGAGGCCAAGACCGTGCCTTCCACCGCTCTCTCGCCCTTCCTCGTGCGCCAGCTCGCAGCCTTCAAGGATGCGCAGATCGATGCCCTCATCAAATCCGCCTGGGGCGATGTGAACGCGCCGAAGGCCGACCTGGCCGAGCGCACGAAGAAGTATCGCGATCTCCTCACGCCTGCCGCTTTGGCCAAAGGTGATGCTGCGAAGGGCAAGGTGCTCTTCATGGGCACCTGCGGAGCATGTCATCAATTGTTAGGCGAAGGCCAGAACGTCGGCCCTGACATCACCGGCAGCAATCGTGCCGATCTGAATTACCTGCTCGAAAACGTTCTCGATCCGAACGCGGTGATCGGCAAGGCCTACCAGTTGAACCTCTTCAACATGAAGGACGGTCGCGTCATGAGCGGCGTCATCAAGGAGGAGAATCCCACCGCCGTGAAGATCGCCATGATGGGCGGCATCGAGTTCACGCTGCCGCAGACCGACATCGCCAAGCGTGAGGTTTCCAAGCTCAGCACCATGCCCGAGGGTTTGTTTGATGCGCTGCCACCTGAGATGGTGATTGATCTGGTGAAGTATCTGCAAAGTGGGACGGCCGCAGGTGGAGCTGCCAAGACTCAGGCCCCCCGCACTTTGGCAAGTGCGCCTACAGTCAGCGGCGTACTCGAGGGTGAATCACTGAAGGTCCTCGAAATCACGGGTGGCACTACCAAGAAGCAGGGCATGGGCGGCTTTGGCAACCGCTGGAGCGGAGGCTCGCAGCTCTGGTGGACCGGCGGCAAGCCGGATGACAAGCTCACGCTGGTGATACCCGTGAAGGAGGCTGGTAGATACACCCTCCACGCCGCGCTCACTATGGCCAAGGACTACGGCATCACCAGCATTACTCTGGATAGCAAACCCATCGCCTCCTCCTTTGATGGCTTTAGCGCCGACAAGGTCATCCTCACCGACGAACTTGACTGGGGCACCCACGACCTCACTGCTGGCGACCACAAGCTCACCTTCACACTGGCGCCCCCTAATCCCGCTGCCAAACCCAGCAACATGGTGGGGCTGGACTATGTACGGGTGGTCAAAAAGTGAAAATTCAGTGTCTTAATGACGTTGACGGGACGACAGTCAATCAGGTCTAAAAGACGAAAATATCCACTCACGCATTCACATTGTATTGACTTAGTGAATGCTTTTTGGTCAATTGAGGCCATGAAATCCCGAAAATACTCCCTCGGCACCATCTCTCCCCTAGGTTTCTGGATGGTTGCGGTATTCTTCGCAGCGCTGGCAGGACCCAAGTCCGTCAGGGCTCTAGACCAAACCCTGCGACCGCAGGATTTCAAAGGCATCACCCTGGGTGGGCAAGCGGACTACGGCAAGGTCATGGCTTCTTCCGGCGAGTGGCTCGCTGTGGGTGCTCCAGGGATGGGTTACAATCAGTTTGGACCTGCGGACGGCCCTGATAGTTATGAGGGAGGTCGCGTGCTCCTCTGGAAGCGTGATTATGCCAGCGGCGTCTGGAAGCTCAAGCAGGCCCTCACCTCCCCAGGAGTCAACTACACCCCCTTGAGGTTTGGTGCCCGCCTTGCCATGGATGGCTCCCGCCTGCTCGTGGCGGACGAAGGACAATCTGGCCGCGTCCATGCCTTCAAGCTTGAGGCAGACGTGTGGAGCGCAGACGGCACCCTGAGCCTTGGAGGAGATGCCGCCAACGGTTTTACCATGAATGGTGCCATCGCCCTCTCCGGCGACTACGCAGCCATCGGATCACCTAACGGCAATGCAGACGGCGTGGGCCCCAAGGGTGGCATCGATATCTTCCAGCGCCAAAATCATGCCTGGGTCCGTGTCTCCCGCGTCAGCAGCACGGGGTTGGCGGTCAGCAATGTGGGCAAGTTTTTAGCCCTGAGCGACAGCACGGTCTACGCCAGTTACGTCGATGCGCCGCCCGACCATGGCGGTGTGATGGTGTATGAAAAGACCTCCAATGGCTGGGTCCGGACACGCACCCTGCCGGAGGTTCCGAAGGTCCGCTCCTCCAGCATCCAGCTTCAGGTGTCCGCCGGCCGTCTCTACGTTGTCACGGACACCGTTGATACGGTTCGGCACGTCCAGGAATTCCGCCTGAGTGCTCCGGGCACTCCTGAAGTGTTCACCACCCAGTTCGACTCATTTTGGCGGACTGGAAACTGGCATGTCAGCGGAAGTGTCATGATCATGGCCCATGGCTCATCCACCTCCCGTGCCTCCGTTTTTCGCCGGCAGTTGAACAATGCATGGGATGAGGAAAGCCCATTGGACACGCTCAACCACAGCCTTTACGCCCCGATCTCGGCCGTCCAAGTCGCCGGTTCGGAGATCCTCATCAGCGGCCGTAGGGCACCGCAGGGCGGTGGGATTGGCCCCCAGACCGTGCCGGACTCTGTGCAGGTGATGCGCCGCCAGCAAAATACCTGGAACGTGGTGGACTCCCTCATTCCGATAGCCGCTGAGCGTGTCCGTGATGGCGACTTCGGGCGCAGCATCGCCACTTCGGACAGCTGGCTGTTGGTCGGGTCTCCTGGGTATAACAACAGCAGCCGCCGCACCGGCTTGGCCTACCTCTACCGCCGCGGACCCCATACCACTTTTCAATTCCATTCCCTGCTGCCGGATCCAATCCTGGGAAATCTCCCCTACCAGGAATATGCTTACTTTGGGGGCGCCGTGGCCACCTCAGGCAACTGGGCGGCTGTGAGTCTGAACCGCGCTGACCCCAGCGGCCTGCCTTATGGAAATCCTTCCTGCGTAGTTCTCTATGGCTATGATGTTTCCACCGACTCCTGGCGCCAACTGACGGTCATTCCGCCCCCTGCGGAGGGGAGGGAAGGTTTCGGCTTTGCTCTCGCCCTCCAGGGAGACCGCCTCGTCGTGGGCGCTCCCTCCTCCAGCCATGTCTACATTTACTCCCTCAGTCCAAGCCAAGGCTTGGCCACGCTGGAAGCCACACTGAAGCGCACGGACGAAAACATGTACTTCGGCAAGGCCGTAGCCCTGGATGGTGACCGCGTCCTCATCGGCGCTCCCGCCTATGAAAATGCCGCTGCCTTCGTCTACGAGAAAAAGAGCAGCGGCTGGGTGCAGACCGCCCGCCTGACCGCCCCCGCCAGTAGCATCCATCACTGGACCTTTGCCCAGCCAGTGGCCCTCTCCGGCACGCAGGCCATCGTCGGAGGCCTCAACAGTGGGCCGGGGATGTTCTACAGCCTCGTCGGCAGCACCTGGAAGGCGCAGAAGACGGTGTTCAACCCTGAATTCCCCGAACGCAGCGGTGCTTTGGCCATGAGCGGAAATCTGGCCGTCTTCTCTTCCACCTTCGGCCTATGCGTCGCGGAACTGCAGAATGGCACCTGGAAAGTCCTGCCTTCAGCCTTCCGATCCTTCACCAGCTACTCGGGAGGTGTGGCCATCCAAGGCGAACAGATCATTGCCCGCCAGAACGAGGGATTCCGAGAACTCCGAGTGCTGGACATGAACCGCCCGCCTACCGTCAGCTTTGACGCATCGGACATCACTCCGCCCAACGGGGGGGTCATCACCTTTGATGCGGGGGACTTCGTGCCCGGCGTAGAGGTCAAACAGTTCGCCGGAGTCACTCTCCATCATCAGGGAATTGTGCCTACCAAGGTGAATTTGGAGATCCTCGGAGGGGGAGGTGAAATCACCCTGAAGACCAATCCTGTTTCTCTGGCCCCAGGAGACTCCAAGGTGCTCGACCTTACCTTCCTGCCCGTCACCACCGGCCCCAAAGAATTCACCCTGATCGTCACACCGGACACCGACAACGCCGGACCTCAGGTCTTCCGGATTACCTATGACGTCGACGCTGCTCCCACCCAGCTCCAGTTCACCACCCTGCCCCAGGCCAGGCTCGTCTCTCTGGACCTGGCTGCGCCCGAGCTCTACGTCACCGTCACGGGCACCCGTCCGTGGTCCTACCGCTGGTATAAAAACGGCAAGGCCCTGCCTAAAGAGACCTCCTTCTACACCACAGCGAAGGACCCCGGTCTCTACCACGTCGTGGCCACCAATCCCCACGGCAGCGTGTCGACACAACCCGTGCCCATTGGCTTCTTTGGGGCTAAGTCGGACTACGGGCAGGCAGTGCTCACAGGCAGCACGGTTCGCAAGAGTGTCATCGCCACGGGTCCTGGCGTGAAGGTCAGATGGGTCAAGGACGAAGGCATGGATCCCGGCCCCACTCCCCTCACCGACGGGCCGGAAGTCTCTGGCAGCCAGACAGCCAACCTGACCGTCAAGAACGTCCGCACCAACACCTACTACACCGCTTATATCACCATGCCCTCCGGGATCGGAGAGGAGGAACTGCCGGGTGAGGTGAGCTATCAGGTTGAAGTTTCACCGCCACCAAAAGTGGAGATCTACCACGCAGAGCAATTGGTCGTTGGCGAGCCAGCGGGTAACAGCCTCTCTTTTGGAGTCGAGTACTACGCCTCTACCTACACTCCCTACACTTTTCGGGTGAGCGGTCTCCCCCCCGGCGTGAAGGTCAGCTCGGACGGCGACGTCTCCGGTGCCCCTACCACCGCTGGTGTCTACACTGTCACGGCCACCGTCAGCGTGAACGGCTTCACCGGCCCCTCCCAGTCCGCCCGGGTCGTGGTGACCAAGTATTCCAACGTCAATCCCGGTTTTTACTGGGCCTTTATCCCCGCCTCCGAGGCGTCCGGACTGGGAGGTGCCGTGATGCTCGACGTCACTCCAGGCGGCTCGTTTAGCGGCAGTCTCTACTTCGGCCTCCACCGCACCCCTGTGGCCGGCACTTTCTCCCCCACCCTTGATCTTCGTTCCAAGGACTTTGTCTACCCGCTTAGCTATGCCAATCAGGACAGAGTCTTCTACCTGCAGGCTCAGGGTAACATCATCAACGTCTTCATCCGGGACAAGGGCACGCCGGTGAATGTGGAAAGCCCAGAGGTTCTTGCCTCGCTCGACCTCATCAAGCCCCTCGTCCCTGCCCCCGTCACGCCCAAAGGCCTTGGACGACATAACTTCGCTCTTCTGAACCCTGCCACCTCCGACAGCCAGAGCCCCCATGGCCACGGCTTCGGCACCCTCACGGTCGCCGCTGACCGCCGTGTCACCTACACCGTCCAGCTCGCGGACGGCACCACCCTTACCGGCACTTCCTGGCTCGGCTCGGGTGCAGCGCATGGCATGCTCTACTTCTATCAGGGTGATGCTAAAACCCGCAGCCACCTTCGCGGTGCTGTGCCGCTGCGCATGGAGGACGCCCCTGATGACACTCTCCGAAACCTCACATGGCAGAGAATCCCTACCTCGAGCAATCGCGCTTATCCCCAGGGCTTCGGCCCCGTCCAGATCGCCTTCGCCTCCTCCCGCTATCCAGCTCCGGGCGGGGCCGGCGCCCTCCCCGGCACCGCGCATCAGGCCCGTCTCAGCGTCCAGGGTTTGGATCTCGCCACCACGCCCTTTGTCCTGAGTTCCAAAGGTTTCGCCACCTTTAGTCCCGGTGCTGAAAACCCCCACCGCATGAGGGTGGACATCTATCCCCCCACCGGAGTCTACACAGGCCAGATCAGTTTGACTGACCCGGACCCCGCCAACTCTTCCCGTGAAATCATCCGGAACGTGCCGCTTAAAGGCATCCTCCTCCCTGAGTGGGAAGCTGGCCCTGGATTCTTTCTCCTTCCCAGTCTGCCGGATGCGTCTGCCAATCCGCCCACCACCCTCACCACGTCTCCCCTGTTCTCCGGCTCCATCCTTCTCGAACCCGTCTCGCAGTCGGAACCCACCCCTGGCACGTGAGGCAGGGGGCACCCTGACCATCAGACCGTCTACGGATACCTCAATAGGCGGTGCTCCCTGTGAACCTTCCGGTCGATCCTTCCCTCACTTCATGGATCGCCCGGCGCAGGTCATCCATCTCCACGGGCTTGAGCAGATGCGCGGCGAAACCAGCCTCGCGTGCCTGCCTCACATCATCATCAGTGCCATAACCACTGAGAGCGATGCCACGCCATCCACGACGCTCACGCAGCGTGCGCATGAGATCGAGACCGCTGCCATCTGGCAGCCCCAGGTCACTGACAACGAGATCGCAATCATGCTCTGAGGCGAGCACCAGCGCCTCCGCGACACTGCCTGCGGCATGCACGCGGTGCCCATCACGTTGAAGCAAGCGCTTGAGGATGTTGAGCGTGGCTTCGTGATCCTCGACCACGAGCAAGGTCAATGAGGCCATCTGTGCCGGCTCAGACGCTGCGACGGGAGACGGCTGCTTCATCACAACCTGCGGCGGGTCCGCCGTGGCCAGCTCCACCGTGAAGGTTGCTCCTTTTCCTGGACCTGCACTTCGCACCCGCAGCTCACCTCCATGCAGGTCCATGATGGCCTTGGAGATCGCCAGGCCAAGGCCCAAGCCTCCAAAGCGATGCTGCGCGCCCACCTCTCCCTGCTCAAACGGAAGGAAGATGCGGGATAAAGCCTCCTCCGCGATGCCGATGCCCATGTCAGCGACCGTGATGGCCAGCCTCCCGGGCATTGGATTGAAGGAACGCACGCTCACCCGTCCGGAACCCGCGCTGAACTTGATCGCGTTCTTGATCAGATTCCAAAAGACCTGCTGCAGCCGCGCCGCATCACCTAACACATGATGCTCAGCGGCCCCGAGACTAAGCGCGACCTCCACGTGAGCGGCAGCGGCATCCGGACGGACAATCTCCTCCACATGCTGCAGCAGCACATGGGCATCCGTGGGCGCGCTGTCGAGCCGCAGCAGGCCACGCCCAATGCGCGTCAGGTCCAGCAAGTCGTCAATCAGCCGCGCCTCGAGCTGGATGTTACGCTGGATCATCACGAGCTGCTCACGCGTCTCCGCTGACAGCGTGGTGTCCTTTGACATCTCACCGGCTGCCAGCAGCACGGGGTTCAGCGGATTGCGCAGCTCATGACTGAGCGCGGCGAGGAAGTCGTCCTTCGCGCGACTTGCCGCTTCTGCGGACTCCTTGGCCTCCGCCAGAGCTTCCGCCACACGCTTGCGTTCCGTGTTGTCACGGCTCACACCGATGATGCCGATCACGCGGCCGCCTGCATCTCTCAGCGGTGTCTTGGTGGAGAGATAAACACGCCGCCGGCCATCCGCGCAGGTGAGGACTTCCTCCACACTGATCGGCTCGCCAGTCTGCGCCACCCGCCGGTCATTGGACAGGATGTCATCCACCTCCGAGAGATCCTGATAGCGCTCAGCCTCTGTTGCGCGCAGGGCCTCTTCCTCACTCAAACCAAGGGCGCGAAGCGTCGCCAAGTTCGCATAGGTCAGCTTTCCGTTCAGATCCTTCATGTAGATCAGCTCGCTGGTGCCGTCATTGATGCCGCGTAGCAGCTGGGCGCTCTCACGCAGCTGGTCCTCCGCCAGCTTGCGGGCAGTGATGTCGATCGACATGGAGATCACCGAACTTGCCGTGCCCATGGGATCACGGATGGCGGACACACTGCTGTGCAGCCAGATGGCCGAACCATCTTTGCGAAGATAACGGCTCTCCAGCTCAAACGGCACATCTTCCCGGAGCAGTTTTTCCATCTGCTCGTGCCAGTGGGGGGCTTCCCGGGGATCCCTGATCTCATCCATCCGCATTTCCATCAATTCATCACGCGAGTAAGCGGTGATCTGGCAGAAGTGATCGTTGACGGTGATGAACCGGCCGGTGAGATCGATCTCCGCGATGCCACCCACGGTTTGATTGACGATTCCGCGGTAACGCTCCTCGGATTCACGTATCGCCTCTTCCGCGTGAGCACGCGCACGCGCCAGCTTCAAATGCGCCTCAACACGTGCGATCAGTTCACGCGCGCTGAAAGGTTTCACCAGATAGTCATCCGCACCTTCGGCCATGCCTTCGACGCGTGATTCCTCACCTGCACGTGCCGAAAGCAGAATCACCGGCAAAGTGCAAAGATCCGGATCCGCACGTAACTCACGCAGCAGCCCGAATCCATCGAGCCTTGGCATCATCACATCCGTGAGCACCAGATCAGGTGGCTGCGCGCGGGCAAACTCCAACGCGGCCTGTCCGTCCGCAACAGTGGTGACGTCATAGTGAGGGGCGAGCAGCCGCGCCACATACTCACGCATGTCCGCATTATCATCCGCGAGCAAGATGCGCGCGGGAGGAGTAATATTCGTTTTCTGAGGAGTGATGTCATCCACCTTCCGATCCGTCTCATCGATCTGATCACTTCCTTCGTGCCAGCGCCGGGCTTCAGCCACAAAGCTTCCCACCCCGGTCGCGGTCGAGTCCATCGTGCGCGGCGCGCCGATGCGCTCAGCAGGCAGATGCGCCGCGCCTGCACGGATCGTCACGGTGAAGGCGCTGCCTCTGCCTTCCTGGCTGACGACTCCCACCGCACCGCCATGCAGCCTGGCCAGTTCCTCCACCAAGGCGAGACCAATCCCCGTGCCTTCATGCGTGCGTGAGCGGGTGCCCCGCACGCGATGAAAGCGCTCAAAGATGTGCGGCACCTCGGCCGCTGGAATGCCCGCCCCCGTGTCCGCCACCACCAGCTCCACCGCGTCACCACGCCAGCGCAGCGACATGGTGATCTCGCCTTCAAAGGTGAACTTGAAGGCATTGCTCAGCAGATTGAGCACGATCTTTTCCCACATCTCCACGTCCACATGCATTGGCTGCGGCAAAGGCGGACATTCGACGACGAACTGCAGCCCCGCACCCTCGATGGCAGAACGAAATCCGCTCCCCAGTTCAGCGGTGAGAGTGGCGAGATCCACGGGCTCATAGTTGGCCTGAATACGACCCGCTTCGATGCGTGAGAAATCCAGCAGCGTGTTCACCAGCTTCAGCAATCTCACCGAGTTCCGATGCGCCAATTCCAGGCGTGAGTTCGCGGGGTCAGCGCGCAGTTCTTCCTCGATCGGCCCGAGCATCAGGGTGAGCGGCGTGCGCAGCTCATGACTCACGTTGGAGAAGAAGGCGGTCTTCGCGCGATCAAGCTCCGCCAGTGCCTCAGCGCGCTTCTTCTCCTGCTCAAAAGCGCGGGCATTGCCGATGCTGCTGGCGATGCTTCCCGCCAGAAGATCGAAAAAGGTCTCGTAGCTCTCGTCCAAGGCACGGCGCGGACTTGTGCCGGCCACGAGGAAGCCAAAGGGTTCTTCGGACATCCTTTTCTTCAACGGCAGCACCATCGCGGTGTGGGCCGGCTCAGGCCACGGACCGCCTGGAAGCAGGACTTCACCTCCCTCGATCTCCGCGCGCACATTGCTCTCCAGCGTCTCGGCCAAAGGCCAGACTGCCGCGTCTAAATCTCCTGCCAGCGAAATGTGCTCAGGTGCCGCCAGGTCACCCCGCGCCAGCCCCACACAAGCACCCAGGCTCGCGCCCTTCCCCTCCAGCAGATAGATCAGAGCAAACGGCACATCGTGATTGTACCCCTGCAAGGTGCGCGCCGCCTGCTCACAGACCTGCGTCACGGTCTTGGCATCCGAGGTCGCGGTGGCAAGCTCATGCAAAAGCCGCGTGCGGCGGTCATTCAGCACCCGGTGCGTTGTCTCCTGCACCACATTCAGGATGCCCTCCACCTCACCCGTGCCTCCCATGATGGGATTGAAGGTGTAGTCAAAATAGCACTCTTCCGTGTAGCCTGAACGATGCATGGGCAGGAGTGCATCTCCGCGCCAAGTGCCCTCCCGGGTTTCCCGCACGCTGGCAAAGAGCGGCGCGATGTCCTGCCAGATCTCAGGCCACACCTCCTTTGCTCCACGTCCGAGGCCCCATGGATGCTTGTCACCCAAGATCGGACGCCAGGCGTCATTGTAGAACAGGTAGCCCTCCTGGCCCCAGTAGACCGCCATGGGAAAGCGTGAGTTCAGGCAAATGCCCAGGGTGGATTTCAGCGCGGCCGGCCATTGGGCCACCGGCCCCAGCGGCATGGCGCTCCAATCCAGTGCCCGCGTGCGCTCCCCCATCTCTCCCCCACCCAAGAAAAAACCCGCTTCGAAGGCGGGATCAGCACTTTGAGTCACGACGGGTTCGGAAATCATGGACGAGCACGGAAGACTACGCGCAGGTAAGCTGGAGCGGTCGTATCCCGCAACATCACACAGTCAGGAATTTGCTCCCAGAAACACACAAGCCACGGCATGCACCGTGGCTTGTTTGTTTCTTCTTATGCGTTTTCAGCCTGTCTTCAGGCCTTGCCCGGCAGATCCACCAGCATCTGAGCGTTGCTAGGATAGCGTTCGCAGAGGGTGATCACACGCTGGATGGCATCGATGGGCTTGCCGCCCGCCAGACCGCGACGCAGCATGTGAATCTTATCGAGCTGGAAGGACTGAAGGAGCAGTTCCTCACGACGCGTGCCGGATTTGAAGATGTTCACCGCCGGGTAGTAATACTGCTCCGCCAGCTTGCGGTCGAGCACCAGCTCCATGTTGCCCGTGCCCTTGAACTCCAGGAAGATGATGTCATCCATTTTGCTGCCGGTCTCGATGAGCGCGGTGGCCAGGATGGTGAGGCTGCCGGCACCGCGTGTGTTGCGCGCAGCGGCGAAAAGCCGGCGCGGGATCTCCATGCCTCCGACGGCCATGCCACCGCTCATGGTGGCACCACCCGACTTGGCGTTGTTGAAGGCACGGGCCAGACGCGTGATGCTGTCCAGGAGCAAGAAGACATGCTCACCCGCCTCCACGAGGCGCTTCGCACGTTCGATGGCGAACATGGCGATGCGCGTGTGGCTCCTCACGTCCTGGTCGTTCGAGCTCGCATACACTTCAGCATGGGCAAAAATGCGTTTGAACTCCGTCACTTCTTCCGGGCGCTCATCCACCAGCAGGATGATGAGATGCATGCTCGGATGGTTCTGCACGATCGACTCGGCGATGTGCTGCAGCAGCGTGGTCTTGCCCGTGCGCGGAGGCGCCACGATGAGGCCGCGCTGACCGCGACCCACCGGGGTAAACATGTCGATCACACGCGTGGTGATGCGCTCCTTGGTAGTTTCAAACTGGATGCGCTTGTTCGGATTGATGGCCTTCAGCTCTTCAAAAAGCGGCAGGTCACGCACCGACTCTGGCGTGCGGCCGTTCACGTCATTGATGGTGGTCACCATCAGGCCGCGCGGGCCTTTCTGGCAGACACCCTTGATGAGCATGCCCTCACGCAGGCCGAGCTGGCGGATGGTGTCCGCATGCACAAAGGGATCCGCCGGGTGCATGGCGAACATGCGCTCGCGTGAGCGCAGGAAGCCATGACCTTTCGGGTTCATCTCCAGCACACCTTCAGCAGCCTCAGGCGGCCCGAGCATGACCTCTGGGGACATGGGTGCATCGTCGTCATGAGCATCCCGATGAGACTGGGCATGCCTGCCATTCGGCTGCGGCTGATGGCCACCATTCGAGTGCTGCGGTTGATAGCCGCCATGGCTGCGCTCACTGCTCACGTGGCCACGATCACGCTCACCTCCGCCTTGGTTGCCACCTTGGCCGCCACCCTGCTGGGCGAGGCGACGGGCCAGTTTCTCAGCCTTGAAGCGCTCACGGCGCTCTTTCCAGCGCTCCCAGCGTGTCTTTTTGCGACCCTGATCCTGGCCGCCGCCGGCATCACCCGCGCCGCCGGATTGAGCATCTTGAGGAGGCTCGTCGTCACCACCTTCCTCCGAATCATCATCACTGGCAGCCGGAGCCCGGGCTGCGGTGCGTGCCGCAGGAGCGGGAGCGTTCTTCACAAAGGCTGGAGGCGGCACTTCGATGGCACCTTCAGGGGCTGACAGGGGTTCTGAATGAAGCGCCTCGGCAATCACTGCATTTGCGGCAGGAGCAGGGGCAGCCTCCACAGGAGCACTGGCAGCCACAGCCATGGACTCCTGCATCTTCGCCAGAATCTCCGCAGCTTTCTTTTGCAGCGCGGTGCGCCGGGTCTTCTTCGCAGGGACGTCCGCAGCCGAGGTCTCAGGCGCGGCCGGAGACTCGAGGTTCAGTTCTAATTCAGGCGCAGGTTCAGGCTCGGCAGCCTTCGCAGGCTTCTTGGTCGCGACCTTCTTGGCGGCCACTTTTTTCACCGCCGCTTTTTTGGCCGGGGCAGCCTTCGTCGCCGCCACTTTCTTGGCGGCGGCTTTCTTCTTCGGCTTCTCCTCGGGCTGGAGTTCAGTGCTCATGGGCATTTGGTGGAAAAATGGTTAGTCAAGGGAGTCGGCGATGCTGTCGTCGATCTCGAAATTGGAATGCACGTGCTGGGTATCGTCGTACTCGTCGAGCAGGTCGTAGAGCTTGATCACCGTCTTCGCCGCCTCCACATCCGTGAGGACGAGCGGCGTGTTGGCTTTGTAGATGAGCTTCGGTCCGTTGGCGGTCACGCCCTTGTCCTTCAGCGCACCGACGACCTGGAAGAGCTGGTCCGTGGCGGTGTACATGAGCCACTCATCACCACCATCCTGCACATCGTCAGCGCCGGCTTCCAAGGCCAGTTCCATGGCGGCATCCTCGGAGAGGTTGCCTTTGTCGAACCGGAGCTCGCCCTTGCGGCTAAACTGGTAGGCCACGCTGCCCGCATCGGCAAAAGTGCCGCCATTTTTGGAAAGCAACACCCGCAGGTCATTGGCCACGCGGTTGCGGTTGTCCGTCACGACTTCCACCATGAAGGCCACGCCACCGGGGCCGTAACTCTCATAGGTGATTTCATCGATCGTCACCCCTTCGAGCTCACCGGTGCCCTTCTTGATGGCGCGGTCGATGTTGTCATTGGGCACGTTGGCAGCCTTCGCGGCGATGATGGCACTGCGCAGACGGGCATTGAGGTCAGGGTTACCTCCGCCGTGCTTCGCGGCGATGGTGATCTCCTTGGACATCTTCGAAAAGACGCCGCCGCGCTTTGCATCGATCACCGCTTTGGAGCGCTTGATCTTCGACCACTTATTGTGACCTGCCATGGTTACTTGCTGAAGGATGGGTGGGGGGAGGCCCTGCACGAGGGAGAAGACCGCAAGCAAAGGCGGGTTCGTCCCTGGCTGGGGAACTGAAAGAGCAAAATGGGAAAGAAGCGGCCTTGCCGCGGTCTCCGCTCCAAAGCAGGCCGGGGGAGGCCTGTTGACACAGAATGAGTTTCGTGAAGGACTCCGCCGTCAGAAACACAGCTCCCATTATCGGAGCGGACACCAGGGGTTCGCCTCGCTGAGGGAACCATGAACACCTGGAGTCTGCGGGATAGCAGGCTGCCTTGCAAGGTGTTTTTTGCACCTCTGGGCATTGTGCGCCGCCGAAGCCTCCTTCCCCATGAGCCCGCTTCCCCGCCTTTGACATCCCCATCATGCCCGCCAACCTCCACACATGTCAGACACCCCGCTGCTCCGCACCCCGCTCTTTGATAACCATGTCGCCCTCGGCGCCAAGATGGTCCCCTTCGCCGGATGGGAGATGCCCGTGCAGTACTCCGGCATCGTGCCGGAGCACCAGGCCGTGCGCAAAGCCGTGGGCGTCTTTGACATCTCTCACATGGGCCAGTTCATCGTCAGCGGCAGTGATGCCCTGGCCTTCCTGAACCGTGCCCTCACTAATGATGTCTCGAAGCTCGAGATCGGGCAGGGCCAGTACTCGCTCATGCTCAATGACGGCGGTGGTGTGATCGACGACCTCATTCTCTATCGCACGAGCCAGTTTGAATACTTCGTCGTGGTGAATGCCTCCATGATCAACGTGGACTGGGTGCATCTGCGCGGCCTGCTGGACTCCGAGGAAGACGTGCACATGGCCAATTTGAGTGATGCCACCGCCGGTCTCGCCATCCAGGGCCCCAAGAGCCGCGCCGTGTTTGAAAAGGTCTTCGGCAGCGAGGCCGTCTTCCCGCCGCACAACAGCATCTTCGTCTCTTCAGATGATGCTGGCTTCATGTGGCTCTGCGGCACCGGCTACACTGGCGAGGACGGTTTTGAGTTTTTCGTGTCCGCGTCCAGTGCCCCGGCATGGTTTGAGAAAATCGTCACCGCCGTGCGCGAAGAGGGCGGCATACCCTGCGGCCTCGGCGCGCGTGACACCCTCCGCCTGGAGATGGGTTACCCGCTCAATGGCAATGACCTGGCGCCGAACAAAACACCGCTGGAGTCCGGTCTCGGCTTCTTCGTGGCGATCGAGAAAGAAGCCTTCACCGGCAAAGCGGCCCTGGTTTCCCAAAAGAAAGCCGGCCTGCCGAGCAAGCTCACCGCCTTCAAGATGACCGGCACCGCACCGCCGCCCCGGCCGCACTATCCGGTCGCCTACAATGGCGAGATCATCGGCGAGGTCGCCAGCGGCACCCAGTCCCCAAGCCTGAGCGCCGGCATCGGCATGGTCTATCTGCCGGTCGAGGCTGCGAAGATTGGCACTGTCATCGAGATCGAGATTCGCGGCCGCCGCTTCCCGGCGGAGATCGTGAAAAAGCCCTTCTACCGCAAAGACGGAGTGATGTGAGGCCGTCAGGCCCCTCATTCTCTCCATCTCCAAATCTCCTGTTTAAAAATCGGGGAATGCTGGCGTTCTCATACCACCATGAAACTCCAGCCGCTGCTTCTTGCCACCCTCCTCGCCTCATCCTCCGCCCAGGAGGCTCTCACGCCGCAGCAGAGGGCGCTCAAGATCGCCGAGCAGAACAGAATCGAGCTGCACCTGGACCAGCCCTACGCCAGCAATGACAACCCGAAGCAGCGGGTGGACCTGTATCTTCCGAAGGAGCGGAAAAGCGACAAACCACTCCCCGTCGTGGCCCTCATCCATGGCGGCGGCTGGGTGAATGGAGATAGAATTGGTTACGCCGCCCTGGCCGTTCAGCTCGCCCGCACGGGCGACTTCGCCGCGGTCGGAGTCGGCTACCGCCTGACCAAGGAAGCTCACTGGCCGGAGCAGATCCACGATTGCAAGGCGGCCATCCGGTGGATCCGTGCCCACGCGAAGGAATACAACCTCGATCCTGACCGCATCGCCGTCTGGGGCAGCTCCGCAGGCGGACACCTAAGCTCTTTGTTAGGCACCAGCGGAGATGTGAAGGAGCTGGAGGGCACGCTTGGGCCTCACACGCAGTTCAGCAGCCGCGTGCAGGCCGTGGTGAACCAGTGCGGCCCCGAGGACTTCACCCAGGCACTGATGTATGACAAGGAAGGCAAGCCCAACCCCAAGGATGATGCCGTGATCGGCCTGCTCGGCGGCACCTATGAAGAAAAACATGACGAAGCCGTCGCAGCATCCCCCGTGACCTATGTGACGAAGGATGACCCACCCTTCATCACCTTCCACGGCACGGCCGACCAACGTGTCTCATGGCGCCATGCCGAGACCATCCACGCCGCCTTGCAGAAAGCCGGCGTCCCTTCCCTGCTCGTCCCCATCACCGATGGCGGCCACGGCTCCGTGAATCACCCGGAGGCCAAGGTTCGAGGTGAGCAATTCGTCTCCAAACACCTGCGCGGTGCGGCTGTTGAGATCGATATTACGCCACTGAAGGCCCTGCCACCTCCGCCTACCCAAAAGTGATTTCAAGACGTCTGGCGCCTCCCGTCACTTCACGTGGATGCCGATGGCCTTTCCTTTGATCACCAGCACCGGATTGCTGATGAAGTCGATGTCATCAAAGTGCCACCATTCGGATGGCAGCGGCTTCAGGCCGGCGGCACGCATGGCGCTGTGCAGAACCTGCAAGTTCTGCCGCACGATGGGGTCTGCGGGGATCTGATCACTCCCGGCTTGCGCGAAGTTCTCATCAAAGGCTGTCGGCATGCGCAGCTCATGTCCGGATGCATCCACCAGCGTGGCATCCAGCGAGACGCCGCCGCAGTGCCGTGACCAGCCGACCTCGGGATCCAGAAACATGCCGCTCTTGCCATCCTGGGAGACAAGCATCTCCTGCACCTCCGGCGGACGCCAGGCATCCCAGATCTTCACGCCATACCCCTGGGTCTTCAAAGCGGCCTGGACCTGCTTCAAACGCTCCAGTGTGGAAGGACGCAGCAGGCAGGGCATGTTGCGCGGATAGAGCGGACGGCCTGTCACATTGTGCCGCGTGGCATAGCGCAGGTCCACCTTGATGCCGGGAATGGCCGCGCGCACATCCACCAATCCCTTGGCTTGGGCTGCCCTCAGGACCTGTTTTTGGTCAATCCAGCCTCCGGGGCCTGCGGCACAGCCGGTTAGCAGCAGCGTGGCGGCAGCGGAGAGCGACAGGAAGGTCCGGGAAAACATGAGGCCTTTTTTTGCTTCCGTTGTCCACCATCGCAAGGCAAGTTTCCGCCGCATCCTCCACTTCCGCGCGACAGCATGACCCGATTCCAGATCCTCAACGCCCTGCTTCACTTCCTGTTTTTCTTCATGGGCGCAGGCATCGGCTCCTTTTTGAATGTGGTGATCTACCGCCTGCCGCGTGGCATGTCTGTGAACGAGCCACGCCGCTCTTTCTGCCCCACTTGCAAGAACCAGATCCCGATGTGGCAGAACATCCCCATCGTGAGCTGGATCATGCTGCGCGGCAAATGCGCGAAGTGTGCCTGCTCCATCTCGCCACGCTATCTGGGGGTGGAACTGCTCACCGGCCTTCTCTTCTATGCGGTGTTCTGGAAGTTCGGTGGCGATTGGGCTTTCATTAAAGAGTGGGGTCCAGCCATGCTCTGCCTCTGGGTCTTCGTCAGCCTGCTGGTCGCGGGCAGCTTCATCGACATCGAGCACTACATCCTCCCCCATGAGATCACCATGGGCGGCACGGTGCTGGGCCTCATCAGCGCCTCGCTCGTTCCTTCCCTGGTGGGTGAGGAACTGCACCTGCGCGGCTTCCTGATCTCCCTGGCCAGCGCCGCGCTGGGCCTGGGCGGACTGTGGCTGGTGGTGGAACTCGGCAAGCTCGCCTTTGGCCGCAAGCGCCATACCTTTGACTCAGCCACTCCCTGGAGCGTGACCCAGCCGAATGACGAGGAACCGCCCGTCGTCACCCTGGGCGAAGAAAAAACAAGCTGGGCAGACATCTTCTCCCGGGCCAGCGACCGCATGATCATCACCTGCCCTTCCCTGGCGGCCAATGACCAGACCTACACCAACGTCACCGCCGAGCTTTGGATGGAAAAACTCAAAGTCCGCCATGAGGACGGCAAACTGGAGGAATTTGCCATGGAAGGTGTCACCCACCTGCAGGGCACCACCACCAACATCATCATCCCACGCGAGGCCATGGGCTTTGGCGATGTGCTCCTGCTGATGATGATCGGCTCCTTCACCGGCTGGAAATGCGTCCTTTTCACCGTCCTGGCCGCCTCCGTCCTGGGCACCCTCATCGCCGGTCTTTCCCGTCTCATCGGCCGCAGCGAGTGGGGACAGAAAATCCCCTTCGGCCCCTACCTCGCCGCCGGAGCCCTTATCTGGGTCTTCTCCGGCCCCGAGATCCTGGAATGGTACATGGATCTCATGACTCCAAAGCTGCGCTAAGAAACTCTAATGCCTATGCCAGGAGGTAAAGCGCTCATCTCGCTAGGCGATTATGACAAAGCGTAAGTCCAGAACTCTATTGTTTGCTGTAATTGCTGTTTTCTCAGCTTGGTCGGGGTGGCGTCTTTTGGTCCGAGATTCCAGTCGCAGTTACTTCGTCCAGCATTCCGGAATTCATCTACCCTGCGGCGTGACTGACACGTTTCACTTTAAGGACTTCGAGTTTGCGACGACATCGCACTACACGCTTCCGATGAATGCGAGGGCCGCATTTGCACAGAAAAATCGCTTCACCACAATCCCGCCAGGAGACTTGGAACCGATATTTCACCTCGCGGACTTACCACTGCCGTGGAACCAGATTCCGGCGTCCGGCACTCTCTACTATCTCACGGGGGCGGACTCTTTTACTGCATGGGACGCAGTGTTCCACTTGGAGTCGGGCGGAGTTTGGACATCCATCTATTATGCTGACTACTCTGGTGATCTTCCACCAAGGGTCCGCACGACGCCACCTGACCAAGAACTGTAGCGAACCGTCCAGGACGACGGAAACTCCACCGCAGTGAGGGTTTTTGCTTACCCGGTCGCGCGCGCTGAGTTCAGGCTATTAATCCTGTAAAAAGTCCTGGCATACCCAGGACTTACCTTCGCCCCAGGATCCAGAACCACGGATTTGCGACCCAAAAATGCCGTTGACCCTCCGCCCGGTTGTGGCACTATCTCTGCCCCCTTCACGCCCCGGCGAAAGCAACTTTTCCTTTCTGCCTCGACGGGTCCACGTGATTTACCCACCCATCCCCCATGAAAAAAGAAGGCCATCCAACGACCTACGAAACCACCATCACCTGCACTTGTGGTACGGTTTATAACACGAAGTCCACTGTGCAGAACCTCCGTATCGGCATCTGCGCCGGCTGCCACCCGTTCTTCACCGGTGAACAGCGCTTCGTCGACACCGCCGGCCGAGTAGACAAGTTCGCCCAGCGTTACGGCAGCACCCGTGCCCGTCGCGCAACGCCAAAGCTCAGCGACGCCGCTGCTACCGCCGCCGCCGCGCCAAGCGAAGTCTCCGCATAATCGCACCAGCTCCCATTTCAGACTTTTGCAACATCGCGGACG
This sequence comes from Verrucomicrobiota bacterium, assembly GCA_040387935.1. Lineage (GTDB taxonomy): Bacteria > Verrucomicrobiota > Verrucomicrobiia > Verrucomicrobiales > Verrucomicrobiaceae > Prosthecobacter. Next base: position 80,569 of record JAZKCU010000025.1, on the reverse strand, counting down.
CCCTAGTGGCCTCCGCGATGTTTGTTTTTGCAAACGGCTCCACTCCTGCCAATCTCCGCGCTCACCCATCATGGCCACCGCCCCTCTGCTCATCCATCTCGACGGCAAACTCGTTCCTGAATCTGAAGCCAAAGTCTCTGTCTTCGACCACGGCCTGCTCTATGGCGATGGCTGCTTTGAAGGCATCCGCATCTACAACGGCCGAGTTTTCCGCCTGACTGAGCATCTGGTGCGCCTCTATGAAAGCGCCCGCAGCATCTGCCTCACCATCCCGATCAGCATCGAGGAGATGGAGAAGGCCACTGTGGAGACCGTGGCGGCCAACAACCTGCGTGACGGCTACATCCGCCTTGTCATCACCCGCGGCGTTGGCTCCCTGGGCCTGAATCCTTACCAGTGCCCGAAGGCGAGCATCATCATCATCGCCAGCGGCATCACTCTCTATCCGAAAGAGAAGTATGAGACCGGTCTGAACCTCATCACCTGCGCCACCCGCCGCCCGCCACCGGCAGCGCTGAGCCCGCAGGTGAAGAGCCTGAACTACCTGAACAACATCATGGCCAAGATCGAGTGCATCCAGGCCGGCTGTGAAGAGGGCATCATGCTCAATGAGCAGGGCTACGTGGCCGAGTGCACGGGTGACAACGTCTTCATCATCAAGAACGGTCAGGTCTACACACCGACGATCGCCAGCGGCGCCCTCAACGGCATCACCCGCATGGCCGTCATCGAGGTGATGCGTGAGATGGGCCTCCAGGTCCATGAGATCACCATGTCACGTCATGAGATCTACACGGCGGATGAATGCTTCCTCACCGGCACTGCCGCCGAGGTCATTCCCGCGGTGCAGTATGACCGCCGCCCCATCGGCGATGGCAAGCCAGGCAAGGTCACCGCCGAGGTCATCACCAAGTTCAAGGCGTTGGCGAACTCCACCGGCACGCCCGTCCCGTACAAATGACTAAATCCGGATGACGAACCCAGAAGGTTTTCATTCGTCATTCAATCATTCGTCATTCGTCCTTTATGCAGGAATACCACCGCCTCCTCCGCAAGGTACTCGACCACGGCTCCTACCGTGAGGACCGCACCGGCACTGGCGCGTATTCCGTGTTTGGCGAGCAGAGCCGCTATGATCTCAGCACCACCTTCCCGCTCGTCACCACGAAGAAGCTGCATCTCCGCAGCATCATTCATGAGCTGCTCTGGTTCCTGAAGGGTGATACTAACGTTGGTTATCTGCGGGACAACAAGGTCACCATCTGGGACGAATGGGCGGATGAAGATGGCGAGCTCGGCCCCGTCTACGGCGCTCAGTGGCGCCGCTGGCAGGGCACGCCTGAAGCGGAGCCTGTGGACCAGATCGTGAAGCTGCTTCACGGCCTGAAAACGAACCCGTACAGCCGCCGCCACATCGTCAGCGCCTGGAACGTGCCGTACATCGACCAGATGGCGCTGCCACCTTGCCATTGCCTGTTTCAGTTCTTCGTCGCTGAAGGCAAGCTAAGCTGCCAGCTCTATCAACGCAGCGCCGATCTCTTCCTCGGCGTGCCGTTTAACATCGCTAGTTACGCCCTGCTCGTCCTCATGATCGCCCAGGTCTGCGATCTGCAGCCCGGTGAGTTCGTCCACACCTTCGGTGACCTGCATCTGTACAAGAATCACCTTGAGCAGACGAAGCTCCAGCTCAGCCGCGAGCCACGCGCTCTGCCCGTGATGAAGCTGAACCCGGACGTGAAAGACCTCTTCGCCTTCAAGTTCGAAGACTTCACCCTCGACGGCTACGATCCGCATCCCGCCATCAAGGCAGAGATCGCCATCTGATCCACGCAGTCGCGAAGCGTCCCAGGGTGCGGTGGCAGAGAGGCGCGGGCCACCGTCCCTCGTCGGCACCGCTTATGACACGTGATGTCTTCAACTCATCCCATCACTGTCCCCCGAACCAAAAACTTGTCATCATCGAACTAAAAAAGCGGAGCATCCAGGCATGCGCCCCGACACTCCGCTTGTCGCAAGAAGTCGATCAAATCCGGATCAAACCCGGGCTCACCTCCGCCGCGTCCCCGGAACTCGACTCCGCATCGTCAGCTGTCAGCTTGGCCAGGTTCTTCTGCCAGAATTCCACGTAGTTGACCAACTTCTCCAGGACTGGGGCCACGCCTTCGGGTCCGAGATGGGAGACATCCACGCTCTGACAGAGCACCACATCTTCACTGAGATGATCCAGGCTGAGGCAGGCACCGCCCACGCCCTGGCCCTGGAAATTCGCCTTTAGCAGCATCTTCAGTCCGGCGGGAGACTCGCCGTTGGCGAGCGTGCCGATCACGGCGCTGAGCTTCAGCACATGGCCGGCGGGATCTCCGCGGAGCGCCACCTCAGCCTCGTCGATCACGAGGTCGCAGGTGTTGTCCGGGTTGAAGGCCAGCGGAAGGCCGAGCGTCAGCGAGAGGGCCTCAAGGGCCTGCAGGTTATTGGTCGTCATGGGAGTGGGAGAGAGAAGGCTGAATCGTTGGGGAAAAACGTCAGGCCGCCTCCATGGCAGCCTGGTTTTCTAACATGAAATTAGAACAGCTTGCCAGAGAAAGTGACGGTCGGGTCGGTCGGGCAGGTCAGGACCAGCTCGCCACGATCCGCAGCAGCCTTGTCCACCACCATCTCGATCGAGAACTCGGACTTCAGCACACCGCCTTCGGAGAGCGGCATCGATTCCTTGGCAAAGCCACGTCCGACATGGTCCGGATACATGGTCCAGCTCACCTTCACGCGGAAATCGCCGTTCTCCATTTTGTCGAGCTTCAGCTTGGCGCCGCCATAGTTGGTCAGCAGGCCGAGATCGTGGGACACGCCCTGGTCATCCTTGTAGGTGCCCTCACGCTTCGCCGCGAAGGTCAGCAGCGCCTGGTCACCGCCCTCGGTGGCAATGGAGTCATGGAAAGGACGCAGGGTAGTCTGCACCAGCACGGAGGACAGCACCGTCGTGGCGTTGTCAGACCCGGCATAGTCACGGAGGTTTTGGACAACCGTCAAATTGCGTTCGGCTTCACCCGTTTCCGGGTCGTCACGGGTCTTGAAAGTGCCCTGGCTGGTCGGCATCTCCAGGTCCATGCGGAAGAAATCCTTCGGTGCCTGGGTGATGACTTTCTGACCGCCAAGATCGGTGAGACGCTCGGGTTTCAGGGCATCTGACATGATCGCCTTCACACCATCGCCGATGGACATGCCCTGAATCTCCGCAAGGTTCGGCGCCACGTCCGGCACCTGTGAAATGGTGCTAGTGCCGCTGACCACGCCATTGTCCTGGATGGTCACACCGCTCGGCATTTTCTCTTGGAGATTCCCAATCAGATACTGCCGGCAGTCGTGCTGGATGCCATCCACAAGACCTTTGAAGTTCTGGCGTGCTTTCACGGAGTCCCCGCGATCCCCCTCACCGGCGAGCCCCATCTCTTCCAGGCCCTGCATCATCTGGTCATGCTTCTCCACACGGCTGTCGAACTCACGCATCAGACCGGCGCTGTTGCCGTCCATGGCGAAGTGGGTGCGGACAGCCTTCTGCTGCTCAGGGGTGGCTGTGCTCAGGCGCTCACGCAGGGCTGACACCGCCTTGCCCGTCGGATCGTCCGTGCCGGTTTTCTTCGCGCTGCTCTGGAGCTCATTGAGCAGGCTCGTCATCTTTTTGGGCGTCACGTTCCCCTGGACCATCGTGTTCACGAGGTTGTCCGCGGCACGTCCCAGCGCTGCCTCTTTCCGGGCGGCAGACTTCTCCGCAAAGTAGTTCACCACCCGATCCTTGAGCGAGGTGATCTTGTCACCAATGCCCGAGAAGAAATTCAGAATGGAACGTCCGATGGAAGGCTTGCTGTTGGTGGTCACCTCCTTGTCACCCATTTTTCCACCCTCAGTGATGGTAGGATCGAAGGAAAGAGAGCCAGAAGACTGGGTCTGCGAACTGCGGAAACTGTCACCGATGCTGGACATAAGACTGGGAGTGTTAAAGTGAATGCAGGGTGAGGTGAGCCCTCATTGCCTGTCACCATGAGTATCTGCATCGGCGACTCGCAAAATTACAGCCAATTTTCAAATTTTTGCCACTCTTTCGGTTCGGCCATCAGGTCCGTCCGACTTCCAAGTGTCCGAATGGTCACCATCCAGGGCTGGCGACAAACCGCCGAAACTCCCGGATCTGAAGCGGTCCCGCAGGGCTGGTCGCGGATCTGCTCACCTCTGTGATGCGAATCCATCCGTCATGACTGGCGGTGATGAGGCGGCGTGACTCCGGGGCACCGCTGACGCACATGCTGGTTAGGCGATCATCATGCTGCGCCAGTGCATCCTTCTTTTTCCGCGCCTTGGCATCGATGGAGATGGCGGCACCGCTTCCCAGCGCCGCAACAGGCAGTTCCGGAGTGATGAACCCAAGCCCCAACACCTCGGACCGCCCTCCTGGACTCATGGTGGTGTCCTTCACGCCCTCTCCATTCAGTCTGAAGCGGTGCATCTCGCCATTCACATCCCCTGAGATGACCTCGTCACCTGCAGGAGAAAAAGCCACGCTCAGCACAGCCACATCATGCCCGGTGAAAGTCCCCTCCACGGTGCCGCTCTTCACCTCGAAGACCTTCGCCGTTCGATCACGGCTGGCGCTGGCCACGTGCTTGCCATCAGCACTCATGGCGAGGCCGAGGATCCAGTCCGCATGCGCTTCGAGACTCCACATCGGCTTGCCTTCAGGCAGGGCAAAGGCACGCACATGATTGTCGGCCCCTGCGGTGATGAGCACACGGCCATCCGGCGTGGTGACAACACCCAGGGCGCAGTCGCGCAGTTGCGCCAAACGTTGACGTTCTTTTGGTTGGGCATAGTTGACGAGCCAGACCTCACCGCTGCGCCCCGGGCTGCCCCCTGCCACTGCCAGCATGGGTCCCCCTTTGACAAAGCTGAGCCCGAGCACGCGCTCCGGCATGCCGGAGATGCGTCCACGTATCTTGCCCGTCTCAGGATCCCAAGCGAGGACCTCATGGTAGCCATTCGTCACGAGCACCTTGCCATCTCCATTCAGCGCCATGGCCGTCACCGCCACAGGCTGCGGATACTTGGCAGGGGACTGGACGTCTTTCTGCTTCACGAGGGAGGACAAGGAGGCCTTCACATCTTTACCATCAAATTTCGCCCCCTCGCTGATCCACTGGCGGACCAGCGCCACCTGCGCCTCGGACAGGGCATCCGCCTTTTTGGGCATGCGATCATCCTCATCATGCGTGGCGATGAGTTCAAACAGCTCACTCTCCTCAGGCTTACCTGGCATCAGAGGTGGCTCATCGCTGTCACCCGCCTTCACCAGTTGCTCGAATGTGTCCAGCCGGTAACCACCCTTGGCCTTCTCCGCGCGGTGGCACTCCACACACTGATCCAAGAGCAGCGGCACCATTTGTTGAGCAAACGAAACCGGTGCCGCACCGGCGGCAGACAAGGAGCAAAGCAGAAGCAATCCAGCGGGGAGTAATCTCACCTCCCCTTAACGCTCCGACGGATGCCGATCAGTCACGGCGACGGCGCATGAAGAACACCATGAGTCCCAAGAGCATCAGCATCGCCCGGCTGGGTTCAGGAATGACCACGATGGACACCACACCCGTCGAGTAAATGGCAGACACATCCCAGGCGAGATCGAAGGAAGAGAGGTCCGGCAGATTGGCGAAATTCCCGACGTTGGAGGTCAGGTTGGAGAAAGTGCCAGCCGGAGCGAGGCCGGCCCAGTCGATGAGCTGCCAGGAAGAGCCTGGCGTCCAGCCGGACACGATGCTGGTCGTGATGCCGAGAATGGAGGAAGCCCCCAGCGCCACGGTGGCCCCATTGGAGTTACCTGTGAAGAGCAGGCGGTCTGCCGTGGTGAGCGCGTTCAACGTGCCTGAACCTTCGCCCGAGAAGAGATCGAAGGTGAGCAGGTTATTGATCGTCGTGGCCGCGGCATTCGTGGTGAGGGTGAGCGTCTGCCCTGCCACAGCAGCCGCAGTACCGATCTGCAGAGTGCCATTCACCGTCACCCCATTCCCACTGCCAGGAGCGATGATGCCCGTGCCGCCCAAAATCGTGGTCGCGGCTGTCGAGACAGCCCCAGTGCCGGTGGCTGAACCGGTGGTGTTCGCCACCAGCAGTGTGCCTTCCGTCAGCGTGGTGGAGCCATTGTAGAGATTGGCCGCAGAAAGCGTGAGCACACCGGTGCCAATCTTGCTCACGTTGAAAGTCGAGGCGCCATCATTGATGACAGCCGCCACGCTCAGATTCGCCGTGGTGGGATTGAAGGCGATGTCGCCCCCCAGGCTGATGGTGCTGGTGGCATTGATGGCCGCAGCGTAGCTGTTGCCACCCGTGACGTTGAACTGGATGGCGCTTTGCGTGGTAATGGGGCCTTGATAGGTCATGGTCAGACCCGTTCCGGAACTGACGCGGTTCGTGATGAGGGTGAAGGTGTCCACCGCAGGAGCCATGACCAAGCTTTCCACCTGGAAGGTGGTGGTGGCATTATTGCGCAGATCCAGCGTGGCATTGGCATTGAAGTCCAGGCCGACGCCCTGCGCCGCCGTGGAACTGCGCAGTTGGACGATGCCGCCATTCACCACCACGTCTGGGGAGGCGGCCGCGCCGAGCACCCCGTTGGAGGCATTCACCACCAAGGTGCCGCCATTCACCACCACACCTGCGGGGAAAAGATTGCCGGCGCTGTTGAGGTTGATGATCCCGGCATCGAGCTGCAACGCTTCAATGGTGGTGCGCCCGAGGGTCAGTGAGCCGGCACCGATCTTGGTCAATTTGTAGCTGCCCGAGCCATCCGTCAGGGACACGTTGGAGGTGCTTGTGGTGGAGCCAGCATTGGCAAACGTGGTCGTCTCCGCATTGACGCTGACGGTCACGTCACCCAGCATGGTGTTGATGTTGGAGCCAGTGCCGTTGTAATACTGCTGGTAGTCGTTGCCGTTCGTACTAGTGAAGGTGATGCCAGCTCCGAGCGTGATGTGGCCCAGGCGGATGGTTTTGGCCGTGGCCGAGCCGGAGTTACGGTTCGCATTGACTGTGGCACTGGCCGTGAGCACGACCGGATTGTCATAGAGCAAGGTTTGGGCCGTGGTGGTTCCATCGGCGTTATCCCGGATGTCGAAGGTGCCGCCGTTGACGGTGATCGTGTTGCTGCCAAAGGGATCAGAAGTGGGCGCCACTGAAGTGCCAGCAGGGCTTACGCCCAGTCCGCGCAGCGTCCCCGCGTTGACGATGACACCGCCGGAGAAGCTGTTGTTGCCTGAGAGCAGCACAACACCGGTGCCGGTGCTGCTGCCGGTCAGGCTGAAGCCCCCAGTGATGGCGCCTGAGAGGGTCAAGCTGCCGCTGCTCGTCACACCGACCGTGCTGTTGCTGCCCAGAGTAATCGGGCCGGCAAAGGTGGCCGAGGTGCTGGAGCTATTGGTGATGACACCTGCGGGCGCAGAGGCGAGACCGGCTCCGAAAATGGTCAGCGGCTCCGTGTCCACCAGCGTCTGCCCAGCCATGTTCAGGGCGGCGCCGGAGCGGATGGTGGTGCCAGCGGTGTTGGAACCAAAAGCCGTGGTGCCACTCATCTGCAGGAGGCCTGCGGTGATGTCCAATGTGCCGGCAAAGGTGTTCTGATTGCGCAGAATGAAGGTGCCCGTGCCCGTTTTCGTGAGCGGGCCGCTGCCATAGAGCTGGCCCACATCATCCAGCGTCAAGGTAAATCCCGGCGCCACATCCACGGTGCCGCCACCGGCATTGACCTTCACGAGATTGTGCGAGGTGGTGGTCGTGGCACCCGGATTTAAGGATGCCGTGACCTGCAAAAGACCGCCATTGTCCAAAATAATGGAGTGCGAATCCGTGCTCGCGATGGTGACCGATCCCCAGTCACGGAAGTTGTCCACGATGAAGGTGCCGCCATCGACCAAGATGTCTCCCGTGAAGGTATTGCCCGTATTGCCGAAGCTCACGCTGCCACCCCCGCCGATCGTCAGCCAAACATTCGTCCCAGGGGATGCCTGGGGTGAATTGCCAGAGCCTCCGCTGACCACGCCCGTGACACTCAGCTGGCTGCCGCTGTCAGCGACAGTCCAGGTTTGCGCTGCGCCCAGGACGACCGGGGCGGAGATCACTGTGGCGGCAGGCGCGCCGGTCTGCACCTGGATGCCTCCATTGCCGAGAGTGAGGCTGCCACCTGCACCGGGTGCGATGGTGACCTGTCCCGTGCCCGAGTTCAGGAACCTCAGGCCCTGGATGGTGAAGGCTGCATCCAGAGTCGTGTTGATCGGGCCTGCCCCTGCGTTGGTGGCGCTGAAGTTGACGATGTTTGTGCTGCCGGGGCTGAAGCCAGAGTCTACTGTTCCCGCGCTGTTGCTAGCCCAGTTCGTGTTGCCAGAGAGTGCCGTCAGCCATGAGTTGCTCAAATCTCCGCGCCAGAACAAATCCCCCCCTGCTGCCAGTGAAGCGACAAGTTTCAGCACATTCGGATTGGTCGTGTAGTCAAGAGTGTAGGTGAAGCCGCCCGGCAGGCTGCCTAACTGAAGATTCGCACCGCCGATGATGGGATTGGCGCTGGTCACCAGATCATAGCTGCCCGCTCCAAAGCCCGCCAGCGGCAGAGCGTTGATGATGCCTCCGCCGAGGTTGATGGTGAAGACACCGCTGCCGCTTAGATTGATGGTGTCACGGAGAGTTCCGAGCTGGAAGCCAAGCGCCCCTGAGGTGCTGCTGCTGCCGAGGATGAGATTGGCATTGGCGCTCAAATTAAGCGCCGCGCCGACACCGTCCTGATAGAGATCAAAAGCACCGTTGCCGGTGATCCCGACCTGAAGCCCTGAACTGTTTGCCACGGCCCCCGGCGCGGCTGAAAGCGTGCCGCCATTGATGACCGTCAGCCCTTTGTAGGTGTTGGTACCGCTGAGAGTCAGGGTGCCATTCCCCGTCTTGGTGAGTCCTCCAGAACTGTTCACGGACGTGGTCACCGCGCCAATGGCTGCGCCTGTGCCGCCACCCCCGACAAAGTTCACCGTGGGCGGGGAGGTATAACCCACTCCAGGATTAGTGATGGTGATGCCGGTGACCTGGCCAAAAGTGGGGCTTCCCGGATTCATGTCCACGTTCGCCGTGGCTGTGGCTCCCACGCCACCACCCCCCGTGATCTCCACATACGGAGCCCCCAGATAGCCGCTGCCGCCATTCGCCAGAGGGATGCTGTTCACCCCAGATCCCGTGGGAGCGAGCAAGTTCGCCGCCATGGTGATGTTTCTGCCATTGGTGTCAATCACAGCACCGCCCGTGAAGCTGCCGAAAGCACCGTTCACATAGACACCCGTCAGACCTGCAGGCATGAACGTGGCGGTGTCCACATTGGCACGGAGGGTGCCACCATTGAAGTTGAAGTAAGCCGCGGTGAAGTTGGCGGCATTGATGGTAAAGTTGTTCGTCGTCAGCGTGCCGGCGTTCAGATTGGTGCTCGATATGCCGGTGTTCCCCGTCGACGTACGGCCATACGCGATGGCCTGACCTGCGTTGTCCAGCGATCCGCCCATCAGGGTCATCGCGCCCACGCTGTTGGTTCCTTCACCCAGCGCGAGAACGTTCAGCGTGTCCGTGCGTGCGGCGGTGACACCGCTGAAGGTCATCTCCCATTTCGATCCGCGCGTCAGAATGTATTCGGTCCAACCAAAAGTGCCGCCAGACATCTGCACCACCGTGGTGCCCGCAGCACCGGAAGCGCCCAGATCCAGCCTGCGCGTGGAAAAGGCTCCCGAGGACATGAACAAGCCGCCGTAACCGCCGGCCGAGGTTGCCAGCGTGGTGCCAGCATTCGCGACGGCCGAGTTCACCGCCACATCAGCGCCATTGATGACCAGCACACCCAGACCCGCAGAATTGCCGATGGTAAGCGTGTTCGTGTCATAGCTGGGGCCGCTGGCGCGCAGCACGCCCAATCCGCTGGCGGAACTGCCGATGGCGGTGCCAGCCGTCGTGTTGTCAAAGGTGCCCGTCACATCAAGAACACCGCCGGTCACTGTCATCGTTCCGCTGAGGGAGGTGGATGTCCCGCTGAGGGTCAGCGTCCCGGTGCCCACCTTGGTCACCGCCAGCGCGGCAGCGCCGCCATTTTGAAGGGTGCCGCTGAAGGTGGTGCTGGCATTGTTGCCGCCCACGGTCAGCGTCCGTCCGGTCGTGGCGTTGCCATTTTCCACGAGGCCCGCTCCTGCGAGGCCCCCGATGGCCGTGGCCGCCGCCGTCAACCGCAGGCTGGCACCCGCTGAAAGGGTATGGGTGGAGTTCAGGCTCAGGCCGTTTGTGACCGTCGGCTCCAGCGAGCCTGCGCTCACCAGGGTGGGACCGGAGTAGGTGCTGACGCCGGAAATCAGCAGCGTGCCAACGCCAGCCTTCGTCAGACCAAAGGAGCCGTTCACACCGGCCACTTCCAGCGTGCTTCCCACATCAGGCACCGTCCAGGTTTGATTCGCGTTCAAGGTCACGGGTGTGGCGATCGTCGTCACCGCAGGGCCACCAGACTGAATGTCGATGCCGCCGGCACCGATCGCCAAGCTGCCCTGAAAGCCGGGCAAGATCGTGAACGGCCCCGTGACCGAGCTCAGAATCCTCAATCCCGCGATGGAGTAGCCATTGTCGAGCGTGGTGGTGACCGGACCGGCAGGGGCATTGGTGGCCGAGAAGATCACCGTGGTGTCTTGCCCTGGCGTGTAACCAGCCTCGGTGAGCCCATCGGCAGTCGTCGACCAGTTGGTGTTGCCGCCCACGCCTTGGTTCCAGGACGTGTTCACATCGCCACGCCAGTATAAATTGCCCGCGGCCACGGCTGTGGCGATGAGGCTGAGCTTCTTCAGATCCGTGGTGTAGTCCAGGGAGTACGTGAAGCCGCCAGGAAGGTTGCCGAGCTTAAAGTTGGCTCCGCCCGCAATGTTGTTAGGCCCGGACAGCAGTTCATAAGAGCCTGCCATGAAGCCGCCGAGCGCTGTGCCGCTGATGAAGCCTCCGCCAGCACCCACGCTGATGAGGCCAGTGCCGCTGAGGGAGATGCGGTCGGAACTCGCCGTGTCCATGCCGAGCTGGAAATGCAGGGTGCCTGCCGTGGCGGCACCGCCCAGTGTCAGGTTGGCATTGGCAGGCAAGGCCAGCACGGACCCGACACTGTCTGCCCCAAGGCTGAAAGCACCAGCACCCGTGGTGCCGACTGAGAGGCCTGTGGTCGTGGCCACGGCGGAGGGTGTCACTACCAGCATCCCGCCATTCACTGACGTGGTGCCGGCATAGGTGCCAATCCCTGAAAGGGTGATCGTGCCCGATCCTGTCTTGGCCAGCGACAGGGCGCCACCCGTGTTCTGAATCGTGCCCAGGAAGGTGCCCACGCCATCATTCGCACCGATGGTCAGTGTGGCGGCCCCTGCGCCTGCATTGTTGACGTCACTCGTTCCCAGCCCGCTGCTAGAAAATCCATTCAGCGTTTGGTTGAAGCCATTGAGGTCCAAAGTCGCAGTCGTGGCCGTGGCAGGGTTCATGGTCAGGTCCCCCTTCCCTGCGCCGGAAGGAAGGGCATTCGCCACCCCTACTCGCAGCGTGCCTTGCGTGATGGTAGTCGTGCCATCATAGGCAGCGGCCGCTTCGATCACCGCGACTCCGCCGCCAGTCTTGGTGAGGTTGTTGACTCCAGCTCCATCCGAGATCGCGCCTTGGAAGCGCAAGGTCATCACCTGCGGAGCAGTGGAGTTCACCGTGTTGAGCGTGAGGTTGCCATTCAGGGTGAAGGCCTCGTTCAGGATGTGGGTGGTGTTGGTGGCGGCCGCGTTGGCTCTTTGGGCGGTGATGGTCAACGTGCCTGCATCTTGCAGCAGTGTTCCCACCGCGAAGGTGGTGTTTGCGTCATTGGTTAGGGCTAGCGTGCCCGTGCCGGCATAGGTGATGTTGCGCGAGGCAGCGGAGCTGGCATTGCGCAAGTCCAGGGTCCCCAAGTTCACGGTGGTCAGGCTGCCGCTGGCCCCCAGAGAGTTCGCCGCGCTGGCACGCAAGGTGCCGGAGTTGATGATGGTGCCACCCGTCCAGGCACCCGTGCCGTTGAGAATCACCAGTGAGCTAGAACCATTTCCTGCCGCCAGGGTGAGGCTCTGCGCGCCGCCTGTTTCACTGATGTTCCCAAACTGGATGATGCCACGAGAATTCTGGCTGATCGTGGGACTGCCAGTGAAAGTGGTGACGCCGAAGGTGACCTGGCCATTGCCAGTGCTCGTCACGTTGGTGCCCTTGTTGATGGTCAGAGTCACGCCTGCAAGACTCAGCGTTCCAAGAGTCTGCGTAACTGAAGAGGCGGAACCGATAAGACGGTCCACGACAATGGTGGCATCGCCAGTGATCGTGGTGTTGCGGCCAAAGGTCGTGCTGGCGTCAGCGGCCAGATGCAGCGTGCCACCATTGATGATGAGGGAAGCCGTGCCCGTGCCGAGCGCCTGCGCGCTGGTGGTGGCCATCAGCGTGCCGGCATTGAGCGTGGTCACGCCGGTGAAAGTGTTCACACCATCCAGCCGAAGAACACCCGCATCATTTTTGGTGATGCCACCGGATCCGGAGACCACACCGCCCACGGTGATATTGCCGGTGCCGCCCGCAGTGAGAAGGTTTGCACCTGCCGCGACTGTGCCTGACACGGTGAAGAGATTGGCGCTGTTGTTCGTCCAGTTCTGCGCCGCACCGAGCGCGACGGGCGCGCTGATGACATGTGCTCCCGTGCCAGTGTCTAATGTGATGCCGCCTGCCCCCAGGATCAGGCTGCTCCCGGCCGTCCCTGCGGCAATCGTGATGGCGGATGTGGCACTCGCATTGAAAAGCAGGCTGTTCACCGCCAGCGCGGCGCCTGTGTCGATCGTCTGATTGAAATTCAAGGCACCCGCTGACGTGACGAAAATCAGGTCGTTGCCAGTGCCAACGGCAACGTCGGCGCCAGCTCCGGTGAGCAAAGTATTCCAATTGGTGGCATCATTCCAGCTTCCTAAAGTGCTGCCATCCCAGTAGATCGTGGCCGCCCGCAACGGGCCAGCGACCTGCCACGTGGCAATGAGCAGGGACAGAAAAGAGCCAAAGCAGCGGCGATACCGAAGGGGGGTATTCATGGTTGGGGGGCCTGCTTTGTACAGGGTCGGGCCCAACTTCGGAACAACCAAATACCCAAGTCAAAAAAGCGCTACAGCGCTTTAAGAAAGACTACGGAGATCAATTTTCAGGACAGATAAACTGTCGGATCTTTCACCCCAGAGAGATCGAAGGCTTCCCGCCTCTCCACACAAGTCCCACAGGTGCCACAATGCAGCGCGCCGCCTTTGTAACAGCTCCAAGTATGGGCAAAATCGATGCCGAGTTCGTTCCCTAGCTTGGCGATGGCCGTCTTGTCCATCGCAATGAAGGGGCGCAGCAGCTCGATCCGGGCATAAGTGCCCTCGCGCATGGAATCGGCCATGGCTTGCATGAAAGGCTCCCGGCAATCGGGATAAATCGTGTGATCCCCCGCATGAGCTGCGATGACCAGCCCCTCTGCCTCCCGCGACTCAGCGATCCCGCAGGCGATGGCGAGCATGATGCCATTGCGAAACGGCACCACGGTCCGCTTCATCGTCTCATGCGTATAATGACCGTCCGGCACCACCCCGCCGCTTTGCAGCAGATCAGAGCTAAACAGTTCATTCACAAAGGGCAGCGCCACCACATCATGACGCAGACCGAAATGCCGGCACTGCCACGCTGCCTGCTCCAGTTCCTTCGTGTTGTGCTTGGAGCCGTAATCAAAACTCACCGCGCCCACGACCTCATGCTCTCTCCGCGCCCAATAAAGGGCCGTGGTGGAGTCCATGCCGCCGCTGAGGAGAACGAGAGTCTTCATGGAACAGGTGTGATTCAGGCTTTCGGCATCTCCAGGGTGCCCTCGAAGTTCGGAAAGCGGGCCTCGCAGGTGAGCTGGATGCCGCCACGAGGGGCGAATCGCCCACGCACCACGGCTTGCTTTGGCGCGCAGGCCTTCACCAGATCATCGAGGATGCGGTTCACGATCGCCTCATTGAAGGAGGCATGGTTGCGGAAGCTGGCGAGGTAGAATTTGAGCGACTTCGTCTCCACGCAGCTCTCGTCCGGAATATAAATAATCTCGATATGAGCCGCGTCCGGCTGACCCGTCACGGGGCAGAGGGAGGCGAAATCTGGCTGACTAAGGTGGATGGTGTAGTTTCGGCCCGGCGTACGGTTCGGGAAAGTCTCCAGCGCGGCCTCATCCGGGGAGGCAGGCAGGCGGTGCTCGGAACGGCCGAGAAGGGAGAGATCAGAGGACTTGGTGTCAGACATGAGCCGTGCAGTATGCCCGGGAACCTCCCAGCCGCAACCGTGCCAGTCTCGCACGGCGAAATCCCGCGCTTGAGAAACCCTCCCCCTCGGGCGAAAGAGCGCGCCCCTTTCCGTCCCTGCCCCGCTCCGCTCATGTCCGCCGATACCGAAGTCGCCCGCCGCCGCACCTTTGCCATCATCTCCCATCCGGATGCGGGGAAGACCACGCTCACAGAGAAGCTGCTCCTCTACGGCGGTGCCGTGCAGCTCGCCGGCAGCGTGACCGCGCGTAAAAACCAGCGCGCCACCACCTCTGACTGGATGGAGCTGGAAAAGCAGCGCGGGATCTCCGTCAGCTCCACCGTCCTCCAGTTTGAATACAAGGACTGCGTGGTGAACCTGCTGGACACCCCTGGTCACAAAGACTTCTCCGAAGACACCTACCGCGTGCTCACTGCCGTGGATGCCGCCGTGATGGTGATCGATGCCGGTAAAGGCATCGAGTCCCAAACACTGAAGCTTTTCGAAGTGTGCCGCCGCCGTGGCGTGCCCATCTTCACCTTCATGAACAAGCTCGACCGTCCGGCACGTCCGCCGCTCGACTTGCTGGACGAACTGGAAAAGGTGCTCGGCATCGCCTCCTGCCCCATGAACTGGCCTCTCGGTGATGGCGTGGACTTCAAGGGCGTGTTCGACCGTCAGTCTAACCAAGTGCATCTCTTTGAGCGTACCGTCGGCGGCATGTTCCGCGCGCCGGTGAATGTGAAGGGCATCGAGGATGAAAGCGTGAGCAACGCCCTGCCGCCGCTTGTGTATGCTCGTGTCTGCGAGGAACTGGAACTGCTGGATGGCGTGGGCGCGGAGTTCTCCCTGGAGAAAGTCCGCCGCGGTCAGATCACGCCCGTTTTCTATGGCAGCGCCATGAACAACTTCGGCGTGCAGATGATGCTGGACAGCTTCCTGGCCATGGCGCCGCCTCCCGCGCCGCGCATCGTCGGCGAGCGCATCATCGAGCCTACCTCCGAGACCTTCTCCGGCTTCGTCTTCAAGATCCAGGCGAACATGAACCCCCGTCACCGCGACCACGTGGCCTTCATCCGCATCGTGTCCGGCTGCTTCCAGCGCGACATGAGCGCCACGAACACGCGCACCGGCACGAAGATGCGACTCGGCAATTCACAACGTTTGTTCGCGCAGGAACGCGAGACCGTGAACGAAGCCTGGGCTGGCGATGTGGTGGGCCTGGTGGGCAACTACGGCTTCCAGATCGGCGACACGCTTTCTGATGATCCTAACATCAAGTATGACGAGATGCCCCGCTTCGCACCGGAGTGCTTCGCTTACCTGCACAACGAGAACACCGCCAAGTTCAAGCGCTTCCGTGATGGCCTCGACCAGCTATTGAAGGAAGGCGTGGCCCAGCCCTTCGAGCTTCCAGATGCCTTCGTGCGCATCCCGCTTCTTGGCGCCGTGGGTCCACTACAGTTCGACGTGCTGAAGTATCGTCTCGAGAGCGAATACAGCGCCGAGGTGCGGCTGGAGTTTGCACCTTGGACCATTGTCCGCTGGCTGCGTGAGAAGGACCCTGAGGACGCTCCCAAGCCCGTGCGCGGCCAGACGACCAAGCCCAAGCCGAACCTCGCCGCCAGCTACGACACCACGCTGGCCCTTGATGCCTTCGGCAACTGGGTCGCTCTTTTCAGCGACAAGATCAGCGCGGGTTACTTCGAGACGAAGAACGGTGAGAAGTTCGAGATCAGTCCCTATCCGTTCTGATTTGACCTGATCTCGCGAGCGCTCTGGAGCACGCCGGTTCTCCGGCGCCCTGTCAACTAACCGGAATGTCCCAGGCGCCATGCCCCGGACTTTGATTCGTAGATCCAGTAAGGCCCTTTGGAATCACCAAGAAGGGTGATGCGATAGCTCACCTCATCCAGCAACTCGAAATCAGGGTTCCATCCGGTTTGCAGTTTGAATCCCAAGTCTTGCATCAGCGGACGATCTTCAGGATTGGGCAGACGACCTTTGTGAAGACGATAGTCTTCGATCTTGGAAATGATCTGGTCGGCATTCTTCCGGTCTGCATCACCTGTCCAAAAAAATGCCAGGGCCACCATGCCCGCCAAGGCAGCAAACGGAATCAATAGAATCGCGTTCCCGGTCTTCTTCTTCGTTGGAACTCGAATCATGTGGCTATTCGTTCGTTTGTTAGGATGGCTTTGTCCAACCCAAAAGACGCCAAGCCTCAGAATGGGCCGTCTACTCCGAAGCACTCATGGTGGCCGTGATCTCACCCTGCTCGATGGGGTAGAAGACCTGCACGGCACGGCGCAGTTCGGGCGACTCACGACTGGCATTGTAGATGGCATTCGGGATGCCGCGATGGCGCGCCAGCAAATGGTAGGCGCCGAGGGTTTCGAAACCGGCATTCAGCGAGCCATTCATGGGGAGGTAGCCCTTGCCGTCCACGGACGCGGCCTCCACCATGCCCCAGGGCGGCATCAGCCCGGCCTTTTCCATGCGGCGCAGCACGCCATACGTGTCACGTGGCTCCGTGAGTGCCGCGGACATCAGCACATAGTGCGGGTGGATCACGGCCTGATCAGGCAGGTCGGTTCCACCGACATGGTAGGAGTTGCCATACAGGCCTTCACCCGCTGACAATCCATACAGGCCGATCTTTGCCGCCAGGCTGCCGGGCCAGGTGCGGGCTATGTAATCCTTCTGCGTGGAAAGCATGCGACGACGCGCGGTGAGCCAGCGAACGCCGTCCAGCGCATCCGGCACATCACTGTCAAAGTCAGGGTAGAAGAGGCTCTGGATCTCGGTGATGAAACCAGTGCCCTGCCACGCCTGGCCTGGACGCTCCATCTTGCGCTTCGGTGCCTGCTCATCCACGATGTTCTGCAGCATCATCACCAGCGCGCTTTCACCACCCCAGTCGTTCCAGCCGTGGTTCAGCAAGGTATGCCCGTCTTCCTTCAAGCCGTGGGTGATCTCACCTGCTGGCAGACGCAGGCCGGCGAAGTCGATCTGGTCCACTTCGGAGATGACTTCAGCCTTCAGTTCCTGGTCCCCCAGCATCTCCGTGCCAAGCAGGAGGCTATGGTAATACAAAGCCGTGTCCACAGTGCTGTACTCCGTGCCTGGATGCACCACGTAACCCGTGGCGCCACGGCGGACGAAGTGCGGCAACACGCCACGAGGGCGGTCCAATGCCTTCACCGCAGCATGAATCTGCCTCAGCGTGGCCACGGCCTTTTCGTGACTGACGATCTGCAAAGGCGGCTGGGCAACCACTGCGGTGGCCAGGGCAAACAGTCCCGTCGAAGCCACGGACTCGAAGGCACCGTCCTCCAGGTGCGCACGGTCCTTCACAAATCCTGATCCCTGATCATAGGAACGCGCCAGCTTGGCATAGGAGGCGGCCAGAACATGCTCGTCAAAGGGCACGGCGGAAGTTTCCACGCCGAGGTGCAGTCTTTCGATGGTAAGCTCAGAACCCGGCTCGGCAATCCAGGTGAGCAGTTTGGCGTTGCTGCAAGCCAAGGGCGAAACCGGCATCACCACGGGGCGTGTCTTGGGCTCATCCACGACTACCAAGTTCGACCAGAGCAACTCCTGACGGTCAGACTTGATCTCCAGCTTCAGCTTGCCGTGTCCACGCACATCCACCCGCACACTGGCAATGCGCGGCTGATGCCTAGCTGACACCAGCGGTGACCACGCGGCGGCAAAATTCAGCGCCTTTTGCGACTCACGGGCCAGGCCTGCGAGGCTGTGCCACATGCCTGACCATGCCTCCGGCTCCTGACCGAGATGCACACTGATCTCGTCCGCCTGCCACTCGATGTCATGCTCCGCCGGCCCCATGAAACCAAAGTCGGTTCCCAAATGCGTGTAAGCCGTGAACGAGTTCAGCCGGCGCTTGCCCGCGATGGGTTCCACCTTCCTCCCAGGCTGCACATGGATGAAATACTCCTGCACTGGCTGCCAGACGAGGCGTGACTCATCCCCCAGCACGGTGGCCGAAGAAACGACGGTCGATGAGAAGAGGAGAACCGCGCACGCGGTCGGGAGCAGGCGCATGAAGAAAGATCCGAAGAAGCTACTGGAATTAATACGAGGTTGTGGCGCAGAGTTATTCACAAGATGTTCGCCTGTGCATCACACAGACACCTTTTCTGAGCCTGTAACCCTCCAGGAAGTTCAAAATGCCACCTCCCAGCGGGCTTCCAAAAGGGGTTCGATTTCGGAATAAAGGCTCTCTCACAGCGGAAGCTGTGGAAACCTATCTCACCCCATTATTTGGAACAAGAAAAAATCAACCAAAGTTAATAAAATCCAGGTTCTTCTGCTGTAGCGTTGAATTGCTCAAGTCGGGCATGAAGCGGAGGAAGTTTGGCACCACTTCAGTGAGCCGGTTTTCCGGCACGCCGAACCATTTCGAGATCATGGCCACCTTCTGGTCCACCGAAGTGGTGGGGATCCAGCGCCCACGATTACCCGTGCAGTCCATGCCGCCATTGACGGTGAGGTCCGGGAACTGGCCCAGAATCTGACGGCCCTTCACGGCCCCGCCGCAGACGATGCTGTGACCACCCCAGGCATGGTCGGAGCCACCTGTGGCATCATTTTTGTTAGGTGTGAAGGTGCGATTGAAGTCGGACGCGGTGAAGAGCATCACGTTGTTCCACATGCCCAGGCCCACCATGGCATCCCGGAAGGCGCGGATGCTTCGGCTGAGATTGTTCACCAGGCCATAGTGGCCGGCGTTCACGGCCGTGCTCGGGATCTGTGAAGTGTGGGTGTCATAGCCACCGACCTGCACAAAGAAGATCTGGCGCTTGTTGCTCAGCAGGCTGCGTCCGGCGATGAGTCGCGCGACCACCTTGAGCTGGTTGCTCAGATCGGTCTGCCCGAAGCCACCCGGGAACCAATTGGTCCAATGCGCGTCCAGGGTGGGATTTGGCGAGGCCGTCTGCGCCAGGGCCGTGCCGACGAGACCTTCCGTATTGCGCGCACTCTTGGGTGTCTCAGCGTATTCGTTGTCAAAAAGGCTGTTATGGCTGGCCGCCATGATCTGCTCCAGCGCGCGGAAGCGCCAGCCGGCGGAGGAGTTGACGTAGTTGGTTCCGCTCAGTGGATCACTGCCCTCGATGACTGCCGCAGCCGGGCTGTACTTGTTCGCTCCGGGTGCGCTGAGATTGATGAAGTCAGGGCGCAGTGCCACATTCCGCAAGGCGCCGCCGTAAGAGGTGCTTGGAGAACCGCCGGAGAAGCCGCTCAACGCCGTGACCGCGCCAGACGCATTCATGAAATAGGGCTGCTCCTTGCCGCCGATGAGGAAGCTGTTGGCTCCGGCAATGGACACGTTCACGCCGAGATCACCGCTGTTCAGGCTGGCCACGATGTCTGCCACACGACCGCCCCAACCACTCGAAAACGGCTTGTCAGGCAGTGACGACTGCCACTGTGTCTGCTGGTCACTGTGGGAAAAAAGCTGCGGTGGCTTGGTGCTGGCAGGCAGCGTGTTGAAATTTGCCCGTGTGATGGTCTGTGTGCCAACCAGCGTGCCGATGTTCGCAAAGATGCTCAGCTCGCCTTTCTCAAACAAATTGGCCAGCGGATACGCCCCTGGGTGCAGTGCCATGCCACCATTGGTGTAACCAGGCCGGCTGATCGGATCAAACTGGCTCACACCACCTACCGTCGCATTGATCGGCGTGATGCGGGAAGTGACCGGATCCAAGGTGATCGTGCCGGATGACTCGTTGAAGTATCCATTGTTATTCGGAGGCGTGTAGTTAAACAACGCATCATTGACGGAGAGCACGCCTCGGCCGCTCTGATAATCCGTGCGGGCCGAACTGCCGGCAGCGGGGATCAGGAGGTTGTTCGAATCATTGCCGCCATTCAGGAAAAGACAGACCAGCGCCTTGTAGTCATTCCCCGCGCTCTGCGCCGCCGCGGCACCCGTCAGCTTGAGCTGCGCCAGAGTATTGACCAGGCTGGTGATGCCCATGGAAGCACAACCTGTCTGAAGGAGGAAGTCACGGCGGTTGGGCTTCGAGCGGTCCTCTGACTTTCTGATGAAAATGTTCATAGGGATTCCTGATTTTTGATTCTCGATTCTTGATTCATATCCGGCCTCATCAATGGGAAGAGAAGGCCGTGGCACCGACGGTGCACATGTAGGCAGCCCAGCGGACGCGGTCGCAAATTTCGTTATCCAGCGTGGTGCTGCCGCGCGGGTTCTGCGCATTGAAGGCACTGGCGGCGGCGTAGCGGGTGGTGGAGGGACTGTTTGCCCCGCCGTTGTGACGATACACGGCATCGATGATGGCCTGACGCGGATTGAAGGCTGGACGCGGCGTGGGCACGGGCTGGTTGGGCTCGACCAACACAGGTCCGTTGACCTTCATGGATCCGTTGGAGAACCAGAGGTCCAGCTTGTCCACGGTGATCTTGCTGGCGGCCCAGTGGGCGTTCTGAATCTTCACAAGGTCGGCGGGAACAACGCTCGTGGCAAGATTCGCCGGAATGGTGCCGCCAAAGGCAGCCGTGAGGCTGTTGTAGAAGGTGTCCCGGTAAAGCGTGATGCTTTCCGTGTAATCGAACACGATGTTGTCACGCTCGGCGCTGGTGCCGTAGTCATTGGTGAAGTAGCCCACAGCCATGCCATGCTGCGGCACCGGCACGAGATAGGTGGGCGGATGCAGCGTGATGGTCACCACCTCACCCACCGCAGGCTGAGTGTTCAGCCGGATGTGGATGGTGTCGCCCGTGTTGTTCCCCTCCGTGATGACGGTGTCCGCACCCGATTCCGTCACGGTGATACCCGGACTGTCATTGTCCCAGACATTCGCGGTGACGGCGGGCACACTGAGACCATTGAACAATGCATCCGCGCTGCTGGCCGTGTGAGAGACCACACCGGGATGGGAAGCTGCCTCCACATCCGTGTCATTGACCGCCGTGATGGTGACCGTCTGCGGCACACTCCAATTCGCGGGGGTGAAGGTCAGGCTGGAGGTGCTGGCTGTGACTTGCGCATCGGAAGACACGGTCACTGTCACATTCGAGGTTGGAGCCTGGCTGAGGGCCATGCTGTAGGTGTCTGCAAGGCCCAGTTCGGTGACGTTGGTGCTGCCGCCTGAAGGAGCGACGATCACGGACGGACCGTCATTGTCACGCAGGCTGCTGGTGAGCGCCACCGGGATCGTGGTGATGCCCGCGTAGTTTGGCGAGGTGGTGGTGACGGTGGCGCTGAGCGTGCCCCAGTGGAGGAAGGGCTCGATGATCTTGTCATCCATCGCGCGGACCGTGAGGGTCTGTGCCACATTCCAGCCACCGGTGCCATTGGCAACCGCTTGTCCGCTGGTAGCGGTGAAGGTCACGGTGTTCAGACCTACGAGGGAAAGCTGGTTGTCAGGTGAGGTGAAGGTGACGGTGACATCCGAGGTGGGCTGGAGGCCAAGGACCACCGTGAAGGTATCTGTCGCGGTGCTGCCGTTTTCAGTCACTGAAGTGCCGCCTGTCTCACCGACGCGCACCAGATTCGTGGCCACGGTGAGGTCATTGTCCGTGATCACGTTGTTCACGCTTGGCAGGACCATTCCACTGTAGCTCGGATCCGTGCTGGTGAGGGTATGCGTGATGGGGCACAGCATGCGGGCGCTCTCACCCACTGTGTCGTTGACCGGAAGCACGTTCACCGTCTGCGCTGTGCTCCAGTTCGCGCTGGTGAAGTTTAGTGTGACGCTGGAAAGATTGGGTGTGCCCGTCTTGCTGAGGAGCGACTGGCTGCCGCCATTGACCACGATGTCCACATTCGCCGTCGGAGCCTTGGTGAGGACGACCGTGTAGTTGTCCTGCGTCGTGCTGCCTTCGGTGGTCTGGGTGATGTCACCACTCTCCACGATGCTGACGCCCGGGCTGTCATTGTCCGTGATGAACACCATCGTCGGAGGATTGGCCGCGCCGTTGAAGTAGCTGTCACCGCTGGTGATGGCAAAGGTGATGGGCGCCTGCTGAAGGACAGGTTCCGCGACAGCATCATCCACGGCGGTCACCGTCACGGTCTGGGCTGCCGTGTAGTTTGAGCTGGTGAAAGTGAGCGCAGAAGGCGTGACCGTGAACTGAGGGCCATAGCTCATGGACACCGTGACCGGCGTGGTGGAGCCAGGAGCGCGTCCCAGGGACACGGTGAAGGTGTCCGAGATATTGGGAGTGCCACCCGTGCCCACGGTGCCAGCCTCACGCACATTCGTGGCGAAGTTTGTGGGGGTCACGTTCAGCGGCTGATCATTGTCATCAATGGTCACGACCACGACCGGAGAGTTGGCTTTGTTATAAACCGGATCCGTGCTGACCATGGTGTGTGTGACGGAGCCTGTGGCGCGAGGCTCGGCAGTGCCATCATTGGCCGTGGAAACCGTGACCGTCTGCGGGGCGTTCCAGTTCGCATCCGTGAAGGTGAAAGGCCCGGTCGGAGAAACCACGGCTCCACCGGCTGCTGTGAGCGTAACCGTGGTGGTGGTGCCCGCGGCAGGCGGACGGCTGAGCACGAGATCATACGTGTCCGTCAAGCCATCCTCCGCCACCTTGGTGGTGCCGTCGCTCTCGATCACGCGGAGACGTGAGTCGTCATTGTCAATGACCGTGAGGGGCAGCGTGGCGCTGACGCTGCCATTGTAATTCGTGCCGGAACTGGTGCTGTACGCGATGATGCTGCCAGTGTGCAGACCATCGACAATGCTGTCATCGAGAGCCGTGAGCGTGACCGTCTGGGCCACATTGTAGTTGGCCGGGGTGAAGATGAGCTCAGACGGGCTCAAGCGGACCGCTGTGGAACTCAGGACCACGCTGACATTTTGGTTAGGCACCGTGCCATTGCGCAGGCTGACGGTGATGGTATCCGTGACACCGCGCTCCTCCACCCGTGTCTCACCATCGGAGTGAGACAGCAGGATGAGCGCATCGTTGTCAGTGATGTTACCCACGATCGGCTGCAGCGGCAGGCCCGCCGTGTAGGGACCCGAAGTGGTGGTGATGGTGTGGGCCAGGCTGCCCGTGTGCGGGCTGAGCTCCGTGGTGCTGTCATCATTACCGCGGACCGTGACATTCTGCGGCACGTTCCAGTTGGCCGTGGAGAAAGTGCGCGTGGTCGTGGTGTTGCTGAAAGTGGTGCCGGTCGGCGTGGTGTTCACGCTAAGCTGGGTGCCGGCGATCACGATGTTCACCACCACATTGGCGGTGGGCGCCTTTGTGAGCACGATGGAATAGTTGTCCGTGTTGGAACCCGAAGTGCTGCCCGTTTCGACGACATTGGTCACGCCATCGAGAGTGGCTGTCGTGCCCACGGTCTGGCGGATGAGCACATCGGCACCGCCATCGTTGTCCGTGACACCGACCGGCACCGTGGTGGCGGGCAGAGCAGACCAGTTCGCCGCAGGGCTGCTGACCAGGAGGGAAACGGTGTCGTTCCCCGTGCCCGCGTCTTCCGCATCTGTGTCATTCACTGGATCGACGGTGACGACCTGGGGTGTGTTCCAGTTCGTGCTGTTGAACTGCATCACGGAGGGAGTGACAGAGACCTCACCACTCTGGGCGCCTGTGTTCACCGTGACGATGGTTCCAGCCATGGGCGGGCAGCTCAGCTTCACGGTGAAGGTGTCATTGTAGACGCCCTCGGCCACCCAGGTCGTCCCGGCTGTGTGAGTCACCACAAGAGATTCATTCAGCACCTCGTTCTCATTGAAAGCCACCGGAGTGGCGAGGGTGGCAGTGCCGGAATAACCCACCGCATTTCCACTCAGTGAGTAACGGATGTTCGTGCTGGCCATCTGGGAGAACTGGCTGTTGTTGATCGGCACCATGGTGATGGTCACCCCGGTGTTCCAATTGGAAGCGTCCAAGGTGATGGCTGCCGGCCAGCCCAGGAAGCTGCTGCCGCCATTGGTGGAGAAACGAGCCGCAGGTGTCGCGACCGCATTGTTGAAAATGAAGTTGGCGACTCCGACCCCAGGCGTGGCGCTCATGCCCGCCAGAGTCATCCAGGTATAACCATAAAGGAAGTTCACCTTGGCCACTTCCGCCGCTTCTGTGGCGATCTGAAGCTCGGGTGCAAAAAGGCCGTTCTGGGCGAAGCGGCCTGCAGGCTGGAAGTCTGGATAGAACCAGTTGAAGACCGTGGGCGCATCCTGAGGTGACTGCCCCAGCGAACTCCGTGTGCTGTCGATACGGAAACGGTACGGACCCGCTGGCCAGCCGGCTGGCTTGGAAGGAGGAGAGACATTCGCCGTGGTGAACTTGGCCGTCTCAGAGGCCTCATAACCGGAGGTCATGGGGGCATCGGTGTCAGAGAAGGGCAGATCCATGTCCCGCAGCGTATTCACCGAAGCGCCCGAATAGGCACGGAACTGGCGCAGCATGCCCGTCATGTGCACGAGAGGCTCCTTGATTTTGCCATGAGAGATCAGCTCATCCGCGATGGCGAGCGAGCGTGCCTCATGATCCAAAAGGATGGCCTTGGCCACAGGACCGAGAAGGCCGTTGTTCTCACGATAGACCTGCTGCACGCGATAGATGTAACCGGAGCTTGGGTTTGAAGTGACGAGGCGCTGGATGAGCCAGCGGCAGATGTTCACCGGCGTGTTGGTATGGCCAGGGCTGCTCTGCGTGCCGTTGCCATAAGTGGGGGCCGTGGCATCACCCGCGAGGCAGTCATGCGCCAGCTTCACGTCCCCATACGCCCAGTCATTCGTGGTGCTGTCGGCAGCGGGAGTGAAGGGGGAGGCATTGTTCACGGTCCGCGCGCTGATGCTGAGGCCGCCATGCTTGCCATTAAGCAGGCTCTTCGGGCCAAAGTCGTGATAGACCGTGGTGCCGATACGGCCCATGACCTTCATGGGATAAATCCACGACGCCTGCCAGTAGAGGTGACCATTGTCACGGCCGAACCAAACATTGTTGTTCGTACCGTTCGCATAGACGGTGGGGGAAATGCGCTGGTCAGAAGTGGTGGTCCCACCGGGGCTGCTGTAGACCTGGGCGCGCACCGTGCCATGACGGGCACCAAAGGAGAAGCCGGTGAAGACACGGGCCAGCTCCATGATGTCATTGTTGTCATAGGTGGGGATGGGCAGGCCCTCGCTGCTGAGCTGGAGGGAACCGTCCGGATGGCGCAGCACCAGACCGATGGAGAAGAGCTGCATGATCTCACGCGCATAGTTTTCATCCGGGCTGATGAAGAGTCCCGAACCGGGGCTGGACTCATAGGTGGCACGGTTGGCCACGCTGGTGAGATACACACCCATCATGGGATTCAGGGACACATTTTCCAGCAGGGTGCGATATTTGCCAAAGGCTCCCGAGGCAAGCATGTCCCAGTAATTCGCCGCGCCATAGTGCCAGGCGGCCACGGTGGCATCACGTTCCGAGATGACGCAGATTTGGTGCAGCGCATGAGTCATGCGCTGGCGGAGCTGGTCCGGCGCCTGGGTGACGAGGGTCCACCACTCACGGCGGTTGTTGCTATACTGCGGGTAGGCGGCGTTGTTGGGGTTGTTGTTGACCGAGGTGTTCGCCATCGGCATGCCGTTGGAATAACTAACTCCATAGGTGGCACCATTGTATTGGGAGTTGTTGCTGTAGTTGATGGGCTTGTTGCCCCGCAGGAGGAACTCCTCCATGTCTGCCGCTGTCACCAGCTTCCGCAGATTGATGCTCGGCGTCTGTGCGGGGTCGATCTGCTTGTCCAGCCAGGCTTCCAAGCCGTCCAGATAAGTGCCGCCTTGCAGGATCTTCTGGTCACAAAGCGCACGGATCTGAGTGTACAGCTCGGTGGTGCCACCAAACGTGGCCTGGGACATGAAACGCCAGATTTCGCGCTCCAGGGCATCTCCCGTCGGCACCGGCCAGGTGGCGCTGCCAAGAGCAGGCTCCTCAAGATCCGAGCGGCCATCGTCAAAGACTTCCGAGCCGTTCGCCCGGTTAAAGTAGCCGTAGATTTCCTTCACCGGATTGTTCGCGGTGGTGATGGACACATACAGCTCGCCATTCTTCAGCGCGTCCAGCATGGCCTGATCAGTGAGCTCAGTCTGCGCGGCTCGAATATTCCAACTGGCACCGCTCACCTGGCCGAGAGGCAGGGGCAGGATCTCAAGATCATTGCCCACGCGGATGTAGGCGGTGTTCTGCTCGGACGAAAGGTTGTTGAACACGATGCCGATGCTCGCGCGATTGTTATCCCCCTCGACAAGGGCCGTGGCATAACCAGAAGCTGTGGAGATCACGCTCTCCTCACGACCGAGGAAAGCTACGTAGAGCTTGCGGTTGGCCATGTTGTTAGGGTCCGCATCCTTGAGGGAAACGGTGGCTTCCGGACCTGCCAATCCCTGGGGAATGCCAGGCAGTGAGACGACGACCTTGAGGGCTTCAGGCACCTCTTCCACGTTATCCACGGCCGCACCGACCCTGGCCACCGTGTAGGGCGTGCTGACACCTTCATTCGCGGGCAGCGTCACCGAACTGGTGGGCACTCCGGCGAGGTTTTTGAAAATGAAATCACCGGCGCCCGCATTGCCTTTGGTGGTGCCTTCCGCACCGGCGGCACCGCTCAGGTTCACCGTCAGCGGCATGGAACCGTAGGTGCGCCGAAGCTGGATGGTGGCATTCGTGCCTTCCTTTTCAAAAGCCTCCGTCACGCCAGGGCTCGCGGTCAGGGACAGCAACGACTTCATGGTCTCGAGGTCACTCGCAGCACCGCCGGAAGCATTGGTCACACTCGTGGCCTGATTGGGGTTGCTGCCCAGCTTGTCCTCAGCCCAGTCAGACACACCATCACCATCCGAGTCATGATCCTTGGACTCGATGCGGTAGAACCGGCTGACGCCAGCAGGCTTCGGAAAAACTAAACTGTCGTTGGCAGTCGCGGCGGCGATCTTTGAGACACCGGCCTTTTGCACCCACAGACTTCCGGGCTCACCGGGCAAAGGTCCGCCGGGTGAGGTTGATTCCCAGACCTGGTACTCCTTCCCTTTCTTCGCGTCGAAGTACATGATGATGTTGGTTCCGCCGATCACCATGTTGCCAACCTTCAGGCAGTCATTGGCCTTCCACGGATTGCTGCCCGCGATGCACTCATCCGAGTTGATGCAGCCATCAAAGTCCGCATCACCATCGGGCGCGAGACCCCAGCCGTTATAAACGGATTGCCAAAGGTCATCCAGCCCATCGGAAACACCGGCACTGGGACCGGTGGAATAATTATCGACGATCTGCGCCTGTGCGTCAGGTGCCGTGATGCCCATCACAAAAAGGGCGGCGGACAGCACGAAGAGAAAGCGAATGCGTGAAAGCATAGTAAGGGCAGCAGCAGCCTGGGGTTGAAAAAGGCTGCGAATATCACGCAAAAATACCGAATTTTGATGATAGAGGTCAACCCTCCAGTGACTTGGTGACCAACTTATTACAACGTCCCGGGAGAAGTTGAAGGCGTAGCACCGAAACCGCCGGGACTCGGATTGAGGATGACATCATCCTGGGTAAACAGCTGCTTGTCAGGACCTCCGGAGCGGATTTCCATGGAGTTTCCCGAATTAGGGTGGAACCACAGAGGGGCACCCCAGCGGTCCACAAGCTGCCCATTTCGGACCGCCCGATGTCCCTGAGGGAAAACCCGGGCTTTCTGTCCTGGAAACTGGGTGCCAGTGATGGCGGCAGTGATGTCTGCGTTGTCACCGACCGGCGCGGCACCCGTGCCCTTGGCATAGGTTTCCAGGAATTCTGCCACAATTTCCAGATCCCTCAGGGGCGGATTCTGCTCGTTATGAAGTTCATCGGCCTTCTCCTGTAGGGCGGCATCCACCCCGCCCGAAGAAAAGTTCTGGACCATGGGGGGTGCGGTCTCCGGCAAATCTTGAACCGGCGCGACTGGCTGCGGGGCCGCAGGAGGCAAGGTGCTCTTTTTCTTCGCGATGGCTTCCGTCAGTTCGGGTGAGCTCAGGGCATGAAACATCCATGCCACGATCACCGCGAGGACGATGAGCAGCAGCGTCATGATGTAGGTGCCTGGACGTTTGGGGGGCATGTGCGGGGGACGAGGGTGTCAGGGGACGAAAATCGAAACTACGAACGAATCGTCCGGAGGGCAACGCCGCACAGCAAAATCCCGCACTCAGCGATGTCATCGCTGACTGGCATGGACGGCGTTTCGGGATGAGGCCAATCCCCTGCCTCAGACCGTGAAGTCAACGAAGTTCAGGTTCTTGCTGTTCAGAGTGCCGGTGCTGAGATCAGCCTGGAACCGTGTGAAGTTAGGCAGAACTGAGCCGATCTGACCATCGGCACAGCCAAACCATTTGGCGATGGAGGCAAAGACCTGGTCGGGAGCTGTGGAAGGGATCCAGCGGCCACGATTACCCGTGCAGTCAATGCCGCCGTTCACCGTGAGATCAGGGAACTTGCCATAGACGTTGCGGCCTTTGACCGCCCCGCCGGTAACGAACATGTGACCACCCCAGGCATGGTCGGAACCACCCGTGGAGTCATTCTTGTTAGGTGTGAGAGTGCGGGTAAAGTCAGACGCCGAGAAGAGCATCACCTTGTCCCACATGCTGATGGAGTCCATGGCATCCTTGAAGGCGCGGATGGAGCGGGACATCTGATTGATGAGGCTGTAATGGCCAGTGACGGTGGTGCCAGGGATCTGGGAGGTGTGGGTGTCCCAGCCGCCGAGCTGCACAAAGAAGATCTGGCGGGTGTTTGAGAGGGCACTGCGTCCCGCGATCAGACGGGCCACCGTGCGCATCTGGCTGGCGATGTCCGGGATGCGCGGATTGTACAAGTTAGCGGGAAACCAATTGTTGAAATGCACGTCCATGGTGGTGGAGGCGTCAGCATTCAAGGTCTGCGCCAAGGCATTGCCCACCAAGCCCTCCGTGATGCGGGCGTTCTCAGGCGCGCCGTTGTAGCCGTTGTCAAAAAGGGAGGCGTGCTGCAGGGCCATGATCTGCTCGATGGCGCGCAGCCGCCATCCCGCGGCGGTATGCTGGTAGTTGGTGGCGGCCAGAGGGTCGGCACCGGCGCTCAGTGCAGCCAGAGGGTTGTATCGATTACCGGGGAGAGAGCCCGGGTTGGAGTAGGTGGGCTGCAGGTTGGCATTGCGCAGAGCCGCGCCGTAGCTGGTGGACGGCGTGCCCCCATTCAGACCAGTGAGCGCGCTGACGGTCCCCGCCGAGTTCATGAAGTAGGCTGGCTGGTCGTAGGCCACCTGGAAGCTGTTCACTCCAGCAATGGAGACCGACATTGAGAGGTCCCCGGTGTTGAGCCCGGCCAGGAGGTCAGCGATCTTGCCGCCCCAGCCGCGGCTGAAGGGCTGGTCAGGCAGGGAGGACTGCCACTGAACCTGCTGATCACTATGGGAGAAGAGCTGCGGCGGCTTGGCGGCGGCAGGGAGAGTATTGAAGTTCGTGCGTGTGACCGCTGTGTTCCCAATAAGCGTGCCGACGTTGCAAATGAAGGCCAGATCTTCAGACTCAAACAAGGTTTTGAGCGGATACGCTCCTGGGTGCAGGGCGAGGCCGCCACTGAGATACCCGGCAGGACGATTGGTGGGCTCGTAAGCTGCGGCGGCATTCTGCGGACTGATGCGGCTGGACACAGCAGCCGTGGAATTCGTGGAGCCATTCCAATAGCCGTTGGTCGTATTGGCCGGCGTGTAATCAAACTCGGCGTCGGTGATGGAAAGAACGCCCCGGCCGTTCTGGTAGTCCGTGCGCCCTTGACCCGACCCTGCGGGGATCAAAAGGTTGTTGGAGTCATTGCCGCCATTCAGGAAGAAGCAGATAAGAGCCTTGTAGTCCCCGGCGCCGGAGGCTGCCGCACTGCCGATCAGTTTAAGCTGGGTGAGGCTGTTGATGACGGAGGTAAGGCCCAGCGAAGCCGCAGAGGACTGCAGCAGAAAGTCACGACGGTTCGGCTTGCTGCGGTCTTCGGTTTTCTTGAGGAAGATGTTCATGGCGGTCGGAAAAGAGGGAAATTGCAGAGTCAGAATGGCAGGTCGGACGAAGCCTCAATGGGAAACAAAGCCGTTCATCACGGTGCTCATAAGATACCCCGTCCAGCGACAGCGATCACGGATCTCATCATGGAAGACACCCGCAGGTGGATTCTTGGGATCGAAGGCCACGTCGGGAAGATAACGGCTTGTGCTGAGGTTGGCATTACCACCGTTGAGGTTGTAAATGCAGTCGATGAGAGCCTGACGGGCATTGAGGTCTGGCAGGGGCGCTGGGAGAGCTTTGTTAGGCTCGATCAGGGTCGGGAACCTGGCCTTGAGGCCGCCGCCGCTGAACCAGAGATCACCCTTGTCCACCAGAGCCTTGGCCGCCTCCCAGTGGGCGTTTTCCACACTGATCTCGCTGGGTTGAGGAGGGATGTTACCACTGCCACCATAGGCGGTGGCGAGGCTGGCGTAGAAGGTGGTGCGGTAGAGCAGGTTCCATTCAGTGTAGTCGAGCACGACACGTTCCTTGTTCTGGTTCGAGCCTGTCAGGTCGGTGGTATAGTAGCCCCAGTTCTTGGCATGCGGCGGCACTGGCACAATGTACATCGGTGGCACCAGCGTGACCGTGACATTGGCGGTCGGCGCCTGATTGAGCGCGATGGAGATGGTGTCATGCGCACCCCCCGCGACCACCGCAGTATTCCCACCGCTCTGAGTGATGCTGAGCTGAGCACCGTCATTGTCAGTGATCGCCGCCGTGAGCGCGGGCACGGGCAGGAACGTGAAGTTTCCATCCGTGCTGGCTGCATTCGCATGGGTCACGATGCCGGAGTGGATTCCCTCGGGGGTGCTGTCATTGGCGGCGGTCAGGGTGACCGTCTGTGGCGTGCTCCAATTGGCACTCGTGAAGGTGAGGCTGGCCTTGTCCGCAGTGATCTGGGCATCGGTAGTTAGGCCGAAGGCCACATCCGATGTTGGAGCGGTATTGAGCACGACATCATAGGTGTCTGTGGCCCCGCCCTCGACGAGCTGCGTGCTGCCGCCGCTGGGCAGGATGCGCACCGCCGGTGTTTCATTGTCCGTGATCGTGGTGATCTGACGCGGAGCAGGCGTGGTAGCGTAAAGAGTGCCGCCAGAGACGTTCGCTGCAGCCAGACGGTTCATGACAAAGCTGATGCTGTTGGTGATGGACGCCACCTCCGCATCCGCGGCCACTCCCGTGCCCGTGAGCCTCATCCCGACCTGTAGTCCCACCGTGCTGGCACAGGTGACAATATTAGTGGCCGTCGGTGTGAAGGTCAGACCCACATTGGTGAGGTTGACCGAAGGCAGTTCATAGCCGCTCGCACCAGATGAAGTGGCAGTGTAATCCGTATAACCGAGGTGCAGGAAGCCGCTGCCTGTGTTGATGTTCTGCTCCATGACAGCATCATCAATGGCCCGGACAGTGATGGTTTGGAAGGTATGCCAGTTCGCAGGCGTGAAGGTGAGAGAGCCTGTGGTCCCGTAGGTGGCAACGGCGGGCGCGGTGAACGGCAGAGCGAACTCCGTCTGCGCGTCAGGCACGATGGCGAGGTTCAGATTCACCGCCGGGGGACGACTGAGAGCCACCGTGTAGGTGCTCGTGTTGCCGTTTTCATGAGCTGTAGGATTGCTCAACAGCAGCACACGCGGGCGGCTGTCATTCGCGAGCATGGCCACGCCGACGTTGTAGGCACCAGCGCTGGCAATCGCATAGTTGGTGTCGGTCGAGCTGGAGCTATGCCCGATCGTCACCGTGCGCGCACGCTCGGCATCAATATTGTTGTTAGCGGCGCTCAGCGTTACTGTCTGCGGAATGGCGAAGTTCGCCGGCGTGAAAGTGAGGGTGGTCGGTGAGGCCACCATTCCTTGGCTGGCCGGAACGGAGACCGTGACAACCACGTTCTGGGTAGGGTTGGCGGCGGCGGTGCCACGGGCAATCGCCACCGTGTAAGTATCGTCAGTGGACTGCGTGCCGTCTTCGGACACGCGGGTGTCAATTCCGCTTGGTGTGACGACAAGGCGGGCATCATCGTCATTGATGTTATTGACGATGCGCTGCAGGCCTGCCGTGCCATAAAGAGTGAGGCCGCTGGTGGTGGCAGTGGCGTTACTGCTCATCGTCACACTTGTGCTGCTGTTGATCGCAGTAATGACCGTGTTCACCGGGATGTTGGTGCCGGTGAGATGCATGCCGATCGTGAGCCCCGTGGAGGCAGCAACGGTGAGCGCGGAGCTGGCGTTGGTGGTGGTGACTCCCATGACCGGGGTGGCATAACCCGTGGTATCCGTGGTGGAGCCGGGGTTCAGCACGAGATCAATGACGACCTGATGCGGACCTTCCGCCGTCGTATCGTTGGTGGCGGTGACGGTGACCGTTTGAGGCGTGCTCCAATTCGAGGCATTGAAGGTCAAGCTGGTGGGCGAAACCGAAGTGCCCGTGGAGGGTGTGGGTGTCAGGACCACATTGCCATTCGGAGCCGTGCTGAGCTGGACTGTGTAGGTGTCCGTGGCTCCCCCTTCAGTCGTGGTGGTGATGCCACCGGACTGCTTCACGATCACGGCAGGGCTCTCGTTGTCCAGAATGTTGAAGGTGGTGGAGCTGCTCACGCCGTTGAAGAGCGGATCACCGCTGGCAGTGTAAGTCAAAGATTGCTGGATGTTGATGACAGCAGCCTTGTCATTGATGGTGTCATCGATGGCGAAGACCGTCACCACCTGGGGTGTGCGCCAGTTGGCGGGAGTGAAGACGAGGATGTTCTTGTCAAAGCCCATCTGAGCGTTGGCGGACGCAGTGAGGATGACATCGCGCTGCGGCTGATTGGAAAGGTAAATGGAAACTTGATCGGTATCGAGCTGCCCTTCGGTGATCCAGTTCGTGCCACCGGTCTGGGTGGTGTCGCCACCGCGGATCGAGCCGCCTGTGGGGATCATCACGATGCTCTCATTGCGGCGGTGCTGCTCGGTGATGAAGCTGTTGACCGTCTGCACGGGCAGCCCGGCAAAGGCGGCGTCTGACCCGGTGGTCCGCACCGTGTGGGTCACGCCCACCATCTCACGGCCTTCCGTGATCATGTCACCGATGGCCGTGACCGTTACGGTTTGTACCGTGCTCCAATTGGCCGGGGTGAAGGTCAGGGCGACTGTGGCCGCAGGCGTTGTGATGGTGTTGGAACTCACCAGCAGGTCGGCCGAGTTCAAGGAAGCCACGTCGATGATCACATTGGAGGCAGGAGCCTTGGTCAGCACCACCGTGTGAGAATCGGTGCTGGCCTCAGTCGGCGTCGTGTTGCCACTGCTCTCCACGATGCTAAAGCCTGGCGCATCGTTGTCTTTGACGGGCACAATGACCGGCAGGTGGGCGGGATTGTTGTAGAAAGGATCGGTGCTGCTGACGGCAAAGCGGATCACTCCGTAATGCGGCGTGACTTCGTTCACGGCATCATCCACTGCCGTGACAGTCACCGTTTGCGCCGTGGCGCTGTTGCCGGTGGTGAAGGTGAGCGTGGTGGGCGAGACCGTCACCTGGGCATCCGGGATCAACGTCACGGTGACGTTGGCGGTCGGAGTTTTTGGCAGTGCCAAGGTGAAGGTATCTGAGACGTTGGGCGTTCCGCCTGTCCCTGCCGTGCCATTTTCAGAAACACCCGTGAAGACATTGGTATGGCTGATGGAGAGAGGCACGAGGTCATTGTCCACCACGGTGACGCCAATCGCATTGGCCTTCAGGCCCTTGTAAGCGCTGTCAGAAGAGGTCACCAGCACCCCGATGGTGGTCGGGACATCTCCCTCGACGGTGGTGTCGTTCACGGCGGTGACCGTCACGTTCTGTCCTGTGCTCCAGTTCGCCGGAGTGAAGGTAAGGGTCGTCAGGGAGCAGGTGGCCTGAGTGGAGGGTGTCAGCGTCACCGTCACGTCAGACGAAGGCTGCTGAGTGAGCGCCACGGTGAAATCGTCCGTGGAGCCACCTTCCACCACGGTGGTGGACCCGCCGGACTGCGTGACGGAAACCGCGGCCAGATCATTGTCAATGATGGTGACATCCAGCCCTGTGTGAGTCGCGGACCAAATGTTGTTATACCCAGTGTCGACAATGCCCACACTGGTGGCGCTGGCGATGATCTTCGACGTGGTCACGTTGGGTGGCACAACACCGAAGGTGACGGTGGGGTTGGCCGTGTAACCGGAGCCGGGACTAGCGATGACAATGCTGGCAATGCCGCCTGTGGCGTTCAGGGTGCAAAAACCGGTGGCGGTGGTGCCAGAGGTAGGGGCGCTGAAGGTCACGCCCGGCGGCGTGAGGTAGCCAGCCCCGGGGTTGGTGATGGTGACAGCGGTGACGACTCCGCCTGTCTGAGTCGCCGTGGCTGCCGCATTGAAAGGCAGCACGTTGGGGTGCCAGGCACGGCGGAGGCCCTGGGTCAGAGCATCATCCGCCGCACGAACATTCACCGTCTGCACCACACTGAAGTTTCCAGGGGTGAAGGTCAGATTGGCAGGCTCGCAAATCACGCTGTTGGAACCCAGGTTGACGACAACATTGGCGCCGCCGGTCGGAGCGGTGCGGAGAGCGACTTGGATAGTGTCCACACCGGTGCCACTGGTAGCACCTTCGACGAGCCGGGTTTCACCGCCGACATGCGCCATGATCACACGATTATCGTCATCCGTGACCGGCACGGTGACGACCTGGGCGGGCAGGCCGGTGTAGTTGCCGTTGGTGGCGGTGAGGGTGAGAGTTCCGTAGTGGTAGGGATTGGCAGGGTAGCTGCCCTCCGCCGTGGCGTCCTGATTGCCACGCACACGCACCTCCTGCGCCACGTTCCAGTTCCCCGTGGTGAAGGTGCGGGTGACCGCTGCGGTCTGGAAGATGGTGCCACCTGTGATGGTATTCATCATGAGCTGCGAGCCCGTGGTGGTGGACTGGGTGATGGTCACCGTCACTGTCGCGGTAGGCACCTTGGTGAGCACGATGTTGAAGCTGTCCACGACGTCCGTGGTCACTGCGGTGGCGGTGCTTGTTTCCGTCACGACCGTGCTGCCACCGGTCTCGGTGACGAGGATGGCGTAGCTGCTGGCGCCGTCATCATTGTCCACCACGTTGACCGGCAAGGAGGCGGTGAGCCCGTTCCAGGCACCGATGCTGCTCGCACTGGTGAAGGTCAGCGTGTCATTTGCCGTGCCGGCCGCCTCAGTGGTCGTGTCATTGGCGGCGCTCACGGTCACCGTCTGGTCGGTGTTCCAGTTCGTGGAGTCAAAATTTAACGCGGCCGGTGTGACGGATGCCTGGGAACTGGTGGAGGCGGCGTTCACGGTGACCGTGCTGCCCGCAGGCGGAGGCGCCTGGAGACGCACGGTGACGGTGTCCGTTTTGCCACTTTCCTGCACCCAGGTGCTGAAGCTGCTGTGCAGGGCGAGGATGCCTTCGTTAGGCAAGGCATTGTCCGTGTAGCTGATATCCACCGGTGTGGTGGCGATGCTGTCGAAACCAGAGCCCGCACCTGTCACCGTGAAGCGCAGCCGGCTGTTCTCCAAGCTGGAGAGTTTCGGGGCGGTGTTCGCACCCACCACCGTGAGCGTCTGGGGAGTGTTCCAGTTCGCTGAGGTGAAGGTGAGAGAGTTGATGAAAGTGATGCCGCCATCCAGCGAGAAGCGCACGGCCGGTGTGGCAAAGTTGTTGTTCAGCAGGAAGTCGGAGATGTTTGAATCCGAACCGGGCTGAGCATTCATGCCCACGAGATTTCCCCAGGTAAAACTGTAGTGGGTGTTGACCTTGGCCACCACGCTGGCCTCGGTGTTGATCTGGAGTTCAGGCGCAAACAAGCCCGCCTCTGCCATGGGACCTGGGAGAATGTAGTCAGGCAGGAACCAGTTAAACACTGAAGGCGCGCGCTGCGGACTCTGGCCGATGGCGCCCGTCAGGTCATTGAAGCGAAAGCGGAACGGGCCCGAGCCCCAGCCAGCCGGCAGCGAGGGCGGGTTGGCATTGTCCGTGGAGTACTTGGCCAGTTCCGTGAGGGGATAGCCTTTGGGCAGCGGGCTATCACCGTCTGTAAAACCAGTGTCCTGGGCCAGGACAGACGTCGGAGCGCCCGAGAAGGCGCGGAAGGCGCGCAAGGTGGCGGCAAAGGCCACGATGGGCTCCTTGATCCTGCCGTGCGAGATGGAGCTGTCCGCGAGCTGGATCGAGCGTGCTTCGTAATCGAGCACAATGGCCTTCAGCACGTCTCCGAGATTCCCGTTCGTGTCACGGAAACGCTTCTGCACGCGATAGACGTAGCCAGCGGAGGGGTTGGAAGTGATGAGGCGCTGGATGAGCCAGCGGGAAATGTTCACCGGCGTGTTCTGATGGCCGTTGTAGGCAGTGTTTGAGGCGGGGTCTCCAGCGAGGCAGTTGTGCGCCAGCGCCAGGTCCACGTCCGCAGCGGTGTGGGTCTGCGCATCCGTCATGCTGGTGATGGTCTGGGCAGGAATGGTTAACTCGCCAGACTTTCCTGCGAGCAGGGTCTTGGCCCCAAAGTCATGATACTGCGTGGAGGTGATGCGGCCGATGGCCTTCATCGGATAGATCCAGGGTGCCGGCCAGAAGAGGTGACCCGCCTGCGGGCCGAACCAAGTGTTCGTCGCCGAAGAGCCATTGAGCAAAATGAGGCTGCTGGTGCGGGTGGAAGTGGATGGATTGAAGAGCAGTGAAGTGCTGCTGAAGCCGGAGTAGTAGCTGATGGCATGCTGCGCGCCATGGGTGAACCCTGTCATCACGCGGGCCAGTTCCGTGATGTCCGTCTGATCATAGGTGGGAACCGGCAGGCCGGATGTGTCCAACACCAGGCTGCCGTCCGGATGGCGCAGAATCAGTCCGATGGAAAAGAGCTGCATGATCTCACGCGCATAGTTTTCATCCGGACTCACGATCAGCCCGCCGCCCGCGTCATAGGTCATGCGGTTGTTAAAGCTCGAAAGGTAGTAGCCCATCATGGGGCTGTAAGTCACCTGGGAGAGCAGATTGCGATACTTCCCAAAGGCCCCTGCGGCCAGCATGTCCCAGTAATTGGCGGTGCCGTAGTGGCGTGTGGCGCAGGTCTGATCCATCTCAGAAATGATGAGGATCTCACTCAGGGCCTGGGTGAAGCGCTGGCGCACCTGGTCCTTGGATTGCAAAATCATGCCCCACCACTCACGACGGCGGTTCGGGCCATCGATCGGGTAGTTGTTGCTGAACGTGTTGTTATCCGCCGTGGTGCCAAAGGTGGGAACGCCAGCCGCATCATAGGTCACGGTGTATCGAGGGCCATTGATCTGAGGATCCCCATTGTAAGTGATCGGCTTGTTGCCGCGGAGCATGAAGTCCTCATTGTCCCCCGCCATCACCAGCGTCTGGAAATTGACCGAAGGGGTCAGTGACGTGTTCATCTGGTCGTCGAGCCAGTCCGTCAGGCCTTGGAGATAGGCATTGGTAGATGCCTGGGGGGTCGGGCTGGCTCCCAGCGCACTGACGCGTGTGGCCACCTTCGCCCGGATCTGATTATAGACGGCGGTCGTGCCACCCCAGGTGCACTGGGACATGAACCGCCAGATATCTCTTTCGATCTGCTCTTCCGTCACGATCTGGAAGCCGGAAGTGCCGGGATCGGGAGCCAGCAACGAAGTAGCGCTGGGATTGAAGGTCGTGGAGCCAGTGGCCTTGTTGAAAAGCCCGAAAATCTCCTTGTCTGAAAAGTTGGCGGACGAGACGGCGCAGCCAATCTGACCGGCCACCAAGGCATTCAAGAAAGCTTGGTCCGTGGAATAATGCCCCGGCTTGTTTTTGATGTCGTAGGCAAAGCCTGAGATCTGCCCCGTGGGAAGGGCTGGAGCCAGATCATTGACCGTGCCTTCGCGGATGTAGGCCGTGTTCTGCTCAGAAGAGAGGTTGTTGAAGACGACGGAGATGGAGGCGCTCGTGTTGTCACCATTCACGATGGCGGTGGCGTAACCGGTGGCCGTGGTCGAGGCACCTGCCTCGTGTCCCAGATAGGCCACATAAAGCTGGGCATTCTCGCCCTTCGTGGGATTGGCATCACCGATGGTCAGTGTCCCGGAGGGACCGGAAATATTCGACACACCTGGGAGATCAACGGTGACTTTCACCGCCTCCGGCACCTCGTCCGTGCTGTCTTGCACGGGAGTGATTGCAGAGACTTCATAAGGGCTGCCAGGAATACCGGCCCCGGCGGGAATATTGACGGTTCCGAGTGAGTAGTCTCCGGGGGAGGCGCTGGCCTTGGTGACATCTGTGGCACCCGCCGCCCCGGTCATGCCGAGGCCATTCAGGGCCATCGTGCCATAAGTACGCACCAAACGAAGCTTGCCAGGGGTCGGCACAGGAGAGCCTGCCGTCTTGTCGTCCTTCTCATAGCCATTGACCGTCGACTCCACCGTCAAAGACAGCAGGGAGTGCAGGGTCTCGCCGTCAGACACGCCATTGCCCGTGGAGATGGCCTGGGTCGGATTCATGCCGAGCTGCCCTTCCGCCCAATCACTCACGCCATCGCCATCACTGTCCGCATCCGTGGTTTCGATCTTGTAAAACTTGCTCCCGCCCGACTTGGTGATGGTGATGGTCTGAGTGGCATTGTTGGCAGGCGCGATCCACTGCGTAACTCCGTTGACCGGGGAAAGATGCGTTTCCGCCGTCGCAAAAGCACCCGTTGGAGACGTCGCATCACTCAAGATCCGATACCGCTTCCCCTTCTCCGCATCAAAGGTGAAGGTCACCGTGCTGCTGGTGATGGTGGTGTTGCCCACTTTGATCACATCATTGGGATTGCGCGGGTCGGTGCCTGCCACTGACTCCACCTCGTTCGTGGCACCATCGAAATCCTCGTCGCCGCTGGCGACCAAGCCCCAACCATTGTACAATCCTTGCCAGACATCGCAGAGGCTGTCTGGAGAGCCCACACCGGGAGCCGTGCTATAGTAGTCGGTGACCGCCCAGAGTGGCGACAAACCTGCCAAGGACACGATCGCCAGGAGGACGGTCGATGAGGCGGGGCGCGAAAAAGTACGCATAGAAAAGTAGGGGAGCGTGGTGAGGGCGCTTTAAACGGCGAAAAACGGGGTTGGTTGTGCCCGCCGGTAAATTTCGTGTGTATCAAACCAAGCCGCTGAACGTCAAGACAATGCGTCCGAAAGCTAAAATACCAGAGCTGTTGCACCCCGCCCCGCTCAACGCGACACCCCTAAAAGCAAAATTCTTAATCCCCTCAAACTGCTTTTTATCGCCTCCGATGGCAGAAAAACTCCCTCCACGGCATGTTAACTGCGTCTATTCAATTGGCCAAAATCCCCTGGTTTTCCCCTTTATCCTGGCCGCTTGCCCCTCAAGCGCGCCTAGCTACAAAGTCGCGCCAAGGAAAAATCGTCTCGACACCGTCACAAAAAATCAGTAACGATCACCCAGATTCGGGGTTTATACCATTGTCCCTCAAAACTTCTCTCCATGAAATCGTCCAAACTCGCCACCCTTCTCACCGCGTTGGCCCTCTCCCCCGCCTTCGCCGCTGAAACCGACCCCGTCGGTTTCGTCAGCGTGACGGTCCCTGCTAACTCGGATGCCGTCCTTTCCGTGCCGCTGAATCGCGCCGCGGAGTTCAAAGGCGTGATTCAGTCGATTTCGGGCAATGTGATTACTGTCGCAGGCACGCCAGCTTGGACAGCCGACCAGTTTGTGCAGGCTCTCCCTGGCCAGCCCAAGACTTATGCCGTCCAAATCGCCAGTGGTGCCAAGGAAGGCCTGACCGGCGTTGCAACCACCAACGGTACCAACACTGTCACCATCACGGTGGACAATGCCGAAGATCTTACTGGTGTCGGCACCGTGGCAGTTCCTGTGGATCCAGACGGTGCTGGCCCCCTGGCCGCGCAGGCCGATCAAGTGGATATCATGCCTTATTGGACCCCGGGCACTTTGGTTTCAGGTTCTATTGCTCCTGGCACGAACATCCTCCTGTTCCCGACAACCACACCCGGCGTTAATCTTTCCGCCGGAACAATCCTTGTCTACACGGGTTCTGGCTGGCTCAATACCGGCAACTTTACTGATGCCACCAACAGTTCCCTCGGCTTCGCCCAGGGCTTTATCCTTCGAAACAACAGCGCATCTGCTCTGTCAGCCTCTATCGTCGGCTCCGTGCCTATGGCGAAGCATCGCGCAGTTGTCCGCACCTTCGCCGCTAACACGGCCCAGGATCATTGGATCAGCTACTCCAGCCCTGTGCCGACACCCATTGGCCAGACCGGACTCGGTTTCACTCCTGGTGACAATCTCCTGGTGTTCGACAACAGTGCACTTGGCCAGAACAAGTCCGCTTCTCAAATTCTCGTCTACACCGGCTCGGGTTGGCTTGACACAAACGGCTTTGCCAATGTGACGGCAACGTTCAATCTTCAGCCTGGCTTTGGCTACATCCTGCGCAAAGCTCAGACAGCATCTGCTCAGACCTTCGTCTGGCAGGGTCTTCAGACTTACCTTCAGTAATCTCAATCTCACCTAACTTCTTTTTAGCGATAGCCTATGAAGTTGACTAACAGTTTTGTAATCGCCGCTTTTTGTTTGATTGGCGGTAGCGCCTTTGGAGCTTCCACGCTTCAGATTAGCAATGCATTTGCAGGCAAGATCGCTGCGGGCTTTGCCAATACCGCCGGGACACCAACCAACGGAATGCAATGGGGCATTATTGTGGATACAGGTGGTGACGGCTTTGATGGCGGTGGCACTGCCTACAACTTTATGGCAGCTGGTTCCACGACCAACGCCTTCATGAATGTGGGTGGCGCCGGGACAGATGACTACTTTGTGTCGTCAGGTGCGGTGACTTCTGATTCGTCTGCGGCATTCGAAAGCGGATTTACGGTCGCGGGTGGAAATGGAACCATCGGAAATATTGCAGTTACCTACTCCAATGGTATTGCAGCTGGTCAGGCTTTTGCGCTAGTCTGGTTCAACTCCAACTCTGCTGCTATTGGTGATCGATACGGTTTCCTCAACATCGGCCAGGTCATGCCAGCAGACAACCTGCCCGCTGTTGACATGAGCGCGCCCTTTGCCGGCGTTGATCCTGCGCGCGCAGCCTCCAACACGTTCACGAGTGGTGCGGCCCCCATCCCCGAGCCTTCGCGCATGATGCTGCTGGGCTTTGGTCTGGCGGGTCTGTTCTTCCGCCGTCGTCGCTAAGAGCACACGTCAACGTTTTGAAGCAGCCTCAGAACTCCGGTTCTGAGGCTGTTTTGTTTTCAAGCGTCGCGCCGGGCCTCCATCGGGGATGGCCTACGGTGTTTCCGTGACGACCGGCTCATGATCCAATGATCCATCCAGGCGCTTGTTTGCGTTTTGCGCGCGGCGGATGATTGCGCTACGCTGCCGGTCCACGATTGATTGATTGAATGAATTACCCTGAGCAAGCCCGCCGCACCATCCGCATCGAGATCGAAGAGCTGGAGCGTCTCCACACGCGCATTGGCGATTCGTTTTCCGCAGCCGTCGCGACCGTGCTGAGTGCCTTGGAGAAGCGCGGAAAGATCATCGTCTGTGGCGTGGGCAAGAGCGGGAACATCGGCCAGAAGCTGGCCGCCACTCTGAACAGCACCGGCGCCACCACCGTCTGCCTGAATGTGGGGGATGCGCTGCACGGCGACCTGGGTGTCATTGACCCGGGAGACATCGCCCTGCTGCTCAGTTACAGCGGCGAGACCACCGAGTTGCTCTCACTGCTGCCCCACCTGAAGCGTCTGGACCTGCCGATCATTGCGATGACTGGCGGGCTTAGCTCCACGCTCGCCCGTCATGCCGACCATGTGCTCGATGTGCAGGTGAGCAAGGAAGCCTGCCCGCTGAACCTGGCCCCGACTTCCAGCACCACGGCCATGCTCGTGCTGGGCGATGCGCTGGCCATGGTCCTCCTCGAAGCCCGCGGCTTCCAGGCGGAGGACTTTGCCAAGCTGCATCCCGGCGGCTCTCTCGGCCGCGCCCTGCTCACCCGTGTGTCAGATGTCATGCGCTCGGGAGATCAACTCGCCCTCGTCCAGCCGGACAGCACGGTGAGCCAGGCTCTCCAGGCCATGACGAAGGCTCGTGCCGGTGCAGCCATCGTGGCCAATGCCGATGGCACCCTCGCCGGGGTCTTCACGCATGGTGACTTCGTCCGCGCCTTCCAAAAGAACCATGCCATCTCTGACCTGCCAGTTTCCGGCTTCATGACTCGGAACCCCATCAGCATCCAGGCGGACAAGCTCGCCGCCGAAGTGCTGGCCACGCTCGAGAAAGCGCGGATTGACGACCTCGTGGTCCTCGATGCCGAACGCCGCCCCGTGGGGCTGGTGGACACGCAGGATCTGACGCGGCTGCATCTGCTGTAAAACGACCTCCGCAGAATCCGCTTGATGGAAGGACGGCCCCTTCCCCGCGCCGCCAACTCCACGCTGGAGTGTAGGCTTTAGCCGATCTCTGCACATGGGCTGCTCGTCGCTTCGCGAACCCCAGATCGCCTAAAGGCTTCACTCCAACATAACAATCGCATACACCGGGGAAGATAGAACTCCAACCGAACTGCGCACGTCCACGGCTCATCTCACGGAGTGAGATGGCTACTTTGCTCACGCCCCCACGGGATGCCAAGTGGTCTTGAACTCCACCAGAGCGCGGATCTCCTCCACGCCCTGCCGTTGATCAGCGAACCAGTCGATGGGCTCCTCGGCTTTCAGCAGATGCACACGCTTCACGCTCTCTGCCGCGCCAAGCCGCAGGGTTTTGCGCTCCTCCGCGTTTCCGACACCGCTCAAGGCGCGCAGATGCTCGTGCGTGGCAAAGGTGGGGATCATCTCGCTGCGGAAACCCGTCAGCAGGTTCACCACACCGCCGGGAAGATCGCTGGTGGCCAGCATCTCGCCCAACAAGATGCTTGGATATGGCTGCGTCGTGCTTGCCAGCGCCACCACGCAGTTACCACTGGTGATCGCCGGCAAGACCAGTGAGATCAACGCCAGCAACGGTGAATCATCTGGCGCGATGACCCCGACGATGCCCATGGGCTCCGTGACCGTGAAATTGAAATGCGCGGAGGCCACCGGATTCACACTACCGAGCACCTGCTCGTATTTGTCCGTCCAGCCGGCGTAGTGGACGATGCGCTCGACCGATGCCGTCACCTCGCGTGCGGCGCCTGCCGGGGGGAAACCTCCCAGCATGAGCGCCGCCGCCATCTCATCAGCACGTGCCTCGATCATCTCCGCCAGCCGATACAAAATCTGACCGCGATTGAAAGCCGACCTCTTTGCCCACCCCGGCCCGGCCTTCGCCGCCGCCTCCACGGCATTGCGCAGGTCCTTGCGTGTGCACTGCGGGATGTTGGCAAAGAACTGCCCGGAGGCATCTTTCAGCTCCGTCACACGGCCGCTCTCGCTGCGGATGAAAGCTCCCCCGACGTAGCACTTGGGCGTTTTGGTGATGTGAAGACGTTGGGACATAAAATTTAAACCACGAATGGACACGAGAGGAGTTAACAAACTTTAAGATAATCCAGCAACCCTTGCTTCCCGCCTTCCCGGCCGAAGCCGCTTTCCTTGTAGCCGCCGAAGGGGCTCGTGGGATCAAACTTGTTGTAGGTGTTGGCCCAAACGACACCGGCCTTGAGCAGCGTGCTCATCTTGAGGATGCGG
Organism: Verrucomicrobiota bacterium; assembly: GCA_040387935.1. Lineage (GTDB taxonomy): Bacteria > Verrucomicrobiota > Verrucomicrobiia > Verrucomicrobiales > Verrucomicrobiaceae > Prosthecobacter. The sequence continues at coordinate 36,486 of JAZKCU010000025.1, read as the reverse complement.
CTGCCTTTGTCGGTCCACACACCGGCGCTCAGACCATAGGCGGTGTTGTTGGCCTTCTCGACGGCTTCCTCCGGTGTGCGGAAGGTCAGGATGCTCAGCACCGGGCCAAAGATCTCCTCCCGGGCGATGCGGTGGCTCATGCTGACGTTCGTAAAGACCGTGGGACGGAAGAAGAAACCTCTGGCGGGCAGCTTGCAGGCGCTCTGATGCAGTTCCGCACCTTCAGCGACACCGCTCTTCACGAGCTCAGTGATCTTTATCAGTTGCTCGCGGCTGTTGATGGCACCGATGTCCGTGTTCTTGTCCATCGGATCGCCTACACGCAGCACAGACATGCGGCGCTTGAGCTTCGCGAGCACTTCCTCAGCCACACTTTCCTGCACGAGCAGGCGCGAGCCCGCGCAGCAGACATGACCTTGATTGAAGAAGATCCCGTTTACGATGCCCTCCACCGCCTGATCCAATGGCGCATCATCAAAGACGATGTTCGCAGCCTTGCCCCCGAGCTCCATCGTCATCTTTTTTTCCGTACCAGCCAGAGAACGCATGATGAGCTTTCCCACCTCCGTGCTGCCGGTGAAGGCCACCTTCGTGATGAGCGGATGATTGATCACCGCCGCCCCCGTTTCACCCGCGCCGCTGACGATGTTGACCACGCCATTTGGCAAGCCCGCTTCCTGGCAGATCTCGCCAAATTTCAGGGCCGTGATGCTGGTGGTCTCCGCAGGTTTCAAGACCACGCAGTTCCCGGCGGCGAGCGCCGGAGCGATCTTCCACGCGAGCATGAGCAGCGGGAAATTCCACGGGATCACCTGCCCCACCACGCCATGCGGCGCGAGCTGCCGGCCTGGCGAAAGGAACTCCAGCTTGTCCGCCCAGCCGGCATGATAAAAAAAATGCGCCGCCGCCATCGGCACATCGAAGTCACGGGATTCCTTGATCGGCTTCCCGCCATCCAGCGTCTCCGCGATGGCAAACTCCCGCGCGTGATCCTGCAACAGCCGTGCGATGCGGTACAGGTACTTCCCGCGCTCACGGCCCGGCATCTTACCCCACACTGTGGTGTGGGCTTTCTGCCCCACCTTGCAAGCCGCGTCCACATCGACCGCATCCGCCAGCGCGATGTCGGCGATTTTCGTTTCATTCGCCGGATTGATCGTCGGGAAATACTTCCCTGACTTCGCAGGGACAAAGGCGCCATTGATGAAGAGGTCATATTTCTTCTTCATCTTCGGATCCGCCGTCTCAGGGGCCGGATCATACTCCCAGAGATCACCAAAGACGAGTTCGCGTGCGGGATTGACCCTCGCTTTGGACTTGGAAAGAGTTTTAGGCATAACAATAAGCGTATTAGTATCCTTCCGTCGCCTCGCTGAAGTTCCAGGGAGCCTGGTAGGCGCCGGTGCGCTCTTTTTCGAGCTGGCGGACGAGGTCGTTGAGCAAGGCTGAGGCACCGAAGCGGTAGCGGCGGTTGTTCAGCCACCCGTCACCCAGCGTCTCCTTGACGGCGATGAGGAACTGCAGTGCCTGCTTGGCCGTGCGTATGCCGCCGGCGGGCTTCATGGCGATGGGCACGCCCGTGGCGAGGTAGTGGTCACGGATGGCCTCAAGCATCACTTGGTTGTTGCCGAGCGTGGCGTTGGACGAGGTCTTGCCCGTGCTGGTCTTGATGAAATCATTCGGACGGATCACCCGCATGGCCAGGAAGCTGGCGGCGCGGATGTTGTCATAGGTCTCAAGCTCGCTGACCTCCAGAATGACCTTCAGCGTGGCCTTTCCGCAGGCCTCCACCACGGTGGCGATCTCATCCTGCATCATGCCAAACTCACCGGAAAGGAAGGCGCCACGATTGATGACCATGTCGATCTCATCCGCACCATCGCTCACCGCTGCGCGGACTTCCGCGAGGCGTGTCTTCAAAGGTGCCTGACCTGATGGAAAGGCCGTGGCGACGGACGCGATCTTCACCTGCGTGCCGCCGACGTGCTTCCTGGCATGCCTAACCATGGATGGATAAACACAGACGGCGGCGGTGGACGGGATGTCACCCATATCATGCGGCACCAGTGCCTTCTGGCAGAGGGAGGCCACCTTCCCCGGCGTGTCCTTGCCCTCCAGGGTGGTGAGGTCCACCATCGTCACCGCCAAACGAAGGCCGAAGACTTTGGATTTTTTCTTCAGGCTGCGCGTGGCATACTTCGCCACCCGCTCCTCAATGCCGACCTGGTCGACCGTGCCGACCTCATCGAACAGACGGCGAAGGCTGACGGATGTTTGGGAAATGGGCATGGAGGGCAATTACACGCTGAAACGTGAACCTGACAACGCGAGAATCGGGTGCGGGAGACATCACTTCGGCTTCAAGATCTGTGCCAGAATTTTGATGCTGGACTCCTCAAGCCCCCGCCGCCGCATCTGACGTTCGTTCCAATGCAACACGAGGCCACGTCCGAAGTCCTTGAGAGGCGAGAAGGGTATAACCATCACCTTGGCCATATCCAGGCCACGAGTTCCAAGATTTGACAGCACTCCCGCACAAGCCCCCATCTCCACCAGCCGCCGCACCTGGAGCATGGAACCACATTCAAACCGGGGCCTGAAGTCCACTCCCAGCTCGCGCATGGCCTGGCGCACTGCGGCGTCAGTCTGGCCACCATCCCGCCCTGCGGCAAAGGGCAGTTGCCTCCACGCCACAGGCTTCTCCGCCTCTCTCTCCGTCAAGTCTGGCTTCAGCAGACGGCGGGGCAGACAAAGCATGAAGCGCATTTTGAGAATCAGCGCCGACTTGGCCGTCGAAGGCAATGCATCATGACGGATCACCGCAAAGTCCAGACGCCCGTCTTGAACAGCCGTGACAAGGCTGTGACTGCGGTGGGATTCTGTCTGGAAGATGGCATCCCCGAGGTGATGGCTCAGGTCTGGCAGCACCGGTGTCACCAGCCACTCCAGAATGCTGGCACCGGTGCCGATGAGGAAGGATTTGAATTCCCCCGCCTGCTCCCGCCGGAAGTCATCCAGATCCTGAAACTGCTCCCTCACCAGCGCCGCCAGCCGAACTCCCGCAGCTGATAGCGTGAGCAGCTTTCCCTTCCTGCGTGTCAGCCCGACATTGAAGAATTCCTCCAGCTCACGAATCTGCCGGCTGGCCTGGCTTTGCCGGTTGGCGTCACCTGGAAAGGCTCTGGCGATACTGCCAGCCTCCGCCATCAGCATGAAGCTGCGTAGACGGTCCAGGGACAAGCCGGTTTTAGAAAAGAGTTTTTCAAACATGACTTTGGAGTCATGTATCCTGTATTTTCCGATGATTTGCAAACGTCCTTCCTGGCTCTGATGAGGTGTTATGAGCAAGCAGAACTATGACCTCATCGGTGATATCCACGGCCAGCATGAAAAGCTGGCGGGCCTCCTCCAGAGGCTCGGCTATGCACGAAGCGGGAGCACTTATCGCCATCCTGAGGGCAGGCAGGTGATCTATCTGGGGGACTACATCGACCGTGGTCCGGCCATCCGTGAGACGCTGCACACCGTGCGTGGCATGGTGGAGGCGGGAGATGCTCTCGCCATCATGGGCAATCATGAATACAACGCCGTGGCTGCCGAGACTCCGGACGGCCAGGGAGATTTTCTGCGCAGCATCGCCAAAAACCGCAACGGTCAGAAGGAAACCAAAGCACAGTTCACCGGTCTCGATTCCGAATGGGAAGAGTGGAAGCAGTGGATGAAGCATCTGCCCATGTATCTGGACCTCGGCGGACTGCGTGCCGTCCATGCCTGCTGGGATGCAGGTCGCATCGCCAAACTGCAGGGGCGCAGCATCAATGATGATGACTTCCTCCGGCTCTCGGCCACGCGCCAGACTCCGGAATTCCGCGCGGTGGAAAATGTGCTCAAGGGTCCTGAGCTTTCGATGCCGTCCGGCCATGTGTTCACTGACAAGGAGGGCATCGAGCGCAGGAGCGTGCGAGTTCGCTGGTGGGACATTCCGGGAACAGCCCAAGTCAGCAACCTCGCGATGCCCGAGCCTTTTGACGTACCCGGAGATGCCGAGCCACACGATCTCCGCCGGATTCCCGTGTATGGTCCGGAAGAGCCTCCGGTTTTTGTCGGCCACTATTGGATGCCACCACTCCGCCCGCGTGCACCTCTCGCCGCAAACATTGCCTGCCTCGACTACAGCGCCGCTTTTGGCAAAAACCCTCTCACTGCTTATCGTTGGGATGGCGAAAAGGTGCTGAGTGCAGGAAAATTTGTCAGTGGCTCGAACTGAACTTAACCATTCCTCACTCAATACTCTGCCCATGCACCATCTCCTCATCCGCCACGGAGAAAGCGAGGCGAATGCCGGCCTGCCCACCCAGTCACCCTCCTGTATTCCGCTCACGAAGCAGGGACACCGGCAGGCGCGTGATCTGGCGGACTCGTTTACCGAGGCACCTGAGTTGATCGTGGTCTCGCCGTTCTTGCGCACGCAGCAGACGGCTGCACCCCTCATCGCCCGCTTCCCGCAGGTGCCAGTTGAGACTTGGCATGTGCATGAATACACCTATCTCAACCACCAAAAGTATGCCAGGACCACGGAGATCGAGCGGGGCGTGTATGCAAAGGATTACTGGGACCGCTGTGATCCTCTTTGGGACGATGGCGGAGGCGCGGAGAGCTTTGCAGGACTTGTCACACGCATTGATGCAGCTTTGCACAAGCTGAGCCAGTACTCTGGTCATCACCTCGCCGTCTTTACCCATGGCTACTTCATCAAGGCGCTGCTCCTGAGACAAGAGTTCCCTGGTCATGAGGCTGACGCCGCCATGATGGCCGTATTCCGGGACAGCCGGAAGAACGAGCATCTGCCCAATGCAGGCATCATTCGGCTGCTCACTTGCCGAAGCGCAGCCGGTCCGCAAATTTGAAGGGAAGTCCTGCATCTTCAATGGCTCGCTGCGCGGCTGAGATGTCATAAGGCACGCGCCGCCACCAGACATCTTGCTGCCCGGGACGGTATAACAGATAGCAGGCATTTTCATCTCCGTCACGTGGCTGGCCGACCGAGCCGACATTCACGAGCTGTTTACGGGCCATGTCCACGCTCTCCAGGCTTGTGATGCTTCGCTCATCATCCTCCCCTGCCACCCAGAAGGCCGGCCAATGCGAGTGGCCGATGAAGCAAAGCGGCTTGTGCTGATGAAGGAAATGCGCGGATGCCTGCGACGCGGTGAGCACATAGCCCCACTTTGCCGGATCCTTTAACATGGCATGCACGGCCTGAAAATTCGGACGTTCAAGAGTCATGGGCAGCGCTTGGAGCCATTGGCGTTGCTCAGTCGTCAGTGCCTGCTCGGTCCAGTCCCACATCATGGCCATGATCATGCTCACATCGTCTCCAGCGGGAAGGCCGTCAGCCACCCTGGAATCATGATTCCCTTTCAATGTGGGGATTTCGCGTTCGCGCAGCACATCCACACATTCACCTGGCTGGCCGCCATACCCCACCACATCCCCCAGGCAGATGATCTGTGTCACATCTTGTTCGGCAATGTCAGCGAGCACGGCGCTCAGCGCCGGAAGATTCCCATGGATGTCACTGATGAAGGCGATGGAGTCCGACATGAGTGTCAGGATACAGCAAACGGCTCCGAATGCCATCCGAAGCCGTTTGAGATGAAATCAGGTCAACGGGAAGCCGTGGCTGCTCACACGGTGTAGCGCAGCACGCTGGCCAGTCTGGAACGCATGTCCTTGCGCTCCACGATCATGTCCACCAAGCCGTGCTGCTTCATGAATTCAGCCGTTTGGAAGCCAGGAGGAAGGTCCGCATGGGTCGTCTCCTTCACCACGCGCGGACCGGCGAAGCCGATCATGCACTTCGGTTCGGCGATGATGAGATCGCCGAGAGTGGCGAAGCTGGCGGTGACACCACCGGTGGTCGGATGGGTGAGCACGGAGATGTAAGGCAGACGTGCCTCGGCATGGCGTGCCAGGGCACCGCTCGTCTTGGCCATCTGCATGAGGCTGAGGATGCCCTCATGCATGCGGGCACCGCCGGAAGCGGAGAAAACAATGACGGGCTTTTTTTCCGCCGTGGCCGTTTCGATGGCGCGGGTGATTTTCTCCCCGACCACGCTGCCCATGGAGGCCCCGAGGAAGCGGAAGTCCATGACGGCCAGGAGGACAGGAATGTTCTCGATGCTCGCGCGCCCAGTGACCACGGCCTCCTTGAGGCCCGTCTTTTGTTGGTAAGCCTTCACCTTGTCCACGTAACCTTTGAAACCGAGGGCATCCACGGAGTCGATCTGCAGATCCATCTCCACAAAGGTGCCTTCGTCCACAAGACTGGCGATGCGCTCGGGACTGCTGATGGTGAAGTGGTAGCCGCAGTTGGAGCAGACACGCAGGTTCTTCGCCAGAGCTTGCTCGAAGAGGCTCTCATTGCAGGACGGACATCTCGTCCACAAGCCTTCCGGCATGTCCTTCTTCTTCTCACCGAGGTCGCTAACAGTACGCTTTTTGAAAAATCCCATGATGTTTTGATTGGTATCCAGTGACAGGAGGGCCGCTTTCCCAGACTCCCCGGATTGGCAAGCCGGCGGAGCACCGGGCACCCGCCCGGCATGGGTCAAAACGGCCCGGCCTGGGCCGGACATAGGGGCAAACTAGCCACGGGCAGCGGTGATGACCACCACTTTTTCTGCTCCACCTTCCCTGCGCAGCACCCGGGCGCACTCATGGGTGGTGGCTCCAGTGGTCAGCACGTCATCCACCAGCAGCACCTTTTTACCCCGGACATCCGCGCTCCGGCGCCAAAAACGCCAACGAGGCGGCAGGGAAAACACGCCGCGCAGGTTTTCCAGCCGCTCCTGGCGGTTCAGCCGGGCCTGGGTGGCAGACCGGCGTCTGCGCCATAGCACCTGGCCTGCCGGGATGCCGGTGCGGGAGGAGAGCTCCTGGCACAGCTCCCAGCTCTGATTGAAGCTGCGCTGGACCTGCCGCAGCCAGTGCAGCGGCACTGGCACAAGGATCCACTGCGACAAATCCTCCGCGGCCAGCCGGGGATCGTCCAGGGCAGCCAGGAGAGCATCCGCCAAAAGGCCGCGCAGAGAGAGGTCCCGGCTGTACTTGAAGCGATGCAACACCTCCCGCAGATGGCCGTTCGCCTTGAAGCCGGAGATGGCAAACTCAAAGGCCAGACGGCGCCCGGTGCAGTTCGGACACAGGAAGGCACGATCCATCGCGCCGCTGAAACCTTCGCCGCAAGCTGCGCAGTAGGGTGCCTCGATGCGGTCGAGCTCGCGGATGCATTTCTGACAAAGCCACCTCTCGAGGCCTGCGGATGTGGCCGCTGACTCCGAGGGGAGGAAGACCTCGCAGGCACGGCATCGAAATGGGTACACCACGGGCAGCAGCCGCTTCTGCACAGCCGTCCACCAGCGCTGTGACTGATGTGAGGATGACGGGCCGGGGTAGGACATGCGGGGCTGCATTCAAGGGTATCTGCCGCGCTCAGGCAAGACCACACTCATGGTCACTCTGATGACGAAACAGATTTCCAGGAGCTGCGATTCGTCCTATCCTCACGCCACGACGACTATGTACGCTGCCGGCCCCAAGAATCCCCTCCACGGAATCACTCTCGAGATGATGCTGAACCAGCTCGTGGACCACTACGGCTGGGAGATGCTCGGACGAATGATCCAGATCAATTGCTTCAATTTTCACCCCAGCATCAAGTCCAGCCTCACCTTCCTGCGCCGTACTGAGTGGGCGCGCAAAAAAGTGGAGGAACTGTACATTGATTCGATCCCTGACATGCAGCCGAAGCCTGTGGAGGAACCGGAGTCAGAAACAGCGCCGCCTATTGAAAACGAAGCGCCCAAAGAGCCCTCCACGCCCAGCGAGTAAGGTAGAAAGATCCAGGTGTCACTCTGCCTTCGCTGTCCCAGGCCGGTCTGCGACAAAGAGGGCATGGGTGCAGCGCTTCGCCTGCGGATAGGCTTTGCAGGGCACGGTCTCGGCCTTGAAGCCTGCCTTGGCCAGCTTCTTCTCAAAACGCGGATCCGGCTTTGCTGACCAGAAGACCGCCCGTGCGCCAGGCTTCAGCGCATGCATGATGGCCGAAAAGCCCTGGGATTGATACAAACGCTCATTGCCATCCTGCACCATGGCGATGGGGCCATTGTCCACGTCCAGCATGATCGCATCATAGTGTCCCTTCGGGGCCTGCTCAATGAGTGGGAACACATCTCCGACGATCAGCACCACACGTGGATCATCCAGCAGGGCCCCATTCAGCTCCCGCAGATGCTCACGGTTCCATGCCACGATCTCTGGAAGCAGTTCCGCCACCTCCACGATCGCGTCAGGCCCGAGCAGCTCCAACGCACGCCGCAATGTAAAGCCGAGTCCCAGTCCGCCGATCAACACACGCACCTGACTTTTCTCACCCAGCCTGGCGCAGGCCAGCTCACCCAGCACCTTTTCCGACTCGGAAGCATTCGTGCCCATCAGCGGCTGTCGGTTCACCCGGATGTAAAAATGCGTGTCGTGAGAGTGCAGCGTCATTTCCGCACCATCAGGAGTACGGGCTGTGGCTAAATGGAGAAAAGGTTTCAAAGTCCGCCGCTCTTCGCCTGAAATGTCGTAGCACGCATCTTGAAAAGATTTGCGCACCTGCCATACTCACCCGAACACCATCCACTCATCTGACTCCGCGCCATGCTTTCTTTCCTAAAAATCCGCAACCTCGCCCTCGTGGAAGATGTGACCTGGGAACTGGCTCCGGGGCTCGTCAGTGTCACGGGGGAGACGGGGGCGGGGAAATCCATCATCGTCGGAGCCCTGAAACTCATCCTGGGTGAGCGGGCCGACCGCACCCTGATCCGCACCGGCCAGGAGACCTGCACCGTCGAGGCCAGCTTTCACCTCAAGGACACCCGCGCGGTGGATGCGGTGCTGGAAGAGGCCGGACTGGAGCCCTGCCAGGAAGGTGAGCTGCTGATCAAGCGCGCCATCAGCACCGGCGGCGCGAACAAACAGTTTGTCAATTGCTCACCCGTCACCATCCAGGTGCTGAAATCTCTCGGCGAGCTGCTCGTGGATCTGCACGGCCCGCATGATCATCAGTCGCTGAACTCCCAGGAGCGCCAGCTTGAGATGCTGGACCAGTTTGCCGGCATCGAGGATAACCTAACCACCTATGAGGAAGCCTGGAAACAGTGGCGCACCGCGGTGACCGAACTGGAGGACCTGGAAAACAGTGAGCGCGCTGGCACCCAGCAGCTGGACATGCTCAAGTTCCAGGTGAATGAGATCGCCGCCGCTGAGTTGAAAGCGGGCGAGGAAGAAGAGAGCGAAAGCCGTCACCGCATCGCGGCCAATGGTGCCCGTCTTGCTGAGCTCTGTGGAGCCATCTCCAGCCGTCTCAGTGGTGAGGAAGGTGGTGTGCTGGATGCCCTGCGCGAGATCGCCCGCAACATCCATGATCTGGAGAAGATCGATCCCGCTTCCGCGAAGATGTTTGAAGGTTTCCAATCCGCGCTCATCGAGCTCACTGACCTGGAAAGCAGCGTGCAGGACTATGCCGAGGAGCTGGAGATTGATCCCGCCGAACTCGCACAATTGGATAGGCGCATCCACACCATCCAGACCCTCAAGCGCAAGTATGGCTCCACCGTCCAGGCCATCCTTGATTTCCAAGCCGAGGCCGAGGCGAAGCTCGCCAAGATCGAAAACCGTGGCGAGGAACTGGAGCGCCTCGGCAAGCTCGTCCAAGACCGTCGTGCGCAGGTGGACAAGCTCGGCAAGCAGCTCAGTGACAAGCGTAGCAAGACCGCGCCGAAGCTGGCGAAGGAGGTGGCCACGCATCTAGCGGATCTCGGCTTCAAGCGCAGTGTGTTCGAGGCCCTGCTCGCCCCATTAACTGAACCGGCACGCCATGGCTTTGAAGAGGTGGATTTCCAGTTCGCGCCCAACCCGGGCGAGCCACTGAAGCCTCTGCGCCTCACCGCCTCCAGTGGTGAGATGTCACGCGTGCTCCTCGCTGTGAAGAGCGCGCTCGCGAAGCAGGACATCGTCCCACTCATGGTCTTCGACGAGATCGACGCGAACGTCGGTGGCAACATCGCCGAAGCGGTCGGCCGCAAGATGGCCTCGCTGGGCAACACGCATCAGGTCATCGCCATCACCCACTTCCCGCAGGTCGCCTCCCTGGCCCGCAGCCACTTCGTCGTCACCAAGGACATCGAAGGCAACCGCACGAAGTCCACCATCCGCGAAATCGCCGAAGGCGAGCGCGTGGAGGAACTCGCCAGGATGCTCGGCGGCAAGCTGGAATCCGCGAGAGAGCATGCGCGGGCCTTGCTGGCCGCAGCATGACGACCGCGATGTCACACGTTGGAGTCAAGGCTTTAGCCGATCTGGAATCTGGGGAGATTTCAAGCTCCTGGAACCCAGATCGCCTAAAGGCTACACTCCAACATGCTGATCACGCTTGTCGTGGGAAGTGCACCGATGACGTCACTTCACGCCACGGAATTCCCCAGGCTTCAAGCGCACTAACTCTTGTCCGATGATCTCCGCCACAGCGCGGCTGCCTTCGTCGTTCAAATGCACGGCATCGTAGAGATGCCTGGAGTCGCCGGGGACTTGTTTGTCCAGATCAATGAGAAGCGTCTGGGTCTCTGCCGCCACCTCACGCACGATCTCATTTGCGGTCTGATACAGCTTTCGAAAGTCCGCATAAGACATGGGCTGCGACCTGGCCTCATAGGCTGACCCAACCAACTTATCTTCTTCATGCAGACGGTTGAATTGCGTCATGAGGATGGGTTCGGTCTTCCAGGCGCGGGCCACTTGCACAAAGCTCACCAGGGATGGTTTAAAATGCTCTCGCAGGATCTTCTCCACCTCTTCAGGGCTGCGCCGCACATCACGGAAGGCCTGCCATTCATCCACCTCCACACCTGCATCTACCGGATCAGGCGCCCCGCGGCGGCCGAACTTCCACAGATTCGGAAACAACAGATCCTTTCCCAGCTTCGCCATGCGCTTCACCGCTCCTGACTCCGCTTCCAGAGCCGCTTCCTGAATGAGACGTCGTCCAGGCGGAGCTTCCCAGTAGGACCCTGTCCGCGAAAGCATGCCCAGATCATTCACCGCATGCATGAGCACCACATGACGCGGCTTGCAGGCCAGGCCTTTGGAAAGGCAGTTGAGCAAGGAATGCATGGAATGATTCCCCGGCACACCGCCATTCAAGGTTCGCAGGTTCTGGCCCGAGGCGTTTTGGAGAAGCTGCGAGACTCGATATGGAAATCGATTCTCTTCATCCACATAACGGCACTCCGTGGTGCTGCCACCCAAGAAAAGCAGATCCACTTCGCGCGAAGCCGTAGACGTGCTGGCGACATCCAGAGGCCCGATGATGAAGCCATCCTTATCCGTCCTGAAACGACAAGTCTTCCTCGCCAGACTGTCCGCCTCGCGAAGCTGCTGATCATTCGCCGTCATGCTGGTGTCCTGGTTCGGCGGGTTCTCGCGCAGGATGATGCTGCGGGTCACCGTGTGAGAAACAGGTGCCTGCCATGTCCATCCCAGCAGCAGGTCCACGCCCTTCAGCATCACCAAGAAGATGACGACACTCAAAAGCATGCGCTTGAGCACCAGACTGCCGTCGGGTGGCTCTGTACTGGCAACGTGATTCTGAGTGTCTGAAGAGGTCTCTGCCATTTGGAAAATTAGGAATGAATCACACTGCAGCTCTACACCACAATGAAAAGACGACGGATTTAACCGCTGATTAGACGCTAATGAAACGCTAATACCAATCCCTCTGATATTAGCGTCTTATCAGCGTCCCATTAGCGGTTAAAATCTGCTTCTTACTCAGCCGCAAAGTCTGCCACATAGCATGCGTTGGTTTCTGACCATGAAGTTCCCTGCCCTGCTCCTATTTCTAGCTGCACCTCTTTTTGCCCAGGATGCACTCAAGTCTTCGCTGGTCTTTCATGCCTCGTTTGACTCCTCCCTGAACGCGGACTTTAGCAAGGGCGACAAGACGGCGATGATCAAAAGAGGCAAGGATCTCGCTCCCTGTGAACCCAATGAAGATGTGGAGCTTGCGCCCACCGGCGGCAAGTTCGGCGGCTGCATCCACTTTCCCAAGAAGGGGCTCACGCGTCCGCAGTTCAGTGGTGTGAACATGCTCGGTTACAATGACAAGAGCTGGAACGCCTCCGTGTCCATCTGGCTGCGCCTCACGCCTGATGAAGACCTGGAACCCGGCTACTGCGATCCCGTACAGATCACCGGTGATGACACCAAGAAAGGCTACATCTTCCTCGAATTCTCCAAAGATGAGAACCCGCGTTACTTCCGCTATGCCGTGCGTCCGCTCTTTGCGATCTGGAATCCCGCGAACGTTCAGTGGGCGGACATCCCGTTTGAAAAACGTCCCATGGTGCAGGTTTCCAGGCCACCGTTCACCCGCGATGTCTGGACGCATGTGGTTTTCACCCTCTCCGAGATTAACAATAAGTCTGCCAAACCTTCCGGTGCCCTTTACCTCAATGGCAAGAAGCAGAGCAGCATCGATGGCTGGGATCTCAGCTTTGGCTGGGATCCAGCGTCAGTGGCCTTGGTGCTCGGAGCTTCCTATGTGGGCCATCAGGATGACCTCGCGGTGTTTGATCGTGCGCTGAGCGATGCCGAGGTCACGAGGCTCTTTGAACTCAAAGGCGGCGTGAGCGATCTGCGCTAACGAACGTTGAAATCGCTGACGCACCGACCTAACGAAACAACTTCGGCGCGAACTCGGCGAGATAGTCACGCCACACGGGCCAGGAGTGATCTCCGGGCGTGAGACGCCATTCATGCTGGATGCCTTTCGCTTTCAGCGTGGCTACCAACTGCTGGTTTTTCTCCAAAAGGAAATCTTTCTCGCCGCAGGCAATCCAGAGCAGCTTCAGCTTCGCGTTCGTGCCCTGCCCATCATCTAGCGCAGCCTGGATCTCCTTTTCATCCACGGCACCGCTGAAGGAGCCGATGGCGCTGAAATCATCCAGATGGGTCATGCCGGTGCTCAGGGACTGCCAGCCGCCCATACTGAGCCCCGCAATTGCATGATCTTCACGCTTTGGACTCACCCTATACATCGCCTTCACCAACGGAAGTGATTCGCTCATCAACTCGGTCTTGAAGGCCACCAGCGAAGCCGCGCGACGATCCGCCATGTCACGCGGCACCATGCCGAGAGGATGGCCATCGATCATCACGACGATCATCGGCACGGCCTTCTTTTCATGGATGAGGTTGTCCAGAATCCAGTGCGCCTTTCCGTGCGTGACCCAGCCATCATGACGATCACCTGATCCATGCTGGAGCACCAGGAGCGGATACTGTGTCTTTGCATCCGCCTCATATCCTGGAGGCGTGTACACCCACAGCTCACGGCGTCGGCCGAGTGATTTGGAAAGGTAGCTGTGCTGGTGCACCGTGCCATGAGGCACCTCTTGGAAATCCCAAACAACTGCTGGCGAGCCCGGGATGTGCAGGATGCTGGAGGTCGAGGTGCGCTGCGGCTTCTGAGCCGGGTTCGTGGGGTCGATCATGCTCATGCCGTCCACGATGAAGCTATACTCCCACACACCTGCCTTCACCTCGGGAACGGTCGCGGACCACACACCCTCGGCGTCCTTTGTCATCGCCACCTGCTGCTGATCCCACTGGCCTCGCAAGGCCACCTCCTGGGCCTTGCCAGCCTTCAGGCGGAAGACCACGGAACCTTTCTCGCCGATGTCGGGCGAAACAATGGGGGCGGCACGCTGAGCCCAAGCGCCGAGCGGCAGGCAGGCGATGATTCCAAGGAGAGCGAGGTGATTGAACGAGGACATAAAACCCCATTCTGTCAGCCTCGCCTTGCCGTGGAAAGCACGATCTTGTCCTGCGAAGTCAGGGAGCCCTCTTCAGCACGATCTCACCGCCACCGGGCAGCGCATCATACTTCACCGCGCCTTCCTGCACAGTCACAGTAGTCGAGCTGGAGACTTGGGTCACCACACAGCTTTTCCAATCCGCAGGCACGGTGGTCGAAAGCGTGAGCGGCAGGTTGTAGAGCTTGGGATCGGCTTTGCAGGTCAGCTCGAGACTGATGCTTTCCGCATCGGCCTTCAGGGGCTTGACCTCGGCACTGTCACGCTCCGTCACATACTGATGCCAGGAGACCACATCCGTGATCCAAACGACATCACGCACGGACTCCAGCTTGTCGAGGAGGGCGGTGAACCACTCCACGGGTGTCACGAGCCAGTCCTCACCGACCCCATGAAAGTCCAGATGACCCATCTCACCCTTGGCAATGGCCGCATCCACCACCGCAATCGTTTGTTCGGCGGATTTGTAGTTGATCGGAGGCCCGGCGAAGGGCGGTCGGTTGCACAGGTGATGCTTCGTCAGGGCCGCGTTGACCTCCTCCGGTGTCACCGTCCATGGCACGCCGCCTGGCTTGCCAAAGCCGAGCAGATAGGGTGGCGTGTGCTCGGGCCTCATCTTGTAAAGAACCTCATTGCACTTCGCCAGCTCTGGATCGAGCTCGGCGACATCGTTAACACCTTTATGGGTGAAGGTATGGTTTGCCACTGCCACATAGGGACTCTTGGCTGCGGCTTCCCAGCGACGCTGAAGCGCGGCGTAGAGTTTGTTGCCGGTCACCAGATAAAAATTCCCGACGATCTGCCGCTTCTCCAGCTCTGGCACCACGTTCTTGAGCTGACTCGGTGCGCTGTCATCAAAGGCGAGCATGAAGGCGGCCTTCTTGCCGTCTTTCCATTTCAAGACCTGGGTGGTCGCATCGGCATGAACGAAGGCGGGGATGGCCAGGACAAAAAGGAAGAGGTTAAAGAGCTTCATGGCGGCGATGACTATCAGGTCGGCGACGGAGCGCAAGTTTCTCACGCCACCAACCCGCGAATCACATGCCCGTGCACATCAGTGAGGCGGCGGTCGATGCCGTTGTGGCGGACGGTGAGCTTGGTGTGGTCGATGCCTAACAAATGAAGCATGGTGGCGTGGATGTCGTAGCAGGTGGTGGGGTTGGCACGATCCAACGGCTTGTAGCCCCATTGATCGCTCTCGCCCACGATGGCGCCACCGCGTATGCCGCCGCCGCAGAGCCAGTTGGTGAAGACGTAGGGATTGTGGTCCCTGCCCTTTCCACCCTGCGTGCTGGGCATACGGCCAAACTCGGTGGTCCAGAGGATGATGGTTTCATCGAGGAGTCCGCGCTGCTTTAGATCGAGGATCAGAGCACTGACCGCCTTGGCCATGCCCCAGGCGAGCGGACCGTGGTCGCGCTCGACATCCTCGTGACTATCCCAATTACGGCGAGGGAACCCGTTGTCATTGCCGCTCCAGATCTGCACGAAGCGCACGCCGCGCTCCAGCAAACGGCGGGCAGTCAGGCACTTGCGACCCATGTAGTCGGCCTCCTCCTCGGCATTGATCTCCGTGGGCCAGACCTTGCGATGCTCCTGAATGCCATACATGGACTTCACGTGCTCGGGCTCTTTGGAAATGTCCAGGGCCTCAGGTGCGGCGAGCTGCATCTTTGCGGCGAGTTCGTAACTTTGGATACGGCTTTCCAAACGCGAGTCATCCTCACGCGTCAGCATGTGTTTGCGATTCAGTTGCTCTAGAAGTGAAAAGCCTTCGCGATCCGATCTCGCGGAGATATAGCGGCCAGCCTTGTGCGGAAACAGATCGCTGATGGGTGTCTCGGCACCTGGATAGATGATGGTGCCTGCGTGTTGGGAAGGTAAGAACGCACTGTCCCAGTTCTTCGGGCCATTCGAGGCAAAGCCGCGATGATCAGGCAGCACCACGAAGGTCGGCAGATTATCACTCAAGGAGCCGAGTCCATAACTGACCCAGCAGCCCATGCCTGGAAAGCCTGGCAGATTGAAGCCGGTGGCCTGGAGCAGCGTGCCCTGCGAATGCACACCGGTCTTGCCGACCATGTTATGCACGAAGGCCATGTCATCCACACAAGGACCGAGCGCGGAGACGATGTCGCTGATCCTTTTGCCGCTGTGGCCATGCGGACGGAAGTCCCAGACGGGCTTCTTCCAGGGACCGAGACCATTTTGGAAAGCTTCCACGGCCTCGCCGAAATCGGAGGGCTCGCCATGATGCTTCACAAGCTCCGGCTTGAAGTCGAAAAGGTCCACGTGCGAGGCGGCTCCGCCCATGAAGAGCTGGATGACTCGCTTGGCCTTTGGCCGCACCACTTGTGCACGATGCTGTGTCTCCGCGGCCTCCAGCGAGGTCAGGGCAAGCGCGCCGAAGCCTTGTCCGGACGTTTGCAGAAGCTGGCGACGGGTGAGCATGGGCAAGAGATACCTATTCATACGGTGTAGGCGAGCCGTGCCTTGTCACGTGATCGCGGCGAAGAGGCGTTGTGGGATGATCGGGGCCCTTTTTACAGGATTAACATGATCTCAGGATGAACAGGATTTCTGAACTGTTAATCCTGTCCTCTTGTTAATCCTGTAACAAAAGCCATGCACTTGAGTCGGGTGCTGCCCTGCCTGCTGCCAACGTTCCCTTAGATTCTGCGTCGCAGAGGGGCGGTCGATGCGTATGCTATCCTTCTCCTATGTCCTCCTGGTCACCGCTCCGCAATCACGTCTATCGAGGCATGTGGCTGGGCAGTGTGGCGTCGAACATCGGGACCACGATGAATGACACGGCGGCGGTGTGGACAATGACCACGATGACAAGTTCGCCCTTTCTGGTGTCCTTGATGCAGACGATGTCCAGCCTGCCGCTGTTCCTGCTGGCGCTGCCCGCAGGTGCGTTGGCGGATCTGGTGGATCGACGCCGCTTGATCCTGCTCGCGCAAACGGGAGCCCTGCTCACGGCGGTGGGGATGGCGGCGCTCGCCTGGACAGGTGCGCTGACTCAGACTCTGCTTTTGCTCGCCACTTTTCAGCTCGGCGTGGCCGCAGCCTTCACCATGCCGGCCTGGCAGGCGCTGATTCCGGAGGTGGTAGGACGTGATCAACTGTCCTCCGCCATCGCGCTGAATGGGGTGGGATTTAATATCGC
Source organism: Verrucomicrobiota bacterium (assembly GCA_040387935.1). Lineage (GTDB taxonomy): Bacteria > Verrucomicrobiota > Verrucomicrobiia > Verrucomicrobiales > Verrucomicrobiaceae > Prosthecobacter. The sequence continues at coordinate 19,395 of JAZKCU010000025.1, read as the reverse complement.
TCGTTCGTTAGGCCCGATTGTGGGCGGTTTGCTGCTGGGTGCACTCGGCCCGGCGCCGGTGTTCGCCTTGAATGCGCTGTCCTTTGTGGCGGTGATCGTGGCGATGAGCACGGGCACCTACATCGCCACTCCACGCAGTGCTCAGCGTGAGCAGATGCTGGGCGCCATGGCGGCTGCCATCCGCTATGCGCGGCATGCCCACGCCATGCAGGCGGTACTTTGTCGCGGTGGCGTTCACATGTTCGCCGCAGTGGCGACGGTGGTGCTGCTGCCGGTGATTGTGCATTCACGTGACTGGAGCGCCTCTGACTTCGGAGTGCTGATGGGCTGCTATGGAGCCGGGGCCATCGTGATGGCACTGTTTTTTCTGCCCCGGCTGCGGGCGCGTTATACCTTTGATCACGTGCTGCTGGTGGCCAGCATCGCTGCGGCGATCACGACCTCCATCGTGGCGCTGGTGCCAGGGAGAGTGGCCATGGGGATTGTTCTTGTGTTTGCTGGCGCGGCTTGGATCACGGGCATGAACACCTTCAGCGTGGCCTCCCAAAGCGCCTTCCCAAACTGGGTGCGCGCGCGCAGCTCTGCCATCTATCTGGTCGTGATGCAGGGTGCCTTTGCCATCGGCGCGATCACGTGGGGACAGCTCACGAGCCATCTCCAAGCACCCATCACTTTGGGCATCGCCTCGGGCTGTCTGCTCATCAGTGCCCTGCTCACGCGCCTGCTGCCCATCAGTCATGTGGAGAAGTTAAACCTGGCCCCTTCCGGCCACTGGCTGCCGCACACCACTTTCACCGAGCCCTCTCCCAGTGATGGGCCGGTGCTCATCACCATCGAGTATCACATTGACCCTCAGGATGCTCCGGCCTTCAAGGCTGCCATGGTGCATCTGCGCGAGGCACGTCTGCGCGACGGCGCCTTCCGCTGCTCCGTTTTTGCGGATCTGGAAGATCCCACGCATTACCGTGAAACGTTCCTGGTGGGATCCTGGGCGGAGCACATGCGCCAGCATGAACGTGCGACGGTGGAGGATCAGCGGATCGAGCTGGCCGTGCAGAGCTTTCATCGCGGGCCTGAGCTTCCGCGAGTGAAGCACCTGCTCATGGTGAACCTGCGCGGCCCGAGCATGCGCCAGGGTTTGCCGGATGATCTCGGATCACACCCGGTGTGACTTCACTTTCACGAAGCCAGCAACTGGGTGAGATCCACGGTCTTGTAGATGCTTCGCGTGATGCCTGAGTACATCACGGCCTGCACTTGCGGGCCGTTGATGGTGATCGTGGCATGGCCGGGAATGTCCGCATAAGCGAAGGACTTCACAAATGGTGCCTCGACGGCGTAGACGGCACGGCGCTGGGTCTCAGTTTCGGGCGAATGCCTGGGCTCCACACGGATCTGATCTCCGTTATAATCCTTCAGACCATCGAGCTCGGTGTCCGGTTTCACCTCGGCCTGGCCGACCACGCTGCTGATGGCGAGCTGGGCAAAGCGACCGCCGCCGGGCGTGGTGCGGCAGATGGTGTTGAACCGGTGGATGTGACCGCCGAGCACGAACGCGTTGTTCTTGCCTAACAAATCGAGTAATTTTTCACGCCGTGCCTTGTCCCGTTCCGAGTGGTAGAGATACCAGGTGGCGCGTGCACCATAGGGCACGACCGGTGGATGAATGGTGACGAAGCAATGCTGCGCGGTGCGCTTTGCCAGGGCAGCCTCCAGCCAGTCGAGGCTTGCTTTCTCATAGGCATCAAAGAAGCAGAACTGCGCGTTCGCGTGCTCAAAGGAGTAGCAGGCGCTGTCGATCTTCGCCTCACCCGTGAAGCTGGAAGCCTGCTGCGTCAGGAAAGGATGAAACACGTGCTTGAAGGCCTCGACCGCGCCATCACCCGTCACGTCGTGGTTGCCTTTCGTGAACACGAAAGGCACGCCCAGCTTCATGCTCTCCACAAAGGCAAGTGCCTCGCGATTCTGCACGGCGGAGAGCTCCTCTGTCCCACACAGTCCTTCAACAAGATCACCTGCCTGCAGAACGAAGGCTGCACGGGTCGCTGGCGATTCGTTCAGGGTCGCGAGAGTCTCTTTCACCGTCGCGAACAACCGCGGGGTGATGTCCCTGGTGATGCGGGTGTAGTTGTTGATCTGGCTGAGGTCACCTGCCTTGTGCTCCTGGAGCCACTTCATGTCATGGTGCTCCAGTTTGTCGTAGTGCAGGTCTCCGAGTAGGACAAAGGAGAAGGCGTCCTTCTTGTCCACTGCCTTCAGCGTGGATGGCAGTGTGAGCGCGGCGGAGGCGTGGAGTGCCTGGCGGAGAAAGCGACGGCGGGTGCGGTTCATGTGTGTGCCGATCAGAACGCAGGCCTGCCGCCGAAATGTCAGCCGACCACTATTTTCCGGGCACCATCCAGGGCATGAGGTAGGCCTGGGCCATGACCAGCAGGCCCATGAGCACGGCCAGAACCACGCTATGCCAGAACACGCTGCGCAGCACGGTGCCGGCGTCCGGACTGTCTGGATGGCCACCTGTGGCCACGCTGGCGACGACGATGCTCTGCGCATCGATCATCTTGCCCATGACGCCGCCGCTGCTGTTCGAGGCAGCCATGTGAATGGGTGAGAGATCGAGCTGATTGGCGGTGACCTGCTGAAGATTGCCGAACAAGACGTTCGACGAAGTATCGCTGCCCGTGAGGGCCACGCCGAGCCAGCCGATGATGGGCGAGAAGAACGGGAAGAGCACCCCGGTGCCTGCCATCATCAAACCCATGGTCGTGTCCGTGCCACTGTAGCGTGTGACATACCCCAGCGCGAGCATGAGAGAGATGGTGAGCAAGGACACGCGCAGCTTCCAGATGGTGCCGCCATAGAGGCGCAGCAGCCTCATCGGTGAAAGCCCCAGACACAGTCCCGCCAGCATGCCTGCCGCGAGCGCGGCGGTGCCGGTGGCGGAGAGTGCGTTAAACTTGAACACGGCTTTCTCGACCTCTGCGTGCATGACGACGGGAGGCACGCGCTCCACGGCATTGTGGAGCAGCGGCATCTCGATCTCCGGATTGAAGACTGCGTTCAAGCCGCTCTTCACCGAGGGCACGCTCCACAGAAAGACGCCTGCGGTGAGGAAGATCCATGGCAGCCAGGCCTTCCATGGGGCTGCCCCGCGTGGTTCACGCTGTGTCGCTTCATTCCTGGGCTCGTCCGCAGGCTTCCATACCTTCATGAAGAGCACCAGCGCCACCATGGCCACCACCGCGCTCACGATGTCCACCAGCCATGGGCCGTGGTAATTGCTCATGACGAACTGCATCACCGCGAAGCTTGCACCCGTGACAAGGCATGCCGGCCACACGCCGATCATGCCACGCCAGCCTACCTGTGCCGCGACTAACCAAAAGGGCACAATCAGCGAGAAGATCGGCAGCTGTCGGCCCACCATGGCGCTCAGTTGCATCAGGTCGAGCCCTGTGACAGTGGACAGCGTGGTGAGCGGGATACCGAGGGAACCAAAGGCCACCGGTGCCGTATTGCCAATGAGAGCCAGCTTCGCGGCTTCGAGTGGCTTAAAGCCCAGGCCGATCATCAAGGCGCCTGTGATGGCCACGGGTGCGCCAAAGCCTGCCGCGCCTTCGATGAAGGCCCCAAAACTGAAGGCAATGAGGAGAGCCTGAATACGGCGGTCACTGGTCACGCTGGAGATCTGCCGCTGCAGCACCGCGAACTGCCCCGTCTCCACAGAGAGGTTATAAACGAACATGGCGTTCAGCACGATCCAGCCGATGGGGAAGAGGCCGAAGAGCGCACCATTGACCGCGGCCATTCCCACCAGCTCTGCTGGCATGCCATAGATTCCGACCGCAATGCCTGCCGCGGTGAGAAGCCCCGCGAGTGCCGCGATATGCGCCCGCACATGCCAGAAGGCCAGCAGTCCTAGAAGCACCACCACCGGCACCGCCGCCACCAGGGAGGAGAGAACGAGATTACCGAGAGGATCGTAGTTTTGGGACCAGGTCATGAGGATGTGCGCATGGCATCACGGACCACCTGCAGGGTATGTTTCAAGTGAAACGATGATCCTGTCTCTTCAGGTGCATGGCCACCTGGGTCATCGCAGGTGTTAGAAGCTCACCCATCAACTGCTCACCGTCTTGCTTTGGCGTACTCATCAGTATCAAGATTTCCCCTCAAAAGGCCGGAGCGACTGAAAACAAAGAATCGGCCCCTCCCCTACCAAGGCGTGAAGCGCAGGCCGAACAATACCAGGATGCCCGCGGCCAGGACGCCGAGTGCGGGCATGAAAAAGGGAGTGTAGAAGTCGACCACTTGCGGACGCTTCTCCAGCACGACGACTTTCTTCATCTCATCGATCCGCTTGAAGACCATCGTCAGCGCATCGCCCGTGATGGCGTTGAAGGCCTCACCACCCGTGGAGCGGGCGATGTTGGCAAGCTGGGGCTGGATCTTTTCGTTGGAGAGCAGGATGGCGAAGACGGTGATCTTCTCGGCCTGCAGGCGAGTGATGATCTCAATGTCCTTGGGCGGCAGGATGTCGCTGCTCTCCCCGTCTGTCATGAGGATGATCATGCGGTCACCGGTGGGTCGCTGGGAGAGGAGTTCGGTGGCGCCGAGCAAGGCCTTGCCGATGTAGGTGTGGCCCCAGAGCTCGTCAGGCAAACCATGGCGGCCCATGCTGGGCGGATCGAGCTTTGGATTGTTCGGTTCGATGAACCGCTTGGAAAGAGCGATGGACTGAGTGTCCAGCGTCAAGGGCAGCCAGTGGATATAGCTTCTCGAAAAGATGGTTAGGCCAAAGGCATCCCCCTGGCGGTAGTTCGTGAACTGCTCGATGGCCTCCATGGCGGAATCAAAGCGGCGGTGACGGCCCTGGGTCTGCAGTCCGTGGTCCTCCGCCATGCTGCCGGAGGTATCGAGCACCAGCTGCACGTTGTTCAGCTGGCGCTCCACCTCCGGAGGTGTGTAGGTCATGGGATGCGCCAGAAAGAGGATGGCGAGAGCGAGCAGCAAGGCGGGAAGGCAGTTCGCGCAAAGCACAAGCAGGCGCAGGAACCAGCCGCGCCGCTGTCTGCCGTGGTCAAAGGGCAGCACCAGCGGATGTCCGCGGCGAACCCATTCCCAGAAGGCGAGAATCACTGGCAGAGCCAGCAGAATGAGGAGCTGCGGGTGCTGAAAAATCATGACGCCTTTGCCTCCACGATGAAGGGTGCGAGGGCGCCTGCCACCTCCCCTTTTCCCACAGGTGATGCCGGATGATGCAGCCAATGCTGGAGCTTCCGCAAGGCATCACCTGTTTTGCTGCTTTCCTGGATTGCGCCCAGGGCCACGCTCATGGGCACATCACCAAGAGCAAGCTCATCACGCCAGCGGCGGAGCAGCAGCATCTCCATCCGGGCCTTGTCAGTGACGGTCATGGTCCCGGCCTCGAGGTCCGCGAGGAAGCCGCGCAGCAACTCGGCGAAGGTCGGTTCCGCCGGCCCAGCATCGGTCTCGGCAGCAGCACGCGGACGCTTGTAGAAGATGATCAGGAGCAGCCACGCCAGCCACAGCACGATGAAAAGCGCCGCCATCTCATAATAGCGGCCGCCCACATCAATGCGCATGGCCTCGGTCTCCTGAATCCGTGTGTCGAGATTCTTCGAGAGCTTGGCGTCCCCCCTGAACTTGAATGAGGGCAGGCTGGCCAGGGAACTGCCATCCACCGCGACGAAGTAGTCCTTGAGATCAAAAGTGCCGTCACGATTGACGATGTAGCGCACATCATAGATACGCCTGCCGGGCTGCTCCGTGACCTGCGCGATGCGCACGTTCACCGCCACGCCCCACTTGTAGGGAGCCACGCTGATCTCCGGACCACTGAATGTGATGATGGCTGCCTGCTCCACGCCCAGCGGCACGTTCAGCGTGTCAGTCTCCTTGGTTGGCCAAAAAAACCAGGCTGCGGTGGTGACCGCAGCGATGAGCAGGATGATGAGGGTGAGTTTGTGCCTCATGTTCATCGTCCCGCGCTGCCGCCCAGTCCACGGCGGTTCAAGAAGTGCCGCAGCCGGCCCAGAATGGGCTGGTCTGTGCGAAGATATAGATAGTCGATGCCGAAGCGGGTCAGCTCGCTCTGCCAATGGGCGCTGTCCACAAACGCGCGCCGGCCATGCCCCACAAAGGCCCTGCCCGACTCAGCCTCGGCACCGCGAAACAATCCCGCGCCCTTGATGTGCAGTTCCGCTGGATCCTGCAGGTGCAGCACAATGCAGTCATGCTTCTGACCCAGCACCTGCAGGGCCGCGAAGGCATCCGGATCATGCAAATCACTGAGCACGATGACCATGGTGCGGCGCTTCAGCGATGGCGCCACCTCACGGGCCCGCTGCGCCAGGGAGGTCGCCTCCAGGAAGTCGTGATGACGCAGCTTATGCGACCACTCCATGACTAGATTCCGCGAGAGCGAGGGCCGCACATGCAGCTCACGGGCACCGCAGCCGAGCAGCCCGACCGGCGTCATGCTCTGCTGTGCCGCGAGCGCGATGCCTGTGGCAATGCGCACGGCCCAGGCATACTTGCTCAGCGTCTGCGAACTCACACACATGGAGGCCGAAGTGTCCACCAGGAGGTAAAGGGGGATCTGCTTCGGCTCTTGAAACTCCTTGATGAAGAGCTTGCCCACACGCGCGGACACCTTCCAATCAATAAACTTCACGGGATCTCCTGCCACATACACACGCGACTGCGCATACTCCAGCCCGGCACCGTGAAAGACGGATTCTTCCTGACCGAAGTTCAGGCTGTTGGCCAGGTGCTTGACCGTGACCTCAAACTGCCGTGCATCCACGGGGTCGTGACTGAGCTGGACCTTTCTTTTCATAAAGTAAGAGGGTTCAGCCCAGCCCTGCGAGGATGCCCTCCAGCACTTCCTTCGCCGTATGTCCAGCGGCAGAGGCCTCATAGCTCACACGGATGCGGTGCAAGATGACATCCTCCGCGAGATCAAAAAGGTCCTCCGGTGTCACGAAGTCCCGCTCATGCATCACGGCACGAGCACGCGCCGAGTTGATCAGGGCCAGGCCTGCGCGTGGACTGCAGCCGAAGTCGAGCAGCTTCGACTCTCGCGTGCGCCGCACGAGCTCCACACAATGCTTCACAAACACCTCGCTCACATGCACGCCTTGTACCGCCTGCATGGCGCCCACCAGATCGGCAATCGAGGCTCCCGGATTATCCTCGATCATGTCAAAGGCGGAGCGAGGGACCGCGCCTCCATCCTCATGCTTCAATCCCATGCCGAGCTGCCGCATGAGAATCATTTGTTCGTCCTCACGGCTCGGGTAGCCGAGGCGGTGCAGCAACATGAAGCGGTCCAACTGCGCTTCAGGAAGCTCAAATGTGCCGGACTGCTCCACCGGGTTCTGCGTGGCGATGACAAGAAAGGGTGTGGGCAGCTTCAGCGCCTGACCCCCGATGGTGACCTTGCGCTCCTGCATGGCCTCCAGCATCGCCCCCTGCACCTTCGGAGCGGCGCGGTTGATCTCGTCCGCCAGCAGCAGGTTCGTGAAGACCGGCCCGCGATGAATGCGGAAGTCCCCGCTTTTTTGATCAATGATCTCCGAACCAATGATGTCCGAAGGCAGCATGTCCACGGTGAACTGGATGCGCTTGAAGTCCAGATTGATCGCCTTGGCGATGGCGTTGACCAGCAGTGTCTTGGCAAGCCCCGGCAGGCCCTGCAACAGCAAGTGGCCGCCGGTGAGCATAGCGATCATCACTCGCTCGACGACGACATCCTGGCCCACCACGATCTTGGCGACGCGCTCACGGACACCGGCGACGAATTTCTGGGCGGACTGTGCGTTGGCGCTTGGGTTGGTTGATTCTGACATGTTGGAGAGAGATGGGCAAAGTGGGTGAAATGAATCAGGAGGCGCAACGAAGCCATTTCGCGGCAATGCTGCGCAGGTCGGCTTCAGGCATCGGCGTCTGGGTGCCAAAGCATGCCTGCTCAATGCGCTGAAGATCCCCCTGCAACTCGTGGCGCTGATTATCCTTCAGCTTCACCAGCGGGCTGCCGCGCAGTTTGCGCAGCAGGGCGACCACGGCGAATCCATCAATGGCGTCAGGCATGTGAAACACGTCCTTGGCCCGCAGGGGCTGTTCGATGCCACGTTTGCGGGAGAAGAAAAGGATCCCCCCGAGAGCAACGATGGCGACGGCCGCGCCGATGATCCAGGGATAGGGGTGGCTGGCAGGATGCGTGATGATTTCAGCGGCTTTGGCGGTCCCGCCCATGGTCACCACGGGCTCGGTCAGCGGCGTGAGGTTCATGTCCTTGTAGGTCTGATAGGTCACCGTGGCATCTTTCACCTTCGGCGAAGGGAAATGGAACTCGATGGGGCCCTCGGCAGCGCGCACGGCATCACCGTCCAGGGTGAGTGTCCACAGACGCTCGGAAGTCGGCGCGATCTCGTCCGACCACGTGTTGAGCTCTTTGATCTGCAGGCCTTCATGCGGATTGGTGTTCTTCACACCAATCGCGGCCTTGGGATCGAGAGTGAGCAATTGCTCCAGATCAGGCACCAAACCGGTGGCGGTGGCCTTGATCTCCAGTGACAGCGTGCCGTTGATGGGGAGCTGCCGGTTGTCCAGGGTCTGCGAGATGTCCACATGGCTGGCGGGACGAGGTGCGGCGGTTTCGGTGGCGACCTTGATGACGGTCTCCGCCGACTCGGCGGGAATGCTCACCGGACCGGTCATGTCGATGAACTTGAACTGCATCTCGACCGGCGGGATTTTATCCACGCTCGCATCCTTGGCACGGACGTGCAGGTAGGCCAGCACGGTCTCCTCCCAGCCAGCCTGCGCGGTCGGACGGGCCTTGATGTCAGGCGTGGAGAAGGTGATGGACTTGATGTCAAAAAAGGGCGTGAGAGCCTGGGTGAGGTTCATCTCCAGCTCATCACGAGCGCCCTGGATGCCGCCCATCTTGTGGGCGACAGCGGAGCCCTGTCTGCCTTTGCTCCCGCCGGCGTTCGAATCGTTGCTAAGGTACTGGCCGAACTTCGCGGCACGGCCCATGGCCTCGCTATGAATGATGCTGAGGATGATGCCAAAGTCCTGGTCACGACCCATGGTGTTCGGCCCGTCCACCCGCGTCTGCAGCCGCACCTCGCTGAGCAATTCATCAAAATAGGTTAGCTTCTTCGCGACGCCCATGGTGAAGGGATCGTCCTTGGTGATCACCATGGCGCTGGCGAGATAGCGGTATTTCAGATCCTCGTGCAGCGGATCTTTTTCATCCGTCAGCCGGGTGTTCACGATCTTCGCAAACATGCTGATGTGCGGCTTCGCAGCCTTGCCCGGCAGGGCGGTGAGCTGCTCGCGGATTCGGGTCAGCGCGGCGCGGTTCATCGGCTTGCTCAAGTTGAGCTGGTTGTTCGAGCCGATGCCGAGCAGGGCATGAAACCAGGCCAGATAAGGTTCCACCGTGTATTCACCCGTCGTGAGCTTGGGGACCTGCCTGGCGTACGCAGCGGCTCCGCGGCTAAAATAGTCCTGCGCCTGCAGATTCTTCTCCTTGAAACCGAACATGCGCTGCTGCGGATCATTGGCCACGAGCTCCTGGAAATACTCAAAGTCTCCCCAGTCCACGAGCAGTGTGCCCGCCAGCGTGAGCGCACGCCAGCTTTCCGGATGACCTGCAAGCCAGCCGTCCATGAGCTGCAAGGCGGTGCGGTAACCGGTGCGCACCATTTCCAGGGTCTCGGTCTCATCACGCTGCGTCATGCCTGAGCGCTGCACATCCATCTTCCGCCAGCGCTCGCCGAGGTTCGCGTTCATGCGGGAAAGGATGAGGGAGAAGACAGGCTCATCCATTTTGGCCATGGGGCCAAAGACCTTTTCGATATGGCTGGTCTTGTAGGTCTCAGCCGTGCTGTAGGCGAGATCGAAGGCCGTGACGACACTCGCGTAATCCTTCGGCGCGAGGCCCGCGTTACGGAAGAGAGTCATCATGCGCGCGAGGCTTTCGATGTTCTTCTCCATCATGATCGGCGTGACGGGGATCCGCGCGTCGTCCGGCAGGTTGTAGCGTTTGCGCAACTGCTCGGGGAGCTGCGGATTGTGTGTCCTGCCCCAGACGGTGAGGAAGTCTTCGGCGAGTGCCGCACCGGCCGCAGGGCTGCGCTTCCCGATCTCAACGATGCGCTCGGCAGCCTGGTCAAACTGCGCCCCGGTGAGAATGAGCCGGGACACACTGACATCCAGGCGATCGCGCACGCCCTGGGGCAGGGCCGCAAACCACGGGCCCGTGGGGGCGGCGGAAAGCAACTCTTCCGGAGTGACGAACCTGCCCTGGTTGTTCTGGTTCGCAGGCTGCTTTTGCTGATAGGTGTAATCAGCCTCGCTGGTCCAATGGTCTGCCATCATCTCAAAGATCTGGCTCCAGGGCTGCTCACCGGGTTTCACCAGGCCTGCGAGAAGATTTGCCAGAGTTGCCTGTGCCGAGAGATTCTCCGTGCGAGTGGGGATGTCGCCGCTGCGCTCGCTCTGCACCTTGCGTGTGAAAGCGCTGACGAGCCGCATGGCACCGTCAGGATTGGTCTTGGTCACCTCTGCCAGCACGGCACCGATGGTATTGACCGGCACTTGGGTGATGACCTTGGCAATGGCATTGCTCGCCTTGCTTTTCTCCCATCCCTTGGACTTGGAGTCATCTGCGCTGATCACGGCGGCGATGTTCTCATCCCAGATGTTCATCACCTGGTCACGCTGCGCGCTCTCCCGCTCTTCCTGGGTGGTGAGGAAGTTCCGGAGATCATTCTTCAATCCTTCATCCGTGAGCTGCTCAATCTCGGCGAGAGGTGGCAGATACGCCCGGGCAAGATCCTTGAAATTACCCGCGATGAGCACACGCGCAGCGGCGAGACGCCTGGCAGGGTCCGTGCCGCCGAGCGTCTTGGTGCCTTTTTTCAAGCGGTCAACGAGCCAGTAGCTTTCGCTAATCGGCACCGCGACACTCATGAGCTGGCCGAGACGGCGCAGATTGTCTGGAGTGAGATCACCCGGGACGGCATCCGCGATGCCGAGCACGTCTTCGAGCTTAATGTTAGGCTTCCGGTTCTCCGTGAGATCCGCGAGCATCTTGTCAAAGATCTTGCGCGCGAGCTCAGGCGGCATCTGGGCGAGTTCCTCGCGCACTTTGCCCCAATCACCGGTGATGAAGCGGAGGCTGAAACGATCCGTGATGGAAAGGGTGGCGGGATCCGCGGTGCCCAGGCGCTCGAGATGGCGCAGCAGATCATTCGGATCACGCGAGAACTTCTGGGAGAGGATGGCTTCCCGCTCCTTGATGACCTTGGGGTCAGGCGGTGGAGGTGCTGGTGCTGGCAACGGCGCGGGCGGCGGGGCTGCCGCTGGAGCCACCACAGGGACATTGGGATCAGCGGGGCCAGGCTGCTGAGCCTCCACTGAGGAGATCAGTGCGAGGCCTAACCATGCAGAGGCGGATCGCTGGAACAGAGGTTTCATGAGGGCGTGGATCAAGGCGATGACGTGGATGTGGACTAAGAGCCCGGCGTGTTCAGCTTTTCAAATTCCTGCAGTTCGGTGCGGCCGTCGTCCCCCTGCTTCAGACCTGGGTCCTTGCCGGGAGGTCCGAAGAGCGCGGCCGCCGCAGCCTTGCCCTTGGGATCAGGAATGCCTGTGCCTTCCTTGATGAGGAGCGCGGCTTCCAAGTTTCTCTGCTTGGGCACGACGATGCCCTGAACACCCTGGACGGCTCGTATGGAGCTCACCGCGCTGGCCGCCGGTGGAGGTGGCACGGCCTGCACAGCATTTGGTGGCGGTGGTGGCTTCACACCTTTGACGTCGTCAGGCTGGACGGCGTTTGCCGCAGGTGGTGGTGGTGGTGGCGTCAAGCCCTTCACACCGTTTGGCTGCACGGGAGCCGCAGGGGGTGGCGGCGGGATGGGCTGGACCGTCTGGGGCACGGTGGCCTTGACTCCGTTGATGGCATTCACGCCTTCGACTTTCTTCATGTCTTCAACGGCACCCGTAACGACCGATTGATGGGTTGGTGGCTCCACATTTTTGAGGCTGGGCACAGCCTCCTGCCTCACACCCTGAATGCCATTGATGGTGGCTGGCTGCTGGGCTGCCGCCATGCCTGAAAGCAGAAGCATGGCGGCCCATGGGACGCATGGCGTGTGCAGTTTCTTCATCGGGATCATTTGTTCAGGGTCTTGTCAAATTCGGCGGCCACGCGTTCCTCGTACCTCGCGAGCGCACCGGGCTCTTGATGCTCGGCCAGGAAGCGGAAGATCTGACGCGTGCGTTCGGCAAACGGCCGCCACTCAGACTCGGCGGCACCATTCGTCTTGAGAAGATAGGCCGCGTAATAATGAGCCTTGCCGAGGGTCTCCCGGATGGCACGCGTGATCGCCGCATCTTCACCATGAGTTTGCGCAGACTCACGCAGGAGCAGTGTGAGCTCATCCGTGGCTCCCACGACATCCAGCATCTCCAGACGCGCCCTGGCCTTCGCGAGACGGATCTGATGCCGCACCAGAGGCTGCTCGTCCGCAGGCAGCTCACCGCTGAGCTTGTCATACTCCTCAATGATCCTTGCGTAGTCAGGCTCCCGGGCTTTTTCCAACTCACGAATGGCTTCGACATGCCTGCGTGCCTGCACGCGGATAATTTGGTCCTGCCCCTCGTTGAAGTGGTAATAGAGAGCGGCCACGGGACAGAGCAGCCACAGCAGGGTGAAGAACTTCCTCATGCCGTCTGCGCCCTCCCTGAGCGGCGTTCGCGTTCACTCACACGCACCTCCCACTGGCTGCCAAGGAACTCCTGCGCCACCGGGATGCACGCATTGATCAAAGCGCCGAGCACCATCGCCAGCACGGCGAGCTGTGCCAGGGTGAGCCCCTTCCGCAAGGGGGCGAGCGGCACCACGAGGTCCCCAAGCGCAGCCGTGGCAAGATGTTTGGTGTTCACATCCTGATAGCTGCCCTTCAGCGAGGAAGCCACAAGCGCCAGGGTGTCTGCCTCCTGACGTGACTGATGGCTGTCGATGTAAGTGCCCTTGGTGGGATTACCGACACCGAGGACAAGGACCTCTTTGACCGACTTTGGCCGTGCGTGGATGGGCACCAGACCCACAGAATCTCCATCCGAGAAAATGATCAGCCGCGTGCTGCCCTCTGGAAATGCGGCCACATGCTCCAAGGACAGGTTGACCGCCGTACCGAGATCCGTCTTTCCCAGAGGCATGGCATAGGTGAGCGGCAGGCCGTTAAACACATTGCGGACCAGTTCAGGATCACGCGCTTCCATCACAACCGGCAATGAGTCTGTGTAGAATCCGATGACGCCGAAGCGCAAGTTTCCGCTCACCCGCTGGAGGATGCCCTCCACCACCTCCTGCATCCTGTCGTGCCGGGTCAGCTTGCCTTCAGGTCCGGCATCTGTGAGATACATGCTGGGCGAAAGATCCGCGACAAACACCAGCCGGGCGGCCTCATGATCCTTGTCGCTTTTTTGGTGACCTCCCGCAGCGGTCTTCATCAGCAGCAAGGTGACCACTCCCCACGCAAAGGCTGCCAGGCTGGCGGCGCGCAGCAGTGGCACCAGGCGGGTCCAACGCCGTGCACCCACAGGACCGAAGGCCAGACGCTGCGCCACGCGGATGCGCCTGCCGTGCAGCCATTCCGCAGACGAGACGAGCAGAAAAGCGATAAGCGCTGAGACAAGCGGGATCATGAAGCCATCACACAGATCGTTCGTGCCATCATGCCCTTCAGGCAAGGCGCTGCCTACGTTTCGAGATCGCGGAACAAAGCGCGTGTGAACGGGGCCGAAGCTGGGAGAAGAGGCGGATCATGGGAGACTTAAAAACGACCCTATAGAACGCCACGCGAGCGAAGAACAATCAGAGGAACGCAAAACAGCATGTCCAATGGGGCATTCAGCAAGGAAGCTGTATTAGGCCGGCACGGCCTCCGAAACGCCCGTCAGTCGACGAAACTAAACTCATTGAGGTTGATGATCACGCGGCAGGTGTTTTCGAGTCCTTCGCGGCGAGCGTAGTCGATGAGGGGGGCGAGCTCCTCAGCCGTGGGCTCGCGGGAAAAGGCGAGGGCAAAGGCGCGCCTGGTTTGTGCCTGGATGCCGGCGGCCTCCCTCGCCACGCGTCCGGCAAAATGCTTGGCCATGGCCACCGTGAGGCCGTTGTTCATCATGGCGAGGGCCTGCAGGGGGCTGAGGGATTCATTTCGTTTGTCCACCCGCATGCTGGGGTCTGCACAGTCCATGACGGTCATGAACGGCTGCTGCTGGCTGCGGATGATGAAACGATAGATGCTGCGCCGCCATGACTTCGGATCCTCAGGATCGTGAAGCTGGTACTCGTAGTGCGGACTGTGCTGCGGCTTGTCGATGATGAAGTCCTGGAAGCTCGGTCCACCCATGGTGAGATCCAGCGTGCCACTGACGGCGAGGATGGAATCGCGCACGGATTCGGCATCGAGCTTCCGGCGGTTCTGATGGGAAAGCAGTGAATTGGAAACATCAGATTTCCCGGACGCATCCGACGCCTGCGATTGCTGCCGATAGGTCTCGCTCATCACGATGAGCTTGTGAAGCTTCTTCAGGCTGCCGCTGAAATCATCGCGAAAGGTAAGGGCCAGCCAGTCGAGCAATTCCGGATGGGTGGGTTGACCGCCCATGCGGCCGAAGTCGTTGGATGTGTCCACCAGACCGCGGCCAAAATGATGCTGCCACACGCGGTTCACAATGCTGCGCCAAGTGAGGGCGTTGTTTTTGTCGGTGATCCATTTGGCCAATGCCACGCGCCGGGCGGACTCGCCGGCGCCATCGATGGTGAAGTGTAGATCGAAGAGCTGGTCAAAAGCGCTGACGCTGTGGGGCCTGACCTCTTGAGCGGGTTGCTTGATATCTCCACGCTTGAGAAGATGAATCGTACGGGGAATGCCGCTGGTGCCTTTGAAGTTGCCGGTGCCGCTGTGGACGACGCCGGCATACACCTTTTGTGGCAGAGGCAGCTTGGCGAGACCTCCGCGCACACTTTGAAGCTGTGATTTGAGGTCCAACCAACGTTGCCGAGTGGCGGTATCTGCGACGGAAATCAGCAGAGCCTCACGTTCAGCGATGAGCTGAGTCTTTTCCTCCTGGGAACGGGCTTCGGGGGCAATGCCATCGGTCAGATTGGTTTTTCGCCAGCGCGGGGCGGCCTCGATGGAGTCCAGGGCCGTCACCGAACATCCTGCGGCGATGTTGGGGCCGTCCTTCGTCGCATAGACTTCCATCTCGGCGAGGGCGAAGATGTAGTCTCCTTTCCGCGGAGCGAGCTTCACGGCGGTGACACGGACGTGGCGCCCCTTGACACCATCGTCACCTCCCGTGCTGGCTTCAAAGGGAAGCAGACCAGGATTCGCAAAGTCGTTCATGAAGGTGATGTCATGCTTCTTCCAGATGAGCGAGACGTCAGCCTTGAACTCGGGGTCGTCACTGACCTCGACCTTGAAGCGCACGGGAAAGCCGAAGCCTCCGCCGATGCTGCCGAAATCATCATAACAAGGTTTCAGCACAATCTTTTCGATCTCGACACTCCGGCCGAGATCCACCTGCACCCATTTTGTCACCTCCTGGGCGGGCGAGATGGCGCTGTGATAGCCGAAATCAGGCTTGCCATTGGGATTGGGATTCGCACCTCTGTTCTCTGTCGCGCCCTCGATGCGCTTAGTGAGGGCTGCATAGGATGCTCCGGCTTTGGCCTTCAGAGGTTCCTCCAAAGCGGAGATGGCGGTGGTGAGGTTGCTGCGTTGCTTTTCCAGCGCGGTGAACTGCTGCATCGTGGCATCATCCGCATGGTAGCTGGTGTCATTACGGTCCAGCGCGGCGAAGACGGCCTGCAGTGAATAGTAGTCCTCCTGGGTGATAGGATCAAACTTGTGGTTATGGCATTGAGCGCACTGCACGGTGAGGCTGCAGAAGGTGCCGAGGGTATTTTGCACCATGTCATCACGGTCGAGATGACGGGCGATCTTGCCGTCCAATTTTGTTTCAGGCACCTCCATGTGGCCAATGAGGTCCCACGGACCTGCAGAAAGGAAACCGAGCGCGGTGATGCCATCTGCGCTGCCTGGATAGAGCGCATCTCCGGCGATCTGCTCCTCAATGAAGCGGGCATAGGGTTTGTCAGAATTCAGGGCGCGGATGACGTAGTCACGATAGGGCCAGGCATTGAGGCGCGGCTTGTCTTTGTCATAGCCGTGGGACTCGCCGTAGTGCACGAGGTCCAACCAATGACGAGCCCAACGCTCCCCATAGCGGGGAGAGGCGAGAAGGGAGTCCACGAGACGCTCATAGGTCTGTTGGGTCCCCTGGGACTCATTCATTTCCTGGACGAAACGCGTTACTTCTTCGGGCGAGGGTGGCAGGCCGTGGAGATCAAAGTAGAGACGGCGGACAAGTGTTCGTGGGGCTGCCTGCGGCGTCGGTTTCAGGCCTGCTTCAGTGAGCTTGGCGCGGACGAAGCCATCGATTCCTTCGGGCTTCGCGGGATAGCCTTGGCCCTTCAGGGGCTTGAAGCTCCACCAGTCGGTTTTGTCCTCCAACCTGGCCACGTCAATGCCATCAGGCCATGCGGCTCCCTCATCGATCCAGCGTTTCAACACATCGATCTCAGCGGCGCTGAGTTTGGTTTTCGGCGGCATCGAGATGCTTGCATCTCTGCCGCTGATGAAGCTGAAGAGGGGGCTTTCGGCACTTTTACCGGGGACGATGTTAGGCGCGTGGTCCTCGCCGCCAGTGAGGGCGACGGATTTGATGTCGAGGCGGTAGTCGTTCTTCTGTTTTTCCGCGCCGTGGCACTCGCAGCAGTGCTTTTCAAAGATGGGGCGCACCTCACGCACAAAGTCGACCGCGAAGGCGGGCGAACTGAGGACGGCGATGAGGCAGAGGAGGCGCATGCAGGGAAGCAATACGCGACATGTGAGCGGGTTTCATGACACGCGTGCGCGGGACAGAGTGGGCAGGTGATTCGCAGGTCATGGGCTCGTCACACGGAGTGTGATGGCTACTGTATGCCGCGCTTCGTGATTTCGAAGGTGTCGAGGACCTCGCCTTTTAGGTTTTTAAACTGCACTTTCATGGTGGGGGCGTCGGCGGTGAAGGTGAGCAGAAGGTAGTTCTCCTCCTGGGAGAAGAATTGGGACTTGGGGTCCTTGTAGTTCGCGCCATCGCCTTTGAGGCAGGTGTTGAAGTAAGGGAGGCCGCCGGTGAGCTCGGCGCGATCGGCGAAGTAGCCGAAGCCGGTGATGAGCGCGCTGCCTTTGCGAAAGTGCTCATGCCAGGCACCCTTGGTGAGGCCTGCCACCTGACCCTGCTTCTCGTTCATGAGGGTGAAGACGAAGCCGCTCTTGGTGGCTGCCATGGTCTCGGCAAACCATTTGAACTGCGGGGAGTCTGGCTGCCAGGCGTGACAGGTCTGCCAGTGGGAGCCGAAGTCCTGGATGTGGTTCAGATCGGTGGCGATAAAGCGCACGTCGAAGGCGGGGATGTCGAAGTGCCATTTCCACTCATCACCTGGCAGCGCGAAGAAGTCGCGGTAGACGGTGGCCTCCACATCATAGACGGCATGAGCAGGCGGCTTGGGTCCAGGGCCGCGGCCAGTGATCTCGCGGTCATGATTACCCAAGATAGGCATGAAGGGCGTGCTGCGGAAGAGCGCAGGCTGGCTTTTGATCAAGGCGCTGTAGGCCTTCACACCTTCGATGCCTTTCTCATGCAGGCTGGGCACGTTGTCTCCACCGGTCATGAGCACGTGCACGTCATCCTTCATGATCGCAGTGAGATCTGCATCCCTGCGAAATCCCCAGTCAGCGACGATGGCGATGCGCAACTCTTTGGTAGGATAGCCTTTGAAGGTACCTGGCGCAGAAGCGTCATCACCACTGCACACTCGGTAGTGATAGACGACATCCTGCTGCTCCAGCGGGATCTCCACATGATGCAGTGTGACCTTGTCCTCATTCGTCACACGCTTGGTTAGAGCTGCGCTGGTGTCATACTCCACCACGGAATATGATGGAGTGTCCGTCTCCCAGTTCACGACGATCTTGGAGGCATCATTCGTGGCGTGGGTCAGCCAGATGCGCTCGATGGGAGCAGCGGAGGTGAGCGAGGCGGCGAGTAGGAAAAATAGAGCGCGCATGGATCAGATCAAGGAGCGAGGATTTCTTCCAGAACGCGGCCATCAGTCTGCGGGAGCTTGATGGCCATGAGACGGGCGATGGTGGGGGCGACATCGAGATTGGCCACGCGGTCGAGCACGATGCCTTTCTTGATGCCACGGCCGCTGGCGATGAAGATGCCATCGAGCTCGGGGTCGCTGTTGAGAAAGCCATGGGTGCCTCCGTAGTTCACGGAGGGGACGACGACCTCATTGCCAGCCGCCTCGTTCTTGAAGGCGTAACCAGCTTTGGAATACAGAATCAGGTCTCCCATGCCTGGATTCTCCTCCGGTATTGGCATGCCGAGGGTGTGACCTTCCTTGCCAGCAATGACGCGATCCACGCCTTCGATCTGAGCGAACATCTCCTTCAGCTTGGGTAGCAGCTCGGCTTTGCGCGCAGGGTTCGTCACATACGCAAAGGCCATGCCGCCCTGGGACATCACGTAGGCGTCACAGGTGTTGATGGTGGGCCCGAGACCTTGGGCGAGGCCGGCTTGCTTCAAAGCCACGTTCGGCAGGATGATTTTTGAGACTTTCTTGAACCCATGATCCGTGCTGATGACAAATGTGGTGCGGTCGCGCAGGCCGCTCTCATCCACGGCCTGGATCAGATCGCCAATCAAACGGTCGGCATAAGCGAGCGCAGTGTAGCTGGCCATGGAACCGGGACCATAGGCGTGATGCGTGGCATCGGTGTTCAACGTGTGATAAAGGAGCAGGTTAGGCTTGTGGGTCTTGAAGATATGGATCGCGGCCTTGGTCCACATGTTGTCGAGGAAGGTCACGCCCTTGCGCTGCGGACCGAGCTGCATCCAGGCGATGTGCTCAGGTTTGATCACACCCGCAGCGATCATTTCCTTTTCGACCTTACCTTCGGCATCGGGCAGTTCGGCGAAGCTCCAGTCAATGGTCTTTGCACGTGTCACAGCCACCCAATCCGATTCGGCGGTGGTGAGGCCGCTTTCATGCGCGATGTCATAAAGCGTGGGCACGAAGACGAGCTTCGTCTTGTCCACCCACTGCTCGATCTTGGGCGGCCTGCCATCGCCCTGGCGGACGAGGAGTCCGTTGAACAGCACGCCATGTTTGCGCGGCTCCACGCCGGTGACGAGGGTGGTGTGATTGATCCAGGTGATGGACGGATTGCT